>CAWEFS010000022.1:0-37226 GCA_963808375.1 uncultured Actinomycetota bacterium | reverse complement strand
ATTCGCCCGGCCACCCACCCGCGGGTGTGGCCGATCGACGCGGTATGGCTGCGACACAACTGCTGCCACCGAGATCACATTCTCGCCCGCATGTGCTCGGAAGCTAATTCGCAGAGGTAAGCGGGTTTTCGCTGTTTCGTTCAAGGTGCATCGGTGTCGGACAACCGATGTCGCTGGACGGACCGCCCGATGATCACCTTTGCTGTGATGACGCCCAGCTTGAGCATGCCGAACCAGGTCGAGGGGTTGAACAGCGTCGGCCACTCGGTGCGGGAGCGACCCTTGTTTACGTCCCGCTCGGCGAACCGGTCACGCAGCCATCGCAGCGTCATGGGAGCAGAAAGTGGATGCAACAGCAAGTGACCGCAGAATCGGTCCCGGTGATATGTGACCGCGGCTCCCGCTTGCTGATAGGACGCGACAAGCTTGTCGATGGCCTCGACGCCGATGATGCTGTCGTGCACCGCCTGCACGACCAATAGCGGCGGACGAGGGGTGGACTGGCCCAGCTTGGTGGCATCAAAGACGTCTCGCACCTCGGGCAGGTCCCAGAGCTCATCGGCAGACATGTCGACGTACTTCCCGATGTCCATGCCGCGCAGACGCCAGACGGCCTGCGCCGTTGTCATCGAGTGCAGGTCGTCGAGCAATTTCTTGCCGGCGTCACTGGCGTGCTCGTCGACGACGCGTTGCGCGCCGGGAAAGACGTGCGTCAACGCCGCGATCATTAGGGCGGCCAGGCCGGCGAAGAAGGTGCCGTTGAGGCGGCGTGCGACGCTGCCGCAGTCACCGACCGGTGAGCCGAGCACCGCGCCGACGACGTTGAGATCCGGGGCGTAATCGGCGCTGTGTTCAGCGGCCCACGCCGAGGCGAGTCCGCCGCCGGAATAGCCCCACAGTGCGACGGGAGCTGAGGGCGACAAGCCCAAACGGTCGCTATGCAACGCCGCGCGTACACCGTCGAGAATTCGGAAGCCAGGCTCATGTGGTGCGCCCCACATACCGCGGCATCCTTCGTGGTCAGGTACCGATACCGCCCACCCCTCCGCCAGCGCGGCCGCGACCAGCAGGTACTCGGACTGCACGAAAGCGCCGATCGGCTTCGCGCCGCGGCGCAGGGCGTGTGAGGGAAAGCATCGGGAGGCCACCGCATCTATCGCGCATTGATACGACAACAGCGGGCACACGCGTCCGGTATGGGGTTGGTCGGGCAGCAGAACGGTAGTCACCGCGACCTCGGGCTCCCCGTGCAGGTTGGTGCTGCGATAAAGCAGCTGGGTGGCCCGCACCCGCTGCGGGATCACGCCGAGAAATCCCAGCTCAACGTCGCGCGAGCGCAGCAGATCACCGGGGCGGGCGTGCTGAAAGCCCGGCGGTGGTTGATAGAACGGGTCCTCCTCGGGCGCCCGCAGCGGTTCGTCACGGCGAAGCTCCTCATGGGGCACAACATGGGGCACACCTGGCGCCCCTTGAGCTGCAGCTAAGTTGTCACTCATCGTCAACCGTCTTCCCCGTCAGGTGGTCGGCGCGACGGCTACCGCGCCAAGTCGGTACCGCCGACACCCTCAGCCGCACGGCTACCCGTGAACACCTGTTCGCTAAACGTCCTGAAATGCGGATCTGCACCGATGGCCGACAGTGTTTCGGTTGATCCTTAAAGCGGTTTCGGCTGATCCTCGAAACTCGCTAGACGACGGAGTTAAGCCGGGCTGAACAGCAATATCAAGCGGTCATCGCGGTGACATCAGAGCTTGGTCAGCTTGCTAATCGTTTGCATTTCGGTGTCCCGGTAGGGCTGTCCATCGGGATGGACCACGTCTTGAAACCAGAGCTTCGGAGCTGTCGTGTACGGGTGATCCCAGGAGTCCCATGGAAAGTAGGTCTGGGTCTTACCCGCGACCAAACCCCAATTGATCGCACCAACCTTGTGCCGCTTAGCAACTGGCAGGACCCCTTCAACGGTACTGCCCAGCGTCCGAGCCAGGTACTCGGTGCAGAGGATCGGCCTCCCCAATGAGGACAGTTCGGCGATCCGGGCCTCGAAGCCTGCCGGTTCGTCATAGCAGTGGAAGGTGACCACGTCGGAGTAATCCAATTGGATGTTCGCGATTTCGCTGCGCCGCCGCTGCGGATCTCCCCACGGAGGCTGGGAAACTTCGAGGCTTCATGAAGTACCAGATAGCGAACAGCGCAACCTGAGCGTCATCTCTCCGGCAGCTCGGCGAACCGCTTCTTGACGCCGTTGTACCAGCTCATCGACTTCATCGGGTGGCGCCAGCGGCCCTTCATGTCGTCGCGGGCGGGCACGTGGGCGTCATCGCCGGCCTTCACGAGTTCTTTGAGGTGTTGGTCCTGTGCCTTAATGATCTCGTCGGCGCTCTCCCCGCGGTGCGCGAGATCGCAGGGGCCACCGAGGTCCTTGCAGGTCATGGTCTTCACGAAGCGTCCTCCTCCTCGGTCACACCGGGCGGTCCGGGTGCGTCAGAGTGGTGACGCACCCGACGATGAAAGTGTGACCGCCATGGTGAGCGACGATCAGCTCCGCGACGGCTTCGAGGCCGAGCGTCCCCGCCTACAGCGCATCGCTGCGCGAATTTTGGGCGACGCCGACGCGGCCCAGGACGCCGTGCAGCAGGCGTGGCTCCGGCTGCACGCCACCGACGAGCCAATCGACAACTTGCCGGGCTGGCTGACCAGGGTGACCTCGCGGCTGTGCCTCGACCGGCTGCGGGCGCGTGCGCCGCTGCCGACGGAATCGATCGAGGCCGAGGCGACGGCACCCGACCCGGCCGATGAAGTGGTGCTGGCAGATACCGTCGGCATCGCGCTGCAGGTCGTGCTCGACCGCCTAACGCCCGCCGAGCGGGTGACCTTTGTGTTGCACGACAGCTTCGGTGTTGACTTCGAGTTGATCGCCTCGATGCTCGACACGACGCCGGTCGCGGCGCGCAAGCTGGCCTCTCGGGCTCGCGCCAAGGTGCGCCCGGCCACGCTCGAGGATGCCCTCGCCGACTGGGAGATCGTGGACGCCTTCATGGCCGCGGCCCACGAGGGTAACTTCACACGGCTGCTGGAGCTGCTCGCTCCCGACGCGGTGGTCTCCGCCGACGCGGCCGCGAGCGTGCTCGGCACGCCGACGCGCCTGGAGGGCCCCGATGAGGTGGCCAGCTTCTTCAACGGCGCTGCCGCGGCTGCCTTCCCGGTATTCGTTGACGATCGTCCGGGCGCCGCCTGGATCCACCGCGGCGAGATCAAGGTCGCCTTCGACTTCACTGTCGAGGCCGGGCGGGTACGCCGTGTGCAGTTCCGCGCCGCCGACGACGTGCTCGCCAGGGTACGACGCCGCGCGGGTGGGAGCGCGCGAGATTGACACGGCTGCGGCTTCCGCCGGGTGATGGTGGCAACCCGCGAGGCGCGCCGCCTTCCAGTGTCGTTTCGGCCGTTTGGTGCCAGCGCCGGCATGGGTAGCTGGAGAAGGTGGGATTGACCGTGGCCGTTACTGGCCCCACCGGCGACATCGGTATCTCGGCGGTGACAGCACTCGAGTGCGAGCCGGCGGTAGACGAGATCATCGGAATGGCCCGCCGACCGTTTGACGCCTCGGCATGCGGCTGGATGAAGACTACTTACCGGCAAGGCGACATCCTCGACCGCAACGCGGTCGATGCGCTTGTTGCGGACGCCGACGTCGTCATTCACCTGGCCTTCGTGATCTTCGCATCGCGCGAAGACAGCGCGCGCATCAATGTGCAGGGCACTCGCAACGTGTTCGAGGCGACGGTTGCGGCCGGCCGGGCCAAGCGCCTGGTGTACACCTCCTCAGTGGCGGCATACGGCTACCACGCAGATAATCCTGTTCCGCTGACCGAGAACATGCCGCCACGTGGCTCGCCGGAGCACTATTACTCCGAGCAGAAAGTTCAGTGCGAGGAGGCGCTCGCCGAAATCACTCAGGGCTCGTCGCTGCAGGCTGTTGTTCTGCGACCGTGCGTGGTTGCTGGACCGAAGGCGCCGGCGTTGGGTGAGGTGATGCGTGCGGTGATCAAGGCAGTTCCGCTGGTACCCGATCCCGGCTTTCCGCTGCAGTTGGTGCACCACGACGACGTTGCGGCGGCAATCGCTTTGGCGGCAGTGGGGTCGTCACCGTGCGGTGCTTACAACATCGCCGGCGACGGAGTGGTTACCGTTTCTGATTTGGCAAGGGCCTTCGGCGGTCGACCGGTGCATGTCACTGCGAAGGCGATGTCCATGGTCTCCGGCACGCTGTCGCGCTTGCCGATTGGACCCGCTGCGCATGAATGGTTACCCGTATTGGGTGCATCCATCGTCATGGACACCACAAAGGCAAAGAAGGAGCTGGGCTGGCAACCCACCTACACCTCCGCTGAGACGCTGGCATCGCTCACTGCGGCGTTCTCGCACGACTGACAAAATTGTATTCTTGCGGCGGTCGCCAAGGTCTCGAATATGGAAAAAGATCTTCACCGCGCGACCGAAAAAACAATTGACCGCGCCGGCAGCCACGGAAATAGCGCCCATTGGGCCTTGAGGACAGACGCATCACGTCGGATATAATCTCCAGGTGGACCTGACTCACGCCACCCCAATTCTTTCGGAGCTGATCTCGGATACTAGGCTCCCTCATGGCCGGCATACGATCATCGGTTTGGCTGGTCCCCCGGGCTCTGGAAAGTCCACGCTGGCAAGCTACATCGTCGATGAGATAAACAGGCGTGGCGGCGACACCGCCGTCGTCTTCCCAATGGATGGCTTTCATCTGTCGAATGCTCAACTCGAGAAAAAGGGCATCGCCCACATCAAGGGTGCACCGGAGACATTCGATGTCGGCGGATTCATCTGGGCGCTTTCCCGGTTACGTTCGCCGCGTCAGGATACGTTGTATGTGCCCGACTACAGCAGAGCCCTCAACGAACCAATCGCGGCCAGTATCGGCATTACTAGAGATACGAACATAATTGTAGTCGAAGGCAACTACTTACTATTGGAGTCCGGCAATTGGAAGGATGTCCGGCAGTACCTAGACCGCGCTTGGTACCTCAACGTCGGGTGGGAAGTCTGCCGCGACCGCCTGGTTGCGCGACAGATAGCCGGCGGCAAGTCCTTCATAGAAGCATCGGAGTGGGTAGATCGGTCTGATAAGGCTAACTTCGATTTGGTGGCGAACGGTTCGAGAACGCACGGCGTGTGCCTCATCTCCTGACCGGTGACTTTCAGCGGACCTCGGTCTCCTCCGAGTGGCTCTGCCGGGCAGGCCGCATAAGTCCAGACGGCGTCCGGGTCGGTCGCGACACTCGTCGGAGCACCTTCGAGCATCGTGGATGGGCCTCGAATCGCTGGTCCGAATTAGCGCTTGGGCTGAGCGACGGCAGTGCAGGCCGCTTCTGAAGTTTGCGGCCCGTGGAAGGACCGATCGTAACCAGTTCGGCCGAAACTAAGAACTATCTCATTCAAGTCTCACCGATCGCAGTATCGACACGCGGTGGGTGCACGGGGTTATCTGATCGTGTTGCGGGTGTGACCGATGAAGCTCACGTTGCTGAAGTGGCAGAAGATCACCGCAAATTATGCCGCATGGCGCAGGCCATGGCGGGAGAACAGGAGCTCGACATGACCGCATTGACGACAGGTACGGCTCAACGAGACGTCTGGTCCGAGCGCCCGATGCCATTTCGGCGAACGAGGGTGGCGATCGACCGGAGACGGATGGACCCGGTCGCCTTTCTCGCGACCACCGCCAGCGTGCTGCGGCCGTTTGTCGTGACCGTGGCCGTCTGCGCCGCGGCCATGGCTTCTTCCACGCCGGCTCACGCCGATCCAGGCGACGATCCTGCCGGCTCGGTGCTGAATGGCATCGGCGCGGACGGCAGCAACCCGATCAGTGACGCGATCGCGCAGATGGGGCAGTCGATCTGCCCCGTGCTTGTGCAACCGGGCAGCAGCCTGGCCAGCAGCGCAGCGCAGGTCAGTGGCCACGGCGGTGCCGCCCCGCCAATCGCCGGTTTCCTGGCGGGCATGGCCATCCAGGCGCAATGCCCCGGGTTCATGACGTCGGTCGCCAACGGCGACGTGCCCTCACCCATCGCCGGCATGCTGCCCAGCACCGGGAACTGAGTCTCGTATCGTCGAGGTGTGCTGATCGGCTTGCTGCTGGCTCTGTGCTGTTCGGTCTGTTACGGCGCGGCGTCGGTGTTGCAGGCCGCGGCCACCCGCTCCGTCGACGCGGGCACCGGCTCCGGCGTCGACGCCGCTCTGTTTCTCCGCGCGGCCCGGCAGTGGCGGTACGTCGCCGGGCTCGCCCTCGACGGCCTGGGATTCGTGCTGCAGGTGGTGGCGCTGCGGCTGGTGCCGATCTATGTCGTCGCCGCCGCGATAGCCGCCTCGCTGGCGGTCACCGCCATCCTGGCCGCGTGGGCCCTGTCGGTGCGGGTGTCGAGTGCCGAGTGGACCGCGGTCGGCGTGGTGTGCGCAGGCCTGGCGATGTTGGGAGTTGCTGCCGGTCCGGAAGGATCCCGGCACGGGCCGGCCGGTCTGGGCTGGGCATTGTTGGGTTTGGTCGCAGCAGTGTTTGTCGCCGGAGCTCTTGCCGGGCGGCTGGGTGACCGAGCACGTGCTCTCACCCTAGGTCTCGGCGCTGGCGGCGGGTTCGGCGTCGTCGAGATCGCGGTGCGCCTGCTTGACCAGGTCGATCCCAGAAAGGCCGCGTTCTACGAGAATCCAGCGTTGTACGCGGTGCTCGCGGGTGGCGCCGCGGGATTTCTACTGCTCACTTCTGCTCTGCAGCGCGGGTCGGTGACCACGGCCGTGGCCGGCATGGTGGTCGGTGAAACCGTGCCACCCGCGCTCGTCGGGGTGGTGTGGCTGGGCGACCAGACCCGCGACGGGTTCGGCTGGCTGGTCGTGGCGGGGTTCGTGATCGCCGTGGCCGGGACGCTGGTGCTCGGCCGATTCGGCGAAGCCCCGGACCCAGAACGCAGTCCCGAACCTGATGCTCGAGCCTCCCAGGTTTGACGCCGACGTGGCGATGCGGATTCTGCGCGTGCTCCTGGTCGGTGCGATTGTCGCGGGCCTCGGCTGGCGCGGCGGTGCGCCCGCAGGGGCCGACGTTCCGCCGGTCAGCGCCGAGGCGCAGGCGGCGGGATTGGTCGACGTCCGCACCGCTGTGCCCGACGCGATCGTCGACCTGCGCTACGCCACCCCGAACAATTTCACCGGCGTCTCGTTGTATCCCGCGGATGCTCGCTGCCTGGTGCACGAGTCGCTGGGCAACGGTCTGGCCGCTGCCGCCGACGCGGTGCGCCCGTCGGGACAGGTGCTGGTCTTCTGGGACTGTTACCGGCCACACGACGCGCAGGTCAGGTTGTTTCAGGTCGTACCGAACCCGGCCTGGGTCGCCCGGCCGGGGCCCTACGCGCGCAGCCATGAAGCCGCACGTTCGGTCGACTTGACGGTCGCCGGCCAGCCGGACCGCTGCCCGCCCGAACGCCGACTGGCCGGCCGCTGTCTGCTCGACATGGGTACTGACTTCGACGACTTCACCGATCGCGCGACAGCATTCGCCACCGCCGGGGTCAGTGCGGCGGCTCAGGAGAACCGTGCTCACCTTCGTCAGGTGATGAGCGCCGGCGGGTTGACCGGGTATTCCGGCGAGTGGTGGCATTTCGACGGTCCGGGCGCCGGCGTGCAGCGGCCGATTCTCGCCGTCCCGGTGAATTGACGCCCTGCGGCGCAACGATTTTCCGGTTCTTGGGGTTCACCGCGAAGGAGCGGACATAGTGCACGGCCGCGTACAGCGCCGCGCGCATCGGTTCCGGGCTGCCGGTGGTGTGACTGAGCATCGCTCCGCCTTGATGCGCAGCGACCAGCGCGACGGCGAGGTGCCGGGGGTCGGCGTCGGGTCGCAGTTCACCGCGCTGCCGCATCGCCGCGAGGCCGCTGTGAAACATCCCGAGCCAGTCGTCGTAGCCGGCGGCCAGGTCCGCCCTGGTGTCGTCGTCGGCCTCGATCAGTTCACCGACCAGTGAGCCGTAGACGCATCCGCCCACGCAGTAAACGGTGCGCAGGTCGTCGGCGCACGCGTCGGCCCACGCCTGCAGCGCCTCGAACGTGTCGAGCGCGCCGAGGCGCGGTTGGGAATGAAACTTCTTGACGTCGCCTCGGCGTGCGGCGACGACCTGTCTCGTCAGGTCCCGTTTGTGCTGGAAGTAGTGAGTGATCTGTGACCCGCTGACAGTTGCGCTTCGGCGGACCTGGTCGACGCTGGTGCCGGCGACGCCGCGGGTGAACATCAGCTTGGCCGCACTGTCGATGATGCGTGCCCGGGTGGCGATTCCTTTCCGGGTCAACCGCCCGGGCGGCGGGTCAGACACGGCGTCGTTCAACTCCATCGACGCATGCGCCGAGGCGGCCGCGCTGCACGTTCGGCTGGATCGGTGGCGAAGCTTCGCAAGTGGTTGACGGCGAACCGGATTGCGTCCGCGTGAGGCCACTCCTGCTGATAGGCGAAAGCGAGCGTGCCGCCACCTTGGTGAGCGCTGACGATGGCCATGGCAAGCTGGCGCGGATCGGCGCCGGCGATCAGCAGCTTGTTGTCTTTCATCCGTTGGATGGACTCTTCGAGTAGGTCGACCCACTGCCAGTAACCGGCCGACAACGCCCTACGGGTGGCGTCGTCGGATTTCGCGAGTTGCCCGACCAGCGCGTGATAGGTGGGTGTGCCGGCGTAGCCGAAACGCCGCAGATAGCGCATGTTCAACCGGATCCAGCGCTCGAAATCGTCGAAGTTGTCCAAGCCGCCGAGTTTGGGTTGGCGGTGGAAGTCCAACACCACTTGGGTCTGACGGGCGATCACCGCTCGGATCAGCTCTTGCTTGTCGGCGAAGTAGTGCGCGATCTGGGATCCGCTGACCGACGCCAACTTGCGCACGGCGTCGATGTTCATCGCCGAAACGCCTTGCGCAACGATCAGTTCAGCGGCTGCCCGGATGATCCGCTCTCGGGTGGCTCGGCCTTTGGCCGTGAACCGCTGATCGTCAGATGTGGGGGCACCAGCCACGGTGCCAGGCTACCGTCCGCCAGTTCCCGTTACTGGGAGACGTGGCCCATTGCTGGGCAGTTCAGTCGAAGACGACGACGACCTTTCCGCCGGCTTCCCCGGACTCTGCCGCTCGATGGGCTTCGCGGATCTGCTCGAACGTGAAAACCCGTGCCGGCTTTGCATCGAGTCTGCCGTCGGCCACCTGTCGTGCGATGTCGCTCAGTGGTACGTCCGACACCGGGAAACCCGGATTGCCGAAAACCGGGCTGGCGAAAAGACTGAAATTGACACCACTGGCCATTCGGGCCAGTGGATTGAAATCCCCTATGGGTGCCAGTCCGCCCAGCCATCCCGCCAAGCATGCCGTTCCGCCGCGGCGCAACATGTCAAGGGAGTCGAGAATAGTGCTGTTGCCCACGAGATCGAGGACGGCATCAATTCGCTTGGCTTCAAAGATGTGATCCGCCAGGTCGCGCCGCTCGATTTCCACCCTGGAAGCGCCCAACTTTTCGAGGAGCGGACAGCGTTCCGGGTTGCGTGCGGTGGCAATGACGTTGGCACCGGCGGCCACTGCCAATTTCAGTGCGGCCTGGCCGAATGACGACGTGGCGCCCCGAATGACCAGTGTCTCACCGGCTTTCAAGTCGAGGTTACGGAACAAACATGTCCAGGCGCTCGCATAGGTTTCCGGCAACGCCGCCAGCTGCGCCCAGGTCAGCTCCGCGTCGATGAGGGTGACGTTGGCCGCACGCACGCGGGTGTACTCGGCGTAGCTTCCGTTGATCGTGCGGCCCAGCCCGCCCATCAGGGCCGCTACCTTGGCACCGATCGGAAATTCGTCGCCCGGACACGCATCGACGATGCCCACGCATTCGATGCCACTGACCTCAGCGGCTTCCGCCCACTCCCCGCGGCGCATGTGAATTTCGGCGTGGTTTATCCCGAACGCTTTCACGTGAATGACGACTTCGCCGGCCTTCGGCAGCGGCTTGGGGATGTCCGCGTAGACCAGACTGTCCAAACCACCGAACTTTTCCAAGATGATTGCGCGCATGGTTTCGTTACCGGCTTGTTCGCGTACCACCGCAGGTGCGGTCGGCAGAGCGGTCATCGTTCGCCCTTTCGGAGTCGGCGGCTACATCACCAGAGCTGCCGTTCGACTGCCAGCCGGCAGGCCCTAGTTTTATGGGTCGGATATCCCAAAATAGGTGCACCGCCTGCGTCGTGTCAATCGGCTGAAATAGCGTCGAGAACCCCTGTGCCTCCGGTGTCTGCCGGTGCATAATGGGATGCACAACCCAATATGCCCCTGCTTGCGGGCGACCTAGGAGGAAACGATCATGCCGGTTGTTCATCACCGCTACGCCACCGTCGACGGTCACCAGCTGTTCTATCGCGAAGCAGGCCGGCCGGACGCACCGGCTGTGCTGCTGCTGCACGGATTTCCGACCAGTTCCTACATGTTCCGGGAACTGGTGCCCGCATTGGCCGACCGCTACCACGTCATCGCACCTGATCACCTGGGATTCGGCTTGTCGGACGCGCCCGGAGTTGACCAGTTCGACTACACTTTCGACGCCTTGACCGCGCTGACGGCCGGCCTGCTGCGCGGCCTGGGAGTCGAGCGCTACGCGATCTACGTGCAGGACTACGGTGCGCCGATCGGTTGGCGACTCGCGCTGGACGATCCGTCGGCGATCACCGCGATCGTCAGCCAGAGCGGCAACGGCTACGACGCCGGTTTCGTCGAGGGCTTCTGGAAGACGGTGTGGGCCTTTCAGCACAAACGAACCACCGAGACAGAAGCCGCTGTGCGCCAGTTCCTGACGTTGGAGGCGACGAAGTGGCAGTACCTGACCGGCGTTCCCGATGAGACCGTGGTGAACCCGGAGTCCTGGCACCACGACTACGCTTCGATTTCTCGACCCGGCAACGACGAGGTGCAGCTGAAACTGTTCCTGGACTACGCGACGAATTCGGCGCTTTACCCGCGCCTGCACCAATACTTCCGGAACACTCAAGTGCCGTTGCTGGCAGTGTGGGGGCGTGGTGACGAGATCTTCGGACCAGCAGGTGCCCGGGCCTTCGCCGGTGACCTACCCGGCGCTGAGATCCATCTCCTCGACGGCGGGCACTTCCTGCTCGAGTCTGCCCTCGATGAGGTGACGACTCTGGTCCGCGCATTCTTGGACCGCGCTCTGTCGGCGACCCACTAGACCGAGAGGCAACTTGATGAGCCAGGCCGGCTATCTGCACGGCCACCACGAGTCGGTGCTTCGTTCCCATCGCTGGCGCACTGTGGAGAACTCCGCGAGCTACCTGTCGGCTCACCTGCGCCCAGGACAGTCCGTGCTGGACATCGGCTGCGGGCCAGGCACCATCACCGTCGACATCGCCGCACGAGTCGACCCCGGTCGCGTCACCGGGATCGATGTGAGTGAAGACGTGCTCGACGCCGCCCGCGCGGAGGCCCAAGTCCGTGGCCTATCGAATGTCTCGTTCGCGACGGCGGATGTGCACGCGCTGGAATTCCCCGTCGCCGCCTTCGACGTCGTGCACGCTCATCAAGTACTTCAACACGTCGCAGATCCCGTGCCGGCGCTGCGGGAGATGCGGCGCGTATGCAAACCGGGCGGAATTGTGGCGGCCCGAGACGCCGACTACGCGGGTTTCATCTGGTTCCCCCAGTTGCCGGCACTGGACCGGTGGCGGGATCTGTACGAGCAGGCAGCGCAAGCGAACCACGGTGAGTCGAACGCCGGTCGGCATCTGCTGTCCTGGGCGCAGCAGGCCGGATTCGAGGACATCGTGCCGACGGCCAGCGTGTGGTGCTTCGCGACGCCGGACGACCGCGGCTGGTGGGGCGGAATGTGGGCGGACCGGATTCTGCGCTCGTCGGTCGCCCGTCAGTTGCTCGACGCGGAGTTGGCCACACCGGCCGAGCTGGCCGACATCGCCGACGCATGGCGCACGTGGGCCGCCGCCCCGGACGGCTGGCTGGCCATTCCACACGGTGAAATCATCTGCCGGCCTAGACGCGCCGCTCCGTCGGCGGTATTGGCATTCTCTTTTTTTGCAAGTAACGTTATCCAGGGACGGATAACAATATTTTTGCAGCGGAGGAACCGTGCGTCTGGGAGTGATGGTCGGCGCAGAGCGCGGCGACTCCGCACGCAAAGTGAGTCGGATGCTTGCCGACATCGAATGGGCCGAGAGCGCGGGACTTGACACCGCCTGGATTCCTCAAGTGCCCAACGACTTCGACGCGTTGACGGCGGTCGCGTTGATGGGAACCCGCACCCTCCGCATAGGACTCGGCACAGCGGTGGTGCCCCTGCAGGCCCAGCATCCGATCGCGTTGGCGCGTCAGGCGTTATCCGTCCACGCCGCCACCGGAGGCCGACTGGCCCTCGGCGTGGGGCCCTCCCACCACTGGATCATCCGCGACATGCTCGGCCTGCCCTACGAACGCCCAGCGGCGTTCACCCGCGATTACCTGGAGGTGCTCGACGCGGCCCTGGGTGGACCGGGCCCGGTCGACGTCGATAACGACAGCTTCACTGTGCACAACCCGCTCGACCTGGCCCCGGTCGCTCCACTGCCGGTGCTGGTCGCTGCGCTCGGTCCGGTGATGCTGACCCTGGCCGGTGAGCGCGCCGGTGGAACCGTGTTGTGGATGGCTGACGAGCGCGCCGTCGCCGAGCACGTCGTGCCGCGGATCACCAAAGCCGCCGAGAACGCCGGGCGCCCCGCTCCACGGATCGTCGCGGGTATTCCGGTATGTCTGTGCGCCACAACGGAAATCGAGGCGGCACGAGAGCGCGCGAACCGTATTCTGGGTGAGGCCGAGGTATCGCCGAACTACCAGCGGTTGTTGAACTACGGCGACGCCAGAGACGTCGGCGATCTCTGCGCGGCCGGTGACGAGGACGCCATCCTGGCGCGGTTCCGCCGGTTCGCCGACGCCGGCGTGACGGATCTGTCAGTGCGTTTGCTGCCGATCGGCGACAACCGTGAAGAGTTGGTGGCTTCCAAACGGCGCACGCGCGAAGTCATCGCCGCGCTCGGCGCAGAGGTTCGTTAGGTCTTACGGAGTTTGACCATCCAAGCCGGGCTCACCCAGCCGTCGGCGAATCGCCTCCCAGGGATCGGCGTACTGGCCCGGCGCGCCGTGGTAGGCGCCTCGGCGTTCGAGCACGACTCGCGCGACAGGGGCCAGAAACGGAGCCGCCAACCGCATGGGGTGGCGCACCCAGCCGGTGCGCTCCGCCATCTCGCCGAGCATGTCCGGCCAGGAGTGGTGCTGAAAGGACAGCGCCTGCTGCGCAGGAGCGCTGTCCATCCAGTCGGTGACGAACCAGGCGGTGTCGCTGTCCGGATCACCGGGTCGGCCCAGCGGCAGGACACCGGGCAGGCCACGCGCCGCCGCCAGCGCGGGCCCGACGTCGCCCTGTCTGACCTTGTGCGAGTCGTCGCCGGCGATCAGGAATGTCTCGCCCACCACATTTGCGGTCGTGGCATTGGCGAAAGCTGTTGCGACATCGCGGACGTCGACGCTGTGCATGCGGCCGTCGGTGGGCAGCACACTCTCGAAGTAGAGCGCGTCGGAAGTAAAGGGCATCGCTGCAGGATCGACGCTCAGCACACCGCCGAGGCGCAGCACCACCCAATCCAGCGTCGATGAACGCACGATCGCTTCGGCTTCGGCTTTGTGGCCGCTGTACAGGTCGCAGGGTCGAAGTGGGGTATCGACGCGCACGATGTCGGGCACCCGATGCGGGTTGCGGGCGCCGTAGACGGCGTTGCTCGACGCCTGCACCCAGCGGGCCGGCTCAGGCTGGGCGGCGACCGTGCGCATCAGCGTCGCGGTGGCATCGACATTGACCCGGCGGGCCAGTCGAGGGTTGCGGTAGATGGCCGGCGGGATGATCGCGGCCAGGTGGATCACCGCTGCCGGCGACACTTCGGCGACGAGCTGTTCGACTTCAGCGGGGTTTGTCAGGTCGGCCCAGCGGGCCTGCACGCCGTTCGGCAGTGCCTCGGCGGCCTTGCGGTAGGCGGGGGTATCCAGATCGGTCGCGACCGCGTGGCGTCCCTGGGCAACTAACTCCCGGATCGTGGCCGATCCCACCAGGCCGAAAGCACCCGTGACGAGCACCGTGTCTGTCATGGGTCTCCTTTTGACTGCTGGATATGGCATTCTCGTTACAGAGAGTAACGTAACCGCTGGTAGCTGCTTCGGCGGTTGCCGACATGACCGTATTCCCGAAGCCGCCAGGGGAGAGGCTATGAGCGACGCCGCCGCCGATGATCGGGAAGTTGAGAAGTGGGACCCCGGGTTCGCGAAGCAGGTCAAGAAGTTCGTCGGGCCGGTCATCAACAGGTGGTTCCGGGCAGAAGTGCGCGGACTGGACAGCTTCCCGGCGGCCGGTGGTGCGCTGCTGGTGTCGAATCACTCCGGCGGGATGCTGACGCCCGACGTCCTCATCCTGGCGCCGGCCTTCTACGACAAATTCGGGTACGAGCGCCCGATCTACACGCTGGCTCACTACGGCGTGTTCATCGGGCCACTGTCCGGTTGGCTGCGCCGTGTCGGCGTGATCGAAGCCAGCCGGGAGAACGCGGCCAAGGCACTTCACTCCGGTGCGGTGGTGCTGGTGTTTCCCGGTGGCGACTACGACGCTTACCGACCGACCTTCACCGAGAACCGCATCGACTTCAACGGCCGCACCGGATACGTCCGGACGGCAATCGAAGCCGGCGTGCCGATCGTGCCGGCCGTCTCGATCGGAGCTCAGGAAACCCAGCTTTTCCTGACCCGCGGCAATTGGCTGGCCAAGCGATTGGGGCTCACCCGCGCACGAATGGACATCCTGCCGGTCAGCTTCGGTTTTCCGTTCGGTTTGAGCGTCATCATGCCGCCCAACGTTCCGCTGCCGGCCAAGGTCGTCACCGAAGTGCTCGAGCCGATCAACATCACCGAGACCTTCGGCGACGATCCGGACGTCAAGAAGGTCGACGCGCATGTCCGGACGGTGATGCAGACCGCGCTGGAACGTTTGGCCCGAGAGCGCAGGTTTCCGGTCCTGGGCTGACCGGCGCCGACCCGTGGTTACCGCGAGCGAATGGTATGCCTTAGTGCCCGCCTAATGGGGACGGATTGGCTGAGTTTTGACCTACTCGATGTGGTCATCGGCAAGGCTGATCGGTGAGCCGCCGGTCGGTGAGCACTGTGCCCACCAGGGACGACTGATTCCTGCTGTAGAGACCGTGCCCCGTCCGGTCGGTGGGTCACCTGCAGTGCTACTGGGATGTCGTGCCGTACGAGTACTGGACCATTAGGCCGCAACCGGGTGCCCAGGCTCGAACAGACAGCAGTTCGATCGAGTGAGGAGATGGGGTGAGTGATGCTGTTCGTCGGTGATGACTGGGCGCAAGACCATCACGACGTGTATCTGATGGACGACGCCGGCGCACGTCTGGCCGCAACGCGATTACCCGAGGGGTTGCCCGGCATCGGGGGGTTCCACGAGTTACTCGCCGACCATGCCGAAGATCCCGGCGAGGTGATCATCGGGACCGAGACCGACCGCGGCATGTGGGTGGGTGCGTTGGCCGCGGCCGGTTATCAGGTGTATGCGGTCAATCCGAGGTCGGTGGCCCGCTACCGCGACCGCCATGCGGTCTCGGGCGCGAAATCTGATGCCGCTGATGCGAAGTTGCTGGCCGATCTGGTGCGCACCGACCGGCATAACCATCGTCCGCTGATGATCGACAGTCCCCAGGCCGAAGCGGTCCAGGTGCTGGCCCGGGCCCATCAAAGCCTGATCTGGACGCGGGCCCGCCAGTGGGCCATGCTGCGCGCTAACCTGCTCCAGTACTACCCGGCGGCCCTAGAAGCGTTGCCCAGCCTGGGCGATCGGGATCGCGACCGCGACGCGCTGACCGTGCTGGGCCGAGCTCCCACCCCTGACCAAGGTGCCCGGTTGAGTCTGAGCAAGATCGGATCAGCGCTCAAAGCTGGGGGACGTCAACGCAACATCGACCAACGCGCCCGCCAGATCCACGCCGCCCTGCGCACCGAACAGCTGGCCGCGCCCGAGGCCCTCACCCACGCTTACGGCGCCATCACCGTTGCCACGGTCCACGTGCTGATCGAACTCACCGATCAGATCAGCGACTTGCAAACCACGCTGGCTGAGCATTTTGAACAGCACCCGGACGCCGACATCTACCGCTCCCTGCCAGGACTTGGTGTCATCCTCAGCGCCCGGGTGCTCGGTGAGTTCGGGGACGCCCCGAACCGCTACACCACTGCCAAGTCTCGCAAAAACTACACCGGAACATCACCTTTGACCGTCGCCTCGGGACGACAAAAACTCGTGCGGGCCCGCCACGTGCGCAACGACCGCCTCTATGACGCCGTCGACCGCTGGGCGTTCGCCGCCCTGCAGTGCAGCCCCGGGGCCCGAATGTTCTACGACCAACACCGCACCAACGGCGACACCCACCACCAAGCGCTACGCGCCCTGGCCAACCGCCTCGTCGGCATCCTGCACGGCTGCCTACGCCACCGAACCCACTACAACGAAGACACCGCCTGGGCCCACCGACAACCCACCGCCGCTTGACTCTTACGACGCTGGGATGTCTCACAGCGACAACTTGGCTTCCCCTGCAGCAAAAGTCGCTGCGAGGCGGGCAATACGGCACTTCCTCCGTCCCGGGAGGAGTGACCAGAAGCACCTAGCCGGACGCCGGCGCCGGGTCCATCGCCGTGTCCAGCTCGGTCAGTTCGCCGGGCAGGCCGGCGGCTCGGCGGATCTCGGTGAACGCATGCACCATCGCATCGGTTGCTTCGTGGATGTCGTTGAAGGTCTGGTCGTCGCTGAGTACCGCGATGTCGACCTGATCGACATAACTCCACACCGTCATATTGAACGCGCTACCCGCCGAAAGCACTCCGACGGAATAGATTTCGCTGACCGGAGCGCCGCCGACATGGCCGCGCTCCCGCGGTCCGGGCACATTGGAGACCGCGACGTTCATGATCGGATTGTGTGCGGCGCGGCTGGCCTGCCAACGGAAAGCGGCCGGCGCTAGCGGCGGTGGCAGGTATTCCATCATCCGACCTTGCAGCGTCGCGCCCAGCAGATCGTGATCCTCTTTGGCGCGCTTCGTGGCCAGCGCGATCAGCCGCGCCCGCTCCAGTGGGTCATCGAGATGCACCGGCAACGACACCGCCAACCCGCTGATCTCATTGCCGGTGACACGTTCGGGAGATCTGTCGGTGCTGATCGGCACCGAGGCCAGGATCGGTCGATCGGCCCTGCCGTCGTAGCGCAGCAGCAATTCTCGCAGTCCGCCTGCCGCCGTCGCCAGAATCATGTCGTTGAACGTGATGCCGAGGTGTTTGGCGGTTTCCTTGACGTCGGCCAGCGCCAACGCCGCGGTGGCAAACGTCCGCACCGGCGTCACCACGTGGTTCAGGAAGGTCGGCGGTGTGTGGAACATCCTCGCCAGGTCGGGATGGTCGGTGCGTTCCTTCGAACGTCGCCGTACCCGGGCGAATCCGCGGACGGCGTCCCTGGCCAGCGCGGGCAGCGCGGCCACCGAGTGCACGTGGTCGCGGCCGGCCGCTTTCAACAGCTCGAATTCGGACGGCGGTGAGCAAGTCAGATAGCCGTCGCGTTCATCCCTTGTCGACCCGGCCAGATCCATCAGCCGCGCCAGGAGATTCGCCGACGCGACACCGTCGGCCAGGGTGTGGTGCACCTTGCCGATCAGCGCGAAGCGATCGGCGGCCATTCCTTCCGCGAAGTGGAACTCCCACAGTGGGTGCTCGCGGTCCAACGGCGTGCTGGCGATCTCGCCGATCACTTCATCCAGTTCGCGCCGTCCACCCGGGCTGGGCACGCGCACCCGCCGCAGGTGGTAGTCCAAGTCGACTTCGCAGTTCTCCATCCACATGGGGTGGTGCAATCGGTAAGGGATGTCGATCAGCTTGTAGCGCAACGGGTCGAGCAGATGCAGCCGCCGCGCGACGGTCTGGCGAAAGACGTCGAAGTCGAATGCGCCGTCGTAGTGGCCGGCGCTGATGATCGCGACCTTCAGCGTGTGCGTATGCAAGTTGGGAGTTTCGCTGTACAAGAGCATGGCATCCATGCCGTTGAGCCGCTTCACGGGTCCATCGAAACACTGCTGGCCGACTGATCTGGCGGCTTCGGCAATCTGTGGCGGCCGCCCACGCTACTATTCGTAGCGCACGATGACCGACGCCGTGTCGGGTACCGCCTGGCAGGTCAGAATGTAGCCGTCGGCAACCTCGTCGTCTTCGAGTGCTTCGTTGGTCCGCATGGTGGCTTTGCCGTCGACGAGCCGTGCGATGCACGTCCCGCAGTTGCCGGCCTCGCAGCTGAACGGCGGCGCCAGCCCCGCCCGTCGCGCGCTGTCCAACAGCGTTTCGCCGCCAACCTGAGGCACCGACACCTTCTTGCGGTTCAGGAAGATCGTCACGGTGCCAGCCGTCTCGCCCGCATCGGCGGTCTTCGGCGTAGCCGCTTTGACCTGCGGCGGCACATCGAAGTCCTCGACGAAAATCCGTCCCGGGCCGGGCAACGCGGCGCGCACCACCGTCATGAAGCCCTCCGGGCCACACACGTAGCAGTCGGCATGGCCGTCCGAACCGACGAAGTCGCGAACCGCACGGGCCTCGATCAAACCGTCTTCAGCGTCGATATGGCGAAGGACGGAAAGCCGGTCGGGGTAGCGTTCGACCAGGTCTTGCAGCGCGGGGTCGAAGATCACCGACGCCCGATCACGGTCGGCGCACAACAGCCGCACAACTCGATCGGTGGTGGCCAGTGCGCTCTTGGCCAGCGACAGGATCGGGGTGACACCGCTGCCGCCGGCGAACGCCAGCAGCGGCGCAGAGTTCGGGGTCAGGCAGAACGTGCCGGCGGCTCTGGTCAGCGTCAGCTGGTCGCCTTCGGCGACGTGGTCGACCAACCAATTTGATACTTTGCCGCCGAGCACCCGCTTGACGGTGGTTGTCAACTCGGGATCCGTTTCCGGAGCGCTTGACATCGAATATGACCGGTACAGCTCTGTGCCGTCGATGCGCACGCGAAAGGTGCAGTACTGACCGGCGCGATAGGGGAAGGGCTGGTCCTGCGGGTCCAGCACGAAGGTACGGGCATCCGGCGTCTCCTCGATGACCCGACGCACCGTCGCCTGGTGAAACGCCCGCAGTTCCGCCATAACCCCCCTTCCGCGTTCTTCGCTTGAGAGAATACTATTCTCCCAAAACGATACGATCTTCTCAATTCGTCGGAGGAGGACGGTGACCGGCCCCACCGCACTCGCGTTCGAGGAGCAGCGCTACAGCCTGCCGCTTCTCGACTCGTTGACCGGCAGGCTGGCGGCCGCCCTGGCCGACCGCGGTGTACGCGCGGGCGACCGGGTCGCCCTGATGACCGGCAACCGGCCGGAGTTCGTGGCTGCGGTGCGGGCGGTGTGGCGGCTGGGCGCCGCGGTGGTGATGCTCAGCCCGGGCTGGAAGCGCGACGAGGTCGACTACGCGTTGGCATTGACCAGCCCCCGGCACGCACTCGGTGACCACCCGGTACTGGACGGTCTGTTGCCGATGCTGCACTTCGACGAGCCGATGGCTCCAGCAGAAGTCGGCTCGACGACTTCAATCCCGAAGGCGGAAGCGGTACTGGTGTTCAGTTCCGGCACCACCGGTTTACCCAAGGCCGTTCGGCATACCCACGCGTCGTTGCGGGCAGCGGTCCGGCACTGGCGCGACGCGCTGCAGCTGACGTCGCGTGACCGCATTCAAGTCGCCACACCGCCGTCGCACATCCTCGGCCTGCTCAACATCTTGACCGCCCTGGACACCGGCGCCTGGCTGCGGCTGCACCGTCGGTTCGACGTCGATCAGATGCTGCACCACATCCAAAGCGACCGCATCACCGTCGAGATGGTGGTCGCCCCGATCGCGCTGGCCATGGCCGCACACCCTGACCTTGAATCGTTCGATCTGTCGTCGCTGCGGTTCTTCATGTGGGGCGCCACGCCGGTCAGCCGCAGCGTCGCCGAAGCCGTGACCCGGCGCACCGGCGTGGGCTGGGTGCCCGCGTACGGCAGCACCGAACTGCCGGTGATCGCGTGCAATCCGCTCGACGGGGCCCGGCTCGACTCGGTCGGACGCCCGGTGCCCGGAGTAGCCGTGCGGGTGGTGTCCCTGGAAACCGGCGCGCCGGTTACCGCCGGCCAAACCGGGGAAGTTCAGGCGCGCGCAGAGTCGCTGATGGCGGGATACCTGCCGCAGGACGCAATGTCCGACGCCTTCTGCGACGGCTGGTACCGCACCGGTGACGTCGGCGTTCAAGATGGCGACGGCTGGCTGCGCCTCACTGACCGGTGCAAGGAGATGATCAAGGTGCGTGGTTTTCAGGTCGCGCCCGCCGAAATAGAAGCCGTGTTGCAAGCCCACCCGGCTGTCGACGACTGCGCGGTCTTCGGTGTTCCGGACGCCGTCGACGGCGAAGCGGTGGTTGCGGCGGTCGCGACACATGCGCTCGCCGACGAAGTTGCACTCGCCGCTGAGCTCACCGAGCGCGTAGCTGACCGGTTGGCGTCCTACAAACGTCTTAACCGCGTGGTGTTCGTCGCCGAGATCCCCCGCCTGCCTTCCGGCAAGGTGCTGCGCCGAGTGCTGAAGGAACGTGATGGATGTACGTCTGACCTCTGAACAACAACAGCTGCGCGACGCGGCTGCCAAGCTGGCCGACGACCTCGGCCCCGGCTCCGTGCAGGCGTTAGACGACAACGAGCGAATCACCCGGCTGGACAGGCAGATTGCGGCAACCGGTTGGCGGTCGTTGCGTTCTGACGACGCCTCCGGCGTCGAAGTGGCCATCGTCGCCGAGGAATTCGGCCGCGGACTGGTTGATGCGCCGTTTCTGGGACCGGTGCTCGCCGATGAGCTGGCGCGCCGGGTCGGCACCGACGGCCACCGGGCCACAATCGCAGTCGGCGATCACGCGATCGACGCGCGCGGGTACCAGCGCGCCCTGCTGCTCGACGACACCGCGGTGCTCCGCGCCGATCTCGGTGACGTCGAACCCGGTGCCGACCTCACCCGGAGCCGGGCCGAGATCGTCGGCAGCCCGCAAGCCCTCGGCGCCGTGTCCGACGACGTCGCGCGGCGATGGTTTGCCCTGGCGTTGGTGACCACCACCGCCGACTTGGTCGGCACCGCGCGGGGCGCGCACACCTTGGCTTGTGACTACGCGAAAATACGTGAGCAGTACGGCAGGGCGATCGGCTCTTTCCAGGCGGTCGCACACCTGCTCGCCGATAGCATGGCCTTGATCGAGGGGTCGGTCAGTGTGCTGCGACACGCCGCCTGGGCGGTCGACGAGCTGACGGCGGTTGAAGCGATCTGGGCGGCCCGGGTTGCCAAGGTCTACTGCGCGCGCGCGGCGCGCACCGTCTGCGAAACCGCCATTCAGGTGCACGGCGGAATCGGCAACACCTGGGAATGTCTGGCTCACGTCTATTTGCGCCGTGCGCTGACGTCAACAGAACTGTGGCCCGTCAAACTCGAGGAGATCGACGTTGGACTTTCGTGACTCGACTGATGAGGCCGCGTTCCGGGGCCGGCTCCGGTCGTGGCTTGCGTTGCACGCCAGCCAATTCCCGAGCGCCGGCGACGAGTACTGGGCACGTCAGGGCGAATGGCATCGCGCGCTGTACGAGAGCGGTTTCTTCGGGCTGTCCTGGCCGCGGGAGTATGGCGGCCAGGAGCTGCCGCCGGTCTACGACGTCATCCTCGACGAGGAATTGGCCCGCGCCGGCGCGCCGCCCCGGCCCAGCTTGGGCTATCTGGTTGCCGGCCTGAGCCGCCACGGCAGCGCGGAGCTGTGCCGACGGTTCCTGCCCGGCATGATCGACGGCACCGAACGGTGGTGCCAGGGCTTCAGCGAACCCGGCGCCGGCTCGGACCTGGCGTCGTTGACCACCACGGCCACCCGCGACGGCGACAACTACGTCGTTCACGGACACAAGATCTGGACCAGCTATTCCGATGTCGCCGACTGGTGTCTGCTGCTGGCACGCACCGACCCCGACGCCAAGCGGCACCGCGGCATTTCTGCTTTTGTCATCTCGATGAAACAACCGGAGGTGCAACAACGTCCGCTGCGGATGATCAACGGCGTGACCACCGAGTTCGGCCAGGTCTTCTTCGACGGAGCTTTCGCGCCCGCAGACCAGATGGTGGGGGCCCCCGGCGGGGGCTGGCCGTTGGCGATGACCGTGGTAGGACACGAACGCGAGCCGTCGACGTTGGGTTATGCGGCCCGCTACGGCAAGCTGGTCCGGCAGCTGGCCGCGCGCACCGACGGCGCCGTCAGCGACGAACTCACCTGGGCCGCAGTGCAAACCGAAATGCTGACCCACCATGTCCGGCGGCGGTTGTCCGAACAGCTCGACGGGGTGACGCACACCTCGGACGGATCGCTGGACAAGCTGCTGATGACCTGGGTCGAGCAGGCAGTCGGGCACGCCGCTTTGGCGGCCGGCGGAACCAGCGACCCCGATCTGTTGAGCGCTTATCTGTACAGCCGCGCGCAGAGTGTGATGGGCGGGACATCGCAGATACAGAAGAACATCGTCGCATCGCGAATCTTGGGATTGTAGGAGTGATCGCGAACGCGGGCGAAGCCCGGGTGAAGCGGGTCACGACCATCGAAGGAGTCTGACTTGTACGACATGCCGCAGGAGATCGACGTCCGCGCCGAGGGCGCGTTGCGGATCATCACGCTGAATCGGCCGGACTCGCTCAACTCGGTCAACGACGACCTACACCACGGGTTGGCGATGCTGTGGCAACGGTTGAGCGACGACCGCCAGGCCCGGGCCGCCGTTGTCACCGGCGCTGGTCGGGCGTTCTCCGCGGGCGGAGACTTCGGCTACCTCGCCGAGTTGGCCGGTGATGCCGACTTGCGCGCCAAGACCATCGCGGACGGACGCGAGATCGTGCTGGGCATGGCCCGCTGCCGCATTCCGGTGATAGCCGCGGTCAACGGCCCGGCCGTCGGGCTGGGCTGCAGCCTGGTTGCGTTGAGCGACATCGTCTACATCGCCGAGGACGCCTACCTGGCCGACCCGCATGTGCAAGTCGGGCTGGTGGCCGCCGACGGCGGCCCGTTGACCTGGCCGCTGCACATCAGCCTGCTGCTGGCCAAGGAGTACGCGCTGACCGGCACCCGGATTCCCGCCCACCGGGCCGTTGAGCTGGGGCTGGCCAACCACGTGGCCGCTGACCCACTGGCTGAGGCGATCGGCTGCGCGAAGAAGATCATGGAATTGCCTCAGCAGGCGGTGGAGAGCACGAAGCGGGTGCTCAATGTGCACCTCGAGCGGGCCGTCCTGGCCACCTTGGACTTCGCGCTGACGGCGGAGAATCAGTCGATGCAGACCGACGATTTCCGCGCCATCGTCGCCAAGTTCAACGCCGGCAAGAACTAGTCCGTCGCTTAGCGCACCGGATGGTGGCATCGGTGCGCACGCGGCGCTACCGACGATCTACATACAAGTTCCCCTTCTTGCAACTCACACTCTCAAACTGCGAGAATAGTGTTCTCACACTTGTCCGTGCCGTATTGGAGATCTCCTGTGCCTGAAGCTGTCATCGTGTCCGCGCTGCGTACTCCCATCGGCACCGCCCGCAAGGGCACGCTGCGCGACACCACTGCCTATGACCTGGCCGACCATGTCGTCAAAGAAGCAGTCAAAGAAGCCCCCACCGACCTCGACAAGCTTCAGGTCGACGACGTCATCCTGGGCGAGGGACTCAACGGTGGCGGGGTGATCGCCCGGCACGCGGCGATCACCGCGGGGCTGACCGCGGTGCCCGGCCTGGCGAACAACCGGCACTGTGCGGCCGGTCAGGCGGCGGTACAGAGCGCGGCGGCCAGCGTGCGCGCGGGAATGGACGAATTGATCATCGCCGGTGGGGTCAACTCCGCCTCCACCTCGCCCCGGTCGCGCCTTCAGGTCGGCGGTGAGTGGGTGGACTGGTGGCCGCCGACGCACCCGGACCGACCCGATGCGCCCAACCTCGACATGTCGATCACCGTCGGATGGAACGCCGCCGTCAAAGCCGGCGTGTCCCGAGAGGAGATGGACGCCTGGGCCTTGCGGTCCCACCGCAACGCGATCGCCGCGATCGACGAGGGCCGCTTCAAAGAGGAGATCGTCCCGATCGGGACTCCGCACGGCTTGTTCTCGGTCGACGAGCATCCCCGCCGCGATACCACCTTGGAGAAGTTGGCCGCCCTCAAGCCGTTACACCCGGAGATCGACGGCTTCTCGATCACCGCGGGCAACGCATGCGGAGCCAACGACGGCGCTGCGGTGCTGACCATCGCCAGCGACCGGCTGGGCCTACCGTCGCTGGCAACCGTTCGGGCCTGGGCCTCGGTCGGGGTCGATCCGGCGATCACCGGCCTGGCGCCTGTCGAAGCGATCCCGAAAGCACTGGGCCGCGCGGGCCTTTCGTCGTCTGACGTCGACTTGTTCGAAATCAACGAGGCATTCGCCTCGATGTGTGTCGCCACCATCAAGTTGCTCGACCTGGATCCGGACCGGGTCAACGTCAGCGGGAGTGGTTGCGGGCTTGGTCATCCGGTGGCGGCCACCGGCGCCCGGATGCTGGTCACTCTGGTGCACGAATTGCGCAGGCGCGGCGGTGGTATCGGTGTCGCGGCCATGTGTGCGGGCGGGGGAATGGGTTCCGCCACCGTCATCGAGGTGCCAGCGCCCTGACCCGGTATCCCAGTGCCGCGGCGAGCTACTCAGCGATGTTGACGAGCAATGACCGTTGCCGCAGCGAACGTGAAGGTGTCGCCCGCGTCGGCCGTTCGGCCGTTCTCGCCGCGGTTGCCGGTCAGGCTCGGCTGAGAATTCACTGAGCCGATGTGGTTGCCGGCAGTTCGGTGGCTACCGTGGTGCGCGAGGGGGTGGCGACTCTGACCGCTGCAGTCATTTCCGCGGTGACCGGCATGGTCGTGCTGCTGGTAGCCATTTTCTTGAGCAACACTGTTCTGGCGGCAATCGCCATCGCGATCGCCCTGCTGGGCTTGATCCTGTTGAGCCGCGATTGGCTCAATCAGCGCGGAAACGCAGAGGCCGACGGTAAGAAAGGTCACGAAGCAGGTCGGCAGGAGACACCGCGTGACACTTCGCCTCCCACCAATAGCATGAGGCCAGAACTGTTCACACCCGATGTGTCTTACGAAGAAGCGGTACAGCAAGTCGACGACGACCAAGAACTCGACCTCGGCAGCGACGGCTGACGACTACGCTACGACAGCCGTCAGACCATCCCGATCAGTCGTCCGGCAGACCACGTCCGGTCGCCGCAGCGTATCCGGCCCGGAACCCGAAAACCATTGCCGGACCGATCGTTCCGCCGGCGCCGCCGTAGGCGCGGCCGGTGACACCGGCCATCGCGTTACCGGCGGCGAACAGGCCGGGTATCGGTCGGCCACTGACATGCAGCACCCGGCCGTCGCGGTCGGTACGAGGTCCGCCCTTGGTGCCCATCGCGCCCACCGACACCGGCACCGCGTAATACGGAGCGGTGTCGACCGGACCCAAAGTCTTGCCGGCCGGTGTTGTCGCGCGGTCGTCACCCCAGTAGCCGTCGTAAGCGCTCGACCCGCGGCCGAAGTCGGGATCGGCGCCGTCGGCGACGTGCTTATTCCACGTGGTGACCGTTTCGGCCAAGCCGATCGCGTCGATACCGGTTTTCTCGCCGAGCTCGTCAAGATTGGCCGACTCGCAGAACCAATGTGGGATCGGCTCGTCCGGTTCGACACCGAGAAATCCGTAGTGCTTCAAGTGCAGTGAGTCGAAGACGATCCATGCCGGATCGTTGACATAACCGTCGCGGGGGTCGAGGTAGTGGAAAGCGCCGGCCATCGAGTTGTAATCGCACGCCTCGTTGACGAACCGGCGACCTGACCGGTTGACGATGATGCTGCGCGGACGAGTTCGCTCCAGGCGCACGCTGCGGCTGCGCTGATGTCCGTCGATGGTGTCACCGGGTATCTGCACGATCGGCACCCACCACGCTTCGCCCATGTTGGCCAGATCCGCACCGTGGGCCATCGCCATGCGCAGTCCGTCACCGGTGTTGTACGGCGGAGAGACCGCTCCGTGCATCGGACCACGCAGGAAAGCGCTGACCCACAACGGGTTCCATTCGAAGCCGCCGGTGCCCATAATGACGCCGCGGCGGGCGCGGACGGCGCGGCCACCGACCCGTACGCCGACGATGGTTTCGGCGTTGGCGATGAGTTCCTCGGCGCGCGCATTCGTCTGCGGCGTCACTCCGCAGTCGAGTAGCCCTTGCAGCAAGCCGGCTACGAGTGCGGTGCCCGCGACACACAAGTCGCCGGCCACCGCGTCGACTGACGCGTGCAGCCGCGCTCGGGTTTCCGCGTCGAAACCGACGTTGGACCAATCGGCGGGGAATGACGTGATCCGGTCACGCCACTCACCGAGGCGTGTCAGATCGTAGGGAACCGATGCCAGCGAACGACCTCCGGTGGGCCTACCGCCCGGCAGCTCCGGCTTGTAATCGGGGAAGCCGGTTGCAGTTTCGAAGCGCACACCGCTGTGCGCCTCGATGAAGTCGAGCATCACCGGGCCCGTGCGCACGAAGGTTTCGACCAGCGCGTCGTCCATCGAGCCGAAGGACTGCGCCCGTAGATAGTCAAGCGCGTCCGACACGGTCAGCTCGCCGGCGGGGGACCGGCGATGTGCGGGGATCCACACCACGCCGCCTGACACTGCGGTGGTGCCGCCGATTGTCGGAGCCTTCTCGTAAAGGCGGACCGAGGCGCCGTTGGCCGCCGCCGTCAACGCGGCGGTGAGGCCGGCGCCGCCGGTGCCCAATACGACGACGTCGACTTCATCGTCCCAAGACGGCATCAGGCCAGATCCTTTCAGCTCAGGATCGCCGTTAATTGCTTGGCGGCGGTGATCACTGCGTCTTTGCCGCGCAGCACAACGTCCTCACGGTGCGAGATGAGGTTGATACACGTCGGCGGCGCGGGCGGTTCGCGGTCCACGGCCACCGCCAGGCCGTAGGTGTTAGGTTCGATCTCCCCATGGGTGATCACCCATCCTTGCTCGCGCGTGCGAGTGACGAGATCCCGTTCGTTCGGGCGGGGCGGCATGCTCGCCAGCAGGGCGATTCCGGCGGCACCGCGGGTCAGCGGATAGCGGCTGCCCTCGTGAAAAGCCAGCTGATACGCGACCTGAGTCGGGACGATCACGGCGACCGCCACCTGCTGGTCGCCCTCGGCAATCAACAGCGACACCGTGGTACCTAGGTCGTCTGCCAATCCGCGCAGGGTGGGCACGCTCAATTGGCGAACGTTGCGGTCGAAGGACGCACCCAACACGGCAAGACCCGCCGCCGGCCGGTAACGGCCATCCTCGCCTTTGGCCACCAGGCGGAACTCCGCCAACGTCGTCAGCAGTCGATATGCGATGGTCCGGTGCACCCCGGCTTTATCGGCAATTTGCTGCACGGTCAGGCCGGCAGGCGCCGCAGCGACCAGCTGAAGGGCGCTGAGTCCCCGGGCCAACGTCTGAGAACCGGTCATGGTCCGCCCACCCTTGACAGACAGTGAACTGAGAGTGATGCTCTAAATATAGCGCACGCCTTTGTGCGATAATAGCACAACCGACTTGCGGTTAGCGAGAGCGCCATTTCCGCGACAAGAAAGGAACCGGTGCGCGAGCACGAAAGCGTATGGAGCGACTTGCAGGGCGTCGCCTTCTCGCAGGGCTACCTTGGCGCCGGCGGAGTCCGCACGCGCTACCTGCAAGCCGGCGACTCCGCCAAGCCCGCGCTGGTCCTGCTGCACGGCTCGGGCGGGCATGCCGAGGCCTACGTCCGGAATCTGGAGGCGCATGCCGAGCACTTCTGGACCTGGTCGATCGACATGCTCGGCCACGGCTACACCGACAAGCCGGGTCATCCGCTCGAAGTCGGCCACTACGTCGACCACGTCCTGAACTTCTTGGACGCCATCGGCGTTGAGCGTGCCAGCGTGTCCGGCGAATCGCTTGGCGGCTGGGTCGCTGCGCGCATCGCGATCGATCATCCCGACACGGTCGAGCGACTGGTGCTCAACACCGCCGGAGGTTCGCAGGCCGATCCCGAGGTGATGCAGCGGATCATCACCTTGTCGATGGCGGCCGCGGAGAACCCGTCCTGGGAAACCGTGCAGGCCCGCATCAAATGGTTGATGGCGGACAAGTCGAAGGATTATGACGACCTGGTCGCCAGTCGCCAACGGGTCTACCGTCAACCAGGTTTCGTCGCTGCGATGCGTGACATCATGGCGCTGCAGGATCCGCAGATCCGGGCTCGTAACCTGCTTGGCCCCGAGGAGTACGGGGCCATCACCGCGCCGACCCTGGTGTTGTGGACCAGTGACGACCCGACCGCCGACGTGACCGAAGGCCGCCGCATCGCGTCGATGATTCCCGGCGCACGCTTCGAAGTCATGCCAGGGTGCGGTCACTGGCCCCAATATGAAGACGCCAAGACGTTCAACCGTCTGCATCTCGACTTCCTGCTGGGACGCTGATGGTCGTCAACGGCGAACAAGCCCGGTCAAGCGCAGCCGACCTGGAAACCGATATCGTGATTGTCGGCGCCGGCCCGGTCGGATTGACGCTGGCTAACATCCTTGGGCTGCAGGGTGTTCGAACTATCGTGGTCGAAGAGCGGGACACGCTGATCGACTATCCCCGCGGAGTCGGCCTGGATGACGAGGCGTTGCGGACGTTTCAGGCGATCGGGCTGGTCGAGCGCGTGCTGCCGCATACGGTGCCGAATCAGATCTTGCGCTTCTTCGACGCCAGACGACGCCTGCTCGCCGAGATGGCGCCGCCGGACGCCCGCTTCGGTTGGCCCAAACGCAACGGGTTCGTGCAGCCGATGGTCGACGCTGAATTACTCAGCGGCCTAAACCGTTTCGACCACGTCCAGGTTCGGTGGGGTCACCCGATGCGGTCCTGCGTGGCCAGTGCCGACACGGTACAAGTCGAATGCGGCAAAGGCGGTGCATCGTTCACGGTCCGTGCGCGTTACGTGGTGGGCTGCGACGGCGGCCGCAGCGCCACCCGCCGGTTGATGGATGTGTCGTTCGACGGCACCACTTCGCCGACGCGCTGGCTGGTCATCGACATCGCCAATGATCCGCTGGGTCATCCGAACAGCGAGGTCGGTGCCGATCCGGCCCGTCCCTACGCCTCCATATCGATCGCGCACGGTATCCGGCGCTTCGAGTTCATGATTCACGCGCACGAGACTGACGAGGAGGCCCAGGACCCGGCGTTCATCACCGGCATGCTCGGCTCGCTGGTGCCGCATCCCGAGCGCGTGGACATCATCCGGCACCGGATCTACACTCACCACTCGCGGATCGCGGGGGCTTTCCGGAAAGGGCGTCTGCTGCTTGCCGGTGACGCCGCCCACCTCATGCCGGTGTGGCAAGGGCAGGGTTACAACAGCGGTATCCGCGACGCGGCGAATCTCGGCTGGAAGCTTGCCGCGGTGGTGACCGGGCGCGCCGACGACGCGCTGCTCGACAGCTACGACGTCGAGCGGCGCAAGCACGCCCGCGCGATGATCGACTTGTCCACGATGGTGGGCCGCGTGATCTCGCCGACCAACCGCAGGGTCGCCGCCGTACGCGACGTTTGCGTGCGGTCCGCGTCGGTGTTGCCTTCGCTCAAGCGGTATGTGCTGGAAATGCGATTCAAGCCGATGCCGCGCTACGAGCACGGCGCGGTGGTGCATGCTGAGCCGCGAGCTGAGTCACCTGCCGGCACCTTGTTCGTGCAGCCCGCCGTGGACACCCGAGAGCAGGAGAACATCCTGCTCGACGATGTGCTGGGCAATTGGTTCGCAGTCTTGTGCTGGAACAACAACCTGCGGGAAATACTGGGTGGCGAAGCGTTTTCCGTCTGGAAGTCGCTGGGTGCCCGATTCGTCGCCGTTCGCCCGCGCACCCAGCTGCACTGGACCGGACACGACGATCCCGACGTCGTGATCGTCGGCGACCGTACCGGTGCCCTGAAAGCGTGGTTCGACGCTCATCGCGAATCCGTGTTGTTCCTGCGGCCCGACCGCTGCATTGCGGGCGCCAGCATCGCTCAACTCGCACCCGAGCTGAGCTCCCAACTCGTCGATGCGCTCAGCCTGAAAGTGGGAGGCGGTGATTTCCGAAGTGCCAATAGCTCTGTGCTGTATGTCCCACAGCCCGCTGCTGAATCTGCCAGGGCCGTCGCAAGACCTTCTTGACGACATCGAGACCGCGCTCGCAGAGGCCCGGGATTTCGTCCGTGACTATGACCCGGAGCTGGTGGTCATCTTCGCCCCGGATCACTACAACGGCTTCTTCTACAAAGTGATGCCGCCGTTCTGTATCGGCATGCAAGCGCAAGGTGTGGGCGACTACGGCACGCACTCCGGGGCGCTCGATGTGGCTGGAGATGTCGCGGTGGACTGTGCGAAAGCGGTTCTGAACGCCGGGGTGGACGTCGCCGTCTCGGCGAGCATGGACGTCGATCACGGCACCGTCCAACCCCTGGAGAAGTTGTTCGGCGACGCCACGGCGCGCCCGTTGCTGCCGATCTTCATCAACTCTGTCGCCACACCGCTGGGGCCGCTGCACCGCGCCAGGGCCTTGGGGACCGCCGTAGGTAGCTTCGTGGCAACGCTGGACAGACGGGTCCTGATCGTCGGATCCGGTGGCCTGTCGCATGATCCACCGGTACCGACGCTGGCGACGGCCACCGGATCGGTGCTGGACCGCATCGTGCAAGGCCGGCCGATGACGTCGGAACAGCGGATGGCCCGGCAGGCCGCGGTGATGGCGGCTGCCAGAGATTTCGCCGGCAAAGGAAATGCGCTCCGACCGCTCAACCCGGCCTGGGACCACAGTCTGCTGGAGATCCTCGACGGCGGCCGCCTGACCGAACTCGACCGGTGGTCCAACGCGTTCATCACCACCGAGGGTGGCAACTCGGCACATGAGATTCGAACGTGGGTAGCTGCTTTCGCGGCTTTGGCCGCGTCAGGTCCCTACCAGACAAAGCTGCGCTACTACAGGCCGGCCGCCGAGTTGATCGCCGGGTTCTCGGTCCGGACGGCGGTACCGGCGACGTGACCTCAGCGACTTCGTTCGACGCCTACGACCACGTCGTCGACGTGCTGGTGGTCGGTTCGGGAGGCGGCGGCATCACGGCGGCGCTCACCGCGGACGCGGCCGGACTGCAAACCCTGGTGGTCGAGAAGGCGGCTTACTTCGGCGGGTCGACGGCGCTGTCCGGAGGTGGTATCTGGGTACCGGGTGCCCCGGCTCAGCGCCGAGCGGGCTACACCCCGGCGCCGGAGGACGTCGTGTCCTATCTGCGCCTGATCACCGGCGGCCTGGTCAGCGAGTCGCGGATCAAGCAGTACGTCGAGTCGTCGCCGAAGATGATGGAGTTCCTCGAACAACTCAGCCCTTGGCTCGAGTTCGTCTGGAAACCCGGCTACGCCGATTACTACCCCGAGGCGCCCGGCGGCTCGGAATTGGGCAGCACTATCAACGTGCCGCCGATCGATTTGCGCAAGTTGGGCGAGGACGAACAGTATCTACTGCAACCGCTCGCGCTGGCCCCGAAGGGAATCTGGCTGGGTCCCAAGGAGCTTCGCTCGTTCTACCAGATTCGGCAATCCTGGGCAGGCAAAGGCGTTTTGTTGAAATTGCTCGCGCGGATGGTGCGGGCGCGGGTGTTCGGCGAGCGGATCGCGGCCATCGGGCAGTCGCTGGTCGCGCGACTGCGGCTGGCGATGAGAGACCGCGGTATTCCGCTGTGGCTTTCCTCGCCGATGACTGCACTCATCACGGACGCCGATGGAGCAGTCACCGGCGCGGTCGTCGATCGAAACGGTCAGCCGCAACGCATCCGCGCTCGCGGTGGTGTCATCCTGGCCAGCGGCGGCTTCGACCACGACCTCGCCTGGCGCAAAGAACACCAGCCCCTGGTGGACCAGGACTGGAGCTTCGGCAACCCGCTGGCATTGGGTGACGGGATCCGCGCCGGGCAAGCCGTCGGCGCTGACACCGACCTGCTCGATGAGGCCTGGTGGTTCCCCGCCATCCAATGGCCCGACGGGCGTCTGCAATTCATGCTGAACGAACGGATGATGCCTTCGCAGTTCATCGTGAACGGTGCAGGTGAACGGTTCATCAACGAGGCCGCACCCTACATGGATTTCGGCCACGCGATGCTCGAGGGACAACAATCCGGCGTCACCCACATCCCGTGCTGGCTGATCACCGACCACAGATCGTTCAACCGCTACGTCATCGCCGGGCATCTGCCCGTACCGAAAATTCCGGGCGCCCCGGTACCCACCGGGCGCAAGGTTCCTACGGCCTGGTTGGAGTCCGGGGTCGTCAAAGCGGCGACAAGCTGGGACGAGCTGGCAGCGCAGATCGGCGTCCCGGCCCGGGCGTTGCACGATACCGCGGCCCGGTTCAACAAGATGGCGGCCCACGGCCACGACGACGATTTCGACCGCGGCGACAGTGTCTACGACAACTACTACGGCGACCCCAGCCTGCCCAATCCCAATCTGCACCCGTTGGGCAGGCCGCCGTACTACGCGTTTCGAGTCGTCCTCGGCGACTTAGGCACGTCGGGAGGCTTGCGCACCGACGAGCATGCCCGGGTACTGCGGGCCGATGAAACCGTGGTGCCGGGACTGTACGCGGTGGGCAACACATCCGCCGCGGTGATGGGACGCAGTTACGCCGGGGCCGGGGCGACCATCGGTCCCGCCATGACCTTCGGCTGGGTCGCGGCTAATCACGTTGTACGACAGACGCTTGACGCTCACAGGAGGTAGCGATGAAGATCTCACTGTTCTACGAGTTCGCCCTGCCGCGTCCCTGGCAGCCCGACGACGAGCGGGTCATGCTGCAGGAGTGCCTCGACGAGGTCGAGGCTGCCGACAAGGCGGGCTTCTGCACCGTCTGGCTCACCGAGCACCACTTCCTCGAGGAGTACTGTCACTCCACCGCGCCGGAGATGTTCCTGTCCGCGGCCAGCCAGCGGACCAAAGACATTCGGCTCGGTTTCGGCATCATGCATCTACCGCCTGCGGTCAATCACCCGGCCCGGGTCGCCGAACGCATCGCCACACTGGACCTGATCTCGAACGGGCGGGTCGAGTTCGGCACCGGAGAATCCTCCTCGGTCGGAGAGCTCGGCGGATTCAACATCGATCCCGCCGACAAGCGGGCGCAGTGGGAGGAGGCCCTCGAGGTCGCGATTCGCTGCATGATCGAGGAGCCGTTCACCGGTTTCCAGGGCGAGCACATCGAAATGCCGGCCCGCAATGTGATTCCCAAGCCGGCGCAGAAGCCGCATCCGCCGGTCTGGGTGGCGTGCACGAGGCCGGCGAGCGTGCAAATGGCTGCGCAAAAGTGTATCGGCGCACTGAGTTTCGCCTACACCGGCCCCGGCCCGCTGACCGAGCGGGTGAACGGCTACTACAAGGAATTCGAAGAAGCCGGTGTCCCGGTGACGCCGGCGATCAACCCGAACATCTTGGCCATCGGCGGCGACCTGTCGATGATGGTCGCCAAAACCGAAGAGCAGGCGCTGCGACGTCTCGGCAAAGGTGGCGGCTTCTTCTCGTTCGGCATCATGCACTACTACATGACCGGAGTGCACACACCAGGCCGGACCGGGGTGTGGCAGCGCTATCTCGAAGAGGTGGACAAGGATCCGACGCTGGCCTACGGGCCCGGTCGCGGCGCGATCGGCACCCCGGCCACTGTGCGGGAATTCCTGCGCGGTTACGAAGAAAGCGGCGTCGACGAGATTATCCTGCTGCTCAACCCGCGCAGCCACGAAGGCACCATGGAATCCATCGAGCTGATGGGCAAAGAGGTGCTGCCGGAATTCATCGAGCGTGACGAGAAGGCAAGGGCCGAGAAGGCCAAACGGCTCGAACCCATCATCGAGAAAGTCGAAGCCCGCCGGCCGGAAGCGGCTGCTCCAGGCTTCGATGAGAACTACTCCTTCGGCGGACTGCCCACCGGTCGCGGCGGCAAATTCACCGCGAGCGAGATCCCCGAGGCGATGGCCGAAATCAACGAGGGTCGAGTTCAGGCTGCGCAGCGCGCCAAAGAGCAGGGTTCTCGGTAGCCGGATCCGTTAACGAAAGACACTGACCTTGGGCGAGATCGACGGGCTGTGGCGTTACGACGGCCGGCGGGTAGTGGTGACCGGCTGCGCATCCGGCATCGGTGCGCACGTCGTTCGTCAGCTGACCGAACTCGGCGCCCATGTCGTCGGTCTGGACCGGCACCTGCCGGAATTCGACATCGGCGAGTTCCACGTGATCGACTTGGCTGATTCCGCGTCCATCGACCGGGCCGCCGAACGGGTTGCCGCGCCGATCGATTCGCTGTTCAATATCGCCGGTGTCTCCTCAGGTATCGGTGATCCGTTGCTGGTCGTCACGATCAACTTCCTCGGCACCCGGCAGCTCACCGAGGCGCTGATTCCGAAGATGGCGTCCGGATCGTCGGTGGCGAGTGTGTCCTCTTTGGCAGCTTCGGCGTATCGCGACCATCAGGAAGCCATCGCCGGGCTGTTGCGCACCGAGTCGATGGCAGAAGGTGTCGAGTGGTGCCACCGCCACCCCGAAGCGCTGGCCGACGGGGGTTACCGGTTGTCGAAAGAAGCAATCATTTTTTACACCATGCAAAACGCCGGCGCGCTCGGCGCCCGTGGGATCCGGATCAACTGCACCGGCCCTGGCGTCACCGACACCCCGATCCTCGACCAGCTCCGCAGCCGTTACGGGCAGCAGTATCTCGACGACATCCCCAAGCCGCTGGGCCGGGTGTCGCAGCCGTCCGAGCAAGCGGCGGTTCTGGTGTTTCTGAACAGCCGAGCCGCCAGTTACGTTACGGGACAGGTTATCTGGGTGGACGGTGGGAACGTCGCCGCCGCGGTCGCTGACGAACTCGAGAAAGGACGGGCTTCGTGGCCGGCTTGAGCGATTTCCGGCGGGTGGCCCGTGACGTCTGCAACTGGGGACGGTGGGGCGACGACGATGAACTTGGCACGTTGAACTTCATCTCCGCCGAGAAGGTTGCCCAGGCGGCCGGTCTGGTGCGGCACGGCAAAGTCTTTCCCCTCGGCGTCGACTTCGGATCGGCGGGGCCCCAGGGCGCTTTCAAGTTCCGGCACAACCCGGTACATGTCATGACGGTGGACGGCGGAGATGCCGGCACACTGGCACGCTATGGCCCGGACTGGGCCGGCAACCCGGCCGCCCGCCAGTTGAGCGGATATTTCGAAGACGGCCTGCTGCGCTTCAACGACGACATGATCATCATGTCGCTGCAGGCCGCCACCCAGTGGGACGCACTGTCACACGTGTACTACGAGGACAAGCTCTACAACGGCTTCCCGGCGGATTCGGTCACCAGCCTAGGCGCATTCCATTGCGGCATCGACAAAGTCGACTGTAAGGGCATTACGTCGCGCGGGGTGTTGCTCGATGTCGTCCGGTATCGGGGCGCCGAAACCTTCCTGGAACTCGGCAACCCGATCACCGCTGAAGAACTCGACGAAGTCGCCCGATCGCAGAACGTGACGGTCGGTCGCGGCGACATCATCCTCGTCCACACCGGCTGGTGGGCGAGGTTCCTGCAGACCGGCAACGGAAGCGAGCCCGGCGCGGGACTGGACTGGCGGTGCGCGTCCTGGCTGCACGACCACGACATCGCAGCGGTCGCCGCGGACAATCTGATGGTCGAGAATCCGGTGTCTGGGGTAGACGGGACGTTTCTGCCGATGCACCTGCTCTGCCTGCGGGACATGGGGCTTATGCTCGGCGAATATTGGGACCTCACTGCCTTGGCTGCAGACTGCGCAGCCGACGCCGTGTACGAATTTCAGCTCGTCGCGCCACCGCTGCGGGTGGTCGGTGCGGTGGGTTCCCCGGTCAATCCGATCGCGATCAAGTAGGTGTCCGAGCTATGACGACGAAAAGCACCGGTCCGCTTGTGGTTGGAGTCGGCGGCACGCTGCGGTCGAACTCGTCGACCGAACGGGCGCTGCGGCACTGTCTGGACGCGGTCGAACAGCTGGGTGGACGCACCAGGCTGTATTCCGGCGCCGAGATCAACCTGCCGATGTACAACCCGCACGATCCGGCGCGGACACCGCCCGCGATCGCGTTGATCGACGCGCTGCGCGAAGCCGACGCCGTGGTTGTCGGATCACCGGGCTACCACGGCGGCATCTCCGGGCTGGTGAAAAACGCACTCGACTACATCGAGGACATGCGCGACGATTCGCGGGTCTACCTGGACAACAAGCCGTGGGGCTGCATCAGCTGCGCGTACGGCTGGCAGGCGGCGGTCGGCACACTGGACCAACTGCGCGCCATCGGGCATGCGCTGCGCGCCTGGCCGACTCCGCTGGGTGTGGCAATCAATTCGGCTGATCAGATCTGGGACGGTGGCGGACAATTGGTCGACGCGGGCGTGCGCGGCCAGCTCGGCCTGCTGGCCTCCCAGGTGCTGAGTTTCGTGCGGTCCGCCGGGGCAGCGGTTCCGAGCTGAGGAGCGCCGGAATGGAGATTCAGCACCGCAGCACAGTGGTCGACGGGCTGCGCACCGCCTATCTGGAGGCAGGTGACGGCGATCCGGTGGTTCTGCTGCATGGCGGAGAATTCGGCGCCAACGCCGAGATCAGTTGGGAGGGCACCATCCCGGCGCTCGCCGAACGGTACCGGGTGTTGGCACCGGACATGCTGGGCTTCGGTGGCTCGGCAAAAGTGATCGACTTCAACGACGGTCGCGGCTTGCGGATCCGGCACATCGCCCGGTTCTGCGCGCAACTGGGCGTCGAGTCGGCGCATTTCGTCGGCAACTCGATGGGCGCCATCAACCTGCTCACCGACGCCACATCGGAATCCCCGGTGTTGCCCATGCGCAGTATGGCCACCATCTGCGGTGGCGGCGACGTCGAGCGCAACCAGTACCTG
>CAWEFS010000021.1:0-45548 GCA_963808375.1 uncultured Actinomycetota bacterium | reverse complement strand
CAGTCCAGGTAGTCGCGCAGGACCTGCGAACGGCTCGGGTGCCGCAGTTTCGACATCGTCTTGGATTCAATCTGACGGATCCGTTCCCGGGTGACGCCGTAGACCTGGCCGATCTCGTCGAGGGTGCGGGGCTGGCCGTCGGTGAGCCCGAAGCGCAGCCGGACCACACCGGCCTCGCGCTCGGACAGCGTCTCCAGCACCGACTGCAACTGGTCTTGCAGCAGCGTGAACGACACCGCGTCCACGGCCACCACCGCTTCGCTGTCTTCGATGAAGTCACCGAGCTGGCTGTCACCCTCGTCACCGATCGTCTGGTCGAGCGAGATCGGCTCACGGGCGTACTGCTGAATCTCCAGCACCTTCTCCGGGGTGATGTCCATCTCTTTGGCCAGCTCCTCAGGAGTGGGCTCGCGGCCCAGGTCCTGCAGCAGCTCGCGTTGAATGCGGCCCAGCTTGTTGATCACCTCGACCATGTGCACCGGAATGCGAATAGTGCGCGCCTGGTCGGCCATGGCTCGGGTGATCGCCTGGCGGATCCACCACGTTGCGTAGGTGGAGAACTTGTAGCCCTTGGTGTAATCGAACTTCTCCACTGCGCGGATCAGGCCCAGATTGCCTTCCTGAATCAGATCCAGGAAGGCCATGCCACGGCCGGTGTAGCGCTTGGCCAGCGACACCACCAGGCGCAGGTTCGCTTCCAGCAGGTGATTCTTCGCGCGGTCACCGTCGCGGCAGATCCACGCCATGTCACGTCGCTGGGCGGCGGGCAGCTTCTCACCGCGGTCAGCGAGCTCGGCCATCAGCTGAGTTGCGTACAGGCCTGCCTCGATCCGTTTGGCGAGCTCGACTTCTTCTTCGGCATTGAGCAGCGCCACTTTGCCGATCTGCTTGAGGTAGGCGCGCACCGAGTCCGCCGACGCGGTGAGTTCGGCATCCTTACGGGCCTGCCGCAGCGCCTCGGACTCGTCTTCGTCCCAGACGAAATCGCCGGAAGCTTTGTCCTTCTCGCTTGGCTCAGCGATCTCTTCGTCGTCTTCAGCGGCGTCAGGCGGAGCGGTATCGGGGATAGCAGCGGCTGCGGCATCTGCGCTGGCGCCCGGCTCGGTGGAATCCTCGGGGTCGGACTCTGCTTCAAGCTCTTCGTCGTCGAGGCTGAGGTCACTGGCATCGATGTCGATCTCGAGGTCCTCGCCGGGCTCGAGATCGGCGTCGGCGTCCAGCTCCTCGTCCGTACCCTCTGCTGCGACCGGGTCAACGCCGGCGACGACGTCGGTGTCGGGCGGCGTCGCTACCTTCTTGCTGCGGCTTCCCCCGGCGGCTTTGGTGCCGGTGGCGGCGTTGGCTTCGGCTGCCTTTGGTGCGCGGGCGGTTGTCTTGGTGGACCGTTTGGCGGCGGCCGAGCCGTTAGCCGCTTTGGTCGGGGCACGTTTGGCGGTGGCTTTCGCGGGCGACTTGGTGGCAGTGCGCTTCACGGGCTCATCGGTAGACGGGCTTGCCTTGATCGCTGCCACGAACTTCCCTTCGGTCGGACTCACTTCCGGCGCCTCGGGCGTGGGCGACCGAAGTGTCGGCTATATCGATTGTCGGCATCATCTCGCCGCTATCGGTTCAGGCGGCCGCCGGTGACCATTGTAACGACAGCAAGCGCCGTTACCCCGTCCTGCGGACAAATCAATGGGTGACGTCGCTGGTAGCCGCCATCGCCGCGCCGACGATCCCGGCCGTGTTCTGCAGCGCGGCGGCGACGATGGGGGTGCGGTTCTCCAGCAGCGGCAGCCATTTGTCGGCCTTGCGGCTGACACCGCCGCCGGCGATGAACAGATCAGGCCAAAAGGCGTTCTCGTAGGCGATCAGCACCTTCGTCACCTGCTTCGCCCACTTCTTGTAGCTCCACCCTTTCTTTTCCCGAACCGACGAAGCGGCGCGGTGCTCGGCCTCCTTGCCGTCGACGTCGAGGTGTCCGAACTCTGTGTTGGGCAGCAGGATCCCGTTGTGAATGAGGGCTGATCCGATCCCCGTCCCGAAGGTCAGCAGCACTACGACGCCGTCTTTGTCCTTGCCGGCGCCGTAGCGCTGCTCGGCCAGTCCGGCGGCATCGGCGTCGTTGAGAACAACCAATTCCTGACCGTCGAGCTCCGCGCTGATCATGTCGCGAGCGTTGGTCCCGATCCACGATTTGTCGACGTTGGCCGCGGTTCGCACGACGCCGTGGGTGACGACACCGGGATAGGTCACGCCGAGCGGGCCCGTCCAATCGAACTCGTTGACGACCGCAGCGATGGTTTTGGCGACTGCCGAGGGCGTGGCGGGTTGCGGTGTCGCCAGTTTGCACCGGTCACCGATCAACTTGCCGGTGTTCAGGTCGACGATTCCACCTTTGACACCGCTGCCACCGACGTCGACGCCGAACCCGCGATTGTCCTGTGAGCGGTGCCTCGAACGGGATGCCGACGAGCCCTTGGTCGAGTCGGTTTTGCTCATCGCATCTCCTCCGAGACGTAAATAGTGCTCAGTACCTTAGCCTGACGACGATGCGGCCGCCGGGCCGTTGAGGAGTCGGGTGATTGGGCTTCGGCCTGACGACGATGTGGCCGCCGGGCCGTTGTGGAGTCGGGTGGACGCTGTGATGCGATAGAGCGGTGAAGACACCTGGCATCGAGCCTGCGCACCTTCGGTCGGTCGCCGAGACGGTGGCCACCGAGGCGGCGGCTTTTGTCCGGCGCAGGCGGGCTGAGGTATTTGGTGACGACGGCGCCGGGAAAAACTCGGCGGTGCGCGCCAAGAGCACCCCGACCGACCCGGTGACCGTGGTGGACACCGAAACCGAACGGTTGTTGCGTGATCGGCTTGGGGAGCTGCGATCAGGTGACCCGGTCCTCGGAGAGGAAGGCGGTGGACCGCAGAGTGCGACGGCCGATGCCGGGACGGTGACTTGGGTGGTCGACCCCGTCGACGGCACGGTGAACTTCGTCTACGGCATTCCGGCCTATGCGGTTTCTGTCGCGGCTCAGGTCGACGGCGTGTCGGTGGCCGGGGCGGTGGCTGACGTCGTCGCCGGCGAGGTGTATTCGGCGGCCCGGGGGCTCGGCGCCCAGCTGACCGACGGGGACGGCAGGCGGGCATTGCGGTGCAATGCTGTCGACGAGTTGTCGATGGCCCTGGTCGGCACCGGCTTCGCCTACTCGCAGCGCCGCCGCACCAGCCAGGCGGCGTTGCTGGCGCGCATCCTGCCCGAAGTGCGTGATGTCCGCCGCGTCGGGTCCGCGGCGCTGGATCTATGCATGGTCGCGGCCGGCCGACTGGACGGCTACTTCGAGCACGGCCTGCACGTGTGGGACTGTGCTGCGGGCGCTTTGATCGCCGCCGAGGCAGGAGCCCGGGTGGTGTTGCCGGCGCCGGCGGATCAAGATGCCGGCGGCCTCGTGGTGGCAGCGGCTCCGGGAATCGCCGACCAGCTGGTGGCCGCTCTGGCGCGATTCGGCGGCTCGGATCCGATTCCGGGCTGAGCCTCTCCGGCGTCAGCAGGTGCTGTTGTGAATCTTCGCCAGCAGAGCGGGATCTGACTGATCGGGGGATTCGGGCCGCAGACCAGCCAGCACGGCATCGATGTCGTCACTGTGCGACAGCGCACTGAAGTCGGTGCCGAGCGCGAGGTCCACGGAGTCGTCGGAACGGTCGTCCTTGAACAGTTCGGTGCACGGCGCCACCAGCCACACGGCAGCCGCGGCCGCCTGACCCGCCTCGCCGAAGCGGATCTGCCCCTGGCAGGTCATCTGAGTGTTGGCGTAGACCGGGTCGTTGGCGGCGGTGGGCTGGGCGAAGCCGAGGTCACGCAAGGCGTCGGCGACGTCGGCGGCCTGACCGCCCCGGCCGCTGGCGTTGAGGACGCGGACTTTGGTGTCGATGAGTTTGGCGGGGCCGACGTGCACCATGGTGCTCCGGCTGACCGGCTCGCCGAGGTTGACCGGGTCGGCGCCGGGCGGTTGGGGCGGCGGATTGCACGCCGCGACCTCATGCACTTCGGCCGGCCGAGTCAGCGCCATCGTCCACACCGCTCCGGTGAACGCCAGCAGCAGTATCAGGACCACAATCGCCGGCCGGGGATTGCGTCGGCGGAAGGGACGACCGTGCCGGTCGAAAGCAGTGCCCTCGGTGAGTTGCGCGACCACGTAAGCACTCTAAACGCAGGGTTTGACGCCCCTTCGCCGTGTCAATCCATTCGTGTGACGCAAATCACACTTGAATGGACTCATATACGGGCACGAATCGTTTTGTGGATGCGTTCGACGCTGGTACAACAAAGCGTTGCTTGGCAGGTTACGAGGGGATGAGGGACAAAGACCATGCCTACCGACTATGACGCGCCACGGCGCACAGAGACTGATGACGTATCTGAAGACTCTCTTGAGGAACTGAAGGCACGGCGGAATGAGGCTGCGTCGGCGGTGGTCGACGTCGACGAATCGGAATCCGCCGAAAGCTTCGAATTGCCCGGTGCCGACCTGTCCGGCGAAGAGCTGTCCGTCCGCGTAATTCCGAAACAAGCCGACGAGTTCACCTGCTCCAGCTGCTTTCTGGTACAGCACCGCAGCAGGCTTGCCAGCGAAAAAAATGGTGTGATGATGTGCACCGACTGCGCCGCCTGAGCGTCGGCAGCAGACGGATCAGCTGCGCAATGCTGACAACACCCGATCTGGGTGGCGGCAGCTCACCAACCAATACGGCGTCGGATCGTCCGCATCGTCCAGAACCAGCAACACCATCGGTCCCACCCACCCTCGATGCAGTACGAAAGCGGCCGGATCCAGTTGGCGCCCGAGCGTCGCTGATTTGGCGGAGCGCGGCACCTCGGCGCACCGAGCGATCACGGTGACCGGCACATGCGCATCTCCCGCCCAGAGTTCGACTGCTCCGTCGCCGTCGATCACCTGGATTTCGATTCTGCCCAGCCACAACAGTGCCGCGGCGGCCACGCCGAACAGCACCACGAACGGTAACCAGTCCGGAAGTGCGGGCACGGCGTGGTTGATTTCCAGCCCGACGATGGTCGGCAACGCGAAGCTGACCGGCCACCACCACCACGGCACCCAAAGCCGCTCGCGATACCGCACCTTGTGTGTGGCGATGCGGGAAACGGACACCCGGTCAAGGGTAACCTTTGGCCCCGTGTCGAACAGTCTCGCGGTTGTCCGGTTGGACCCCGGCCTTCCGCTGCCCAGCCGCGCCCACGACGGCGACGCCGGCGTCGACCTTTTCAGCGCCGAGGACGTAGAGCTTGCGCCGGGACAGCGCGCCCTGGTGCCCACCGGCATTGCAGCTGCCGTCCCGTACGGCATGGTGGGGCTGGTGCACCCCCGGTCCGGTTTGGCTGCGCGGCTGGGTCTTTCAATCGTCAACAGTCCGGGCACGATCGACGCCGGATACCGCGGCGAGATCAAGGTCGCGCTGATTAACCTCGATCCCGTCACCCCGATCGTCGTGCACCGCGGCGACCGCATCGCCCAGCTGCTGGTTCAGCGGGTTGAACTGGTCGACGTGGTCGAGGTTGCGTCCTTCGACGAGGCGGGGCTGGCCGAAACATCCCGTGGCCACGGCGGTCACGGTTCCTCCGGCGGACATGCGAGTTTGTGACGCCGGCGACGATGCAGAGCGAAGCGATGAGAAGGAGCGGCGCGCGCGATGGCATTCGGTAAGCACAGGGCCGAAGGCGGCCCCAGGCCCAGTTCTGGCGAGCCCGTAACGGTCCCGCCCACGCCAAAGGAGTCGCCGGCTGAATCCGAGCCTGTCGTCGAGGACGGCCCCTTCGACATCGAAGACTTCGACGACCCGGCGGCGGCGGAAGGCGGCCGGCTCGACCTTGGTTCGGTGCTGATTCCGATGCCCACCGAAGGCCAATTGCAAGTCGAGCTCACTGCGACCGGCGTTCCCAGCGCGATCTGGGTGGTGACACCCAACGGTCGCTTCACGATCGCCGCTTACGCAGCTCCCAAGACCGGCAGCTTGTGGCGTGAGGTGGCCGGCGAGCTGGCCGACTCGCTTCGCAAGGACTCCGCCCGGGTCTCCATTCAGCAAGGCCCCTGGGGCCGCGAAGTCGTCGGCAGCGCGACCGGGGCGGTGCGCTTCATCGGCGTCGACGGTTACCGCTGGATGATTCGTTGCGTCGTCAACGGAGCGCACGACACCATCGACGCACTGACTGAAGAGGCCCGGCAAGCACTGGCCGACACGGTGGTTCGCCGTGGCGACACGCCGCTGCCGGTGCGGACGCCGCTGGCGGTGCAGTTGCCCGAACCGATGGCGGTGCAGCTGCGAAACGCCGCTGCCCAACAGGCTGCAGCTCAACAGTCCGACGCCCAGCAGCTCGGTGACGCCCAGCAGCCCGGTGACGCCCAGCAGCCCGGTGATGAGCCGGCGGCGCGCCGCAGCGCCGAGGGTTCGGCGATGCAGCAGTTGCGCAGCACCACTGGCGGCTAGGTGGCCGCCAACGCGGCCAGACAGGCAACGCCCAGCCGGGCAGGCTCGGCACCGAAGTCGTCGAGCCGCACCGTTCGCATAGCCGCGCGAGGGGCGGCGCCGAGCCATTCGGTTGCCACCGCCAGCGGGTGAATCGGGTCGTCGCTGGCCGCGGCGATCCCTAGCGGCGCAGCCAGCCGGGCCAACTGCGCACGCGTCGGTGCGACATAGCTGGCCGCTTCCTCCATGTTCTCGGGTAGCTGCGGCCACTGAGCCGACCACGACCGGGCGAGCTCGTCGGCCAGCCACGCCGGGCTCGTCGCGTAGAGGCGCCGGGTCGCCGCCGCCAGGCCGGCGCTGCGCAGCTGTTGCGCCGAGTAGCGTGCCGCCAGCGCCCCAGGTGCTTCGCCGGGCGCGCCGGTCCAGGGCGGCAGGGCGGCCAATACCGCAATCGTGCGCTCGGGATGCGTCAGCGCCCACTCCACCGCGACCGCGGCGCCGATCGAGACGCCGCCGACGGCGATCGGACCGCCGTGCGCAGTCCTGTCCATCGCGGCCCGATAGCCGGCGATCAACTGCCCCGGCTCGGGCACCGCGGCCACCAGCACAGCTCCGGCTCGCCGCAACGGCGCTGCGAACGCGCGGTTGACGTAATCGTCATCGGATCCCGTTCCGGGCAGGACAACAGTCGGCACACCGGATAATTCGACTGCCACCCGGTGATAGTGCCCGGCGGTTCCGGGTAACCGGAAGCGCACGGCCGATTCGCTCCGTGCGGAACTCCGGTCCGCGGTCGGAAGTTGCATAGCTAGAGTCATCGATAACCGAACTCCAAGAGAAGCGTCAGGAGAGGCCATGGCGGCCGCAGGGTATCTGCGCCGACTCACCCGTCGGTTGACGGAAGATCCCGAGCAGCGCGATGTCGAGAAGTTGTCTGAGGAAGCCGTCAATACCGGCGCCCAGCGTGCGATCGACTGCCAACGCGGTCAGGAAGTGACGATGATAGGCACCTTGCGCAGCGTGGAGGCGAATGCCAGAGGTTGCGCGGGCGGGGTTCGTGCTGAGCTGTTTGACGGCACCGACACCGTTACTCTGGTGTGGCTCGGGCAGCGCCGCATCCCCGGCATCGATTCGGGCCGCACGCTGCGAGTCCGGGGCCGGATCGGCAAGCTGGACAACGGCGCCAAGGCGATCTACAACCCGCACTACGAAATTCAGCGGTGACCGGCCCGGAGGCGACCCACAGCCGGAGTGCGGCTGCGGTCACTGAAAACGGCGACGCGAAGCCCCTGCTGACGCAGTTAGGTGGGGTCAGCGGGATCGTTTACTCGTCGCTGCCGGTGCTGGTCTTCGCGCTGGTCTCCAGCCTGTTGCATCTCGGCGTGGTCGCGGCCGTCACCGCCGCCGTAGGTGTGGCCGCGCTGGTCCTGTTGTGGCGGCTGATCCGACGGGACTCCATCCAGCCGGCGGTGTCCGGTTTCATCGGGGTGGCGGTGTGCGCGCTGGTCGCGCTGGTAGCGGGGGAGTCGAGGGGATACTTCCTGCTGGGTATCTGGACATCGTTGTTCTGGGCGGTGCTGTTTTTGCTGTCCGTGCTGATCCGACGGCCGTTGGTCGGTTACCTCTGGAGCTGGGCGACCAAGGCCGAGAACCGCTGGACAGAGGTTCGTCGGGCGCGCTTCGCTTTCGACCTGGCCACGCTGACCTGGGTACTGGTCTTCGCGTCCCGATTCGTGGTCCAGCGACTGCTGTACGAAGCTCACCAAACCGGCTGGCTGGGCGTTGCGCGGCTCGCGATGGGCTGGCCGCTGGCGGGTGTGGCCGCCTTGGCGACTTACCTGGCAGTCAAAGCTGCGCGGCGCGCTACCGACGCTGAGAATCCGGCTGCGCAGGTTCTGCCGTCCGTGGCGCCGGAAGTAGCAGCCGACTGAGTTCGGCTTCCACCTCGCTGGACGCGACGACGAGCAGCTCGTCGCCGCCTTCCAGCGGTTCGTCAGGCTGCGGCACGATCACCCGCGCGCCACGCAGGATCGCCACCAGCGCGGCGTCCCGGGGCAACTGCAGTCTGCGCACCGGCTTGCCGCCCCACGGTGTGTTGTCAGGCAACGTGGTGCTCACCAGGTTGGCCTGACCCTGGCGAAACTCCAGCAAACGCACCAGATCCCCGACGGCCACCGCCTCCTCGACCAGAGAGGCCAGGATTCGCGGTGTGGACACCGCCACGTCGACGCCCCAGGCATCGGTGAACAGCCACTCATTGCGCGGATCGTTGACCCGGGCGACCACGCGGGGCACGGCGAACTCCGTCTTGGCCAACAAGCTCAACACGACATTCGCCTTATCGTCACCGGTGGCGGCGATCACCACATCGAACTCCTCGAGATGCGCCGACTCCAGCAGGCTCAACTCGCAGGCATCGCCCAGCCGCCAATGAGCCGCCGGGATGGCGTCAACGTCGAGGTGCTCGCGGTTACGTTCGATGAGTGTCACGTCGTGACCGTTGTCGACCAATTCCCGCGCGATCGAACGGCCGACCGCGCCGGCTCCGGCAATCGCGACCTTCACAGGTCCTCGCTGGGCGGTAGCGCCGCGATGGCCAGAGCCTCCGCGGCGCGCCCGGAGATCGCGGCGGCGTACACCTGATCGCCGGCTTGAATGACCGTCTTGGCTTCCGGCAGGATCCCGGTGCCGAACCGGATCACAAAGGCGACCCGGGCGCCGGTAGCTTCCTCCAAGTCGGTGAGGCGATGCCCGACCCAGTCCTCGTGCAACTGCATCTCGGCCACCGCGACGGTGCCGGTGGGGTCGCGCCACTTGGTGGTCTCGGTTTCCCGAACCAGGGCGTTCAACATCCGGTCGGTCGTCCAAGGCACCGTGGCGATGGTGGGAATGCCCAGCCGTTCGTAGACCGCGGCGCGTTTGGCGTCGTAGATGCGCGCGACCACGCGTTGCACGCCGAACGTGTCCCGGGCCAGCCGGGCGGAGATGATGTTGGAGTTGTCCCCGGACGACACCGCGGCGAAGGCGTCAGCGGATTCGATGCCGGCGCGCAGCAGTACATCGCGGTCGAATCCCTCACCCACCACGCGCTCACCCGCGAACTCCGGGCTGAGCCGGTGGAAAGCTGAGCTGTCGTGGTCGATCACGGCGACGTTGTGGCCGATGCGGGCCAACCCATCGGCCACCGCCGAGCCGACCCGGCCGCAGCCCATCACCACTATCCGCATCTGCGGTCCTTTCGGCCCACCGGTAGCGCCGCGGCCCGATCATCGACGCCTGTCCGCCGGCGACCTTGGCCGCGAGATTCTTCGCCTTCGAACGCTACCGGCAGCGCCGTGCTGCCCTAACGTTGGCTCTCGTGTACAAACTTTCGACCGCTGCCCGCCGGCTGATACTGGGCCGGCCGTTTCGCAGCGACCGGCTGAGCCACACTTTGCTGCCCAAGCGGATCGCGCTGCCGGTGTTCGCTTCGGATGCGCTGTCCTCGGTGGCTTACGCGCCCGAGGAGGTTTTCCTCATGCTTTCGGTGGCCGGCTTGGCCGCCTACTCGTTGACGCCGTGGATCGGCCTCGCGGTTGCCGCCGTCATGCTGGTTGTGGTGGCCAGTTACCGCCAGAACGTGCACGCTTACCCGTCAGGCGGCGGCGACTTCGAAGTGGTGACCACCAATCTCGGCGCCGACGCCGGACTGATGGTGGCCAGCGCTTTGATGGTCGATTACGTTCTGACAGTGGCGGTTTCGACGGCTTCGGCGATGTCCAACATCGGCTCGGCGTTCCCGTTCGTGGCCGATCACAAGGTGCTGTTCGCCATCGGCGCCATCCTGCTGGTGATGGCGCTGAACTTGCGTGGCGTACGTGAGTCCGGCGCGGCGTTCGCCGTCCCGACTTACGCATTCATCGTCGGCATCGCGCTGATGCTCGGCTGGGGCCTGGTTCGGATCTACCTACTGGGTGAGCCGCTGCGGGCCGAATCCGCCGCCTTTCAAATGCGTTCGGTCAGAGGCACTGTGGTGGGCTTCGCGCTGGCGTTCCTGGTGGCGCGCTCGTTCTCGTCCGGCTGCGCGGCCCTCACCGGGGTCGAGGCGATCAGCAACGGGGTACCGGCCTTCCGGAAACCTAAGTCCCGCAACGCGGCGACCACGCTGCTGATGCTGGGGGGTATCGCCGTGACGTTGCTGATGGGCATCATCGTGTTGGCCAACAAGACCGGGGTCAAAATCGTCGACGACCCCGCCACGCAGTTGGTGGGCGCGCCGCCGGGCTACCAGCAGAAGACCCTCGTCGCTCAGCTGGCACAGGCGGTGTTCGGCAGTTTCCATGCCGGATTGCTGCTGATCGCTACGGTGACCGCCTTGATTCTGGTACTTGCGGCCAACACCGCATTCAACGGCTTTCCGGTGCTCGGCTCGGTGCTCGCCCAACACAGCTACCTGCCTCGGCAGCTGCGTACCCGCGGGGACCGGTTGGCTTTCTCCAACGGCATCGTGTTCTTGTCGCTGGCCGCGCTGTCCGCGGTCATCGCATTCCGCGCTCAAGTCACCGCGTTGATCCAGCTGTACATCGTCGGGGTCTTCATCTCCTTCACCTTCAGTCAGATCGGTATGGTCCGCCACTGGACACGGTTGCTGGCCCACGCCGCCGATCCGTCGCTGCGCCGAAGCATGATTCGTTCGCGGGTGGTGAATACCGTCGGATTCCTGGCCACCGGTGCGGTTTTGGTGGTCGTGCTGGTGACGAAATTTCTGGCCGGGGCCTGGATAGCCGTCGTCGCCATGGCGGCACTATTCATCGTGATGAAAATGATTCGCGGCCACTACGACGCGGTCGGCCGCGAGCTCGATCAGCGGACCGGCGAAGACGAGCAGGTGCTGCCGAGCCGCAATCACGCGGTGGTGCTGGTGTCCAAGCTGCATATGCCGACGTTGCGGGCGCTGGCCTACGCCCGAGCGACCCGGCCCGACAAGCTGGAGGCCGTCACGGTGAGCGTGGACGACGCCGAAACGCGGGAGCTGGTGCGCAAATGGGAGGACAGCGATATCACTGTGCCGCTGAAGGTGATCGCATCGCCCTATCGTGAGATCACCCGGCCAGTGGTGGATTACGTCAAGCGAATCAGCAAGGACTCTTCTCGCGCAGTGGTGACGGTGTTCATTCCGGAGTATGTGGTAGGCCACTGGTGGGAGCAGTTGCTGCACAACCAAAGTGCCTTACGGCTCAAAGGCCGGCTGCTGTTCATGCCTGGCGTGATGGTGACTTCTGTCCCCTGGCAGCTCAATTCGTCGGAGCGTCGGAAAACGCTGCAGCCACACGTCGCGCCCGGTGATACTCGCCGGGGCCTACCCGATTCGTCATGACCGACCCGGCGCCAGGCGGCTTGACCCTGACGGTCGGCGCTCCGGCCAACGGCGGCAGTTGTGTCGCCCGCCACGAGGGCCGGGTGGTGTTCGTCCGCTACGCCCTGCCGGGGGAGCAGGTGCGGGTGCGCATCACGCAAGAGCGCGGCGCCTACTGGCACGCAGAAGCCGTCGAGGTGATCGAGCCATCAGCTCAGCGCATCCCGTCGCTGTGCCCGATCGCCGGGGTGGACGGTGCTGGATGCTGCGATTTGGCGTTCGTCGAACCAGCGGCGCTGCGCGAGTTCAAGGGTCAGGTCGTCGCCAATCAGCTTGCCCGGCTGGGGAATCACCGGTGGCACGGCAACGCCGAAGCGCTGTCCCCGGCGGGCCCGACGGGTTGGCGTACCCGGGTGCGGCTGGCGGTGGGTGCCGACGGTCGTGCCGGCTTCCACCGCTACCACAGCGACGAACTGATCACCGACCTGCACTGCGGTCAGTTGACTGCCGCGATGCTCGACGGACTCGATGCTGTGGACTGGACGCCGGGCGGGCAGCTGCTCGTCGTCGTCGACGACGACGCTCGGCGGCATGTGGTGCAGACGACTAAACAGAACGGGCGGACTTGTGCTGAACTGGTCGAGGGTGACCGTCAGGCGATGCAGCGGGTGGGTGGGCGAAGCTGGCGGATTCCGGTGACAGCGTTCTGGCAAGCGCATCGTGACGCGGCCCGCGTATACAGCGGTTTGATCGGTGATTGGGCGCAACCTGCCGCCGGGATGGTCGCGTGGGATCTGTACGGCGGGGCCGGAGTCTTTTCGGCGGTGCTTGGTGAGGCGGTCGGGCAGTCGGGCCGGGTGCTGAGCGTAGACACCTCCCGCGCGGCGTCGCAGGCGGCGCGCGCCGCGCTGGTCGATCTACCGCAAGTCAAGGTGGTGACCGATTCGGTGCGACGCGTGCTGGCGGGTCAGCGCCGAGGCGCCGATGTGGCGGTGCTGGATCCGCCGCGTTCGGGCGCGGGCCGTGAGGTGATCGACCTGCTGGCCGCCGCCGAGGTTCCCCGTATCGTGCATATCGGTTGCGAAGCAGCCGCATTCGCGCGGGACGTCGGCCTCTACCGCACGCACGGCTACGTCCTCGACGAACTCAAGGTCTTCGACGCCTTCCCGCTCACCCACCACGTCGAGTGCGTCGGACTGCTCACCCGCCGGCATTAGCCGGCGAAGGCGAAGTAGCGCAGCCACAAATAGAGCGCGCACAACGCAGTGGACAAGGCGGTGACCACTATGCCCTTGCGGGTGAATTCCCAGAACGAGATCGGATTGCCCGAGCGCAGCGCGATGCCGAGCATCACTATGTTGGCGGTGGCCCCGATAGCCGTCAGGTTGCCGCCCAGATCCCCGCCGAGGGCCAGCGACCACCACAGCACGTCGTGGTGCGACTGCCGCGGCATCGACTCGGTCAGGTGACTGACGATCGGCGTCATCGTCGCGACGTACGGAACGTTGTCGATGACCCCGGACACCACGGTGGAGAAGCCGAGGATCAGCATGGTCGCCAGCAGGACGTTGCCTCCGATGGCATCGGCGGCCAAGCGGCCCAGGATGCCGATGACGCCGGTTTTGAACAGGGCGCCGACCATGACGAACAGCCCGACGATAAACAGCAGGGTGTCCCATTCGACGTGGGCCAGGTAGTCGGATTGTGGCAGCCGGGAGACCAGGATGAGGAGCCCGGCGCCCAGCAGTGCAACCAGCGACGGTGCGATGTGGATAGCGGGTGAGACGATGAATCCGGCCAGCACAGCGATCATCACCAGGCCGCACTTGATCAGCAGCCCTCGATCACGAACCACCTCTCGCTCGTCCACCGTCATCACATCGGCGACACGTTCGGGATCGACGGTGGTAAAGCCGCGGAACACCAACGGCGTGACGGCGATGAGGACCACCATCACCAGAACCACTATCGGTGCGAGGTTGACCAGGAAGGCGTTGAAGGACAGACCCTGTCGGGAGCCGATGATGATGTTGGGCGGGTCGCCGACCAGTGTGGCCGTGCCGCCGATGTTGGAGGCGAACACCTCGGCGATCAGGAACGGTACCGGGTTGACGTCGAGCCGGTCGCAGACCAGCAGGGTGACCGGGGCGACCAGCAACACCGAGACGACGTTGGGTAGCACCGCGGAAGTGACCGCCATCACCAGCATCAGCAAGATCATGATGCGCAGCGGCGAGCCGTTGGCCCGTTTGACGGACCAGATTGCGGCGTACTCGAACGCTCCGGTGTGGCGCAGAATGCTGACGATGATCATCATGCCCAGCATCAGGAAGATGACGTCCCAATCGATTCCGCTGTTCTGGGAGTAGAAAACGTCGGGGGAGTCCATCACCGGTAGCAGGACCACCATTGCCGCGCCGATCAACGCAACGGTGGTGTTGTTGAAGCGCTCGCTGATGATGAAGCCGTAAGCGACTACAAACACCGCGATTGCGTAATAGATCACCGGCGCGAACGTGCCCGACGCACGATCAGTGGTCGAGTGCGGCGGAGAGAAGGCGCGACGCGGTAATGACACCGTGCAATCTGCCGCTTTGAACGACGGCGACCAGCGGACTGTGCATGCGCGACATGATCTCGGCGACCTCGATGATGGTGTCGTCAGCGTTCGCGACCGGCACGTGCTGGCGTTCTCGCGGCAGTAACTCGCGAATCGTCTTGCCCTGCAACTGTTCTGCGGCGTGATCAGCCATCGACTCGGTCAGCACGCCGGCCAGACCGGGGTCGTCTTGCACATAGCCGGGCACGATGAACCGCACGACTTGGGACGCAGGCAGCACGGCGTACGGCTTCTCGGAAGAATCAGTGACCACGACCAGTCCATTCAGGCGGTGCTCGGCCAGCAGACGGACCGCTTCAAGCGCGTCGGAGTCGATATGGACCACTGGGAACTTCTCGTCGATATCCGCTGCCCGCACACGATCACCATACTTCCGTCGACGTTCCGGTAAAGAGGTTCGAGGTAGGCGTTTCTCCTGCCGCGGCCGGCTAAGCCAGGAGGAAATAGCGCACCCACAGATATCCGATGGAGATCAGTAGCGAGGCGAAGGTGATCACCGCTCCCCTGCGGGTGAAGTCCCAGAAAGAGACGGGGTGGCCCGAGCGTTGCGCGATTCCGACAGCGACGACGTTAGCGCTGGCCCCTACTGGGGTGAGGTTGCCGCCGAGGACGGTGCCCAGCAGCAGGGCCCACCACAGCACGCCGGATTCGTCGTGCCCGGGAATGGTGTAGGCAAACTGTGCGACGATCGGTGTCATCGCGGCCGCGTACGGGACGTTGTTGATGACGCTGCCGAAAGTGAAGGACACCGTGAGGATCAGCAGCGTCGCCGTCCAGGCATCGCCGTGGACTAATTGGCTGGCCAGCTCGGCCAATTCCTTGATGACGCCAGTTCGGACCAGGGCCCCCACCATGATGAACAGCCCCGCGAAGAACAGGAGCGTCTCCCACTCGACGCTGGACAGGTAGAACTCGCGGCTCAGGCCGGAGACCACGATCAGAATGCCGGCGCCGGCCATCGCCACCAGCGACGGCTCCATGTGGATCTGCTCGTGTAAGACGAATCCGACAAACACTGCAGCCAAGACGAATCCGCATTTGGTCAGCAGCCGACGATCGCGGATGGCGTCATTTTCGTCAAGCGACATGACATCGGCCACCCGCTCGGGATCGGCAACGAAGAAACCTGGGTACAGGCGGGGCAACAGGGCTATCAAGGCGAGCAGAACGATGATGACCGGCGGCACCATGTTGGCCGAAAATTCGATGAAGCTGAGGTGAGCACCGGTGCCGATGATGATGCTGGTCGGGTCGCCGACCAGGGTCGCCGCGCCGGCAATGTTGGCGGTAAGCGCTTCGACGACGAGAAACGGTGCCGGGTTGACGGCCAGCCGATCGCACACCAGCAGGGTGACCGGTGCAATGAGCAAGACCGTGGTCACATTGTCCAGAACAGCCGTCCCAAGAGCAGTGACCAGCATCAACAGGATCATGATGCGCAGCGGCGAGCCCTTCGCGCGTTTGGCCGCCCAGATCGCCGTGTATTCGAAGGCGCCGGTTTGGCGGACCACGCTGACGATGATCATCATCCCCAGCAGTAAGAAGAGCACGTCCCAGTTGATCCCGGTGTCGCGGGAGTAAAACACGTCGTCGGAATGGATCAACGGCAGAAAGAACATGGCCGTTGCGCCGGCCAGCGCCACCAAAGTCTTGTTGAGACGTTCGGTGGCGATGAACACGTAGGCGACGAGGAACACCGCCGCGGCGTACACCGCGTGAAAGACTGCCATCAGTGGTCCTGCCGTCGGGCGCGTCCGCGGCGTTGCGCCGCGCGTGCCGAAGCGGCCATCAGAAGCTAAGCGCCGCTGCCAGCACGCGGGAGGCGCCACCCGCACGGATACCGTCAGGAAACATCCGTGTCATGAGCGCGGTCTCCTCGACCGAGCGAGTCATCGTGCACCCCCCGACACAGATCCTCAGACACAAATAAATAGTGGACCGATCTTGCCGGTTCACCGACGCGTAACGCTATCAGGCTCGCCTGGGCTGCGCGTCTCGCCGACGGTCCAGGTCGGGTGCAGACAAGGCACAGCATCAGATCCGCAGAAGTCAGCACTCGTCGGGGTGCTGCGTAGACTGACGGGATGCTTGAACAGATCCGCGGGCCCGCTGATCTGCAGCACCTCTCTCAACCGCAGCTGTGTGAACTCGCCGCCGAAATCCGCCAGTTTCTTATCCACAAGGTTGCCGCCACCGGCGGGCATTTGGGTCCCAACCTCGGCGTGGTCGAGCTGACGCTTGCCCTGCACCGGGTCTTCGACTCCCCGCACGACCCGATCATCTTCGACACCGGCCACCAGTCATATGTGCACAAGATGCTGACCGGGCGTTGCGCGGACTTCGAGACGCTCCGCAAAAAGGGCGGCCTGTCGGGTTACCCGAGCCGCGCCGAAAGCGAACACGACTGGGTGGAGTCGAGCCACGCCAGCGCCGCACTGTCCTACGCCGACGGGCTGGCCAAGGCATTCGAGCTGACCGGGCACCGCAACCGGCACGTGGTGGCGGTGGTAGGCGACGGCGCGCTGACCGGCGGCATGTGCTGGGAGGCGCTGAACAACATCGCCGCCGCCCGGCGCCCGGTAACCATCGTGGTCAACGACAACGGCCGCAGCTACGCGCCCACCTTCGGCGGTTTCGCCGACCATCTGGCCATGCTGCGGCTGCAGCCCGGCTATGAGCAGTTGCTGGAGAAGGTCCGTAGCGCACTGCGCAGCACGCCGGTCATCGGTGAGCCGTCTTACCACTTTCTGCACAGCCTCAAAGCGGGCGCGAAGGACGCGCTGTCCCCGCAGCTGATGTTCACCGATCTCGGGCTGAAATACGTCGGGCCCGTCGACGGCCACGACGAACACGCGGTGGAGACCGCGCTGCGCAATGCCCGCAACTTCGGTGGGCCGGTGATCGTGCACGTCGTCACCCGCAAAGGTATGGGCTACCCGCCGGCCGAAGCCGATGACGCTGAGCAGATGCACTCTTGCGGCGTTATCGATCCGGTGACCGGGCTGGCGACTTCGGTTCCGGGACCGGGATGGACGGCCACGTTCTCTGAGGCTTTGATCGGCTACGCCGCCAGGCGCCGCGACGTCGTCGCGATCACCGCGGCCATGCCGGGCCCGACGGGGCTGTCTGCGTTCGGCCAGCGGTTCCCCGATCGGTTGTTCGACGTCGGCATCGCCGAGCAGCACGCGCTGACGTCGGCGGCCGGGCTGGCGATGGGCGGGCTGCACCCGGTGGTGGCGATCTACTCGACGTTCCTGAACCGGGCGTTCGACCAGATCATGATGGACGTCGCGCTGCACAAACTGCCGGTCACCATGGTGCTTGATCGGGCCGGCGTCACGGGACCCGACGGTGCCAGCCACAACGGCATCTGGGATTTGTCGATCTTGGCCATCGTGCCCGGCATCCGCGTCGCTGCGCCGCGCGACGCCACCCGACTTCGTGAGGAACTCGGCGAAGCGCTCGACGTCGGTGATGGCCCCACGGCCATCCGATTCCCGAAAGGCGATGTCGGCGAGGACATCCCGGCGGTAGAGCGGCGTTCCGCTGTCGATGTGCTAGCTGTGCCGTCGCAGAATTTGACCGCTGATGTGCTGCTGGTGTCGGTCGGGGCATTCGCGGCGATGTCGCTGGCGGTGGCGCAACGGCTGCGTAATCAGGGCATCGGCGTCACGGTGGTCGACCCGCGCTGGGTGCTCCCGGTGCCGGACGCATTGCGTGAGCTGGCGGTCGAGCACAAGCTGGTGGTCACCGTGGAGGACAACGGTGTCAACGGGGGTGTCGGGTCGGCCGTGTCGGCGGCGCTGCGTCGCGCGGAGATCGATGTGCCATGCCGGGACGTGGGGCTGCCGCAGCGGTTCTATGACCACGCGTCGCGCGGCGAAGTTCTGGCTCAAGCGGGCTTGACCGAGCAGGATGTGTCCCGTCAGATCACCGGCTGGGTCGCAGCGCTGGGAAGCGCCTGGAGTCCGGCGAGGGCGCCGACGACGCGCAGATCAGCGAGCAGTTGGACTGACTGCGGCCGGTCGGCTGCTCACAGGGCGGGTCGCCAGCTGACATACCACGGTTGGGCCTCTTCGAGTTACCGTGCCAAGCACTTCAGCCCGGAGTCGAGCTGGCCCTTCGTCGAGCGCCGAGCCGCGCCGACGAATTGCACGCCGATACTGCGGTAGGCCGTCGGCCGTCCAGTGCAGCGGCACGCTCATTGCGGGACGACTCGGTGAGGCTTGGCCAATTGCGTGTACGGAACTCCACCCTCCGAGATTGTCGCTTGACGATCTGTTGTCGATGATCGGCGTCAACCGCAGCAGAGCGGCGTTGTCGTCGTGGCGGCCAGCAGGACTTGTTGCCCTGTGCGCAGCGGTGGCCGGCGAGTGTCGAACGCGCCGCATCTTCTCGGGCGGCGGGGTGGCGGTTCGCTCTGGTGTCACCAGCAGATCGTGCGACTGCGTGGAACTCTGCGAGCCGTCGCACGTGTTCGTGTCCTGTTCGCTCGACGGCCCGGCTGATGATCGACAGGTTTGGTGCGCTCCGGCCCTAGTGCTCGCCATAAGGCGTTGTCGTGTCTAGTTCGAAGCCGGAGTCGCCTTGGCACCGTCTTCGGCGCGCTTTTTTTCGCCTCCTCGTACCTCTGTATACGCGCACTGGTTTACGTTAACCAGGTCGGTGAGTAAAGTCTTTGGCCAACGTCGCGTCGTCGACCGGAGCTCTGCGACAGGGACACCACGTCGTGCCCGAGGTTTTGGCGAGCTTTTTTTTTTTTTTTTTTTTTTTTTTTTTTTTTTTTTTTTTTTTTTTTTTTTTTTTTTTTTTTTTTTTTTTTTTTTTTTTTTTTTTTTTTTTTTTTTTTTTTTTTTTTTTTTTTTTTTTTTTTTTTTTTTTTTTTTTTTTTTTTTTTTTTTTTTTTTTTTTTTTTTTTTTTTTTTTTTTTTTTTTTTTTTTTTTTTTTTTTTTTTTTTTTTTTTTTTTTTTTTTTTTTTTTTTTTTTTTTTTTTTTTTTTTTTTTTTTTTTTTTTTTTTTTTTTTTTTTTTTTTTTTTTTTTTTTTTTTTTTTTTTTTTTTTTTTTTTTTTTTTTTTTTTTTTTTTTTTTTTTTTTTTTTTTTTTTTTTTTTTTTTTTTTTTTTTTTTTTTTTTTTTTTTTTTTTTTTTTTTTTTTTTTTTTTTTTTTTTTTTTTTTTTTTTTTTTTTTTTTTTTTTTTTTTTTTTTTTTTTTTTTTTTTTTTTTTTTTTTTTTTTTTTTTTTTTTTTTTTTTTTTTTTTTTTTTTTTTTTTTTTTTTTTTTTTTTTTTTTTTTTTTTTTTTTTTTTTTTTTTTTTTTTTTTTTTTTTTTTTTTTTTTTTTTTTTTTTTTTTTTTTTTTTTTTTTTTTTTTTTTTTTTTTTTTTTTTTTTTTTTTTTTTTTTTTTTTTTTTTTTTTTTTTTTTTTTTTTTTTTTTTTTTTTTTTTTTTTTTTTTTTTTTTTTTTTTTTTTTTTTTTTTTTTTTTTTTTTTTTTTTTTTTTTTTTTTTTTTTTTTTTTTTTTTTTTTTTTTTTTTTTTTTTTTTTTTTTTTTTTTTTTTTTTTTTTTTTTTTTTTTTTTTTTTTTTTTTTTTTTTTTTTTTTTTTTTTTTTTTTTTTTTTTTTTTTTTTTTTTTTTTTTTTTTTTTTTTTTTTTTTTTTTTTTTTTTTTTTTTTTTTTTTTTTTTTTTTTTTTTTTTTTTTTTTTTTTTTTTTTTTTTTTTTTTTTTTTTTTTTTTTTTTTTTTTTTTTTTTTTTTTTTTTCTGCTACGCCGCGGCCAGCACCGGAATCACCAGTTCGCGCTGCCATGCCCTAGCCGACCGGCACGGAGGAACTCCTCAATTGCTGACTCGCGGTCGGAGACCGAGCCGTCGTCCTAGTCCCAGCACAGCCGGCGCACCAGCTCCGGAGAAACGAGGTTCTCCGTCGGCACCTAGACTCGCTGCGACAGGTTGTCAGTCGGCACGGGCGTCATCCAACCGCGGCTGCTTCCGGGCGCCGCTTGGCCCACCGCACCCCGGCGTGGCCCGTTAGCGGCTCGGACTCGTCTCGCGGGTCGGTGTTGTCCCTCTCGCCCGCAGCGCCGTCAACTCACTGGCTGGGTCGCGGCGTTGGGAAGCACCCTGGCCGACGACGCCGCTGACGACGTGGAGATCAGCGGGCAGTTCGACTGACGGCTGCGCTAGTGCTTGCGTGCGGTAGTCAGCAGATATTCCCAGTGCATCGTCGCGTTACCGGCCAAGAATTGCTGCCCCAAATCGGCTAGCGCGGCGTCGAGTGCAGCGACGCGCTGCGAATCGCCGGCGATACTGCGGTAGGCGGTGATCGTCGGTCCGTAGTTGGCCTTGAAGAAGTCGCGGAAAGCTTCGCCGGTTGCGAACAGCTCCACGGTCAGGGCGCGTCGCTGTGACGTCACCGCGGTGACCCGGTTGCCCAGCAGCCGGGCAACGTAGTCTTCGTTGCCCCACAGCGGCGGCGGCTGCACGCCGGGCGGTGGCGACGGTGTGAAGCGCTTCATCGTCGCGAACATCTGACCGACGAATCCCTCTGGTGTCCAGTTGATCAGCGCGAGCGTCCCCCCTGGACGGCACACGCGGACCAGCTCTTCGCCAGCCCGCTGATGATGCGGGGCGAACATCACCCCGATACATGACATCACGGCGTCGAATGTGTTGTCGCCGTAGGGAAGTGCCTCGGCGTCGGCTTCGGCCCACTCCAGTTCGGCGCCGCGGGCGGCCGCAACCGCGCGGCCCACGTTTAACAGCTCGGGGGTGAGGTCGGTGGCGACTACCCGGGCCCCGATCGCTGCGGCAGGGATGGAGGCGTTGCCGGTTCCGGCGGCTACGTCGAGCACCCGGTCACCGCGCCGGATGCCGCTGGCTTGCACCAGCACCGGCCCGAGCGGTGCGACCAGTTCGCTGGCCACCGCGCGGTAATTTCCGGTCGCCCAGATCGCGCGGTTCTTGGCGTTGAGCTCCTGAGCCGTGATGTCAGCACCGACGGTCATGTTGGGTCTCCTTGTTCGAGCTTGCGTTGCACGGCCATCGTCGGCTTATCTTTACGGGCGGTTCCAGTCACAGATTTGAACCAGTCGCAGTTCCGAATCTGTACCGGGCCCCGAGCCCGGGAGTAGCGTCACAGCATGCCGTCCTACGGTCAGTTCTGCCCGGTCGCCAAAGCCATGGAGCTACTCGACGAGCGGTGGACGATTCTCGTGGTACGCGAATTATTGGATGGCAGCAGGCATTTCAATGATCTGCGCCGCGGCGTGCCGAAGATGTCGCCGGCTCTGCTGTCCAAGAGGCTGCAAACCCTGACCCGCGCGGGTCTCGTCGAACGAGCCGAGGTTGACGGTCGGACGTCGTACGCACTGACCGAGTGTGGGCAGGAGCTACACGACGTCGTGCAGGCAATCGGCGCCTGGGGTGTGCGGTGGATACCTGAGATCGGCGACGATGACCTGGACCCGCACCTTCTCATGTGGGATCTTCATCGCAAGGTGCCGATCGACAAGTGGCCGCGGCAGCGGACGGTGTTGGCGTTCCGGCTCTCCAAGGTCGCGCCGAAGGCATCGTCGTGGTGGCTCATGGTCGCTGACGGTCGGGCTGACGTCTGCGACTTCGACCCCGGTTACGACGTCGCGGCTACGGTTTCGTGCACTTTGCGCGCACTCACCGAGGTCTGGCGCGGTGACGTGTCGTGGTCAACCGCACTACGTGATGGCTCGGTATCCATCGATGCGCCGTCACAGGTGCGACGGGCGGTGCCCGAGTGGATCGGTCAGTCCCGGCTGGCCGCCGTCTCGCGGCGCGCCTAGATTTCGGGCGACTCGTACCGCTCACCGGCCTCCGGCTGCAACGCCGCGGCCAGCACCGGAATCACCAGTTCGCGCTGCCATGCCCGAGCCTGACCGGCACGCAGGAACTCCTCAATTGCTGACTCGCGGTCGGAGACTGAGCCGTCGTCCCAGTCCCAGCACAGCCGGCGCACCAGCTCCGGAGAAACGAGGTTCTCCGTCGGCACCGAGACTCGCTGCGACAGGTTGGTCAGTTCGGCACGGGCGGCATCCAACCGGGCGGCTGCTTCCGGGCGCCGCTTGGCCCACCGCACCGCCGGCGGTGGCCCGTTAGCGGGCTCCGACTCGTCTGGCGGGTCGGCGTTGTCCCGCGCGGCCCGCAGCGCCGCCAACCAGGTCGCGGCGCTGCGACGCTGTCTTCGGCCACCGAACACCGGGAGCGCAGTCAGGTCGTCGATGGATCGCGGGTCGGCGAGGGCGGCCTCGACGATGGCCGAGTCGGGCAGGATGCGCCCGGGCGCGATGTCACGGCGCTGCGCGATCCGGTCGCGAACCGTCCACAGTTCGCGAACGGCGGCCAGTGCGCGCCGGTCGCGCACCCGGTGAATCCCAGAGGTGCGTCGCCACCGGTCGCGCCGGGTGGGCGGCGCGACGAAAGTCCGCAGGTATTCGAATTCTTGTGCCGCCCAATCCGTTTTGCCTTGCTTGACCAGCACTGCCGCCACGGCGTCGCGAAGTTCGATGAGGACCTCGACGTCCAGCGCGGCATAGTTCAGCCAAGCTTCGGGCAAGGGCCGCTGGGACCAGTCGGCCGCCCCGTGCCCTTTGACCAGGCCCAGACCGAGTAACCGTGAAACCATGGCCGCCAGGTTCACCCGGTCGAACCCTGCTAGCCGTCCGGCCAGTTCAGTGTCGTACAGCGCTGGTGGCCGTATGCCGACCTCGGCCAGGCACGGCAGGTCCTGGTCGGCGGCGTGCAAGATCCATTCGTCCGTGTCGAGCACCTGGGCGACGGGCCGCAGCACCGTCACCGAGTCACCGCCGTGGCTGACCGGATCAATCAGCACGGTGCCGGCGCCGTCCCGCCGGATCTGGATCAGATAGGCCCGGTTGGAGTAGCGGAACCCCGAGGCGCGTTCAGCGTCGACAGCGAACGGCCCGTGGCCGGCGCGCAACAACTCGGCGGCTGCGGCGATCTCGGGGGAGCTGACCGACAGCTTGGGCACGCCGCCGGCGGGCTGAAGTAGCGGGATCGATTCGGGCTCGGTGCTGTCGGCGTCGGGATAGTCGGCCACCGCGTCGCTCATGTGCGCCGCTCCTCAATCCCGGCTGCGCCGGGATCTTCGTCGCCGGCGCGGCTCATCTCACGCGCGGGACCGCGATCCCAAGTCGGTCACCCCGACCGGCGGCAATCCGGCGGCGTGCTCGAGCACCTCGCAGAACGCCTCGACGTGGGTGCCGATCGCGGGGGTGATTGCAGTCCAAGATGCTCGCAACTCTAGTTGGTGGGCGCGCGGCGGTCCGGAGATGTCGCCATAGCGCACCGATGTGGTGGCGGTGACGGTGCCCCCCAACGCGGTGACGTGCTCGGCGCGCATCTCCAGTGCGTCGGTGAGCCAGCTCCAGGCGACCTCCGGCAACAGCGGGTCGATCGCCTCCTGGGAGTCCAAATCGGCTTGGATGTACGCCACCAGCCGCATCGTGCCATCCCACGCGTCTGATCCGTCGGGGTCGTAGAGCAGGATCAGCCGGCCGAAAGCGTCACCCTCGGAGCGCTCCGGAACGATGTCGAGGTCGGGGTGTTTGATTTCCGCGCCCAACGCATAGCTGTAAGGCGCCAGGCGCTGAGGTGGCCGGATGGGTCCGAGTTCAATCTCCGTCCGCACGATCGCACCGTTCATCGCCGCGACAGCGGCGCGAAACGGTGCCGGTTCGGGCGAACTCACAGCTCGACGCTAGACCTATCCGACGACGCGCGGGAGAGGCGCGCCGGTCAGCCGGACGTCCCCAGTGTCGGCGACTGGGCGTCGGTGAAGCGGGCCGGGCGTTTCTCACGATGCGCGGCCAGCCCCTCCTGCACGTCCGGTCCGCTGAACCCGAGGAACTCCAGACCAAGTGACGTCTCGAAGGCAGGAGCGAACATGCGATACCAGTGGTTGAGACTGTGTTTGGTCCACCGGATCGCGTTCTGGGCGCCCTGCGCCAGACCGTCGGCGATGCGGATCGCCGTCGCCAGCACGTCCTCGTCGTCGACACACGTCGAGACCAGCCCGATGCGTTCGGCCTCCTCGCCGGCCAGCGGTTCGCAGGTGAGGAGGTAGTACTTGGCCTTGGCCATCCCGACGAGCAGCGGCCAGCAGATCGCGGCGTGGTCACCGGCGGCAACGCCGAGTTTGGTGTGGCCGTCGATGATCTTCGCTCGTCGCCCTGCCACCGAGACATCGGCGAGCAGCGCCACCACCAGGCCGGCCCCGACTGCCGGTCCGCGGATGGCCGAGACCACCGGTTTGTCGAAGTTGACGAGGTTGAGCACCAGGTCGCGGGCTTCCCGCATGATGCGCAGCCGGCCGGCGTAGTCGTTGATGGTCTCGTCGATCAGCTCGAAGCTGCCGCCGGAGGAGAACGCCTTGCCCTCGCCGCGGACCAGGACGACACGCACGTCGGGATCGCGGCCGATCACCGGCCAGATGTCGGCGAGGTCGCGATGCATCTGCGGTCCGACCGAGTTCAGTCCCGGCGCGTCCAACACCATGTGCAGTACGCCGGGGGCACCGTACTCGAAGCGAAGGCTGGGGAACTCTTCGTAGCTGACGTGCATACCGGCTCCTGACTGATCACCTGACTGATTCAAGGCAGCGTCGATGTTACGGACGGCTGGTCGCAGCAGCCGCCGTGGCAGCATTGATCACAATGAACACGCGTCGCGATCTACCCGAGTCGGCTTACCTGGCCGCGGCACGCGGCCGGAAGCCGCACCGGGTTCCCGTTTGGTTCATGCGGCAGGCTGGCCGCTCACTGCCCGAATATCGCGCGCTGCGGCAAAGCACCAGCATGCTGGCGGCCTGCTTCAACGCCGAACTCGTCTGCGAGATCACGCTGCAGCCGGTGCGCCGCCACGGCGTCGACGCGGCCATTCTGTTCTCCGACATCGTCGTGCCGATGCGCGCCGCCGGCATCGAGCTGGACATCGTTCCCGACGTCGGACCGGTCATCGCCCAGCCGGTACGCGACGCCGCCGCCGTCGAAGCGCTCAAACCGCTTGTGCCCGAAGCTGTTACGCCAGTCGCCGAAGCGGTGTCGTTGCTGTTGTCCGCGCTGGGCGAGGTTCCGCTGATCGGATTCGCTGGTGCACCGTTCACGTTGGCGTCCTATCTGGTGGAAGGCGGCCCGAGCCGCCACCACGCCCGGACCAAGGCGATGATGCTGGCTGATCCAGCGGCCTGGAGTGCGCTGATGGCGAAGCTGACCGACTTGACGATCGCTTTCCTGCGCGTGCAGCTCGATGCCGGCGTGGATGCAATCCAGGTGTTCGACTCCTGGGCCGGAACGCTGTCGCTGGCCGACTACCGGCAGTTCGTGCTGCCGCACAGCGCGCGGGTCTTCGCCGCGCTGGCCGACCAGGCGGTGCCGATGACGCATTTCGGCATCAACACCGCCGAACTGCTCGGTGCGATGTCGGAGGCTGTCAAACCGGGTGTCGCGCCGGTCGTCGGGGTCGACTGGCGGACGTCGTTGACCGACGCCGCCGGCCGGATCGAGCCCGGCATCGCGCTGCAGGGCAACCTGGATCCCGTGGTGCTGTTGGCGGGCTGGCCGGCGGTGCAGCGGGTTGCGCACACCGTGGTCGACGACGGGCGCCGCGCCGTCGACGCCGGCGCGGCCGGTCACGTCTTCAACCTGGGCCACGGGGTGCTGCCCGACACCGATCCCGGGGTGCTGACCGAGCTGGTGTCCTTGGTCCATACGTTATGACCCTCAGCTATTGCGTTGTCGGCGGCGGAATCTCGGGGTTGACAGCGGCGTATCGGCTCCGTGCGGTCGCGGGCGAGCAGGCCGCGGTCACGGTGTTCGACGCCGCCGATCGGCTCGGCGGCGCGCTGCGCACCGAGCAAGTCGGCGGGCAGCCGATGGATGTCGGCGCTGAAGCATTCGTGGTGCGTCGGCCCGAGGCGCTGGCGCTGTTGGACGAGCTGGGACTGGCCCACCGGCGGGTCAGCACCACCGGTGCGCGACCGCTGATCTACAGCCAGGGCCGCCTGCACAAGCTGCCGCCGCGCACCGTGGTGGGCATCCCGTCGTCGGCTGAATCAGTCACCGGGCTCGTTGACGACGCCACCGTCGCACAGATCCGCAACGAGGCCGGCAGGCCGCTGACCTGGCGTCCCGGCGCCGACCCGTCAGTCGCTGAGCTGGTCGCCGACCGGTTCGGCGAGCAGGTGGTGGCCCGCTCGGTTGACCCGCTGCTGGGCGGGGTGTATGCGGGTTCGGCGGCGACTATCGGCCTGCGCGCCGCTGCGCCTGGATTGGCCGCGGCTCTCGACGATGGCGCCGCCTCGCTGACCGAGGCGGTGCATGCGGCGTTGTCGACAATCACGGACGGGCCGGTGTTCGGTGCCGTGGGCGGCGGTTATGCGGTGCTCATCGAGGAACTGGTCCGCCGCGGTCGGCCGCGCTGGGTGCGGTCGGGGGTCAACCGGATCGAGCGTGTCGAGCACGGCTGGGCACTCTACGACGTTGCGGGGACACGGTGGCACGCCGACGCGGTGATCCTGGCGCTGCCCGCCCTGCCGTTCGCGCGCCTCGTCGACGACATCGCACCGCGCGCGGCGGCGGCCGCCCGCTCGATCCGCAGCGCGACCTCGGCGGTGGTGGCGCTGGCATTGCCGGCCGGTGCACCATTACCCGAGCATTCCGGGGTGCTAGCGGCCAGCGGAGAACCGTTGCGCGCCAAAGCAATCACGCTGTCATCGCGGAAATGGGGCCGGGCCGGTGATGTCGAGCTGGTGCGGCTGTCGTTCGGACGGTTCGGCGATGACACCCTGCGCCGGGCATCCAACGACGAGTTGCTGGCCTGGGCGGTGGATGACCTCACGACGGTGTTCGGTGTGGCCGTGACACCGGTGCAGGCCCGGGTGCAGCGCTGGATCGATGCGATGCCGCAGTACGGCCCCGGACATGCCGAGCTGGTGGCCGAGCTGCGTGCCGACCTGCCCCCGACCGTCGGCGTGGCCGGCAATTACCTCGACGGGATCGGCGTGCCCGCCTGCATCGCCGCCGCCGGCCGAGCGGCCGAAGGTGTGATCCGGGCGGTGCAAGACCCCGTGGCACCATAGTTGTCATGGCCCGCTTGGACTACGACGCCCTGAACGCGACGGTGCGATACCTGATGTTTTCGGTGTTCGCCGTGCGACCGGGCGCGCTCGGTGACAGCCGGGACGACATCGCCGACGAGACCGCCACGTTCGTCAAGCAGCAAGAAGAACGCGGTGTCGTGGTGCGCGGCATCTACGACGTCGCGGGACTGCGTGCCGACGCGGACTTCATGATCTGGACGCACGCCGAACACGTCGAGGCGCTGCAGGCGACCTATGCCGACTTCCGGCGGACCACCACGCTGGGACGGGCCAGCACACCGGTGTGGAGCAGCGTCGGACTGCACCGGCCGGCGGAGTTCAACAAGAGCCACATCCCGGCGTTCCTGGCCGGCGAGGAGCCGGGCGCCTACATCTGCGTCTATCCGTTCGTGCGGTCCTACGACTGGTACCTGCTGCCGGACGAAGAGCGTCGCCGCATGCTGGCCGAGCACGGCATGGCGGCCCGGAGCTATAAGGACGTCCGGGCGAACACGGTGCCGGCTTTCGCCCTCGGCGACTACGAGTGGCTCCTGGCCTTCGAGTCGCCCGAATTGCACCGCATCGTCGACCTGATGCGAGATTTGCGGGCAACCGACGCCCGTCGCCACACCCGCGCCGAGACACCGTTTTTCACCGGCCCGCGGGTGGCGGTCGAGCAGCTGGTGGCTGCTCTGCCCTAAGCCGAAGTACAGCCGCGGTGTCTACCCTCGGCAGCATGACTGCACCGGTTGATCCCGCACGCTTCGAAGAGATGTACCGCGACGAGCGGCTTGCCCATGGGCTTCCCGCGGCCACGCCCTGGGACATCGGTGGCCCGCAATCGGTGGTGCAGCAGCTGGAGGCGCTGGGCGCGATCAGGGGCGAGGTGCTCGACCCGGGCACCGGCCCGGGCCATCACGCGATCTACTACGCGTCGAAGGGATACTCGGCCACCGGGATAGACGCTTCGCCGACCGGGCTGGAGCGCGCACGGGCGAACGCACAAAGAGCCGGGGTGTCGGTGAATTTCGAGCTGGCCGACGCCACCAGGCTGGAAGGCTTCGACAACCGCTTCGACACGGTGGTCGATTGCGCGTTCTACCACACCTTCAGCACCGACCGTGACTTGCAGTTGTCCTATGCGCGGGCGCTGCACCGGGCCACCAAACCCGGGGCCCGGCTGTACATGTTCGAGTTCGGCGAGCACGCCGTCAACGGATTCAAGATGTTGCGGTCATTGTCGGAAAGTGACTTTCGGGACGTACTTCCGGTCAGCGGTTGGGAGATCACGTACCTGGGACCGACCACCTATCAGGTCAACTTGAGCGCCGAGACGATCGAGATGATGGCCGAGCGCAATCCCGACATGGGCGATGGTGTCGACGAGCTCTTGGCCCGGTATCGGGCGATAGAGCCGTGGCTGGTCGAGGGCCGCGTCCACGCCGGGTTCTGGGAAGTGCACGCCACCCGAGTCGACTGAGACGGCCGTCACCCTGTAGTTGGCGTGCAGAAGTGCGAGTACCGACCGCGCCAACTACAGGCTCGGCGAGCTTCAGCTAAGGCACGGACGGCACGAGCCGCAGCGAGACCGAGTTGATGCAGTAGCGCTGATCGGTCGGTGTCGGATAGCCTTCGCCGCTGAACACATGGCCGAGGTGGCTGTGACAGTTGGCGCACAGCACTTCGGTGCGCGTCGGGCCCATGGAGTGGTCCGGACGCAGAATCACCGCGTCGGAACTGGACGGATCGAAGAACGAGGGCCAGCCGCAATGGGATTCGAACTTCTCTGTGCTGCGGAACAACTCGGCGCCGCAGGCCCGGCACTGGTAGATTCCTTCGGTCTTGGTGTCGGTGTACTCACCGATGAACGGCCGCTCGGTGCCGGCGCGACGCAGCACATCGAATTCCTGCGGGGTGAGTCGCTGACGCCACTCGTCGTCGGAGAGCTGAACTTTCGGCAGCTGGGAGGTCATGCATCCACGCTAGCGCGGATGGCGGTGACCCGCGGCGCCCGGCTCCGCCGCGCTTGCGGTCACCGCGGCGCGCGGTTGCGGAGGCGTCAGCCAGGCCGGGTCGATCCCGGTGTCCAGCCGATCTTCGGATCTGGCGTCCAGGTAGCGGAAGAACAGCACGCAAAACGTGACGATGAGCAGCAACGACCAGCCGTAGGTGATCTTGAGGTAGTCCAGCGGGCGCCCGACATCCATCCAATTGAACAGCAGCCACTTGTCCATCGTCAGAAACCCGTAGACCCCCAGCCACGCCGGCCAGTTCCGGATGACCGAGTTGGGCAGCAGCACCGTCATCAGGAACGGGAACAGCATCATCGAGTAATAGCCCTGCGCCAGCGACAGCACCAGCCACGACCACAGCAGCAGCACCCCGGACGACGTCAGCAACCAGAACCGCGGGTCGCGGATGCGGTAGTAGCGGTACAGCAGCCACAGGCTGCCGGCTGCCAGAAGCGTGAACAGAATCCGGAGCAGCAGGATGAGCCAGGTCGGCAGGCCGAAATACACCCCGTTGCCCAGAATCGAGCTGTTGAAGTAGTCGCGGGTGCCCAGGATGTAGGGCAGCGTGTGAGCGAAGAAGTCGCCCGGATCGCTGACCAGGGGCAGTGCGGCCAGGTTGAACACCGCGGGTACCACGACGGCTGCCAGCACCGCACGCCACTGCCGGTTGAGCAGGGGCAGCAGCACCAGCGGTCCCAGTACCGGTTTGACGACCAGTGCCAAACCAATGGCGATTCCGGCCCACCACTGATGGCGTTTTGCGGTTGTGCCGGGGTCGTTCAGCAGCCACCGGAAGAACAGCACCTCCAGCAGCAGGATGCACCCGTTGACGTTGGTGAACACCAGGGTGCTGGTCACCGACTCGGTGCAGAACATCGCCAGCAGCAGCGCCGGAGCGGCCACCGAAGTCAGCGTGCGGTTGAACAGCCGCAGCAGCAGGTAGGCGGCGAGCACGATGGCAACGGTGTTGACGAAGACGAACAGGTAGCGCGATTCCGAGAAAGGTAAGTAGCCGAACGGCGCCATGATCAGGGTTCCGCCGGGTGGGTAGAGATAGTGCGGGTCGACGTAGTCGAAGTGCTCGTTGTAGATCGGCACGCCCTGCCGGAAATTGAGCACCGCCCGGTAGACCGGTTTGAAGTCGTCGGTGATGTTGCCATTGGCGGTCAGCACGACGCTGCGGTGAATGATCGACATGATCGCCACCGGCCACAGCACGGATCGCCACACCATGGCAGTGCTGGGCGGGCCGGAGCGGGGACGAAAGGCGGCGCGCAGGGAATCACCCAGGCCGGTGCTGATGGAGTCGACTGCCGTCACGAGCGAACCGTACACCGGCGCGTCGGGCCGGCTGCAGGCGAATGGTCAGGCGGGGCAGTAGGTATCGGTGTCCGGGAGCTTGCCGCCGTTCAGGTAGCCGACCAGCGGCGGGACGGCGCAAGAGGAGTAGATCCCGGCGCCGTGGCCGATGCCTTGCCACATCACCCGCTTGCTGGCCGAGCCCGCGTTGATCACGCCGGCCGCGGTCGCCGTCACGCCTTCCATGCCGACGATCGGGTCGTTCTGCACGCCCAGCAGCAGGACGTTGATCTTGAGGTGCTTGGGCGGCTGCGGAGCAGAGCCGCTGGGCCAGTGCACGCAGCCGGCCAAGTCGAGCGCCGCGACCGAGCCGAACTGTGGGTACAGCTTGCCCCAGGCGACCACCAGCTCGCGGATCCGGTCCGGTGTCGGACGGTTGAGTGCATCGCTGCAGGAGTTGATGAATTCCCCGTCGGTACCCGTGGTGGCTTCGGCCCGGTTGATCAAACTGGTCAATCGGTTCGTATCGCCGGCGTTGGCAGCGCTGATCGCGTCGGCCAGGCTGGTCGTGGTGGAGATCCGGTCACCGGTCGGGAACCCCAGCGCGGTGACCAGCGCGTCGACGAGAGAGGCCACCGAGGCGCCGCCGGGTCCGTGCCCGGCTTTGGCAGCGGTCAGCATCGATGCCACCGCGCCTTTGGGGTCCGGGCCCAGCGAGCAGTTCAGGGCGAGGCACTGGGCGGAAAACGCGTCCAACGCCGCCTGCTGACCCTTGACCCGTTGCTCGGCGGCGCCTTCGGCGCTGATCCCCAACGGGATGGGGGAGTCCAACACCAGCCGGGCGACCTTGTCGGGGTGCGTGCCAGCGTAGCTCAGCGCCACCTGAGCACCGTTACCCACGCCGATCAGCCCCAGCGCCGGCACATCCCAGATGCTGCGCAGGCGTTCGATGTCGCCGGCGGCGTGATTGTTGTCGTAGTCGGAGTCGCCGGGGGCGATGGTGTCGGTGCAGCTGGTGGTGGCGTTGTTGGCGGTGTCGGACAGGTTGGCCACCGGGTCGTCGCCGGGCTGGAACTGCGCCTGATCGCGCATCTGTTCGCGATCCAACTGGTCGCGGCAGTCGACCGCGCTCGACGTGCCCATGCCACGCCGGTCGACGGCCACTATCGGGCGACTGCGCAGCACGTCGGCACCGGCGCGAGAAAGCCACACCGGCAGCTGCTGCGAGGACGGCAGGTCCGAGCCGGTGGTGAAGACGACCGGACCTGCGTCGGGCGGGGTCTGCACCGAACGGGCCCGCACCACGCCGATACTCAGAGATCCGCTGGCGCCGTTCGCCGGGTCGAGGTCCGCGTCATAGGTGGCACAGTCGAGCGTGACTCCCGGAGCGGTCGGCACCGCCGCGTCCGAGAACAGCCGGGCGGTGCAGTCATGCCAGGACAGGTCGTTCTTAGGCGCTGCGATCGGCGGGGGGCCGTTGGGCGGCGGTGGGGTGGTGACCGCGCCCTTGTGGCGGCCGCCGGAGTTGGTGGCGAAATGCGGATCGGCGGCCAGCACCGGAACACAGCCGGCCAGCAAGGCAGTCGCCGCGACAAGGATCGTCGCGGACAAAGCGGGCCGGCTCATGCGACCACATTAGCGAGCGGGGCTCGGCCGGCTCCGCACGTAGCGGGTGTAGAGGTAGCCGGACTCGTCGGTCAGAACGTGCGCGCAACGCATGCTGGTGAACGCCTGGCCGGCGCCAGCGGTGATGCGCGGACCGGTTCCGCCGACCACGCCGGGCGCGATCGTCAGGCACAACTCGTCGAGCAGGTCGTCGTCGACGAACGCGCTGAGCAAAGTGGGTCCGCCCTCAGTCAGCACCCGGGTCAGTCCGCGCGCAGCCAACACCGCCAACAGCGCGGAGGGGTCGACCCGGTCGGCGTCGTCACCCGAACAGTCGATGACGTGGGCGAGGCCGGAAAGGCGGTTGCGTGTCGCGTCAGCTGCTGAAGTGCAGGTGAGCACCAGCGGCGCTACTTCGGTGTGGGTGAACACCGGCAGGTCGTTCTCGAGGCGGCCGGCGGACGTGACGATCGCTATTTGCGGTACTTCGCTCTGGCTTCTGGCCTGGCGTTGCTGCCGGTCGCGGGCGGACAGTCGGGCACCGCCATAGCTTTCGGCCCGGACCGTGCCGGCGCCCACGACGATGACATCGGCCAGGGTGCGCAGCAGGTCGTACACGGCACGATCGCCGGGACCGCCGAGTGCGCCGGTGGTGCCGTCGACGCTGGCGGCGCCGTCGAGGCTGGTGATGAAGTTCGCCCGCAGCCACGATCGCCCGACGGCGTCCGGGTATTCGTAGAGCTCCGGCAACTCGCCGTCGCCGACCTCGCGCACCGAACCGAGCAGTGTCATCCGTGTCCCGCCGGCGGGGTCAGTCATGTGCTTGATTGGAGCACGCCGCCGACGCGTTCGCGGGCCGGACCCCTGATTCAAGCGCGCGAACCATGACGTAGTCCTGCTCCATTTGCACGCCCAAGCGGAACGTCCGGTGGCCGGTGACCGTGAAGCCGTGCTTGGCGTAAAACCGTTGCGCGCGTTGGTTGTTCTGGTTGACTCCCAGCCACACGCAACCCATGCCGGTGTCCGCGGCAGCAGCCAGCGCATGCTTCATCAGCGCCGTCGACACCCCGCTGCCGTGCTCCTCGGGCACCACATACAGTTTCGAAAGTTCAATCGCCGGAACGGTTTTCACAGCCCGCTGAATATCGGCGTCGTCGGTTAGGCCGCGCACCAGCATGGTATAGCCCACGATTTGGTCGTCGCGGTGCGCGGCCAGGATCACTCGAGCCGGGTCGGTCACATAGTCAGCGAAGCGGGCGGCGGAAAGGTTGGCGTCGATGAACGCAGCGATGTTCTCAGCCGTGACCGACGGCGGGCAGGCCAGCGGAAACGTGCGCGCGGCCACTGCCGCCAACTCGTCGGCCTCGACGGACTTCGCGGCAGCGATCCGCACGGCGGGCACGGGTCCACGGTAGCCAAGTCGCTCGCGTCGAGAAATCGATTACGAGGAGCGATCCGTCAACCTGTCGATCGCGCGATGCTGTGACGCACTTGTTACACCGCTACCACCTACGGCGACGCGACGAAACGTAACGTCAACATTCCGCGCATACGCTCGCCTGAGCAATGGCGGCGCGGGTTTGGGGGGATGCAATACATGGACTTGCTGCAGAAGTCCTTGGTTGTTCCGATCAGCAATTGCCTTTACAGCTATGTCTTGATCTACCTGCTTATCGGCGCCGGTATCTATTTCACCGTCCGGACTCGTTTTGTGCAGGTTCGTTATTTCGGCCGGATGTTGCGCCAGTTGCGTCGATCAGGCAGCCAAGAAGGCGGAATCTCGTCGTTCCAGGCGTTCTGCATCGGGCTGGCGGCGAGGGTCGGTGTGGGCAACATCGCCGGCGTGGCTATCGCGCTGAGTGCCGGAGGACCCGGCGCGGTGTTCTGGATGTGGGTGGCGGCGGCCTTCGGCATGGCGACGGCACTGATCGAAGCCACGCTCGCGCAGATCTTCAAAGTCCGATCCGGCGACGGCGCCTTCCGCGGCGGCCCGGCCTACTACATTCAGCGAGGACTGGGCTCACGCGCGGGCGGTGTGTTCTTCGCCGTCCTACTGGTGTTTTGCTCCGGCATCGCTTTCAACATGGTCGAAGCGAACGCGATCAGCGACGTGCTGCACACTTCGCATCACGTCGGCGCGGGTTGGACGGCGGTGGTGCTGATCGCGCTGACCGCACCGATCGTGTTCGGCGGCGTGCGCAGCGTGGCGCGGCTCGCCGGATTCGTCCTTCCCGTCGTAGCGCTGGCGTACGCGTTGCTGGCCGCGGTCATCGTGGCGGTCAATATCCATCACTTGCCGGGGGTGTTCGCTGAGATCGTCGGCGGCGCGTTCGGCGTGCGCCAGCTGGCGGGCGGTTTTGCCGGTGGCTTCGCGGCCGCGATGCTCAACGGCGTCCGGCGCGGCCTGTTCGCCAACGAGGCGGGAATGGGCAGTACACCCAACGTCGCGGCCACCGCGACCGTGTCACACCCGGTCGAGCAAGGTCTGATTCAGTCGCTGGGGGTCTTCGTCGACACCATGGTGGTCTGCACGGCGACGGCGTTCATCGTGCTGGTGTCCGGACCGGACGTCTACGATCCTGCGCACCCCGGCGCGACCACCGGCGCAAGTCTCACCCAGTCCGCGGTCGCCGCCGGACTGGGCTCGTGGACCACCGGGCTGATGACCGCGGTGGTGTTCGTGTTCGGGTTCTCCGCTGTGCTCGGAGACTACGTGTGCGCGGAGGGCAATCTGCTGTTCCTGGGCGGTCGCCGCCGGGTGATCACTGCGTTGAAGATGTCCACGCTGATCGCGATCGGTCTCGGTGCGGTGCTCAAATTGACTTTCGTCTGGGCGCTCGCAGATTTGGGGATGGCGTTGATGGCGATCGTCAACCTGGTCGCGATCTGCCTGCTGGGTAAGTGGGCCTTCGCCGCGCTGAAGGACTTTCATCGCCAATCGAAAACCGGTGCGAATCCGGTGTTCGCGGCTGACGACGCCGATTTGCCGGGTGTTCTCGACGGCGACGTGTGGCGGCGACCGGTGGGGGTGCCGGTGAGCGTCGCAATGCATACCGCGCCACTCGTCACGGCGGTCGGCTGACCGGCGGCGCGCTGGCTGCCTACTTTTCGTCGCCGGAGCCCGCGGTGTAGGACGCAGCTCCGGTTCCGGCGAGGCGTCCGCCATCGACGATCAGGTACTCGTCGCGAATCTGGCGATCGGCGAACCAGTCCTCCAATATTTCCCGGGTGCCGGCGGCGTAGCGGGCCTGCGCCGACAACGTCGTGCCCGACACATGCGGAGTCATGGCGTTGTGCGGCATGCTGCGCCAGGGGTGGTCGGGCGGCGGGGGCTGCGGGTACCAGACGTCGCCGGCATAGCCGGCAAGGTGACCGCTTTCCAGCGCGGCCACCACGGCGTCGCGTACCACGATCTCCGCGCGGGCGGTGTTGACTATGTAGGAACCGCGCCGCATGGACGCCAGCAACTGCTCGTCGAAGAGGTGATATGTCTGCGGATGCAGCGGTGCGTGGATAGAGAGCACGTCGACCGCGCGCGCCAGTGACCGCACGTCGGGGTGGAATGTCGCTTTCAGTTCCTGTTCGAACTCGGAGGGCAGTCGGCGCCGGTCGGTGTAGTGCAGCTTGACCTGAAACGGCGCGAGGCGCCGCAACACCGCCTGGCCGATGCGGCCGGCGGCCATCAGCCCGACGTGCATACCCTCCAGGTCGTAGGCGCGCTCGACGCAGTCGGCGATGTTCCAGCCGCCGTCGGTCGCGAAGCGGTGAGACGGCACGAAATTGCGGACCAGGGCCAGGATTTGCATGACCGCGTGCTCGGCGACGCTGATGCTGTTGCTGAAGGTGACCTCCGCGACGGTGATGTTGTGGGCGATGGCGGCATCGAGATCGACGTGATCCGAGCCGATTCCCGCGGTGATCGCCAGTTTGAGGTTGGGCGCTTTGGCGATCCGCTGCGCGGTCAAGTAGGCCGGCCAGAACGGTTGCGAGATCACCACTTCGGCGTTCGGCAGGGCCCTTTCGAATTCGGAGTCGGGCCCTTCCTTATCGGACGTCACAATCAGCTGATGGCCATTCTCTTCCAAGAACTTGCGCAGTCCCAGCGCGCCGGAGACGCAGCCGACCAGCTCACCTGGCTTGAAGTCCAGCGCTGACGGGCTGGGCACGATCTGGCCGTCCGGATAGCCGCGCACCGCCGGAATGCTGTCGCGGGCGTAGGCCGGGGGAAACCCGGACACCGGATCCGGATACAACACCATGACGACGTTGGCCATACGGCCGAGGGTACGGACTGTGTGCACGGCAAAGGTGGTCAGGAACAGGTACGAACGGACGGACCCTAGGGCTGGGTCGGCTCGCCTTGTTTCCAGTACTTCAGCAGCGCGTTAAAACTAATCGCTCGGCATGCGAAAGCCGCACTCGGCAGTGATGATGCTTGCATGCGAATTCGACTCCTGCTGCCGGTGGCGGCCGTCGCTGTTGCCCTCGCGGCGCCGGCTCACGCCGACGACAACGGCAACTTCCTGATGGACATCAGAAACGCCGGGATAAACTTCGGCGACTCCAGCACAACGGTGACAGCCGGCCGAACGGTGTGCCGGATGCTGGAGGCCGGGTCAAGTGAAGACGAAGTGGTCACCAACATCGAGCAGCAGAACCCGGGAGTCAGCCACGCCAAGGCGCAGACGTTCGAGCAGACCGCGGTCAGCGACTTCTGTCCGGACGATGTGAGCTCGCCCGGTGATGAGCCGGAGCCGGGCGCGCAGCCGGCATCGGCGCCCGGTTCAGGATCGGCGTCCGGGCAAAGTCAGACGCCGGGCACATCATCCGGCCCACCTGGGTCAACCACCGGAACCGGGCCGCCAAACGGGACAGCCACTCACTAGCTTCGCTTGGACGGGCGTGCCCGGCTAGGTGCCGGGCATACCGTCGGCCAATGGCGAGTAGTCGCAGCTCTGCCGTAAACCCCAGCCGTCAATATCTGACCAGTCGACGTGCGCGGTGTGTTGCCGGTCGCAGCTCAACTTGTAATACGGCTGTGTCAACCCGCCAGTCGGTGGTTGGGAGCCGCTGACGGTGATGGTGCCGGATTGGAACTTGGGGTCGGCGAACAGCGTCTTCCAGATCTGACGCGTCGGCCTGATCAGCTCGTTGTCCTCCCAATTCGTTGAGCCGCCCAGCGACTCCGCAATGGCGTAAGCGATGCTGCACCGCGTCTCGTTCGCGCAGTCCACATCTGGTCCGCCGGCTATCGTCGTCGACGAGTTGAGCGCCATCACGTCTTCGATGACCTTGGTCACCGATTGATTGCTCACGGTGAAGGTGGCAGGGGCCGAGTACAGGTGGGGAACCGAACAACCGACCAGCGGGCCGGCGGCGAAGGCCACGACGCTGACGCACATCCATCTGACCCGGCGCACCCAAGCAGGCTACGCCGGGTATCGCGCGGTTTGGTGGCGCTTTCCGGTCCCGCCTGGGGATCGCCGCGATTTAACCGTAAGTCGGTGCAGCGGTTACCATCCTGACACCGGTCGTCAGGAACCGCTCAGCTGTCGAAGATAACTGCGTTGCAACATCACTGGCGAAAAGGAATCACATTGCGTTCTGGCGCAGAGAAATGCTGTGTCACCCGGAAAAACTAGGAGCCGCCGTTCCTCTTGGCTGACCCGAACCGGGACATCACTTGCGAAGGCGCACGGCGAAATTCGCGCGCCCGGTTTCGGAACAAAACGAAGGATCGATGCAGTTCGAACAACACAACGCTCATGATGCCAGGTACTGAAGGGCCAGACGGCCCACAAGCAGCTGTGCCGCCCGAATGTGTTCAAACTGACATGAGCCGGTTGCCGGTCGCGGTATCCAACGCGGCCGGTCAACATCATCGGTGCCGTTGTCATCGGACACCACCACGGTGACGAGGCGTTCGGACCTCATCGTCCAAGGCCCTGCCGCCAGTCATGCCGAGCAACCGCGAGACGCCGCCGACCAGGATTGCGGATGCACTCACGACCACCAGGACCGCGGCCCCGATCACCAGGTGATGATCCGCTTCGTGTCGGCAGCCGGTTGCTGTTGCGCGGCCCGGACAGCTCGGGCGGGCGGTCATCGCGCAGCCGCGACGATTCGAATTCAGCCGAACTCAAGCGCAGCACAGGGACGAGAGACTTAAATCGCATACCGGGTAAAGCAGTCAGGCAACACGCATGGCCCGCACACACTGGTACCGACTCACCCGCTGCGCCGCATGCGCCGCCCGGAGCAACTGGAGTTTGACATGCAACGCCCCGACACGATCATCGAAATTCATCGCGAACGCGTTCAGGACCAGACGCTCGAGATGTTCAGCGGCGACACCTACACGCAATCCGTCGACGGAACCGGATACTCCGCGACCGCGACACTCGACCTCACCTTGGACCGGGTGTGGTTCGTCCTCGACGCGCAACGGCGCTTGTGGGAAGAGGAGCATGATGGGAAGACCCAGGACCCGTTGCGGCACTTCGCGATCGACCTCGTCGTCTTCGACTCAAAGATTGTCATCGATTCGGTGACGTGCATTCCGCTGGTGCAATTGCCGCCGGCGACAATCACCATTCCGGACGGTCCACGCGCGGGGGAGTCGCGCGAGATCCCCTACAACGAAATTCCATTGTTCGGCCGGTTGACGATTCACGATCAACTCGAGCCGTATGAAGTGGAGCCGGGCAAGCAGACCATTGCACTGAATTTCGCGAAGCAGGACGCTCCGGTGCTGGTTGCCGCCGCGCCGGCCGACGAGTACGCCGCCCAGTTGTTCGGCTCTGGCGTCGAGCGCCGCCCGGACGGGGCAACCGCGTTCACCGGGCAGGACCCCCGGATCAGCTGGGAACTCGACTACGCCGAGGCCTACTGGATCACGCACAGCATCGCCGGCGAGCTGATGGTGAACCTCGAGAGACTGCAGCACCCGACCATCTCCGATGACGAGGCCCGGAGAAGGGTGCTCGATTCGCTGGCCGCGCAGATCACCGAAGCGGTGCGACCCGAGGTAGCGAAGATGGGGGAGGACGGCATCGTGAAGTTGCTGCCGTCACCGGTGGACGTCGACTCTGACGCAGACGACGACGGCACCATCAAAGACCTCGATGCCGTCGTGCACCGCTTCTCCGTTGGGGAGGCCACCGAGGAATCTCTGGTCGTGCAAATTCAGACTTTACGGTCGCTGCCGGCGGGTGAAGACCTGCCGGCCTCGGTCCTGGCCGAAAACCCGCACGAAAGGGCGGCGCTGGCGGTGACGGGGTGGAGCATTCTGCGCCAAGTACGGGACACCGTGATGAAAAGCTTTGATCTCGAGGAAAGCGACTTTGCCGCCGACGCGCCGTGTGTGCTGGAAGGCCCGAAGACGATCAGTATCGGCGGCCAGGACCGCAGCCTGGATTCGCTCGATGCCGACGTCGTGCCGCGCACCGAAGACGGTCGTCTGGTCATCGACGGCACGGTGAGCGCCGACACCAAACTGTATGACTTCAAGGCCACGTTCAAGGTGACCTACGAGATGGGGCTGGACGACATTCCGCGCGACCCGACCGACAAGGAACCGTGGCTTTCCGGAGTCGGGACCGTCGAGGACCTCGAGCAGGCGCTGAGCACCGCGGGCGAGAAGAAGCGCGCCGGTGAGCTGACCGGCGAAGACTATGAGGCGGAGGTCAAGCGGGTCCACGAGCACTTCGACAAACTGCCGAAGACTGTGGGAGTGCGGCCGGCGCAAAATCCACCCGAGCCGGAAGTCAACCCGGACTTCAAATTGACTCTGGCCGGCAAGGCCGCCGCAGCTGCCGGCACAGCGGCGGTCGTCGGGTTGCTCGCGCTGCCGGTCACCTCGGCCGCCGGCGCGGCCGGGCTCGGGGCTCTCGGGGCCGGTGGTCTGCTGACCCTTGGGATCGTGCAGTACCTCACCACCGTGCTGACGATCGATTGGTTTGGCACCGGGCTCGGGTCGCGTCAAGTGAAGAAATCGCTGAACGACCGTCCCGAGGGCACATCGCTGCCACCGATCGGCATACCCGTCGCCGCGAACCTGAACCGCCAGCGCCTGGCGGTGTACTTCCGGCCGTTGCCGGGGAAGCTGCAGGTCAATTGCGTCACGCCCAATGACGGTGAGGGTGAGCAGGGCAGCCTCGGTGACCTTCGCCTCGTCGGCGGGCAATGGCCCGGCGATGGGCACCCGTGGCAGCTTTCCAACGACGACGCCCTGGTGTACGTCGAATCCGGCGAGCTGCAGCTGCTTGCGGCCGGGGACAACGGCGGCGACGGGCGGCCCATCGGCATTGCGACTACAGAAAAGGGTGAACGCTACCTGCGCGTGGAGGGCGGCGAGCCCGACGCGCTGCACCGGCTGCCGAGCTGCTCACCGGAAGCTTCTGATGATTAGCGCTTGACGAAGTGCCTGGCGGTGACGCCTCGGTCTTAGTGTTCGAGCGGTCCGCTGACACTTACCCCCGTGGATATCCTCGGCGCACGGTACGGTCCAGAATGCCCAGAGTCGCCCGTAACGCACCTTCGGGCACGACCGGGAAGATGTTCAGGTCCCGCCACTTCTGATCGATCTCTGACCAGTCGTAGAAAGAAGTCACGACGGTGCCCGCGCCGTCGGCGTTAGGTTGCAGCCGGTAACCGTACACGTGACCTATCTGCGGCCGGATCTGTCCGAGGACGGTCCAGGAGATCAGCCGATCCTGCTCGAAATCTTTGATGCTGACCGTGACGTCGTACTTGCCCATCTCCGGGAAGTCGTTGAGGGCTTCCCGGTCCATGTGGACGACGAAGCTGTCACCGGCAGCGGTCACGGGGTCGCCGTCAGCGTCTTGCAGCATGCCCGACGCGTCGATGGCGACGTGGCCCTGAGGGTCGCACAGCACGGCGAAGATGTCCGGCGCCGGCGCGGCTATCGTGCGCTGGATCTCGATGCGTTCGCTCATAGCTCCTCGCGGCCGTCGTAAGATGCGTTGGCTTAAGGTACCCCGGCGGCCGAGCTGTCGGTTGCGGCTCCACACTGAGCCGATGACACACGATTTCGGAGCCGGGCAGTTGCCGACAACGGGCGCAGAGTGGGATGAGCGGTACGCCAGCTCGCCGCAGTTATTCAGCGGAAGCCCGAATTCCGTCTTGATGCGTGAGACCGCCGGACTCACACCGGGTCGGGTGCTCGAGGTGGGTTGTGGTGAAGGAGCGGATGCAATTTGGCTGGCGAGGCAGGGTTGGGAGGTGACCGCGCTCGACGTCTCGGCGGTGGCGCTCGACCGCGCGGCACGCAGCGCCGAGCAGGCGGCGGTGCAGATCCGCTGGGTGCATGCCGGACTCGCCGACGCGGCGCTGCCGCTCGGCAATTTCGATCTGGTGTCCGCGCACTACCCGGCCCTGCCGAGCTCAGCTGATCGTCGTGCCGAGCGCGTCCTTGTGAGTGCGGTGGCACCGGCCGGCCTCCTGCTGGCGGTGTATCACGCCGGCCTTGATGGTCAATGGGCCAGAGCACACGGGGTAGATCCTCGCGACTACGTTCAGGTCACCGACATCGTCGCCGCGCTGCTCGAGGGAGATTGGAATGTAGAGCTGGAAACTAGTCGTCCGCGTGCAACACCTCTGGGCGCTTCGGAACACAAACACACTGACGACGTGGTGCTACTGGCGCGGCGCCTGTCTTGACCGGTGTGAAACCTCGCGCGCCAACGTGCCTGAGCAGCGCCTGCGCGACGCGCGAAATGGAAGTCTCGCTTTCCGTCCTCGGCAACAAGTTTCGTTTCCACTCCCAAGACGTCAACACTGCGACCCCCCGTTTCATGTTGAAAACACCCCCCGATACGTAGTCGTATCGAAGTGCTTGGCGACAACGCTTAACTGGGGGGCTGGGCAACGACCGATTGGCTGTTCGCTCGGCACATATTGGTGCCCCGTCCCCGCCTTCACGTCCTGGATAATCGACTCGTGCCTGTTGCCTATCAGAGCTCGCACGCTTCGTCTTACGGTGATTGTGCGCGCGCGAGCTTTGCGCTTAGCTGGCAAGACGAACGCACCGTAAGGGGAGGGTCGTAGATGGCTGCGGAACTGAGGATGCAGCTTGATGAAATGGTTACCACCGCGCAGTTCCTCGGTAAGCAGGCCGATGAGTTGAAAGCGGAGCTGGACAGCATCACGAAGGAGTGGGGCGAAGTTTCCGCGACGTGGACCGGTGTTGCGGCGTCCGCTTTTGATCCGCCGTTCGATGAGTGGCATTACGGGGCGATCACCGTCACTTCAATCTTGGCGGAGGAGTCGCGCCTGTTGTTGAGCGCAGCGGCGGCGATGGCCGCCAACGAAGGCAACTCAGCGCAGGCGCTGAGTTCGGTGGCCGTGAATGATTCGCGGCTATGAGCCGGCGTTATACCGTCGACCTCGACGCGTTACTGAACTTCGCGGACCGGCTCGCCAAGTTCAATGCACGCGCCGACGAGATCACTGCTGCCGTCGACCGAGGCGTCGCTGAGCTTCAGGCAACCTGGCTTGGTCAGGCTGCCACGGCCCACTTGGAATATCACGACAAGTGGCTGGCCGCGGCGCAGGAAATGCGTGATGGTCTCGACAAGCTGCGAGCCAATGCTCGTGTGGCGCATCACAATTACACGGGGGTGGCGCAGCACAACACAGCGATGTGGCCATGACCACTGACGTCGACCCGCACATCGTTAGTTTGGCCGGTGACGCTTTCGGCCAGGTGTACGACGGTGCGGCGGCTGCAGTACACACGTTGGCGGGAGTGTTGAAAGGATCCGCCGGCATGGCGGGCACCGACAACGGAGCGCATGCCTGGGCTTCCAAATACGACGCCTTCGCGGGTGGACACGCCGGTGGAGAAGGCCTTATGGAGGCCGCCACGGCATCGATCATGGGCGCGGCGCAATGCGCAGATCTGCTGCACACCACGGCAATCAACCATCAGAACGCCGATCAACAGTCAGCAATCAACAACTCCACCGCCCCAGCTTTTCCGCCAGGTGCCAAGCCGACCTTTCTCGTGCCGGCCATTCCCTCCGCAGAAGGCGGCCACAGCGACGTGCCGGGGTGGTGGCACACCATCGAGGCGTACGTCGAGGGCGAGATGTGGCCCAACGGCCACCAGGACAAGCTGAACGCCGCCGCGGACGCCTGGCGCACCGCGGCTCAAGGATTGCGTTCGGCAGCAGACAACGCCAATGGCTTCGTCATCGCGGCGATCAGAGCCCAGAAATCACCGGAATTTCCGGCGGCAGCGGACATCTCAAAAAAAGACCGCGACTCGTTCGCTACGGTCGCCGACGGATTTGACGCGGCGGCCAAAGCCTGCGCGGACTATGCCCACGCAATCGATGACGCGCACTCAAAGATTCTGCAAGAGATGGTCGCTCTCGGCGCCACTGTGGCTGTCACGGAGGTCCTTGCCGCCGTTCTGATTCCGTTCACCGCAGGCGGCAGCGAGGCCATCTCAAAAGTCGTCGACGTAGCGCGGCTGACCGCAACCGGGGCACGAATTGCCAACATTATCCGTACTTTTCGAGCGGCCGCCGAAGCCAGCGGCATTTCCGGTGTCGCTGCAGCCGGTGCCGCCGCTCGAGCCGTTGGAGAGCTCGGACCGCTGCTTGGCTCCCGCGCGCAACTCTTCCTCACCGAGTCAACCACCGGCTTGCTCGGTCAGGACGGGCTCGACTTGCTATCGCGTCCCTACGTCAGGGCGGGAACCAGGCAAGCCGTCGAAGATGCGGCAAAGACCCCGGATGGCAAGTGGTACATCAGCGCCACCGACAGAAACGTGTTGATCCCGGTCTCCAAACAGTACGACGAGGCGATATTAAACCTTCCGAAAACCGCCGACGGGAGGTACTACGTTGATGCCGCCACCGGCACTCGCTATCCCGTCGATCCCACCTACCACCTCGGCCACATGCCCAACGAAGAGTGGTGGCGTATTCGCGATCGGGCCATCAGCGAGGGCTGGTCACGCGAAAAACTCATCGAATACTGTCAGAACCCGGAGATATACCGAGTCGAAGACGCACCGGGCAATCTCAGCCATAGATACGAACTACCGAGGGAACCAAGGTGAACGTACGCGACCGCGACCGCGCCGGCCGAACGCCGTTGCACTACGCAGTTGGTGACGACCCAGCCGGGTTGGACTACACCGCGGCGCTCAAAGACCCAGCGGTAGCCGAAGCCAACTTCCAGAGGGGTAACGAGTTCAAAGTCGCCAACACCAAACGCCTGTTGTCTGAGGGCGCCGACGTCAACGCTCGCGACGACGAAGGTTTAACGCCCTTACACGCCGCAGCGTCCCGAAACAGCGTCGACGTCGTGCGACTCCTGGTCGACGCCGGTGCTGATGTCAACGCACGCAGCAACAGTGGTGAGACGCCGCTGTTCAACGCGGCGGCGAACAAGACGCGCGGGAAAGTCCCGATCATGCGCCTGCTCCGCGAACACGGCGCCGATCCGACCCTCGAAGCGAACGACGGTTTCAGCGCGTTGAAGTACGTGCAACGCTACGGATACCCCGAAGACAAAGAGGTGTTCGCGGATTTGCTCTAGAACTGCCGCGTCCGACATCGGTTTGCACCCTACGGAGCCGCCGTCGGCTTTACACTGGCTGGGAAATGAGCGCCTATCAGACCATCGTGGTCGGCACCGACGGCTCGGACTCGTCGCTGCGTGCGGTGGACCGCGCAGCCTCGATCGCTGCGGATCACGACTCGACATTGATCGTTGCGACAGCGCATCCTCCCACCCGCGAGGAACACGGCGGCTGGAGCGTGCCGCCGGGGAGCACCCACGGCCAGGACTACCGGGTGGTGGGCAGCGCCCCCATCTACGGGATTCTGCAGGACGCCAGGGAACGGGCGCACAAAGCCGGGGCCAAGAACGTGCAGGAGAAGTCGATCGTCGGTGCCCCGATCAGCGCACTGGTGCACCTGGCCGAGGAAGTCGATGCCGACCTGCTGGTGGTCGGCAACGTCGGACTGAGCAGCGTCGCCGGGAGGCTGTTGGGATCAGTCCCGTCCGAAGTCTCGCGCAAAGCCAGGACGGATGTGCTGATCGTCCACACCACCGGCTAAG
>CAWEFS010000020.1:0-80586 GCA_963808375.1 uncultured Actinomycetota bacterium | reverse complement strand
CGCGCTCAAGCATTTCTTCGACACGGTCTACTACCCGAGCCTGGATCACGTCGCCCGTCGGCCATATGGCTTGTGGGTGCACGGCAACAACGACACCGTCGGCGCGGCGAAAGCCGTCGAGAAGGTCTGCACCGGCCTGTCGCTGAATCAAGCCGCCGACGTGTTGGAAGTCATCGGCCCCATCGACGCGGAGGTGCGAGAGCGGGCCTACGAACTAGGCGGCACGCTGGCCGCGACGTTGATGCAATGACGGTGACGTCGACTCTCCTGATCGCCAACCGGGGCGAAATCGCGCTCCGAATCATCCGCAGCGCCACCGAATTGGGACTGAAGACGGTCGCCGTCTACGCCGAAGACGACGCCGACAGCCCGCACGTGCATGCGGCCGACGAGGCCATCGCATTGCCTGCTGCCGGCCCGGAAGCCTACCTCGATCGAGCCACACTGTTGGCGGCGGCCAAGAAGTGCGGCGCACAGCTCATTCACCCGGGTTACGGCTTCTTGAGTGAGAATGCCGAATTCGCCCGCAGCTGTGCGGCCGCCGGTCATGCGTTCGTCGGTCCCGATGCCGACACCCTGGAAGTGTTCGGCAATAAGTCTTCGGCGCGCCGAGCCGCAGTTGCGGTTGGTGTTCCGGTGCTGGACGCGACTGAAGGCCCCAGCAGTGTCGACGACATCAGGAAGTTCTTGGCCGCCCACAACGGTGGCATCGTCATTAAGGCACTGGCTGGTGGCGGCGGCCGTGGCATGCGGATAGTCCGTAGCGCTGACGATGTCGAAGACGCCTACCGGCAGTGTGCTGTCGAAGCGAAATTGGGGTTTGGCACCCCGGCGGTCTTCGCCGAGGCCCACTTCGATAAGGCCCGTCACATCGAGGTGCAGGTGGTCGCCGCGCCGAACGGGCGGGGCGAACAAGTCCTTGCGCTGGGTGACCGTGACTGCAGCGTGCAGCGGCGTTACCAGAAGGTGATCGAACTCGCACCGGCGCAGCACCTTTCCGACACCCTGCGCCGGGCGCTGCATCAGGCGGCGGTCCGGCTCTGCGCTCATGTCGGCTATCGCGGATTGGCGACCGTTGAGTTCCTGGTCAGCGCGGACAGATTCGTTTTCTTGGAAGTGAATCCGCGTATCCAAGTTGAGCACACCGTCACCGAAGAGGTGACTGGGGTGGACCTGGTCGCGGTGCAGCTGGCGATCGCAAGCGGCAAGTCATTTCCCGACCTGGGCTTACCCACCGGAATCAGCTGCGCCGGCGGTGAAGTCAGCGGTGGACCGGCAACGGCGACCGGCCTGGCGATTCAAGCCCGGGTCAACATGGAGACGTTCTCCGCCGACGGATCAGTGCTGCCCGCTGCGGGTACGTTGCGGCTCTTCTCCGCGCCCAGCGGCCCCGGCGTGCGAGTCGACACCTATGGTCGGACGGGCCTGACAGTCAGCCCGCGCTACGACTCACTGCTGGCCAAGGTGGTCATCCATGTGCGAACCGCGTCGCTTCTCGCCGCGCTGCGCAAGGCAGAGACGGCGTTATCCGAATTCGCTATCGAAGGCGTACGCACCAACATAGGTTTGCTCCGAGAGCTATTGTGCGACGATGAAATCGCTTCCGGCGAAGTGACTACCGATTTCCTTGACCGAAAGCTTTCGCAGTTGGCCGGAGCCGCGCTCAGCCATCACTACGATTCACCGGCGGCGCCGATCGAATTGCGTGCCGAAGAGGAGTTGTTACGTGCGCACTTGTCCGGCACCGTCGTCGAGATAGCGCCGGAAGGCGCCGAGGTCGCCCGTGGCGGCCAAGTTGTGGTTCTCGAGGCGATGAAGATGCAGCATGTGTTGACCGCGCCGAACGCGTTGCGGACTGTGCGCAACCTGGTCACGCCCGGCCAGGTGGTTTCCACTGCAGAACCGTTGGTCATCTTCACCCGCAGGGGCACCGGGGGTGACGGACAATCGGCGGGTGACATCGACCTCGACCGCCCGCGCGCAGACCTCGACGAAGTGCGGCATCGCCGGCTACTGACCCGTGACGAAGGTCGGCCCGCCGCTGTTGACAAGCGCCACAAGCAGAACCGCCGCACGGCCCGGGAGAACATCGCCGAATTGGTCGACGAGGGAAGCTTCATCGAGTACGGCGCATTGGCCGTTGCCGCACAACGCAGCCGGCGCTCAGAGCAGGACCTGATCGCCAACACCCCGGCCGACGGTCTGGTCGCGGGTGTGGCGACCATCGGTGCCGACCGGTTCGGTGCTGCGGCCCAAGCGGTGGTGCTGTCGTACGACTACACCGTCCTCGCCGGTACGCAGGGCATGCGCAACCACGCCAAAACCGATCGCGTCTTCGAACTGGCCGCGCGTAAGCGTTTGCCCGTCGTGCTTTTCGCCGAAGGCGGTGGGGGCCGGCCCGGCGACACGGATGTCGGCAACATCGCAGGGCTGGACGTACCGACGTTCCGCGCGCTCGGGGCGCTCAGCGGGCGGGCGCCGCTGGTGTCGATCGTGTCCGGTCGCTGCTTCGCCGGCAATGCGGCGCTGGCCGGCACCTGTGACGTGATCATCGCGACGCCCGACGCAAACATCGGTATGGGCGGGCCGGCGATGATCGAGGGCGGCGGGCTGGGTGTGTACCGGCCGGAGGACATCGGCCCGATCGACGTCCAGCGGCGCAACGGCGTCGTCAGCCTGGTAGCGCGTGACGAGGCGCATGCGGTGTCGCTGGCCCAGAAGTACCTGTCCTACTTTCAGGGTAGCGTCGCCGAATGGGCGGCGCCCGACCCGCGTCTGGCCCGACAGATCGTGCCGGAGAACAGGTTACGTGCCTACGACGTGCGCCGGGCGATCGCTTCGGTCGTCGACGTCGACTCGGTTCTGGAGTTGCGGCCCGATTATGGTGTCGGTGTGGTGACCGCGCTGGCGCGGGTGGAGGGCGTCGCCTATGGGTTGGTCGCGAACAGCAGCCACCATCTCGGCGGTGCCATCGACGCCGAGGCTGCCGACAAGCTGGGTGACTTCCTTGGGCTCTGTGAGTCGTTCCGGCTTCCTCTCATATCGCTCTGCGACACACCGGGTTTCATGGTCGGACCGGAGGCCGAGCAGGAGGCAGCGGTGCGTCGGTTCAGCCGGCTCTTCGTTCTCGGCGCACGTCTTACCGTCCCCGTCGGGATGATCATCCTGCGCAAAGGGTACGGGTTGGGTGCGATGGCCATGGCCGGTGGATCTTTCCGCGCGCCTGACTTCACTGTTGCGTGGCCGACCGGCGAGATCGGCGGGATGGGGCTGGAAGGCGCAGTGCGGCTCGGGTTCAGTAAGGAACTGGCCGCGGTCACTGACCCAACCGAGCGTCAGCAACTGTTCGACCGGCTGGTGGAGGCTGCCTACCAGCATGGCAAGGCGCTCACCTCGGCCACCACCTTCGAACTCGACGACGTCATTGACCCGGCAGACTCCCGGGCCTGGATCCGCAGGTTGGCGCGCGGTAGCGCGGGGTGCTGAATTAGGCGCGCCAGCGTCTGAACTCGCTAACGACAGCCCCGGCGGTCGGCGCATTAACGGGGTTGACCAAGATTGCGGTTATGAAAATTGCTGACAAGGTCGCCATCGTCACCGGAGGTGGCGGCGGCATTGGTGGCGCGCTGGCCGCCAAGCTCGCGCAGCAAGGCGCGCGGGTCGTCGTCGCCGACCTAGACGCCCAGCTGGCATCGGCGGTGGCTGACGAGATCAACGCCGAGCGGTCCGGTGCAGCCGCAAGTGCCGGCGCTGACGTGTCCGACGCCGCGCAGATTCAACGGTTGATCGACCTGGCCGAAAGCGAATTCGGGCCGGTGGACATGTATTTCGCGAATGCCGGCATCACCGGTGTAGCGGGCCTCGACGTAAGCGAAGCCGACTGGGACCGGTCGATCGACGTCAACCTGCGGGCCCACGTCCGCGCGGCGCAACTGCTGATCCCCCGCTGGGTCGAGCGCGGTGAGGGGTACTTCGTCAGCACCGCTTCAGCGGCCGGGTTGCTCACCCAACTGGGCTCTGCCACCTACACGGTCACCAAACACGCCGCCGTCGGCTTCGCCGAATGGCTCAACATCACATACGGTGATCAGGGCGTGCGGGTGAGTTGCCTGTGCCCGATGGGTGTGAACACCAAATTGCTCTACGCGGGCGGGCAATCCGGTGACCCGCTGGGTGAACTGGCCACCCGTGCCGTCACCACCGCGGGTGAGGTGCTCGAGCCGGAAGCTGTCGCCGACGCGGTGCTCGAAGCCATCGACGACGAGCGGTTTCTGATTCTTCCGCACTCGGCTGTGCTGGAGATGTACCGCCAGAAGGGCACCGACTACGACCGGTGGTTACGGGGCATGCGCCGCTATCAGCGCATCCTGAAAGGAGACGCGCAGTGACTGATCAACATCTCGCCGGCCGCACCGCCATCGTCACCGGTGCCTCGCGCGGCATCGGGCTCGCGATCGCGCAGGGGCTCGCCGCCGCTGGTGCGAACGTGGTGCTGACTTCCCGCAAACAGGAGGCGGCGGACGCAGCTGCGGCCCAGGTCAGCGGGAACGCGCTTGGTGTGGCCGCCCACGCCGTCGACGAGGAGGCGGCGCAACGCTGCGTCGAGCTGACGGTGCAGCGGTTCGGCAGCCTGGACATCTTGATCAACAACGCCGGAACCAACCCTGCGTTCGGCCCGCTCATCGAGCAGGACCATGGCCGCTTCGCCAAGACCTTCGACGTCAACCTGTGGGCGCCGCTGCTGTGGACGTCGCTTGCGGTCAAGGCGTGGATGGGCGAGCACGGGGGTGCGGTGGTCAACACCGCGTCGATCGGCGGTCTGCACTACTCGCCGTTCATGGGCATGTACAACGCCACCAAGGCCGCACTGATTCACGTCACCAAGCAACTGGCGCTCGAGCTGTCGCCGCGGGTGCGGGTCAATGCCATCTGTCCCGGAGTGGTGCGCACCCGGCTGGCCGAAGCGCTGTGGAAGGAACACGAGCAGGCGGTGTCGACGTCGACCGCGCTGGGACGCATCGGTGAGCCCGTCGACGTCGCCGGCGCCGTCACCTTCCTGGTTTCAGACGCGGCGAGCTGGATCACCGGGGAGGCGATGGTGATCGACGGGGGCCAGGTGCTGGGCAATGCGCAGGGTTTCCGTCAGGCCCCCAGTGACTAGCGCAGTCATCGGGATCGACCCGGCCGCGATCACCGGCTGGATCGAGCGACTCGGCATCGGGTTCAGCGGTCCGCTGACCTTCGAGCGCATCGGGCTGGGGCAGTCCAACCTGACCTACCAGGTACGCGATGCCGACGGCCGCAGCTGGGTGCTACGCCGCCCACCGCTCGGGACGCTGTTGGCGTCCGCGCACGACGTCGGCCGGGAAGCGCGAATCCTGTCCGCGCTGCAAGACACCGCCGTACCCACGCCGCGGGTGTACGGCCTCACCAGAGACGAGGCGGACGTTCCGCTGCTGTTGATGGAATACGTCGACGGCCTGGTGGTCGACCGGATGTCGATCGCAGAAGCGTTGACGCCGCAACACCGCCGGCAGATCGGGTTGTCGTTGCCCAAGACGCTGGCCAAGATTCACGACGTCGACATCGACGAAGTGGGGTTGAGCGATCTGGCCAGCCACAAACCGTACGCGCAGCGACAACTCAAACGCTGGGCTGGGCAATGGGAGTTGTCCAAGACGCGGCAGTTGCCCGACCTCGATGACCTCACCCGACGGCTCATCGCCGCCGCGCCGCCGCATCAGGAGTTGACGTTGGTGCACGGCGACTTCCATTTGCGCAACGTCATCACCTCGTACGCGACTGGAGAGGTGACAGCGGTCCTGGACTGGGAGCTGTCCACGCTCGGCGACCCGTTGGCCGACATGGGCAGTCTCCTGGCGTACTGGCCGGCGCGCGGCGAAGACACCGCAGGTGATTTCGCCGCCGCTGCGCTCGACGGCTTCCCGGATCGCGCCGAGATGGCACGCGTCTACCTGGCCGAGACCGGACGGGACGCCGAGACGCTGAAGTATTGGTACGCATTGGGGCTGTGGAAGGTAGCGGTGATCGCCGAAGGCGTGATGCGCCGAGCCATGGACGAGCCGCAGAACAAGGCGGCGTCCGGCACGCCAACTGTGCAACGCATCGACGCGCTCGTCGCCAAGGCCCGTGAGGTAGCCGAGGACGCCGGATTCTGAGCGCAAGCGACGGGAGCTCCTGATGGACAAGCGAACACTCGGCGACAGCCTCGAAGTGTCGGCCATCGGGTTGGGCTGCATGGGCATGAGCCGCGGGTTCGGCCCGTCGGGTGCCCGGGCGGAAATGGTCGCAGTGCTGCGCGGCGCTGTTGAGCGCGGCGTCACGTTCTTCGACACCGCCGAGGCCTACGGACCCAACGAAGAACTCGTCGGTGCGGCCCTCGCGCCGTTTCTCGGACAGGTGGCGATCGCGACGAAGTTCGGCTTCGCCTTCGACGACACGGGAAACGTCGTGGGACTCAACAGCCGGCCCGAGAACATCAAGCGCGTCGCCGACACGTCGCTGCGACGGCTCGGTGTGGAGACGATCGATCTGTTCTATCAGCACCGCGTCGACCGTGAGGTGCCGATCGAAGACGTGGCCGGCACGGTCAAGGAGCTCATCCACCAGGGCAAGGTCAGACACTTCGGCATGTCCGAAGCGTCGGCTCAGACCATCCGCCGGGCCCACGCGGTGCAACGTGTTACCGCTGTGCAAAGCGAGTACTCACTGTGGTGGCGGGAACCCGAGGTCGACGTGCTGCCCACCCTCGAAGAATTGGGCATCGGGTTCGTGCCCTACAGCCCGCTCGGCAAGGGCTTCCTGACCGGAACCATCGACAGTCAAACGGAATTCGACAGCACCGACATGCGCAACAGGATTCCGCGGTTCGCCTCCGACGCCCGCGAAGCCAACCGCGTCGTGGTGGACCTACTTCAGACGATTGCGGCGCGCCACAACGCCACCCCTGCTCAAGTCGCTTTGGCGTGGTTGCTGGCGCAGAGACCGTGGATCGTACCGATTCCCGGTACCCGACGGCTGCAGCGGCTCGAAGAGAACCTCGCGGCGGCTGATCTGACACTCACCGCGGACGACCTCAGCACCGTCGATGACGCGACTGGTCGCATGGAGGTGCAAGGCGCGCGATATCCCGACTTCGTGCAACGGTGGACAGGCGGCTGACGTCAGGTGCGTCAATTCGACAGGTGGGCCCCGAAGAAGTCCCGGGTCGCTGTCCAGTGCCGCTCGGCTGCCGCGACGTCGTAGGGCGGGTTGTCCGGGACGGCGAAGCCGTGTCCGGCGGGGTAGGTCTCGATCGTGTGCTCGACGCCGGCCGCGGTCAGCGCCTTGTCGAGTTGCTCGGCTTGCTCAGGCGTGAACGAGTGGTCGTTCTCGGCGCCGCCGACGTAGATCGCCGCCTTGATCTGGTCGGCCCGCAGGTGCGGGCTGTCCGCAGAATCGGTGACCAGCCCACCCCCATGGAAGGACGCCGCGGCGCCGACCCGGTCCACCTCCCTGCCGGCCACCACCAGCGAGGTGCGCCCGCCCATGCAGTAGCCGGTGGTGCCGAACCGGTCGCCGCTGACCTCGGGACGCTCGGCCAAATAGTCGAAGAACGCCGCAGCGTCCATCGCCATTTTCATGGGTGTCACGCTGCCGATCATCGACATCAGCCGCTTGCGCTCCTGTTGGTCGCTGAACGCGGTCGACATGTCAAATGGAGCCCAGTCTCCGGCACGGTAATAGACGTCGGGCAACAACACCGCGTACCCGAAGTCGGCCAGGTGGGCGGCCATATCGTAGAAGGTGTCCCGGACGCCGCCGGCATCCGGATACATCACCACCCCCGGCCAGGAACCGTCGGCCTCCGGAGTGAACAGGCGGACCGTGCAGTCGCCGTCTTGCGTGGTGACAGTGTCTGTGATGTTGGGCATGGCCTCCGTTCTACTCCTCGCTCAGGAGCGGCGCGCCAACGCCGCACGGTTGTCTTCCCCGCTAAGCTGGCCGCGTGCCGATCGCCACACCGTACGAGGATTTGTTACGCCTGGTACTCGAGCAGGGCACGCCGAAAGCCGACCGCACCGGGACCGGCACCCGCAGCTTGTTCGGTCACCAGCTGCGCTACGACCTGTCGGCCGGGTTTCCGTTGATCACCACCAAGAAAGTGCATCTGAAGTCGGTGATCTACGAATTGCTGTGGTTCCTGCGCGGTGATTCCAACGTCAGCTGGTTACATGAGCACGGCGTCACCATCTGGGACGAGTGGGCAGACACGACCGGCGATCTGGGCCCGGTCTACGGTGTGCAGTGGCGGTCTTGGCCGACTCCGTCGGGTGAGCAGGTCGACCAGATCAGCGCGGCGCTGCACCTCCTGCGCACCGACCCGGATTCGCGGCGCATCATCGTGTCGGCCTGGAACGTCGGCGACATCCCGCAGATGGCGTTGGCGCCCTGTCACGCGTTGTTCCAGTTCTATGTGGCCGACGGACGGCTGAGTTGCCAGCTTTACCAGCGCAGCGCTGACCTGTTTCTCGGGGTGCCGTTCAACATCGCCAGCTACGCGCTGTTGACCCACATGATGGCCGCGCAGGCCGGTCTGGACGTCGGCGAATTCATCTGGACCGGCGGTGATTGCCATATCTACGACAACCACATCGAACAGGTCACCGAGCAACTGCGCCGCCAGCCGCGGCCCTATCCGAAGCTTGCACTCGCGCAGCGTAATTCGATTTTCGACTACACCTACGACGACATCGTCGTCGAGAACTACGATCCGCACCCGCCGATCAAAGCTCCCGTCGCGGTATGACGGCCCCGCAGTTGAGCCTGGTCTGGGCTCAATCGACCTCGGGCGTCCTCGGCCGTGCCGGCGGCATTCCCTGGGATGTCCCAGAAGATCTGAGCCACTTCAAGAAACTGACGATGGGGCACACCGTGGTGATGGGCCGTCGCACCTGGGAGTCGCTGCCCGCGGGTGTGCGCCCGCTGCCGGGCCGCCGTAATGTCGTGCTGAGCCGCCAAGCCGACTTCAGCGCCGAAGGTGCAACGGTGGTACACACCCTGGACGAAGCGCTGACCGATGCGGACACCTGGGTCGTCGGCGGGGAACAGATCTATACCCTGGCGATGCCGCTGGCCAACCGCTGCGAGATCACCGAGGTCGACATCGACCTGCCCCGCGACGATGGCGACGTGGTGGCACCAGTGCTCGACGAGTCCTGGCAGGGTACGACGGGAGAGTGGCTGGCAAGCCGCTCGGGGTTGCGCTACCGGTTTTACACTTACCGTCGGGCTTGAGGCTCATGGCCGCGCCAGTCGGGCCCGACCGTGAGACACCCGACCCAGGGGTCGGTGACACCGGGTGGCCAGGCATCAGAAGGGAAAGTTGGCAGTGCAAACCGAATCCGCGAAGACGTTCGCTCGTAAGTTCCGGGGCTACGATCCGGCTGCGGTTGATGACCACATCGAGTTGTTGACTACCAAGCAGCAGTTCCTGCTCAACGATATCGACAGCCTCCGGGCCAGGCTGAAGGAATCCGGCGACGAAGCAGTTGCGCTGCGCAAAGAGGTCGCCGCTCTCCGGGACACCTCTCCGTCACCGCACGCAATGCAACACCGAATGGCGCAAATGCTACGGCGGGCGGTCGACGAGGTATCCGAGATGCAGGCCGAGGCGCGCGCCGATGCGCAGGCGCTGATCGCAGCGGCCGAAGCGCAGATCGAGGGTGAGCAGCGCAAGCACACCGAGCTGCTGGAAGAACTCGTGGTGAAGCGCAACGCCCTCGAGGCCGAGTACGACGAGGCCAAGAAGAAGCTCGATGCCGAGCTGGCCGGCATGCGCGCCGCGACCCAATCGGAGATCCAAGTCGCGTGGCAGGAAGCCCAGCAGCAGCGGGAGCAACTCCTCGCTGACACTAAGCAGGAGGCCGATTACTACCGTGAACAGGCCCAGCGGGCGGTGGCCGAAGCGAGCCGGCAACGAATCGCGATTTTGGAACAACTGACCGGCGTCTACCGCGACCTCAAAGCGGTTCCGGCCCTGCTCGAGTCGGCATACCAAGAGGAAAAGGATCCGCCGGAAGCCGGCGGCGTGGCGCCGGTCAACCAGACCAACGGGGTGAGCCGCGGGTAGGTCCGCCGCCCAGCGCAGCCGCCGACGATCGGTATCCTCGGCGCGGTGTCGATCCGGAACGCCAGGCTGACCGCTGCAGAGGCCCGACGGATCGCCATCGCAGCCCAGGGATTGCGCGACGCACCTTCCGGGAAACCGATCACCCGGGCCCACCTGCGGCGGTTGATCTCCCGGATCCAGGTACTGCAGCTGGACTCGGTATCGGTGGCGGTACGCGCCCACTACGCGCCGGTGTTCAGCCGGCTGGGCCCCTATGACCGCGATGTGCTCGACCGCGCCGCTTGGGGTCCGGCGAAACCACGACTGCTGGTGGAATATTGGGCGCACGAGGCCGCGCTGATGGCCGTCGACGACTGGCCCTTGTTGCGCTGGCGAATGCGCGAGTATCGGCACGGCCGGTGGGGCAAGCACATCGTCAAGGCCAACCCGGGGCTGGTCGACGATGTGGTTGCCGCGGTCGCCGAACTCGGGCCGTGCACTGCCGGACAGATCGAGACTCATCTGGCCGCAGAACCGCGCCGGAAAAAAGGTGCCTGGTGGAACCGCACTGACACCAAGTGGGTGGCTGAGGCGCTCTTCGCTTCCGGAGTTCTCACGACGGCCACTCGGGTCGGGTTCGCCAGGCATTACGACCTGACCGAAAACGTGTTGCCGGCGCAGGTGCTGGCCCGCCACGTCGACGACGATGAGGCGTTGCGCGAGTTGACGCTGCGAGCGGCCGCCGCGCTCGGAGTGGGCACCGAAGCCGACATCCGGGACTACTTCCGGTTAGCCGCCGGGCCGATTAAGCCGGCGATCGCCGAACTGGTCGCCGAAGGTGAGCTTGAAAGCGTCGACGTCGACGGCTGGTCGGCACCGGCGTACCTGCGCCCCGGTCGACCCATTCCCCGGCTGGACCGGGGCACGGCGCTGCTCTGCCCTTTCGACCCGCTGATCTTCTTCCGCCCGCGGGTGCAGCGGCTCTTCGAATTCCATTACCGCATCGAGATTTACACGCCTGCCGCCCAGCGCCGGTACGGATACTACGTGTGGCCGTTCCTGCTCGACGGTCAACTGGTAGGGCGGGTCGACCTCAAAGCGGACCGGGAACGCGACGCTCTGCACGTCGTCGGAGCATTCGTCGAATCTGACCGATCGCCGGCGCGGGTAGCTGCCGCTTTGGCGCCTCAGCTTGCGACGATGGCAGCTTGGATCGGCTTGGGCGGCGTCACCGTCGGAGAGCGGGGCGACTTGGTTGACGAACTGAAGGCGGCATCGAAATCGTGTTAGCGACAAGGCAATCAAGCGTTGATGTTGACCTTCAGGTCGCGCGGGTATATGCGCCAGACTGCATGCGGTTCAGTGTCCATCTTCGCCTGTAGCTTGGCCAGGTCGGCGTGGAACTGCAACATCGCTGACTTGCCCCGGTGGTCGAGTGCGAAGCGAGTGAAGTTGTCCATCAGTGCGCGTCGGTGCACGTTCAGTATGTAGTTCGCATTCACCAGCCGCTGGTAGACGTCCAACGGTTCACGTTCGAAATCGGGATAGATCCGCGCCGGCTGACGGTGCGTCCAGAGCTGATAGTTCCACATCGAACTACCGAGGATCTCGTGCTGGACAGTCACCAAGTACAGCTGGCGCGCCAGTAACCGAGCCAGCTCGTCCCACGTGAACTTTCCGGGATTTATGCCGACTTTTTTGGGAACGCGCTTGTTCAGCTCCTTGAGCCAAGCCACCGTCTCGCGGTCGTGGCTTACGTCTGCGGCGGTATTCGGCGAGTTCTGCGGGAAGTAGATCGCCAGATAGTGGCACACGAACTCGTGAATGACGGTGAACAGCTCCTCCAGGTTGTCCTGGGTCGGTGTGTCGAAGCCGGCTTTGCGCACACCCCGCGTTTCACCGTCTTTCTCTGGGTCATTGATCAGGTTGTCGTAACCGGGGTAAGTGTCGTCAAATAGGCGGCACATGCCCTCGAAGGTGAGACTGAAGATGGTTTCGAAGTCGCCACCGCGGACCATCTGCCCGCGCGTGACGACGTCGTTGCTTTGCTGGGTCCCGTAGATGTACGGCCACAGCAGCCTCAAGAGAGGATGGTTGCGCGAGAAACTATTACGAGTCGCAATGGCCAGCTGTGCGCCGCCGGCCAGATGCACCCAGTTGAAGTGGCGCACGAGCGACAAGTGCGTCGAGGCTCCGCACAACGCGATTCTGCAGGCGCGTTCCCACCTTTTATCCGTTGGCCCGATGTTACCCAGCTCGCATTCAATTTCGTAGGCTTGTAGTTGCCGCCGATTTATTCTGAACAGAACTCGTGAGCCGATCTTCCTCAACCCGTCGTGATGCTTGTAATTGTTGAGATCCAGGAGATTCCACTCCCAGGTGTTATCGTCATGGAGTCTCGTGTAGCAGGCGAAGGGGCTTCGCACTGCCAGCGACCCGAGATCGGGTGTGCCCAGATACTCAGCCGGCAGCTCAGGTGCGTGGAAGCGCTTGCGGCGCAGGCCCTTGTAGGCTCGCTTCACTGCAACCTGCGGGTCGGCGTCGATCCGCGGCAGGTCCGGCTGCATGGGCGACAGGACGGTGTTGTACAGCCATACCTGAACGTTATAAGCCAAAGTGTTTCGGAATGAGCGCTCATCGTGGGGGATGTCGGCGCGCGGACAGACCATAACGTTGCGTAGCGGCACTTCAGGTATCGCCTGAATCATCGGCTTCGGTTCGATGCGGTTTGGGTGCGCGGGTGGCGGCGGGATCGTCACCGGCTTGTTGATCACAAATTTCAGCACGGCGATCAAATCCCAGAACGCGCGCCGCACGAACCAAACCAGCATCCGCGGTCCCGGAAGATGCTTAAGCATGGCGGTACGCGTCGCCGCGCCAGGGATCGGGCTGCAATTCGGTGTCCCATTCGCGCAGCGGATGGCGTTCGGGATCCAGTTCCGGCCCTTCGTCCCAGGGCTCGAAAGCGTTCTTGATATTGGCCAGTCCGGTGTCTGCGAGCTCAGGGTAATGGCGCAGGAGGACGGTTTTGAGGTCGGTTCGGTCGATCCAGCGCAGTCCTTCCGGAGTGTAGACGTCATCGGTGTAGCTGTCGGTGTAGAAACGGTCAGCCTGCAGTCGGCGACTGGCGTTCAGGATGAAGATCTGAAACAACGTCTCGCCGAAACCAAAACGGGTGGGCCGGTGGCTTTCAGCCAGCGTGCCGATCATCAGGTCGAGGTCCTCCACCCCATTCCGGTAGACCGATTCCAACTTTTTCCGGACCGCTGGCTCGTCGGTGAGTTCGTCGAAGCTGTCGATCGGATTAAGTCCCATTTGACGGCGGAATTCGTTGTAGCGGGGCACGCCGCGTTCGCGTGCCCGAAGGATGTCGATTGTGCCCATGTCGAAGAACGGGTTCCCCGCGACGCTCAGCTCCTGCATGAAGCGCGGATAGTTGTTGAGCCGTAGGGCTCCGGGGTGTTGCTTGCCGAATGAGTAGAACAGATCTGACATCGCATACTCTTCAGTCATCCGGGTCGAGCCGCGCTGGCGTGTTTGGTTCAAGGGAAGCTTCCTGACCTCCGGTTCTCCGCGTTGGCGAATTATGAGTTGTTCGGGCAGCAGCGAATGCAGACGGTAGACCTCGACGAATTCCTCGGTCAGCCCGAACGGGCAGCCGTGCTTCTCGATTGGGTTGCCGACGATGCCGCCGATCTCGGCGTTGCGCACGTTGAGCTCGGACAGCGTTTTGCGATTTTTCCCCGTGCGCGTCCAATAAGTGATCAGGCCGTACCAGTTCACGTTCAGCCCAGTATCGAGGGCCCGGTTGGGCAGAATCGCCGGAGTCCACTCGATGGAATGAATCTTGGCCATCACCGCGGCGTTGATGAGCCGTGCAACGTTGAACAGATGATTGTCGTCCCACTTTGGATAGGACTCGTGCAACATGTCGCAAATCGCATTGTGCTCGCGCACGAAGAGGACGTGCAGCATTGACAGGCCCACCCACCAGTTGCGCATGAAGCCTGCGCGTTCCACCTTCGTGCAACCGCCGGCCGGCAGCGTGCCGTCGTCGTTCAGTACCATTTTGCCGAGTTCCGGGCTGCGCAAACGCTTTTGAGTCTCTAGATCGCTGCCGTAGACCTGCGAGCCGTCCCACCAGTGGGTGACCTCGTTGATGAAAGTGGCGGTGAATGGCTCCTCGTGACCGTTTCGAGTCGGGTCGACCTGCGTCCTCCCGACCGTGATCTCGTTCTGCAGGTACCGATCCCTTGCGGGATCACCTTCTTTCAGCGGCACCGCGAGGACATTCGGTTGCGTGTCGCCGTGATTGACCCAGTCGTGAAGCATGAATTGAATCCACGATGCGGCCAGCAGATTGAGGAAACGAACTTCTTCCATTTCCGGCTGGCCGTCGTCGCCGGTCGGGCGGGAAAGCAGTTCGAGGCTGACCTTGCGCGGGTCCGGCTCAAGCAGTCCCGGGATGTTTTCTGGCTCGGTGGCCAAAGGGTTGACGTTGCGATGAAAGCGGGTGCAGGCAGCCCCTTCCTTCGGGTTGGCCAGGTTGTTCCAGCTTCCGTCGGCGGTCCGATATTGCTCGACGCCCACCGGTTGGGGCAGGTACGTCTGCTGGAAGCCCACCAGCGTGTCAGCCGGGTAGGTGTTATGCAGATTGTGCGCATTCAGGCGCTCGCGCATGTAGGCCAGCGTGAGAACCTCCAGTATCAGTGGGCGACCGTACCAGTTGGTCCACACCTTGGCGCGGTAGCCGAATCTCCTGCCCACCTGGTCGGTGAGCCAATTCATTCCAACCGTCGACATCGCGCCGAGCACTTCACCGAAGTAAAGGCAGAGTCGCTTGAAACAGCCCGGTGTTCGCCGATGATCTGACGGTGAAGGCAGGAAGCTATCCGGCGGTGGCGCCAACAGCTTCCCGGCGTCGAAGAGTTCCGGCTTAGGGATGGGAACGTTGATCTGGGCGTAGGCATTGGCCTGCGCCAGGTCGCGCATATCGCGCCAGTCCGAACGCGAGGGGTCGGCGGCAACTGCCTTTTCATAAAAGGTCGCGGCGGCGCTGTAGCGCTCAAATCTGAAGCAGACCAGGCCTGCCAGCGCCCATCCTTCGGAGTTGGGTTGTGTTTTCAGCTGCGCTTTCACCAATGCCAGGGCGCGCTTGCAGTCGCCCTTTTTCAGGGCTTCGCGCGCCTCTTCGTAGGGCATGTAAAGCTCCTCGCACGGCAAACTTCGAGACCAGAACCTACTAGCGTGGACAAATTTTCGGGCGCGATTCTCCGTAATCGACTACTGCAACGTTTCGGCAGTGTCAATTATTTTGCGTCCCGAGCGCAGGCTGATCGCTGCGAACGGGTGTCCGGTCGTCAGAATGGTTCCCCAAAGGGGCTCGGCGGTCGATAATCGGTGCGTTGCGGCCGGTCACTTTAGGGTTGGTTTCGAGCGGTGCGCAGCACTGATCAGCGGCGGGAGGGGCGGATGGGGTCGACAGGCGCAGTGTGCCGAGCGTGCGGCACCGAACTGCGCCTCGGCGCCCGGTATTGCGACTCTTGCGGCATCCCGGCACTTGAACCGGGCGAGCAACCGGAGTTCAAGCAGGTGACGGTGTTATTTGCCGATGTCGTCAATTCATTGTTGATCGCGTCGGCAGTAGACGCAGAGCGGTTGCGCGAAATAATGGCCGATGTTTTCCGCCACGCTGCAACGATCATCCGGCGCTATGGAGGCACGGTCGATAAGTTCACCGGCGATGGTGTGATGGCGTTGTTCGGCGCGCCAGTCGCCCTGGAAGACCACGCATTCCGCGCCTGTCTGGCCGCCTTCGACATTCAGGAGGAACTGGCGAAGTTGGCCGAGGAGGCGGAGCGCCGCGACGGCATAGCGTTGCAGCTGCGGGTCGGATTGAATTCGGGCCGGGTGATCGCCGGAGAGATCAGTTCTGATGTCCGCACCTACACCGCAGTGGGCGAGCAGGTGGGACTAGCCCAGCGGATGGAATCGGTCGCGCCGCCCGGCGGGGTGATGCTCAGCGAGTCCACCGCGCGGCTGGTGGAACATGCCACCGTGCTCGGGGCGCCCGAGTGGGTCCGTATCAAAGGTGCTCAGCAGCCGATGCTTGCGCGTCGGCTGTTGAAAGCCGCTGGTGAGCGCGCTGGTGTCGGCCGGCGTGAGCCCACGCTGGTCGGTCGGACCTGGGAGTTGACCACTATCGCCGGCATCCTCGACCGGGCGATCAGCGGTGCCGGGTGTGTGGTCGGAGTGGTCGGACCACCCGGTATCGGCAAGAGCCGCACCATGCGCGAGGCCGTGACGCTGGCTACCGGCCGCGGCGTCGAGATTTTCACCGTAGCCTGCGAATCTCACACCCGCGATGTCCCCTTCCGAGTGGTGGCCCGGCTGCTGCGGACGGTCTTCGGGGTGACCGACCTCGAGGACGACGCCGGCCGAGCGCAGGTGCGGGCTCGCATCCCCGACGCCGACCCCGAGGATCTACTGCTGCTGAACGACCTGCTCGGAATCGGAGAGCCGGACGCCGTGCCGCCCGACATCACCGCCGACGCCCGTCGGCGCCGGTTGGCGGCTTTGTCGAAAGCCGTCGCCCTGCGCCGGACTAAGCCGACGCTGTATGTGATCGAGGATGTGCACTGGATTGACGAGGTCAGCGAGGCGATGCTGGCGGAATTCGCCACCGTCGTGCCGCACACCGTCTCGCTGGTGCTGATCACCTACCGCCCCGAATACCGGGGGGCGTTGGCGCGAACGCCCGGTGCCCAGACGATCTCGCTGGCGCCGCTGAACGCGGTGCAGACCGCCGCGTTGACTACTGAGCTGCTGGGTAGTGACCCGTCGGTGCGAGCGCTGGCCGCCCGAATCGTCGAGCGAGCCGCGGGGAACCCGTTCTTCGCCGAGGAGATGGTGCGCGATCTGGCTCAACGCGGTGTGCTTGACGGCGAGCGCGGAGCCTATCTCTGCCGCGATGACGCCGCCGACATCAGTGTGCCGGGCACGCTGCAGGCGACCATCGCCGCCCGGGTCGACCGCCTCAGTCGGCCAGCCAAGCATTACTTGTACGCCGCCGCCGTCATCGGTGCGCGGTTCAGGTCTGAGCTGGTGGCCGCCTTGCTAGGTGACATCGAGGTGAAGGAGGCCGTTGCCGAGTTGCTGCAGGTTGAGCTGATCGATCAGGTGTTGTCCACTCCGCGTGCCGAATACGCGTTTCGGCACCCGCTGATTCGGACAGTCGCCTACGAGGCACAGCTCAAATCCGGGCGCGCCAAATTACACCGGCGCCTAGCTGTCGCGATCGAAGCGCACAACCCGGGAGCGGCCGACGAGCACGCCGCCCTGATCGCCGAAAACTACGAGGCGGCCGGAGATTTGCGTGCGGCGTTCGACTGGCATATGCGGGCCGGCGGTTGGTCGGCCATGCGCGACATCCGCGGCGCCCGCACCAGCTGGCAGCGGGCCCGCCAAGTTGCCGACCGGCTGCCGGCCGACGCCCCGGATCGGCCGGCCTTACAAATAGCGCCGCGAAACCTGCTGTGTGGCACCCTCTGGCGAACCGGTGGCAGCATCGCCGCCACCGGTTTCGACGAACTGAGAGAGCTGTGCATCGCAGCTGACGACAAAGTGTCGTTGGCGATCGGCATGACCGGATACATCATGGCGCTGACCTTTCACAACCGCTTCCGCGAGGCGGCCCAGGTGGGATCGGAGCAGAGCGAGCTGCTGGAGTCGATCGGCGATTCGACGCTGACCGTGGCGCTGCTGTTCGCGGCCGTTTACGCCAAGTGCCAGGCGGGGGAGATGCTCGAGGCGCTGCGCCTGTCGGATCGCCTGATCGACTTGGCCGACGGCGACCCTACCAAGGGCAACTTGATCTTCGGTTCGCCGCTGAGCACGGCGATCGCGATGCGGGGCCACGTCAAAATGTGTCTGGGCATGCGGGGCTGGCTGGACGACGCGGCCACGTCAATCACGATGGCTGCTCCTTTCGACGCGACGAGCTACGTTTTCGCCCTGCTGTGGAAGTACGTCGCCTCCATCCCCTTCGGGGCGCTTCCGGCGGATGAGACCGCCAAGCGCGAGACCACCGAGGCGTTGCGTATCGCCGAGACCTCCAGCGACGACTTCGTGCTCGGCATGGGCCGACTCTGTCGGGGCCTCGTGTTGGTGTGCGGGGACGGCCAGCAGCGGGAAGCGGGACTCGACTTGTTCACCCAGGCCCGCGATATGGCGGCGACAGAGCGGTTCTCGCTGAGCGCACTGACGATCGTCGATCCGGAGTTCGCCCGGGATAAGGCCCGCGCCGGTGACCTCGACGGCGCCATCGACATCATGCGTGCAATAGTCGACGGTGCCTACGAGAGCGGTGACATGATCTGGCGCGGAAGGGCCACCGAAGTGCTGGTGCAAGTGCTCGTCCGACGCGGAACCGCTGGTGACCACGATGAAGCACAATCGGCGATCGACCGATTGGCTGCCGTACCCACTGATCCGGGCTTCGTGCTGCACGAACTTCCGATATTGCGTTCTCGGGCACTGCTTTCGCGCGCCCGTGGTGACGAAGACAGTTACCGAGAGTTTTCCGAAGAACACCGTGCCAGGGCGGCAGCCGCCGGCTTCGACGCTCTGCTGTTCGCTGCCGAAGCCGATGTCGCTGGGCCACGGCATGATCGGTGAGCGCGCGGTCGTCCTCGGCGCGGGCATGGGCGGAATGCTGGCTGCACGGGTCTTGGCCGAATTCTTCGAAACCGTCACGGTGGTCGATCGAGATCTGCTGCCGGACGACTCTGCTGTCCGGCGTGGCGTACCCCAGGGTCGTCATGTTCACGTTCTGCTGGCCCGCGGTGCGCAGATCTTGGATGAACTCTTTCCCGGGTTTCTCAATGAACTGGTGGCCGACGGGGCGCCGGTGTGGGACGACGGAGAGCTGTCCAAGCTGCGGTTGTCTTTCGGCGGCCACGACATACTGCGGTCGGGCAGGATAGTGCGGGACCCCGAAGCACTGGCATTGCATATGCCGAGCAGGCCGTTCCTGGAATACCGTGTCCGGCGGCGCCTGCAGACGATCAGCAACGTGACGATTCTGGACGGCCACGAGGTCACCGAGTTGACAGCGACACCGGACGCACGCCGCGTCACCGGAGTGCGGGTGGTCGACCGAAACGGCGGTGCGGTACGGGATTTGGCTGCCGATGTAGTCATGGACGCGATGGGCCGCGGTGCGCACACCCCGGCCTTTCTCGAGAGCCTCGGGTATCGCCGGCCCGTCGAAGACCGCGTCGTCATGCACACCAACTACGTGAGCCAACTGCTGCGAATCCCCGCCGGGACTTTGGCAGAGATGCTGGTCAACATCGGTCCCGCACCGGACCGGCCGACCGGAATGTTCTTCAGCGGCTATGAGAACGACACGTGGATGTTCACGGTCTTCGGGATGGTGGGGCGCCAGCCGCCCCGCGATCTGGCCGGCATGCTGGCCTTCGCCGAAGAATTCTCCCCCCAACATGTGATTGCGGCGATGCGGGCCGCCGAGCCGATTGGCGAGGTGGCGCATCACCACATGCCGTTCAGCCTGTGGCGACGCTACGACAAGATGTCCCGGCTACCGGCCGGCCTGCTCGTAGGTGGCGACGCAGTCTGCAGCTTCAACCCCATCTATGGGCAGGGTATGACGGTGGCCGCACTCTGCGCCGCCGCGCTGCGGGACTGTCTGCGCGGGGGCCACGAAGACCTGGCACGACGATACTTCCGGGCCTCGGCCAGACCGATTGGCGTGGCATGGCAGATGACCGCGAGCTCGGACCTGGCCTTCCCGGAAGTGCGGGGACGACGGTCGGGGTGGATGCGCGTCGCTACCCGGCTGCTGGACTGGGCGTTGACGGCGTCTGAGTCGGATCTGGCGGTCGCAGTGCGCTTCTTTCGGGTGAACAGCCTCATCGACCCACCGATTCGCCTGCTTCACCCCGCGTTCGTCGCCCAGGCTGCGCTGGTCAATCTGCGCCGCCGGCGAGCCGGTCGGCGAATCCGGCAAGTCGCGTTGGCCGGCTGACCGGCAACCGAACCGACTGCTGACGATGCGGGCCCGGCTTGCATGACCGCCCGCGCCTCCTCCTCGGGCCGTTCCGGCCCGCATCGTCGCCCGGCTTGCATGACCGCCCGCCTCCTCCTCGGGCCGTTCGGGCCCGCATCGTCGCCCGGCTTGCATGACCGCCCGCCTCCTCCTCGGGCCGTTCCGGCCCGCATCGTCGCCCGGCTAAGGTGAGCGCCGTGGCCGAGACGGCGCCATTAAGCGTGCAACTGATCGCCAAGAGCGAGTTCTTCGCGCCCCCGGACGTGCCGTGGAGCACCGACGCCGACGGGGGTCAGGCGCTGGTGGAGTTCGCCGGCCGAGCGTGCTATCAGAGCTGGTCGAAACCGAACCCGAAGACCGCCGACAACGCCGGGTATCTGCGGCACATCATCGACGTTGGGCACTTCTCGGTACTCGAACACGCCAGCGTGTCGTTCTACATCACCGGCATTTCGCGATCCTGCACCCACGAACTCATCCGGCACCGGCACTTCTCCTATTCCCAGCTCTCCCAGCGCTACGTGCCGGACCACGAATCGCACGTTGTCATACCGCCCGGACTGGAGGACGACCCCGAACTACAGCAACTGCTGATGCAAGCCGCCGACACGACGCGCGCGACTTACGCGGAATTGCTGGCCAGGCTGGAGGCCAAGTTGGCCGACCAGCCGAATGCGGTGCTGCGCCGCAAGCAGGCGCGCCAGGCCGCCCGTGCCGTGCTGCCCAACGCCACTGAGACGCGCATCGTCGTGACCGGGAATTACCGCGCCTGGCGGCATTTCATCGCGATGCGCGCCAGTGAACACGCCGATGTGGAGATTCGCCGGCTGGCGATCTCCTGCCTGCGCGCGCTCGTCGAGGTGGCGCCCGCGGTGTTCGCCGACTTCGAGATCGCCAGTCTGTCCGACGGCACAGAGGTGGCGACCAGTCCGCTGGCGACCGAAGCATGAGGCGACTGGGTCGATACTCCGCGACGACGATTCATGCATATCCCGGATCTTGCGAGTACGCGTTGACCGCCGCAACGAACGCGATTGGCCGACCGCTGGTGCGAGTAATGTCTGACGTGCTTTCAGACGTGCAGTCGCCGGCTTGGGCGGCTTCGACGTTTAATGGGGTCTGATGGGTGAAAATGCCGTCCCCGCGCCGGACGAGGTCGGCCCGCTTCAGGCGGCGCTTGAGCTGACCGACGGGCCGGACCTGTTGCTGGGCTGTGCCCGCCCGCAAGACCTGCCCGACATCGTGCGCCAGTGCCAGGATCCCGAGACACAACGCTGGACGCTCGTTCCGGTGCCTTACGGGGAGGCCGACGCGCTGCGATTCATATCCCAAGTGGCCGAGGGCTGGCACAACGGCACCCGGGCGTCGTTCGCCATTGTGCACGAGGGCCGCTACGCCGGCAGCGCCTCATTGCGGCTCGACGGGGCTGGTGGCGCCGAAGTCGGTTACGGGTTGGGACCGTGGGCGCGTGGCAAAGGTGTGATGAGCCGCGCGTTGCGGCTGATGCTGGCCTGGGGCTTCGACGAGGTGGGCCTCGACGTGGTGCACTGGAAGGCGCGCGTCGGCAACTGGCCATCACGCCGCGCCGCCACCCGGTGCGGGTTCCGGGTGGAGGGCGCCGTGCGGGGCCTGCTGGTACAGCGCGGTGCGCGGCACGACGGCTGGATCGGATCGCTGTGCCGCGGCGATCCCATGACCGGCGCCCTTGATGACGGCGTCAGCGGCCTGTGATTTGAACCCGCGCGACGCCGGCCCCACGCCGCCGCCCGTGGGTAACGGCAACCCAGGGTTTGGCTGTCGCCCGTCGCGACCGTGCACAGGTGTATGGCTTTCGCGGCGTATCGCCGGACGAACACGCACTCTCGCGCGGTGGAGGCGGCTTCGGACTCGCCAGGTAACCTGGTCAGCGTGAGCACCGGCGGATTCGACGCCCACGCACGCCTGGGCACCGTACTGACCGCGATGGTGACCCCGTTCCGCCCGGACGGTTCCCTGGACGCCCCCGGCGCGGCACGCCTGGCCACCCGTCTGGTCGATGCGGGCAGCGACGGGCTGGTGATCTCGGGGACCACAGGCGAGTCGCCGACGACCACCGATCAAGAGAAGCTGACGCTGCTGCGCGCGGTGTTGGAGGCAGTCGGGGACCGGGCCCGGGTGATCGCCGGCGCCGGCAGCTACGACACCGCGCACAGCGTGCACCTGGCCCAGGCGTGTGCCGCCGAAGGGGCGCACGGACTGCTCGTCGTCACTCCCTATTACTCGAGGCCGCCGCAGTCCGGTCTGCTAGCGCACTTCAGCGCCGTCGCCGATGCGACTGAGCTACCCGTGCTGCTCTACGACATCCCGCCGCGCTCAGTGGTTCCGATCCTGCCCGACACCATCCGCACCCTGGCATCCCATCCCAACATCGTCGGGATCAAGGACGCCAAGGGCGATCTGCACAGCGGCGGGCAGATCATGGCGGAGACCGGTTTGGTCTACTACTCCGGCGACGACGCACTCAACCTGCCGTGGCTGTCAGTGGGTGCTAGCGGATTCATCAGTGTGATCTCCCATCTGGCCTCAGGTCAGTTGCGAGAGATGTTGTCGGCGTTTCAGTCTGGTGACACCGCGACCGCCCGCAAGATCAACGTGACCATCAGCCCGCTGTGTGACGCGATGAGCCGCACGGGTGGGGTGACGATGGTGAAGGCGGCTCTGCGGCTGCAAGGCGTCGAGGTCGGCGACCCACGGCTGCCGCAAGTGCCCGCGACACCCGCCGAACTCGACGCGCTGGCCGCCGATATGCGCGCCGCCTCGGTGCTCACGTGAGTCGACTGGTGACCGAGAAGTGAACGAGCAACTCGCCCCGCCCGGTCCGTTGGCTCCCGGCGGGCTGCGGGTAACCGCGCTGGGCGGCATCAGCGAGATCGGACGCAATCTCACCGTCTTCGAACACCTGGGCCGGCTGTTACTCATCGACTGCGGAGTGCTGTTCCCGGGTCACGACGAGCCGGGCGTAGACCTGATTCTGCCTGATTTGCGTCACATCGAACACCGGCTGGACGACATCGACGCCCTGGTGCTCACCCACGCGCACGAAGACCACATCGGGGCGATCCCGTTTCTGCTCAAGCTGCGACCCGATATCCCGGTCGTCGGGTCGAAGTTCACCCTCGCGTTGGTCTCCGCGAAATGCCGTGAACATCGGCTCAATCCGCACTTCGTCGAAGTCCGGGAAGGGCAGCGCCGCAGCTACGGGGTTTTCGAGTGCGAATTCTTCGCCATCAACCACTCTGTGCCCGACGCTTTGGCCATCGCGGTCTATACCGGCGCGGGCACGGTGCTGCACACCGGTGACATCAAGCTCGACCAGCTTCCGCTGGATCGCCGACCCACCGACCTGCCGGGCATGTCACGGCTGGGCGATGCCGGCGTCGATCTGTTCCTCTGCGACTCGACGAACGCCGAACACCCCGGCGTGGGCCCGTCTGAAAGCGAAGTCGGCCCAACCCTGCACCGGCTGATCCGGGGTGCCGACGGGCGCGTCATCGTGGCGTGCTTCGCCTCCAACGTCGACCGGGTGCAGCAGATCGTCGACGCCGCGGTAGCGCTGGGCCGGCGGGTGTCGTTCGTCGGCCGCTCGATGGTGCGCAACATGAGCATCGCCCGGGAGTTGGGCTTTCTGCGGATCGACGACTCGGACCTGATCGACATCGGGGCCGCGGAGATGATGGCGCCGGACCGAGTCGTCCTCATCACCACCGGCACCCAAGGTGAGCCGATGTCGGCGCTGGCGCGGATGTCGCGCGGAGAACACCGCAGCATCACCCTCACCTCCGGCGACCTGATCGTGCTGTCGTCGTCGCTGATACCGGGCAACGAGGAAGCCGTCTACGGCGTCATCGACGCGCTGTCCAAGAATCGGCACTCGAGTCGTCACCAATGCCCGGGCCCGGGTTCACGTCTCCGGGCACGCCTACGCCGGCGAACTGCTGTTTCTCTACAACGGCGTGCGGCCGCGGCACGTCATGCCGGTGCACGGCACCTGGCGGCACCTGCGTGCCAACGCCGCGCTGGCCGCCAGCACCGGCATTCCGCAGGAACGAATTTTGTTGGCGGAGAACGGTGTCAGCGTCGACCTCGTCGACGGCACCGCCCGCATTTCCGGCGCGGTGCCGGTCGGCAAGATGTTCGTCGACGGCCTGATCACCGGAGACGTCGGCGACATCACGTTGGGCGAGCGGCTCATCCTGTCGTCGGGCTTCGTGGCGGTCACCGTGGTCGTGCGCCGCGGTACCGGCCAGGCGGCAGCCCCGCCGCATCTGCACTCGCGCGGATTCTCCGAAGATCCCAAGGCGCTGGAACCGGTGGTGCGCAAAGTCGAGGCGGAGTTGGACATGCTTGCCGCGGAGAAGGTCACTGATCCGATCCGGATCGCTCAGGCGGTGCGCCGCACGGTGGGCAAATGGGTGGGCGAAACCTACCGCCGCCAGCCGATGATCGTGCCGACCGTCCTGGAGGTCTGAGCCGGCAGTATCGGCTACCGCTTGTTCAAGTAGCCGGCGTCCACGGGCAGAGTGATCCCGGTGATGTAACGCGCCTGATCGGACACCAGCCACGCCACCGCATTGGCGACGTCCTCGGGTTGTAGGACGCCGACCGGCAGTGCGTTGCCGAGATTCTGCGCCGACCCGGACTCGGCGAGGCCGCTCAGCCACCGCCGAACGAATTCGTTGTTGATCATCGGTGTGTCGACGCCGGCCGGGTGCACCGTGTTGACCCTGATGCTGTGCGGCGCAAGCAGGTTGGCGTACACCCGCATCAAGCCGACCAATCCGTGTTTGGCGGCCGCGTACCCGATGGAGCCGGCGTCGGCGCTACCCACGCCGGCCAGTCCCGCCGCAGAGGAGATCAACACAATCGATCCGCCGTCGCCCTGCCCGACCATCGCCGGGATCGCCGCTTCAATCGTGTGATGCACACCGGTGAGGTTGACGTCGATCACGTCGCGCCAGCCGTCGGGTCCGGATTGCATCGGCGCGATACCGGCGTTGGCGACGACGATGTCGAGTCGGCCGAACTCGTCGAGTCCGGCCTGCACCGCGGCGGTCAGGGAGGCGGGGGCGCGCACATCGCCCCGCCGCCCCACGATCCGGGCACCAGCATCTTCGACGAGCTTCACCGTTGCGGCCAGATCGTCCGCGGTCGCCAGCGGGTAGGGCACGCTCGCGATCTGCTCGCACAAGTCGACCGCGACGACGGCGGCGCCGTCCGCGGCCAATCGCAGGGCATGCGCGCGGCCCTGACCGCGGGCTGCCCCGGTGATCAGTGCGACTTTCCCGGCCAGTGGCCCGGGAAGCCGACCGTCCGCCGCGACGGCCATCAGGGCCGTAGCCGGCCCTTCTCCGGATCGCCCGCCACTACCGGGTTCAGCATCTTGATGTCCGGCGCTCCGGCCAGATGCTCGCCGGCGTCTTTGAACAGCGTGGCAACCGCGGGCGCCGTGCTGTGTGTCTTGAGTGCGTCGGCGTCGGCCCACTGCTCGACGAAGACGAAGGTGTCGCCCGACTCGTGCAGCGAATACAGCTGGCAACCCGGCTCCTGGTGGACGTCTTCGATGGCGCGCTTGCAGATGTCGCGCACGGCGTCAACGGAATCGGGCTTGACGGTCAGGGTGGCGACGACGACGACGGGCGACATGCTGGCGCTCCTAGGCGTGAGTAACGGCGTGACGGATGTCACCCTACTCAGCAGTGCTGCCAGGTGCGCCTTGGTGATGCAATTCGGTGACCGTGTGGCGGATGGTGCACATGTTGCTGTTGCGACTAGTCTTGCTGCCATGGCAAACAAGACCGTCGCCCGATCCGCAGCCCGAAAAGGCAGGTCAAAGGCCGCGTCACGGAGCGGAACCCGGGCGGCGCGGCAGACGGCGCCCCGCAGAAGAGCCGGCAAGCCGGCCCGCCGCCGAAATCAGTCGATATTCGCGTCCGCCGGTCTGGGCGGCGGCCGGGCCGCCCGCGCGGCATGGCTGATGCTGGCCAAAGGCACCGGCACCGCCGCCCGATCGGTCGGCCGGGCCCGCGAAATCGATTCGGGTCATCGCCGCGACGGGATTGCGCTGAGTCTGCTGGGCCTCGCCGTCGTCATCGCGGCGAGCTCGTGGTTCCACGCCGCCCGTCCGGTCGGCGCCTGGATCGACACGGCGTTGCGGACCTTTATTGGCTCGGCCGTTGGGCTGGTGCCGTTGGTCACCGCCGGCGTCGCCGTACTGCTCATGCGCACCAGCCCGGACCCGGACACCCGTCCGCGGCTGGTGCTGGGCGCCGGGATGGTCACTGTGCCGTTGCTGGGACTGTGGCATTTGTGGGCCGGCTCGCCGGACACCCCGGCCGGCCGGGGGCACGCGGGAGGCTTCCTCGGGTTTGCCATCGCCGGGCCGCTCTCCGACGGATTGACCGTGTGGATCTCAGCGCCGCTGCTGTTCATCGGCTCGCTGTTCGGGCTGCTGCTGTTGACCGGCACCACGATCCGGGAAGTACCTGCGACGGCCCGGTCGCTGTTCGGGACCGCGATGTTCCGTCGCGACGACGAAGAAGACGACTACTACCAAGACAACCCCGCCGAATTAGACGGCGACACAAGCGTTGTCGTCGACGATTTCTCCGACGGTTACTACGACGATCCGACGTCCTACGGCGACGACGACGCCCAGGCGTGGCCGTCGGCCGGCTATCCGGTCACCCCCGACGACACCCCGACGGTTCCCGAACCGACCCGTCGTCGCAAAGCGGCCGTCAAAGCCGAAGCGATGGTCGCCGACCGGGTCGTCGAGGGCCCGTATCACCTGCCGTCGCTGAATTTGCTGATTGCCGGTGATCCGCCCAAGAAACGCAGCACCGCCAACACCCACATGGCGGAAGCCATCGGCGAGGTGCTCGTTCAGTTCAAGGTCGACGCCGCCGTCACCGGCTGCACCCGCGGGCCGACCGTCACCCGTTACGAGGTCGAGCTGGGGCCGGGCGTGAAGGTCGAGAAGATCACCGCCTTACAGCGCAACATCGCCTACGCGGTGGCCACCGAAAGCGTCCGGATGCTTGCTCCGATTCCGGGTAAATCGGCCGTCGGCATCGAGGTTCCCAACACCGACCGGGAAATGGTTCGACTCGCGGACGTGCTCACGGCGCCGTCGACCCGCGGCGACCACCACCCCCTGGTGATCGGGCTGGGCAAAGACATCGAGGGTGATTTCATCTCGGCCAACCTGGCCAGGATGCCGCACCTGCTAGTGGCGGGCTCCACCGGCTCGGGCAAATCCAGCTTCGTCAACTCCATGCTGGTGTCGCTGCTGACCCGGGCCACTCCCGAAGAGGTCAGGATGATCCTGATCGACCCGAAGATGGTGGAACTGACGCCCTACGAAGGCATCCCGCATCTGATCACCCCGATCATCACGGAGCCGAAAAAGGCCGCCGCCGCGCTGGCCTGGCTGGTCGAAGAGATGGAACAGCGCTATCAGGACATGCAGGCGTCCCGGGTCCGTCACATCGACGACTTCAACTCTCACGTGCGGTCGGGCAAGATCACCGCACCGCTGGGCAGCCAGCGCGAATACCGGCCCTACCCGTACGTCGTCGCGATCGTCGACGAACTGGCCGACCTGATGATGACCGCGCCGCGTGACGTCGAAGACGCCATCGTGCGGATCACGCAGAAAGCCCGCGCTGCGGGCATTCACCTGGTGCTGGCCACCCAGCGGCCGTCGGTCGACGTGGTCACCGGGCTGATCAAAACCAACGTGCCGTCGCGGCTTGCGTTCGCGACGTCGTCGCTCATCGACAGCCGGGTGATCCTGGACCAAGCGGGCGCGGAGAAGTTGATCGGCATGGGCGACGGCCTGTTCCTGCCGATGGGCGCGGGCAAGCCGGTGCGGCTGCAGGGCGCGTTCATCACCGACGAGGAGATCCAGGCTGTCGTCAGCGCCTGCAAGGAGCAGGCCGAACCCGAGTACACCGAGGGCGTCACCACCGCCAAGGCCAGCGGTGAACGCAAGGACGTCGACCCTGATATCGGCGATGACATGGACGTGTTCTTGCAGGCAGTCGAGCTGGTGGTGTCCAGTCAGTTCGGCTCGACGTCGATGTTGCAGCGCAAGTTGCGGGTCGGCTTCGCCAAAGCCGGCCGGCTGATGGATCTGATGGAGACCCGCGGCATCGTCGGCCCCAGCGAGGGTTCCAAAGCGCGTGATGTTCTGATCAAGCCCGACGAATTGGCGGCCACGCTCATGCTGATCCGGGGCGGCGACTCCGAACACTGATTCCCGCCTGTGCGGTCAAAGGAACAGCAGCATGCGCGAGTTGCCCAGGATGTTGGGTTTGACGTAGCTCAGGTCGAGGAACTCGGCGACGCCGATGTCATAGGAGCGGCACATCTCTTCGAAAACCTCGGCGGTGACGGGGGTGCCCTCGATCTCGGTGAACCCGTGCCTGCTGAAGAAGTCCGTCTCGAACGTCAACACGAACAACCGCTTGAGGTCCAGCTCGTGGGCCACCGCAACCAGCTGATTGACGACCGCATGGCCGATGCCCCGGCCCGTCAGGTCGGGGTGCACCGCGACGGTGCGGACTTCACCAAGGTCCGACCACAACACGTGCAGCGCCCCGCAACCCACCACTTCGCCCGGCCGGTCCGGGTATTCGGCGACCCAGAACTCCTGAACAGCTTCGTAAAGCGTCACGAGGTTCTTTTCCAGCAGGATCCGTCCCGCGTAGGTGTCGACCAGCCGTTTGATTGCCGGGACGTCGGACGTCCGCGCGCGTCGCACTACCGGTTGGTGGTTCGACGGAGTTTCCGCGGAATTCACGGGAGCACAGTCTAGGCAGTCAGGGCGGACCAGCTGGGCACCCGTTATCCTGTTGCCGTGTCAGGACAGCCGCAGAGCGGCCCGACGGTGCGGCGTGTTCCGGTCACCAATATCGCCAACATGCTCACCGGTTTACGCCTGGTGCTCGTGCCGATCTTCCTACTCGCGCTGTTCGCCGGGAACGGGCACGACACGACGAGCCGGGTGGCGGCGTTCGTGGTTTTCGCCGTCGCGGTCGTCACCGATCGGTTCGACGGCGCGTTGGCCCGCAGCTACGGCATGGTCACCGAGTTCGGCACTCTGGCAGATCCCATCGCGGACAAGACGCTGATCGGTGCGGCGTTGATCGGGCTGTCCATGCTGGGCGACCTGCCGTGGTGGGTCACGGTGGTCATCTTGGCGCGCGAGATCGGAGTGACGGTTTTGCGCTTTGCCGTATTGCGCCGCGGTGTCATCCCCGCCAGTTGGGGCGGCAAGCTCAAAGCTCTGGTGCAGGCAGTCGCCATCGGCTTGTTCATCCTGCCGCTGGCCGGTTCGTGGCTGACCGCGGCATGGGTGGTGCTGGGGCTTGCCATCGTGCTGACGGTGGTCACCGGCGTGGACTACGTGGCTTCAGCGGCCAAGGAAGTGCGGTGGGCCACGCGCTGAGCGCGCAAAACCGTGGGAACCAACCTTTGCAGCGTGGCGTTGACCGTATGAGTCACTCGATGGCGCAGCGCAGCGCTGCGGTTCCGGCCGATCCCGACGAAGGAGAGCACGATGGCGGCACTGCTGAGAGAGGTCATCGGCGACGTGCTGCGCCGGGCGAGGACTTCGCAGCGTCGCACGCTGCGGGAGGTATCCGACACGGCTCGGGTGAGTCTCGGCTACCTGTCCGAGGTGGAGCGCGGTCGCAAAGAAGCCTCCAGCGAGCTGCTGACCGCGATCTGCGACGCTCTGCACATACCGCTGTCAACGGTGCTGGTCGACGCCGGTACCCAGATGGCCGACCGGGAAAGTGCCGAGCGATCAGCAGTCAGCGCTGCCCACATCGACGTCAGCACCAAAGTCGTCATTCCGCCGGTCGCGCAGCTGGCATTGGCCTGACCGCCGCGGCGACAGAGCGGCGCGTGCGGCCTTCCGCCGCGAAGCATTAGATTGGGCGGCAGGCAAGCGCGGTAATTTACGGACAGGTATCGAACCAGAAGGCGGAGCTGACTCATGGCCAACCCGTTCGTCAAAGCTTGGAAATACCTCGCGGCGCTGTTCAACTCGAAGATCGACGACTACGCCGACCCCAAGGTGCAGATCCAGCAGGCGATCGAGGAAGCGCAGCGTCAGCATCAGGCGCTGACCCAGCAGGCCGCGCAGGTCATCGGCAACCAACGCCAACTCGAGATGCGGCTCAACCGGCAGCTGGCCGACATCGAAAAACTGCAGGTGAATGTGCGACAAGCGTTGACCCTGGCTGACCAGGCCACCGCGGCGGGTGACGCAGCCAAGGCCACCGAGTACAACAACGCCGCCGAGTCTTTCGCGGCTCAGCTGGTGACCGCTGAGCAAAGCGTCGAAGACCTCAAGGGTCTGCACGACCAGGCGCTCAATGCGGCCGCCCAGGCCAAGAAGGCGGTCGAGCAAAACGCGATGGTGCTGCAGCAAAGGATTGCCGAGCGCACCAAACTGCTCAGTCAGCTCGAGCAGGCCAAGATGCAGGAGCAGGTGAGCGCCTCGCTGCGGTCGATGAGCGAGATCGCAGCACCCGGCAACACCCCGACCCTCGATCAGGTGCGCGACAAGATCGAACGTCGCTACGCCAACGCAATGGGCGAAGCAGAACTGGCGCAGAACTCGGTTCAGGGCCGCATGCTCGAAGTCGAGCAGGCCAGCGTCCAGATGGCTGGACACTCACGGCTCGAACAGATCCGGGCTTCCATGCGTGGCGAGGCGCTGCCCGCCAGCGGTGCCGGGACGCCGGCCACTCCGGCGATCGCGCCGGACGCCGCATCCGAGAAGCCGCTCACCCAGTAAGAGGTATCAAAAGTGGCGGTAAGTCCCGGTTGGCGCACCCGGCCCTGGCGAGGCCTGGTGCAGCACGGCGTGGACACTGCCAGCGGAATCGCCGACGTGCTGGCCGCGAAGCTCAGCGTGCTCGCCGACCCGCGGGCCCGAGCGCTGCGCAGACAGAAGTGGGCGTTGCGACTCGCGCTGTTCTTCGGCTTCACCTGTCTTTTCTGGGCGGTGGTCACGGTGCTGCTGGCGGCCTGGGGATGGTTCCAGCTGCTGCTGATCATCACCGGATCGATCGCCGTGGGCGCGGCCGTTCCGGCGACACTGTTGCTGCTGCGTTACCGCTGGCTGCGTTCGTTGCCATTGCCGACGGAGCGGCCCGCGAGCACCCGTAGGCTGCCGCCCCCCGGATCGGCGGCGCGGCCCGCCATGTCCGCGTTGGGAGCTTCGGAGCGCGGCTTCGTCTCACTGCTGGGCGTCATTGAGCGGGGGAAGATGCTGCCCAACGCCGAGGTCGGCGATCTCACCGCCGCGGCCAACCGGTCCGCCTCGGCAATGACGGCCACCGCGGCCGAAGTGGTGTCGATGGAGCGTGCGGCCACCAACAATGCCCAGTCCCGGTCCTATCTTGTGCCGACGATCAACGCGTTCACCGCGCAACTCAGCGCAGGCGTGCGGCAGTACAACGAAATGGTCACCGCTGCAGCCCAATTGGTGTCTGCTGCGAACGGTGGATCGACGACACCGGCGTCTCCGATGTCTCAGCAGCGCTACCGCGACGAGCTGGCCGGCGCGACCGATCGCCTGGTCGGGTGGGCGCAGGCCTTCGACGAACTCGGTGGGCTGCCGCAGGCGTAGGCCAGATGGGCCGCGCTCAGATGTCGTGGCTCCTGAACGGTGCCGGGTCGGGCCGTGCACCGTAGCGTTCGGCGTACCTGCGGTGCATGTCGGCGTCGCGCTCGCGGCGGCGCTCATCCACCAGGTCAGGGTTCAAGTTGTGCACCTGCAGCATGTGTCGGCGCCACACTTTGTTGAGCGCGTGCGAGAAATACACAAACGGAATGAGAATGGGCAGCGTCATGCTCAGGTGGACGTCCAGCGTCGTCGGGATGAACCAAAAGGGGATGAGCACCAGCACCGCGGGGACGGCGACCCGGATCATCATCCGTGCGGTGGCGCCCTTACCGGCCAGGTCGTTGCGCACCCAGTCCCGCATCGACGACGGCAGCGGATGCCCGTAGCAGTAGCGGATGTACTGGATGACGTTGGGCCGTCGCCGCCCGGTGTCCTTCTTCATCGGTCAGAACGAAGTCCGCAGCGACGGCACTACCAGGCCGGCGACACCGCGCAGGGTCGCCTTGACGATGTCGAAGAAATCGAAGTAGTCGCGCCACAGCGTGATCCGGCCGTCATGAACCTCGAAAACGCCGCACACCCAGAACTGGACCCGAAGGGCGCCGAAGATCAGCGCGTCGGTGCGCTCAGTAAGCACGGCGGCACCGTCGGCGGCGATGCGGTGGATCTTGACTTCGAATCGGGCTCGGTCATTCATCTGCCGAAACAGCTTCATCGCCCGATGACGGCCGTTTATCGTCGGCAGCCCGACGTTCTGGTACACCAGATCGTCGGCCAGCGCCGTTTCTGCGGTGTCGAAGTCCTGGTCCTGCAGCGCGTGCAGGAAGACCTCAACTGTGCGGGTGTTCAGGGCGATCAGATCGGTCACCGTTCCAGGGTAACCAGAACGCTGACGCCACACAGCAGTGCCGCTGTGGCAGGGTTGTGCGGTGCGCATCGCCGTCGTCGCCGGACCGGATCCAGGGCACTCGTTCCCGGCGATCGCGCTGTGCCAACGATTCAACGCCGCAGGTGACAGCGCCACGTTGGTTACCGGCGCCGAGTGGCTGGACGCCGCCCGAGCCGCCGGTGTCGACGCGGCGGAGTTGACCGGACTCGAGCCGACCGCCGAAGACGACGACGGCGACGCCGGGGCCAAGATTCACCAGCGCGCTGCACGGATGGCGGTGCTCAACGCGCCGCAGCTGCAAGCGCTCGGTCTTGATCTGGTGGTGTCCGACGCGATCACCGCCTGCGGCGGCCTGGCCGCGGATTTGATGGGCATCCCGTGGGTCGAGCTCAGCCCGCACCCGCTGTACCGGCCGTCGAGAGGGCTTCCGCCGATCGGCAGCGGATTGTCGCCCGGCACCGGCATCCGTGGGCGGTTGCGGGACGCCGTGATGCGGGCTCTGACCGCCAGGTCGTGGCAAGCCGGTCTGCGGCAGCGGGCGGCCGTCCGCGTCCAGATCGGCTTGCCGGCCACCGATCCCGGGCCGGTGCGACGGCTGATCGCCACCTTGCCTGCGTTAGAGGTGCCGCGGCCGGACTGGCCGGACGAAGCCGTCGTGGTGGGGCCGCTGCACTTCGAGCCGACTGACGAGGTGCTCGGTATTGCGCCGGGCTCCGGGCCGGTGGTTGTCATCGCGCCGTCGACCGCGCTGACCGGAACGGTGGGCATGGCTCAAACCGCGCTGGAGTGCCTGGTGCCGGGTGAGACCTTGCCCGCCGGTGCCCGCCTGGTTGTCTCCCGGCTCAACGGCCCGGAGCTGACGGTGCCGCCTTGGGCGGTGGTCGGGCGGGGACGCCAGGACGAACTGCTGGCCCGCGCCGACGTGGTGGTGTGCGGCGGAGGACACGGTCTGGTGGCCAAAGCTCTGCTGGCCGGGGTGCCGCTGGTGGTGGTTCCCGGTGGCGGGGACCAATGGGAGATCGCCAATCGGGTGGTGCGGCAGGGCAGCGGCGAGTTGATCCGGCCGTTGACCGCTGACGCGCTGGCAGCCGCGGTCGCCAACGTGCTTACCTGCCCGCGGTACCGCGAAGCCGCCCGAGCGGCCTCGGCCACCGCGGCCGAAGTGGCTGATCCGGTTCAGGTGTGTCGTGAGGCGCTCGCCCGCGCTGGGTAATTTGTAAGCCGTGCGGTTGACGGAATTCCACGAGCTGGTCACCTTGCGGTTCGGCGCCGCTTACGGTGCCTCCGTGCTAACCGACCACGTGTTGACCGGTTTCGACGGGCGCACGGCCGCGCAGGCGATCGAAGACGGAGTCGAACCTCGCGACGTGTGGCGGGCGCTGTGCGTCGACTTCGATGTGCCCCGCAATCAATGGTGAGTTGCGGGGACGCGGCGTGATCAAGGCTGTTCCGGTGCCCGTGGCGGCGGCCTGGGCAGCAAGGATCCCATACCACCCGACGACCCGGTGTCGACAACGCTGTACGGGACGAGCGGGGAGGGTTTGCAGATTGAGTGGAAGCGACAGCTGCTGCGGGCGGATGGCAGAAGTCCGGTTCGGGCACTGACCGACGCGGGATATCGAGTCCTTTAGAGGCGGTTGTGCTTCGCTGTTCGCCCGGCGCGCCGCCTTGCCATCGAACACACGTTCGCTAATGTGGTGAGCGTTCGAGGACGTCGACTTGTCGGTGGGCTGTTCTAGCGTCACGGCTAACTGACCAGTACCGGTCAACCGAACACCGACTACATCGAGAGGCAACACCATGGCGCAAGCCCCTGACCGCGAGAAGGCCCTGGATCTGGCAATGGCCCAGATCGAGAAAAGTTACGGAAAAGGTTCGGTGATGCGCCTCGGCGACGAGGTACGTCAACCGATCTCGGTCATCCCGACCGGCTCGATCGCACTGGATGTGGCCCTGGGCATCGGCGGTCTGCCGCGCGGCCGGGTCGTGGAGATCTACGGTCCGGAGTCGTCGGGTAAGACGACCGTCGCCCTGCACGCGGTGGCCAATGCCCAGGCCGCCGGCGGCATCGCGGCGTTCATCGACGCCGAGCACGCGCTGGACCCCGAGTACGCCAAGAAATTGGGTGTGGACACCGATTCGCTGCTGGTCAGCCAGCCCGACACCGGTGAGCAGGCGCTCGAGATCGCCGACATGCTGATCCGCTCGGGCGCGCTCGACATCCTGGTCATCGACTCGGTGGCCGCGCTGGTGCCACGGGCGGAGATCGAAGGCGAGATGGGTGACAGCCACGTCGGTCTGCAGGCCCGGCTGATGAGCCAGGCGCTGCGGAAGATGACCGGCGCGCTGAACAATTCCGGTACCACCGCGATCTTCATCAACCAGCTGCGGGAAAAGATCGGGGTGATGTTCGGCTCACCCGAAACCACCACGGGCGGAAAGGCTTTGAAGTTCTACGCCTCGATCCGCATGGATGTGCGACGCATCGAGACGCTCAAGGACGGCACCGACGCAGTCGGTAACCGCACCCGGGTCAAGGTCGTCAAGAACAAGGTGTCACCGCCGTTCAAGCAAGCTGAGTTCGACATCCTCTACGGCAAGGGCATCAGCCGGGAAGGATCGCTCATCGACATGGGTGTCGACCAGGGCTTCATCCGCAAGTCCGGCTCCTGGTTCACCTATGAGGGTGAGCAGCTCGGTCAGGGTAAGGAGAATGCCCGCAACTTCCTGCTGAGCAATGTCGAGGTGGCCAACGAGATCGAGAAGAAGATCAAGGAAAAGCTCGGCATTGGCGCAGTGGTTACCGATGACGATGTCTTGCCCGCCCCAGTCGACTTCTGAGTTGTCGCGGGAAGAGCAGGCGCGGGTGCTGTGCCTGCGTCTGCTCACCGCGCGATCACGCACCAGAGCAGAGCTGGCCGGCCAGCTGGCCAAGCGGGGATATCCCGACGATGTCAGCGCCCGGGTGCTCGACCGACTCGTTGCCGTCCGACTGGTGGACGACACCGACTTCGCCGAGCAGTGGGTGCACTCCCGGCGCGCCAACGCCGCCAAAGGCAAGCGTGCATTGGCGGCCGAGCTGCGCACCAAAGGCGTCGACAACGATGTGATCACCGCGGTGCTGAGCGGGATCGACGCCGAAGCCGAGCGGGACCGGGCCGAGCAGCTGGTGCGGACCAAGCTGCGGCGCGAGAACCTCGACGACGAGGCGCGGGTGAGCCGCAGGCTGGTGTCGATGCTGGCCCGGCGTGGCTACAGCCAGACGATGGCCTGCGACGTTGTCAGCGCGCAACTGGCCGCCGAGCGGGAGCGTCGACGGGTCTAACCGCGGTTGCCGTAGTTGCTCCGACGGCGATAGGCGTTCAATGCCAACGAGCGCTGAGCAGCCTGTCCAGAGCGTGGCTGACCACGTCCCGCCGGGAGCGGCCGTCGTGCTCAGCCTGGATCAGGCGGTTGCCGACGAACAGTGAGAAGGCCAACAGACTGCGCGCCTCGGCGTCACTGTCGTCGATGCTGATCCGCCGGAAGAGTGTGCGCAAGTAAGCCATTCGCCGGTTGTCCACGCGGTGGAGTCGCTCGTTGACGCTCGGGCTGCGGCGGGCCCAATCCCGAATTGCCAGCTCGGCCGCAAGTCCAGGGTTAGCGCTGGCTTGGCCGCGCGCCAAATCGAACAGGTGCCGCAATTTCGTCCGTGGGTCATCGTCGGTGTTTTCGATCAGGGAAATGACGTCGTCGACGACGGCCTGCTCCCAGGTGTCTAGCACGCGCTCGATCAGCGCGTTGCGATCGGCGAATTCGCCGTAGAAGCCGCCCTTGGAAACCCCGAGCGACGCTGCGAGCGCCTCGATCCGGATGGCATCAGGTCCACCGTCCGCCAGGGCAGTCAGCGCCGCATCGACCCAAGCCTCCGGCGGTGTCTTCCGTGCTGGCATAACAGCGCATTGTACGGCGGCGTATTGCGGCCGCCGTGCTTCTCTGCGACACTTTATACGCATACGTACAAAGGAGTGACTATGCGGATCCCGAACGAAACGCAGCGGTCGCAGCCGTGGCGAATCCACAGCGTCCTCGACGACTTCACCCTTGAAGATGTGTGGCGACTTCCCGCGGTCAGCGGCGACAAAGACGACTTCGCAAGCGTCCTGGAGATGGTCACCCAGTCAGACCCCGTCAACGCCGAGTCGGCACCAACGCGATTCCTATGGGCCGTGCGTGACCGCCTGGGCGCGTGGTTCGACCTGGGCCGAATAACGACCTCCGCGGGCAGCGGGAAACGGTTCCCAATCCCCGAAACGCGTGAACTGTCTCTCGCTGATCGGTTGCCGGCGGATCTGCGCGGCTCGGCAGACGACGTGCACTTCGACCATCTGCCGTTTGTGCCGCTGTACCGCACGGACGACGAGTTCGCCGCCGAAATCTCCAACCAGACAGTCCACGGGGTCATGCATCTCGCGTGGGTGCCCACCGAATGTGCCCCGGGCCATGAGGCGCAAATGGCCGTGTACGTCAAACCACGTGGCCGGTTCGGTCGGTTCTATATGGCGTTCATCAAGCCGTTTCGGTACGTGATCGTCTATCCCGCACTCGAGCGCCAACTAGCCCGCGCGTGGAGTCGTCGCCGAACAAGCTAGCGCCCTACGGCTTACCAGTGCCAGTCGTGACTGCGGAAGTCGATGCCACCCGATCGCCGTACCATGGCCGGGTGACTTCGATAGTGGTGAGAGACGCCGCAGCGGCCCGGAGCGCTCCATCCGTCCCGGCACGCACCTATCAGGTCCGCACCTACGGGTGCCAGATGAACGTCCACGACTCCGAGCGGTTGGCCGGTCTGCTGGAAGCCGCCGGCTACTTGCGTGCGGCCGACGGAGCCGACGCTGATGTGGTGGTGTTCAACACCTGCGCGGTGCGCGAGAACGCCGACAACAAGCTCTACGGCAACCTCAGCCACCTGGCCCCCCGCAAGCGCGACAACCCCGACATGCAAATCGCCGTCGGCGGTTGCCTGGCGCAGAAGGACCGCGAGGCCGTGCTGACCAAGGCGCCGTGGGTTGACGTCGTGTTCGGCACCCACAATCTGGGATCGTTGCCGGCCCTGCTGGACCGGGCCCGGCACAACCGAGTCGCCCAAGTCGAGATCGCCGAAGCGCTGCGGGAATTTCCGTCGTCGCTGCCGACGGCCCGCGACTCTGCTTACGCAGCGTGGGTGTCTATCTCCGTCGGCTGCAACAACAGCTGCACCTTCTGCATCGTGCCGTCGCTGCGCGGGAAGGAAGTCGACCGGGCGCCGGGCGACATCCTCGCCGAGGTGCAATCGCTGGTTCACAGCGGTGTGCTCGAGGTAACGCTGCTGGGGCAAAACGTGAACGCCTACGGTGTCTCCTTCGCGGACCCGAGGCTGGCCCGCAATCGAGGCGCGTTCGCCGAACTGCTGCGCTCATGCGGACGCATCGACGGCCTGGAACGGGTCCGGTTCACCTCGCCGCACCCGGCGGAGTTCACCGACGACGTCATCGAGGCGATGGCGGTGACACCGAACGTGTGCCCCGCGCTGCACATGCCGCTGCAATCCGGTTCGGACCGGGTGTTGCGGGCGATGCGACGCTCCTACCGCGCCGAGCGGTATCTCGGCATCATCGAGCGCGTCCGTGCCGCGATGCCGCACGCTGCAATCACCACCGACCTGATCGTCGGCTTCCCCGGCGAGACCGAAGAGGATTTCGCCGCCACTTTGGACGTCGTGCGGCAAGCACGCTTCTCGGCGGCGTTCACTTTCCAGTACTCCAAGCGGCCCGGCACCCCCGCCGCCGAACTCGACGGCCAGCTCCCGAAAGCCGTTGTGCAGGAGCGCTATGAGCGGTTGGTTGCGCTGCAGGAGGCGATCGCCCTGGAGGAGAACCGGGCGCAGATCGGCAAGATCGCCGAGCTGTTGGTGGCCAGTGGGGAAGGCCGCAAAGACAGCCGCACCGCCCGGATGAGCGGGCGTGCCCGCGACGGACGGCTGGTGCACTTCACGCCGGCCAACCGCACGGTGCGACCCGGCGACGTGGTCACCGCAGTCATCACCGGGGCCGCACCGCACCACCTGATCGCTGATGCAGGCCTGCTGACCCATCGGCGCACCCGTGCCGGCGACGCTTACGCCGCCGGCGAACCCGGCAACCGGATCGGTCTGGGCATGCCCGCAATCGGTCGGCCGGCGGAGCCGCTGGATCCCCTCGGGTGCAGCCGATGACCCGCAACCACAGGCACCTCAATGAGTTCGATGCGTTCCGTGCCGACCTCGAGGACGCCGAACGCCGTATCGCGCGGGCAATCGAGCCCGGCGCACGCGCTCTGGTCGTTTCGATCCTGGTGTTCGTGCTGCTGACGTCGTTCGTGTTGCCCCACACCGGTGACGTGCGGGGCTGGGACGTGTTGTTCGGCAGCCACCATGCCGGCGCTGCAGCGGTGGCCTTGCCGTCACGGATTTTCGTCTGGCTGGCACTGATCTTCGGTGTCGGCTTCTCGATGCTGGCGTTGCTCACCCGGCGCTGGGCGCTGGCTTGGGTGGCGCTGGCCGGTTCGGCGCTGGGCAGCGCCGTCGGGTTGCTGGCCGTGTGGTCGCGCCAGACGGTGGCTGCCGGCCACCCCGGACCCGGTATCGGCTTGATTCTCGCCTGGATCACGCTGATCATGCTGTCGTTCCACTGGGCCAGGGTGGTGTGGTCGCGCACTGTGGTGCAGCTCGCCGCCGAAGAGCAGCGTCGACGTGCTGTCGCCGAGCAGCAGGCCAGGCCGCTCCTGGAACGCTTCGGCGAGCCCGACACGGCATCACCCGACGACGAGGAGGCGCCCTAGCCGGCTAAGGCCTCCGGGTCAGCGCTTCCGCCGCGGCGTCCGCCCACTGCCGCCACTGTGCGGCGCTGGCCCGCGCTTCGTCAGCCTCTTTGCTGCGGCCCGCAGCTGCGGCCTTGTGCGCTTGGCGTTCAAATTGCTCAGCGCGGACGCGGAACTGCTCCGCACGGGCCTGCGCCTGCGGGTCGATCGAATTGGACGTTGTCTCGCGGACCTTCTTCTCTACCGCGCGCAGCCGCCGGTCCAGGTCGGCCGACCGTTCGCGGGGCACCTTGCCGATCGCGTCCCACCGGTCGCCGATCGAGCGCAACGCCGCGCGGGCGGCTTCTTGATTGCTGGTATCTAGCTTCTCCGCCTCGCGCAGTAGCGCCTCTTTGGCGTCGGCGTTGGCCTGCAGCTCCGCATCCCGCTCGGCGGTGACGGACTTGCGCGCTTTGAAGAAGGTGTCCTGTGCGGCCTTGAAACGCCGCCATAAGGCGTCATCGACATCGCGGCTGGCCCGGCCCGCGGCTTTCCAATCGGTTAGGAGCTGGCGGAACTCTGCGCTGGTGGCGGCCCAGTCGGTCGACTCGACCAGCTCTTCGGCGCGCGTGCACAGCCGCTCCTTGGCTTCACGGGCTGTGGACCGTTCGCGGTCCAGCTCGGCGAAATGAGATCCGCGGCGCCGATTGAAGGTTTCCCGGGCCGCGGAATAGCGCTTCCACAGCGCGTCGTCCGTCTTGCGGTCCACGCCGCCGATCGTCTTCCATTCGTCGAGGATCGCCCGCAGCCGGTCGCCGGCGGTTTTCCACTGCGTCGCGGTGGCGGCCAGCTCTTCAGCTTCGGCGGCCAACGCCTCTTTACGCGCGGTCTGGGCGGCGCGGTGTTCGTCGCGTCGTGTCCGCTCCGCGACGGCGATCGAGTCGGCACGGTCCCGGATGGTGGCCAATCGTCGGGCGAGCGCATCAATGTCGCCGAGCACGTGCGCCGTCGCCAGCGATTCTTCGAGGGTGGCTGCCGCAGCCTTGATTTTGCGCGCGTCACCCGTGCCCGACGCCAACCGCTCCTCCATGAGCGTGACTTCTGTGCTCAGGTCGTCGAAACGACGGCCGAAATGGGCGTAGGCCGCCTCGGCGTCACCGGCTTGCCAGGAGCCGACCACGCGCTCACCGGCGGCGGTGATCAACCACACCGTGCCGTCGTCGTCGACCCGTCCGAACCGGTGCGGATCACTGGCGGGCGGCGCGACGATCGGGTGGGACGCGGGTCTGGGGGAGGGGCGCGGCCCCGGACGGGGTCCCGGACGGGGGACCGCCGGCTTGAGTTGGTTGCTGTGCGAGTCGTCAGCCGTCATGGCTCCCGTCACCTACCCTTCGCGCGGTGAGTGCCGCGCATCTGCCGCGCATCGCGGCGCCATCAGCTGGACCTGCGGAGAACTGCGTTGAACTCAGCAGGTCGCACATGCTGGTCCGCACAGATCCCGACAGTTATTCAAGCAGCTCGGCGGGTCGCGCGCCGCTGCCTTGGCGTTGCCGGCCGCGCCGCTGGTGAAATAGCGCCAGGCGTCATCGCGCTCCGTTCTGCCGGCGCGCCACCATGGCACCGGACTTTTGCCGATTAGGCACTCGAGCCCGGTTGCCCGACCTCCGACGCTTCTTCCTCCTCTGCGTCGGCCACTGTCAACGGCAAAGCCAGTTCCTCCAGCCGCCGGCCTTCAGCCGCGATACCAAGCCACAGCTCGACCAGGCCGGCGATCGCCATCACAACTGCTCCGAGCAAAAATGACCAGACCACCTGCCCGCGCTGGCCGGAATTGATCAATTGACCGAACAGCAACGGCCCGCTGATGCCGCCGATTGCGGTGCCCACCGCATAGAAGAAGGCGATTGCCAGCGCCCTGGTCTCCATCGGGAAGATCTCGCTGACAGTCAAGTAGGCCGCGCTGCCGCCCGCTGAGGCCAGGAAGAACACCGCAGCGAGCACCGCAATGAAAACCCATGCACCGCCAGTTCGGGTCACGAACAGCGCCGCCAGAACAACGGTCGCGACAGCTGAGCCCAGGTAAGTCAGGGTGATCATCGGTTTGCGGCCGACGGTGTCGAACAAGTGCCCGAGAACCAGGGGGCCGGCGAAGTTACTGAGCGCCCACAGGATCACAAACAGTGGCACATGCCCGGATGTGACCCCGTAGAACGAGTGCAGCAACGTGCCCAAGTTGAATGTCACGCCGTTGTAGAGAAACGCCTGCCCGATGAACAACGCGAGTCCCAGGACCGCGCGCCGCGGATAGAGTTTGAATGCCACCCGCGCGATCTCGCGGAATGAAATCTCCTTGCGCTGACGAATTTTGAGCGGCTTCTCGTCCGGCAAGGCAAGGGATTGGCCGGTTTGGCGCTGAATTTCGTCTTCGATCTCGCCGACGATCCGCTCGGCTTCCTGGTCGCGGCCGTGAATGAACAACCAGCGTGGACTCTCCGGAAGATTGCGCCGAATCAGCAGGACGAGGATGCCGAACACGGCGCCGACACCGAAGGCGAGCCGCCATCCGATATGCGCCGGAAAATGCGCCGTGTTAAGCAGGGCCAGTGCGCCCCCTGCTCCAGCGGCCGCACCCAGCCAGTACGTTCCGTTGATCACCAGGTCCACCCGACCGCGGACCCGAGCTGGTATCAGCTCGTCGATCGCCGAATTGATCGCGGCGTATTCACCGCCGATCCCGCAGCCGGTGAAGAACGTCGTCAGAAAGAAATACCACGGCGCAAATGCAAATGCGGTCGCAACGGTGGCCGTCAAGAACACCGAGAGTGTCCACATGAACAGCTTGCGCCGTCCATAGCGGTCGGTCAGATGACCGAAGAACAGCGCGCCTAAGCAGGCCCCGGCGATATAGAAGGCTGCCGCCACGCCGATGTCCGCCGGGGTGAGGTGGATGCCGCTGCCCTGCTCGGTCAGCCGAGACGACACGTTGCCGACCATCGTGACCTCGAGCCCGTCGAGGATCCACACGCCGCCGAGCCCGATGACGACACGCCAGTGAAATCGCGACCACGGTAACCGGTCGAGTCGGGCCGGCACGTGGGTACTGATTGTTCCGGTCTGCGCGGGTGCGCTCATAGCGGCTCCGTTCTTCGGGCGTCACAGTCCACTTACCCGCGATCGTCGATTGCACGCCTGGCAAAAACGATGGTTCGTGTTGAATTGCTATGCAGCATGCGCCGCAACCAGTGGCGGGACTGGGTGTCGCCCGGCATCCCATACATCGCCACCTGCCCGAATTTGGCCAGTGCGCCCGACTGACTCACTGCAAGGTGATGGGCGGATAGTTTTGGTGACGTGCTGGGCGCCATCGCGATCATCCCGTCGGCTCCGGTGCTGGTCCCCGAACTGGCCGGCGCCGCGGCTGCCGAGGTGGCGGACCTGCGCGAGGCGGTGATCGCGGCGGCCGCCTCACTGCCGCCGCGCTGGATTGCCATCGGCGTCGATGAAGAGGACTGGGTGGTCAGCCAGGACAGTGTCGGCACCTTCGCCGGTTACGGCGTCGACGTAGAGGTGCGGCTGTCTCCGGAGGCCGACGGCCCGCCAACCACGTTGCCGCTGTGCGCGCTGTTCACCGGCTGGGTGCGGGGCCGGACCCGGTCCGACGCCTGCGCCGAGGTCCGTGCCTACGCCGACCGGCACGACGCCGACGCGGCAGTAGCCCTTGGCCAGCAGCTGCGCGCTGAAATCGACGACGCCAACGAACAAGTCGGTGTAGTCGTCGTCGCCGATGGCGCCAACACACTAACCGCGGCTGCGCCCGGTGGCTACCGGCCCAACGACGTCGAGGTGCAGCGCCAGCTAAATCGACGCGTTGGCCGCCGGTGACGTGGCTGCCTTGACCAGGCTGCCTGTGCAAGTCGTCGGGCGGGTGGCATACCAAGTGCTGGCCGGGTTGACCGAGCCGGCGCCGCGATCAGCCAAGGAGCTCTACCGGGCGGCGCCCTACGGTGTCGGATACTTCGCCGGTGTCTGGCAGCCATGAGACCGCTGGCGATCGTCGGACCGACCGGGACCGGCAAGTCCCGGCTGGCACTCGACGTCGCAGAGCGACTGGGCGGCGAGATTGTCAACGCCGACGCGATGCAGCTCTACCGCGGCATGAACATCGGCACCGCGAAGCTGCCCATCGCTGAGCGCCGCGGTTTCCCGCACCATCAGCTCGACGTCCTCGACGTCACCGAGACCGCTTCCGTGGCCCGTTACCAGCAAGCCGCCGCGGCCGACGTCGAAGCGATCGCTGCTCGTGGCGCAGTGCCCATCGTGGTAGGCGGTTCGATGCTCTACATCCAGTCGCTGCTCGACGACTGGAGCTTCCCGGCCACCGACCCGCAGGTGCGGGCCCGCTGGGAGCTGCGGCTGGACGATGTCGGCGTGGCGGGCCTGCACGCCGAGCTGATGAGGCGCGATCCGGTTGCTGCCGCGACGATCTTGCCGACGGACGCGCGCCGCATCGTCCGCGCCTTGGAGGTCGTCGAGCTGACCGGCCAGCCGTTTGTCGCCTCAGCACCGGCCATCAGCAGCCCGCGCTGGGGCACGCTGATCATCGGACTCGACTGTGACAGCGAGGTTCTCGACGAACAGCTGGCAAGGCGCACCGACGGGATGTTCAAGCACGGCCTCGTCGACGAGGTCGTCAAGCTGCTCGGACAGGGGTTGCGTGACGGCGTGACGGCTTCGCGTGCGCTCGGCTACGCCCAAGTGATCACCGACCTGGACACGGGCGGCAACGGCCAAGGCGGGCGCGAACCGACGTTCCTTGGCACCCGTCGCTATGTGCGACGGCAGCGGTCATGGTTTCGCCGTGACCATCGCATTCACTGGCTCGACGCCAACGGCGCGGGCCTCGTGGACGACGCGCTGCAAGCTTGGCGCAACGTATCCTGAGCAGGTGATTCGCGCCGACGACGAAGACGACGCTGTAGCCGGGGTCGGGGGGGTAGCGTCCGCTTGCGGGGGAGAGTGGCGCACATGATTTTCGCCAAGGGCCACGGCACCGAAAACGACTTCGTGTTGTTGCCTGACTTGGACGCCGTGCTGAAGCTCCCGCCTACTGCGGTGACCGCATTGTGTGACCGGCGCCGCGGTCTGGGCGCCGACGGCATCCTGCGGGTCACCACCGCCGGCGCCGCCCTGGGAAACGGTGTACTCGACCGCCTACCCGACGGGGTCGAATCCGGGGACTGGTACATGGACTACCGCAACGCCGACGGCTCGATCGCGCAGATGTGCGGCAACGGAGTGCGGGTGTTCGCCCACTATCTACGCGCCAGCGGGCTGGAGCGGCGCGACGAATTCGTGGTCGGGTCGCTTGCGGGTCCCCGCCCGGTCATCACCCACCGCGTCGACCAGACCAGCGCCGACGTGACCGTCGACATGGGCAAGGCCAATCTGCTGGGCAGCGGAGGGCAGGCTTTCGAAGCAACAATCGGCGGCCGGCGCTGCACGGGCGTGGCGGTCGACGTCGGCAACCCGCACCTGGCCTGTGTCGACCCGACGCTGACCGCAGAAACGCTGGCGGATCTCGACGTCGCGGCACCGGTCATTTTCGACGAAGGCCAATTCCCTGACGGGGTCAACGTCGAAGTCCTCACCGCGCCCGAGGAGGGCGCGGTCGTCATGCGGGTGCACGAACGCGGTGTCGGAGAAACCCGGTCCTGCGGAACCGGCACGGTCGCCGCCACCGTCGCGGCACTGGCCACGACCGGATCGGCCACCGGCACCCTGACCGTTCGAGTGCCGGGCGGTGAGGTCGTCGTGACGATCACCGAAGCCACCAGCTTTCTACGCGGACCGTCGGTGTTGGTGGCGCATGGCGAGCTCAGCACGGAATGGTGGCAGGCCCATCAGCGTTGATTGCCAAGCGTCCCGCCGTCGCGGCGGGCACCATGGTTATTACTTATGACGTATCCCGATTCTTTCTCCCTGACTCCGGCTGAACCCAGTACCGGCGAGTTGACGCTTGACGACCGGTCGGCGCTTCGTCGGATTGCGGGGCTGTCCACCGAACTCACCGACGTCACCGAGGTCGAGTACCGCCAGCTGCGCCTCGAGCGAGTGGTGCTGGTCGGTGTCTGGACCGATGGCAGCGCCGCTGACGCCGCAGCCAGCCTGGCCGAACTCGGTGCGCTCGCCGAGACAGCCGGCTCGCAGGTACTGGAAGGGCTGGTGCAGCGTCGCGCCAAGCCGGACCCGTCGACGTACATCGGCTCGGGCAAGGCGCAGGAACTGCGTGAGGTCGTGCTGGCCACCGGCGCCGACACCGTGATCTGCGACGGCGAACTGTCTCCGGCGCAGCTGACCGCGTTGGAGAAGGCCGTCAAGGTCAAAGTCATCGACCGTACGGCGTTGATTCTCGACATCTTCGCCCAGCACGCCACCAGCCGCGAAGGCAAAGCGCAGGTATCGCTGGCGCAGATGGAGTACATGCTGCCGCGGCTGCGAGGCTGGGGTGAGTCGATGTCGCGGCAGGCCGGTGGTCGCGCCGGCGGTAGCGGCGGCGGAGTCGGATTGCGCGGACCGGGTGAGACCAAGATCGAGACCGACCGGCGTCGCATCAGGGAGCGGATGTCGAAGCTGCGCCGCGACATCAAGGACATGAAGCAGGTTCGCGACACGCAACGCAGCCGTCGGCTGCACAGCGACGTGCCGTCGATCGCCATCGTCGGCTACACCAACGCCGGCAAATCCAGCCTATTGAACGCGCTGACCGGCGCTGGCGTGCTGGTGCAGGACGCGTTGTTCGCGACGCTCGAACCGACCACCCGCCGAGCCGAGTTCGGTCCTGAAACCGGCAAGGCCGGCACCTACGTCTTGACCGACACCGTCGGGTTCGTGCGGCACCTGCCGACCCAATTGGTTGAGGCGTTCCGGTCCACCTTGGAAGAAGTTGTCGACGCCGATGTGCTGGTGCACGTGGTCGACGGTTCCGACGTCAACCCGCTTGCTCAAATCAACGCCGTGCGCGAGGTGGTGTCCGAGGTGATCGCCGATCACCACGGCGACCCGGCGCCGGAGTTGCTGGTGGTCAACAAAGTCGACGCAGCCAGCGATTTGGGGCTTGCCAAGTTGCGCCGCGCGCTGCCCGGCGCGGTGTTCGTCTCCGCCCGCACCGGCGAGGGTATCGAGACCCTGCGCCGGCAGATCGCCGAGCTTGCCGAGCTTTCTCATCCCACTGGTACAGCCGTCGACGTGGTGATCCCTTACGACAGGGGAGACCTGGTGGCTCGGGTGCACGCCAACGGCCGAGTGGCGCACACCGAGCACAACGGCAATGGCACCCGGATCAGGGCGCGGGTACCGGTAGCGCTGGCGGCGAGCCTGCGAGAGTTCTCCGCGACCTGAGGCAACAACGCCGGCTCTACATGAAGCTGCCCAAGTCGCCGAGCGAACACTCAATGAAAATGGCGGTCGGCCTCGGGTGAGGTATCGTTGCGCTCAACATCGGCGTCTCGAGGAACGACGTCGTTACGTCGTGAAACGCTTAGATACCTCCGGCGGCCGTAGACAACAAAGTCGCGGGCGACCACGCATAACCCGGATGATCAGTGCTTCAAGCACGAGCTTTAGTCGCGGCGACCGAACTTGCCCTCCGGCAATTTCGCCACATGTGCTGCGCGCCAACCCGATCGTCGGTTATGGGTCTGCGGCACAACGATGCCCGAAAGGCACTACTTTCGATGACCATCCCGTCCTTCGCCGACCTCGGCGTGCGCGAGTCCCTGATCAAGGTGCTCGCCACCCGCGGTATCACCACCCCCTATCCGATTCAGATTGAGACCCTGCCCGATACCCTTGCCGGCCGCGATGTGCTGGGCCGCGGCAAGACCGGCAGCGGGAAAACCCTCGCGTTTTCCATTCCGCTGGTGACCCGACTGGCCGGTTGCAAACGACGCTCCTCTCGTCCGTCGGGCCTGGTGCTTGCGCCGACCCGGGAACTGGCCAGCCAGATTTCCGCGGTGCTCGAACCGCTGGCGGCGGCCTGCGGGTTGCAGGTCACCACCATCTTCGGCGGTGTCCCGCAAGCCCGACAGGTGGCCGCCCTCAAAGCCGGGGTTGACATCGTCGTCGCCTGCCCCGGCCGCCTCGAAGACCTGATGAAACAACGTTTGATCAGCCTCGATGCGATTGAGGTGACGGTGCTCGACGAGGCTGATCACATGGCCGATCTCGGCTTTCTGCCCGGCGTAACGCGGATCCTGGCAGCGACGCCGGCTGCTGCTCAGCGGCTCCTGTTCTCCGCGACGCTGGACAACGGCGTCGATGTGCTGGTTCGGCGTTTCCTGACAGACGAACTCGCACATTCCGTCGACGAGGTCGAGACGCCGTCCGCAATGGCCCATCACGTCTTCTACGTCGCGGGCGCCGACGCGAAAAAGGACTTGGTGCGGCGCCTCGCGGCGGGCACTGGGCGCCGGATGCTGTTCATGCGCACCAAACACCAGGCCCGCAAGCTCGCCCGGCAGCTCACGGAGTCTGGGATTCCCTCCGTTGACCTGCACGGCAATCTCTCCCAGCCCGCCCGGGTGCGCAATCTCGCTGCCTTCGCCAGCGGCGAGGCCCGTGTGCTGGTGGCCACCGACATCGCGGCGCGAGGCGTGCATGTCGACGACGTGGAGTTGGTGGTCCACGTCGACCCACCGGCTGAGCACAAGGCATACCTGCATCGCTCCGGCCGCACCGCGCGGGCCGGCCGCGCCGGGGACGTGGTCACCGTCGTACTGCCAGAGCAGCGCAAAGACACCCAGGTACTGCTGCGCAGGGCCGGTATCAGCGTCAAGCCGCAGCAGGTCACGGCCGACTCGGCGCCGGTGCAGGTGCTCGCGGGCGAGTTGGCGCCGCTACAGCACCCGACTCCCGCGCGGCCGGCGAACAGGGAGTCGGCCGTAGCGCCAGGTCGCCCGCGACGGCGCGGGCAACGACGCAGTCAAGGCGAGCCGCACAGCCGGCCGCACGCTGCAGTTCCGCGCTCTGGAGGTCAGCGGCCCGCGCGGCGCGTCGCGCGGAGCGCCGGCTGACGTACGCATTGGGACACCGCACCGGCGACCCAACCAACCATCCGGTTGGTATATGTTGGGCAACAGTGTTTCCATTCGCCGGAGGTAGCCGTGGATAGTCCCGTGAAGTATGAGCGCACGCTGTTTGGGCCCGAGCACGACTTATTCCGCGAGTCCTACCGGTCGTTCCTGGACCGCCACGTCGCCCCGTATCACGACGAGTGGGAGAAGGCGAAGATCGTCGACCGCGGCGTGTGGTTGGAGGCCGGTAAGCAGGGCTTTCTAGGTATGGCGGTGCCCGAGGAGTACGGGGGCGGCGGAGACCCAGACTTTCGCTACAACACGATCATCACCGAAGAGACCACCAAAGGCCGGTACAGCGGCATCGGCTTCGGACTGCACAACGACGTCGTGGCGCCCTACCTGTTGCGGCTGACCACTGAAGAACAAAAGCAGCGCTGGCTGCCCAAATTCTGTTCCGGTGAACTGATCACAGCCATCGCGATGACCGAACCTGGCACCGGCAGCGACCTGCAGGGCATCAAGACCCGGGCCGTCAAGCAGGGTGACCACTATATTCTCAACGGCTCAAAGACGTTCATCACCAACGGCATCAACGCCGATCTGGTCCTTGTGGTGGCCCAAACCGACCCCGAGAAGGGCGCCCAGGGATTCTCACTTCTGGTTGTCGAGCGGGGTATGGACGGCTTCGAGCGAGGCCGTCACTTGGACAAGATCGGACTCGACGCTCAAGACACCGCGGAGCTGTCGTTCACCGATGTCCAAATACCTGCCGAAAATTTGCTCGGCGAAGAAGGCATGGGCTTCATCTATCTGATGCAGAACCTGCCTCAGGAACGAATCTCCATCGCCATCATGGCCGCTACCGCGATGGAAACAGTGCTCGTGCAGACCTTGCAGTACACCAAAGAGCGCAAGGCATTTGGTAGATCGGTCGGCAGCTTCCAGAACAGCAGGTTCTTGCTGGCCGAACTGGCCACTGAGACCACCGTCGTCCGAATGATGGTCGACGAATTCATCCGGCTGCACCTTGACGAGAAGCTGTCCGTGGAACAGGCCGCGATGGCCAAGTGGTACTCCACCGAGAAGCAGGTTCACCTCATCGACCGCTGCCTGCAATTACACGGCGGTTATGGGTACATGCGCGAATATCCAATCGCCCGGGCCTATCTCGATGCCCGAGTGCAGACCATTTATGGCGGCACGACCGAGATCATGAAAGAGATCATCGGTCGCAGCCTCGGCGTCTAGCCGAGGTCCTCCGCATCGTGCACTTGGTGAGCGCGTCGCAACAGCTCCGTTAGGTCCTGGCGCTGCAATCGCTGACGGTATTTCGTTGGCAGCGCCGCGATTCGGCGCTCCTCGGTGACTAGGCGGTCGAAGATCGCCGCCCGCTCGGTCGGGTCGACCTCGTGATCGCGATTCACATAAGCCGTCGCGTGACGGCGAGCGCCGGCCGCTGCGCTGTGCGCGCGTCCGGCGGGTGACACCAGGGACACCACGGTGGTCAGCACCAGGATCACCACGATCAAGGTCAGTGAGGCGGTGGTGCTCAGCTCCGTGACAGGCACCGGGTGACCGTGGTTGACGAACGGCATGTCATTCGCGTGCAAGGCCTGCAGCATCAATTTGACGCCGATGAGGCCGAGAACCATTGCCAGGCCGTAGGACAAATACACCAGCCGGTCCAACAGTCTCTCCAGCAGAAAGTACAGCTGCCGCAGCGTCATCAGCGAGAACGCGGTGGCTGCAAAGACGAGATACACACTGCTGCTGACCCCGAACAACGCCGGAATGGAATCGAAGGCGAACAACAGGTCAGTTCCGCCGACGGCGATCACCACCAACAGCAATGGCGTCATCACTCGTTTGCCGTTCTCGGTAGTGAACAACCGGTCGCCGTCGTAGTCGTCGGATGTGCGCAACACGCGCCGCGCGATGCGGACCACCACCATGTCAGCTTCGTCCTCGCCGGATTGTGACGGTTTGAGAAGGTTTCCCGCCGTAATGAAAAGAACCACGCTGAACAGGTAGAACGCCGCGTCGAATACCGCGACGAGTGCAGCACCGATGAAGATGAACGCCGTCCTGGCGATCAACGCGAACATGATGCCGAAGAGGAGCACTTTCTGCTGGGCGAAGCGGGGGACTGCGAAACTCGTCACCACTATGAGCAAGACGAACAGATTGTCCACTGACAACGCTTCATTGATCAGATAGCCGGCGAAGTATTCGACGCCCGAAGGGGTCCCGGCGAGGACCATCACGCCGAGGCCGAACACTATTCCGACACTGACGTACAGCCCCGACCAGATAGCGGCATCACCTAAGGTTTGCTGGTGCGCCTTGCGCACATGAAAGGCGTAGTCGAACAAAGCCAAGCCGGCGATGACCGCAACGGTCAGTATCCAAACGGTTGCAGAAACACTCATATCAGATGGAATTCCCCCAGCGGCGCAGGTCATGATTTCGAACCACGAACACCTACATACCCCACCGGTTCAGATGCGACCCTGCATCATTTGCACATCGGCTGGGTATCCGTTTTCGTAATGTCCGCTATATGACTTCGCAATCGCCCTCGGCTGTAGCAAAGTTGTATCCCAGCCCTACGACGATACGGGCAGCTGAGCGTAGGGGTGGGTCGGGAGGCTGGATGACTTCAGATCGAGGTCGGTTCGGCGCGGCGGTGCGGCGCGCGGTTATCGCTGCGGCGATGACGGCGGCGGCCGCCGTCTTGGTGACGTCCACCGCGACCGCGTCACCGGAAAGCGACGCCGACGACGCCATCACCACTGCGTGGAAGGACGCCGGAGGCCCGACCTCCACCATCGGTGACAAGCAGGGCGGCGTCTATCCGGTCGGTGACGGGTTCGCGCAGGATTTCGCCAACGGCAAGATTTTCTTCACTCCGGCGACCGGCGCCCGAGCGGTATTCGGCCCGATCCTCGACAAGTATGAGTCCCTCGGCGGCCCGGCCGGTAGCGATCTCGGATTTCCCACGATCAATGAGGTGCCCGGCTTGGCCGGGCCGGACAGCCGGGTCAGCACCTTCTCCGCGATTGACAAGCCGGTCATCTTCTGGACAGCAGCTCACGGCGCATTCGTCGTGCGGGGCGCCATGAACGCGGCCTGGGACAAGTTGGGCAGCTCCGGCGGCGCGCTCGGAGTTCCGATCGGTGATGAGACGGACAACGGCGAAGTCACCACCCAGGCATTCAGCGGCGGCAAGGTGTCGTGGAATCGGCTGACCAAGGCATTCACCACCACGCCGCCGGAGTTGGCTCAGCAGCTCGCCGGCCTGCAGGTGCCCGTCGACCCGTCGGCGGCGATCAACTCGGCGTGGCGGGCGACCGGCGGCGTCGGTGGGCCGCTGGGTGACAAGCAGGGCGGCCAATATCCGGTTGGCGCTGACGCGGTGGCACAGAACTTTGCGCACGGCAAGATCTTCTTCAATCCGCTCACCGGGGCGAATGCGCTCGAAAGCGACGTCTTGGCGAAGTACGAGTCACTCGGTGGACCGGTCGGTAGCGATTTGGGCTTTCCGACCGCCAACGAGGCCAACGGTGGGCTCACGAACAGTCGGGTCGCCACGTTCAACGCCGCCGACAAGCCGGTGATCTTCTGGACTCCCGGTCACGGCGCATTCGTCGTGCGCGGCGCCCTGAAGACGGCGTGGGACAAGCTCGGCGGCGCCAAAGGCAAGCTCGGTGCGCCGGTCGGCGATCAAGCGGTCCATGGCGCGGTAGTGACCCAAGCGTTCACCGGTGGCAAGGTGTCCTGGGATCGGACCAAGAACGCCTACACCACCGACCCGCCGAGTTTGGCATCGTTGTTGTCCCAGCTTCCGGGCCAGAGTCAGCCGAGCCATGCGGCTTCGCCCGGCGCCAAGTCGTCCGCGTGGCATTGGCGGTGGCTTCTGGTCGCCGTGCCGGTGCTCTTGCTGCTGGCCACGGCGGCATTCATCGCGCCGCGGCGGCCGGCGCGTCGCGCCGCCACAGCTGAACCGGCGGCCGTCGAGACTGAGGGGAACGGGGCTCCCGCGCCCGTCGAAGAAGCCGGGTCTGAGACCGGCGGGCCGTGGCCGGAGGACATTGCCGGCGATGAGGTGACGTCGCAACTGCTGCAGCACTACCGAGACCCACAGGCGGTTCGACCGACCCCCGGCGCGCCCGGTGAGCCGGGTTGGGTTCGAGCAGCCGGGACCGCCGGTCTGGGTGCGCCGGCCGGCGATACACACACCGACCACCAGGAATCCGACTTCAGCGAAGACGAGAACGTCGAGGATCCAGATGCCGTCGATACCGCGCCGACCCGCATCCCGACGCAGGCTGAACTGAGCGGCGGGCGGCATGCGGCTGCGGATCCGGATACCGACGGAACCGCCGGACCGGTCGAGGGAGGCAACCGGACCGCGGTTCCACTGGCGATCCACCTGCCGCTGGAGGACCCTTACGAAGTACCGGACGGCTACCCGGTCAAAGCCAGCGCCAGCTACGGCTTGTATTACGCCCCCGGCGATGCGTTCTACGACGACACGCTGGCCGAGATCTGGTTCATCAGCGAAGAAGCGGCGCGGGCCAGCGGCTTCAGCAAACCGGGCTAGCCACCGGCCACTCAGATCTTGCGGATCACCGTGACGACTTTGCCGAGCACGGCGGCATCGTTGCCCGGAATCGGGTCGAACGCCGGGTTGTGGGGCATCAGCCAGATCTGACCACCGGTGCGTTTGAACGTCTTCACCGTGGCCTCGCCGTCGATCATCGCCGCAACGATGTCCCCGTTGTCGGCGACGTTCTGCTGACGCACCACAACCCAGTCGCCGTCACAGATTGCCGCATCGACCATCGATTCACCCACGACCTTGAGCAGGAACAGCGCGCCTTCGCCGACGAGCTCGCGAGGCAACGGAAAAACGTCCTCCACAGCTTCCTCGGCCAAGATCGGTCCGCCGGCCGCAATGCGCCCGAGGACAGGGACGAACGTCGGCTCTGGCAGCGCGTCGGAGCCGGCGACGTCGGTGGTCGGCGGCGTTGGGTGGTGTCCAGCGCTCTCCACAGTGTCCTCGGCCCCGCGCACGTCAACCGCCCTGGGCCGGTTCGGGTCGCGACGTAGATAGCCTTTGCGCTCCAAGGTGCGCAGCTGGTGGGCCACCGACGACGTCGACGTCAGGCCCACAGCATCGCCGATTTCCCGGATGCTGGGCGGATATCCCCGTGTAGTCACCGAAGAACGGATCACCTCGAGGATGGTGCGTTGTCGTGGAGTCAGCGTCGCGTCGTTGATCTGAGTGCGGCGACCTGACCCCGGAGTATCGCTGCTATCGCTCATACAGGCGAATGTAACCCGCCGACGCCAGCTTTTCAAACGTTTGTTCGACGCGTGTCGCCCAGAGTGCGGTTGGATCGCCGGGCGTTTGTCGGTGGACGCTCATAAGGTAGGTCCCGCTTGGCAACAATTCGATCACACGTTCGAAATTCGAACAGACTATCGAATATACTTCGAACGCACGATCGAACGCGACCGACATAGGAGGACCATCAATGACACTCATCGACACCGCCCCGGTCCAGAGCCCGACTCGCGGACGGCCGGTCCGGATTCCGCCCAGAGACGCCAGTCGGTCCGGTTTCCGTGGTCCGCGGCAGCGACGTCCCGCCGCCGCGCCGCCGCGGTATCGGGGCACCGGTGTCGTGATATCCCGCGCACCGCACCGCCGGCGGCCGATTACGCCGGTGACCACGGTGGGGCTGGCGATGCTCGCCGCGCTGATCACGGTCTGGTTGGGGGTGGTGGCGCACCTTGGTGCACTGGTCGACGGAGCCCAGACGTCGGGTCACGTGCCCGAACGGCTCGCCGTCGTGCGGGTCGACGCGGGGGAGAGCCTGCAGCACCTCGCCGCCCGGGTCGCTCCCGGCGCGCCGGTCGCCAGGGTTGCTCAACGGATCCGGGACTTGAATGACCTGGACTCTCCGGCTCTCTCGGCGGGTCAGACGCTGATCGCGCCGGTTGGCTGAAGACGTCACGGGTGCAGCGTGGGAATGCCCGTCACATCACGGTCGACGGTGACCGAACTACCGCGCAGGTCCGTGCCGTGCGGGGCAGGCGGACAAGCACGCAGGTACTCTCAGAATGGTCCGAGATGTGCCGGCGCGGCGAAGGAGCGGTCATGCACTGTCCGTTCTGCCGCCATCCCGATTCGCGGGTAGTGGACTCCCGGGAAACCGATGAGGGACAGGCGATTAGGCGTCGCCGATCTTGTCCTGAGTGCGGCAGGCGGTTCACCACCGTCGAGACCGCGGTGTTGGCAGTGGTCAAGCGCAGCGGTGTCACCGAGCCGTTCAGTCGGGAGAAGGTGATCAGCGGAGTGCGGCGGGCCTGCCAGGGCCGCCAGGTCGACGATGACGCGTTGAACGTGTTGGCGCAGCAGGTAGAAGACACCGTGCGGGCCAACGGGTCGCCGGAGGTTCCGAGCAACGAGGTCGGTTTGGCCATCCTGGGGCCGCTGCGCGACCTCGACGAGGTGGCTTACTTGCGGTTCGCTTCGGTGTACCGGTCGTTCTCGTCGGCCGCCGACTTCGAGCGTGAGATAGCGGCGCTGCGAGCTCACCGCAAAGTTTCCACGCCGAGCTGACGGCTTCGCGCTCGCGATCGCCGCGGGTTGATGGTGGCGACCCGCTTCGCCCGGCTTGTAGCCGCGCTCGCGATCGCCGCGGGGTTGATGGTGGCGACCCGCTTCGCCCGGCTTGTAGCCGCGCTCGCGATCGCCGCTACCCTGACGGGATGCTGCCGGATCTGCACCCCGATCTCCGGGAGTTGGCGCCGCTACTGGGCGAGTGGTCGGGCCGCGGCTCGGGTGAGTACCCGACGATCGAGCCGTTCGACTACCTCGAAGAAGTGGTTTTCGCCCACATAGGAAAACCGTTCCTGACCTATGTGCAAAGAACCAGGGCGGTGGCCGACGGGAGGCCGCTGCACGCCGAGACCGGATATCTGCGAGTGCCGCAGCCCGGCCAAGTCGAGTTGGTCCTCGCCCACCCCACCGGAGTCACCGAAATCGAGGTCGGCACATATCAGGAGGTCGACGGTGTCATCGAGGTCGACGTCAGCGCTTCGACGATCGGCTTGACGCCGTCGGCCAAACAGGTGAGCGCTCTTGCCCGCCGAGTCCGGATCGAGGGTGACCAGCTGTCATATGCGGTGCAAATGGGCGCCGTAGGGCAACCGTTACGGCATCATCTCGCCGCGATATTGCACCGGCGAGGCTGAGCAGCCGATCTGTCTCGGCGCGCGCGACGGCCGAGGACTCAGGTAGCGCTGCGCTCGTCAGACCCCATGGCGTTGAGCACCGCGACGCGGGTGTCGATGGGCCCGGTGACTGTGTTGTTGCCGCCGCCGCCCGATCGGAGTAGCTCGCGAAGTGCGGACTGGTCATACTCGGCTGGTTTCGTGCTGTCGATGAAGCGCTCGACGACTTCCACGAAGCGGTCCGGGTCGTCGTGGAAGGGGAAGTGCCCGCAGCGCTCGAAGATCTCCAACTGCGACCCGGGCATCGCCGCGTGCGCCATCCAGGCGTGACTGACGGGCACCACCACATCTTGCGTGCCCCAAATCAGTTGCACTGGTACGGATTCCGTCAGATAACATCGATCAAGGAAGGTGACCATCTGGCCACGCCGATCCACCACTGCCCGCAGTGTGTGGGAGAACGCCGCGTAAGCCTTCGGCTCCGGCAGGTCGGCCAGTATCCGCAGCACATCAGGCAGGTCGCGACCGACAGCGGTCGACCCGAGCACCCGGCCCAGCGCGCGCCCAGCCAGCTGCAGCGCAGGCAGCACGAGCGGGAGCCGCAGCAGCGCAACAGCTTCGCCGCCCATCGGCAGCGAGGCCCACCGCAACACAAGGTTGACGTCTTTGGTCACGCCTCCGGTGCCGACCAGGATCAGCCGCTCGACCAATTGCGGGAATTGGTAAGCGAATTGCATGGCCACCCCGCCGCCCAGAGAGTGGCCGATCACCGTTACGCGCTCGACGTCAAGCACACTGAGCAGATCCCGCATGCCGTTGGCGTAAGCGGCGACCGAGTAATCCGCGCGCGGTTTGTCGGACTGGCCGTGGCCCAGCAGGTCCGGGGCGATGACGGTGAACCGCTGCGCAAGCTTGGCCTGCACGGTGTTCCACGTCGAGGAGTTGTCGGCGATGCCGTGAATGAGCAGGATCACTGGCCCCGAGCCGGCGATGCGAAAGGCTCGCCGGTAACCGTGAATGGTGCGGAACTGCAGCGACGGAGTCACCTCGCGCACCGGGCGAAGGTTGGGCTTGCGCTCAGTCAATGTCCTCAACTTCGTTGTCGGGTCCTATACATTGCGCCGCTCCTCCTCATCGCTTCGCTCTGCATCGTCGTCGGCGGGCTTGTTTGCGCCGCTCCTCCTCATCGCTTCGCTCTGCATCGTTGTCGGCGCGGTCAGGGCGTTCAGTTCGAATCGTCGTCTTTCGGCTTCTTCTCCGCCTGTTGGGCCAAGAAGCGCTCGAACTCGGCGCCTAATTCGTCCCCACTGGGCAGTTCGTCATCGCGCGTCAGCAGCGACCGATTCTCCTGAGCGGCGATGAAGGCATCGTACTGACGCTCAAGCGCTGTCACCACTTGAGCGACCTCGCTGCTCGCTTCGACCTGCTCGTCGATCTTGCCCCGGACCTCGGTGGCCGCCTCAGTCAACGCACGCAGCGGCAGCTCCAGAGACGCAGACTTGGCCACCTGCTCCAGCAGCGCCAGCGCGGCGGCCGGATAGTCGGTCTGCGAGAGGTAATGGGGGACGTGCACCGTGAATCCGATCACCTCGTGTCCGTACTGAGCCATCCGGTACTCCAGCAGGTTGGACGCGCTGCCGGGCACTTGGACCTCCGATATCCAAGGGGTGAAGTCGGCAATCAGCTCTTTGTTGTTGGCGTGTGCGGTGATCGTCACCGGCCGGGTATGGGGGACCGCCATCGGTATGGTGCCCAGGCCGATGGTCTGCCGCACCCCGAGGTGCTCGGCTAATAAGCGCACTGCGGTGATGAAACGCTCCCACTTCAGGTCCGGCTCCAAACCTGCGAGCAACAGGAACGGTGTGCCCCCACCGTCATGCAGGGCGTAAAGGCTGAGCTCCGGGTCTTCGTAATGGGTGAAGTGATCGGTCTTGAAAGTCATCAGCGGGCGCCGCGACCGATAATCGAGCAGCTCATCGATTGCGAACGATGCCACCAGCTCGGTGTCCAGCGAGTCCTTGAGGTGGGCCGCCGCCAGGCGAATGGCGTGTCCGGCGTCAGAGAAGCCCTCCAAAGCATGCACCAGTACCGGCCCGCGGCCGTCTCTCGACGACAACCGCGGCGCCGGGAATTCCAGCTCGTACATCCCGTTCTGCCCGGGTTGATAGTGCTCATCGGGTTCGGGCTCTAAAGACTCATGTCGGCCCATCGGTGTGCCTCCTTGTCGCGGTGCTGTGCCGCACCGCGTTACCTCAGTGTCCCCCACGCCCACGGGTACCCTGATGCCAGAACCGGAAAGCTCGACCTCACCCGCGCGTAAATACTGAACCATCGGGCGTCAAAGGCACGCATTCCGCAGCACCGTTTCGCCCAGCGCGGAAGAAACCGGGCCGGCTGCCGGATGATGTTTTCTCCGCAGCCCCTCACGGCGGGTGCGGGATGGGCCTTCCGAGTGGCGTCGAGGCCGAGGCGTTCATGCCGGGCAACTTCGGTTGTCGTCGAACACCAGCAGCTCGTTCATCCACAGTGCTGACTTCGCCCACAGCCGGCCGGTTCGGGCCGCTGCGGCGCCTTCGGCTGACGGTGCCGGTTGCGAGCGTGCCAGGCATGACGCATCAACAAGCTGACTTCGAATTGCACCGTCCCGGCGCGCTGATCGCTGCCCTGCCGGCCGTTCTCGGTTTCGTGCCGGAGAAATCACTCGTGTTGGTATCGGTCGGCGACGGCGAGATGGGCGCCGTCATGCGGGTGGACTTGTCCGACGGGCTCGCGCAGCAGGTGGCGCAGCTCGCAGAAGTCGCCGCAGCTGCCGAACCGGAAGCCGCAATCGCGGTGATCGTCGACGCCGACGGTGCCGGATGTCCGGTGTGCAACGAGGACCACCGCCAGCTGGGCGAGGCGCTCACCGCGGCGTTCACGCAGTACGCCATCGATTTGTGGGCTGTGCATGTGGTGGACCGGATCGCGGCCGGCGGCCGATGGCATTGCGTCGACCGCTGCGGCGCGGGCGGCCTGATCGACGATCCGTCTGCCTCACCTGTGGCAGCGGCAGCGGTGCTGGACGGCAGACGGCTCTACGCTCGGCGCGCCGACCTGCAGGCCGTGGTGGCGATCGCGGAACCTGGGCGTAGCGCCGATATGGCCGTGGCGCTCGCCGAGTGCGAGGCGTCGCGGGCGGCCACTCATGGCGCTGATCCCGACGGGTGCGGCCGCCACGACGTCGAGGAGATCATGGCTGCCGCCGCGCGGCTCGCCGATGGCCGGGAGATCTCCGAACCCGAGTTGGCCAGGCTGGGCTGCGCCCTGGCCGATGTGCAGGTCCGTGACACCCTGTACGCGCTGGCGGTCGGTGAGAACGCCGGCGAGGCGGAGTCGCTGTGGGCGCTGTTGTCCCGGACCCTGCCGCCGCCCTGGCGGGTCGAGGCGCTGGTACTGCTGGCGTTCAGCGCGTATGCCCGTGGTGATGGGCCGCTGGCCGGAGTCGCCTTGGAAGCGGCGCTGCGCTGCGCGCCGGGTCACCGGATGGCGGGGATGCTGGACACGGCGCTGCAATCCGGACTGCGGCCCGAACACATCCGCGAACTGGCGTTGACGGGATACCGACTGGCTGAGCGGCTCGGGGTGCAACTGCCACCGCGACGAGCTTGGGGCCGACGCGCCGGGTGAACGGGATCAGACCTTTTCCACCTTGACGGCGTGCGCCATCTCGTGCGGCAGCGTCACGTTTTCGTGACCCGGGATGACGATGGTCACGCCGCCACTGGGGTTGCTTTGAACGGTCACCCGGGCGTTGGGCACCACGCCCGCATCTTTGAAGCGGGTGATCAAATCAATGTCACCTTGGACGTGTTCGGTGATCTGGCGGACGACCACGGCCACCGGGGAACCTGCGGGCAGCTCAGTCAACCGCACGAGGACGGCGTCCTCGGAGCCGAAACCTGGGCCCACGCCCAGATCGAGCAGGCCGGGGATCGGGTTGCCGAATGGCGAAGTGGTGGGGTTGTTGAGCACCTGGACGAGCCGCCGCTCGACGTCCTCGCTCATCACGTGCTCCCACCGGCAAGCCTCGGCGTGCACTTCCTCCCAGGGCAGCCCAATGACGTCGACGAGCAGGCGTTCGGCCAGTCGGTGCTTGCGCATCACCGCCACGGCCAACGCCCGCCCCTTATCGGTGAGCTCCAGATGGCGATCACCGGCCACGTGCAGCAGACCGTCCCGCTCCATCCGCGAGACGGTCTGGCTCACGGTCGGACCGCTCTGCTCGAGACGCTCTGCGATGCGTGCACGCAGCGGTGTCACGCCCTCCTCTTCGAGGTCGTAAATCGTCCGCAGATACATCTCGGTGGTATCGACCAGGTCGTTCATTCCGCACCCTCCATTGCCGCTGAGTCTACTTCGCCAGCAGCGCGAACGGTCCGCTAACACTCCAGCAGCGAGATGCCCGCCGCGGCGGCGGCGGGCATCTTGTGTACTGGTCTCAGCTGGCGTAGGAGCGCAACCGGTCGGCCCGCTCGCCGTTGCGCAGTTTGGCCATGACTTCGCGCTCGATCTGCCGAACCCGCTCACGGGACAAGCCGAAGAGCTTCCCGATCTGGTCGAGCGTGCGAGGCTGCCCGTCGTCCAGGCCGAACCGCAGCCGAATGACCTGATGCTCTCGCTCGTCAAGCGTGGCGAGCACGCTGCGGATGTCGGTGTGCAGCAGCTCGGCGATCACCGCATTCTCCGCCGACATCGCCTCGGCGTCTTCGATGAAGTCGCCCAGCGGGGCTTCCTCCTCAGATCCCACCGGCATGTCCAGGCTCACTGGGTCACGGCTGTGCTCCAACAAGTCGTTGATCTTGTCGACGGGAATACCGGATTCGGCGGCCAGCTCCTCGTCGGTGGCCTCGCGCCCAAGGTTCTGATGCATCTCCCGCTTGATCCGAGCCAGCTTGTTGACCTGTTCGACCAGATGGACGGGCAGCCGAATGGTGCGGCTCTGATCCGCCATACCCCGGGTGATGGCCTGGCGAATCCACCAGGTGGCATACGTGGAGAACTTGAATCCCTTTGTGTAGTCGAACTTCTCCATCGCGCGGATCAGGCCCAGGTTGCCTTCCTGGATCAGGTCCAGCAGCGGCATGCCGCGTCCGGTGTAACGCTTTGCCAGCGACACCACTAGCCGCAAGTTGGCTTCGAGCAGGTGACGGCGCGCCGCCTCGCCGTCGCGTACCACTAACGCCAAATCGCGTTTGCGGTTGTCGCCGAGACGCTTGCGTGTGTCGAGCACGTTCTGTGCGTAAAGCCCTGCTTCGATCCGCTTCGCGAGTTCGACCTCGTCGGCAGCGGTGAGCAACGCCGTTTTGCCGATGCCGTTCAGATACACCCGTACCAAGTCGGCGGCTGGGCTTTGAGCGTCCAGATCGCTGTCAACTCGGCTTGTGGTGGCGTTTGCCATGGCCCCTCCCGATCGGCTTAACTGTCATGTGGTCCAACGACCAAACCGAGCCATGAGTTCCCGCCGCGCGGCCGTCTCACACCCGTTGACGTGCGGAAATGTGCCGCCATCGCTGAGAATGTGCTGAGAGTCGAAATGCTCGAGCGCTACTGGGAATCGCTGTCGGGCCAGTCCCGAAAATCCGGTTCAGGCATGGTAGGTCTGCGCGGCTCGAGGGCGGGACGCTCAGCCGTCGGGAACAGCGGTGTGCGCCGACGAGGCGCTTCGAACCGCCGCGGTTCGTCCGGGCGCAACGGCGGCCGGTCATTGGCGATCAGGACCGCCATCCACGGCAGCGGCACTGAAGCGGCGACGATCGCCAATGAAATCAGTCCGTTGTGCCACGCGCCGTAGGCCACCGCTGCCAGCACGAGTGCAGGGATTCGAAAGGCCATCAACGTGAAGTACTTCCGTACCCGCTGACGGTGCTGATCTTCGTAGGAGGGCGCGGCGGCGGTGATCAATACCGGTCGACCGTCGTCGTCGAAACCCAGCTGAGGGCCGCGCTTCATCCCTCCACTGTTGCACAAATTGTTCAGGTTGGCTCCGGCCCATTTCGCGGGTGGTATGCGGGCCGGGTCCGGCACAATGAGGGGCATGCAGACCGAGACGATCGAGCGCACCGACGCCGACGAACGCGTCGATGACGGGACCGACAGCGACACCCCGAAGTACTTCCACTACGTCAAAAAAGACAAGATCGCCGAGAGTGCAGTGATGGGAACCCATGTGGTGGCGCTGTGCGGCGAGGTGTTTCCGGTGACCCGCTCGGCCAAGCCGGGATCTCCGGTATGTCCGGACTGCAAGCGGATCTACGAGCAGCTGAAAAGGGGCTGACCGAAGTCAGCCCCGTTCAGCGCTCCCGAAGAGTGTCACGCCTCCAGCGGAGCGGCCTCCAGCACCGCAGCAGACTCGATGAGCTTCGCTTCATGCTCGTTGGCGTGATGCTGGCAGAAGAGGAGCTCGAAGCCAGACGGCAGCGTGGCACGCACGCGGGCGGCGGCGCCGCACCTGTCGCAGCGATCAGCCCGAGTCAGCGAGGGACTGGTCGTTACAGTTGCGTTCATTGGCGTCTCCGTTCTGGCTGCATTCACTGTCTCAGACGCCGCGGCTCTAGGCGTTGTTCCCCCGGGGTTACCCGTTGTGTCGTTTCTCACGCCAGGTCAAGCAGGCTATTGGTGTGAACATCGCCACGCTGGTGCACTTGTGCCCTGCCGCTGATTGGTCAGCCGCTCGCAGCCGCGGCCAGGTGCACCCCGAATCGCTGGAGCGCGCGGGTTTTGTTCACCTGTCGACACCCGCCCAGGTCCATCTGCCGGCCAACCGGCTCTTCCGCGGGCGCCACGACCTGGTGCTGCTGCACATCGATCCGAGCCGCTTGCATTCGCCGTTGCGCTGGGAACCTGGCGTGCCGACCGACCCCGATTCAATGCTTTTCCCGCATCTCTACGGCCCGATACCGGTTGAAGCGGTGATCGACGTGGCGGCCTACCGACCCGATCCGGACGGTTCATTCCCGGCGCTGCCCGACCCGCCGAGCCCGTCGCAGACGTAGGCGTCGACCTCAATCTCAACCAACAGCTCCGGTGCGATGAGTGCGCAAACCTCCACCAGGCCCGAGAAAAGCGCCGCCTGGAGCGGCGGAAGAAGAAGCCATAGCCACGCCGGCTGGCCGGCTGATCCGACTGCCGAGAACTGCGCTGTGTGCCCGCAAAAGCTAGCGCCGCGCGCTGAGCTCGCGGTGTATGTCTCGGGCCGAGACAAAAGGGTCGACAATTGCTTGATCTCGGGGCTTCTCGCGCAACACCATGATCGCGCCGGCCAGTTCGGTGACCGCCATATCGTCGAGGTCAAGATCCTCATAGTCGCCGTGCACGGCAGAGGCCAGAACGCCCATCGCCATCATGCGGCGCCACTCAACGACCGAGTCGGTTTCAGGTTCGCCGAGCTCAATTTCAGCGATCGACATTGAGAACTCCGGCACGCAATGCCGAACTGCTGGCTTGATCGCGCTCATAACTCGGCACATTAAGGTCAGTTCCAGCCGACTTCGGGTTGCCACGCCGATCGTTGCGATATCGGTTCGGACGAGATCTGCCCGGGCCAGCCCTAGATGTTCGCGCTGGGAGCTGCGCGGCGTGACCACTATGTCTGCTGAATTATCTAACTCCGTGAGGGAGCGTCGTCCTGCCGACCACGACGGCTTCGCGTCGTCTTTGGGCGCGAAGGTTGTTAAACGTGCCCGACGAACCGCCAAGCTGGTCAGAGCGTGCTGAGCAGATGACTCAGTCCAGGTAGTCGCGCAGGACCTGCGAACGGCTCGGGTGCCGCAGTTTCGACATCGTCTTGGATTCAATCTGACGGATCCGTTCCCGGGTGACGCCGTAGACCTGGCCGATCTCGTCGAGGGTGCGGGGCTGGCCGTCGGTGAGCCCGAAGCGCAGCCGGACCACACCGGCCTCGCGCTCGGACAGCGTCTCCAGCACCGACTGCAACTGGTCTTGCAGCAGCGTGAACGACACCGCGTCCACGGCCACCACCGCTTCGCTGTCTTCGATGAAGTCACCGAGCTGGCTGTCACCCTCGTCACCGATCGTCTGGTCGAGCGAGATCGGCTCACGGGCGTACTGCTGAATCTCCAGCACCTTCTCCGGGGTGATGTCCATCTCTTTGGCCAGCTCCTCAGGAGTGGGCTCGCGGCCCAGGTCCTGCAGCAGCTCGCGTTGAATGCGGCCCAGCTTGTTGATCACCTCGACCATGTGCACCGGAATGCGAATAGTGCGCGCCTGGTCGGCCATGGCTCGGGTGATCGCCTGGCGGATCCACCACGTTGCGTAGGTGGAGAACTTGTAGCCCTTGGTGTAATCGAACTTCTCCACTGCGCGGATCAGGCCCAGATTGCCTTCCTGAATCAGATCCAGGAAGGCCATGCCACGGCCGGTGTAGCGCTTGGCCAGCGACACCACCAGGCGCAGGTTCGCTTCCAGCAGGTGATTCTTCGCGCGGTCACCGTCGCGGCAGATCCACGCCATGTCACGTCGCTGGGCGGCGGGCAGCTTCTCACCGCGGTCAGCGAGCTCGGCCATCAGCTGAGTTGCGTACAGGCCTGCCTCGATCCGTTTGGCGAGCTCGACTTCTTCTTCGGCATTGAGCAGCGCCACTTTGCCGATCTGCTTGAGGTAGGCGCGCACCGAGTCCGCCGACGCGGTGAGTTCGGCATCCTTACGGGCCTGCCGCAGCGCCTCGGACTCGTCTTCGTCCCAGACGAAATCGCCGGAAGCTTTGTCCTTCTCGCTTGGCTCAGCGATCTCTTCGTCGTCTTCAGCGGCGTCAGGCGGAGCGGTATCGGGGATAGCAGCGGCTGCGGCATCTGCGCTGGCGCCCGGCTCGGTGGAATCCTCGGGGTCGGACTCTGCTTCAAGCTCTTCGTCGTCGAGGCTGAGGTCACTGGCATCGATGTCGATCTCGAGGTCCTCGCCGGGCTCGAGATCGGCGTCGGCGTCCAGCTCCTCGTCCGTACCCTCTGCTGCGACCGGGTCAACGCCGGCGACGACGTCGGTGTCGGGCGGCGTCGCTACCTTCTTGCTGCGGCTTCCCCCGGCGGCTTTGGTGCCGGTGGCGGCGTTGGCTTCGGCTGCCTTTGGTGCGCGGGCGGTTGTCTTGGTGGACCGTTTGGCGGCGGCCGAGCCGTTAGCCGCTTTGGTCGGGGCACGTTTGGCGGTGGCTTTCGCGGGCGACTTGGTGGCAGTGCGCTTCACGGGCTCATCGGTAGACGGGCTTGCCTTGATCGCTGCCACGAACTTCCCTTCGGTCGGACTCACTTCCGGCGCCTCGGGCGTGGGCGACCGAAGTGTCGGCTATATCGATTGTCGGCATCATCTCGCCGCTATCGGTTCAGGCGGCCGCCGGTGACCATTGTAACGACAGCAAGCGCCGTTACCCCGTCCTGCGGACAAATCAATGGGTGACGTCGCTGGTAGCCGCCATCGCCGCGCCGACGATCCCGGCCGTGTTCTGCAGCGCGGCGGCGACGATGGGGGTGCGGTTCTCCAGCAGCGGCAGCCATTTGTCGGCCTTGCGGCTGACACCGCCGCCGGCGATGAACAGATCAGGCCAAAAGGCGTTCTCGTAGGCGATCAGCACCTTCGTCACCTGCTTCGCCCACTTCTTGTAGCTCCACCCTTTCTTTTCCCGAACCGACGAAGCGGCGCGGTGCTCGGCCTCCTTGCCGTCGACGTCGAGGTGTCCGAACTCTGTGTTGGGCAGCAGGATCCCGTTGTGAATGAGGGCTGATCCGATCCCCGTCCCGAAGGTCAGCAGCACTACGACGCCGTCTTTGTCCTTGCCGGCGCCGTAGCGCTGCTCGGCCAGTCCGGCGGCATCGGCGTCGTTGAGAACAACCAATTCCTGACCGTCGAGCTCCGCGCTGATCATGTCGCGAGCGTTGGTCCCGATCCACGATTTGTCGACGTTGGCCGCGGTTCGCACGACGCCGTGGGTGACGACACCGGGATAGGTCACGCCGAGCGGGCCCGTCCAATCGAACTCGTTGACGACCGCAGCGATGGTTTTGGCGACTGCCGAGGGCGTGGCGGGTTGCGGTGTCGCCAGTTTGCACCGGTCACCGATCAACTTGCCGGTGTTCAGGTCGACGATTCCACCTTTGACACCGCTGCCACCGACGTCGACGCCGAACCCGCGATTGTCCTGTGAGCGGTGCCTCGAACGGGATGCCGACGAGCCCTTGGTCGAGTCGGTTTTGCTCATCGCATCTCCTCCGAGACGTAAATAGTGCTCAGTACCTTAGCCTGACGACGATGCGGCCGCCGGGCCGTTGAGGAGTCGGGTGATTGGGCTTCGGCCTGACGACGATGTGGCCGCCGGGCCGTTGTGGAGTCGGGTGGACGCTGTGATGCGATAGAGCGGTGAAGACACCTGGCATCGAGCCTGCGCACCTTCGGTCGGTCGCCGAGACGGTGGCCACCGAGGCGGCGGCTTTTGTCCGGCGCAGGCGGGCTGAGGTATTTGGTGACGACGGCGCCGGGAAAAACTCGGCGGTGCGCGCCAAGAGCACCCCGACCGACCCGGTGACCGTGGTGGACACCGAAACCGAACGGTTGTTGCGTGATCGGCTTGGGGAGCTGCGATCAGGTGACCCGGTCCTCGGAGAGGAAGGCGGTGGACCGCAGAGTGCGACGGCCGATGCCGGGACGGTGACTTGGGTGGTCGACCCCGTCGACGGCACGGTGAACTTCGTCTACGGCATTCCGGCCTATGCGGTTTCTGTCGCGGCTCAGGTCGACGGCGTGTCGGTGGCCGGGGCGGTGGCTGACGTCGTCGCCGGCGAGGTGTATTCGGCGGCCCGGGGGCTCGGCGCCCAGCTGACCGACGGGGACGGCAGGCGGGCATTGCGGTGCAATGCTGTCGACGAGTTGTCGATGGCCCTGGTCGGCACCGGCTTCGCCTACTCGCAGCGCCGCCGCACCAGCCAGGCGGCGTTGCTGGCGCGCATCCTGCCCGAAGTGCGTGATGTCCGCCGCGTCGGGTCCGCGGCGCTGGATCTATGCATGGTCGCGGCCGGCCGACTGGACGGCTACTTCGAGCACGGCCTGCACGTGTGGGACTGTGCTGCGGGCGCTTTGATCGCCGCCGAGGCAGGAGCCCGGGTGGTGTTGCCGGCGCCGGCGGATCAAGATGCCGGCGGCCTCGTGGTGGCAGCGGCTCCGGGAATCGCCGACCAGCTGGTGGCCGCTCTGGCGCGATTCGGCGGCTCGGATCCGATTCCGGGCTGAGCCTCTCCGGCGTCAGCAGGTGCTGTTGTGAATCTTCGCCAGCAGAGCGGGATCTGACTGATCGGGGGATTCGGGCCGCAGACCAGCCAGCACGGCATCGATGTCGTCACTGTGCGACAGCGCACTGAAGTCGGTGCCGAGCGCGAGGTCCACGGAGTCGTCGGAACGGTCGTCCTTGAACAGTTCGGTGCACGGCGCCACCAGCCACACGGCAGCCGCGGCCGCCTGACCCGCCTCGCCGAAGCGGATCTGCCCCTGGCAGGTCATCTGAGTGTTGGCGTAGACCGGGTCGTTGGCGGCGGTGGGCTGGGCGAAGCCGAGGTCACGCAAGGCGTCGGCGACGTCGGCGGCCTGACCGCCCCGGCCGCTGGCGTTGAGGACGCGGACTTTGGTGTCGATGAGTTTGGCGGGGCCGACGTGCACCATGGTGCTCCGGCTGACCGGCTCGCCGAGGTTGACCGGGTCGGCGCCGGGCGGTTGGGGCGGCGGATTGCACGCCGCGACCTCATGCACTTCGGCCGGCCGAGTCAGCGCCATCGTCCACACCGCTCCGGTGAACGCCAGCAGCAGTATCAGGACCACAATCGCCGGCCGGGGATTGCGTCGGCGGAAGGGACGACCGTGCCGGTCGAAAGCAGTGCCCTCGGTGAGTTGCGCGACCACGTAAGCACTCTAAACGCAGGGTTTGACGCCCCTTCGCCGTGTCAATCCATTCGTGTGACGCAAATCACACTTGAATGGACTCATATACGGGCACGAATCGTTTTGTGGATGCGTTCGACGCTGGTACAACAAAGCGTTGCTTGGCAGGTTACGAGGGGATGAGGGACAAAGACCATGCCTACCGACTATGACGCGCCACGGCGCACAGAGACTGATGACGTATCTGAAGACTCTCTTGAGGAACTGAAGGCACGGCGGAATGAGGCTGCGTCGGCGGTGGTCGACGTCGACGAATCGGAATCCGCCGAAAGCTTCGAATTGCCCGGTGCCGACCTGTCCGGCGAAGAGCTGTCCGTCCGCGTAATTCCGAAACAAGCCGACGAGTTCACCTGCTCCAGCTGCTTTCTGGTACAGCACCGCAGCAGGCTTGCCAGCGAAAAAAATGGTGTGATGATGTGCACCGACTGCGCCGCCTGAGCGTCGGCAGCAGACGGATCAGCTGCGCAATGCTGACAACACCCGATCTGGGTGGCGGCAGCTCACCAACCAATACGGCGTCGGATCGTCCGCATCGTCCAGAACCAGCAACACCATCGGTCCCACCCACCCTCGATGCAGTACGAAAGCGGCCGGATCCAGTTGGCGCCCGAGCGTCGCTGATTTGGCGGAGCGCGGCACCTCGGCGCACCGAGCGATCACGGTGACCGGCACATGCGCATCTCCCGCCCAGAGTTCGACTGCTCCGTCGCCGTCGATCACCTGGATTTCGATTCTGCCCAGCCACAACAGTGCCGCGGCGGCCACGCCGAACAGCACCGCGAACGGTAACCAGTCCGGAAGTGCGGGCACGGCGTGGTTGATTTCCAGCCCGACGATGGTCGGCAACGCGAAGCTGACCGGCCACCACCACCACGGCACCCAAAGCCGCTCGCGATACCGCACCTTGTGTGTGGCGATGCGGGAAACGGACACCCGGTCAAGGGTAACCTTTGGCCCCGTGTCGAACAGTCTCGCGGTTGTCCGGTTGGACCCCGGCCTTCCGCTGCCCAGCCGCGCCCACGACGGCGACGCCGGCGTCGACCTTTTCAGCGCCGAGGACGTAGAGCTTGCGCCGGGACAGCGCGCCCTGGTGCCCACCGGCATTGCAGCTGCCGTCCCGTACGGCATGGTGGGGCTGGTGCACCCCCGGTCCGGTTTGGCTGCGCGGCTGGGTCTTTCAATCGTCAACAGTCCGGGCACGATCGACGCCGGATACCGCGGCGAGATCAAGGTCGCGCTGATTAACCTCGATCCCGTCACCCCGATCGTCGTGCACCGCGGCGACCGCATCGCCCAGCTGCTGGTTCAGCGGGTTGAACTGGTCGACGTGGTCGAGGTTGCGTCCTTCGACGAGGCGGGGCTGGCCGAAACATCCCGTGGCCACGGCGGTCACGGTTCCTCCGGCGGACATGCGAGTTTGTGACGCCGGCGACGATGCAGAGCGAAGCGATGAGAAGGAGCGGCGCGCGCGATGGCATTCGGTAAGCACAGGGCCGAAGGCGGCCCCAGGCCCAGTTCTGGCGAGCCCGTAACGGTCCCGCCCACGCCAAAGGAGTCGCCGGCTGAATCCGAGCCTGTCGTCGAGGACGGCCCCTTCGACATCGAAGACTTCGACGACCCGGCGGCGGCGGAAGGCGGCCGGCTCGACCTTGGTTCGGTGCTGATTCCGATGCCCACCGAAGGCCAATTGCAAGTCGAGCTCACTGCGACCGGCGTTCCCAGCGCGATCTGGGTGGTGACACCCAACGGTCGCTTCACGATCGCCGCTTACGCAGCTCCCAAGACCGGCAGCTTGTGGCGTGAGGTGGCCGGCGAGCTGGCCGACTCGCTTCGCAAGGACTCCGCCCGGGTCTCCATTCAGCAAGGCCCCTGGGGCCGCGAAGTCGTCGGCAGCGCGACCGGGGCGGTGCGCTTCATCGGCGTCGACGGTTACCGCTGGATGATTCGTTGCGTCGTCAACGGAGCGCACGACACCATCGACGCACTGACTGAAGAGGCCCGGCAAGCACTGGCCGACACGGTGGTTCGCCGTGGCGACACGCCGCTGCCGGTGCGGACGCCGCTGGCGGTGCAGTTGCCCGAACCGATGGCGGTGCAGCTGCGAAACGCCGCTGCCCAACAGGCTGCAGCTCAACAGTCAGACGCCCAGCAGCTCGGTGACGCCCAGCAGCCCGGTGACGCCCAGCAGCCCGGTGATGAGCCGGCGGCGCGCCGCAGCGCCGAGGGTTCGGCGATGCAGCAGTTGCGCAGCACCACTGGCGGCTAGGTGGCCGCCAACGCGGCCAGACAGGCAACGCCCAGCCGGGCAGGCTCGGCACCGAAGTCGTCGAGCCGCACCGTTCGCATAGCCGCGCGAGGGGCGGCGCCGAGCCATTCGGTTGCCACCGCCAGCGGGTGAATCGGGTCGTCGCTGGCCGCGGCGATCCCTAGCGGCGCAGCCAGCCGGGCCAACTGCGCACGCGTCGGTGCGACATAGCTGGCCGCTTCCTCCATGTTCTCGGGTAGCTGCGGCCACTGAGCCGACCACGACCGGGCGAGCTCGTCGGCCAGCCACGCCGGGCTCGTCGCGTAGAGGCGCCGGGTCGCCGCCGCCAGGCCGGCGCTGCGCAGCTGTTGCGCCGAGTAGCGTGCCGCCAGCGCCCCAGGTGCTTCGCCGGGCGCGCCGGTCCAGGGCGGCAGGGCGGCCAATACCGCAATCGTGCGCTCGGGATGCGTCAGCGCCCACTCCACCGCGACCGCGGCGCCGATCGAGACGCCGCCGACGGCGATCGGACCGCCGTGCGCAGTCCTGTCCATCGCGGCCCGATAGCCGGCGATCAACTGCCCCGGCTCGGGCACCGCGGCCACCAGCACAGCTCCGGCTCGCCGCAACGGCGCTGCGAACGCGCGGTTGACGTAATCGTCATCGGATCCCGTTCCGGGCAGGACAACAGTCGGCACACCGGATAATTCGACTGCCACCCGGTGATAGTGCCCGGCGGTTCCGGGTAACCGGAAGCGCACGGCCGATTCGCTCCGTGCGGAACTCCGGTCCGCGGTCGGAAGTTGCATAGCTAGAGTCATCGATAACCGAACTCCAAAAGAAGCGTCAGGAGAGGCCATGGCGGCCGCAGGGTATCTGCGCCGACTCACCCGTCGGTTGACGGAAGATCCCGAGCAGCGCGATGTCGAGAAGTTGTCTGAGGAAGCCGTCAATACCGGCGCCCAGCGTGCGATCGACTGCCAACGCGGTCAGGAAGTGACGATGATAGGCACCTTGCGCAGCGTGGAGGCGAATGCCAGAGGTTGCGCGGGCGGGGTTCGTGCTGAGCTGTTTGACGGCACCGACACCGTTACTCTGGTGTGGCTCGGGCAGCGCCGCATCCCCGGCATCGATTCGGGCCGCACGCTGCGAGTCCGGGGCCGGATCGGCAAGCTGGACAACGGCGCCAAGGCGATCTACAACCCGCACTACGAAATTCAGCGGTGACCGGCCCGGAGGCGACCCACAGCCGGAGTGCGGCTGCGGTCACTGAAAACGGCGACGCGAAGCCCCTGCTGACGCAGTTAGGTGGGGTCAGCGGGATCGTTTACTCGTCGCTGCCGGTGCTGGTCTTCGCGCTGGTCTCCAGCCTGTTGCATCTCGGCGTGGTCGCGGCCGTCACCGCCGCCGTAGGTGTGGCCGCGCTGGTCCTGTTGTGGCGGCTGATCCGACGGGACTCCATCCAGCCGGCGGTGTCCGGTTTCATCGGGGTGGCGGTGTGCGCGCTGGTCGCGCTGGTAGCGGGGGAGTCGAGGGGATACTTCCTGCTGGGTATCTGGACATCGTTGTTCTGGGCGGTGCTGTTTTTGCTGTCCGTGCTGATCCGACGGCCGTTGGTCGGTTACCTCTGGAGCTGGGCGACCAAGGTCGAGAACCGCTGGACAGAGGTTCGTCGGGCGCGCTTCGCTTTCGACCTGGCCACGCTGACCTGGGTACTGGTCTTCGCGTCCCGATTCGTGGTCCAGCGACTGCTGTACGAAGCTCACCAAACCGGCTGGCTGGGCGTTGCGCGGCTCGCGATGGGCTGGCCGCTGGCAGGTGTGGCCGCCTTGGCGACTTACCTGGCAGTCAAAGCTGCGCGGCGCGCTACCGACGCTGAGAATCCGGCTGCGCAGGCTCTGCCGTCCGTGGCGCCGGAAGTAGCAGCCGACTGAGTTCGGCTTCCACCTCGCTGGACGCGACGACGAGCAGCTCGTCGCCGCCTTCCAGCGGTTCGTCAGGCTGCGGCACGATCACCCGCGCGCCACGCAGGATCGCCACCAGCGCGGCGTCCCGGGGCAACTGCAGTCTGCGCACCGGCTTGCCGCCCCACGGTGTGTTGTCAGGCAACGTGGTGCTCACCAGGTTGGCCTGACCCCGGCGAAACTCCAGCAAACGCACCAGATCCCCGACGGCCACCGCCTCCTCGACCAGAGAGGCCAGGATTCGCGGTGTGGACACCGCCACGTCGACGCCCCAGGCATCGGTGAACAGCCACTCATTGCGCGGATCGTTGACCCGGGCGACCACGCGGGGCACGGCGAACTCCGTCTTGGCCAACAAGCTCAACACGACATTCGCCTTATCGTCACCGGTGGCGGCGATCACCACATCGAACTCCTCGAGATGCGCCGACTCCAGCAGGCTCAGCTCGCAGGCATCGCCCAGCCGCCAATGAGCCGCCGGGATGGCGTCAACGTCGAGGTGCTCGCGGTTACGTTCGATGAGGGTCACGTCGTGACCGTTGTCGACCAATTCCCGCGCGATCGAACGGCCGACCGCGCCGGCTCCGGCAATCGCGACCTTCACAGGTCCTCGCTGGGCGGTAGCGCCGCGATGGCCAGAGCCTCCGCGGCGCGCCCGGAGATCGCGGCGGCGTACACCTGATCGCCGGCCTGAATGACCGTCTTGGCTTCCGGCAGGATTCCGGTGCCGAACCGGATCACAAAGGCGACCCGGGCGCCGGTAGCCTCCTCCAAGTCGGTGAGGCGATGCCCGACCCAGTCCTCGTGCAACTGCATCTCGGCCACCGCGACGGTGCCGGTGGGGTCGCGCCACTTGGTGGTCTCGGTTTCCCGAACCAGGGCGTTCAACATCCGGTCGGTCGTCCAAGGCACCGTGGCGATGGTGGGAATGCCCAGCCGTTCGTAGACCGCGGCGCGTTTGGCGTCGTAGATGCGCGCGACCACGCGTTGCACGCCGAACGTGTCCCGGGCCAGCCGGGCGGAGATGATGTTGGAGTTGTCCCCGGACGACACCGCGGCGAAGGCGTCAGCGGATTCGATGCCGGCGCGCAGCAGTACATCGCGGTCGAATCCCTCACCCACCACGCGCTCACCCGCGAACTCCGGGCTGAGCCGGTGGAAAGCTGAGCTGTCGTGGTCGATCACGGCGACGTTGTGGCCGATGCGGGCCAACCCGTCGGCCACCGCCGAGCCGACCCGGCCGCAGCCCATCACCACTATCCGCATCTGCGGTCCTTTCGGCCCACCGGTAGCGCCGCGGCCCGATCATCGACGCCTGTCCGCCGGCGACCTTGGCCGCGAGATTCTTCGCCTTCGAACGCTACCGGCAGCGCCGTGCTGCCCTAACGTTGGCTCTCGTGTCCAAACTTTCGACCGCTGCCCGCCGGCTGATACTGGGCCGGCCGTTTCGCAGCGACCGGCTGAGCCACACCCTGCTGCCCAAGCGGATCGCGCTGCCGGTGTTCGCTTCGGATGCGCTGTCCTCGGTGGCTTACGCGCCCGAGGAGGTTTTCCTCATGCTTTCGGTGGCCGGCTTGGCCGCCTACTCGTTGACGCCGTGGATCGGCCTCGCGGTTGCCGCCGTCATGCTGGTTGTGGTGGCCAGTTACCGCCAGAACGTGCACGCTTACCCGTCAGGCGGCGGCGACTTCGAAGTGGTGACCACCAATCTCGGCGCCGACGCCGGACTGATGGTGGCCAGCGCTTTGATGGTCGATTACGTTCTGACAGTGGCGGTTTCGACGGCTTCGGCGATGTCCAACATTGGCTCGGCGTTCCCGTTCGTGGCCGATCACAAGGTGCTGTTCGCCACCGGCGCCATCCTGCTGGTGATGGCGCTGAACTTGCGTGGCGTACGTGAGTCCGGCGCGGCGTTCGCCGTCCCGACTTACGCATTCATCGTCGGCATCGCGCTGATGCTCGGCTGGGGCCTGGTTCGGATCTACCTACTAGGTGAGCCGCTGCGGGCCGAATCCGCCGCCTTTCAAATGCGTTCGGTCAGAGGCACTGTGGTGGGCTTCGCGCTGGCGTTCCTGGTGGCGCGCTCGTTCTCGTCCGGCTGCGCGGCCCTCACCGGGGTCGAGGCGATCAGCAACGGGGTACCGGCCTTCCGGAAACCTAAGTCCCGCAACGCGGCGACCACGCTGCTGATGCTGGGGGGTATCGCCGTGACGTTGCTGATGGGCATCATCGTGTTGGCCAACAAGACCGGGGTCAAAATCGTCGACGACCCCGCCACGCAGTTGGTGGGCGCGCCGCCGGGCTACCAGCAGAAGACCCTCGTCGCTCAGCTGGCACAGGCGGTGTTCGGCAGTTTCCATGCCGGATTGCTGCTGATCGCTACGGTGACCGCCTTGATTCTGGTACTTGCGGCCAACACCGCATTCAACGGCTTTCCGGTGCTCGGCTCGGTGCTCGCCCAACACAGCTACCTGCCTCGGCAGCTGCGCACCCGCGGGGACCGGTTGGCTTTCTCCAACGGCATCGTGTTCTTGTCGCTGGCCGCGCTGTCCGCGGTCATCGCATTCCGCGCTCAAGTCACCGCGTTGATCCAGCTGTACATCGTCGGGGTCTTCATCTCCTTCACCTTCAGTCAGATCGGTATGGTCCGCCACTGGACACGGTTGCTGGCCCACGCCGCCGATCCGTCGCTGCGCCGAAGCATGATTCGTTCGCGGGTGGTGAATACCGTCGGATTCCTGGCCACCGGTGCGGTTTTGGTGGTCGTGCTGGTGACGAAATTTCTGGCCGGGGCCTGGATAGCCGTCGTCGCCATGGCGGCACTATTCATCGTGATGAAAATGATTCGCGGCCACTACGACGCGGTCGGCCGCGAGCTCGATCAGCGGACCGGCGAAGACGAGCAGGTGCTGCCGAGCCGCAATCACGCGGTGGTGCTGGTGTCCAAGCTGCATATGCCGACGTTGCGGGCGCTGGCCTACGCCCGAGCGACCCGGCCCGACAAGCTGGAGGCCGTCACGGTGAGCGTGGACGACGCCGAAACGCGGGAGCTGGTGCGCAAATGGGAGGACAGCGATATCACTGTGCCGCTGAAGGTGATCGCATCGCCCTATCGTGAGATCACCCGGCCAGTGGTGGATTACGTCAAGCGAATCAGCAAGGACTCTTCTCGCGCAGTGGTGACGGTGTTCATTCCGGAGTATGTGGTAGGCCACTGGTGGGAGCAGTTGCTGCACAACCAAAGTGCCTTACGGCTCAAAGGCCGGCTGCTGTTCATGCCTGGCGTGATGGTGACTTCTGTCCCCTGGCAGCTCAATTCGTCGGAGCGTCGGAAAACGCTGCAGCCACACGTCGCGCCCGGTGATACTCGCCGGGGCCTACCCGATTCGTCATGACCGACCCGGCGCCAGGCGGCTTGACCCTGACGGTCGGCGCTCCGGCCAACGGCGGCAGTTGTGTCGCCCGCCACGAGGGCCGGGTGGTGTTCGTCCGCTACGCCCTGCCGGGGGAGCAGGTGCGGGTGCGCATCACGCAAGAGCGCGGCGCCTACTGGCACGCAGAAGCCGTCGAGGTGATCGAGCCATCAGCTCAGCGCATCCCGTCGCTGTGCCCGATCGCCGGCGTGGACGGTGCTGGATGCTGCGATTTGGCGTTCGTCGAACCAGCGGCGCTGCGCGAGTTCAAGGGTCAGGTCGTCGCCAATCAGCTTGCCCGGCTGGGGAATCACCGGTGGCACGGCAACGCCGAAGCGCTGTCCCCGGCGGGCCCGACGGGTTGGCGTACCCGGGTGCGGCTGGCGGTGGGTGCCGACGGTCGTGCCGGCTTCCACCGCTACCACAGTGACGAACTGATCACCGACCTGCACTGCGGTCAGTTGACTGCCGCGATGCTCGACGGACTCGATGCTGTGGACTGGACGCCGGGCGGGCAGCTGCTCGTCGTCGTCGACGACGACGCTCGGCGGCATGTGGTGCAGACGACTAAACAGAACGGGCGGACTTGTGCTGAACTGGTCGAGGGTGACCGTCAGGCGATGCAGCGGGTGGGTGGGCGAAGCTGGCGGATTCCGGTGACAGCGTTCTGGCAAGCGCATCGTGACGCGGCCCGCGTATACAGCGGTTTGATCGGTGATTGGGCGCAACCTGCCGCCGGGATGGTCGCGTGGGATCTGTACGGCGGGGCCGGAGTCTTTTCGGCGGTGCTTGGTGAGGCGGTCGGGCAGTCGGGCCGGGTGCTGAGCGTAGACACCTCCCGCGCGGCGTCGCAGGCGGCGCGCGCCGCGCTGGTCGATCTACCGCAAGTCAAGGTGGTGACCGATTCGGTGCGACGCGTGCTGGCGGGTCAGCGCCGAGGCGCCGATGTGGCGGTGCTGGATCCGCCGCGTTCGGGCGCGGGCCGTGAGGTGATCGACCTGCTGGCCGCCGCCGAGGTTCCCCGTATCGTGCATATCGGTTGCGAAGCAGCCGCATTCGCGCGGGACGTCGGCCTCTACCGCACGCACGGCTACGTCCTCGACGAACTCAAGGTCTTCGACGCCTTCCCGCTCACCCACCACGTCGAGTGCGTCGGACTGCTCACCCGCCGGCATTAGCCGGCGAAGGCGAAGTAGCGCAGCCACAAATAGAGCGCGCACAACGCAGTGGACAAGGCGGTGACCACTATGCCCTTGCGGGTGAATTCCCAGAACGAGATCGGATTGCCCGAGCGCAGCGCGATGCCGAGCATCACTATGTTGGCGGTGGCCCCGATAGCCGTCAGGTTGCCGCCCAGATCCCCGCCGAGGGCCAGCGACCACCACAGCACGTCGTGGTGCGACTGCCGCGGCATCGACTCGGTCAGGTGACTGACGATCGGCGTCATCGTCGCGACGTACGGAACGTTGTCGATGACCCCGGACACCACGGTGGAGAAGCCGAGGATCAGCATGGTCGCCAGCAGGACGTTGCCTCCGATGGCATCGGCGGCCAAGCGGCCCAGGATGCCGATGACGCCGGTTTTGAACAGGGCGCCGACCATGACGAACAGCCCGACGATGAACAGCAGAGTGTCCCATTCGACGTGGGCCAGGTAGTCGGATTGTCGCAGTCCGGAGACCAGGATGAGGAGGCCGGCGCCCAGCAGTGCAACCAGCGACGGTGCGATGTGGATAGTGGGTGAGGCGATGAACCCGGCCAGCACAGCGATCATCACCAGGCCGCACTTGATCAGCAGCCCGCGATCACGAACCACCTCTCGCTCGTCCACCGTCATCACATCGGCGACACGTTCGGGATCAACGGTGGTGAAGCCGCGGAACACCAACGGCGTGACGGCGATGAGGACCACCATCACCAGAACCACTATCGGTGCCAGGTTGACCAGAAAGGCGTTGAAGGACAAACCCTGTCGGGAGCCGATGATGATGTTCGGCGGGTCGCCCACCAGTGTGGCCGCGCCGCCGATGTTGGAGGCGAACACCTCGGCGATCAGGAACGGTACCGGGTTGACGTCGAGCCGGTCGCAGACCAGCAGGGTGACCGGGGCGACCAGCAACACCGAGACGACGTTGGGTAGCACCGCGGAAGTGAGCGCCATGACCAGCATCAGCAAGACCATGATGCGCAGCGGCGAGCCGTTGGCCCGTTTGACGGACCAGATTGCGGCGTACTCGAACGCTCCGGTCTGGCGCAGAATGCTGACGATGATCATCATGCCCAGCATCAGGAAGATGACGTCCCAATCGATTCCGCTGTTCTGGGAGTAGAAAACGTCGGGGGAGTCCATCACCGGTAGCAGGACCACCATTGCCGCGCCGATCAACGCAACGGTGGTGTTGTTGAACCGCTCGCTGATGATGAAGCCGTAAGCGACTACGAACACCGCGATTGCGTAATAGATCACCGGCGCGAACGTGCCCGACGCACGATCAGTGGTCGAGTGCGGCGGAGAGAAGGCGCGACGCGGTAATGACACCGTGCAATCTGCCGCTTTGAACGACGGCGACCAGCGGACTGTGCATGCGCGACATGATCTCGGCGACCTCGATGATGGTGTCGTCAGCGTTCGCGACCGGCACGTGCTGGCGTTCTCGCGGCAGTAACTCGCGAATCGTCTTGCCCTGCAACTGTTCTGCGGCGTGATCAGCCATCGACTCGGTCAGCACGCCGGCCAGACCGGGGTCGTCTTGCACATAGCCGGGCACGATGAACCGCACGACTTGGGACGCAGGCAGCACGGCGTACGGCTTCTCGGAAGAATCAGTGACCACGACCAGTCCATTCAGGCGGTGCTCGGCCAGCAGACGGACCGCTTCAAGCGCGTCGGAGTCGATATGGACCACTGGGAACTTCTCGTCGATATCCGCTGCCCGCACACGATCACCATACTTCCGTCGACGTTCCGGTAAAGAGGTTCGAGGTAGGCGTTTCTCCTGCCGCGGCCGGCTAAGCCAGGAGGAAATAGCGCACCCACAGATATCCGATGGAGATCAGTAGCGAGGCGAAGGTGATCACCGCTCCCCTGCGGGTGAAGTCCCAGAAAGAGACGGGGTGGCCCGAGCGTTGCGCGATTCCGACAGCGACGACGTTAGCGCTGGCCCCTACTGGGGTGAGGTTGCCGCCGAGGACGGTGCCCAGCAGCAGGGCCCACCACAGCACGCCGGATTCGTCGTGCCCGGGAATGGTGTAGGCAAACTGTGCGACGATCGGTGTCATCGCGGCCGCGTACGGGACGTTGTTGATGACGCTGCCGAAAGTGAAGGACACCGTGAGGATCAGCAGCGTCGCCGTCCAGGCATCGCCGTGGACTAATTGGCTGGCCAGCTCGGCCAATTCCTTGATGACGCCAGTTCGGACCAGGGCCCCCACCATGATGAACAGCCCCGCGAAGAACAGGAGCGTCTCCCACTCGACGCTGGACAGGTAGAACTCGCGGCTCAGGCCGGAGACCACGATCAGAATGCCGGCGCCGGCCATCGCCACCAGCGACGGCTCCATGTGGATCTGCTCGTGCAAGACGAATCCGACAAACACTGCAGCCAAGACGAATCCGCATTTGGTCAGCAGCCGACGATCGCGGATGGCGTCGTTTTCGTCAAGCGACATGACATCGGCCACCCGCTCGGGATCGGCAACGAAGAAACCTGGGTAGAGGCGGGGCAACAGGGCTATCAAGGCAAGCAGAACGATGATGACCGGCGGCACCATGTTGGCCGAAAATTCGATGAAGCTGAGGTGAGCACCGGTGCCGATGATGATGCTGGTCGGGTCGCCGACCAGGGTCGCCGCGCCGGCAATGTTGGCGGTGAGCGCTTCGACGACGAGGAACGGTGCCGGGTTGACGGCCAGCCGGTCGCACACCAGCAGGGTGACCGGTGCAATGAGCAAGACCGTGGTCACATTGTCCAGAACAGCCGTCCCGAGCGCAGTGACCAGCATCAACAGGACCATGATGCGCAGCGGCGAGCCCTTCGCGCGTTTGGCCGCCCAGATCGCCGTGTATTCGAAGGCGCCGGTTTGGCGGACCACGCTGACGATGATCATCATCCCCAGCAGCAGGAAGAGAACGTCCCAGTTGATCCCGGTGTCGCGGGAGTAAAACACGTCGTCGGAATGGATCAACGGCAGAAAGAACATGGCCGTTGCGCCGGCGAGCGCCACCAAAGTCTTGTTGAGACGTTCGGTGGCGATGAACACGTAGGCGACGAGGAACACCGCCGCGGCGTACACCGCGTGAAAAACTGCCATCAGTGGTCCTGCCGTCGGGCGCGTCCGCGGCGTTGCGCCGCGCGTGCCGAAGCGGCCATCAGAAGCTAAGCGCCGCTGCCAGCACGCGGGAGGCGCCACCCGCACGGATACCGTCAGGAAACATCCGTGTCATGAGCGCGGTCTCCTCGACCGAGCGAGTCATCGTGCACCCCCCGACACAGATCCTCAGACACAAATAAATAGTGGACCGATCTTGCCGGTTCACCGACGCGTAACGCTATCAGGCTCGCCTGGGCTGCGCGTCTCGCCGACGGTCCAGGTCGGGTGCAGACAAGGCACAGCATCAGATCCGCAGAAGTCAGCACTCGTCGGGGTGCTGCGTAGACTGACGGGATGCTTGAACAGATCCGCGGGCCCGCTGATCTGCAGCACCTCTCTCAACCGCAGCTGTGTGAACTCGCCGCCGAAATCCGCCAGTTTCTTATCCACAAGGTTGCCGCCACCGGCGGGCATTTGGGTCCCAACCTCGGCGTGGTCGAGCTGACGCTTGCCCTGCACCGGGTCTTCGACTCCCCGCACGACCCGATCATCTTCGACACCGGCCACCAGTCATATGTGCACAAGATGCTGACCGGGCGTTGCGCGGACTTCGAGACGCTCCGCAAAAAGGGCGGCCTGTCGGGTTACCCGAGCCGCGCCGAAAGCGAACACGACTGGGTGGAGTCGAGCCACGCCAGCGCCGCACTGTCCTACGCCGACGGGCTGGCCAAGGCATTCGAGCTGACCGGGCACCGCAACCGGCACGTGGTGGCGGTGGTAGGCGACGGCGCGCTGACCGGCGGCATGTGCTGGGAGGCGC
>CAWEFS010000019.1:0-600213 GCA_963808375.1 uncultured Actinomycetota bacterium | reverse complement strand
CGTCGAAGGTAAGCAACCGGCGGGAACACCGGCCAGTGACCGTAACGGCAATCGCAAACTGCGGTTGTCGGAGCGGTTTGAGGAAGGCTCGGTGGAATTCGAGCACCTCTGGCGCCACTCCAGCTATATCGCCGATTCGACGCCGACAATGAATCGCGCTTTGCTCGAGGTATTGAAGAATCTGATCGCGTCAGTGACCACCCTCTTCTGGCTGCCTGTGGCGATGGGTTTTGCCGCCGGATACTTCCTGGCCTGGCTACCGGTCGCCGCCATCGTTACAAAACCGCGCGGACTGGCTGGAACAGACTTTCTGCCAGCGCTTATTCCCAATACCGCCGCCTGGTGGGCTGTCGGTTTCTTCGCCGCAATCGCCATCGTGCTCACCGCTGGCGCTCTACTTGTTGAACGGGTGCGCCACTCCATCAAGCGTGAACGTCAACGGATCCGACTTATGCAAGCCGCTCGCTTAGCCTTCGGTTTCGGCGGCTGGGTTCTGCTACTAACGGTCATCCTCCCCGGAGTGATGAGGCTGTGCGCGGACGTAGATGTTACGAAGTACTCGCATCTCGGCGGCGGCGTCGGTTCTCTTCTGGGTCTGCAGTATTTGGTGGCGATCGTAGCGATGCTGTGGCAGCGTCGAGCGGCGGTCGGCAAGATCGGCAAGACGTCATGGCGTGACAAAATTCCGCCCGGTGTCGTGCCCTTAATTCTCGTGAATGTCACCTTGGCCCTAATTGCCGCGACTTGGCTAATCGTGTTCGGCGCCGTCGGCGCGGGAGTCTTCGGCTACCTGACCCAAGGCGTCAACGGTGCCCTCCGCCAAGTGGCCTGGCTCCCAGTATGGTTGACGGTTCTCGTCGTCTTGGCGATCATGCTGTTCACCGCAGACGTCACCTCACTAAGCCTGCACCCATTCTATCGGGCCCGACTCGCAAGCGCTTTCGCCGTGCGGCGCAAGGCGGGGCGGCCATCGAACAACGGTGCCCAAGTGTGTGAGGCGCAGGCCTATCCCGCCGACGAACCGACGTGGCTGCACAGCTACGGTAAGGTGGAGGAAGGGCCGCAGTTTGTTTTCAGCTGTGCTGCCGCTATTTCGGGGTCAGGCAAGCCCGCGCCGGGACTAAACGCGGTGTCCTACGTGCTCACAGATCGCTATATCGGCGGACCCGATCTGGGCTGGCTGAAAACAAAGGAGCTTTGGCGGACCAGTCCGTCGCGCATCAAGCGAGATCTCACCGTGGAGGCCGCCGTGGCCGTCAGCGGCGCTGCGTTCGCCTCGACTATGGGGCGTCAAAATAAAGGGAGGCAAATACTTTTCGCCATCTCCGGTGCCCGGCTGGGCACCTGGTTGCCCAATCCAAATTACATCGCCCTGCTGGCGAACAAGACGGAGCAACAAGATCGGTATCCACCGTCGGTAGACGACATATTGAAACCCTCTGCGCCACTCGACGACGCCGCCCCCCCTACGTCCGGAAAATCAGCACCGGACACGCAAGCGCAGCACGGGCCTTCACAATCCGCGATGACCCTATCGGACACGCCAAGTGGTGTGGACGGTGGCGGTGTGGCAAGTGAAGAGACCACAGACACTACAGAGCCGGCTCCTAAATTGCGACAACCCGCCGACGAAAGTATCGACGACTCGGCGCCTGCACAGGACGCTCAACCCAAGTGGCTACTGCGCTCACTGCCCACGGTACGAGGCTTCACTTACTTCTACCGAGAACTTTTCGGCTATCACCCGATAGACGCCAGCCTGGTGCAGGTGACCGACGGCGGACACTACGAAAACCTCGGCCTGGTAGAGGCTTTGCGGCGACGGTGCCGGCTGATCTTTTGCATCGACGGTGGCGGCGACACGCCGCCACTGCTCAGTGGGCTGGCCGACGCGATGCGTCTGGCTCAATCCGAGCTGGGTGTGACCATCGAGTTCGACGAACGCGGCGACTACGTACTGGGAAGCATCGCCCAGGGTCGGGGAAGCCGTTCGGTCGCAAAGACGCTCTCGCTCGACTTAACGACAGAATCACCCGCGGCACCGTGGTGCGCGGGACGATCAACTACCCACCAGCGTCCGGACTGCCTAAGGATAAGCGCACGGGCACCCTGATTTTCGGGAAAGCTGTTGTCTGGGGAAGGATGCCCAGAGTGGCTGCTCACCTACGCCGCAAACAGCGACGTGTTCCCCCACGACAGCACTTCTGATCAATGGTTCAACGAAGCACAATTCGCCGCCTACACCGAACTCGGACGCATCATCGGCCGCGCCGCAATAGAGGCTTACCATGCACCACCCCAGCCGCCACTCGGCGACGACGCGGACGTCGGCAAGCCGGATCCGTCCTGTGACGCCCACATAAGCAGAAGGTGCGATACGTTCAAACTGCCGCCGACTCAATCAGTCGATGGCGGGGCGAATTCAAGCTGGATGGCGGCGCCGCAGGTCACGTGGCCTACCTGACGCTGGGCTTACGGAGTGTCGCTCGCTTTTTTGCCCTCGTCGCGCCCTATACAAGCCTCCGACCTTGCTGGGGCCGCGGGTCTACTGCATGAATAGGTGACACGGGTGTCTTGCTGCTGCTCTTCTCTTAAGTGGCTGGGAACGCCAAGCCCCGGCCACCTTGGAGCGAATCAGGTGACTGGGGTGGCTCTTTTGGCGTTGGGCGCGCCCCGGGCCTGGACGCCTAACGGCGGCTACGGACGCGACTTGAGAAGTCCTCAGCCGGAGGGGGATTGACTTGGGTGAACGCCCACCCCAGGCTCACGGGCTGAGCTAATTTTCACCGCCGTCCCGAATCTCACCCCGGCGCCTGAAATTCTCGAGCGAGGTTCTCTATGAAGTGGCATGTCTCGAACAACTTCTCCCGGCACTCTGATGGCCACTCTGCGAGCGGCGGCGCGGTCAGGAGGGCGTCGATTAGCCGGTCGCATTTCCCGGGATCGTGCCGTGTTTCTCGGCGGTGAGGGCGAGTACCGCCTTTTTGTACCACCTGGCATGACTCCAAGCCTTCTTCTTGAAGGATTAAAGTCTCGGATAACCGGGGCGGTCCAAATGCACAGTTCTTCGTGCTACACCTCGCTTTCGACAGTCGAGGGCACGTCCTAGCACACCCTCGGTCTCGAACCAGTACTCATCTTGACTTGGGTCACACGGAAGCCGCCGGGGACGGCAGCGCGAACGGGCGGTCGTCTGTTGCGTATAGCGCACCTTACGTCGCCGCGCCACCAGCTCTCGAATCCGCATTGAGTTGCTCAATCAGCGGTATGCGATCACTCGCTTTAAAATGTTCCGGTTTTGTTGACCACGCCAGTAGGTTAGATCGCAACTCGGCGTTAGCTAAGAAGCCTGCTTGCGCGAAGCATTGCCTCAAAGCCTCGTGATCATCTGCAAACGTCGCTGTGATCAACTCCGAATACACGCCCCTCTTGTGCATTTGCCATTCAGCCATTTGCTCCACCCCGGTGGGGTAGGCAATGTTCTCGGCGGCCAGCTGAGCGGCTTCCATCGTCGCCTCGGCCGCTTGAGCAGCCGCATTAACAGTCGCCTCGGCGGCTCGACCCGCCGCGGTCGTCGTGGCCTCGGCTCCTCGGGAGGCCGAATACCTCGTTCCCAGAAAACTGAGGATCGCACCGATAAGTCCTCCTCCTAGGAGCGCAGCCAGAAGCCCCGGAGTTCCGCCATCCCCAGCCGCTAGAACCGTGATCATGCTGTCAGGCATTTGCCCACCGCCCGCGTCGTCATATTTGACTGCCGCAGCGCATTATGGCGTCGCTGCAAACATTATCGCGTTACCCAGACCGATGATCACCATTTAGGCCAACTTTGTCGGTTCCGGTCGAAAAGTGAGCAGGTGATTCCGGTCGAAAAGTGAGCACCCTTCAACGATTGGAGAGTGATCACTGTGGGGGATGATCCATTCCGGCTCGGTCTCGACGTCAGGGTCGGGCGGCGGGGCGAATTGGGCTGGCGATTCCGATGAGCAATGGTTGCACGATCGGGGGCATGCGTCGCCAGCGGCGCTGCTGCAGACCTTCGAGGTCAAATCCGTTGTCACGCAGCGTAGCGGCGGTGTCGCGGTTGCAGTGGCAGCCATAGGCGAAGCGACGCCACGCACCATGCAGGCGATCCTGCCAGCGCGCCAGGCGCGCGTCCGCAGCGCGGACGTGCTCGACAAACAGCAGCCGTCCGCCCGGGGCGAGGACTCGGCCGATCTCGCGCAGGCTCGCCACCGGGTCGGCCACGGTGCACAGCACCAGCGTGCACACCACGGTGTCGAAGCTGGCGTCGCCGAAGGGTAGTTGCTCGGCCGGCGCTTGCACGACCTCGACCGGGGGGCCGGCATAGCGGGGGACTCGCTTGCGCAGCTGAACGACCATTGGCGGCTCGGGGTCGGCCAGCGTGAGGCTGGTGACCTCAGACGGGTACAGCGGCAGGTTCAGGCCAGTGCCAGCGCCGATCTCCAGCACGCGCCCGTGCGCGCCGGCCAGTGCTTGGCGGCGCATTTCCCGCATGCCCGCGCCCTCTCCGAGGGCCAGTAACGGGTCATAGATACGGGCGAACACGCTGCCGTAGAACGACATGGGCAACTCCATTCCGAAATTCGGGTTTCACTCGAAAACACGGACTGACGCACCGGACCGTTCAACGCAGCCGTACCAACAAACTAATCAGTCTTCGATCCCGTGACGACGAAGCCGACATGTCGGGTGGTTAGCGGACACGGGCCGGGCCATCGAGCACACTGCACCCATCGGCACGAGGCGGCTCCTAGTATCGCCTGCCCTAAGGTGTAGACCTCTTGCATTTCTCGGGTCGAATGTTGCATCGCGGCCTAGCGTTACACGCGGTCGGTAAGTGCTCGCCTCCGGTGGGCTCGGTGTCACGACGTTGTCACAAGTCCTGGTTCAAACTCCGACAACACCGGCGGTTACGGGCGAACGCACGCGGACACATTGGCCCTGCCGAGGCCAGATTTGCGTCGCTGAAGCGATTACCCGCGAACACCCGCGCATACGAGCTGAGCCGCCTTGTAAGCGAGCGGTCGTCAGTTCAATCCTGACAGGGGGCTCCACGCACCGTACGACCAAAGAAGGCTTTGTCAGCCTGCAGCGACCTGCTTCTTCCCATACACACGCTCCATCATCGCGGTGTCGCCGTATGTCTGCGCCCGCACCACCTTGCCGTCATGGAGGGTGAACGCCTCGACGTCCTGACTTGTCTCGCCGGCGATGGTCGCTTCGCTGAACACGACCACCGTGTCACCGTCGGCCAGGAAGCGAAGGGGCGTGATCGACGTCGTCTTAGCCGCCAGCTGCGCTAAGAACTCGGTGAGTTCACCTTTGCCGTGATACTTGCCGCTGACCGCGCTGTCACCCGGTTGCACCCACTCGATGTCGTCATCGTACAAGCTCATCACCGTGTCGAAGTCACCACGGGCGAAGGCTTCATAACCTTGCTTGATGACCTCGACATTTCTTTCCTGTTCGGACATTGGTTTACTCCTTTCCTGCTTATGCAGTTGAAACTCAGAGGTGTTCCATCGCGCGAGACATCCGCGCCGTTTCGAAGTAGCCGGCTTCACGCCCCGGATAGGTGGGTCGCGGCTTCGGCAGCTGCATGTGGAGGTGCGGGACATCGGGCCAGTGATGATGAGGTCCGACGGGCGGCGGTATCGCAGCGGCCGCTGCGGTTGCGAACAGGACTTCCTGCTCAGTGATGAGAATCGGCGGCGGGGCCGGTGGCTCAGACGTAAACGTCGATAAGGATTGCTCGACAACTTGCACTGGGCGTTTGTGTAGTAGATGCAGCATGAGCGGACGCCTTCCGGGAGTCACCGCTTGGAACACTTGGAAGACAACCACCATCGCGCCGGTGATGCGTCATCTATATGGCTGAGGTTTCGATCGGGATGAGATTCCGTTACTATTTTCAGGAGTCTTCCAGCAAGCTCACAGCTCAGGAAGGTGCCGCAGATGCGGGTACCAACCGGTGAATGGCAGGCCGGGTGATGGTCACGGTTGAGGGTTTCTCGCGCCTAGTCGCCGGCATCTATACCGCAGCGGTCACGCCCCAGCATTGGCGAATGGCCATCCGCGACATCCACTGCGCCCTTGGTGGCAGCAACGGCGGGCTTTTTTCCGGCCGGGTGTCGACGTCTCAGTACAACACCATCCCAGTGGAAGCTGTTCGCAGCTACGCGGACTACTACCACCGGTTAGATCGGGTGCTCAACGCCGTTGAACATGCTCCGATCGGTGCGGTGCAAACGGGAACGAGGTTGTTCCCACTGGTGCGCAAGACGGAGTTCTACAGCGATTGGTTGCGTCCCCTCGACATCGACGACGGGTTGTTCGTCCGGCTCACGGACGGAACGACGCCCACCTGTTTGGTCGTTGCGGCGCCGGGACGAACGGAGCCGTTCGACACGCGGGAACGGGTCAAGCTGTTGAGTGATCTGGTTCCGCACTTTCAGCAAGCACTGCGCACTCAAGACAAGCTGTCGGCGGTGGCCGATAGCGCTGGTGAGCTGGCAGGCGCTTTGGAGGTGGTTCGACACGGAGTCGTCATCGTTGCAGGCGACCACATGGTTACGAATTTGAACTCTGCTGCTGAATTGATTCTGCGTGCAGAAGACGGGGTCTGCGTGCGGTCAGGACGCATTGCGGCGACAGGTATGCACGCCGAGCGAGAGTTGCATCGCGCCCTCCAGGATGTGCTTGTCAGCGAAGACTCCACCGTTCGGGGCCGGTCACTCACCTGCTATCGGCCTTCGGGTAAGCGGCCCTACGTAATTCATGTGGTGCCTTCGTACCGTCGTGACGCCGATGGACTACCTGAACTACCGAAGGCCTTGGTTCTGATAGTGGACCCGGAGAACCTTCCTGAGCCCGCGGCCGCAGTGTTGCGGCGGCTCTATTACCTCACCGAAGCCGAAGCCGAAGTTGCCCTGCGAGTAATGAATGGTTCAGACCTGAAAGAAGTTTCAGAGCAGTTGTCGATTTCACTGGCAACGGTTCGCACCCACTTACAACGTGTCTTCGACAAGACCGACACCCACCGCCAAGCCGAGCTGGTACGGCTTCTATTCGCGCTCTGTCCTTGAGTTCAACATCCGTCTACTGGGCGGCGGCGCGCGGCAGGGTGAGCGCAGGTCGTTTTGGGTGGCGATACCGGGCGCCACAGCGACGACGGCGCGGATGGCGTTGATCGGTGGCACGGCTTCCGATGAGTCGTACGACGTCGTGTCCAAGTCGAAGCGCATGAACTTTCCAGCCCCGCCGAACGTCGTTGTGGAAGAAGAGGTGGTGACGATGCGCAGTTCAGACCGAGCTTGGGTGGCACTGGCCAGTGGCGTGGCAGCTTACGACCTGATCGCCACCGATGACGAGCTGCTGACTAACGCGGCCCGCCGGTACTTCAAGTCTCAGCCGATTGCCACCGTGTCGACGATCTTGGTGACAGGCCTGCATCTGGTCGGCGGGCTACCGCCGTGGTGTGACCCAATTACGTTGACATTCGCCGGATACCGGCGGCTGCTGCGCGGGTCCTGGTTCTCGTCGGGGAATATGTCGACCTAACTGATGACGGACCAGCGCTCACGGAGCCTTGACGGCGAGATACGGACTGTCGAACTCGCCCGGACCTAACCAAATCTATGGACCTTGCCTGCGGCACATGTACCGGCAAGAACAGTGAAATTTTGCTGTGTCGGGCAGCCAGACAACGCACTCGCCGTCGTTCATCAGATGAGGAGGAGAAACATGGGCGCTCTCACCGCGCGTCGCTGACTTTTCGGCAAATGAGGAGGGCCTCGATGTAGTCCCAGCGATAACGGTCGGGGGCGTCGGCGACGCGTTCCTCGAGCTCTGCGAGGAAGTCGGCGAGGAGACCGGCAGCGCGTGCCTTCCCCTCACGCGCGAAGGCGCGCAGAAGGAGCGGCCCTCCCCATGCGGCCACGCTCTGGACATAGTCTCGCGCGAACACCGCGGGATTGTCGTCACAGTAGGGGTTGTCGAGACGGAACAGCTCGGCGCTTTCGAGCTCGAGGCCGGCGAAGCGCCCGCCGCCCGCCTCGAAGGGAGCCCGAAACTCGTCGAGGGTGCGTGACCAGACCGGAACGACGGCGGCGGCGACGGTGGCGCCGTCGATGCGCCCCGCGCGGCGCCAGTCGGCGAGTAGCTGGTTGATGTCCCCGGCAATTTCGGTGTAGAGCCCTGTCCTGTCCGGGCATGGAGCTGGTGAGGCCGGGATGGCGGCGATAAACCACCCCCCCGGCGCCAGCTCCACTGAGCGCATTTCGAGCATTCGCTTCCACTGACGTTCGGCGGCGACGCGCCAGGCCCGTCGCTCGTCGTCGTCTATGTGGTCCGGGTAGCCGGGGAAAACCGAGCCACTCGAGGCCAGAGCGGCGGCGTCGGCGATCCAGTGCATGGTCGTCCCGGTTACGGCGACGTGCACCATGCCTTGTGGAAGCGAGGGCGCCTGGTGCAGGGGAATTCCGGCCATGGTGACAACCGTGGCGGGGTGCAGGTCACGATCAAACGCCCGCTGACAGGCCTCCCGGTGGGCCTCCGGCGAGGCGTAGTGGGCGCCGGTGCCCATGTCGGCGACCCCGGGCCCAGACTCGTCCGGCGCAGGGATCACGGCCACGGCGGCCTGGTCCGCAGTTCGTCCGAAGGCGTCCCACAGGTGGGCCGCGGCGACCCCCCATGCATTCGTCGGGAGATCAACGAGGGCGTAAATCAGCGGCCGGCCGGCGCGCTGCGCTACCAGATCGCGGATGAGGCCGTGGGAGTTGACACCGTCGGCGGCACCCAGATCGGCCACACGGAGTACGGGCTCGCTCGCCAGCTGCTCCGCAGCGGCCAGCACGGCCGGGTGGGTCGCCTCGAAGGAAGCGCGCTGCGAAAGGGCGTGCCGCCCATAGTCGTCCGCCATGCTCGAGAGCTCGGGGCGACGTGACGGCGTGGTGCTTACCTCCCCCAGAGTGCCGCCACTGTCCGGACGGCGCGACGGCGCCTATCGTCCCACACGGCCGGCGTACCCACCAAGCGCCACGACACAGGTCCGCCCGTGCGTCTGACGCCGCGATTACCGGCTGAGAACAGCGATCGCCGAGGCGGCGAGACGCGCCAGCATGTGCCTACTTGACCGTCGCCGGCACCGCCGCCCGCGGCAGGGTCAGCCGCAGATCGGCGTAGGTGGCGATGCCGGGCGCGGCGGCCACGACGGCGGGAATCGCGTGGATCGGCGGCATGGCCGTCATGATGTGGCCGAGCACGAAGAAGTCTTCGATAGTTTGGGCCGACTCGATCATGTCCTGCGGTGGCAGGAACCCAACTTGCATGTTGACGGTGGGACGACCGTCGATGGTGATCTTCCAGCCGTCACCGTCGAGTTTCCAGTCGGGCTTCAGCGTCTGCCCTTTCTTCCACCGCACGTTGATGTCGATGACCGTCTGGCCGTTGACGATCCCCTGCCAGCTGGCGTAGACGCCGGCCACGTGGCCGGCCGGGATGGTCCAGGAAGCCATCGGCAGATCCGCTGTGGTTGCGGCATATTCGGCGGCGCAGGTGATGTCGTCGAGTGTGACGCCGATTGCGTCAGCGACCAGGCGCACCGCTTCGGCGAACACCGCCGTGCCCTTGGCGGCCATCGGCTGCAGATCGGGGTCGTCGATGGCAACACCGAAACCGACGGGGCGTTCGGTGTCAGGCGAGTCGTACAACGTGGTGTCAGCGGATTCGGCGATGGTGATCTTGTCGATCCGATCGCAGGCGTTGGCCGCGACGATGGCCAGCAACTCGGCGAAACCCGGACTGACCCCAGAACCGAACAGCGTGGATTCACCTTTCGTGCAAGCTTCTTCGAGCCGCGCTCGACCGTCGCCGAGGTTGTGTCCGGTGATGAAGGAAGCGGACGCGACGACGTTGACGCCCGCCGACAGGATGCGCACCAACTCCTCGACGTTGATCCACATCGGGTTGTAGACAACGCAGTCCGGTTTGAGCGCTAGTAGCGCGTCGACGTCGTTGCTGGCCGAGACACCGAGGGGTGCGATGCCGACGAGCTCGCCGGCGTCGCGGCCCACCTTGTCGTCCGACCATGCGAACAGGCCGACGAGTTCGTAGTTCGGGTTGGCCGCGATCGCCTGGACCGAACTCTTGCCGACGTTTCCGGTCGTCCACTGCACGATCCGGTACGGGTTGTTTGGCACCGGCTCAGCATAGGAAAGCATCAGCAATTCCGGACTGTTTTTCGCCGATCGGTGAAAAATGGAGCTCGTGGTTTTAAGCTGCCGAAATGGCCGGTGAGACGGACGCTGCTGCGCCGCGCCGCACGCGGGGGCGCCCGGCGAAGATCAGTCGTGAACAGATCGTTGCGGCGGCACGCAGCGTTGCCTCGCAGCATCTGACGATGCAGGCCGTCGCCGACACGCTCGGCGTGAGCCGCAAGGCGTTGCACTACTACGTCGGCGACCGACAGGGCCTGCTGTCGCTGGTAGTGGCCGATCGGTTCGAATCCGAGCTCGTGCGCATCGAGCTGCCCGCTCATGACGACTGGCAGTCTGTGCTGCGCAGCTACACGCGGGCTTTTCGGGACGGTCTCATCCAGGTCGGCGTTGCTCTTGACCACACGCCATTACGCGGGGCGGGCGCTGCGGCTGCGCTCAGTCTCGCCGAACATGTCATCGACGTGCTGCTCAACGCGGGATTCGGCGCCCACGACGCACGTAGAGGACTGACGGCGCTGGCCAACATCGCGCAGTCCTCCGCTCAGACTGTCGCGCAGATGTCGACGAGCCAACCCGACTATGGAGCGGAAACCGTTGCCGCGCTCGACAAGTCAGGTCCGGATCGGTACCCCTCACTTCGACGGGCACTCGCTGGCCGCGCGCCATCGGCCGCGGACCAGTTCGAATTCGAGTTGGATCTCGCCATCGGCGGACTGGAAGCCATGCTGGCCCAGAGCAGCTGATCAGGTGACAACCAGACTGTCTCGGGACAGTGGTGTCCCGAAGTAACCGACATCCGGGTCGACGACCACCTTCTTCGATTGGCCGTTTCGGGCCATGACATCGCGAGCCATCTGTTCGAACGTGATCTTTTCCGGCCCGCCGATCTCCTCGATACCACCCAGTGGCGCGCCTGTGGCGACCCGGGCGACCTCGGCCGCTAGATCGTCGGCGGCGATCGGCTGGATCAACGCATCCGGCACCCGAATCTCGTCACCCATGGTCATGCTCGCCGTGATGGCATCGGTGAATTCCGCGAATTGAGTCGCGCGCACGATCGAATAAGGCATGCCAGATTCGGTGATGAGCTTCTCCTGGGCGACCTTGGCCCGCAGATAGCCGCTTTCGGGCAACTCGTCGGCGCCCACAATCGACACGGCGACGTAATGCCCGACTTGGGCCGCCTGCGCCGCGACCAACAAGTTAGCGGTCGACTTCGTGAAGAACTCCATCACCGGTCCGTCGTCGAATGAGGGCGAATTGGCAACGTCCACAACCACGCCGGCGTTGGCAAGGACGTCAGTGAGGCCGTCCCCGGTGAGCGCATTGACCCCGGTGCGCGGTGACGCAGCGATAGCATCGTGGCCGCGGTCGCTCAATTTCTGTACCACTTTCGATCCCAGAACTCCAGTGCCGCCAATGACGACGATCTTCACGGTTTCCCTCGTTCAATCTCAGACTTCGGCCACGGTCGTGTCTGACAAGTATCCCGTTCCATCACCTTCCTGAGTCATTTTTGCTTGGGCTTTCTTTGACGCCTGACTACTTAACTTTTCTGTAGTCAACTAACTGCCGGGTACGTGGCGCAATAAGGGTGCGGACAGCCCTGCTGAGGGCGCACACTCAGCAGGTGTGGACGGCCGACTTCGGCCGGCCGCCGACACTCCTCTAGTTCAGCCACGCAGCTAGGAGTATCCGATGAAGTACGTCATGGCATGGACCAGCCGCATCAACAGCTCCGGTAAGGAAAACGAAGAGGCGGTGCAGCGTGCCCTGCAACTGTTCTCCAAATGGCAACCCTCCGCCGGGGTGACGTTTCACCAGTTCGTGGGAAGGGTTGACGCGGACGGCGGGTTCGCGGTGGTGGAGACCGACCATCCGGCCGAACTCCTGAACGACACCGCAAAGTTCGCCCCGTACAACGTCTTCCAGGTCTATCCGGTCGTCGACATCAACGAGTGGGCGCAGCAGGCCCAAGACGGCGTCGAATTCCGGGAGTCGATCAGCTGACCGGATATCAGCGGCTGAGGTCCCACTGCCCGTAATCGGCCGCCAGGACGTCGTCGAGGTCGACGTTGATGCCACCCAGCGGGATACCCGGGTTCGACGGGCTGTCGACCACAGCCTGATAGAGGACGGCCCGAGGTTCGCGCTCGCCGTGCGACCATGCGCTGGTCTGCCATGCCCAGCGATGGCCGGCGGTGGTGGAGTGCCCGATGACACCGTCGTCGCTCGCCCACCCGCATGCCCGGGAGTGGCCATAGATGCCGGTGCGCTCAACCCCCAGCACTGAGTTCAAACCACGAAACCAGTGCAGTGCAACACTTTTCCATGTGTTCAGGTCGATGTCGTCGTCCACGCTGAAGAAGATGGGCGCCGAGTCCGGTCCACCGGCGGCGGTATGCAGCTGTTGGGCTGTCCGAGCGTCGGCGACGCCGCCGTCGTAGCCGCGGGTGTAGTCCGACGGGTCCGGCCAACCCGGCTTGCCGTACTGGTAGTTGCTCACCAAGTGCAGACCGGCAGCGCGCAGCGCGTCCGCGTAATCGCGAGTGACGGGTTTCGCCTCGAAGTCCGCACCCGGCCGAGATTCGGACACCCACACCACCACCCCGGTGTAACCAGCCGACTTGATCTGGTCGGGTGCGATCTTCCGCTTCGCGAAATCGATCACTTTGCTGTCGGCCGCAGCCGCCTGCGGGCTGCCCAGCGCCGCTCCCAGCGTCCCGAGGCCCAGCAGCATGGGTGTGGCGACGGCGTAGCCGAGCGCCGCCCGCCGAGACATCGACCGAACGTTGCCGCGGTCCTCCGGCGCAGGCGAATCATGCACCGCGCGATCCTAACAAGAGGCCCACCCGTGGCAGCGTCGCCGAACTGTAACCGGACGGCGCAGCAAGCTACCGCATACTGGACACCATGGGCGGCCAACGACCACCGCAAACAGCGAACGGTGGGCCACGGGGCATTGAGCTCGTAGTGGCAGCCGCGGACCGACCCGGAGGCCGACACCGTCACCGGGCGGCCCGTCCGTCGTCCCGGACGCGCCGCCGGCTGACCCGCGGTGCCATGGCGCTGATGTCTACGGCGGCGGTGGTTGCGACCGGCGCTGGCTGGTGGGTCGCACACGGCGCGCTCGGTGGCATCACCGTGTCATCGGCGCTGGGCACCGACGATCCCCGGTCGTTCGGCAACGAGATGAACATCCTGCTCATCGGACTGGACTCCCGCAAAGACCAAGACGGCAACGACCTGCCCTCAGCGATCCTGGACCAGTTGCATGCCGGTGACAGCGACGCCGGCGGTTACAACACCAACACCCTCATCCTGGTCCATGTCGGAGAAGACAACCGAGTCGTGGCATTCTCCATCCCCCGCGACGACTGGGTGCCGTTCAGCGGCGTACCCGGCTACCGCCACATCAAAATCAAGGAAGCGTACGGGCTGACCAAACAGAACGTCGAACAGAAACTGATCAACCAGGGGGTGAGCAATCAACGACAATTGGAGACGCGCGGCCGTGAGGCGGGCCGGTCGGCGACGTTGAAAGCGGTTCGCAGCCTGACCGGCGTACCGATCGACTATTTCGCCGAAGTCAACCTGGCCGGTTTCTACGATCTGACCGAGAGCTTGGGCGGTGTCAAGGTGTGTCTCAATCACGCCGTCTACGACTCTTATTCCGGTGCCGACTTCCCTGCCGGTCGCCAGACGCTCAACGCGGCACAGGCCCTCGCCTTCGTGCGGCAGCGTCACGGTCTGGAGAACGGTGACCTGGACCGCACCCACCGCCAGCAGGCTTTCTTGGTGTCGGTCATGCACGAGCTACAGAACTCCGGAACGTTCACCGACCTGGGCAAGCTCAAGAGCCTGATCGCGGTGGCGCGCAAAGACGTTGTGCTGTCTGCAGGTTGGGACGAGGAGCAGTTCCAGCGGATGGCCGCCCTCGCCGGCGGCGATGTCGAGTTCCGGACTTTGCCGGTGGTTCGATACGACGAGATCGACGGCCAGGACGTCAACATCATCGACTCCGCGGCCATCAAAGCTGAGATCGCGGCGGCGATCGGCGACACCACGTCGACCGCCACGACTGAGTCGACCACCGTGCCGCCCAACCCGTCGACGGTTGTGGACGTGATCAACGCCGGAAGTGTCTCCGGGCTGGCCACTCAGGTGTCACACACCCTCAAGCGGCACGGCTACACCATCGGCCAGGTGCGTGACCGCACTGCCGCCGACCCCTCCAGCATGGCGGTGGTCTACGGGCCCGGGATGGCGACCGATGCGCAAAACCTGGCCCGCGTCCTGGGCATCGACGCTCCTGCGCAACAGAATTCAGCCGTCAAAGCCGGACACATCGAAGTCGTCGTCGACGACAACTACTCGGCGCCCGCGCAAGACGACGACACCAGCAGCACTAAAACGACGACAACTACGTCCAAGTCGTACTACGGGACGACCTCTGCCCTGCCCACTCCGGACCGCGGCGCACCGATCATCGACAGCGGCGGAGTGCCCTGCGTCAACTGACTCCTCAGGCGTGCGTACCGCCGTCGATGCGGATCTCCGTGCCGGTGATGAACGCACCGTCGTCGGACACCAGCATGGCCACCACGCCAGCGACCGCGGCCGGGTCGCCCATTCCGGCTCCGCTGGACTCCAAGGTGGTCGGCAGAATGGGTGATAGCCTGCCGAACAGCGCCCAGTCAGCGTCAGCGGGAATGTAATTCGCTGTGCTGTCGGTGATTCCGGACTTGATGCTCCCGGGCGCGACGCTGACCGCACGCAGTCCCTGACTGGCGTATTCGAGGGCGAGCGCATGAGTGAAGGATTGAATCGCGCCCTTGCTCGCCGCGTAGGCCGCCATATAGGGATGCGCGAACGAGGCGGAGGTGGAGCTGAAATTCACGATCGTGCTTCGTGGATTCCGCAACAGCGCCGGCAACGCCTCACGGACCACGAGGAAAGTGCCGGTCAAATTGACACCGATGATCTGGTTCCACAGCTCGAGGCTGGTCTGATGAGTGTGCGCAGCGCGCAGCATGCCGGCGGCGTTGACCACCGAGTCCAAGCCGCTCAATCTGTCCACGGCTGAGCGCACACCGTCGGCCACCGACGTCTCGTCGGCGACGTCGAGTTCCACGGTGGCAAGCCGGTCACCGGTTCCCACTTCCTCCGCCTGCGCGCGTATCTTGTCCAGTGCCGCGATATCGGCGGCCACGACCCCGGCGCCTTCGTCCAGCAGTCGCAGGGCAGTGGCCTGCCCGATGCCGGACGCTGCTCCGGTCACCAGGATCCGGTTGCCCTCGAGTCGCTTCATCTACTCTCCCGCCGCTCTCTGGTCTTGAGGGGTTTTTCGACATCATTCACCAACCGCGCACAGAAGTGCGCGGCATGGTGGATGTCATGGACATCGGATTCATCGGACTGGGAAACATGGGCCGGGGCATGGCCGTCAATCTCGTCAAGGCCGGCCACCACGTCACCGTCTACAACCGTTCGCCCGAGAAGCTGGAGACGGTCGTGCAGCAAGGCGCGACGCCGGCACGCTCGGTCGCCGAGGCCTGTGGTGGTGAGGTCGTGGTCACGATGCTGGCTGACGACCCGGCGGTAGCTGACGTGACATTCGGCGAGCAAGGCGTGTTGGCCTCGCTGCCACCGGGTGCGACGCATGTCTCGGCGAGCACCATCAGCGTCGACTTGTCCAAGCGTCTGGCGGCAGCGCATGCTGAGGCCGATCAGCGGTACGTCGCCGCGCCGGTGTTCGGTCGGCCCGAGGCGGCCGCTGCGGCAAAGCTTTTCGTCGTCGCCGCGGGCCCGTCGCAGGCGGTGCAGGCACTGACCCCGGTCTTCGACGCGATCGGTCAACGGCACTTCGTGGTGTCCGAACAACCCGAGGCTGCCAACCTGGTGAAGCTGTCCGGCAACTTCCTCATCGCGTCGGTCATCGAGTCGATCGGCGAAGCGGTCGCGTTGGTCACCAAAGCAGGAGTGGACCCCTCCCAGTACATCGAGCTCCTGACGTCCACCCTGTTCAGCGGGCCGGCCTACCAGACCTACGGCGGACTCATCGCACGCCGCGAATTCGAGCCGGCCGGCTTCGCCGCGGTGCTGGGTCTCAAAGACATCCGCTTGGTTCTCACCGCCGCGGAGAACATGCAGGTTCCGTTGCCGTTGGCCAGCCTGCTGCGGGACCGCTTCCTTACGCTGCTGGCCAGCGGCGGCGGACAGCTGGACTGGTCGGCGATCGCCACGCTGGCATCCCGCGACGCCGGCGCCGCGGCGGGTGCGGCGTCACACCACTCCGCGTAGCCCGTCGGCGCCGAAGACGGGTTCGAGCATCGCCGAGTAGTCCGGGCCGCGTCGCAAGATGAGCCCGCCGTCGACGTTGATGACTTGCCCGGTGACGTAACTGGCGGCGTCGCTGAGTAGGAACATCGCCAAGTTGGCGACATCGTCCACCTCACCCGGCCGGGGCAGCGGCGTGCACTGCGCGTAGTCCGCACTCAGCTCGGGTGAGTCCACAACTGGCGCAACCAGTTCAGTGCGAATGAGGCCCGGGCGGATACTGTTGACCCGCACCCAGGACGGACCCAGCTCGTCGGCGGCCAGCTTCATCATGTGGTCCACCGCCGATTTGCTTACCCCGTAGGCGCCGAACCAGCGGTGCGTGTTGCTCGCGGCAATCGACGAGATGCCCACGAACGAACCGCCGCCGCCACGCACCATTTCCCGGGCGGTGTGCTTGAGCACGTACATGGTGCCGTTGACGTTGAGGTCCACGGTGCGCCGCCAGGCCGGCGAGTCGATCTGGGTGACCGGGCCGATGGTCTCCGAGCCGCCCGCGCAGTGCACCACCCCGTGCAGCCGGCCGTGCCAGGCGGTGGCCGCCGCCACGGCCTGTGCGGTTTGGTCTTCGTCGGTGACGTCGGCCGGCTCGTACCTGATGGCACCGTGGGCTGCGCTGGACTCGATGGCTTCGGCGGTGGCGGCGAGTCGGTCGGCGTTGCGGCCCACGATGACGACGGCGGCACCGGCTGCCACCAGCCCCGCGGCGACGCCTTTGCCGATGCCGCTGCCACCGCCGGTCACCAGGTAGGTACGGTCCTCGAACGAAAGCTGCATGCGGGTCCTGCCGTTTTAGGGCTCGTCGCGGCGGGCGATCTTCGACGGCTTGGCCGCACGCCAATCCTCCACGTCGGGAGGTAGCCCTACCGGGAAACGGTTTTCGTTGTGCGCCGCCCAATGCGCGTGCCCCAGCTCGTGGATGTGGAACCCATGGCGCAGCGCTTCGGTGAACCCCATGGCATCGGCAGCCGCGTTGACGGAGTCCTTGATCAACAGCGCCGCCATCGTGGGCCGTTCGGCAATGCGTCTGGCGAATTCCAGTGTCTTGTCTTCCAGCTCGTCGCGCGGAAAGACTTTGGACACCATGCCCAGCCGGTAGGCCTCGTCGGCATCGAGCGAATCACCGGTCAGCAACAGCTCTTTGGCTTTGCGGGCACCGAATTCCCAAGGGTGAGCGTAATACTCGACGCCCGGCATACCCATGCGGACACCGACGACATCACTGAATTTGGCGTTGTCGGCGGCCACTATCAGGTCGCACGCCCAGATCAGCATGAGTCCGGCTGAAATCGCGTTGCCTTGAACTTGGGCAATGGTGATCTTGCGGAGATCACGCCACCGGCAGGTGTTCTGGAAGAAGTAGTGCCACTCCTGCAGATAGGTCTTCTCGGCGACCGCTGCACGGGTGGCACCGTTGAACCGGAACGTCGGGTGCTGCGCCGGTCCGGGCGCTCGCTCAGCCAGCGCCGCCTCGGACCCCAAGTCGTGGCCGGCGGAGAAGTTCCGACCGCGGGCGGCCAGAATCACGACACGAACGTCATCGTCGGCCTCGGCCCGCAGGAACGCCTCATCGAGTTGCACCAGCAAGGTGCGATTCTGGGCATTGTGTGCCTCAGGCCGGTTGAGCCAGATCCGGGCGATCCGGCCGGCGTCGAGAGTCTCATAGGCCACCAACTCATCGGCCTGCGCATCGGGCGCACCGGTGCTCACATCATCGTGGACTGCCATTAGCCACCTCATTTGCGTTCGCGGCAGGTCGCCGTCTTGCACATTACGGGCCGTTAATCACCGCCTGTGCGGTGGGTCCGGGCTGGTCACCTCACTGAAACGACGCTTCGCCTACAGTGATGTCATGCCCGCTAAATCAGACCCAGCAGAACTCGGCGAAGTTGAACCGCTGACCGACAGCACCGCCAGCCAAGCCAGGCGCGTGGTCGCGGCGTACGCGAACGACGCCGATGAGTGCCGAATTTTCCTATCGATGCTCGGCATTGGACCGGCGAAACTCGAGACCTGAGTGGTTTCCGGCGGTTCCGAGACGCGAGAGTCGGTCTCCCAGGCGAGCCCATCGACGGTTGAAGCCCGCAGTTCCGATTTCGTGGTGGTCGCCAATCGACTTCCGATCGACATGGAGCGCCATCCCGACGGCACCACCACGTGGAAGCGTAGTCCCGGCGGGCTGGTCACCGCCTTGGAACCGCTGCTGCGCCGTCGCCGCGGGGCCTGGATCGGCTGGCCGGGGATCACCGACGGCGACGAGGAACCTATCGTCGAAGAAGGCCTGCAGCTTTACCCGGTGCGGCTCAGCGCCGAGGACGTCGCCGAATATTACGAGGGCTTCTCCAACGCCACGCTGTGGCCGCTGTACCACGACGTCATCGTCAAACCGATCTATCACCGGGAGTGGTGGGATCGCTACGTCGACGTCAACCGCCGGTTCGCCGAAGCCGCTTCGCGCGCCGCCGCCTCCGGTGCGACCGTGTGGGTGCAGGACTATCAGCTGCAACTGGTCCCCAAGATGCTGCGGGAGCTGCGTCCGGACCTGACCATTGGTTTTTTCCTGCACATCCCCTTTCCGCCGGTCGAGCTGTTCATGCAGATGCCATGGCGCACTGAGATCGTCGAGGGACTGCTCGGCGCCGACCTGGTTGGCTTCCATCTGGCCGGCGGTGCGCAGAACTTCCTGATTTTGTCCCGGCGTCTGGCCGGCGCCGAGACGTCGCGGGGATCGGTCGGTGTACGGTCGCGTTTCGGTGAGGTGCGAGTCGGGTCGCGCACCGTGCGGGTGGGCGCCTTCCCCATTTCCATCGATTCGGCCGAACTCGACCGCAAATCCCGCAACCGTGATGTGCGCCGACGCGCCAAAGAGCTGCGGGCCGAAATGGGCAACCCGCGCAAGATCCTTCTCGGTGTCGACCGGCTCGACTACACCAAGGGCATCAATGTGCGGCTGAAAGCTTTCTCGGAGTTGCTGGCCGAGGGCCGCGCCAAACGCGACGACACCGTCCTGGTCCAATTGGCCACCCCGAGCCGCGAGCGGGTGGAGAGCTATCAGATCCTGCGCAGCGACATCGAGCGCGAGGTAGGTCACATCAACGGGGAGTACGGCGAGGTCGGCCGTCCGGTGGTGCACTACCTGCATCGGCCGGTGCCCCGCGACGAGCTCATCGCATTCTTCGTGGCCAGTGACGTCATGCTGGTCACGCCGCTGCGCGACGGCATGAACCTGGTGGCCAAGGAGTACGTGGCCTGCCGCGGTGATCTCGGCGGCGCTCTGGTTCTCAGCGAATTCACCGGCGCCGCAGCAGAACTCCGACGGGCGTACCTGGTCAACCCGCACGACCTCGAGGGCGTCAAGGATGCGATCGAAGCGGCCCTCAACCAGCCGGTCGAGGAAGGGCGGCGTCGGATGCGCGCGCTGCGACGCCAGGTGCTCGCTCATGACGTGGACCGCTGGGCACGGTCGTTCCTCGACGCCCTTGCCGGCTCGGAACCTGATTCAGACACAAACCCCTGAGCCGCAGAGAGCTCAGGTCTCCATGACACCGGTCGCGGCGAAGCTCAACTCGGGATCGCGATCAGCGAAGTAGTCATGCAGCGTTGCGCTTAGTTGCGCCGGATTCCATGCTGCGGCCTCAGCGCTGAATTGGCGTTCGACCGTCGGCGCTGACAGCAACGTGACCCGGGGACCGTAGACGATGAAGACCTGCCCGTTGACCGCTTCGGCCGCCGGTGAGGCGAGGAAACGTACCAAGGTGACGACATGCTCGGGGGAAAGCGGGTCGATGCCGCTTTGTGCAATTCCGGGGTCGTTCGGATCTGGCGCTTCGCCGAAGACGTCGGCCGTCATCGCGGTGCGTGCCCGGGGGCAGATCGCATTCGCGCATACCCCGTAACGGCCCAGTGCCCGGGCCGCCGACAGGGTCAGCGCAGTGATGCCCGCCTTGGCGGCACCGTAGTTGGCCTGCCCGACCGGGCCGACCAGGCCCGCCTCGGAGGACGTGTTGACGATTCGGCCGTAGATCGATCCGCCGGCGTCCTTGGCTCGGGACCGCCAGTAGGTCGCCGCGTTGCGGGTGACGAGGAAGTGCCCGCGCAGGTGAACTGCGATGACGGCGTCCCATTCGTCGTCGGACATGTTGAACAGCATCCGGTCCCGGGTGATCCCGGCGTTGTTCACCACGATGCTCAAGCCACCCAGCACGTCGGCGCTGCTGATGAGTTTGTCGGCGGTGGCACGCTGGCTGATGTCACCGGTCACCGCGACGGCTTTGGACCCGGCGGCAGTGATTTGGTCCATGACGTCGGAAGCGTTCAGGGCGGCCGCGATGTCGTTGACGACGACGGTCGCCCCGGCGCGAGCCAACCCGATGGCCTCTGCGCGCCCGAGGCCGGCGGCCGCGCCAGTCACCACGGCGACCTTTCCGGACAGATCGGTCAGGTCCGCGTTGCCAGTCAATTTATGAATACCTCTAGTCTTCCCGGGCCAGGGCTGCGCGAGGGCATTCCACGATCGCTCGCTCGGCAGCCCCTTCCCGATCGGCCGGTATCGGGTCGACCTTCACCACGGCGTAGTCGTCATCGTCGAGGTCGAAGAGGTCCGGTGCGATTCCCATGCACACCGCGTTACCTTCACAACGATCGTGATCCACTATCACCCGCACGGCACTCTCCTTTTACCTGCGCAGCCTTCACAGCCCGAGACCGGGTTGGAGGGCCCGGAATTTTCCATCATCACCATACGACCATGCGGGGCACCACCGCTGGACCCTCCGACTAGAACGTGTTACAACCTCAATGGCGGATCTGGAGCCGTCAGAAGACGAAGGGCGGCTGGAATGCGAATCAGTTATACCCCTGCGCAGGAAAAGCTGCGGCGGGAACTTCGGTCGTACTTCGCCAAGCTGATCACTCCGGAACGCCGCGAAGCGCTCAGTTCGACCTCCGGTGAAGTCGGCGAGGGCAACGTCTACCGCGAGACGGTCGCGCAGATGGGGAAAGACGGCTGGCTCACCCTGAACTGGCCCCGGGAGTTCGGGGGCCAGGACCGCTCCCCGATGGACTCGCTGATCTTCACCGACGAAGCCGCCGTCGCCGGTGCGCCGGTGCCCTTCCTGACCATCAACAGCGTCGCGCCGACCATCATGGCGTTCGGCACCGAGGAGCAGAAGAAGTTCTACCTGCCACGAATTGCATCCGGGGATCTGCACTTCTCGATCGGCTACTCCGAGCCCGGTGCCGGCACGGATCTGGCGAGCCTGCGCACCACGGCAATACGCGACGGCGACGACTACATCGTCAACGGTCAGAAGATGTGGACCAGCCTGATCGCCTACGCCGATTATGTGTGGCTGGCCGTGCGCACCAACACCGAGGCCAAAAAGCATCGCGGCATCTCGATGTTGATTGTGCCGACCAGCGCAGAAGGCTTCTCCTGGACACCGGTGCACACCATGTCCGGCGTGGACACCAGCGCCACCTACTACCAGGACGTCCGGGTGCCGGTGGCAAATCGGGTCGGTGAGGAGAACGCCGGCTGGAAACTGGTCACCAACCAGCTCAACCACGAGCGCGTCGCTCTGGTGTCGCCGATGCCGATCGTCATGGCGCTCAATCAAGTCCGCGAGTGGGCGCAGAACACCAAAGATCCCGGCGGTGCGCGGCTGATCGACTCGGAGTGGGTGCAACTCAATTTGGCCCGCGTGCATGCAGGAGTCGAGGTGCTCAAACTGATCAACTGGGAACTCGCGTCGTCAGATTCCGCGGCACCGTCACCAGCGGACGCCTCGGCGGCCAAGGTGTTCGGCACCGAACTGGCCACCGAGGCTTACCGCCTGCTGATGGAGGTGCTGGGCACTGCCGCCACCGTGCGTCAGGACTCCCCCGGCGCGCTGCTGCGCGGCCGGGTCGAGCGAATGCACCGGGCTTGTCTGATTCTGACCTTCGGTGGCGGCACCAACGAAGTCCAGCGCGACATCATCGGCATGGTGGCGCTGGGCCTGCCCCGAGCCAACCGCTGAGGAGATCTGGATAGCTCATGGACTTTTCCACAACTGAAGCCGCGGACGACCTGGGCGGTTTGGTCGGCACCATCGTCGACGCAGTGTGCACGCCTGCACACCACCGCGAGCTCGACGGCCTGGATCAACGGTTTGACCGCGCGCTGTGGCAGAAGCTGATCGACGCGGACATCCTGAGCGCCGCGGCACCGGAGCCGGTCGGCGGCGGTGGCTATGGGGTGCTCGAGCAGACCGCGATTCTGGTGGCGTTGGGTCGTCAGCTGGCCGCTGTCCCCTACCTGGAGTCCGTGGTGCTCGTCGCCGGCGCGCTGGCGCGATTCGGCTCGCCCGAGCTTCAACAGCGGTGGGCCGCACCGGCCGTCAACGGTGAAAAAATCTTGACCGCCGCGCTGGACGGCGAGCCCGGCGACGGGCCGGTGCAGGCGACCCGGTCGGACGACAAGTACCGTCTGCACGGGTCGCGTACACAGGTCCCGTTTGGCCCGGTCGCCGACGCGTTTCTGGCACCCGCCGAATCAGATTCCGGCACGATATTTTTCGTCGTGCCCGCGGACGCTGCCGGTGTCTCGGTGACGCCATTGCAGACCACCGGTCTGGGCAGCGTGGGACATCTGCAACTAGAAGGTGTCGAGATCTCCGATCCGCCGATAGCCGGCACGGATGATGTGGCCGGTTGGCTTTCCACGCTGGCCACATTGGGCCGCAGCGCTTTTCAGTTGGGCGTGCTCGACCGGGGGCTGCAGTTGACCGCGGAATACGCGCGCACACGAGAGCAGTTCGACCGTCCGATCGGCAGCTTTCAGGCGGTGTCGCAGCGCCTGGCTGACGGCTACATCGACGTCAAGGCCTTGAGGCTGACGCTCACCCAAGCGGCGTGGCGACTCGCCGAGGATTCCGCCGCCGACACCGAGGTGGCCACCGCGGCGTTCTGGGCGGCCGATGCGGGGCACCGGGTGGCGCACACCATCGTGCACGTCCATGGCGGCGTGGGCATCGACGTCGACCATCCGGCACACCGTTATTTTCTGGCTGCCAAGCAGAACGAGTTCGCAGTGGGCAGTGCCACCGCACAGTTGCGCAGAATCGGCCGCGAACTGGCGGACACCCCGGCCTGACCGTGACCGAACGGCTCCCGACTGTCACCGACCTGCTGAATCCGCTTGTCGCGATACAGGACCGGGGAGTTCGCTTCGAGGACTCGTTCACCAGTTGGCACGACCATCTGCGCCACGGCGCCGCGGTGGCGGCCGCGCTGCGCGCACGCCTCGACCCGGCCCGGCCACCGCACGTCGGCGTGCTGCTGGAGAACACCCCGTTCTTCTCGGCGGTGCTTGTCGCGGCGGGGCTGTCGGGAATCGTCCCGGTCGGGCTCAACCCGGTGCGGCGGGGTGACGCGCTGGCCCGCGACATCGACCACGCCGACTGCCAATTGGTGCTCGCCGACACCAATTCGGCTGCCGGGCTCAATGGAATCGGGTATGTGAACGTCGACTCCGCCGAGTGGGCCGAAGAAGTGGCCGCCCACACCGCCGCCGAGCCCCGATTCGAATCGGCCGAACCAGCCGACCTGTTCATGCTGATCTTCACCTCCGGCACCAGCGGTGAACCCAAGGCGGTCAAGTGCAGCCACAGCAAAGTGGCGATCGCCGGTGTGACGATGCGCGACCGCTTCAGCCTTGGTTGCGATGACGTGTGTTACGCATCGATGCCGTTGTTCCACTCCAACGCGGTGCTGGTGGGCTGGGCGGTGGCCCTGGCGTGTCGTGGCACGCTGGTGTTGCGCCGCAAATTCTCTGCGTCGCAGTTCCTTCCGGACGTTCGGCACTACGGCGCCACGTACGCGAACTATGTGGGCAAGCCGTTGTCGTATGTGCTCGCCACGCCGGAGCGTCCGGATGATGCCGACAACCCTCTGCGGGCGGTCTACGGCAACGAGGGTGCACCGGGTGACGTCGAGCGGTTTGCCCGCAGGTTCGGTTGCGTGGTCATCGACGGGTTCGGGTCCACCGAGGGTGGGGTGGCGATCAGCCGCACTCCGGACACCCCGTCCGGTGCGCTCGGACCGCTGCCCGACGGCATCGAGATCGTCGACGTCGGCACCGGCGAGCGGTGTCCGCCCGGGGTGGTCGGCGAACTGGTCAACACCGGTGGCCGGGGCCGTTTCGAGGGCTACTACAACGACGCGGAAGCCGACGCGCAGCGCATGGCCGGCGGCGTTTATCACAGCGGCGACCTCGCCTACCGCGACGACGCCGGTTACGCCTACTTCGCCGGCAGGTTGGGTGACTGGTTGCGAGTCGACGGCGAGAATCTGGGCACCGCGCCTATCGAGCGGGTGCTGTTGCGCTACCCCGGCGTCACAGAGGTTGCCGTGTATGCGGTGCCGGATCCGGCCGTCGGCGACCAGGTGATGGCCGCCCTTGTCCTGGCCGCCGGGGTTGACTTCGACGTCGACAAGTTCAGCGCCTTCCTGGCCGAGCAGCCGGACTTGGGGCGAAAGCAATGGCCGTCTTTCGTGCGAATCAGCAGCGAGCTGCCGCGAACTGCGACCTTCAAGGTGGTCAAGCGCCAGCTGTCGGCCGACGGGGTCGACTGCACCGAGCCGGTGTGGCGTATCCCGCGGTAGCTTCCTGTCGATCACTTCCGGGTTGCGGTACGCACAGCTATATCAACTACTTGTGACTGCCGGGCACAACGGATAGCATCGGCGCTGCGAGTGATCGTCATCGACGTCGACGGGAGTATGCATGGCTCGTTTCCCCAAGCCGCCGGAGGGCAGCTGGACACAGCACTATCCTGATCTCGGCACCGGCCCGGTCTCCTACGAGGACTCCATCTCCCCGGAGTTCTACGAGCTGGAGCGGGCGGCGATCTTCAAACGAGCATGGCTCAACGTCGGCCGCGTCGAACAACTTTCGCGCAAGGGGAGTTACTTCACCAAAGAGCTCAAGGTCGCCAACACGTCGATCGTCTTGGTGCGCAACATCAACGGTGAGATCAACGCATTTCACAACATCTGCCGGCACCGCGGTAACAAGCTGGTGTGGAACGACATGCCACTGGAGGAGACCAGCGGCTTTTGCCGGCAGTTCCGGTGCAAGTACCACGCCTGGCGTTACGACCTCGACGGCAACCTGACCCACGTGCCACAGGAAGGTGAGTTCTTCGACCTGGACAAGAATCGCTACGGTTTGGTGCCGGTGCACTGTGACGTCTGGGAAGGCTTCATCTTCGTCAACTTCGCCGCTGCACCCGAACAGTCTTTGCGGGACTTCCTGGGTCCGATGGTGCTCGGCTTGGAAGGTTATCCATTCGGCCAGATGACTTCGCGGTGGTACTACCGCTCAGAGGTGAAGGCGAACTGGAAGCTCTACCTGGATGCGTTTCAGGAGTTCTACCACGCGCCGGTGTTACACGCGAACCAGTCACCGGCGAAGTACTCCAAGGCAGCAGCCGAGGCCGGCTTCGAGGCTCCGCACTATCGCATCGACGGCCCGCACCGATTGGTCAGCACCTCCGGTGTGCGCGCGTGGGAGATGGACGCCGAGATGCGTAAGCCGATCGAAGACGTCTGCCGCAGCGGCCTTTTCGGGCCGTGGGAGAAACCTGACATCGGTAAGCTGCCCACCGGTATCAACCCGGCTGGGTGTGATCCGTGGGGGCTGGACTCGTTTCAGCTCTTTCCCAATTTCGTCATTCTGATCTGGAGCCAAGGTTGGTATTTGACTTACCACTATTGGCCGACCTCGTTCAACAGCCACATCTTCGAGGGCACCTTGTACTTCCCGCGGCCGAGGTCTCCGCGCGAGCGGATCGCGCAGGAACTGGCCGCAGTGTCGTTCAAGGAGTTCGGTCTTCAGGACGCCAACACACTGGAAGCCACGCAGTCGATGGTCGAATCTCGCGCTGTCACCGAGTTCGTCCTCAACGACCAGGAGGTCTTGTTGCGGCACCTGCACGCCGAGACCGCCGCGTGGGTCGAACAGTACCGGCGCAGCACCGTGGAGGTCTGATCGCGATGGCCGCGAAGTTGCCGCCCGAATTCTCTGACCTGGAACCGTTTTCAGACTGGTGCCTGCCCACCGAACCACAGCGCTATGACAAGCGGCTGAACACATCGATGACCGAGATGCAGGCTTTCTACGACGCCATCACCCCGCGCGCTGAGGAAGCGATCGCCTTTTGTGACAAATTCAGTTTGGACGATCTGCCGGACGACGTGGAAAACCTGATGCACTTGTTGTACTCGATGATCATGGTGTCGTTCCCGATCGAGTGCTGGAAGCAGCCGCGGATTCCCGATTCGGGCGCCTCCACCCTGGACTGCGTCGACGAACCTGTTCCGTGACCCAGACCACCGTGCTGCGGGCCGCCCGCTGGGCCGATGTCGACACCGGTCAGGTCCGTTCACCGGCGGCGGTGGTGGTCGACGGGAACCGGATCACCTCGATCAATCCTGTTGGGCTGCGACCGAATTTGGGTTCTGACATCGACCTCGGCGATGTGACTTTGCTGCCTGGGCTGATGGACATGGAACTCAACCTGCTCATCGGCGGGCCCGGCGGACCGGACGGGCTGCCGGCTCCCATGCACGGTGTGCAAGACGACCCGGTGTACCGCACGCTGCGCGGCGCGGTGAACGCCCGTACCACTTTGGACGCAGGCTTCACCACGGTGCGCAACCTCGGCTTGATGGTCAAGACCGGCGGTTACCTCCTAGACGTTGCGCTGCAACGGTCCATTGATCAGGGCTGGCACATCGGACCGCGCATCGTGCCGGCCGGGCACGCCGTCACACCTTATGGCGGACACCTGGATCCGACGGTGTTTCAACGGCTCGCTCCCGGGATCATGCCGCTGTCGGTCGCCGAAGGCATCGCCAACGGAGTGCCCGATGTTCGCGCGTGCGTGCGTTACCAGATCCGGCACGGCGCCCAGCTGATCAAGGTGTCCGCGTCCGGGGGCGTGATGTCGCACAGCACCGCGCCGGGATCTCAGCAGTATTCCGACGAGGAGTTCGTCGCGATCGCTGACGAGGCGCACCGCGCCGGTGTGCGGGTTGCTGCGCATGCGATCGGCGACAGCGCCATTCGGGCCTGCATCAAAGCCGGGATCGACTGCATCGAGCACGGGTTTCTGGCTACCGACGACACCATCCAGATGATGGTCGACCACGGTACGTTCCTGGTGTCCACCACCTACCTGACCGAAGCGTTGGCTGTCGACCGGGTGGCACCGGAGCTGCGCAAGAAAGCTGCTGAAGTGTTTCCTCGCGCGAAAGCGATGCTGCCCCGGGCGATTGCGGCAGGGGTGCGGATCGCCTGTGGCACCGACGCACCGGCAATCCCGCACGGCCAGAACGCCAAAGAGCTTTGCGCACTGGTCGATCGCGGCATGACACCGATGCAGGCGATCCGCGCCGCAACGGTTACCAGCGCCGAACTCATCGAAGCCGACCACGAATTGGGCCGGCTGGCACCCGGTCACCTCGCCGACATCATCGCCGTTGCCGGTGACCCTTCACGCGACGTCGCCACCACCCTTGACGTGCGGTTCGTGATGAAGGACGGCCAGATCTACAAAAGTCCGCAGGCTGGAGCGCAATCGGGGCCGGAGCGCCGTCCGTAAGGAAAGACGAGCATGGAACTCACCGACAACATCTTGTGGCTGCTCAAGCAGGCCTTTCACTACTCGTTGAAAACGGTGAACGACGCGATCAGCAGCCATGGGGTGACCACCGCGCAAATCGGTCTGATGCGCCAGTTGGCCAACGAGCCCGGTCTGTCCGGAGCGGATCTGGCTCGCCGGCTGTTGATCAGCCCACAGGGCGTCCAGTTGGCGATCACCGCATTGGAGCGCCGCGGATTGGTTGAGCGCAAACAGAATCCGCAGCATGGCCGCATTCTGCACACCTATCTCACCGGCCAGGGCCGCGAGGTCGTCTCAGCTGTCCTCACCGACGCAGTGGCCGCCCACAACAGGGTGTTCGGCGTCTTGACCAGTGAGCAGCAGCGGCAGCTGCACGACTTGTTGGCCCTTGTGGTCGAACAGGGCACCGGCAACCCGCTGATCACCGATCACTCAGCGGTGGACGAGGACTACCCCGGCGAAGAATCAAGTACTTGAGATGATGGCAAGTAGATGATACTTTCGCCGTTGATGGAGCAGATGGTGGACGGTGCCGCCGACCCGGCGCACCTGGAGCGCGTTGAACGCGTCGGGTCACCGCCGCCGGTTGACACCGGCACCGAGGAAGTCGTGATTGTCTTGGACCGGCGCACCACGAGAGTGCCCTACCGACCGGGCAATACTGTGCTGCAGACCGCCCGGACGGCCGGGCTGTCAGCCCCCTCGTCGTGCGAGATCGGTTCGTGCGGAACGTGTATGGCTCGGCTGACGGACGGAAGCGTGCGGATGCTGAACAACGACGCGCTGACCGACGAGGAAGTGGCCGAAGGCTGGGTGGTGACGTGCCAGTCCCTGCCGACCAGCCGGACCGTGAAGGTGGTCTACGAATGACTCAACGATGAGCAGCATTCCACGCGTGGCAGTGGTCACCGGCGGAGCGTCGGGAATGGGCGAGGCAACCTGTCATGAGCTAGGCCGGCGAGGTCACCCGATTGCCGTCTTGGATATCAACGCTGTGGGAGCGCAGCGGGTTTCGGATGCTTTACGTGCCGACGGCGTGACCGCGGTGGCCGTAGAAGTCGACGTGACCGACCGGCCTGCGGTCGAGGAGGCGTTCGCCAAGGTGCGCAGCGAACTCGGATCGGTGAGCGTGCTGGTGACCAGCGCCGGGCTCGTCGACTTCGCGCCGTTCAGCGAGATCACTCCGCAACGCTGGCAACGCATCATCGACGTCAATCTCACCGGGACGTTTCACTGCTGCCAGGTCGCGCTGCCGGACATGGTGGCGGCGGGTTGGGGCCGCATCGTGATGATCTCGTCGTCGAGCGCTCAGCGCGGCTCACCTGGCATGGCGCATTACGCCGCGTCCAAAGGTGCGGTCATCACGTTGACGAAATCACTGGCTCGGGAATACGCGGCAGCGGGCGTTACCGTCAACAACGTTCCACCGTCAGGCATCAAGACTCCGATGCAAGAGCAGTCGCAGGCAGACGGCAACCTGCCCTCCGACGAGGAGATGGCCCAGGGCTTCCCGGTGGGCCGGCTGGGCACCGGCGATGACATCGCGGCCGCGGTGGCGTTCTTGTGCTCTGAACAAGCCGGTTTCATCACCGGTCAGGTGCTCGGCGTCAACGGCGGAGCAGTGATGTGACAACGCTTTTCGGCGTGCACATGGATAAGTCAGGAGGTTCGCATGGCGCGCTGGCCTAAGCCGATGGAAGGCAGTTGGACCGAACACTATCCGGAGCTGGGCACCGAACCGGTTTCGTTCCGCGATTCCACCTCACCGGAGTTCTACGCCGCCGAGCGGGCATCGATCTTCCAGCGCGTCTGGCTCAACGTCGGTCGAGTCGAGGAACTGCCCCGCGTCGGCAGCTATTTCACCAAGGACATTGCCGCGGTGGGAACGTCGATTGTGGTGGTCAAAGGCCGGGACCAGGTGGTCCGCGCCTTCCACAACATTTGCCGGCACCGGGGGAACAAGTTGGTGTGGAACGACTTTCCGCGCGAAGAGACGAACGGTACTTGCCGGCAGTTCACCTGCAAGTACCACGGCTGGCGCTACGGTCTGGACGGTAAGCTGACATTCGTTCAGCAGGAATCGGAGTTCTTCGACCTGGATCGCCAACGCTACGGCCTGAGTCCGGTGCATTGTGACATTTGGAAGGGCTTCATCTTCGTCAACTTCGACCGGGAGCCACGTCAAAGCCTGCGGCAATTTCTGGGCCCTATGGTGACCGGGCTCGACGACTACCCCTTCGAAAAGTTGACCGAGCGCTACGACTGGGTCGCCGACAACAACAGTAACTGGAAAATCTTCGCCGACGCGTTTCAGGAGTACTACCACGTGCCATCGCTGCACCCGCAGCAGGTTCCGTCGGCTGTGCGGGATCCCGACGCCGGCTTCGAGTGTGCGCACTTTCAGCTCGACGGGCCGCACCGCCTGGTGTCCACCGCCGGGACACGCCGCTGGTTGCTCGCGCCGGAATACATGTATCCGATCGAAAGAGCAACGCACAGCGGACTTGTAGGGCCCTGGCGGACACCCGACATCGGTGAGCTGCCCGCCGGGCTCAATCCAGGCAGCATCGACAATTGGGGCATCAGCAACTTCCAAATTTTCCCAAACCTGGAGATCCTTATCTACGGTGGCTGGTACCTGCTGTACCGGTATTGGCCGACGTCGCACAACACCCACCGGTTCGAGGCGTTCACCGCATTCTCTCCGGCTCGCAACGTGCGCGAACGCGTTGAACACGAAGTGGCCGCAGTAGTGCTCAAAGAGTTCGCGCTGCAAGACGCCGGCATGCTCGGCGGAACACAGGCCGCCCTCGAGACTGGGATCGTCGACAACTTCCCGCTCAATGACCAGGAGATACTGGTTCGTCACCTGCACAAAGTCGTCGGCGACTGGGTGGCCGAATACCAACGCGAACTCACCCCGGTAGGAGCCGGCCATGACTGACAAGCCATTGCCCAGCGCGTTCGCCGAGCTCGAACCGTACGCCCGGACATGGTGCCTGCCAACCGAACCCGAGCGGTGGGACAAGCGGATGAGTACCTCGATGGCGGAGAAGCAGGACTTCTACGACGCCTTCTTTCCCCGGCTGGAGGAAGCCATCGAATACTGCGACAAATTCTCGCTTGACGACTTGCCCGAGGATGCGCTGAACCTACTGCACCTCGTCTATTCATTAATCATGGTCGCGATGTCGGTGGAGATCATGCACCAGACGCGACCCACCGACGCCGCGGACGCGGTCATGACGCGCATCAACGAGCCCGTGCCGTGAGCCACGGCCCGTCAGGGAGGAACACCGAATGAAACTGCTTAGCGTCAACAAGCTGACATCTTCGGTAGGCGCCGAAGTCGTCGGCATCGACCCCGACCAACTAGCGACCGACGACGTGCTCGGTGCGGCCGTGCTCGACGCGCTCGAAGACAACGGTGTGCTGGTGTTCCCCGGGTTGGGTCTGCAACCGCAGGCGCAAGTGCAGTTCTGCCAACGGCTGGGTGCCGTCGACTACTCCTCCGACGGCCACCATGCGGTGCCCGGGATCTACCCGATCACCCTGGACGTCTCGAAGAATTCCTCGGCGCCCTATCTGCGGGCCACCTTCGACTGGCACATCGACGGCTGCACCCCGACCGGCGACGAATGCCCGCAGAAGGCGACGGTGCTCTCGGCAATACAGGTCGCTGAGCGCGGCGGTGAGACGGAGTTCGCCAGCTCCTATGCGGCCTATGACGCGTTGAGCGAGGACGAGAAACAGCGATTCTCCGCGCTGAAGGTGGTGCACTCGCTGGAAGCCTCTCAGCGGCGGGTCACTCCTGACCCCAGCCCCGAGGTGCTGGCCCGGTGGCGGTCCCGTCGCACCCACGAGCATCCGTTGGTGTGGACACATAACACCGGCCGCAAGTCGCTGGTTCTGGGTGCCTCGGCGGACTACGTGGTCGGCATGGATCTGGACCGGGGCCGCGCGCTGCTGGCTGAGTTGCTGGAACGAGCCACCCTGCCGGACAAGATCTACAGTCACCGCTGGTCAATCGGGGACACCGTCATCTGGGACAACCGTGGTGTGCTGCACCGCGCCGCGCCCTACGACCCGGACTCGTCCCGGGAGATGCTGCGCACCACCGTGCTCGGCGACGAGCCCATTCGGTAGGCAGCGTTCCAGCCGCCTCGTGAGCCGGCACTGAACTACCCCGGCGGACTCGGCTTCCGGCGAAACACCGGCCGACGGAGAGCGGCCGGCGGCTCGATTCGGCCCTCGCGGCACCTCAGACGAGGGATGCTGGGGTCATGACACCTTCGGTACTCCCGGGCGGATTTGATCCGTTCCGGCCAATCGACATGCTGGCTTCGCTGTGGTCATCAGCGTCCGCGCTTCCGCCGGTTTCTGCGGCCGCGGAAGCCGGCTACCGGACGCTGTTCACGACGCTGCGCCGGCTGATCGAAGGCCGGACGCTGTCGGTTCAGATCGAAGAAGGAGAGCTGTCGCTCACCGTCACGGAATTCGACTCCAACCTCGACGTGCTAGGCCTCTCGGTAGGCCAACTCGGTGACGTCCGCATCGTCGCCACCGACTTATGCTGGGATACAATCGAATTCGACCGCGCAATTGCCACCCTGCACAATGTGCATCTGCGGCCCGGAACACCGCCTGTCCTGGTAGCCGCCCCAGTCGAACTGTCGCTGGAGTTGCCGGCCTCGATCCTGCAAGAACTGATTCGGTGGACGATGCCGAGATTCGTCGGCGGAGTCGGTGACGACGGAGTTGCCCGGCTGCATTGGGCGCGCCGGCCCACGTTGGGCAACCTGGAGGTCGACGCTCGCCTCGACGGCTCCACTTTGTGGCTCAAGCCGCGCGGGTTCGCCCTGCTGCGACGCAGATGGCCCCTGCCGGCTCGAGCCCCCGCCTACCCGGTCCGCCTGCCCAAGTTGCCGCATGGTCTTGCGCTGACCGGCGTCACTTTCGGTGCGGGCGTGCTGCATCTTTCCGGCACAGTGCCGGAGTGGCGCATGGATATCCCGAGAGCGCGGGTCGAAGACATCATCAACCAACTGAGTGCGATGAGTGGAGCGCTGAACCTTACCAAGCCTTCTCGGTGGCTGTGACTAGGCCATCAGGGACGGCACCACTGCGTCGATGAGGTGCGGGCCCGGATCGGCGAAAGCCGAGCGCAGGGCGTCGGCGAACTCCTCGGCGGTGGTGACCCGGCGGGCCGGCACCCCCATACCCCGAGCCAGCTTCACGAAGTCAAGTCCCGGATGGGTCAAGTCCAGCAGCTGCTGAGCTTTGGGGCCCGCCGCCGACTCGACGCCGACCCGCTGCAACTCGATCCGCAGAATGTCGTAGGCGCCGTTGTTGTAGACGACGGTGGTGACGTCGAGGCCTTCCCGCGCCTGCGTCCACAAGCCGGAGATCGTGTACATCGCCGACCCGTCCGATTCCAGACAAAGCACCGGGCGATCGGGAGCGGCGATCGCCGCACCCACCGACGCGGGGATGCCGTAGCCGATGGCGCCGCCGGTCAGGGTCAGCCAGTCGTGGACGGGCGCCCCTGCGGTGGCCTGCGCCAACGGCAGGCCCGACGTGTTCGACTCGTCGACGACGATGGCCCCTTCCGGCAGCAGCGCTCCGATCACGTCGGCCGCCAGCGCGGCGGACAGCGGTCCGCTCGGCACTGGTGGGCGCGACAGCGCCGCGAGCGGGGCAGCGATTTGCGGCGCTACCGCCTCGGCCAGCGCAGCCAGGGCCTCCGCGGCCCCGCGGTGTGGGGCGAGCACATGCACTGCACAGCCCTCCGGCACCAGGTCGCTCGGCTTATCCGGGTAGGCGAAGAACGACACGGGCGACGCCGCACCGGCGAGCACGAGATGTTTGGCGCCGGCGAGCTGACCTGCGACAGCTTCGGCGAAGTAGGCGATCCGGTCGACGGCGGGGAGACCGGCGCCGCGCTCGAGCCGCGCGGGGAACGTCTCGCAGTACCAGCGCGCCCCGGTGGCCGCGGCGATTCGGGCGGCCGCCGCCAACCCCGTCTGGGTCGTGGCGTCGCCGCCGATGAGGAGGACCGACGGTTCGCTCGAACACAGGACCTGGGCGGCCGATTCGACGGCGTCCACGTCGATGTCGATTCGGCTCGGCGGTGGGGGCTGCAGTCCGGCCGTCGGAGCCGGGCTCCAGGAAACATCGGCGGGAAGGATCAGCGTCGAAATCCGCGACGTGTCACGGCTCGCGGCGATGGCCTCGGTGGCGTCGGCGGCCAGATCGGCGGTGTCACCGGTGCGCCGCAGCCAGCCGGAGACGCTGCCGGCCAGCGCGTCGATATCGGACTCCAGCGGGGCGTCGTACTTCTTGTGATAGGTGGCGTGGTCACCGACCACGACGACCATCGGAACGCGCGCGCGGCGGGCGTTGTGCAGATTCGCCAGGCCGTTGCCCAAACCGGGCCCCAGGTGCAGCAGCACCGCGGCGGGTCGGCCGGCGATGCGGGCGTAGCCGTCGGCAGCCCCGGTGGCAACTCCCTCGAAAAGCGTCAGGACCCCGCGCATTCGCGGAACGGCGTCCAAGGCGGCGACGAAGTGCATCTCTGAGGTCCCCGGATTGGCGAAACACACGTCGACGCCGCCGTCGACCAGCGCGTTGAGCAGGGCACGGGCACCGTTCACGTCCGCACCTTCTGTTGCCCGAGTCCAAAAACGCGTTCGGCGTTGCCCTGCAGGTAATCCCGACGCGCGTCCTCGGTGAGCCCCAACTCATCCAGGCCGGCCAGCGCATGGCTGTGCCGAATCATCGGATAGTTGGTGCCGAACAGCACTTTCCGCTGGCCGGTACCGGTTCGCATGAACCGGAGCAGCTCTTCGGGCAACCGCCTGGACGTGTAGGCAGAGGTATCGATGTAGACGTTCTCGTGCTTCCGCGCCACCGCCACCATCTCCTCTGTCCACGGGTAGCCGACGTGCCCGCAGACGATGACCAGTTCCGGGAAGTCCAGGGCAACCTGATCGATGTAGGGAATCGGACGTCCGGTTTCCGACGGGCGAAGCGGACCGGTGTGACCGACCTGGGTGCAAAACGGCACACCGAGCTCAACGCATTCAGCGAAGAGCGGGTAGTAGCGACGGTCGGTCGGCGGTGCGTTCCACAACCAGGGCACCACCCGCAGGCCGACGAAGCCGTCCTCAGCCACCCTGCGCCGCAGTTCCCGGACCGCCGCCATCGGATGATCCAGGTCGACGGTGGCCAGACCTGCGAACCTGTTGGGCTCCGAGCGCATCCAGGCGGCGACTTCGTCGTTGGAGATGAGGTCCATGCCGTGCGGGCCGCGCCACGCGCTGATCAGACCGAAGTCGACATCGGCAGCAACCATCGACGCGACCGTCACCTCGAGCGGCACGTCGGTCTCCGGGATGGCTCCGCCGGTCCAGCGGCGCAACGAGGCCAGCATGTCGCTGTTCAGGAAGCGCGGCGTCGGATGCTGCATCCACACGTCAATCGTCATCGCGGACTTGACTGTAGCTCGCGGGCGGGACGTCAGCGCCAACTTTCGGGCGCGGTCTCACAGCAGCGTCGCGCTCGCGACGGCTCACATCTTCGGTGCCAGCGCGGCGCGGGCGGCGGCGTCGGTGCGTCGCGCATACCCACCGCCGAACAACACCACGTGGGCGAGCAGCGGGAACAACTGGTGCAGCCCGATGCGGCTGCGCCAACCGGCTGTCAGCGGTCGGACCCGTTGATAGCCGGTCAGGATCGCTTCGTAATGCGGGCAACCGAACAGCGCGAGCATCGCCAGATCAGACTCATGGTGACCGGCGTGCGCGGCCGGATCGATCAGCACCACGCCGTCGGGTGTCCACATCACGTTGCCGCCCCACAGGTCGCCGTGCAGCCGCGCCGGGCGGCCCTCGTCGTCGAAATCGCCTGCGCGGCAACGCTCGGCAACTGAATCGATGGTGGCGCGGGTAGAGTCCGCCAGTTGGCCGGCCGCCAGCTGGGTCATCGGCATCAGGCGCTCCTCGGCATAGAACTCGCCCCAACGCCGGTGGGTTTGCAGCGACATCGGCAGCGGTTGCGACAGCGGCCCGAAAAAGCCGGGACCGTCCCACCCGTCGGGACCTGCGCCGAACGCCGCCGCACCTGCGTCGTGCGTCACGGCCAGGCGGCCACCGAACTCGTCAGCCGCCTCGGCGGTCGGAGCCACCGAATCGAGTCGACGCAGCGTCAAGCTGGTCGCGCCCGCAGACACGACCTGCGCGCACGGCACACCTCCGTCGACTGCCGAAAGCCACTGCAGCCCCGCGGCTTCCCAAGCGAAGAACCCGGCGGGCGCGTCGGGGCGGTGCTTGATGAAGTCGGTCACGCACTCACGTGCTTGGCATGCACCTCGTCAGCCGGCCGTACCTGTGTCTGCTCCTTGGCCCAGCGGTAGTCCGGCTTGCCGGCAGGTGAGCGTTTCACTTCGTCGACGTACCAAAGGGCGCGCGGCACCTTGTAACCCGCGATCTCACTGCGGACGAACCGGTCGAGGTCGCCCAGGGCCGGCCGCGCTCCCGGTCGGGGGTGCACGACGGCCGCCACGCACTGTCCGTACCGCTCGTCAGGCACTCCGACCACCAGCGCGTCGAACACATCCGGGTGGCCTTTGAGGGCGGCCTCGACTTCCTCGGGATAAACCTTCTCACCGCCGCTGTTGATGGACACCGACCCGCGACCGAGCATGGTGACGCTGCCGTCGGCTTCCACCTGCGCGTAGTCGCCGGGTATCGCGTAGCGGACGCCGTTGATGACCTTGAACGTGGCCGCAGACTTCTCTTCGTCTTTGTAGTAGCCGACTGGGACGTGGCCGCGTTTGGCGATGACGCCGCGCACCCCTGAGCCCGGCTGAACCTCATTGCCGTCGTCGTCGAGCACGACCGTCCACTTGTCGATGGTGACCCGCGGACCGCCGGTGTGCGCCTCGCCCTTGGCGACGACGCTGGTACCCCCGAAGCCCGTTTCCGACGAGCCGATGGAGTCGGTGATCACCCGATTCGGCAGCAGCTCGACCAGTTTCTCCTTGATGCTCGGCGAGAACAACGCCGCGGTGCTGGCCAGCAGGAACAGCGAAGACAAGTCGTAATCATTCTGTTCGCTCAGTGCGTCCAAGAGCGGTCGGGCCATCGCATCACCGGTGAAGAACAGCAGGTTCACCTTGTGCTTGTGCACGGTGCGCCACACCGCGTCGGCATCGAATTCCGGTGCCAGCACTATCGTTCCGCCGGAGAACAGCGCCATCCAGGTGGCCGATTGCGTGGCGCCGTGGATCATCGGCGGAATCGGGAATCGGATCATCGGCGGTCCGGCGGCGGCCTGGTTGGCCAGGTCATACTCGTCTTCGACGTACTGACCGGTAGCGAAGTCGGTTCCGCCCAACAGCACCCGGTAGATGTCCTCGTGCCGCCACATCACGCCCTTGGGGAACCCGGTGGTGCCGCCGGTATAGAGCAGGTAGATGTCGTCGGGGCTGCGCGGGCCGAAATCCCGCTCAGGAGAACCTTGCTCGATTGCGGTGTAGAACTCGACACCGCCGTAGCGCTGAAAGTCCTTGTCTGGAACATCCGAGCCATCCTCGACAACCAGCACCGTCGTCACGTTCGGGGTTTCCGGCAGTACGTTGGCGACGCGGTCGGCGTACTGGCGCTCGTGTACCAGCGCGACCATGTCGGAATTGTCGAACAAATACCGCAGTTCATTTTCCACGTAGCGGAAATTGACATTGACCAAGATCGCGCCGGCCTTCACGATGCCGAGCATCGCGATGACGATCTCGATGCGATTCCGGCAGTAAAGCCCGACCTTGTCGTCTTTCTGGACGCCGTGGTCGATCAGATAATGCGCAAGGCGATTCGCCTTGGCCTCGAGTTCGGCGTACGTCAGCTGGTCGTCGCCGCAGATCAACGCGACGCGGTCAGGCACGGCGTCGATGGCATGCTCGGCGAGGTCGGCGATATTCAGGGCCACGAAGCCTAAATTAGAACGTGTTACATTTTCTGACAAGTCTGGGCCCAACAGGTGTGGACCTGACAAGCAGGAAGGCGGTAACCGGTGAGCGAGGCGGAGAACGCAGCGGACGCCCTGATTGAGCAGCGCGGACACACCCTGATCGTCACGCTCAACCGGCCCGAGCGACGCAACGCACTGAGCACCGAAATGATGCAAATCATGGTCGAGGCCTGGAATCGCGTCGACAACGATCCCGACATCAGATGCTGCATCCTGACCGGGGCGGGCGGGTACTTCTGCGCGGGCATGGACCTGAAAGCCGCGACCGTCAAGCCACCCGGCGAGTCGTTCAAGGACGGCAGTTACGACCCCTCGCGGATCGACGCGCTGCTCAAGGGTCGGCGGCTGACCAAACCGCTGATCGCCGCCGTGGAAGGCCCGGCGATCGCCGGAGGCACCGAGATTTTGCAGGGCACCGACATCCGCGTCGCCGGCGAAAGCGCCAAATTCGGTATTTCGGAAGCGAAGTGGAGCCTGTATCCGATGGGTGGGTCGGCGGTGCGCCTGGTTCGGCAGATCCCTTACACCGTGGCCTGCGACTTACTGTTGACCGGACGGCACATCACCGCGACCGAAGCCAAGGAGATCGGGTTGATCGGGCACGTCGTGCCCGACGGGCAGGCCTTGACCAAAGCGCTGGAGATCGCCGAGGTGATCGCCGCCAACGGGCCGCTGGCGGTGCAGGCGATACTGCGGTCGATTCGAGAGACCGAAGGGCTGCCGGAGAACGAGGCGTTCAAAATCGACACCCAGCTGGGCATCACCGTCTTCTTGTCCCAGGACGCCAAGGAGGGACCCAAGGCGTTCGCCGAGAAGCGCAAGCCTGCTTTCCGCGGCCATTGACGCTCCACTTCTGCGCCGAACGTGAAGTGGTTGCGAGAATTCGGCCGAATGTTCGCACTGGGTGCACGTTCGGCGAAGGTGTCGGCGCCGCTCGGCACACTGCCGCTATGGGCGAACCTTTCATCGGCAGCGAGGCGGTCGCTTCTGGACGGATGACGCAGTACGCGTTGCGTAGCCGCTTCGCCACTATCTATCCGGACGTCTACCTGGCGCGGGACGCCGACGTCGATGCGATCATCCGCGCCAAGGCGGCCTGGTTGTGGTCACGTCGGCGGGGTGTTATAGCGGGCTGCTCGGCGTCGGCCGTGCATGGTGCCAGGTGGGTCGATCACCGGGCGCCGGCTGAGATTCTGTACGAGAATCGTCATGCTCCCGCAACGATCCGCACTTGGTCCGATCGGATCGAAGACGATGAGGTCACCCTGGTAGCGGGGATGCCCGTGACAACGCCGGCACGCACAGCGCTTGATCTGGCATGCCGGTATCCCGGCGGCAAAGCGGTCGCACTTCTCGACGCCCTCGCCCGGGCGACGCGGGTGAAGATGGCGGATATCGAGTTGCTCGCCGAGCGTTACCGGGGACGCCGCCACATCCGACGCGCTCACCGCGCACTGGAGTTGGTCGATCCGGGCGCTGAATCGCCTCGGGAAACCTGGCTGCGCCTGTTGCTGATCCGCGCCGGCTTCCCTTCGCCGAAGACCCAGATATCGGTGTACGACCAATATGGACAGCTGGTTGCGGTTCTAGACATGGGTTGGAAACACCTCGAGATCGCCGTCGAATACGACGGCGACCAGCATCGAACGGACCGCAGGCAGTTCTACAAAGACATTCGGCGCGCCGAGGCCGTCGCAGAACTCGGCTGGATCCACATCCGGGTTACCGCCGAAGACACCGAAGGTGGCGTCATCGCTCGGGTCTCGGCCGCCTGGGACCGTCGAACGTGAAGCTGTTGCCACATACCCGCCAATTCTTCGCGACAGATTCCCGCTCAGCGTGAAGGCGGGGTGGGCGTGAATGTCACCGGCATCGACTCCAGACCGCTGACGAAGTTGGCCGGGCGCAGCGGCAGGACCTCGTGGTCGGCGGCCAGGCACAAGTCGGGCAGGCGCGCCAGAATGCGGTCGGTCATCAGCCGCAACTCCAGCCGGGCCAGTTGATTGCCGAGACAGAAGTGTGTTCCGAAGCCAAAAGCCACGTGGCTGTTGGGGTCTCGACGGATGTCGAACTGCTCGGGCTCGTCGAACACCGATTCATCGAAGTTCGCCGACTCGAACAGCAACATGATCTTTTCGCCCTTGTGCAGCTGGGTACCGTGGAAATCGGTGTCGGCAGTCAACGTCCGGCACATGTTCTTCACGGGCGATGTCCAGCGCAACATCTCTTCGATCGCGCCGGGCAGCAGTGCCCGATCCGCGGCCAGCGCGTCCCACTGGTCGCGGTGCCGCAGCACCTGCTCTGTGCCTCCGGACAAGGTGTGCCGCGTGGTCTCGTCGCCGCCGATCAGGATGAGCAGAGTTTCCATGACGATCTCGTCGTCGGACATCCGCTGCCCTTCGACCTCGGAGTTCACCAGTATGGAGAACAGATCGTCGGTCGGCTCGGCGCGACGCTTGGTGATGATGCCCATGGTGAACTCGGTGTAGGCGGCGAAGGCGTTCATCACCGTCTGGAACTCCGGCCCTGTCGGGTCGATGTGCGAGCTCAGGCCGGTCACCAGATCGTCCGACCACTTCAGCAGCATGCTGCGCTCCTCGGGCAGCACGCCGAGCATGTCGCCGATCACCGCCATCGGCAGCGGCGCGGCGATGTCGCGGACGAAGTCGCACGAACCCCGTTCGCAGACGGCGTCGATCAGCGTGTCGCACAGCCGGCCGATCGAGGGTTCTTTCTCCTGCACGCGCTTGCGGGTGAAACCGGCGTTGACCAGCTTGCGGCGCACCAAATGTGCAGGGTCGTCCATGTCGATCATGTACGGCATGCCCGGCTGGTCGGGCCGGATCCCTCCGGTGTTGGAGAACAACTCTGAGTTGCGTTCGGCGTCGATGATGGCCTGATACGTCGTCGCCCCGGCCAGGCCGTTACGGTCCCGGAACACCGGCTGGTTGGCCCGCATCCAGCGGTAGGCCTCGCGCGAAGCACGGCGGTCGGCGTAAAAATTGCCGTCCGCCAAGTCGATGTCAGGAATCGTGGTCGTCATCAAGTCGTCCTTCAAATATTTGGACCGGATTACAGTGGGCGAATGGCTGTCTCACAACACACCGTCGCGGGGACGGTTCTGACCATGCCGGTACGCGTGCGTCGAGCAGATGTGCACACCGCGATGTTCTCGGTGGACGCCGACGCGGCGCAGCGACTCATCGACTACAGCGGTCTGCAGGTGTGCCGGCACCGCCCCGGCCGCGCGGTGGTCAACCTGATGCTCGTCCGCTACGTCGACGGCGACCTCGGGCAGTACCACGAGTTCGGCACAGCGGTGATGGTCAATCGACCGGGTTCGCACGCCCGCGGCCTGCGGGCTCTCGGTGCCGCTGCGGCGTTCATCCACCACTTGCCGGTCGACCAGAGTTTTACCTTGGAGGCTGGACGCAGCATCTGGGGTTTCCCAAAGATCATGGCCGACTTCACCGTTCGAGAGTCGGGTGGATTCAGCTCCTTCAGTTTCGATGTCGGAGCCGACGGACGGCACATCGCCGGCATCGACTTCAGCCGCGGACTGCCGGTGCCGTCGCTGTTGACCTCGCGCCCGCAGGTACTCAAGACGTACACCTACGCCGACGGCACCACCCGGGAAGTGCCGTGGGAGATGACGGTGACCGGACTGCGCGGCCGCCCCGGTGGGGCCACCCTGCGCCTCGGTGACCACCCGTACGCCGCAGAGCTGGCTTCGCTGGGCCTGCCCCGGCGGGCGATGGTGTCGGGATCGGTCGCCAATGTCGAGATGTCGTTCGGCGACGCGCAGGTGCTCGACTGACCGGCCGGGCCGGCGTCGATTGCCCGGCTCCTCCTCGACGCGCTGCGCGCTCTGCTTCATCACCGAGCGTGTCATCCGGCCAATTTATCGTGCGACGACCCGCTGTGCCCGGCTTCGCCGCGGTTGCGATGGGGCACTTTTAGAACGTGTTCTACGTGCGGGCGAGAACGGCTCAGATTAACGACGCCAGCTCTCGGACCTGCGCTGTACTGCGGCCGGACACCACCATCATGGTGACGCCCGCAGCCTCCCAGGCCTTGATCTGCTTACGGACGTAGTCTGCGTCGCCGACGATAGCGGCGTCGTCGATCACTTCGTCCGGGATGATTGTTGCGGCCTTGTCCTTCTGGTTGCTGCGGAACAGCCTGGTCACGTCGTCGACCACCTCGGCGTAACCCATCCGGCGGTAAACATCGGCGTGGAAATTGGTGCCCTCGGCGCCCATACCGCCCATGTAGAGAGCTATGTAGGGCTTCATCGCGGCGAAGGCGGCGGCGCGATCATCGGTGATCACTACGTTGGCGGTCGCGCAGATTTCGAAGTCCTCTCGGCTGCGGCGCGCGCCCGGCTTGGCGAACCCTTCGTCCAGCCACTCGTTGTACGTCTCCGCCAGCCGCGGCGTGTAGAAGATGGGCAGCCAGCCGTCGCAGATCTCGGCGGCCAGCGCAACGTTTTTGGGTCCTTCGGCACCCAGCAGGATAGGGATGTCGGCGCGCAATGGGTGGGTGATGGGTTTGAGCGGCTTGCCCAAGCCGGTTGTCTGGTCACCGGTCAGCGGCAGCGGGTAGTGCGGACCGTCGCTGATGACCGGCTTCTCCCGGGACCACACCTGACGGATGATGTCGACGTACTCTCGGGTACGCGCCAGCGGTTTGGGAAATGGCTGGCCGTACCAGCCTTCCACCACTTGGGGGCCCGACACGCCCAGCCCGAGGAGATGCCGGCCGCCGCTGAGATGGTCGAGGGTGAGGGCAGCCATCGCACACGCCGTCGGGGTGCGGGCGGACAGCTGGATGACCGACGTGCCCAGCCGCAGCCGGCTGGTCGACGAACCCCACCAAGCCAGCGGCGTGTACGCGTCAGATCCCCAAGCTTCTGCGGTGAACACCGCATCGAAGCCGGCGTCCTCGGCGGCGGAAACCAACTCGCCGGCGTTCTGTGGCGGCTGAGCACCCCAGTAGCCCAACTGCAAACCCAGCTTCATCAGCACTCCTTGAAACCCTAGTTAGAACCTGTTCTACTCGATGCGTGACAGCCAGCTCAAGTCAACTGCCGCTGACCGAACCACCGGAACCTCCCCTTTCTGCACCGCTGAACCTGTCCTTCGACTACACCCGTTCAGTCGGCCCGATCCTGAGCGAGTTCTTCACCGCACTGCGTGAGCGCCGCATCATCGGGGTCCGCGGATCGGACGGAAGAGTGCATGTGCCGCCGGCCGAATACGACCCGGTCAGCTGTGAACCGCTCACCGAGACAGTAGAGGTTTCCGGCGTCGGCACCGTGGAATCGTGGGTGTGGCAACCTGATCCACTACCCGGGCAGCCGCTGAAACGCCCGTTCGCGTGGGCGCTGATCAAACTGGATGGTGCCGACACCGCTCTCCTGCATGCGGTCGACTCGGGTAGCGCAGAGGGTGTTCACGCCGGGTCTCGGGTGCATGCGCACTGGACTGAGGAGCCGGTCGGCGCCATCACCGACATCGCCTACTTTTCCCTCGGTGAAGAACCGGAGCCGGCGCTGGCTGCTGGCACCGACGACCGTGACCCGGTGACGATGGTCGTCACACCGATCACGCTGGAGATCCAGCACAGCGCGTCTCATCCGGAAAGCGCCTATCTGCGGGCGCTGCAGGAGGGCAAACTGCTGGGCGCACGCACCGGTTCGGACGGCAAGTTGTATTTTCCGGCCCGAGAAGCGGATCCGGCCACCGGACTCGCTCTCGACAACTTCGTCGAGTTACCCGACACGGGCACGGTCACCACGTTCGCGATCATCAACATCCCGTTCGCCGGCCAGCGCATCAAACCGCCCTATGTCGCGGCCTACGTCCTGCTCGACGGCGCCGACATCCCGTTCCTGCATCTGGTTTCCGAGATCGATGCACACGAGGTCCGGATGGGCCTGCGGGTCGAGGCGGTGTGGAAGCCGCGTGACGAGTGGGGCCTGGGCATCGACAACATCGAATACTTCCGTCCTACCGGCGAACCCGACGCGGATTACGACACCTACAAACACCACCTGTGAAGGGCTGATCAATGAGCACTCGCAATGTCGCAGTGGTCGGCTTCGCTCACGCTCCGCACGTACGCCGCACCGACGGCACGACCAACGGCGTTGAGATGCTGATGCCATGTTTCGCCCAGCTTTACGACGAGCTCGGAATCAGCAAGGAAGACATAGGTTTTTGGTGCTCCGGTTCTTCGGACTTCCTTGCCGGCCGCGCCTTTTCGTTCATCTCCGCGATCGACTCGATCGGGGCGGTACCGCCAATCAACGAGTCCCACGTCGAAATGGACGCCGCCTGGGCACTGTTCGAGGCGTACATCAAAGTGCTCACCGGTGAAGTCGACACCGCCCTGGTGTACGGATTCGGCAAGTCCTCGGCCGGCGTGCTGCGCACAATCCTGTCGCGGCAGACCGACCCCTACACCGTGGCGCCGCTTTGGCCGGACTCGGTGTCGATCGCCGGCCTGCAGGCCCGCCTCGGGCTGGACAGCGGGAAGTGGACTGCCGAGCAGACCGCCCAAGTGGCGCTGGACTCGTTCGCGCACTCGGCGCGAGTGGATGCGGAGAAGCCCGCCAAGAGCATTGACGAGTTGCTGGCCCGGCCGTTCTTCGCCGACCCGCTGCGGCGCCACGACATCGCACCCATCACCGACGGTGCCGCTGCCATCGTTCTCGCCGCAGACGACCGCGCTCGCGAACTCCGCGAGAACCCGGCGTGGATCGCTGGAATCGAACACCGCATCGAGACGCCGGTGCTCGGCGCGCGAGACCTCACCGCGTCCCCGTCGACGGCGGCTTCAGCGCAGCGGGCCAGCGACGGCGATGTCGCTTCCGTTGAGATCGCCGAACTGCATGCGCCGTTCACTCATCAGCACCTGATTCTGGCCGAGGCAATCGGGCTGCCGGATTCGACGCAGGTAAATCCGTCCGGCGGGGCGTTGGCCGCAAATCCCATGTTTGTCGCCGGCTTGGAGCGCATCGGCTTTGCCGCGCAACATATCTGGGACAAATCGGCGCAACGGGTGCTGGCGCATGCCACCAGTGGGCCGGCGCTGCAGCAGAACCTGGTCGCGGTGATGGAAGGACAAGACTGATGAGCAAACGGCTCGCGGCGGTCCTGGGGACCGGACAGACGAAGTACGTCGCCAAGCGCCAAGACGTTTCGATGAACGGCATGGTGCGCGAGGCCATCGATCGCGCATTGGCCGATTCCGGTTCGACCTTCGACGACATCGACGCGGTAGTGGTCGGCAAGGCGCCCGACTTCTTCGAAGGCGTCATGATGCCGGAACTGTTCATGGCGGACGCGCTGGGTGCCACCAACAAACCCCTCATCCGTGTGCACACCGCCGGTTCGGTGGGCGGGTCGACCGGCGTAGTGGCGGCCAGCCTGGTCCAGGCCGGTAAGTACCGTCGAGTGCTGGCGGTCGCCTGGGAGAAGCAGTCGGAGTCAAACGCAATGTGGGCGTTATCGATTCCGGTGCCGTTCACCAAACCGGTCGGTGCAGGTGCCGGCGGCTATTTCGCTCCGCACGTACGGGCCTACATCCGTCGCGCCAACGCCCCGACCCAGATCGGCGCGATGGTCGCGGTGAAAGACCGGCTCAACGGCAGTCGCAATCCGCTCGCCCATCTGCAGCAGGCCGACATCACCCTGGAGAAGGTGCTGGCGTCACAGATGCTTTGGGATCCGATCCGTTTCGACGAAACCTGCCCGTCCTCCGACGGCGCGTGCGCTGTGGTGATCGGTGATGAGCAGACTGCCGATCAGCGGGTCGCCGAAGGTGACCCGGTCGCGTGGATCCACGCCACCGCGCTGCGCACGGAGCCACTGGCCTACGCCGGACGGGATCAGGTCAGCCCACAGGCCGGGCGGGACGCGGCCGCAGCGTTATGGGAGGCGGCCGGCATCGCCAGCCCAATCGACGAAATCGATGCCGCCGAGATCTATGTGCCGTTCTCCTGGTTCGAGCCGATGTGGTTGGAGAACCTCGGCTTCGCCGCCGAGGGGGAAGGTTGGAAGCTGACCGAGGCTGGTGAGACCGCTATCGGTGGTCGATTGCCGGTGAACCCATCCGGCGGTGTGTTGTCGTCCAACCCGATCGGCGCGTCAGGTTTGATCCGATTTGCTGAGGCCGCAATACAGGTGATGGGCAAGGGCGGCGCGCATCAGGTCCCCGGTGCCCGCAAGGCGCTTGGTCACGCTTACGGCGGCGGCTCGCAGTATTACTCGATGTGGGTGGTGGGAGCTGATAAACCATGACCGGCCGGCTCAAGTACACCTGCAGCATCGCGATGGGCCCAGTCGACCAGCTGGTCGACATCGCCAGAACCGCTGAGGAAGTCGGATTCGACGCGATCGCACTGCCGGATTCGCTGTTCTACATGGAGAAGGCGGCAGCGGACTATCCCTACACGCCGGACGGGTCGCGGATGTGGGACGAAAACACCCCCTGGGTCGATCCCCTGATCGCCACCGCGGCGATGGGTGCCGTGACGTCGACGTTGCGGTTCTACACGAACGTGATGAAGCTGGGTTCCCGCAACCCGTTGTTGCTGGCACGGCAGGTCGGTTCGGTGGCGAACCTCACCGCCAACCGGTTCGGCTTCGGAATCGGAATCGGCTGGGCACCTGAAGAGTTCGAATGGTGCGGCGTGCCCTACCGGCGCCGCGGCGCACGCGTCGACGAGATGATCGACGTCATCAAACTGGTGCTGGCCGGCGGAATGGTCGAGTTCCACGGCGAGTTCTACGACTTCGACCGGCTGCAGATGAGCCCTGCGCCCAGCGAACCGGTGCCTTTCTACGTCGGTGGACACACCGATGCCGCGTTGCGGCGGGCCGCCCGGGTGGGTGATGGCTGGACCAGCGCGATGATGACCCGCGACCAGCTGGCCGAAACGATCGGGAAGCTCAACGAGTATCGCGCCGAAAATGGCCGGGCGGACCAACCGTTCGAGTTCCAGGCGGTATGCATCGACAAGTTCGGCGTCGACGGTCACCGTGAACTCGTCGAAGTCGGGGTCACCGACAATATCGTCATCCCGTGGGTCTTCGACGGCCTCGGCTTCGACGCGGCACTGGACAAGAAGAAGGACTCGCTGAAACGCTTTGCCGACACCTACATTCACTCCAGATGGCAGGAGCGATGAGGGAATCACCGGCACACTTGGCCGGCAAGCGCTCCCGGGACGCGGTGCGGGCCAGGGACAAAGCCGCATGGCTGAATGTCTTCGCCGACGACGCCGTCGTCGAAGACCCGATCGGCCCGTCGATCTACGACCCGGAAGGCAAGGGCCATCGGGGTCGTGACGCGATCTCCGCGTTCTGGGACAAGGCGATCGCCACCACCGACCGCATCGAGTTCAACTTCGTGGACACCTTCCAATGCGGCAACGAAGAAGCCAACGTCGGCAACATCGTCATCACCATGGCCGGGCACCAGGTCACCACCGAAGGGGTGTTCACCTACCGGGTCAACGACGTCGGTCAGTTGGTGGCGCTGCGCGCCTATTGGGAGATGGACCGGGCGGCGGCCACAGCCCGGCCGGTCTGACCAACCGTTCACATGTCTACGCCGCCTAACGAGCCGCGAGCGGGCAGTAGCCGGCGAATTCGGCTCACCGTGTCAGCCGCTGTCATCGTCGCCGCAATCGCCGGCGTCACGGCCTACCTCGTCTTCGGCCGCACAGCCACCAAGCCGGTGGCTCCGGTAACCGGCCCGAACGGAGCCATTCGGGTGACCTCCGACAGCTTGATCCGGCAGACCGGCAGCAACGAGCCGAAAGTCGTCCTATCGCTCTACGAGGACTTCCTCTGCCCGGCGTGTGGCAACTTCGAGCGCACCTTCGGACCGACGGTGTCCCGGCTCATCGACAACGGTTCGGCAGCGGTCGACTACTACCCGGTCGCGATCCTCGACAGCCCGGCAAATCAGGACTATTCGTCACGAGCGGGCGCCGCCGCCCACTGCGTCGCCGACGAGTCAACGGCTGCGTTCCGGCGATTCCATGCGGTGCTGTTCCGCACCGGAACACAGCCGTCCGAATCCGGCTCGACGTTCCCCGACAACGTGGCGTTGATTGAGCTCGCCCACCACGCCGGTGCCAGCGGAAACGTGGCGGCCTGTATCGACAGCGGCAAATACCTTTCATCTGTCACCGATGCCGCTTCGACCGGGCACGTGACCGGCACCCCGACCATCCGCATCAACGGCGAAGACTACGAGCTCTCTACACCCGACGCTTTAGACGCCCAGATTCAGGCGATCCTCGGCGATATGCCGAATCTGTGACTTCAACTGCGTCTCGGACAAGTCGGAGCGGGTATGCCACGGCCGCCGTCGTTGCACCATAGTGGCGGAAAACTGTAACGTGTTCTAGTCAGAAGCTGACAAAGTTGGAGGCGGCATGGCTACCGAAACGGCCGGCATTCGAGAAATCGACGCCGGCACTCTGCCCGACAGGTACGCGCGCGGCTGGCATTGTCTGGGCCCGGTCAAGGACTACCTGGACGGTAAACCGCACGCCATCGAAGCGTTCGGCACCATGCTCGTCGTCTTCGCCGACTCACACGGTGACTTGAAGATCCTCGACGGCTACTGCCGGCACATGGGCGGCAACCTGACGCAAGGCACCATCAAGGGCGACGAGATTGCCTGCCCGTTCCACGACTGGCGCTGGGGCGGCGACGGCCGGTGCAAACTGGTGCCGTACGCCAAGCGGACTCCGCGGCTGGCCCGCACTCGGTCCTGGATCACCGACGTGCGCAGCGGACTGCTGTTCGTGTGGCACGACCACGAAGGTAACCCACCACCGCCCGAGGTCCGGATACCGGAGATCCCGGAGTTCGGCAGCGGCGAGTGGACCGATTGGCGGTGGAATTCGATTCTGATCGAGGGCTCCAACTGCCGCGACATCATCGACAACGTCACCGACATGGCGCATTTCTTCTACATCCACTTCGGTCTGCCCACCTACTTCAAGAATGTCTTCGAAGGTCACGTCGCCTCGCAGTACCTGCACAACGTCGGCCGCCCGGATGTCAACGACCTGGGCACCTCCTACGGCGAAGCGCATCTGGATTCCGAGGCGTCCTACTTCGGCCCGTCGTTCATGATCAACTGGCTGCACAACAGCTACGGCGAGTACAAGGCCGAGTCGATCCTCATCAACTGTCACTACCCCGTGACGCAAAACTCGTTCGTGCTGCAGTGGGGTGTCATCGTCGAGAAACCCAAGGGCATGGACGAGGCGATGACGGAGAAGCTGGCCAAGGTCTTCACCGAAGGAGTCAGCAAGGGCTTCCTGCAGGACGTCGAAATCTGGACGCACAAGACCCGCATCGACAACCCGCTGCTGGTCGAGGAGGACGGTGCGGTCTACCAGATGCGACGGTGGTATCAACAGTTTTACGTCGACGTCGCCGATGTCACGCCGGAGATGACGGACCGCTTCGAGATCGAGGTGGACACCACCATGGCCAACGAGAAGTGGCACGTCGAGGTCGAAGAAAATCTCAAACGGCGGGCTGAACCCGAAGGGCAGCCGACTCAGGTGTCATGACGAGCCCGCGGGAAGAGCCGCCCGACGTCGATCGGCTGGCGCGGTCGATGTTGATGTTGCATGGCGGTCACGACGACGAACACCAGCCGCCTGCGGCCGCAGCAGGTGCGCATAACCGATCGTGGTCCAAGCCAACGGCTCTCGCTGCAGATCCGGACCGCGCTGCGACGGTGCGCGACGCTACCCAGGCCGACCGGGACCGCTACCTGACATCGGGTCTGCAACCAGTCGATTGCCGGTTCTGTCACGTCACCGTCGACGTCAAAAGGCTCGGACCGGGTCACACTGCGGTGCAATGGAACAGCGAGGCGTCACAGCGCTGTGCCGTCTTCGCGGAGCTACGGGCGGCTGGCGGGGACAGCACGCGGACCAGGGCCTGCCCCAAACTGACCGACAGCATCGAACACGCGATCGCTGAAGGCTGTCTCGAGGCGGTGTCGACCGCCCCTCCGCCCGGCGACGGCTAGCCGCTCACAGGCCGGCGAACCGCGCCCTGACCGACTCGGCAGTCAGCCCGTAATCGGCCAGCGAATAGCTGTGCTTCGGGGCCCGTGGACCGGTGCGGCTTTCTGCGTGACTTTCGGCCATGGCCCGGCGGGCCTGATCGGTCAGCGTCAAACCGAAATAACGGTAGATCTTCTCCACCGTGCTCAGCGGATCAGCGATGAACTCGTCATAATCGACGTCGTAGAACTGCGCCGAATTACGTTTGGCACGTTCGGCATTGAACCGCTCCAGTCCACGCGACCAGGTCTCCATCGAGTCGTAGCCGATCTGTGCGCCCACGTAGGTGTTCGACCAGCCCGCCGCGGTGTGCTGGGCCAGTGAACACATCGACGGCATGATCGTCTCGACCGATCGGTGGGTCTGCACGACGAGCGCGTCGGGATAGGTGGCCATGAGTGCGTCCAGGGCGAACAGATGGCTCGGGTTTTTCAGTACCCAGCGCTTGTCCGCGTCGTTAAGCCCGATCAGCTGTAGGTTTTTGCGGTGCCGACGGTAGGCCGGTGTCCAGTCCTGCCGGGACAGCCACTGGCTGTAAGTGGGCAGATGCGCCAACGTCTCGTATGACACCGAGTGGAACGACTGCCGCAGCAGCTGCCAGCATTCTTCGAGTTCGTCGGCGGCCATGAAATGCAGACCGGTGTACCCGGGATTGTCCGCGTGATGCTGAGTGTATTGTGCCTCGAGCTGACGGTAAACCGGGTCCTGGGACCAGGTGTCGCGGGGCGGCCTGGGTTGTGGGTACTCCGCCAGCCACATGTGCAGACCCTGGTGCGCCGGGTCGGCGCCCAGCAGTCGATGCAGCGCGGTGGTGCCGGTGCGCACCAGTCCCGTCACGAAGATCGGCCGTCTGACAACTACGTCGGCGTGTTCGGGGTACCGCTTCCAAGCCGCCTCGGACAGCAGCCGAGCCACCAATGCGCCGCGCAGAAAGAAGCGATTCATTTTGCTGCCCAACGGCGTGAGGTCCGCCTCGCGCTGATATGAGTCGAGCAGCACGCCCAGCGCTTCGCGGTAGTTGTCGTCGTCAGAGCCGAAATCGTCGAGTCCGATGAATTTTGTCGCCGAGGCGTGCAGATCGTCGACGGTGCCGACGTCGGTGCGCTCAGGTGTGGCCGTCACGCTTTGTACTCCCCGCAGTTCACGTCGAGAGTCTGGCCGGTGATGCCGCTCGACAAATCGCTGGCCAGAAACAGGATCGCTGAGGCGACTTCCTCTTCGGTCGGCAACCGCTTGAGGTCGGAGTTCGCGGCAGTCGCGGCGTAAATCTCTTCCACCGAGGTACCGTACTTGCCGGCCTGGTGACTGAAATAGCCCTTCAGCGTGTCACCCCAAATGTAACCCGGCGCAACTGAGTTGACGCGGATTCCTTGGTCGCCCAGTTCGGTTGCCAACGATTGGGACATCGCCAACAGCGCCGACTTCGCCATCTTGTATGCGCCGTACTTGGCCTGCGAGTGCCGAATGACCATCGAATTCACGTTGACAATAGAGCCCTTGGCCTCGGCAAGTGCGGGCGTCAAGCCCTGGATCAGTCGCAACGCGCCCAGCACGGTCAGTTCGATGGCATCGCGAATGTGCTCAAACGTGGTGTCGGCCAACGGCCGCATAGACGGCACCCGGAACGCGTTGTTGATCAGCACGTCGACTCTGCCGTAGGCCGCCAGACTGGCCTCGACGAGATTTTGGACCTGCTCGTCGTCGGTGATGTCGGTGCTGACCGCCACCGCACGCCGCCCGGAATCGGTGATTTCTTTGGCGACGTCATCGAGCCGCTCGGCGGTGCGCGCAGCGAGCACCAAGTCGGCACCGTCGCGGGCACATCGGCGCGCCAGCGTGGTGCCGAGCGCAGGACCCACACCGCTGATCAGCACCACCTTGCCATCGAGCATCCCGGTCATCGCTACCCCAGCATCCTGTTCGCAATCTGATTCTGTCGCTGAATGATTCGGGCTCGCCAGGCGTCCTCGGATATCTTGTTGTGCTCGTAGAACGGCAGGGCGGCGGGCACCGCATCAATGTCGACGAGTTCAGTGCTGGGCCCGTCGGCGTCGGTGAGCTGCCGGGACACCCGCTGCCAGCGGAACTGCAGGAAGCCACGGCGATGGTCGAGCGTTTCCACCCAGTTCGTGATGCCGGGATTCTTATCGGCCACGACGATTCGGACCTTGCCATCTGGATCGGCCTGCGCCTGAGCGGCATTCAGCGACGTCTGGTGATTGATGTAATCCAGCGAGATGTACCACAGACTGCCCAACTGGAAACCCAGGTAAGGCGCGTCGCTCACCGGCAGCGTGATGACCAACGCCTGATCGGGCTGCAGCTCGAAGTGGCCGACCGAGGAGTACTGCGTCGCCAAACCACCCGGGGTCAGTCGCGGCGACACCAACGTGTTGACCGGGATGTCGAGATAAAACCACTGCGGGAACTGCAACCAGGTCTTCACCCGGTTGACCAATTGCTTCGCCGTTGCGGCGTAACGTTTCTCGATTACTCGCCGGGTCAGCGGCGGTGGCGCGGTGCCTGCGGTGTCCAATCGCCGAACCGCCACGGTGCCGCGGTGCTGCGCCCAGTCACCGTAGACCTCGCGGATCACCAGTTGGCCGGGGCTGGTCGGCCGCACCTGCCACTGAAAGCTGCCATCGTCGGCGATTTCTAGCTCGCGGTCGTCGAAAGCCGCTTGGCTGGCGGGCACGTTGTCGTCGGTGTACTCACCGCCGAGCAGCTGAAAGCTCAGATCGGTGGTCGTGCCTCGGGTCCCGGTAACCAGATAGTCACGGTCGGGCTGCACGCGACAGCCGAAATAGAGGGTGTCAGGGTTGTCCAACCCCATCTTGGTGAATGGCCCGGTACCTGAGAGCAGGAACGGGTGGTCGCGTTCGTAGTCGAACACCATGTGAGTGCAGGCCGCTACGCACCCGGCAAGGTACTGCAGTCCTTCGAGTAGGTCGGCTTCGGTCTCGATGTGCGGTGCGGCGGCGACCAGTTTCTCGGCTTCTGCGATCGCGGAAGTCAGCGGCTCGGAGAAGAGAGGAGCAGACACGCCTAGACGCTAGAACGTGTTCTAATTTTCGTCAATGGGCGAACAATCGCGCGCGTCCGCCTCGGCGTTCAAAGACGAGGTTGACTCACTAGGGTGGGCAACTGTGGGACAGGTCGATTAGGTGCTGGCGTACGTCGGGATGCCGATTCAGGTAGTCGGCGACGTTGCCGCCGTCGCCTTCCGCCTGCGACTTGGCGATCAGCTGCTGGTGTAGGTCGGGATGCTGCTGCAGGTACGAGTCGATGGAACTTCCGACGTCCTGATTGCACGAGGGGTCCGCGTTGGCCACGGGCAGCGCGATCACCGTCGCAGCGGTAGCAGTTAGCAGCGCCCCGACGGCCATGCCGTACAGTCCGCGGCGACGGGGACCGACTCTCTTGAATGTCACGGTCATACGGAGCAGATTACTCGCGGCGCCTTTGCGTGAGCTGTGTGCGCTAGTGGGTGACCGCGGCGCCGCTGTCTTGCTCGCGCTTGATCTCCAGTGCGATGTCGATCAACTGGTCTTCCTGGCCGCCGATCAGCTTGCGTTGACCCGCCCGGTGCAGCAGCTGATGAGCCGGCACGTCGTAGCGTTCGGCTTGGCGAATCGCATGCTTGAGGAAACTCGAATACACCCCGGAATAGCCCATGATCAGCGCGTTGCGGTCGAGCAGACACTCGGCCGGCATCGCCGGGCGCACGACGTCTTCGGCGGCGTCGGCGATGTCGAAGAAGTCGATGCCGGTTTTGACGCCGATCTTGTCGAAGACGCCGATCAACGCCTCGACCGGGGCGTTGCCCGCTCCGGCACCGAAACGGCGCACGCTGCCGTCGATCTGCTTGGCACCGGCGCGGACCGCTTCGACGGAGTTGGCGACCCCCAAACCGAGGTTCTCGTGCCCGTGGAAACCAACCTGCGCGTCGTCGCCCAGTTCGGCGACCAACGCAGCGACCCGGTCACGCACCCCGTCGAGCACCAGCGCGCCGGCCGAGTCGACGACGTAGACGCACTGGCATCCGGCGTCGGCCATGATGCGGGCCTGCGCGGCCAATTTCTCCGGCGGGATGGTGTGGGCCATCATCAGGAAGCCCACCGTCTCCAGCCCCAACTCGCGGGCCAGGCCGAAGTGCTGAATGGAGACGTCGGCTTCGGTGCAATGGGTGGCGATCCGGCAGATCACTCCGCCGTTGTTCTGCGCTTCTTTGATGTCCTCTTTAGTGCCGACGCCGGGCAGCATCAGGAAGGCGATTCTGGCCTCGCTGGCGGTGTCGGCGGCCAGCTTGATCAATTCCTGTTCGGGCGTCTTGGAGAAGCCGTAGTTGAACGACGACCCGCCCAGGCCGTCACCATGGGTGACCTCGATAACCGGCACGCCGGCGGCGTCGAGGGCGGCCACGATGGCGCGTACCTCGTCCTTGGTGAACTGGTGGCGCTTGTGGTGCGACCCGTCCCGCAACGAGGTGTCGGTGATACGGATGTCCCAGATCGGGTTGAAGAACACGTCAGTACTCATGCTTGCGCTCCCTGAGCCGTCGCGGATAGGGATTCCCTGGCGATCTCCTCGCCGACCTTGGTGGCGGCCGCGGTCATGATGTCCAGGTTCCCCGCATAGGGCGGTAGGTAATCTCCGGCGCCTTCCACCTCGATGAAGGTGGTGACCAACGCCTGTCCGCCGGAGTTGATCGACGGGTCGTCGAATTGCGGGTCGTTGAGCAACCGGTAGCCCGGCACGTAGGTCTGCACATCGGCGACTACGTCATAAATCGACTGAGAGATCGCGTCACGGTCAGCGTCCTCGGGAATCGCGCAGAAAATGGTGTCGCGCATGATCATCGGCGGGTCGGCCGGGTTGAGAATGATGATGGCTTTGCCGCGCCGGGCGCCGCCGATGGTTTCCACGCCCTTACTGGTCGTTTTGGTGAACTCATCGATGTTGGCCCGGGTGCCCGGCCCGGCCGATGCGGAGGCCACCGACGCGACGATCTCGGCGTAGGGCACTCCCCCTTTTTCGGCCAACGCGCGAGAGACCGCGTAGACGATCGGGATGGTGGCCTGGCCGCCGCAAGTGATCATGTTGACGTTGGGGGCGTCGAGGTGAGCGCGGAGATTCGCCGGCGGGATCACCGCCGGGCCGACTGCCGCCGGAGTCAGGTCGATCGCCCGGATGCCCGCAGCTTCGTACTTCGGCGCCGCGTCCCGGTGCACGTACGCGCTGGTCGCCTCGAACACCAAATCTGGCTTTTCGGCCTGTGCCAGCAGCCAGTCCACCCCTTCGTGGGTGGTTTCCAATCCGAGTTTGCGCGCCCGCGCCAGCCCTTCGCTCTCCGGGTCGATGCCAACCATCCAGCGCGGTTCCAGCCAATCCGATCGCAGCAGTTTGTAGAGCAGGTCGGTGCTGATGTTGCCTGACCCGACGATCGCCACTTTCGCCTTTGAGGGCATTCGACGCTCCTATCCATATGGTCGCGACCCGCTGCGCCCGACTTCGCCGCGCTTGCGATCGCTCCTTATTCGAAAGACAACCGCACGGACCCCAGGTCGGCAAACTCAGCGACGAAATCGTCACCGGGCCGCGCGTCGATCGCACGCGTGCAGGATCCCGGAAGCACCACGTCGCCGGCTTTCAGCCGCACCCCGAAGCTCTCCACTTTGCGGGCCAGCCAGGCCACCGCGGTGACGGGGTTGCCCAGCACCGCATCGCTGCGGCCCTTGGCCACCACCTCGCCGTTGCGGGACAGCACCGCGTCGATCCCGCTGATATCGATGTCGGCCGGCGCGACCCGCGCGGCACCGAGCACGAAGCCCGCCGAGGAGGCGTTGTCGGCGATGGTGTCGCACAACGCGATCTTCCAGTCGGCGATGCGGGTGTCGATCAACTCGATAGACGGGACGACGGCCGCCGTCGCCGCCAGCACATCGTCCTCGGTGCACTCGGAGCCCGGCAGGTCCTCGAACAGGACGAAGCCCACCTCCACCTCGACGCGCGGGTACAGGTATTTCCCCGCCGGGACCGGGATGTCCTCGAACACCTGCATCTCGTCCAGCAGGTGCCCGTAGTCCGGCTCGTCGACGCCCATCATCTGCTGCATCGCCGGCGACGACAGGCCGACCTTGTGGCCCACCACCCGCGCGCCCTTAGCCACCCGCTGGCGGATGTTGATCAGCTGGATCTCGTAGGCGTCGACGACGTCGATCCCAGGTTGCGCGGCGGTCAGCGGGCTGATCGGCCGACGGGTGCGTTCAGCCTCCGCCAGTTCGGCGGCGAGCTCATCTCGAATGGCGCTGTCGAGCATTCCAGCCGAAGTCCCCTCGTCGGTGTGACCGGTGCAGTAGCGCCCGGCGTGGGCAATTCTATAACGTGTTCTACATGGCCACTCAGGAGTACGACGTCGTCGTGGTCGGCAGCGGGGGCGCGGGCATGGTCGCTGCTCTCACCGCCGCTCACCGGGGTCTTTCGACAATAGTCATCGAGAAGGCTCCGCACTATGGCGGTTCGACGGCGCGCTCCGGCGGTGGTGTGTGGATCCCCAACAACGAGGTGCTCAAGCGCTACCGCGTCCGCGATACCGCCCAAGCTGCCCGCACATACCTGCACGGAATCGTCGGCGACATCGTCGAGCCGGAACGCATCGACACTTACCTCGAGCGTGGCCCCGAGATGTTGTCCTTTGTGCTGGCGCACACGCCGCTGAAGATGTGCTGGGTGCCCGGCTACTCCGACTACTACCCCGAAGCCGACGGCGGGCGCCCGGGTGGCCGGTCGATCGAACCGAAGCCGTTCAACGCCCGCAAGCTTGGTCCCGACGAACCGGGGCTCGAGCCCGCGTACGGTAAAGTTCCGTTGAATGTTGTTGTGATGCAGCAGGATTATGTCCGGCTGAATCAGCTGAAACGACATCCTCGCGGTGCGCTGCGCAGCGTGAAGGTCGGTGCGAGGACGATGTGGGCCAAAGCGACCGGCAAGAACCTGGTCGGAATGGGACGCGCCTTGATAGGGCCACTGCGAATCGGGTTGCGGGAGGCCGGCGTCCCAGTGCAACTGAACACCGCGCTGACCGATCTCTACCTCGAAGACGGCACAGTACGCGGTGTCTATGTCCGGGACACCGGCGCCAACGTCTCCGCGGAGCCCACCCTGATCAAAGCCCGGCGGGGGGTGATCCTCGCGTCCGGCGGGTTCGAGCACAACGAGCAGATGCGGGTCAAGTACCAGCGTGCCCCGATCACCACTGAGTGGACCGTAGGCGCCAAGGCCAACACCGGAGACGGCATTGTCGCTGCCGAAAAACTTGGTGCGACACTAGAACTCATGGAGGACGCCTGGTGGGGTCCCACCGTGCCGCTCATCGGTGCGCCATGGTTCGCGCTGTCGGAGCGCAACTCCCCCGGTTCGATCATCGTCAACATGTCCGGCAAGCGATTCATGAACGAGTCGATGCCCTACGTCGAGGCTTGTCACCATATGTACGGCGGTGACTACGGCCAAGGGGCGGGTCCGGGAGAGAACATTCCGGCGTGGCTGGTGTTCGACCAGCGGTACCGTGACCGCTACATCTTCGCCGGACTGCAACCCGGGCAACGGATTCCGAGAAAGTGGCTGGAGTCCGGCGTCATCGTCCGCGCCGACACCCTCGAGGCGCTCGCTGAGCACACTGGGCTACCGCCCGACGAGTTGTTGGCAACGATTCAACGGTTCAACGGATTTGCGGCCTCCGGTGTCGACGGGGATTACCACCGCGGTGAAAGCGCCTACGACCGCTATTACGGCGACCCGACCAACAAGCCCAACCCGAACCTGGGGCCGATCAGCCGCCCGCCGTTCTACGCGGCGAAGCTGGTGCCCGGCGACCTGGGCACCAAAGGTGGGGTGCGCACCGATGTGCACGGCCGCGCATTACGTGACGACGGCAGCGTCATCGACGGGTTGTACGCCGCCGGTAACGTCAGCGCCCCGGTGATGGGACACACCTACCCGGGTCCGGGCGGCACAATCGGACCGGCAATGACGTTCGGTTACCTTGCAGCACTGCACCTTGCCGGGCAGGGAAGCTGACATGCCGATCGACTTGGACGCCGCAGTGGGCGCGGAATTCGGAGCTGCTGAGTTCGCTTGGACGGCAACCGATGTGCAGCTGTACAACTTGGCGTTGGGCGCCGGTGCCGACCCGATGGATACGCGTGAGCTCAGCTACGTCGTAGACCACAAGCCGCAGGTGCTGCCGACATTCGGGTGCGTCGCCGCGACGTTCCATCAGGTCGAGCCGCCGACGGTCAGTTGGCCCGGTGTGGAGATCGACCTGGCCAAGATTCTGCACGCCTCCGAGCGGGTGTCGGTACCGGCGCCGCTGCCGGCGTCGGGCAGTGCTCGCGCGATCAGCCGGATCGTCGACGTCTGGGACAAAGGCAAAGCCGCGGTGGTTGTGCTGGAGACGTCGGTGACCGCCAGCGACGGCACTCTGCTGTGGACTCAGCATCGGTCCATCTTCGCCCGCGGTGAAGGAGGATTCGGCGGATCACGCGGTCCTTCGGGGAGCGGGTCCTCGGATAACGCTTTGGAGCGGGCGCCCGACGTGGAAGTGGCGATACCGGTGCTGCCGCAGCAGGCACTGCTGTACCGACTGTGCGGCGACCGCAATCCGCTGCATTCGGACCCTCAATTCGCCGCTGCGGCAGGCTTTCCCCGACCGATTCTGCATGGGTTGTGCAGCTACGGCATGACGTGCAAGGCGATCGTGGACGCCGTGCTGGACTCCGATGTGAGCGCCGTAGGGTCGTTCGGCGCGCGGTTCGCCGGTGTCGCCTATCCCGGCGAGACGCTCAAAGCCGGTATCTGGAAAGACGACGGTCGACTTCAGGCCCGCGTCGTCGCGCCGCAACGCGACGACGCCGTGGTGCTGTCCGGGGTGGAGTTGGTGCCTGCTTAGTTAGCGCTCGAACGTTCGGCGAGCTTCGCTTTCAAACGCCGGCGCTCGGCTAGTTTCACGCTCGGCGGGCGAATGCAGCGCGGACGCGGCGGACAATCTGGCGGCCGGTCCCAGCGATAACCCGGATCACGATCCAGCCGCGGCTTTCCAGCGTTTCCAGACGCCGGATGTCCCAGCTGTACTGCCATCGATCCATGCGGTGCTGCTCACCGTCATACTCGACGGCCACTTTGACGTCCTCCCATCCCATGTCGAGGTAGGCAATCGCATTACCGAAACCGTCGAACACCGCAATCTGGGTCTGTGGCCGGGGCAGCCCTGCCTGAATCAGGACAACCCGTAGCCAGGACTCTTTCGGAGATTGAGCGCCAGCATCGAAGAGACCTATCGCTTGGCGGGCCCGCGCGATGCCGCGGCGACCCGTATACCTGCCGGCCAGTAACTCGATGTCAGCGGCCTTCAATTCCGTCGCTCGCGCAAGCGCATCGATGCCCGCCACCGCGGCCATCGTCGGGTACCAGCAGCCAAGGTCGAGAGCCGTCCGCACTGGTGATGTGACCGGAACGCCGTCGACTACCTCGATCTCATCCTCGTTGATGCGGTCGCCATGGGCCTGAATCCCGGGTATGCGGTGCCGGTTGTCGTGGATCAGTTCCACCACTGCTCGCTCGTCCCCCCAATTGCTGCCATGTAGCGCGGCCGCGGAGAACCCGGCGATCACTCCGTGTCGCCCGGCCCACAGCCACCCCGCCTTAGCCCTCAGCACGCCCGTCATTTCAGCGTCAGGATGGATGTAGACGTCGCGAAAAAGTCGGGCATAGCGAGTGTTCAGTTGGTTCTTGGTGAGATCTCCGTGAGCGATAGCTTCGCTGCCGATAAAGGGCTCCGCCATAAGCGGAGCTTGGCATGTCGCAGCGCGACCGGCACTTCACTCGTCGAGCGTTCGGCCAGCTTCACCTTCGAGCTTGACCGTACGGCTGGCCGCACACTCGCGGACGATGACGGCTAGCCCAGGATCAAGCCCGATGTAGGCACCCCGGTACCCGCAGTGACGAGCACGTGCTCGACGTCGGGCACCGGGTTGACCGAGGTGCCCCGCAGCTGCCGGACGCCCTCGGCGATGCCGTTCATGCCGTGGATGTAGGCCTCACCGAGCTGGCCGCCGTGGGTGTTGAGCGGCAGTCGTCCACCGGTTTCGATCGCACCGTCGGCGATGAAGTCCTTCGCTTCGCCCCACCCGCAGAAACCCAACTCCTCCAACTGAATCAGGGTGAACGGAGTGAAGTGGTCGTAGAGCACTGCGGTTTGGATGTCGGTGGGCCGCAGCCCGGACTGCTGCCACAGCTGTCGGCCGACCAGCCCCATCTCCGGCAGGCCGTCGAGCTCCGGCCGGTAGTAGCTGACCATGGTGTACTGGTCGGGGCTGGAGCCCTGCGCCGCGGCCTCGATCACCGCGGGCCGCTGCTTGAGGTCGCGGGCCCGCTCCGCCGACGTCACGACGATCGCGACGGCGCCGTCGGTCTCCTGGCAGCAGTCCAGCAGCCGCAGCGGCTCAGCGATCCACCGCGAATTCTGGTGGTCGTCAATGGTGATCGGCTTCTCGTAGAAGTACGCCATCGGGTTCTTCGCGGCGTGTTTGCGGTCGGCCACCGAGATGGCGCCGAAGTCTTTGCTGGTGGCCCCGGACAGGTGCATGTAGCGCTTGGCGATCATCGCCACCTGCGCGGCGGGTGTGCTCAAACCGTGCGGATAGGAAAACGAGTTGTCCACTCCCGTTGAATCAGCCTGAGTGTCGGCGTTGCCCGCTAACCGGGTCTGCACCTGACCGAAGCGCATTCCGGAGCGCTCGTTGAACGCCCGGTAGGCGACGACCACGTCGGCCACTCCGGTCGCCACCGCCATCGCCGCTTGCTGAACGATGGCGCAGGCCGCACCCCCGCCGTAGTGAACCTTTGAGAAGAACTTCAGCTCACCGATGCCCGCCGCCCGCGCCACCGCAACTTCGGTGTTGGTGTCCATTGTGAACGTCGTCAACCCGTCGACGTCAGCGACGGTCAGCCCAGCGTCGTCCAGCGCATCCTGCACCGCCTCAGCGGCCAACCGCAGTTCGCTGCGACCGGAGTTCTTGGAGAAGTCGGTGGCACCGATCCCGACGACCGCGGCCTTCCCGGACAACATCAGGCGACGCCCACGGTCAGGGTGACGGTGGCGACGACATGATCGCCAAGACTGTTGCGTCCGAACACTTTCACCGTAATTAGACCGTTGTCGACGGCGCTCACCTCCCCGGAAAAAGTCACGGTGTCGTAGGCGTACCACGGCACACCCAGCCGCAGCCCGATCGATTTGATGATCGCCGACGGGCCGGCCCAGTCGGTGATGTAGCGCTCGACCAGGCCGGTGTCGGTCAAGATGTTGACGAAGATGTCCTTGGACCCCTTGGCCTGCGCCTTGTCCCGATCGTGGTGCACGTCCTGGAAGTCGCGCGTCGCCAGCGCTGTCGACACGATGAACGTCGGATCACCATATAGCGATAGCTTCGGCAGCACAGTGCCCACTTCGATCACCGGCGCGCTCATGCGTCCGGCTCCCACGCGTACAGCGTCCACGCCGGTCCCGAGGCGCTTTCGGGAAAGTCGAGAAAGGTTGCGCGCACTGGCAAACCGATGGCCACGGTCGCCGGGTCGACGTTGCGCAATTCGCCGAGCATACGCACCCCCTCTTCGAGTTCGACGAGCGCGATGACGAACGGCAGGGTGCGGCCGGGGACCTTCGGCGCGTGGTGCACCACGAAGCTGAAGACGGTGCCCCTGCCGCTGGCCACCACATAGTCGGTCGGCAGCTGCTTGTCCTGCCATACCGCCGGTACGGGCGGGTGCTGCAGGCTGCCGTCGCCGCGCCGCTGAATGCGCAATTCGTGGGCGTTGACCCCGTCCCAGAAGAACTGGGTGTCCTTCGACGACGAGGGGCGCATCAACGCCGAGGGGTCGAGATCGTCCGGTGTCACCGGCTTGTCGGTTTCGCGGGGCCGGAATTTCAAGATGCGCCAATTCATCTCGGCGACATCCTCGTCTCCGACTTGCCAGCTGATGTGCTGGTTGATGAAGTAGCCTTCGCCCAGCGCGGTCTGTTTGGGGCCGATGACGTCGGTCAGTTCGGCGCTGACGCTGACCGCTTCACCCGGGCGCAGATACCGGTGGTAGGTCTGTTCACAATTGGTGGCCACCACGCCGACGTAGCCGGCTTCGTCGAACAGCGTGATGATTCTGCCCAGCGGATCATCGTCGGGCCGGATGCCGCCGAGGCCCATCATCGTCCACACCTGAATCATCGCCGGCGGCGCGACTACGCCGGGATGACCGGCGGCCTGCGCTGCAGCTTCGTCCACGTAGATCGGGTTGGCATCGCCCATCGCGTCGACCCAGTGGTGAATCATCGCCTCGTTCACCGGGTCTCGGCCGAATCGGGGCTTGCTCTTGCCCGCTGCCTTGACCTGCTCGACGGCGCTGTGAAAATCGGTCACCGCGGCACCCTCGGCACCTTGAGACCCGCGGCCGCGATCATCTCCCGCATCACTTCGTTCACGCCCCCACCGAAGGTGATCACCAGATTGCGCTTCGTCTGGGAATCCAGCCAGTCGAGCAGTGCGGCAGTGTCCGGTTCGGCGGGATTGCCGTACCTGCCCACGATCTCTTCGGCCAGCCGGCCGACATACTGCACCCGTTCGGTGCCAAACACTTTGGTGGCGGCGGCGTCCGCCACATTGATGTCCTCGCCGGCCGCGGCCACCTGCCAGTTCAGCAGTTCGTTGATTCGCCAGGTCGAGTGGATCTCGCCGAGCGCGCGCTTGACGTCGTCGCGGTCTATCGGAGTGACGCCATCACCGCCCGGCTTGGCAGCCCACTGCCGCACCCGGTCGTAGATGCTCGCGAATCGGCCGGCCGGGCCGAGCATCACCCGCTCGTTGTTGAGCTGAGTGGTGATCAGCCGCCATCCAGCGTTCTCCTCACCGACCAGCATGTCGGCCGGCACGCGCACATCGTTGTAGTAGGTGGCGTTGGTGTGATGGGCGCCGTCGGACAAGATGATCGGCGTCCACGAATAGCCCGGGTCCTTGGTGTCGACGATGAGAATCGAAATGCCCTTGTGCTTCGCGGCTTCCGGGTCGGTGCGGCAGGCCAGCCAGATGTAATCCGCGTCGTGGGCACCGGTGGTGAAGATCTTCTGGCCGTTGACGATGTATTCGTCACCGTGGCGCACCGCGGTCGTCCGCAGCGACGCCAGGTCGGTACCGGCTTCCGGCTCGGTGTAGCCGATCGCGAAATGCACCTCTCCGGCCAGGATGGCCGGCAGGAACTTCTTCTTCTGCAACTCGTTGCCGTAGGCCTGCAGTGTCGGCCCCACGGTTTGCAGCGTCACCGCCGGCAACGGCACATCGGCCCGGTGCGCCTCGTTGACGAAGATCTGCTGCTCGATCGGGCCAAAGCCGAGGCCGCCGAACTCCTTTGGCCAGCCGACACCGAGCTTGCCGTCCTTGCCCATCCGACGGATCACCGCCCGGTAAGCGGCGTTGTGGCGGTCTTTCTCCATCGCTTTCATCTCGTCCGACGAAATGAGATTCGAAAAGTATTGTCGCAGCTCGGCTTGCAGCGCCCGCTGTTCGGGTGTCAGGTCGATGAACATAGTGCTCCCACCAGCTCGAGACGATGCGACGGCCCGCCCAGCAGCCGGGTCAGGTCTTTGATCGTGGAGTAGTAGCGCGGCATGGGGTAGGTGATGTCCATACCCATACCGCCGTGCAAGTGGTGGCAGATCTGCATCGCCGGCGGGGCCTGCGAGGTGACCCAGTAACCCAGCACATCCAGGTCGTCGGCGGCGTCCCGGCCTTCAGCCAGTCGCCAAGCAGCCGACTTGGCCGCCAGATTGATTGTCCGCGAGGCGATGTACACCTCGGCAAGCTGAGCCGCCACGGTCTGGAACGTCGACAGCGGCTTGCCGAACTGGTGCCGATTGGCGACGTAGTCGGCGGTCAGTCGCAACGCGCCGGCGACTAGCCCGTCGGCGTAGGCGCCGATCATCGCCAGCGCCGATTGGTTGGCGCGGTTTGGTTCGGCACCGGTCAACACGTGGTTGTCGGGAACCGCGACGTCGGCGAATGTAACGGTGTATTCGGCGCTTCCGTTCGATGTCGGGGTGCGCACCAACTGCACTCCGTCGGCTTTCGGTGACACCACGACGACGGCGCTGTCCGCAGTGACCAGTAACCACTGCGCCTGTTCTGCGTAGGCCACACCGATTTTGGTGCCTGACAGCCGGCCGTGCACGAATGTCGTCGCGGGCCGGTCAGGCAGCGCGGTGCCCGGTTCGTTCAGCGCCGCACTCAACACACCGCCTTTGGCCACTTCGGCCAGGAAGCGGTCCTGTTGCTCGTCGGATGCCAGATCCAGCAGCGGCACCACGCCAAGACCCAGGGTGGCCAGTGCCGGTGTGATGGCGCCGTGTCGGCCGACTTCGGTGAGCACCGTCGCCACCTCGGGCAGCCCCACACCGTCGCCGCCGAGACGTTCGGGCACTGGCAGCGCCGTCACCCCTCCGCTGACCAGCGCGTCCCAGACTGGATCCGTTTGGCCCGGCTCCGCCTCGGGCCGATCTCCGGCCCGCATCGTCACCGAACCGATGTCTCGATCGAGCACAGAGGTAACCACATCGGCTACCGCTTGCTGCTCCGCAGTGAGATCAAAGTCCATCGTCGCTTTTAGGTCTGTCACTGCGCGACCGGGCACTTGCCGGTGTAGTCAACCTGCCAGTGCTTGATGCCGTTGAGCCACCCTGAGCGCAGCCGCTCCGGCTGGCCGATCGGCTTGATGTCCGGCATCTGGTCGGCGACCGCGTTGAAGATGAGGTTGATCGTCATCCGGGCCAGGTTCGCACCGATGCAGTAGTGCGCGCCGGTGCCGCCGAAACCGACGTGTGGATTGGGGTTTCGGGAGATGTCGAATTTGAACGGGTCCTCGAAGACCTCTTCGTCGAAGTTGGCCGAGCGGTAGAACATCACCGCCCGCTGACCTTTCTTGATCTGCACGCCGGACAGCTCGTAGTCCTCCAGAGCGGTGCGCTGGAACGCGGTGACCGGGGTGGCCCAGCGGACAATCTCGTCGGCCGCGGTCTCCGGGCGTTCCTTCTTGAACAGTTCCCACTGGTCAGGATTTTCCGCGAACGCGATCATGCCGTGGGTGATGGAGTTGCGCGTAGTCTCGTTGCCGGCGACGGCGAGCATCACTACGAAGAATCCGAATTCGTCGTCGGAGAGCTTCTCGCCGTCGATGTCGGCTTGGATCAGCTGGGTGACGATGTCCTCGCCGGGGTGCTTGGCCCGTTCCTCAGCCATCTTCATCGCGTACATGATCAGCTCGACTGACGACGTCGCCGGGTCGATGTGGGCGTACTCGGGATCTTGATTGCCGGTCATCTCGTTGGACCAGCGGAACAGCTTGTCCCGATCTTCCTGGGGAACACCCATCAAACCGGCAATGGCCTGCAACGGCAACTCGCACGACACCTGCTCGACGAAGTCGCCGGTGCCGGCCGCGGCGGCCGTCTTGGCGATGTTCTGTGCGCGGGCGTCCAACTCGTCGCGCAGCCGTCCGATGGCGCGGGGGGTGAAACCGCGGGAGATGATTTTGCGCAGCCGGGTGTGGTGCGGAGCGTCCATGTTGAGCATGACGCTGCGCTGCAGGTCGATCTGTTCGCGGGTCATCTCCTGCGGCCAGACCGGAATGGCGCAGTCCTGCTGACTGGAGAAGACGTCGCTGCGCACGGAGATCTCTTTGACGTCCTTGTGCTTGGAGACCGCCCAGTAGCCTTTGTCACCGAACCCGCCGGTTCCGCCCGGCACGTCCACCCAGAAGATGGGCTCGGCCTTGCGTATTTCAGCCAATTCCGCGACCGGCAAGCCCTTGACATTGATGTCGGGATCGAGGAAGTCGAACCCATGCGGGATGTTCGGGGCCTTATTGGAAATGGCCATCGGCGCGCTCCTCCTTACAACGTGTTCTAGTGCCAGTAAAACATGCCTCCACCGCAGACAAAAGGCGCGATGCGTCGTCGCTTGTCAGAGTAATGAAACGTGTTCTAGCCTGGCCGCATGGGTAACCCGGTAATCGTCTCAGCCACCCGCAGCCCCATCGGCAAACGGAACGGGTGGTTGTCGGGACTGCATGCCACTGAATTATTGGGTGCGGTGCAGCGGGCATTGGTGGAGAGTGCGGGCTCGGAATCCGACTTCGACGCGGGCGACGTCGAACAGGTCATCGGCGGTTGCGTAACGCAATACGCCGAACAGTCCAACAACATCAGCCGCACCGCATGGCTGACGGCCGGCCTGCCCGAGCACGTCGGTGCCACCACCGTGGACTGCCAATGCGGCAGCGGACAGCAGGCCAACCACCTGGTGGCCGGTTTGATCGCCGCCGGGGCCATCGACGTCGGCATCGCTTGTGGCATCGAGGCGATGAGCCGGGTCGGGCTCGGCGCCAACGCGGGCCCCGACCGCAACTGGCGCGCTGCGTCATGGGATATCGACCTGCCCAACCAGTTCGAGGCGGCCGAGCGGATCGCGAAGCGGCGCAGCATTACCCGCGACGACATCGACGCCTTCGGTTTCCAGTCCCAACAACGCGCCAAGCGGGCTTGGGATGAAGGTCGTTTCGACCGGGAGATCTCACCGATCGAGGCGCCGGTGCTTGACGAGCAGAAGCAGCCTACATCCGAGCGCCACTCGGTCGGCCGTGATCAGGGTCTGCGGGACACCACCCTGGAAGGCCTCAGCCAGCTGAAGCCGGTGCTGGAGGCTGGAATCCACACCGCGGGCACGTCGTCGCAGATCTCCGACGGCGCGGCGGCGGTGTTGTGGATGGACGAGGACAAGGCCAAGGCGCTAGGTCTGCGGCCCCGGGCCAGGATAGTCAGCCAGGCGCTGGTTGGCGCCGAGCCCTACTACCACCTCGACGGTCCCGTGCAGTCGACGGCGAAAGTTTTGGAGAAGGCCGGCATGAAGATCGGCGACATCGACGTTGTCGAGATCAACGAGGCCTTCGCCTCGGTGGTGTTGTCTTGGGCGCGGGTGCACGAGCCCGACATGGAACGGGTCAACGTCAACGGCGGCGCCATCGCGTTGGGGCATCCGGTGGGCAGCACCGGCAGTCGGTTGATCACCACCGCGCTGCACGAGTTGGAGCGCTCCGATCAGAGCACCGCGCTGATCACCATGTGTGCGGGTGGCGCACTGTCGACCGGCACCATCATCGAGCGGATCTGACGCTTCATGCCCAACTCCTCCCGCGGTGAAGGGCCCGCACCGTTGTCAGGCGGTGCCGTCTCCGATGACGACCGCATTGCAGCCGCCCAGGCCTACATCGACGCACTGGTGAGCCACGACGGTGACGCAGTCCCCTTCGCCCCCGGCTGCGTCCGTATCGAACAAGGCATCAAGACCGGGTTTTCCGGAGGTCATCTGCGGCGCAGCCTGAAACGCGGACCGCAGTACCGGATCATCGAAGCGGCCACCCGGCCCGCGTACACGGTCAGCGGTGACGAGGTGCGGGCGGTGTTCGACATCGTGACCAAGACGGGCGTCGGCGGGCGGCGGGTGGCTGCACATGTCGACGAGACGTTCGTGATCCCGGCAAGCGACGGCCACATCCACCACATCACTGTGCGACTGCGGCCATTCATTCACCACGCCTCCCGGACTTAGGATCTGCGCCATGGCATCGAAATCACCCCCACGCTTTCTGAATTCGCCGCTGACCAACTTCTTCATCAAATGGATGTCGCGCATCAACACCTTCCTGTATCGCCGCGGCGGCGGCGAAGGATTGGGCGGCACATTCGGCAAGGCCCCTGTTGCGCTGCTGACCACGACCGGCCGCAAGACCGGTCAGCCGCGGGTGAGCCCGCTGTTGTACCTGCGCGACGGCAATCGTGTGGTGCTGGTGGCGTCGAAGGGCGGTTCGCAGAATCACCCGATGTGGTACCTCAACCTCAAGGCCAACCCTGAGGTTCAGGTGCAGATCAAGAACGAAGTGCTTAACCTGACGGCGCGCGACGCCACCGACGAAGAACGCGCCAAGTACTGGCCGCAACTGGTGAAGATGTACCCGAACTACGACAGTTACCAGTCTTGGACCGACCGCAAGATTCCTGTCGTCATCTGCGATCCGTAGCGATCAGCTGCCGCGTCCGTTACAGCCGACTCGGGCCTGAACTAGGCTGGATCGAGTGAGCGAGCAGGGGGGCATCCGCAACTCGCGTTTTCTGGCGCTGGCGCTCAAGTACTTTGCGCGCGGCCATATCTGGGTGTATCGGCGCACCAACGGCCGCCTGGGCTCCAGGCTGTTGTGGTTCCCGGCGGCGCTGCTGACCACCACCGGCCGCAAATCTGGCGAGCCGCGAACCACGCCGACGCTGTATCTGCGTGATGGTGAGCGTGTCATCCTGCCGGCGTCCTTCGGTGGTCGGGCCGAGAATCCGGTCTGGTATCTCAATCTGAAAGACAACCCTGAGGTGCAGGTGCAGATCGGCGAGCAGCAGCTGCAGTTGGTGGCGCGCGACGCCACCGATGACGAGCGTAAGCGCTACTGGCCGCCGCTGATCAAGATGTATCCGCCCTACCGGGGTTATCGCGATGCCACCGACCGGGTGATCCCGCTGGTCGTATGCGAGCCGGCCTAGATCCGCACGAAATCCTGCGAACGCCTCGGTGATCTGCGGTAGCTTGCCCTATGCAATTGCGCTACGTCGCCGTCCTGCTGTCGGCCTTGCCGTTGTCCCTGGCAACGGCGACGGCCTGGGCTGATGACGTGATAACGCTTGACTTCATCCGGCACGGCGAGGCCGGTGACATGTCAGTGATCAACACCCTGGTGCCTGGCCCCGACCTCACGCAGGTGGGTGACGAGCAGGCCCAGGCGGTCGCTCAGACGCTGGGGAACGACGGCATCCAGGAGATTTACGCGTCGACGATGGTCAGGTCGCTGGAAACCGCGGCGCCGCTGGCTGGTTCGCTGGGCTTGCCGATAGAACAGCTGGCCGGTCTCAACGAGATCGACGCCGGCATCTTCGAGGGTGCGCCGGTCGATGTCGGTGGCCTCCCATTGGGCGGCGCGCTATACCTGTTGGCCCCGGTGCTCTGGACGCTCGGCCTTGACTTCGTGCCGGAACCGGGCTCCTCCGACTTCGACGGGATAGCTTTCGAAGATCGCGTCAACCAAGCGGTAGACACGATCTACGGCACGGACGTCCTGCGCGGCGACAGCACCGACGCCGTGTTCTCCCACGAGGGAACGATTGCGATCTGGACGTTGATGAACGTCAACAACCCTGACTTCCAGGTGGTCCTTGCAGAGTTTCTCAAGACCGGAGAGCTGCTGCCCTACACCGGCACTGTCGAAATCCAAGGTGATCCCGCGGACGGCTGGACACTCGTCGATTGGGACGGCCAACCGGTCCCGCAAGATCCGGGTTTGGCCACTGACCTGTTCGTCGACGCACGTGATTTGATGACGGCGCCGCAAATGGCGGCCTACCACATCGGGGAAGCGATCAGCACGGGTGATCCGACGTCGATCACCGAAGCAGTCCAGACTGGTGTCAGTGAAGTGAGCACCGCCACAAGCCAATTCCCACAAGCGGTGTTCGGCGACATCGTCGACGCCTCACACACCGCCTTCTCCGGGCTCGGCTCAAGCGACCTGGCCAGCGCGCTGCCCACGATGGCGGCCGAGTCGACGGGTGCATGGTCCGGTGAGTTGAGCACGATCGTCAGTGAGATCCTCACGGCCTTCTAGCTTTTGCGTTCGGAGCCGAGTCTGAGCGACGGCAGCGGTGTGAGCCGAGGCCCGGAAGAAGAAGAGACTTCCTGTTCGCCGGCTACGGAATCGGGTCGAGCGGGTTGCCTACCGCGATCGTTCGACAGTTCTCCGCTGCCGGCAGGCCGGCGAAGCGCTCCTTGATCCAGGCGATCGAATTCGCCAGCCAGATTGGGAGGCTCCAGATGTGGCTGAGCGCGTCGTACTGCTCGTAGTGCACCTTGGTGCCTTTTGCACAGTAGCCGCGGGCGAGCGTGCGCACGTCGCCGGCGATCATCACGCCGTCGCCGGGGCCGATGCCCTTCTTGTTGCCCGGCGTGAGCTCGAGCTCACCGTTGGCGCCCTGACCGAAGAACAGCGGGATGGTCGGCGTACCCCCGGTGCCCATGATCAGCTTGTTCGCGCAGCGCACATAGAGCGGCAGGCTCTCGGGAGTCGGGTACTCAGGGCTGACCAGGTCGTCCCACTTCAGACCTCGGTACTGGCCGAGAACGTTGACGATCGACGCGGTCTGCATCTCGGAAAGGACCCGTCTGCCATGGGAGCTGAGATACGGCGTCAAATCGATCTCGAATGCGCGCGCGATTCCAGCCAGCGCCATCGGCATGACGCCTGCCCAGAAACTGGTGCCTTCGACGTAGTGCAGGTTGTGCGCCGGGTCGACGAGCACCCCGCCCATCGCCGCGCCGATCAGGTGCTCGTTGACGTCGTGCGCGTACGTCGGGGCCAGCTCGGCGGCCCACTCGGTGGCGATCGCACCACCGGAGTATCCGAGCATCGCAACCTTGGCATCGGCCGGGACGGTCGACGCATTGAAGGCGGCGCGAATGGAGTCGAGCGTGTTCATGCCGTACTCAGGGCCCGCTGCGAAGTCCGCCCGCTGGCCTTCGGTGTCGGGGACGATAACGGTGTATCCCTCGGCGAGGAACGGAGCGAAAACCGCCGCCTCGACGTGCGGGACGACTCCGCCGAGGGTTAGTCCACCCGAGATCGCATAAGACGGCTCGTCGTTCTGGTTGAGCGAGTCGTAGGCGGACTGGTACGAGATCACCTTCGTATCGTCGAACTGGATCAGCGGCGCAATGACCGAGGTGACGTTGACGGTCGGCTTGTCGGTTTGGCTGGTCGACCGGTAGAGCAACTGCGTGGTCTTGAGCAACGTCGGGAACCCAAATAGGTGGTACATAAAACTTCGAGTCTTCAGCACCGTCCCCGGCGTAATGCCCTCCAGCGGTGGGAAGCCGGTGTGCGAGTAGAACGGATCATCTTTCGGAAGCAGCGTGGCCACGACCATACCGGGCGCTCCTCCGCGACCGGGATACCCGCCCGCTTGCAGTGGTGCAGTCATATCTTCCCCTCGCTGTGAGCATTAAGCCTTGCGAAAAGACCAGACACAGGGCCCTGGACTTGCCGTAGGTGGCCTGAATGCTAGAGAAATATCACCCGAAAAGGAGCGCTACGGATCACTGAGCCGTAGCAGGCGAGGCTCCCGGACATTTCGAGTTGCAGGCTAGGAACCCGCTCCATAGACGGGCACCGGAGGGCGAGCCTTGGCGAGCAGATCGCTCACCACCGGTCCTAGCTCGGTAGGGTCCCACTTCGCGCCTTTGTCGACCTGCGGCCCGTGCGCCCAACCTTCGGCGACTCGGATCACGCCGCCTTCGACCTCGAACACTTTGCCGGTGACGTCGCGGGAATCGGCACTGCCCAGCCACACCACCAACGGCGAAATGTTCTCCGGGGCCATCGCGTCGAACCCCTCGTTGGGTTTGGCCATCATCTCGGCGAAGACGGTTTCGGTCATGCGGGTGCGCGCTGACGGTGCGATGGCGTTGACAGTCACGCCGTAACGGCCCATCTCGGCGGCGGCGACAAGCGTCAGCGCCGCGACGCCGGCCTTGGCCGCGCTGTAATTGCCCTGGCCGACACTGCCCTGCAGACCGGCGCCCGAGCTGGTGTTGACGATCCGTGCGTCGACGGCGCTGCCCGCTTTGGCCCGCTTGCGCCAGTACGCCCCGGCGTGCCGCAAGGTGGCGAAGTGGCCTTTGAGGTGTACCGCGATCACGGCGTCGAACTCCTCCTCGCTGGTGTTGGCCAGCATCCTGTCGCGAACGATGCCGGCGTTGTTGACCAGGACATCCAAGCCACCGAAAGTCTCGACAGCGGTCTCGATCAAGCCGGCCGCCTGTTCCCAGTTCGCGACGTCGGATCCATCGGCGACGGCTTTCCCACCGGCGGCGGTGATTTCGTCGACCACGCCTTGGGCTGCACTGCCGCCGCCGGCCGGTGATCCGTCCAGGCCGACGCCGATGTCGTTCACCACGACCCGTGCACCTTCGGCGGCGAATGCGAGGGCATGCGCACGCCCGATGCCCCCGCCCGCTCCGGTCACGATGACGACCCGGCCGTCGACTATTCCCATTAACGACCCATCCTTGTCTTCCGCTACTTGATCGCGCTTGTGGTGGCCAGATAGTGCGGCGGCTCTCCGCCGCCGTGCACCTCCAACGCCGCACCGCTGATGTACGACGCCGCATCCGAAGCCAAAAACGCTGCCGCCCAGCCGACATCGTCGGGAGTCGCGAGCCGGCCCAGCGGCACATTGGCTGAGATCGCGGCGATGGATTCGGCGTCGCCATAGAATAGTTCGGCTTGTTCGGTTTCGACCATCCCGACTACGAGGGCGTTCACCCGAACCTTCGGCGCCCATTCGACCGCCAGAGTCTGGGTGAGGCTCTCGATGCCCGCTTTTGCTGCCCCATACGCAGCGGTGCCGGGTGTCGGTCGACGGCCACTGACGCTGGTGATGTTCACGATCGACCCGCCGTGTTGCTGACTCTGCATCTTGTTGTTCGCGTGCTGGGAAACCGACAGGGCGCCAAGCAGGTTGAGTTCAATGATCTTGCGGTTGAACTTCGCGCTGGAGTCGGCGGTCAACACATAGGGGGAACCCCCGGCGTTGTTCACGACGACGTCGAGCCTGCCGTGCCGGTCATGAATCACGTCGACCATCGCTTTGACTGCGTCGTCATCGCGGATGTCGCACGAGTGAAATTCGTAGGGCAGATCGTCCACCGACCGCCTCGCACAAGTCACTACGGTGGCGCCCTGCCCCGCGAACACCGCGCTGATACCGGCGCCTACTCCTCGGACGCCGCCGGTCACCAACACCACCCGCGAGCTGAGTCCGAGGTTGACGGAGTCGGCTCCGGCGGCGCGAGTCACTGTGCTAGCGTACCAAGCAAGTGCTTGCTTAGGTAACCGACCTTCAGGACGTGTGCATTGACGATTACCTCCGAGACCACCGAACCAGGCATCGTGGCGGTGACCGTCGATTTCCCGCCCGTCAACGCCATCCCGTCGCGCGGCTGGTTCGAGCTTGCCGACGCGTTGACCGCGGCCGGCGACGACCCCGCGACGCACGTGGTGATCCTGCGGGCCGAAGGCCGCGGTTTCAACGCCGGCGTGGACATCAAGGAGATGCAGCGGACCCAAGCTGCCGGCCAGGGTTATGCCGCCCTCATCGACGCCAACCGTGGCTGTTTCGCCGCATTTCGCGCGGTCTACGAATGCGCGGTGCCGGTGATTGCGGCCGTCAACGGATTTTGCGTCGGCGGCGGTATCGGCTTGGTGGGCAATGCCGATGTCATCGTCGCGTCCGACGACGCGATCTTCGGACTGCCCGAAGTCGAGCGCGGCGCCCTGGGCGCAGCTACCCACCTGTCCCGGCTGGTGCCGCAGCATGTCATGCGCCGGTTGTTCTTCACCGCGGCGACGGTCGACGCTGCGACCCTGCACCACTACGGCTCGGTGCACGAAGTGGTTCCGCGTACCGAACTCGACGAGGCTGCGTTGCGCGTAGCCCGCGGAATCGCGGAGAAGGACACCCGGGTGATCCGGGCCGCCAAAGAAGCGCTGAATTTCATCGACGTGCAACGCGTCAACGCCAGCTACCGGATGGAGCAAGGCTTCACCTTCGAACTCAATCTCGCCGGGGTGTCCGACGAGCACCGCGATGCGTTCGTGAGAAAGCCGTGACGCGCAATAAGCTCACCACCCTCGACGACGCCGTCACCGGGTTGCGCAGTGGCATGACGATCGGAATCGGTGGTTGGGGATCACGACGGAAACCCATGGCGTTCGTCCGGGCGATGCTGCGCACCGACGTCACCGACCTGACGGTGGTCAGCTATGGCGGGCCGGACATCGGACTGCTCTGCTCGGCGGGCAAGGTGAAGCGCGTCTACTACGGCTTCGTCTCGCTGGACTCGCCACCGTTCTACGACCCGTGGTTCGCGCGGGCGCGCACCAGCGGAGCGATCGAGGCTCGCGAAATGGACGAGGGCATGCTGCGTTGCGGGCTGCAGGCGGCCGCACAACGACTGCCGTTCCTGCCGATCCGCGCCGGGCTCGGCAGCTCTGTTCCTGACTTTTGGGACGGCGAATTACGAACGGTCACTTCACCGTATCCGGCGCCGGGCGGCGGCTACGAGGAGCTGATCGCGATGCCGGCACTGCGCCTCGACGCCGCTTTCGCCCACCTCAATCTCGCCGACGGTGCAGGTAACGCCGCCTACACCGGCATCGATCCCTATTTCGACGATCTGTTCCTGATGGCGGCAGACCAGCGCTACCTGTCGGCCGAACGCGTCGTCCCGACCGACGAGCTGGTCAAGGCTGTGCCCCCGCAGACGCTGCTGGTGAACCGGATGATGGTCGACGCGGTGGTGGAGGCGCCCGGCGGCGCGCATTTCACCACCGCTGCACCGGATTACGGGCGGGACGAGAGGTTTCAGCGACACTACGCCCAGGCCGCCGCGTCCGACGACGACTGGGCACAGTTCGTGGCGACGTATCTGGCCGGCGACGAAACCGACTATCAAGCGGCGGTGCGCAGGTTCGGAGAGGGCGCGTGAACGAGGCCGTCACCCGCGCCGAGGTCTGTGCCACCGCGTGCGCCGAATTGTTCCGTGACGCCGGCGAGATCATGATCAGCCCGATGACGAACATGGCATCGGTCGGCGCCAGACTGGCCCGACTGACTTTTTCACCGGACATCTTGCTGACCGACGGTGAAGCACAACTGCTGGCGGACACCCCGGCGTTAGGCGCCTCAGGTGCGGTCGAAGGGTGGATGCCGTTCGGCCGGGTATTCGAAACGCTGGCTTGGGGCCGGCGCCACGTCGTGATGGGCGCCAACCAGGTCGACCGCTTCGGGAATCAGAATTTGTCGGCGTTCGGCCCGCTGCAGCACCCGACCCGGCAGATGTTCGGTGTGCGGGGTGCACCGGGCAACGCGGTCAACCACGCGACCAGTTATTGGGTCGGCAACCACTCCAAGCGGGTGTTCACCGAGGCCGTCGACGTGGTGTGCGGCATCGGCTACGACAAGGTGGATGCGGGCAACCCGGCCTTCCGGTTCACCAACGTCTACCGCGTGGTGTCCAATCTCGGGGTGTTCGATTTCGGCGGACCGGAGCGCACGATGCGGGCACTCACCCTGCACCCGGGGGTGTCGCCCCAAGACGTTCGGGACACAACGTCTTTCGAGGTGGACGGCCTGAACGTTGCCGGCGAAACCAGGCTGCCGACCGATGACGAACTGCGTCTCATCCGGGAAGAGATCGACCCGAAGGCGCTGCGGGACCGAGAGATCCGATGACCAGGCTGCGCACGCCGCTCACGGAGCTGGTCGGCGTCAAGCATCCCGTGGTGCAAACCGGGATGGGCTGGGTGGCCGGCGCCCGCCTGGTATCGGCGACCGCCAACGCCGGCGGGCTGGGTATTTTGGCCTCGGCGACGATGACGCTCGACGAATTGGCGACAGCGATCCGGAAAGTCAAGGCCGCCACCGACAAGCCGTTCGGAGTCAACATCCGCGCCGACGCCGCCGATGCACCGGACCGGGTCGAGCTGATGATTACCGAAGGCGTCAAAGTGGCGTCGTTCGCCTTGGCGCCCACGCCAAAACTCATCAGCCGGCTCAAAGAAGCTGGCGCGGTGGTGATTCCGTCGATCGGCGCGGCCAAACACGCACGCAAAGTTGCCGGCTGGGGTGCTGACGCGATGATCGTGCAAGGCGGTGAAGGCGGTGGCCACACCGGCCCGGTCGCCACCACGCTGCTACTGCCGTCGGTGCTGGACGCGGTTGCGGGCACGGGCATCCCGGTGATCGCCGCGGGCGGATTCTTCGACGGCCGCGGATTGGCGGCGGCATTGTCCTACGGCGCGGCCGGCGTCGCGATGGGCACCCGGTTCTTGCTGACGACGGATTCGACCGTCCCAGAATCCGTCAAGAGGCGTTACCTGGAAGCCGAACTCAACGGGACCGTCGTCACTACCCGCGTCGACGGTATGCCGCATCGTGTCCTGCGCACGGAATTGGTCGAGAAGCTGGAATCGGGCTCACGGGCCCGGGGTTTCACCGCCGCGGTACGCAACGCGGCGAAATTCAAGCAGATGTCGCAGATGACTTGGCGTTCGCTGATCAACGACGGGCTGGCCATGCGTCGCGGCAAAGAATTGACTTGGTCGCAGGTCGTCATGGCGGCGAATACGCCGATGTTGCTGAAAGCCGGCTTGGTCGAGGGTAACACCGGGGCAGGTGTGCTGGCGTCGGGGCAGGTGGCCGGCATACTCGACGACCTGCCGTCCTGCGCGGTTCTGATCGAGTCGATCGTGCGCGACGCAGTGAAGCAGCTACAGGCCGCGGCTGCGCTGGCTGAGGACTGATCGAAGTCCTGCACAACGTCCTCAATTAGGAAACGTGACTTAATTGTCCAGGAATTCAGCCGAAATCTTCATATGCCTGAGATGAAGGCGAAAGCTTCGATCCGCGCCACCGTGATCGGTGATGTGGTGGGGTCTCGGCACTCCGCCGACCGAGCTGCGCTGCACCGACGGGTCGCGGGCGCGCTGCGTGAAGTCGCGTGCGCTTGCCTCACAGTATCTTCGAGGTTTGCCGTGAGCGCCGTGGCGGTCTTCTTGATCGCTGTAGGGCTGGCCGGCCTCTGCGGGCGAGCCGTTCGCGCGGCCTGGCCGTCACTGCGGTCGGGCCGATCGCGGTCGTGTTGTGCGCGGCGCTGGGCGCTATGGCGTGTCGGCGACATCGTCCTGCCGATACTGGCTGCCCGCTGAGCCGGGTAATCAGACTCACAGCCGTTCGATGATCGTGACGTTAGCGGTGCCGCCGCCTTCACACATCGTCTGCAACCCGTAGCGGCCGCCGGTACGCTCCAGCTCGTTGAGCATCGTGGTGAACAGCTTTGCTCCGGTGGCGCCCAGCGGATGCCCAAGGGCGATCGCGCCGCCGTTGGGGTTGACCTTGTCCGGGTCCGCCTTGATCTCCTTGAGCCACGCCAATACCACGGGGGCGAAAGCCTCGTTGATTTCCACGACGTCGATCTCGTCGATCGACAGGCCCGTCTTCTCCAGCGCGTAACGGGTGGCCGGGATGGGCCCGGTCAGCATGAACACCGGGTCGGCACCGCGGGCGCTGATGTGATGGATGCGGGCCCGCGGGGTGAGCTTGTGATCGTTTACCGCCTGCTCGGAAGCCAGCAGCACCGCGCTCGCACCATCCGAGATCTGACTGGCCAGCGCCGCGGTCAGCCGGCCACCTTCGGACAGTGGCGCCAGCGCGGCCATCTTCTCCAAGGTGGTGTTCCGCGGTCCCTCATCGACCGCGAACCCATCGACCGCGATGATCTCGTTGTCGAAGTGTCCCGCGCGTATTGCCGCCAGCGCCCGCTGGTGGCTGGACAGCGCGAACCGCTCCATCTCCTCCCGGGACAGGTTCCAGCGCTCGGCGATCAGCTCCGCACCGCGGAACTGCGAGATTTCCTCATCACCGTAGCGGTGCTGCCAGCCTTTGCTCTCCCCGGTCGGCGAGGTGAAGCCGAGCTGCTTGCCGACCTCCATGGCCGACGCAATCGGGATCTTGCTCATGTTCTGCATGCCACCGGCCAGGATCACGTCCGCCGTGCCGGACAGGATAGCTTGCGCACCAAACGAAATGGCCTGCTGACTGGACCCACATTGGCGGTCGACGGTGACTCCGGGAACCTCTTCGGGATAACCGGCCGCGAGCCACGCCAGCCGGCCGATGTTGCCGGCCTGACCGCCGATGGCGTCCACGCAGCCGACGATCACGTCGTCGACAGTGGCCGGGTCGACGTCGAGACGGTCGAACAAACCGTGGAACGCAGCGACGCCGAGGTCGATCGGATGGACACCGGCCAAGCCGCCGTTACGCTTGCCGACCGCGGTGCGCACGGCGTCGATAACGTAAGCCTGCTTCGTCTGCGTCATTTGCGTCGCTCCTCCTCATCATTTCGTTCTGCATTGTCGCCGACGCGTGTCATTTTCGAACTCCTTTGTTGTTCGCGGTGATTCCGCCTAAGACGATCGCCAGATACTGCTCACCGACCTGCTGGGCGGTCAGCGCACCGCCTGGTTGGTACCAACGCACCGACACCCAGGTGGTGTCCCGGATGAAACGGTAGACCAGGTCCACGTCGACGTCGGGCCGGAAGTAGCCTTCTTCGATGCCTTGGTGCAGCACGTCGACCCACATTTTTCGTTGCTGTTTGTTCAGCTCCTCGATGTAAGAGAACCGCGGCTGCACCGAGAGCCGCTTGGCCTCGTCCTGGTAGATGACGACGTGGGCGTGCCGGTGCTCGATCGCGTCGAACGACGCCATGAACAAACCCTTGAGCCGCTCCAGCGGGTTCGGCTCGGTGTCGATGATTTCCTGGTAGCGGGCGAACAGCCAATCCAGGAACCCCCGCAACACCTCGTCGACCATCTCCTCCTTGGAGGTGAAGTGGTGGTACAGGCTGCCCGAGAGGATGCCTGCCCCGTCGGCGATGTCGCGGACAGTGGTTGCGCGCAAACCGCGTTCGGCCATCATCGTCGCGGCCAGTTCCAGGAGTTCAGCACGCCGGTTCATGGGTGCTGACTCGATATCGAGATGATCTCTCCGGTCAGGTAACTGGAGTAGTCGCTGGCCAGAAACGCGATGGTGGCTGCCACTTCCCACGGTTCGGCGGCCCGCCCGAACGCCTCGCCGGCCGACAACCGGTCGAGCAGCTCAGCGGAGGTGGTCTTGTCGAGGAATTTGTGCCGGGCGATGCTCGGTGAGACGGCGTTGATGCGCACCCCGTGTTCGACGGCTTCCATTGCGCTGCAACGGGTCAACGCCATCACACCGGCTTTGGCGGCGGCGTAGTGCGACTGCGAGTGCTGTGCGCGCCAGCCCAGCACGCTGGCGTTGTTGACGATGACTCCGCCATGATCGGCGTCGCGAAAATAGCGCAGCGCCGCCCGGGTGGCGCGGAACACCGATGTCAGGGTCACCTCCAGGACGCGGTCCCATTCGTCGTCGGTCATGTCGACGACCGGGGTCTGCCCACCCAGTCCCGCGTTGTTGACCAGGACGTCGATGCGGCCCAACCGTGCTGTCGCCGAGGAGATCAGCGCGTCGATCTGGGCGGTCGATGTGACATCACACAGCACACTCTCCACCCGGCCCAAGCCCAAGGCGGACAGTTCGTCGCGGGTTTCAGCCAGCCGTCGCTCGTGGTGGTCGGAGATCAGGACGTCAGCACCCTCGACCAGCGCCCGTCGCGCGGTCGCGGAGCCGATTCCAGTGCCCGCCGCAGCCGTGACGATCACCACCTTTCCGGTGAGAAGACCGTGCCCGGCAATCTCTTTCGGCGCGACCGCTAACGTCACCGAGCCTCCCTGGGTAGGCCGAGCACCCGCTCGGCGATGATGTTGCGCTGAATTTCGTTGGAGCCGCCGTAGATGGTGTCGGCGCGGGTGAACAGGTAAAGCCGCTGCCAGTCGTCGAAGTCACCACCGGCAGCGACCAGGCCGGCCTTTCCGACGACATCCATCGCCAGTTCGCCAAGGTCACGATGCCAATTGGCCCACAACAGCTTTGAGACGTTGTCCTGGCCGGGCTGCTCGACGTCCATCGTGGCCAGGGCGTAGGAACGCATTCTCCGCAGGCCGGTCCACGACCGGGTGAGCCGCTCGCGGATAAGCGGATCGTCGGCTGCGCCGTTGGCTTGGGCAAGCTCAACCAGGCGAGCGAGTTCGCGGGCATACCGGATTTGCTGCCCGAGGGTCGACACGCCCCGTTCGAAGGTGAGCGTGCCCATCGCGACCCGCCATCCGTCACCCGGTGCACCGACCACCAGATCGGCGTCGGTGCGGGCGTCGTCGAAGAACACTTCGTTGAATTCCGATGTGCCGGTGAGCTGTACGATCGGCCGGATCTGCACGCCGGGCTGGTCCAGTGGAACCAGCAGATAGGACAACCCGGCATGGCGGATGGAACCCTTTTCGGTGCGCGCAACGACGAAACACCACTGTGACAGGTGCGCCAGCGAAGTCCAGACCTTCTGCCCGTTGATCACCCACTGATCGCCGTCGAGGACTGCAGTGGTGGCCACGTTGGCCAGATCACTACCGGCGCCGGGCTCGGAGTAACCCTGACACCACAATTCGGTGACATCGAGGATCTTGGGCAGGAAACGTTGCTGTTGTGCGGCTGTGCCGTAAGCGATCAACGTCGGGCCGAGTAGTTCCTCACCGAAGTGGTTCACCTTGTCCGGGGCGTCGGCGCGGGCGTACTCCTCGTAGAACGCCACCCGGTGCGCGACCGACAGCCCCCGTCCGCCGTGCTCGACCGGCCAGCCCAGACAGGTCAACCCGGCTTTGGCCAGGTGCTGATTCCAGGCAAGTCGCTCGTCGAACGCCTCGTGCTCCCGGCCCGGCCCGCCCAGGCCTCGCAGCACAGCGAACTCACCGGTCAGATTCGCGGCCAGCCAGTCGCGAACCTCGGCCCGGAACTCCTCGACGTCCTGCACCCCTGTAGGCTAACCTACCAAGCACTTGCTTTGTTAGCCCTGGGGCCTTCATCCCCGCCGCAGAGCCGCGGAGGAGCAGCATCGATGTCCAGCGATCCGCAGACCATTCCTGCGGTGTTGGATCGCATCGCTTGCGAGTTACCCGACCGCAACGCGCTGGTCTGTCCCGACCGCACGCTCACCTTCGCTGAATTGCACCGCGAAGTGCGCCGTGCCGCGGCGGCAATGGTCAGCCTCGGTGTCGGGCAGGGCGACCGGGTGGCGATCTGGTCGCCGAATACCTGGCACTGGGTGGTTGCTTGCCTGGCCAGCCAGTACGCCGGTGCGACGATGGTCCCGCTCAACACCCGCTACACCGCAGCTGAGGCTGCCGACATCCTGGTCCGCACCGGCGCCCCGCTGTTGATCGCGATGGGCCGATTTCTGGGCGCGGACAAAATCGCCGACCTCGACTGCAGCGCCCTGCCCGAGCTGCGCCACATCGTGCGCGTCCCCGTGGAAACCGGCGCATGTAACGACGACGGCACCTGGGACGAATTCATAGCAGCCGGATCAGCCGGTACGGCCCTTGCGACCGCCGACCAGCGCGCCGCGGCCCTCCGGCCTGACGACGTGTCGGACGTCTTGTTCACCTCCGGCACCACGGGGCGCAGCAAAGGGGTCTGCTGCGCGCATCGCCAGTCGCTGGCCGGCTCGGCGGCTTGGGCCGCGGGCGGCAAGATCACCGGCGATGATCGCTACCTGTGCATCAACCCGTTCTTCCACAACTTCGGCTACAAGGCAGGCATTCTGGCCTGTCTTCAGACCGGCGCCACGCTGTATCCGCAGCTGACATTCGATCCAGCAGAGGCGATGCGCGCGGTCGCTGGGCATCGGATCACCGTCCTGCCCGGGCCGCCGACCATCTACCAGACATTGTTGGACCACCCCGCTCGCGCCGAACATGATCTGACGTCATTGCGGTTCGCGGTCACCGGTGCTGCGACGGTGCCGGTGGTGCTGATCGAGCGCATGCAGACCGAACTCGACATCGACGTTGTGCTGACCGCCTACGGTCTGACCGAATCCAATGGGTTCGGCACCATGTGCCGCATCGACGACGACGCGGTCACCGTCGCGACCACCTGTGGGCGGCCGATCGCCGACTTCGAACTGCGGATCGCCGGAGCAGCGGGCGCAGAACCGGGATCAGCAACAGGAGAAGTGCTACTACGCGGACCTAACGTGATGCTGGGTTACCTCGACGACCCGCAGGCGACCGCCGACGCGGTCGACGCTGATGGGTGGTTGCACACCGGCGACATCGGACGGCTGGACGCTGCCGGGAATCTGCAGATCACCGACCGGCTCAAGGACATGTACATCTGCGGCGGATTCAACGTGTACCCCGCCGAAGTCGAGCAGGTGCTTTCCCGTCTGGACGGGGTGCGCGATGTCGCAGTGATCGGGGTGCCTGATGAACGGCTGGGTGAGGTGGGCCGCGCCTACCTGGTGGTCCGTTCCGGCCTCGGTCTCGATGAAAGGACCGTGACCGACTACGCCCGTCGGCACCTCGCCAACTTCAAGATTCCCCGTTCGGTGCGGTTCCTCGACGCGCTGCCCCGCAATGCGGGCGGCAAAGTGGTCAAACCACAACTGCGAGAGCTGGATTGATGGACCTGGATTTCGACGACGACACGCTGGAATTCCGCGACGAAGTGCGTGAGTTCCTTGCCGTCAACACCAAAAACTTCCCCGCCAAGTCTTATGACACCGCCGACGGTTTCGCTGCGCATCGGCACTGGGACAGAGTGCTCTTCGATGCCGGCCTCTCGGTGATCACCTGGCCGCGCAAATACGGCGGCCGGGACGCCACCCTGTTGCAATGGGTTGTGTTCGAGGAAGAATATTTCCGGGCCGGTGCTCCGGGGCGTGCCAGCGCGAACGGCACCTCGATGTTGGCGCCGACGTTGTTCGCGCACGGCACCGAGGAGCAGTTGAACCGGGTTCTGCCCAAGATGGCCAGCGGTGAAGAGATCTGGGCGCAAGCATGGTCGGAACCGGAGTCCGGCAGTGACCTGGCGTCGTTACGAAGCACTGCGACCCGCACCGAGGGCGGCTGGCGACTCAACGGGCAGAAGATCTGGAGTTCGCGAGCACCGTTCGGCGACAGAGCTTTCGGGTTGTTCCGCTCGGACCCGGGCGCTGACCGACACCGCGGACTTACTTATTTCATGTTCGACCTCAAAGCCGACGGCGTCACCGTACGGCCCATCGCTCAACTCGGCGGCGATACCGGTTTCGGAGAGATCTTCCTCGACGAGGTGTTCGTAGCGGATCACGACGTGATCGGCGCCGTGCATGACGGCTGGCGGGCGGCAATGAGCACGTCGAGCAACGAACGTGGGATGTCACTGCGCAGCCCAGCGCGATTCATGGCTGCCGCGGAACGGCTGGCACAACTGTGGCACGACAGCGGCCAGAACGGTTTCGGAGACGCCGTCGCAGACGCTTGGATCAAAGCGCAGGCCTACCGGCTGCATACGTTCGGTACCATCACCCGAATCGGCGAGGGCGGTGAACTGGGCGCAGAATCGTCGGTGACCAAGGTGTTCTGGTCTGACCTCGATGTGGCGCTGCATCAGACGGCGCTGGAGATCCGCGGCGCCGACGCCGAGCTTGCCGACTCGTGGAGTGCCGGGCTGCTGTTCGCGCTGGGTGGCCCGATCTACGCTGGCACCAACGAGATTCAACGCAACATCATCGCCGAACGGCTGCTGGGTCTGCCCCGGGAGAAGGCCAGATGAAATTCGCTCTGGCCGCTGAGCAGCGGGACTTCGCGGCCAGCATCGACTCCGCGCTGGCGACGGCCGATGTGCCGGCCGCGGTGCGCGCCTGGTCGACCGGTGACACCGGGCCAGGGCGCAAGCTTTGGGCTCGGCTGACCGATCTGGGTGTCACCGCGCTGACCGTGCCGGAAAGGTTTGACGGTCTGGCAGCGCATCCGGTGGATCTGGTGGTCGCTTTGGAACGGCTCGGCCGGTGGTGCGTACCGGGTCCCGTGGTGGAATCCGTTGCGGTGGCGCCGGTCTTGCTCGCCGACGACGAGCGGTCGGCGGCGTTGGCGTGCGGTGAGTTGACGGTGTCGGTGGCCCTGCCGCCGCAGGTGCCGCGCGCGCTGGACGCCGACAACGCGGTGCTGGTGCTCTGCGCCGATCAAAGTGGGCGGGTCAGTGAGGCAGGCGTCGGCGAACAACATGAGTCCATTGACCCCAGCCGTCGCCTGTTCGACGTCACCGCGAGCGGGACCGGATGGGATGCCGATGTCCGACGCGCCTACGAGTTCGGAGCACTGGGTACCGCCGCGGAATTGGTCGGCGCCGCCCAGGCGCTGTTGGACGCGTCGGTGAACTATGCCAAGCAGCGCGCACAGTTCGGCCGGGCGATCGGGTCCTATCAGGCGATCAAGCACAAGCTGGCAGATGTCCACATCGCGATCGAACTGGCACGCCCGTTGGTGTACGGGGCCGCGTTGTCACTCGCAGACCACTGCGCTGACACCGCCCGCGACGTGAGTGCGGCCAAAGCTGCGGCAGCCGATGCCGCGCTGCTGGCGGCGCGCTCCGCCCTGCAGACCCACGGAGCCATCGGGTTCACCGCCGAGCACGACCTGTCGTTGTGGCTGTTGCGGGTGCAGGCGTTACGACCGGCCTGGGGTGACCCGGCCGCGCACCGGCGCCGAGTCCTGGCGGCGCTGCGATGAACCCGACAGAGGAACAGGAATTACTGCGTGAGACGGTCGCGACTCTGGTCGCCAGACACGCGTCCCCCGCCGCGGTGCGGGCGGCTCTGGAATCGCCACGCGGCTACGACGAAGCGCTGTGGCGGCTGCTGTGCGAGCAGGTCGGGGCGGCTGCGCTGTTAGTGCCTGAAGAACACGGCGGCGCCGGCGGTGTGCTCGGTGATGCGGCCGTCGTCATCGAGGAACTGGGCAAGGGACTGGTTCCCACGCCGCTGCTTGGCACGACGCTCACCGAAGTGGCCCTGCTGGCCGCCGACGATCCAGACGCCGAGACACTGGAGCAGTTGGCCGCAGGGGAGTCAATCGGCGCGGTCGTCTTCGATCCTGACTACGTCGTCAACGGCGACGTCGCCGACATCGTGGTCGCAGCCAACGGCGACGAGCTCACCCGCTGGACGGCCTTCACCGTCGAACCCGTCGCGACGATGGACCCTACCCGCAGGCTCGCCCGGGTCACCTCGCAATGCAGCGTCCCCTTCGGCGCTGACCCCGGCATCGCCGACGTGGCGGCGATCCTGCTGGCCGTCGAACAGATCGGCGCAGCGAGCCGCTGTTTCGAGCTGACCGTCGACTACACCAAGGAGCGGGTGCAGTTCGGCCGGCCGATCGGCAGCTTTCAAGCGCTCAAGCACCGGATGGCCGATCTCTATGTCCTGTTGCAGTCCGCCCGGGCGATCGTCAATGACGCCGTCACCGAACCGTCGGCAACGTCCGCTTCGCTGGCCCGGATCGCTGCCAGTGAAGCATTCAACGCCGTTGCCGGCGAGGGCATTCAGCTGCACGGCGGGATTGCGATTACCTGGGAACACGACATGCAGCTGTACTTCAAACGTGCGCACGCCAGCGCCCAACTGCTCGGTCCGCCCTCAGAGCACCTGCGCCGTCTGGAGCCGGCGGTAGTCGGCGCGGTCACCAAGCGGGCCGAAGAGCTCCGAGGCGAGCTCCTCTAGCCTGGGCAGCATGAACCCCTCCGTCGCGCTGCGCGCCGGGATCCCGCCGTTTCACGTCATGGACGTGTGGTTGGCCGCTGCTGAGCGTCAGCGCACCCATGGCGATCTGGTCAACCTGTCGGCAGGTCAACCGAGCGCCGGGGCCCCCGAGCCGGTGCGGGCCGCCGCGACGGCAGCCCTGCATCTCAACCAGCTCGGGTACACCGTGGCGCTCGGCATTCCCGAGTTGCGCGCCGCCATCGCGGGTTCGTATTCGCAGCGTTACGGCGTGCAGGTCGACCTTGACGACGTGGTGGTCACGACAGGATCGTCGGGCGGCTTCTTGCTGGCGTTCCTGGCCAGTTTCGACGTCGGCGACCGGGTAGCGCTGGGCAGTCCGGGATATCCGTGTTACCGCAACATCTTGTCTGCGCTCGGCTGTGAAGTGGTCGAACTCGAATGCGGCCCGGAGACCCGGTTCCAGCCCACCGCAGCGATGTTGGCGGCGCTCGACCCGCCGGTGCGCGGTGTAGTGGTAGCCAGCCCGGCCAATCCGACTGGAACGGTCATCCCGCCCGGCGAGCTGGCGGCCATCGCGTCCTGGTGTGACGACTCCGGCGCGCGCTTGATCAGTGACGAGGTGTATCACGGCCTGGTGTATGAAGGCGCGCCGCAGACCAGCTGCGCTTGGCAAACGTCGCGAAACGCGTTTGTCGTCAACAGCTTCTCCAAATACTTCGCGATGACGGGGTGGCGGCTGGGCTGGCTGTTGGTCCCTCCCGAGCTGCGCCGCGCAGTGGATTGCCTGACTGGAAACTTCACCATCTGCCCGCCGGTGTTGTCACAGTACGCCGCGGTAGCGGCGTTCACCGCAGAGGCAGTGACCGAAGCTGACGGTCACCTGCATCAGTATGCGGCCAACCGGGCGTTGCTGCTCGATGGGCTTCGGTCGATCGGTCTGGACCGGTTGGCACCTGCCGACGGCGCCTTCTACGTCTACGCGGACGTTTCCGACTTCACCGCGGATTCACTGGTCTTCTGTTCGAAGTTGCTCGCCGACAGCGGTGTTGCCATCGCTCCCGGCATCGACTTCGACACGTCCCGCGGTGACTCGTTCGTCCGGTTGTCTTTTGCCGGGCCCCAGTCAGATATCGAAGAGGCGCTGCAGCGTCTGGGCCGATGGCTGAAAGGTCGTTGACTGGTGCCGTTCGAGGTTCTGATCAACGGTGGTGGTATTGCCGGTCCGTGCTTGGCCTACTGGCTGATCCGGCACGGTCACGCGGTGACGATCACAGAACAGGCCCGGTCGCTGCGCATCGGCGGACAGGCCGTCGACTTCCGCGGTCCGTCGCTCGAGGTGCTCGACAGGATGGGACTGCTGAGCGAGGTGCGGGCCAACGCAACCAATATGGGCCCGCTGATTCTCGTCGACGAACGTGGCAAGGAGGTGGGCCGGCTACCCGCCGAAGTCTTCAGTGGCGAACTGGAAATCTTCTGGGGTGACCTCGCCCGAATCGTTCACGAAGCCGTGCGCGACGAGGTGGATTTCCGCTTCGGCGTGCGCGTCACCGCGCTCGCCGACCACGGCGACCGCATCGAAGCGACCCTCAGCGACGGTTCGACGGCCTGCTACGACCTGGTGATCGGCGCCGACGGACTGCACTCCGGCATCAGACATTTGGTCTTCGGACCCGAAGAGCGCTACGTCACCCAGTTGGGTCAGGTCTTCGGGTTTTTCGACATCGAGAACCGTCAGCGGCTCGACCACCGCGGCATGGCCTCGACTCTGCCCGGTCGGACTGCGCTGTTGCAGGCCACCGACCCGGACAAGCCCGCACGCGCGAGCTTTTATCTCACCGACTCGAATATCCACTTCGATTACCGAGACATCGAAGGCAACAAGAAGTTGTTCGCCGAGCGATTCGCCGGGATCGGCTGGGAAGTGCCCAATCTCGTTCAAGCGTTGACCGAAGCCGACACGGTGTACTTCGACTCGATCGCCCAGGTGCGCCTGGACTCCTACGCCCGTGGGCGGGTGTGTCTGATCGGCGATGCGGCGTGGTGCGCCTCGCCGCGCTCCGGGATGGGCACCAGTCTCGCGGTGGTCGGAGCTTACGTCCTCGCGCACGAATTGCACGCCGCCGGAGGCGATTACCCGACGGCGTTCGCCAGATACCAGCAACTGCTGGCACCGTATGTCGCGCGGTGCCAGAAGCTCGCGGTCGACAATCTGAAGATGGACAGGTTCTCGTCAGGGTGGATCGGCCGGGTGCGGAATTTCGGCCTTCAGTTTCTGCGCATCCCGGCTGTGCGCAACATGGTGATCAGACAATCGCTGGCCGCCGGACGGTCTTTCACCCTGCCCAGCTACTGAGTCACTCCGCCGAAGTCAATGACCGTGGCCGCCGACTTCCGCAGGCAGCGGTGGCGGCAACGGTTTCGACGGTGTGGGCGTCGCCGCCGGAGCCGGAGTCGCGGCGGAAGGGGGCGCCGCCTTGGGTGGTGAGCTGCGCGACGGCGCGGAAGGCATTCCCGGCTCGTGGAAATCGACCATCGATTCCTGGCGGATCGTCTGCTTGTCCTGGCTGACGGTCAAAGACTGCGCCGTCATGTTGTAAGTGATTCCGTCGTCAGTGGCGACGTACGCCCCGTCGCTGGACTTCGAGGCGGGCACAATGAGCTTGGCGCCGTCCCGCACCCGCACTCCGCGATACTGGTATTGGCCGGCGGGCGTCTTGCAGATGGCCACCCGTGAGCTGTCGGTGCTGCCGAACGCGACTGCGGTGTCGGGACTGACGCAGCGCGCCGTCGAGTCGACGTAACCCTGACTGTCGGCAGTAGGGCTTGCGCTAGCCGGCGGCACACTGACAGTGAGCAGCACCGCACACGCCGCCGCGGCGGCGCTCAATCCGGCGAAAGCACGAGTGGCGTAGGACATCAACAACCACCAGACACGATCCGATGTTGACAAGCCCGTCGACACGAGCCTCGACACCGAAAAACAACGGAATCGTTATAGCCAGGTGTCCTGCGTGGTCGTCGTCAGGAACGCCTCAAGATCGTCACGCCACTGCGCCGGCGTTGTCTTGTCGGGTTCGATGCCGGTGTAATCGCCGCGATAGAACAGCAGCGGCCGCGGTTTGATCTTGGGCACCTCCGACAGCGACTGCACCGCGCCGATCACCAGATAGTGGTCGCCACCGTCGTGCACCGACGCCACCGTGCAGTCGATGTAGGACAACGAGCCGTCGATGATCGGCGATCCCGACGGCGAAGCACTCCAATCAATGCCGGCGAACTTGTCGGGTTCCTTCGAGCCGAATCGCGCCGAGATGGATTTCTGCGCCTCGGTCAGCACGTTGACACAGAATTTCCCGCTGGCTTCGATGGCGCGCCAGGACCGGGACACCTTCGTCGGGCAGAACAACACCAGCGGCGGCTCGAGCGACAACGCCGCGAACGACTGGCAGGCGAAGCCCACCGGCACATCGTCGTGCACGGTGGTGATGATAGTGATTCCGGTACAGAACTGGCCCAGCACACTTCGGAACGTGCGCGAGTCGATCGGCTCAGGCATCGCTACCCGCGGAAGCCGACACTGAAGTCGTGACCCCACAGGCTCACCGCGGTGCTTTCCCGGGCGATCCAATCAATATCGTCGACTTGCCTTCCCTCACAACCGAACTCGACATCGAATCCACCGGGTGTCTTCATGTAGAACGACAGCATCAGGTCGTTGACGTGGCGACCCAGCGTGGCCGACATCGGCACCTTGCGGCGCAGCGCGCGGTCCAGGCACAAGCCGACGTCGTCGGCCTGCTCGACTTCGATCATCAAGTGCACGATGCCGCTGGGCGTCGGTGCCGGCATGAAGGCCAGGCTGTGATGGCGCGGGTTGCAACCGAAGAAGCGCAGCCACGCCGGCGCCCCATCAGCGGGCCGGCCCACCAACTGCGGCGGCAACCGCATCGAGTCGCGCAACTTGAATCCGAGGACATCCCGGTAAAAGTGCAGCGACTCGGCGTCGTCGCGGGTGGACAGCACCACGTGACCCAGACCCTGTTCGCCGGTGACGAACTTGTGCCCGTACGGGCTGACGACGCGACGGTGTTCCAGCGCGGCGCCGTGGAAGACCTCCAGGCAGTTGCCTGACGGGTCGTGGAACCGGATCATCTCGTCGACCCGTCGATCCGCCAGTTCGGCTGCGGTGGCCTCCTTGTAGGGTGTGCCCTCGACGTCGAGTCGCTTCCGAATCTCTTGCAGTCCCTCGGCTTTCGCGCACTCCCAGCCGGCCTCGCTGAGCCGGTCATGTTCACCCGGGACGATCACCAGCCGGGCCGGGAAGTCGTCCATTCGCAGATAGAGCGCGCCGTCGGTTGACCCCTTGCCCTCGATCATGCCCAGAACTTTGAGTCCGTACTCGCGCCAGGCGGCCACATTCGTGGCCTCGATGCGCAGGTAGCCCAGCGAACGAATGCTCATCGCGCACTCCCGAGGAAATCGATGGTCAATCTGTTGAATTCGTCGAATTTCTCCACCTGCGCCCAGTGTCCACACTGCCCGAATACGTGCAGCTGTGCGCGCGGAATGGTCTTCAGCGCGACCAGCGCGCCGTCCAGCGGGTTGACCCGGTCCTCGCGGCCCCAGATCAGCAGAACCGGCTGTCGCAGCCGGTAGACCTCACGCCACATCATGCCGGCTTCGAAGTCGGCCGCGGAGAACGACTTTCCCATCGCGATGGTGGCTGCGATCGATTCAGGTGTGCTGGCCAGAGCGTACCGCTGGTCGATCAGCTCCGGGGTGATCAGCTTTTGGTCATACACCATGACCCGCAGGAACGCCTCCAGGTTCTCCCGGGTGGGTTGCATCGAGAACTTTCCAAGCCGCTTGACGCCCTCGGTGGGGTCGGGAGCGAACAGGTTGACGCTCAACCCGCCCGGACCCATGAGCACCAGTCGCCCAGCGCGGTCTGGGTAGTCCAGCGCGAACCGCACCACGGTGCCGCCACCCAGTGAATTGCCCACCAACGGAACGCGGCCCAGACTCAGCTGGTCGAACAGGCCTTTCAAAGCCGTTGCGGCGTAGCGGTTGAATTGTCCGTGCTCGGTGCGCTTGTCGGAGTGGCCGTAGCCGGGCTGGTCGACGGCCAAGACGTGGAAGTGCTCGGCGAGCACAGCGATGTTGCGCGAGAAATTCGTCCAACTCGACGCGCCGGGCCCGCCGCCATGCAACAACACGACGGTCTGCGGGTTGCCGGCGCCGGCCTCGTGGTAATGCAGTTTCAGCGGACCCTCGACGTCGACCTCGACGTAGCGGGAAGTCGACTCGAAAGTGAGCTCTTCGGTAGCGGTCACCTAAGCATCACACCATCGTGTCGCCGGGCGGCAATCCGAACTCGTGATTGCCGAAGATGACGTACGCGCGCTCAGGATCGTTGGCGGCGTGCACCCGGCCGGCATGCGCGTCGCGCCAGAACCGTTGCACCGGCGCGTCATTGTTCAACGCCGTGGCACCGGAGGCTTCGAACAATCGGTCAATCGAAGAGATGGCCCGCCCGGTGGCCCGCACCTGGTCCCGTCGTGCGCGGGCGCGCAGGTCGAACGGAATCTCTTTGCCGGCAGCCAATATTGCGTATTCATCGCTGACATTGCCGATCAGCTGCCGCCACGCCGCGTCGATGTCGCTGGCGGCCTCGGCGATCCGCACTTTGGCGAACGGGTCGTCTTTGGCTTTCTCGCCAGCGAACGCCGCCCGCACCCGCTTGCCCTGGTGCTCGACGTGCGCCTGGTAGGCGCCGTAAGCCATGCCGACGATCGGCGCCGATATGGTCGTGGGATGCATTGTGCCCCAGGGCATCTTGTAGACGGGCGCGTCATTCGTCCGGAATCCGCCGGCGGTTCCGTCGTTCATCGCCTTGTAGGACAAGAACCGGTGCCGGGGCACGAAGACGTCCTTGACGGCGACGGTGTTGCTGCCGGTGCCGCGCAGACCGACGACATGCCAGACGTCGTCGATGCGGTACTCGCTGCGGGGGATCAAGAAGCTACCGAAGTCGACCGGTCGGCCGTCCTTGATGACCGGGCCGCCCAGAAATGCCCACGTCGCATGATCGCAGCCAGACGACCAGTTCCATGAGCCGTTCACCAGGTAGCCGCCCTCGGTCACGACACCAGCACCCATCGGCGCATACGAGGAGGACACCCGCACTGTCGGGTCATCACCCCAAACCTCTTCTTGCGCCTGCTGGTCGAACAGGGCCAGATGCCAGTTGTGCACGCCGATGATCGAACTGACCCAACCGGTAGATCCGCACGCACTGGCGATCCGGCGCACCGCCTCGTAGAACAGCGCGGGGTCGCACTGCAGACCACCCCATTGCTCGGGCTGAAGCAGGGTGAAGAAACCGACCTGGTCGAGCGCTTTGACCGTCTCCTCCGGCAGCCGCCGCAGATCTTCGGTCGATTGGGCACGCTCCCGCAACTGAGGAAGCAGCTCGTCGATACCGGCTAGTACTGACTGCGCGTCACGCTGTTGAATGGACGTCACTGTTCCTCCAGAAGTGCGGGCTTAACAAACGAGACTAGAACACGTTCCGATTTGTGTCGAGCAGCGTGTTCCTGCACCTGGTAGCGCTAGAAAGTCACTTTTCTGTAACCTGTTCTAGTTGTGACAGGAGAGAGGGCCTGGTGGTGACCGACGCCGTTCCCGACGAGCCGCTGGGCAGCCATGTGCTCGAACTGGAGGTCGCCGACGTCGTCGTCGAGACCGAAGATGCCCGCTCGCTGGTGTTCAAGGTCCCCGGCGGGCCGGAAGACCCGGCGATACCTGCGGAGCGGTTGCGCTACGCGCCCGGCCAGTTCCTGACGCTGCGCGTTCCCAGCGACCGGACCGGCTCGGTGGCGCGCTGCTACTCCCTGTGCAGCTCGCCCTTCACCGACGACGCGCTGACCGTCACCGTCAAACGGACCGCTGACGGGTACGCGTCGAGGTGGCTGTGCGACAACGCCCGTCCCGGCATGCGCATCCACGTGCTCGCGCCGTCGGGCACATTCGTACCCAAAACCCTCGACGACGACTTCCTGCTGCTGGCCGCCGGCAGCGGAATCACCCCGATCATGTCGATCTGCAAGTCCGCGCTCGCCCAGGGCAGCGGGCACATCGCGCTGGTCTATGCCAACCGCGACGACCGTTCGGTGATCTTCAGCGAAGCCCTGCGCGAACTGGCCGCCAAATTCCCCGACCGGCTCGCCGTCGTGCACTGGCTGGAATCACTGCAGGGGCTGCCCAGTGTGGCCGCGCTGACCGGGCTGGCCGCTCCCTACACCGACCGGCATGCCTTCATCTGCGGTCCGGGGCCGTTCATGCAGTCCGCGCGGGACGCTTTGGCAGCACTGCAGGTGCCCGCACAGCGGATTCACATCGAGGTGTTCCGGTCGCTGGACACCGATCCGTTCGCAGCGGTGAGGATCGAAACCGCGGAAGATGACGAGCCGCCGGCCACCGCGGTGGTGGAACTCGACGGAGAGACCCATACGGTGTCCTGGCCGCGCGGCGCCAAACTGCTCGACGTGCTGCTCGACCGCGGACTGGACGCGCCGTTCTCCTGCCGGGAGGGCCACTGCGGCGCCTGCGCGTGCACCCTGCGCAAGGGCCAGGTGCGGATGGAAGTCAATGACGTGCTCGAGCAGCAGGACCTCGATGACGGCCTGATCCTGGCCTGCCAGTCCCGCCCGCAAACCGATTCGGTCGAAGTGACCTACGACGAGTAGTTCCGACGCTACCTTCCGCTGTAGTCGGCCCGAGAACAGCTGATGATGCGATTGGCGACGGTCATCCGCAAGGTCGCCTTGATACGAAGGCCACCCGATTCCGGTCGGTGGTATGGCAAAGGGGATGCCAGTGCTGCCGGGATATCTGTTTAGGTTCGCGGGATTTCCGCGATGGTGAAAAAATCCCTGAAAGGCTGCAAGCTAATTGATGTCTCAACCAACTTTCTGGTAGCGAGGCGCTCGCATAATCCCTTGCTCGTTACACCGCGAAAGTTGTCTAGCCGGAGTTATGGTTTGCCCTATTGCGTGAGCTGGAAGTGCAGGTGCCAGTCATGCCCAATTCGGTCATGGGCGACCTTGTCAGCCAGCTGCGCCTAGCGTTTCACCGGCTCCAGGACTGGGTGTACCCCGACGAGTTTGATGACGCGCTTTTCCGGGCCTACATGAAGACGCCGCACGATGTCGGCGGTGAACCAGATGCTCCTGCCACGTTTGAAGAGAAAGAAGAGGAACAGTGGGAGCTCAATGCGTTTGTGACCTGTGAGGTGCTTGGCTGGAGAGGCATCTGGACATCTGAGGAACGCCGCCGGCTTGGAAACGTCGATGTCGGAAAGACGAGGTATCTCGGTCTTCCCTACTACGGCCGCTGGGTGTTGGCCGTCGCCCGCTGTCTGATCGACAAGCGTCACATCACCCTTGGCGAGCTGATGGAGCGGGTTAGTGAGGTGCGTGCGCGCCAGGTCGACAGCAACGGTTCCTTAGAAGTCGCGCCCCGTGCCACCGGCAACGGAAAGGCCGTAGCCAGAAACCGTCATCACAACTGGGCAGTCGGCAAGGGCGACCCCCAGTGCTTCACCGGGATGGCGGGCACCGCGCGGTTCTCGGAGGGCGACCCGGTGCGGGTGCGCGAGTTGCCGACTATCTTCTACACGCGCACCCAGGAGTACCTCCGGGGCAAGGCCGGGAAGGTGGTCAAGGTCTCATACGAAAGCCTCGCGCCGGAGGACGAGGCCTTCGACCGCGACGACCAGCAGCCCGAGTGGTTCTACATCGTGCGCTTCAAGATGACGGACCTGTGGCAGCCGTACGCAGGATCAGCGAATGACACTCTGCAGGCAGAGATTTCGGAACGGTGGTTGGAGCCGGTCGTCTCGACCACACAGCCCGAGAAGCAGGACGACTGAGATGGCAGACACCGAGCCCGTCGCGGCGCCTGAGAACACCGAAGGCCATGGAGCACCGATGGTCGAGGAGGTCACCGACTTCGAGGTGCTTGAGGTCGCGCTACGTGAACTGGCGATCGAGAAGGGATTGTTCACCGCCGAGGATCACCGCCGCTACACCGAGTTCGTTGAGCAGATCGGCCCGGCGCCCGGTGCCCGGCTCGTCGCGAAGGCCTGGCTCGACCCGGACTTCAAACGACTGGCGCTCGAGGATGCCATCGCTGCGTCACGGGAGGTAGGAATCGACTGGCTGCGCCCAACCGGGTTCGGCACGCCGAGTGACTTCACGGCGCTGCATGTGCTCGAGGACACGCCGACACTGCATCACGTGATCGTGTGCACTTTATGCTCCTGTTACCCCCGCCCGATCTTAGGAAATTCGCCGGAGTGGTACCGCACGCCGAACTACCGGCGCCGCCTTGTGCGTTGGCCGCGCCAGGTTCTCGCCGAGTTCGGCCTCTATCTTCCGGAAGACGTCGAGGTCCGCGTCGAAGACTCTAACTCCAAGCACAGGTTTCTCGTGCTACCCCTCCAGCCCGCAGGGACTGCGGGATGGAGTGAGGAACAGCTCGCAGAAATCGTGACGCGCGACTGCATGATCGGCGTGGCGCTGCCCAAGCCCGGCGTGACATCCAATGCGGCCCGTCCTGTGCACCGCGCGATCCGCCCAGCGGAGAACTACTAGCCCCTGGAACATAGATGCCCATTGACGACGACATCACAGCGGTGCGAGTGCGCACTTTAGAGCGGATCGTCATGCGTGGACAGGTGTGGTCGCGGATGGCCGCAAAGTACGGCGTTACCAACCCTGTGCCGCCCTGGAAGTCAAGTCTCGATGCGATGTGCGACGCCCTCGACGAGGAAGGAACAGTGCTGCCGCCGGTTTCGCGTCGCCATGACGAGGACTGTCTTTCCGGAGCGACATACAGCAGTTTGCCGTATCCAGAGAGTCAGCTCGTCGCACTGGCGCACTCCCTGATCGCGAGGAAGGTGATCGACGAGGCCACACTGGCCGACCACATTGAAGCGGTGCGCGCGCGGCTTGAAGCGCATCACGAACGCCTGCGCTAATCGGTCACCTCACATTGTCAGCGCGGCAGGCCCAGTAGCCGTTCGGCGGCCACCGTCAGCAGGATCTGCTCCGTACCTCCAGCGATCGTCAGACACCGGGTATTGAGAAAATCGTGCACCAGCTCGTCCTCGACCACACCGGCACCGTCGGAGATGTCCATCCGGTACTCGGCCAGCGCCTGGCGGTACCGCACGCCGATCAATTTGCGCACGCTGGATTCGGCGCCCGGGTCCTTGCCGCCCACCGCCAGTTGCGCGATCCGCTGGTCGAGCAGCGCCCCGGTCTGCGCAGTGACGATCAGCTGCGCGAGACGGTCCTGTTGGGCCGCGTCCAACTCACCGCCGGCCACTTGGGAAAGCCGGGCGAGCAGCTCTTCCATCGGGTTGCCCAACGCGGTGCCGGCCGCCATGGCCACGCGCTCGTTGGCCAGCGTCGTGCGAGCCAGCCGCCAGCCGTCGTTCACTGCGCCGACCACCAGCTCGTCGGGCACAAACACCTCTTCTAGAAAGACCTCATTGAACAGCGCGTCGCCGGTGATTTCCCGTAGTGGCCGGATCAGGATGCCCGGCGAGCTCATGTCGAGCAGGAAGTAGCTGATGCCCCTGTGTTTCGGGGCATCAGGGTCCGTGCGCGCCAGGCACACCCCCCACTGCGCTTTGTGCGCAGACGACGTCCACACCTTCTGTCCGGTGAGCTGCCAGCCGCCGTCAACGCGCACCGCCTTAGTACGCAGCGACGCCAGATCCGAGCCGGCACCCGGCTCAGAGAACAGCTGACACCAGAAGATTTCGCCGCGCAGCGTCGCCGGCACGAAACGTTGCACCTGCTCGGGTGTGCCGTGCTCGAGGATGGTCGGCGCGGCCCACCAACCGATCACCAGGTCCGGGCGTGTGACCCCGGCCGCCGACAACTCCTGATCGATGAGCAGCTGCTCGGCGGGTGCGGCGCCGCGCCCGTACGGCGGCGGCCAGTGCGGTGCGAGCAAACCCGCCTCGGCCAGCGCCGGCCGGCGCTCCGCTTCGGGCAGCGCGGCGACCCGAGCAACAGCAGCGGCGATCTGCGGGCGCAGTCCGTCCGACTCGTGCAGGTCGATGTCCAAGCGGCGACGGACGCCGGCCCGGGTCAGCGCGGTGGTGCGCCGCAGCCAGCGCGCCGACCCGCCGAGGAACTGCCCGACGCCGTAAGCCCGGCGCAGGTAGAGGTGGGCGTCGTGCTCCCAGGTGATGCCGATGCCGCCGAGCACCTGAATACAGTCCTTGACGTTGGCTTTGGCCGCCTCGATGCCGATGCTCGCGGCGATGGCCGCCGCGATCGACAGCTGCCGTTCGTCCGGATCGGCGGCGGCGCGCGCAGCGTCAGCGGCCACCACCGCCGCCTGCTCGGCCCGGCACAGCATCTCGGCGCAGATGTGCTTGACCGCCTGGAAACTGCCGATCGGTTTACCGAACTGCTCGCGGACCTTGGCGTAGGCGACGGCGGTGTCCAGCGCCCACCGACTGACACCGGCCGCCTCGGCGGCCTGCACTGCGGCCGCCAGATCCTCGACGCGTTCGGGTGAGGCGGTCACCACGCTGGCCGGCGCCGACCGCAACACCACCCGCGCCAACGGTCGGGAGAAGTCAGTGGGCTTCAGCGGCTCGAACGTGACACCGTCGTCGGCGCCGTCCACGACCAGCCACTGCCCGTCCGCCGGCAGCAGCAGGACCGCATCGGGCGTGGCGCCCACCACCCACGGCGCCGTCCCTGACGCGGTGCACGCGGCACGGTCGAAATGTATGCCCGGAGTCCCAGCTTCCGGCAGGGCCACGGCGGCCGCGCGTGCACCGGAAGCCAGCTCGCTCAGCAGCGCTGTGTCGGAGATCACCAAGGTGGCCAGCGCGGTGGTGGCGACCGGACCCGGCGCCAGCGCCTTGGCGGCTTCGTCGACCATGGCGCACAGATCCGCTGCACTGCCACCGGCGCCACCGGCTTCTTCCGGGACTGCCACACCGAAAATCCCGAGTGCCGCCAACCCGTCGTACACCGGCCGCCAGGAGTCGGGCTTGCCTTGATCGACGTCGCGGATGGCGGCGGTGGCCTGCGCACCAGCCGCCCAGTCACGTACCAGCCGGCGTGCCGCCAGCTGTTCGTCGGTGATGGTCGGTGCCACTATCGACTCCTCAGAATTATGGTGACTTCCGTGCGACAAGTCGCCGCCCAGCACTGAACCGTTGATCCCGAAGTACTAGAACGTGTTCTAATAGTGCCAGCCATCAACGGTCAAGTCGAACGCATAGCAGCACTACAAGCCAGTTCCCCGGCGGTACGGAGGTGGGAAATCCACGCTCAGCTTGCGTATCGTTCTGTGTTAGTCGGTGGCGACCCGCCGCGCTCGGCTTCGCCGCGCTGGCGATCGCCATGGCGAGATCGCAATACGAAGGAGCTGTCCCCCACATGTCGTCGCCAGCGAATGCAGAGTCGGGCCGCGTGTCGAACGCGCAACCCCGTGAGGTCATGAACGTGGCGGTTCTGGCGGAATCCGAACTCGGCTCCGAAGCGCAGCGCGAGCGGCGCAAGCGCATCCTGGACGCCACGATGGCGATCGCCTCCAAGGGCGGCTACGAAGCGGTACAGATGCGGGCGGTGGCCGACCGCGCCGATGTCGCGGTCGGCACGCTCTACCGGTACTTCCCGTCCAAGGTGCACCTGCTGGTGTCGGCGCTGGGCCGGGAGTTCGAGCGCATCGACGCCAAGACGGACCGGTCTTCGCTGCCCGGCGGAACGCCCTACCAGCGGCTGCATTTCATGGTCAGCAAGCTCAACCGCGCCATGCAGCGCAACCCGCTGCTGACCGAAGCGATGACGCGCGCCTACGTGTTCGCCGACGCCTCGGCGGCAGGCGAGGTCGATCACGTCGAAAAACTGATCGATTCGATGTTCGCGCGTGCGATGAGTGACGGCGAACCGACCGAAGACCAGTACCACATTGCGCGGGTGATCTCGGATGTGTGGTTGTCGAACCTGTTGGCCTGGCTTACTCGGCGCGCCTCGGCGACCGACGTCAGCAAGCGGCTCGACCTTGCGGTCCGGTTGCTGATCGGCGACGGGGCCGCCCCGGCGGTCTGACCCCTCAGGCCGGCGGGCCCGCGGTACGTCCCCGGATCAGCGTGGTGGGCAGCTCCTCGTCGACGGGTATCCCCGAGCGCGGTGGATTGTGCAGCAATTCGCCGGCCCGGCGGCCCTTCTGCAGGCTGGACTGCGCGACCGTGGTCAGTCCGCGGCTGATCGCCGCCGGCACACCGTCGAAGCCGGTGACGGTCATTTGCCCCGGCGCGTAGATGCCGCGCGAACGCAGGTAATCCATCGCCGATAGCGCCAACACGTCGGCGGTGGACATCAACGCGGTGATCCGCGGATTCGCGGCCAGCGCCACCGCGGCGGCGCTGCCGCCGGCATCCGGCCCGTGCTCGTAGCTTTCGACCACCGTCAGCGAATACGGATCGAGCCCGGCGGCGATCATCGCATCGCGTACACCCTTGATGCGTTCGCGCTGAACGTGGAATTTCGGCGATTTCAGCCGTTCGGCGTCGACAAGTCCCTGCCGCCGGTCCCGGCTCAACCGCATCGTGAGCAGACCGATCTCCCGATGACCCAGTCCGACTACGTGATCGGCGAGCTCACGCATCGCCTTTCGGTCGTCGATCCCGACCCTGCACACACCGGGGACGTCTTTGGGCTGGTCGACCACCACCACCGGCAGCCGCCGCTGCAGCACCACCTGGAGGTAGGGATCATCCTCGGACAGCGAGTACACCACGAAACCGTCCACCCCGGACGCCAGCACCGCCGCCGTCCCGTCGGCGACGCTGCGGCTGGGCCCGACTGCGACCAACAGCAGTCCCTGGCCCAGCTCCTCACATGATTGCGCTACGCCGGCAACGAAATCCAAAGCGGCGGGGTCGCTGAACGAATACGTCAACGGTTCAGTCGTCACCAGACCGACCGCCCCCGCCTTGCGGGTGCGCAGTGATCGAGCAACCGGGTCCGGACCGGGATAGCCCAGCCGTCGCGCCGTGGCCAGCACCCGTTCGCGCAGGTCCGCCGAGAGTTGATCCGGCCTGTTGTAGGCGTTCGAGATGGTGGTGCGGGAAACCTTCAGTTCGGCGGCCAACGACGCAAGGGTGGCCCGGCGTCGCGGCGTTGCCTTCATGCCCGGTTACGCTACCGGGCGCTTCTGATCGTAATGAAATTAGGATTGACCAGCACTGATGGGTGCAGCGGCGGCACCGGCAGCCGGTGCGGTTAGCGCATATAGGCTGGCTCAACGTGGCCTCCATTGACCTGAACGCCGACCTGGGCGAAGGCTTCGGTGTCTGGCGACTCGGTGACGACGCCGCCATGTTGGGTGTCGTCACCAGCGCCAACGTCGCGTGCGGTTTCCACGCCGGTGACCCGGCCGGTCTGCTGCGGGTGTGCCGGGCTGCCGCCGAGCGGGGCGTGGCCGTCGGCGCCCAAGTGAGCTACCGCGACCTCGCCGGGTTCGGTAGGCGCTTCATCGATGTCACCGCCGAAGATCTGGTCGCCGACGTCGTCTATCAGATCGGTGCCTTGCAGGCGCTGGCGCAGGCCGCCGGCACCACGGTGTCCTACGTCAAACCCCATGGTGCGCTGTACAACACGATCGTCGCCAACCAGGAGCAGGCGGCCGCCGTCGCCGACGCGGTACAGCTGGTGGACCCGACGCTGCCGGTGCTGGGTCTGGCCGGCTCAGTGTTCTTCGACGAGGCCCGTGCGCGGGGGCTGCGCACGGTGCCCGAGGCGTTCGCTGACCGCGCTTACCGGCCTGACGGCCAACTGGTGTCGCGGCGGGAATCGGGCGCGGTGCTGCACGATCCGGCCGCCATCGCTGAGCGGGTGGCGGCCATCGTGACCGCAGGGCAGGTCACCGCCGTCGACGGGTCGCAGATCGCGGTGACGGTCGAATCGGTCTGTGTGCATGGTGATTCCCCCGGTGCTGTTCGAATAGCCGCGGCGGTGCGGGATCGGCTGGCAGCCGGCGGAGTGGAAGTAAAGGCGTTCCGCTGATGCGGCTCAAACCCGGCCGTCCTGACCTGAGCCGGTACTCGGACCGGTTCGATGTTCCTGCCGCCACGTCAGGGACGCCTCTCGCGGTGACCTGGCTGGGGGTGACCACGCTGCTGGTCGACGACGGATCGGCCGCGTTGATGACGGACGGCTACTTCTCCCGCCCCGGGTTGCTGCAGGTAGCCGCCGGCAAAGTGTCGCCGTCCGAACCGCGCGTCGACGGATGCCTGGCCCGCGCCCGGGTCACCCGGCTGCAAGCGGTCGTCCCGGTGCACACCCACATCGACCACGTGCTGGATTCGCCGCTGGTGGCTGACCGCACCGGAGCGCAACTGGTCGGTGGTGAGTCGGCGGTCAATGTCGGCCGCGGTTACGGCCTGCCCGAAGACCGGCTGACTGTCGCGAATCAGGGAGAGCCGATTCGGTTGAGCGCGTACGACGTGACGCTGGTGCAGTCGCAGCACTCACCGCCCGACCGGTTCCCCGGTGCGATCGGCGCGCCGGTGACGCCGCCGGTCAGGGTGTCGGCCTACCGGTGCGGCGAAGCATGGTCGACGCTGATCCATCACCGGCCGTCGGAGCGTCGGATGCTCATTCAGGGCAGCGCGGGTTTCGTCAAAGGCGCACTGACCGGTCAACGCGCCGAGGTGGTGTACCTCGGTGTCGGCCAGCTCGGTGTGCTACCCCGCAGCTATATCACCGAGTACTGGGCTGAGACCGTGCGCGCAGTCGGTGCCCGGCGAGTGGTGCTGATCCACTGGGACGACTTCTTCCGGCCGCTGTCAAAACCGTTGCGCGCCCTGCCGTATGTCATCGACGACCTTGACGTGTCGATCCGCGTCCTCGACGAGCTGGCCGCGCGGGACGGTGTGGCTGTGCACCTGCCGACGGTGTGGCGGCGCGAAGATCCGTGGGGCTGACTTGACCCTACTGCTGGCTCTGGTCTTGCTGGCTGTGGTTCTCGGGTTCGCTGTCGCGCGCCCACGGGCCTGGCCCGAGGCGTTCGCCGCCATCCCGGCTGCCCTCGTTTTGGTGGCCGTCGGCGCTATTTCGGTGCACGACGCAACCGCCGAGGCGGCTCGGCTGTCGCCGGTCGTGGCATTCCTTGGTGCCGTGCTGGTACTGGCCAAGCTGTGCGACGACGAGGGCCTGTTCGAGGCGGCTGGAGCGGCGATGGCACGCGGCCGCCCGGACTCGCGCCGGTTGTTGCGCCGGGTGTTCGTCATCGCCGCGGTGATCACCGCGGCGCTCAGCCTCGACGCCACGGTCGTGCTGCTGACACCGGTAGTCCTGGCAACGGTTCGCCGGCTGCGGGCACCGGTGCGTCCGCACGCCTACGCCAGTGCACACCTGGCCAACGCCGCCTCGCTGCTACTGCCGGTATCCAACCTGACGAATCTGCTCGCCTACCGCGCCGCCGACTTGTCGTTCGTCAAGTTCACTTCGCTGATGGCGTTGCCGTGGGTCGCCGCGGTGGTGACCGTGTACCTGATCTTCCGCTGGTTCTTCGCTCGCGACCTTGCTGCGGCGCCCGAGCCGGATGCCGGTCCGGCACCGCGCCCGCCGGTGTTCGTGCTCGTGGTGGTGGCGTTGACGTTGATCGGTTTCGCGGTCGTCGAGGCTGTCGGTGTCGCGCCGGCGTGGGCGGCGTTGGCCGGTGCGTCGACGCTGGCCGTGCGGAGTTTGATGCATCGGCGCACCTCGGTACTGGAGATCGTGCGCGCGGTCAACGTCCCCTTCCTGCTGTTCGTCCTGGCCCTGGGCGTGGTGGTGGCGGCCGTCATGCGCAGCGGGTTGGCCGGCGGAATGCGTGCGGTGGTCCCGGCCGGCTCCTGCTTGCCGGCACTGCTGGGCATCGCGGCGGTGGCCGCGGTGCTGGCCAATATCGTCAACAACTTGCCTGCCACGTTGGTGATGCTGCCGCTGGTGTCGGCCAGCGGGCCGCTGGCTGTGCTGGCGGTTCTGGTCGGGGTGAACATCGGCCCGAACCTGACCTACGTGGGGTCGCTGTCCAACCTGTTGTGGCGTCGGGTGCTGCGTCAGTACGACGTCGCCGCGAGCGTCGGCGAGTACACCCGACTCGGTGTGTGCACGACTCCGCCGGCGCTGGTGGTCGCGGTGCTGGCGTTGTGGGGCGGCGCGCAACTGCTCGGCGTTCAGCCTCGGTGATATGCCGGCGGCAGCGGCATTCCGAGGTCGGCCAGCACGGTACGCAGCAACGCAGGGTAATCGGTGATGATGCCATCGACGCCGTCGGCGATCTGTTCGCGCATGGCCGCCGCGTCATTGACGGTCCATGCAATGACCTGCAAGCCCAACGCGTGAGCGTGCTCAACGAACGGCCGGCCGGCAACCAGGGTGTAGTCGGGCGAAACGATGCCGGCTCCGACCATCGTCGCGCCTGCCACCGGATCACCGACGGCGCTCGGGTCGACTCCGGCCAGCCACGGCGACCCCGGTGCCCAGGTGTGCTGATTCCACAACGCCACCAGCGGAATCGACGGTTCAGCTTGTCGGACCAGCGGCAGGGTGCGCCAGTCGAAGCTTTGAATCTCCACTCGGTCGGTCTTGCCTGCTGACCGGACGGCCGCCAAGGTGACGTCGACGAACTCTTGCGGACTAGCCGACAGCTGGGGTTGGTCGGCCTGCACTTTGGTTTCGATGTTGTAGCCGACGTCGGCGCGGTAGGAGTCGGTCAACGCGAACACCTCGGCCAGCGTGGCGATCTTGTTGCCGGACACCACTTCGGCACCAGGGAAGGCAGTGCTGGGCTTCCCGCAGTCCAGGGCGCGGATCTGTGCCACGGTCAGATCGTGCACGGCTTTCCCGACATACGGGTACTGCGGGTCGCCGGGGAACGCAGGCCCGGTGTCGTCACACTGATCCGGTTTGATCGTCGGGTCGTGCCACACCAGCGGCTGGTTGTCCTTGGTGATGTTGACGTCGAATTCCAGGGTGCTGACGCCGAGCTCGAGGGACTTGGCGAAGGCCCGCAACGATTCTCCCGTCGCTGCTCCGCGGCCGCCGGCATGCGCCTGCAGATCAAAACTCTGCGCTGCGCCCAGCGCAGCCGGGAACGGCGCGACGATCGCGACGCCGGCCAGCGCCAGCACCGCAACGGCTCGGGCCGCCCGGCGCGACAAGCTGGTCAACTGCGGCGCTGGCGGGAGACTTCGGCGAGCACCACACCGGCGGCCACCGACGCGTTCAACGATTCGGCGGAACCCGCCATCGGAATCGATACCACAGTGGCGCAGTTCTGGCGGACCAGTCGCGACAGCCCTTTCCCCTCCGATCCCACAACGACAACCAGCGGGTCAGTGCCGTCCAAATCGTCGAGCACCGTTTCACCATCAGCGTCGAGCCCGACGATCTGCAGACCACGATCAGCCCAATCCTTGAGTGTCCGAGTCAGATTGGTGGCGCGCGCGACCGGGATCCGGGCAGCGGCGCCGGCGCTGGTACGCCAGGCCACCGCTGTCACCGACGCCGAACGTCGCTGGGGAATCAGCACGCCGTGACCTCCGAAGGCGGCCACTGACCGCACGATCGCACCCAGGTTGCGCGGATCGGAGATGTTGTCCAGGGCGACGATCAACGCGGGCGGCGACTCCTCGGCCGCGGTCAGCAGATCGTCTGGGTGGGCGTAGTCGTACGGCGGCACCTGCAAGGCGACGCCCTGGTGCAGGCCGTTCGCGGTGAGCCGGTCCAGATCGGTGCGCGGTACCTCCAGGATTGCGATACCGGAGTCCGCGGCGCGAGAGACCGATTCGGTCAGCCGCTCGTCGGCTTCGGCACCGAGGGCGACATACAGCGCGGTGGCCGGTACCCCGGCGCGCAGGCACTCCAGTACCGGGTTGCGGCCCAGCACGTTCTCCTGCTCGTCGATGCGTTTCGCGGGCCGGTGCGGCTGAGATCGCGGCCGCTTGGCGGCGGGGTGATTGGGCCGCAGGTGCGCCGGTGGCGTCGGGCCGCGGCCCTCGAGCCCTCGGCGACGCTGACCGCCCGAACCTACCGTGGCACCCTTCTTGGTGCCGGGTTTGCGTACTGCCCCGCGGCGCCGCGAGTTACCGGGCATTGGCTTGGGTGCTGCCTTGGGTGCCCAGCGACCACTGCGGTCCGTCGGCGGTGTCGGTGACCTCGATTCCCGCGTCTCTGAGGCGGTTGCGGATCTCGTCGGCCAGCGCCCAGTCGCGCTGCTCGCGGGCCTGCTCACGGCGCTGGATCTCGGCGTCCACCAATACGTCCACCGCAGCCAGCGCCGCCGAGGTCTCGTCGCGGGACTCCCAGCGCTCGTCGAGCGGATCACAACCCAGGATGGCCATCATCGCGCGGATGGCCCCGGCGCTGTTCAGGGCCGCCTCGTGGTCGCCTGCGTCGAGCGCCCGGTTGCCCTCCGCACGTGCGTGGTGAACTTCGGCCAACGCGATCGGCACAGACAGGTCGTCGTCGAGCGCTGCGGCAAAGCGCGGCGTCAACTGCCCAGGGGTGACAGCGCCGACCCGGCTGCGCACCCGGTGCAGGAAGTCCTCGATGCCGGTGTACGCGTTCACCGCGTCGTGCAACGCGGCCTCGGAGAACTCCAACATCGAACGGTAGTGCGCACTGCCCAGGTAGTAACGCAGTTCGGCGGGCCGCACCCGCCCCAGCATGGCCGGTATCGACAGCACGTTGCCCAGCGACTTGCTCATCTTCTCGCCGCCCATGGTGACCCAGCCGTTGTGCAGCCAGTACCTTGCGAACGCGTCTCCGGCGGCTCGGCTCTGTGCGATTTCGTTCTCATGGTGCGGAAACACCAGATCCATGCCCCCGCAATGGATGTCGAACTCGGTCCCAAGATAAGTGCGAGCCATTGCCGAGCATTCCAGGTGCCAACCGGGACGGCCGCGGCCCCACGGTGTAGGCCAGGACGGCTCATCGGGTTTGGCGCCTTTCCACAGAGTGAAATCGCGCTGATCGCGTTTACCGGTCGCGACGCCCTCGCCCTGGTGAACGTCGTCGATCCGATGCCCGGACAACTGCCCGTAATCGGGGTAGCTGAGCACGTCGAAGTAGACGTCGCCGCCACCGGTGTAGGCGTGGCCGGTGTCGATCAATCGCTCGATCAACTCCACCATCTGGGTGATGTGACCGGTGGCGCGCGGCTCGGCCGATGGCGGCAGCACCCCCAATGCGTCGTAGGCGGCGGTGAAGGCACGCTCGTAGGTTGCGGCCCATTCCCACCAGGGTCGGCACGCGGCAGCGGCTTTGTTGAGGATTTTGTCGTCGATGTCGGTGACATTGCGGACGAACGCGACGTCGCAGCCCCGCGCTGCCAGCCAGCGGCGCAGGATGTCGAAAGCTACACCGCTGCGGACGTGCCCGATATGCGGCAGACCTTGCACGGTGGCGCCGCACAGGTAGATCGACACGTGCCCGGACCGTACCGGAACGAAGTCACGCACGGCGCCGGTTGCCGTGTCATGCAGCCGCAGCTGAGCCCGATCGGTCACGACGTGCCAGCTTACCGGCGCGGGCGGGTTCACCGCGTCCGGTTAGATCTCGACCACCAGGGCGGTGGCGATGGCGGCCAGCCCTTCGCCGCGACCGGTGAGTCCGAGGCCGTCGGTGGTGGTGGCTGAGACCGACACCGGGGCGTCCAGCAGGCTGGACAGCAGCACCTGGGCCTCAGCGCGGCGTGGGCCCACCTTGGGCCGATTGCCGATCACCTGGACGGCGGCATTGCCCGCCCGCCAGCCGTTGCTTTGCAGCAACTCGCGGACGTGGCGCAGCATGTCGGCACCGCTCACGTCGGCCCAGCGCGGGTCGCCGACACCGAACACGCCGCCGATATCGCCCAGACCGGCCGCCGACAACAGCGCGTCGCACAGCGCGTGCACGGCGACGTCGCCGTCGGAATGGCCACTGCAGCCGTCGGCGTCGGAGAACCGCAGACCCAGCAGCCAGCAGGGTCGTCCCGGCTCGATCGGGTGCACGTCGGTGCCCAGACCGATTCTCGGTAGCGCGGTCAATGGCCGACGATCGCTTGGGCCAGCTTCAAATCCAGCGGATGGGTGATCTTGAAGGCCAACGGGTCTCCGTCGACCACGTACACCCGGTCTCCGAGGTGCTCGATCAGCGACGCGTCGTCGGTGAAGTCGGCCGCGCCGGCGCGCTGGTAGGCGCGCAGCAGCAGATCGGCGGCGAACCCCTGCGGCGTCTGGACGGCCCTCAGCGCGGCCCGCTCAGGGGTGTTCACGACCATTCCGTCGGCGTCGACGGCTTTGATGGTGTCCGGCACCGGCAGCGCGGGCACCACCGCCTGGTGGCCGGCGACCAGCGCCTCGACCACCCGGACGATCAATCGCGGCGGGGTGAGCGCTCGTGCTGCGTCGTGCACGAGGACGAACCGCGGCTTTCCGGCGGCTGACAGACCGAGCCGTACCGATTCGCGACGGTCCGCTCCGCCGGCGACGACCTCGGCCGTGCCACCCAGTGTCAGCTTGGCCTCGTCGAGGCGATCAGCGGGCACAGCGACCACCACGTGGTCGACGACACCGGACGCCAGCAAGCCGTCCACGGCCCGTTCGAGCAGAGTGCGCCCGCCGAGACGGTAGAAAGCCTTGGGTAAGCCTGCGGCTAACCGCTCGCCCGAGCCCGCAGCCGGGACCACCGCAGTGACGGTGTTTTCTCCCCCGACCACTCGAGCCTCAACACGCTCAGGAAGCGGCGGCCAGCACCTCGTCGAGGATGGTCTCCGCCTTCGCATCGTCGGTGTTCTCTGCCAGGGCGAGCTCACCGACGAGGATCTGCCGGGCCTTGGCAAGCATGCGCTTCTCGCCGGCGGACAGGCCGCGCTCCTGGTCGCGACGCCACAAGTCACGCACCACCTCGGCGACCTTGTGCACATCGCCGGAGGCCAGCTTCTCGAGGTTCGCCTTGTAGCGGCGTGACCAGTTGGTCGGCTCCTCGGTGTGCGGGGCCCTCAGCACCTGGAAGACCTTGTCCAGGCCTTCCTCGCCAACCACGTCACGGACACCGACGTACTCGGCATTGTCGGCGGGTACTCGAACGGTGAGGTCTCCCTGGGCCACCTTCAGGACGAGGTATTCCTTCTGCTCGCCTTTGATAGTCCGAGTTTCGATAGCCTCAATCAACGCAGCACCGTGATGTGGATAGACAACGGTGTCTCCGACCTTGAAAATCATCTGATTCGAGCCCCTTTCGATACTCCATGCTAACACGCGCCGCGACCGGGCGGGGACCAACTATGCAGGTCAGAGGCACCAGCGGCGAAGAAAGGGGGTTGACATGCGAGGAAATCCGTGCAAGAGGCCGGGCCTTGAGTGAACCGGCCGAGGCCCTCCTCGCGCCCCGCGACAGAGGCTCCTGCACTGTGTCCCAGCCCACTTGACGCCCACTTCAACGCCTACTTCTGGCCCTCGGCTACCGCCGCGCCAGCTCTCCTACTACTGTGCATAGTCGAACCGCAGTGGCCGATCAAAAGGCCGATCAGGAGGCTTCTTCAGTGATCCGCTTCAAGACCCGCCTGCCGGTGCGTCGCCGGATCCTGGCGGTGGTTCCCTGCCTCGCCGCCAGTTGCGTATTGGCATTGACCGGCTGCGGCGCCGGTCAGATCGCGCAGACTTCCCTGCAGGAACCTGCCGTCAACGGCGCGGCCGGGCAGATCGGAGAGCTGGCACTGCGCAACGTCTACCTGCAGGCCGAGCAGACCAGTGATTTCCTGCGGCCCGGCCAATCCGTCGAGCTCGTGTTCGAAGCCATCAATCAGTCACAGGACGTCCCCGACAAGCTGACCCGCGTAACAAGCGAGGTCGGCATGGTGACGTTGACCGGTGACACGGGATTGCCGGCCGGTGGGGCGCTCATCGTCGGCAACCGCGCCGGCCAGGACGTCAAAGCGCTGGACGCGGCACAGGCGGCCACCGCCGGTAAGGCGAGCGTGGCGCTGACCAAACCCATCACCAACGGCTTGACCTACCCGTTCGTTTTCGACTTCGAGCGCGCCGGCAGCGTCAGCCTCAACGTCCCCATCGCCGCCGGCGAGGCGGCAGCAGAAGGGCAACGGCCGGCGCCGGCCGCCCGTCGTTAACTATCCGGCTGGACGACGGTCGGCTTGTCTGCGGTCGATTTGTCGGACCCGCCCGCTACGGTCACGGCGTGGCCAAAGCACGCTCTCAGTACCGCTGCTCGGAATGCCGGCACGTCACCGCCAAATGGGTGGGCCGCTGCCTGGAATGCGGCACCTGGGGCACGGTCGATGAAGCGGCCGTAGTGCCCGCCTCCCGCGGTGCTGTCCGGCCGGCGTCGCCGGCCGTCTCGCTCAATTCCGTGCAGCCGCATCAGGCCCGGCACTGCCCGACCCGGATCGGCGAGCTCGACCGGGTGCTCGGCGGCGGTTTCGTGCCCGGCTCCGTGACACTGCTGGCCGGCGACCCCGGCGTGGGGAAGTCGACGCTGCTGCTCAAGGCGGCACACCGGTGGGCCGAAGCGGGCCGACGCGCGCTGTACATATCCGGCGAGGAGTCCGCAGGCCAGACCCGAATGCGCGCCGACCGGACCGGGTGCAGTCACGACGAGGTCTACCTGTCGGCTGAATCGGATCTGGACGAGGTTCTGGCCCATGTCGAAGCGGTGCGGCCGACGCTCGTGATCGTCGACTCGGTGCAAACCATCTCCACGACCGAGGTTGACGGTGTCACCGGCGGCGTGACGCAGGTGCGTGCGGTCACCACCGCGTTGACCGCTGCAGCGAAAGCCGGCGGATTCGCCGTGGTGCTGGTCGGTCACGTCACCAAGGACGGCGCCATCGCCGGTCCGCGCTCGCTCGAGCACCTTGTCGACGTAGTGCTTCATTTCGAAGGCGACCGAAATTCCGCATTGCGGATGGTTCGCGGTGTGAAGAACCGGTTCGGCAGCAGCGACGAAGTCGGCTGCTTCGTGCTATCCGACACCGGCATCGAAGAAGTCACCGACCCGTCCGGGCTTTTCCTGGACCAGCGACCGCAGCCGGTGCCGGGCACCGCGATCACGGTGACACTCGACGGAAAGCGTCCCCTGATCGGCGAAGTTCAGGCGTTGCTGGCCACCCCGCCGGGCGGATCGCCGCGCCGAGCGGTCAGCGGGATCGACCACGCCCGGGCGGCGGTCATTACTGCCGTGCTGGAAAAGCATGCCCGGCTGCCGGTGGGAGTGAACGACATCTACCTGTCCACCGTGGGCGGCATGCGGTTGACCGATCCGTCGACGGACCTTGCAGTCGCGGTCGCGCTGGCTTCCGCCTATGCCGATACGCCGCTGCCCACCACCACGGTGGTGGTCGGCGAGGTCGGTCTGGCCGGTGACCTGCGGCGGGTCAGCGGGATGGAACGCCGGCTGACCGAGGCCGCCCGGCAGGGGTTTACCACGGCGTTGATTCCGCCCGGGTGTGGGGCGGTGCCCGCGGGGATGCGCGCTTTGGAGGCGGCCAACATCGTGGCGGCTCTCGAGCACCTGCTGCATCCGCCTGACCGCCGTCCGCAGCGGCCTCCACCGCTGTATCTGGTGGGACGCGCTGCCGGCGGGGCGGGCAAAGCGCACAATGATGGGCGATGAACCCAGGAGTCACTACCAGTGCGAACGGCGCGGCGCCCGTCGCCCGCCCGACGCTGCGCGAAACGGTCAGCCGTCTGGCTCCCGGCACCGCATTGCGCGACGGGCTGGAGCGCATTCTGCGCGGTCGCACCGGGGCGCTGATCGTGCTCGGCTACGACGACAGCGTGGAAGCGATCTGTGATGGCGGATTCTCCCTGGACGTGCGCTACGCACCGACCCGGCTTCGCGAGCTGTCGAAGATGGACGGTGCTGTGGTGCTGTCCACCGACGGCAGCCGTATTGTGCGCGCCAACGTGCAACTCGTCCCTGACCCGTCGATACCGACGGACGAATCGGGCACCCGGCATCGTTCGGCCGAACGTGCCGCGGTTCAAACCGGTTATCCGGTTATCTCGGTCAGTCATTCGATGAACATCGTGACCGTCTACGTCGCCGGTGAACGGCACGTGGTGGCCGACTCCGCGACCATCCTGTCGCGGGCCAACCAGGCGATCGCCACCCTGGAACGTTACAAAGCGCGCCTCGACGAGGTGAACCGGCAACTGTCGCGGGCCGAGATAGAAGACTTCGTCACGCTGCACGACGTGGTGACGGTGGTGCAGCGGCTCGAACTGGTTCGCCGGATCGGCTTGGTCATCGACAGCGATGCCGTCGAATTGGGCACCGACGGGCGTCAGCTCCGGCTGCAGCTCGAAGAGCTACTCGGCGGAAACGACACCGCGCGCGAACTGATCGTCCGCGACTACCACGCCAACCCTGATCCGCCCACGGCGGAACAGATCGCGGCCACGCTCGACGAGCTGGACACCCTGTCCGACACCGACTTGCTCGACTTCACTCTGCTGGCGAAGGTTTTTGGATATCCCTCGACGGCCGAGGCGCAGGATTCGGCGTTGAGCGCGCGCGGCTACCGGGCGATGGCGGTGATCCCGCGGCTGCAGTTCGCCCATCTCGACCTGCTGGTGCGGTCTTTCGGCTCACTACAGGGTCTGCTCGCGGCCAGTGCGACCGATCTGGAATCCGTGGACGGCATCGGCGCCATGTGGTCGCGGCACGTGCGGGAGGGTCTGTCGCAGCTGGCCGAATCGACCATCACCGACCCACTCAGTTGAGCTGCTGAGGGAGTTGCCGGTCGGTTGCCGGGTCAGTTGCCGGGCTGCTGCTGAATCGGTAGCGGCGCCTGAGGCGGGAACGGAGGAGACGGCGCAATCCCGGCGGGCGGCGGTACGCCCGGTGCCGACGCGTCGGCCAAGATGAACGGCACGGGTAACGATCTCAGATTGCCCAGCTGCACAATTAGGTTGTAGGTGCCGGCGCCGATGGGCTGGCGCGGGAGCGGACACTGCGGAGCCGATCCCATGCCGGTCCAGGTCACGGCGGTAGTCACCTGCTCACCCGGCGAGAACATCTTCACCAAGGTCTCGTTGGACGGTGCGCAGTCCAGGTTCGACCACAACCGCTTGTTGTCCAGCGAATACACGTAGGCCGCCAGCACTGCTGCACCGACGTCGCGCTTGCACCCCACCAAGCCGATGTTGGTCACCACCATCGTGAACTTCGGCTGGTCGCCGATCGCGTATTGGGGCTGATTGGTCAAACCCTTGACCGCCAGGGTGGAGTCCGGGCAGTCATCGCCTTCCTTGAGGATCGGCGGCGGCTGTACCGCGGCGGTCGGCGTCACCGGCGGCGCCTGCGCTTCGGGGCCCGGAGCGGGAGCCTGAACCCCCGGCTGCACGATTGGACTGTGCGCCTGGGCCGTCGGGGCAGCTTGCTTGCCCCCGTTGGTGTTTGCGCCGGCGCTGCCGCCGAAGACGGCGACGATGATTGCGATGATGATTCCGATGACGACGACCGCAATGCCCAGCGCCAATCCGCGGCGTCGCCAGTAGATCTCCGGCGGCAGTGGGCCATGCGGTTCAAGATCCAGCACAATCACACGGTAAGCCCAGGTCTTTGCTGGACGTCCGACCGTTGTCGGCGTGTCGCACGCGAGAGTCAGGCGGCTGAGCCGATGTCGCCGAAGTGGTCGTGCAGTACCACCCGGCCGTCGGCCAGTTCGTAAGTGGCGCCGACGATCGCCAGGGCGCCCGCCGCTACGTTTTCGGCGATGGTCGCCGACCGGGCCAGCAGTTGTGCCGCCGTTTCGGTGGCGTGACGCGCCTCGAATTCTTCCGGCGTCGTCAGGCCGTCGCGCCGGCCCGCCAGTACCGACGGCGTCACCCGTTCGACCAGATCGCGAATGTAGCCACCCGGTATGTCGCCGCCGTCGACTGTGGCCAGCGTGGCTTTGACCGCACCGCAACTGCGGTGGCCCAACACCACGATCAGCGGCACCTTCAACACGCTGACGCCGAACTCCAGCGAACCCAATACCGCAGCGTCGAGCACCTGACCGGCGGTGCGGACGACGAAGATGTCGCCGAAACCCTGGTCGAAGACGAGTTCGACGGGTGCTCGGCTGTCCGAGCAGCTCAACACGGCCGCGAATGGCTGCTGGCCGGAAGTCAGGCCGGCACGATGCTCGACAGTCTGGCCGGGATGCTCGGCGGCGCCTGCGACGAAGCGCTCGTTACCCTCTTTGAGTGCTTTCCATGCGGTCACCGGGTTCCGATCGGCCATGGTCGTCATCTTGCCCTACCCGCCGATGACTGTCTGCCCGGATGAGCTTCTCGACTGGTACGACCGGGCGCGTCGGGACCTGCCCTGGCGCGATCCCGGCGTCAGCGCGTGGCAAATCCTGGTCAGCGAATTCATGCTGCAGCAGACCCCGGTGGCCAGGGTCTTACCGGTTTGGAACGACTGGGTGGCGCGCTGGCCGACACCGTCGGCAACGGCTTGCGCCAGCGCGGCAGATGTGTTGCGCGCCTGGGGCAAACTGGGCTATCCGCGACGCGCCAAGCGCTTGCATGAGTGCGCCATCGTGATCGCCCGCGAGTACGACGACGTGGTTCCCGACGACGTCGACACTCTGCTGACCCTGCCTGGCGTCGGCAGCTACACCGCAAGAGCTGTCGCCTGTTTCGCCTACCGTCAGGCGGTTCCGGTGGTGGACACCAACGTTCGACGGGTGGTGGCGCGATCTGTGCACGGCCGCGCCGACGCCGGTACCGCGTCGACGGTGCGCGACCACGCCGACGTGGTCGCGCTGCTGCCCGATGACGCAACGGCGCCGCAATTCTCCGCGGCGCTGATGGAGCTGGGTGCAATCGTGTGCACCGCACGTGAACCACGCTGCGGGCTGTGTCCGCTGTCCCGTTGTCGTTGGCGGGACGCCGGTTACCCGCCGGCCGCCTCGCCGGGCCGTCGTATCCAGCGCTACGCCGGTACTGACCGACAGGTCCGCGGAAGTTTGTTGGATGTGTTGCGCGCCAGCGCTGTCCCGGTGACGAAGGCACAGCTGGACGTGGCATGGCTCAGTGACACCGTGCAACGCGAACGCGCGCTGGATTCTCTGCTGGCCGACGGCCTGGTGACGTTGACGGCCGACGGCCGGTTCGCGTTGGCCGGCGAGGAAAGCTAGCGGGCTGTCAGAAAAGATTCGACGGCGGCCCGGTAATACTGCGGCGCCTCATCGTGAACGAGATGACCGGTATTCGGGATCTTCAAATATGCAGTGCGATGAGCACTTTCGTGCATCTGCCGCATCTGCCCTGACGGAGTGACGGATTCCTCCGCCTCGATGAGCAGCGTCGGCACCCCGGAGCCCCGCCACTGGTCCCAGTAGTCGCGGGTACCCCACTCAGCGGCGATCGCGATCCACCGCGAGGTATGGCCGTGCAGCCGCCAACCGGTGTCGGTCCGATCGAATGCTTCCAGGAAATACCGCCCGGCGACTTCACCGAACTCCGCGAGAACCTGCTCAGCAGAGGCGAATTCGTCCGGCAGACTACGCAACCAGGGCTCCCACGGGCCGGTGGTGCGGCCCCGGAAATCCGGCGCCATGTCCTCCACCACCAACGCCGACACCAATCCCGGACGTTCAGCGGCCAGGCACCACGAGTGCAGCGCACCCATCGAGTGCCCGATCAACCGAACCGGCTGGTTGAGGACGCTCACCGCGTCACTCAAGTCCGTGACGAAGCGTTCGGTGCTGATCGGGTGCGGATCGGCCACGTCGCGACCGCGGTGCCACGGTGCGTCATAGGTGTACACCGCTCCCAACCGGATCAGCCACGGCAGCTGACGCGACCACGTGCTGCCCCGGCCCATCAGTCCGTGCACCAGTACCAGCGGGTCACCCTCACCGCCCCGATGGGTCAGCAGTTCGGTGGGCACATCGGGCACGGTAGCCTAGCGGCATGCCAGTGGTGAAGATCAACGCAATCGAGGTACCGCCGGACGCGGGCCCCGAATTGGAGAATCGCTTCGCTCATCGCGCGCACGCCGTTGACAGCCAGCCGGGCTTCCTCGGCTTTCAGTTGCTGCGCCCGACCAAAGGCGAAGACCGCTACTTCGTCGTCACTCAGTGGGAGTCCGAAGAGGCTTTTCAGGCGTGGGCCACCGGCCCGGCCATCGAGGCCCACGCCGGTCACCGGGCCAACCCGGTGGCCACCGGCGCGTCACTGCTGGAATTCGAGGTTGTGCTTGAAGTTGCCGGGACCAAGCCGACGGCCTAGTTCGCAGCGGGATCCGCGCAGGCTCTTCGCGCTGAGTGCCGCAACGGCACTGGTCGCCGCCCTGGCATCCGGCTGCGCAACGCCCCCTGCTCCGTCGGCCAACGCCGCCAACCCAGGGCCGCGGATCGACACCAGAACCCCGCCTGGCTTACGCGCCCAGCAGACGGTGGACATGCTGAATTCCGACTGGCCGATCGGCCCGGTCGGTGTTCGCACCCTGGCGGCACCTGAGTTAGTCGACTCAGTCGACCACACGATGGAGGAGCTGTGGTGGGACCGCCCGTTCGCTGTGAACGGGGTGGACGTCAGCGCCGGTGCGGCGACACTGCACCTCACCAGCTCCTACGGCGCGCGCCAGAACATCCGGATTCACACCAACGACGACACTTTGGTCGACCGATTCGACCTCAGCACCGAGACACCGCAGATCTCGTCTTGGCGCGACGTCGACGCCACCCTGGGCAAGACGGGCGCCCGCTACGCCTACCAAGCCGCCAGAATCGATGACGGCCACTGTGAACGGGTTGCAGGCACCAACGCCGGTCTATCGCTGCCGTTGGCTTCCATCTTCAAGCTGTACGTGCTCTACGCCGTGGCCGACGCTGTCCAGGCCAGAACAGTGTCTTGGGACGACGAGCTCGTGGTCACCGCGAAGGTCAAGGCGGTGGGCTCCTCGGGCCTGGACAGGTTGCCCGAAGGCGCCCATGTTTCGGTGCGCACCGCTGCTGAGAAGATGATCGCCACGAGCGACAACATGGCCACCGATCTGCTGATCGGAAAGGTGGGCACCGAAGCCGTCGATAAAGCGCTCGTCGCGACCGGTCATCACGATCCGGCCAGCATGACGCCGTTTCCGACCATGCACGAACTGTTCTCCATCGGCTGGGGTCGACCAGACCTGCGCCGGCAGTGGCAGAAAGCCGGACCGGCCGAGCGCGCACAACTGCTTGCCCAGGTCGATTCGGTCCCCTACGAACCGGACCCGACTCGGGCGCATGTGGCCGCCTCGGGTTACGGCGTGGAGTGGTACGGCAGCGCCGAGGACGTGTGCCGCGTGCACGCGGCACTTCAGCGCGTCGCGGTCGGTGAAGCTGCGCCGGTGCGACAGATCCTGTCCGCAGTACCCGGCATTGACCTCGATCGCAGCCAGTGGCCCTATCTCGGCGCCAAAGCCGGTGGACTGCCCGGTGACCTGACGTTCAGTTGGTACGCCGTGGACAAGACGGGCCAGCCGTGGGCGCTGAGCTTTCAGCTGAACTGGCCGCGGGATCACGGTCCTAAAGTGACCGGCTGGATGCTGCAGATCATCAAACAGGTCTTCGCACTGCTGCCCGGCGAACGCTAGGTCCCCAGTAGTCTCCCAGTAGTCCCAGTACTGGCCGCCGCGGTCTGGGTCCGGTCACCCAGTAGCCGATTGGCCAGCGAAGCGAAGACCAGCCCGATGGTCGCCCACAGCACACACTGCGTGGCCAGCGAGAACAACCTGAAATCGTAGAGAACATCGGCCGGAAAACCCGGGTAGATGATGCCGGCTGACTCGCCCGGCATCGGTCCGGGCGTCTCGTCCAGGGTCGGCAGCAGCGTCATGGTCAACGCGATCGCGGTGAGATAAGCCCCAGCAGCAAGCAGCCCGGCATTCCACGGACCGAGCCGGGGGGCCAGCCGGCGGGCCACCCACACCGCGGCGACTGTCAGCGCCAGAGACGTCAGCACCATCACCAGATACCACCCGGTGCGCGCCCCGATCGTGTCCGCCTGGCCGACAGCCGGCGGGTTTGGCGGATACTTCACAAAAGGCACCAGGTACACCGCGGCGAAAGCGCCCGCCGCCAGCAACGCCGAAAGCGGCCGCGGCTCAACGCCCAAGCGCTGATACACCAGGCAGAACAAGACCGCGAAAAGTGCTCCCACAGCGACACCGAACATCAGCATTCCGCAGCCCAGCCCTAGATTGGCCTGCACGCCGCGGGTGAACAGTTCTGCACCGTGCTCGTGGACGCCATAAGCGTGCGCGGCGTCAGTGCGACCGTCCTCGTATGCGATGGCGCGAGCTATCACCGGTTCGGCGAAAACCCGGGCGAACAGGAAAGCCAGCACCGCGGCCGCTGAGCCCGCCAGAACGCCGCGTGCGATCAGACGCTTTTCCACGACGCGGATTTAATGGCAGGGGTAACCGAGCAGGTGCCGTCCATCATGCACAAACTCGTGCAGGTGTGTGTCGCTGCCGAACAGCGACACGGCGCCCTGATCGAAGCCAACGAAATAGAGCGCCAGCAAGGCCAGGAAGGCGGTCGCCGCTAACCAAAGCGCCGCACCTGTTACAGAAAGATCTATCGCCCGAGCCCGGGTGCCGGTTGTGCGGACATTGGCCACAGCTGACTCCTTCGAGGGATGATGCGTCCCGACCGGATACTGCTGACGGGCGCAGGTCTGACTTTGGACAGTGGCGCAACCGTTCTGGATTCTCACCAGATTCCGCTACCCGTCGATAACACGGTCAGTGTAGACGGTGGCCAGCCTCTGGGTTGAGAGAACAGGGGCACGCGGCAAAACGGGAACGGGCGGCCACCCGTTTCCGGGTGACCGCCCCTTCGTCGTTCGCGTTACCGCCCGGCGGCCGTCGAGCCACCAGCGGCGTGGGCGCCGGCGCTCGCCAGCGGCTCAGTGGGATCGGCAGGCTTGCGGGTTCCGGTGAAGGTGAACACCGCGTCCTCACCGGCGCTTTCGCCGTCCCAGTTGTCCACATCGACGGTTACCAGCTGTCCCGGACCGACCTCGTCAAACAGGATCTTCTCCGACAGCTGGTCCTCGATCTCACGCTGGATGGTGCGCCGCAGCGGACGGGCACCCAGCACCGGGTCGAAGCCGCGCTTGGCCAGCAACGCCTTCGCCTTATCGGTCAGCTCCATCGCCATGTCCTTGGCCTTGAGCTGATTGCCGACCCGACCGATCATCAAGTCGACCATTTGGATTATCTCGTCCCTGGTCAGCTGGTGGAAGACGATGATGTCATCGATGCGGTTGAGGAACTCCGGACGGAAGTGCTTCTTCAGTTCGTCGTTGACTTTCTGCTTCATCCGCTCGTAGTTGTTGTCACCGCCGCTTTGGGTAAAGCCCAAGCCGACCGGCTTCGAGATGTCGGACGTGCCCAGGTTTGAGGTGAAGATCAGCACGGTGTTCTTGAAGTCCACCGTGCGACCCTGACCGTCGGTGAGCCGGCCATCCTCGAGGACCTGCAACAGGCTGTTGTAGATCTCCTGGTGCGCCTTCTCGATCTCGTCGAACAGCACCACCGAGAACGGCTTACGCCGCACCTTCTCGGTGAGCTGGCCGCCCTCCTCGTAGCCGACGTACCCCGGCGGGGCACCGAACAGCCGCGAGGCGGTGAACCGGTCGTGAAACTCGCCCATGTCGATCTGGATGAGCGCGTCGTCGTCGCCGAACAGGAAGTTGGCCAATGCCTTGGACAGCTCGGTCTTACCGACACCGGACGGGCCGGCGAAGATGAACGAACCGGACGGGCGCTTGGGGTCCTTCAGCCCGGCACGGGTCCGACGGATGGCCTTGGAGACCGCACGGACGGCATCCTCCTGGCCGATGATCCGCTTGTGCAGCTCATCCTCCATGCGCAGCAGCCGGGTGGTCTCGGCCTCGGTCAGCTTGAACACCGGGATGCCGGTCCAGTTGCCCAGCACCTCGGCGATCTCGTTGTCGTCGACCTCGGCAACCACATCGAGATCGCCGGACCGCCACTGCTTCTCCCGCTCGGCACGCTGACCGACCAGTTGCTTCTCCCGGTCGCGCAGACTGGCGGCCTTTTCGAAGTCCTGGGCGTCGATCGCTGATTCCTTCTCCCGACGCGCCTCGGCGATCTTCTCGTCGAACTCACGCAGGTCTGGCGGAGCGGTCATCCGGCGGATCCGCATCCGAGCACCCGCCTCGTCGATCAAATCGATCGCCTTGTCCGGCAGGAACCGATCGTTGATGTAGCGGTCGGCCAGGGTGGCCGCAGCCACCATGGCACCGTCGGTGATGGAAACCCGGTGGTGAGCTTCGTAACGGTCGCGCAAGCCTTTGAGGATCTCGATGGTGTGTTCCACCGTCGGCTCGCCGACCTGCACCGGCTGGAAGCGACGTTCCAGGGCGGCGTCCTTTTCGATGTACTTGCGGTACTCGTCGAGGGTGGTGGCGCCGATGGTCTGCAGCTCGCCGCGGGCCAGCTTGGGCTTCAGTATCGAGGCAGCGTCGATCGCGCCTTCGGCGGCGCCCGCACCGACCAAGGTGTGCAGCTCGTCGATGAACAGGATGATGTCGCCGCGGGTGTTGATCTCCTTGAGCACCTTCTTCAGGCGCTCCTCGAAGTCACCGCGGTAGCGCGAACCGGCGACCAGCGATCCCAGGTCGAGGGTGTAGAGCTGCTTGTCTTTCAGCGTCTCGGGGACCTCGCCGTGCACGATCGCCTGAGCCAGGCCCTCGACCACAGCGGTCTTTCCGACACCGGGTTCGCCGATCAGCACCGGGTTGTTCTTGGTGCGCCGGCTCAGCACCTGCATCACCCGCTCGATTTCCTTCTCGCGGCCGATCACTGGATCGAGCTTGCCTTCCATGGCCGCCGCGGTCAGGTTGCGGCCGAACTGGTCGAGAACCAGTGAGGTAGACGGAGAGCCGGACTCTCCGCCCCGGCCGCCGGTGCCCGCCTCGGCGGTTTCCTTGCCCTGGTAACCGGACAGCAGCTGAATGACTTGCTGACGCACCCGCGTGAGCTCAGCGCCCAGCTTGACCAGCACCTGCGCGGCCACGCCCTCACCTTCGCGGATCAGGCCCAGCAGGATGTGCTCGGTCCCGATGTAGTTGTGGCCGAGCTGCAGCGCCTCGCGCAACGACAGCTCCAGCACCTTCTTGGCGCGCGGCGTGAACGGGATGTGCCCCGATGGCGCCTGCTGGCCCTGGCCGATGATCTCCTCGACCTGGCTGCGGACGCCTTCCAACGAGATTCCCAGCGACTCCAGCGACTTCGCCGCGACGCCCTCACCTTCGTGAATCAGCCCGAGAAGAATGTGTTCGGTCCCGATGTAGTTGTGGTTGAGCATCCGGGCCTCTTCCTGAGCCAGGACGACGACCCTGCGGGCACGGTCGGTAAATCGTTCGAACATCGGTAAGTACCTGCTCTCCCTCACATCGGTACAGCGGTAGGAATCGCGTACCTGCCATCCACTGTAGTGGTCGGCTGCCCGGCGTCACTAACCTTGCGGTTCACACCCCCGCACTTATCCGCGGGTTAACGCAGCTGCAACAGAGCAACGTGGGAGATCTGCGAAAATATCCCGACGGGCATGGGCGATCGGTTCGCCAAGAGCGAAAGTTGAGGATCCCGTCGACCGCCCTGATCAGGTCGCGGCGTGGAAGGCGTCGATGACGTCGGCCGGGATACGGCCACGGGTCGACACGTTGTGGCCGTTGCGCCGGGCCCAGTCCCGGATGGCCGCGCTCTGCTCGCGATCGATGGCGCCCCTGCCGCGTCCCGAGTTGGACCGGCCGCGGCGCCGGCCCCCGACCCGACGCCCCGCTTCTGCCCACTTCTTCAGGTCGCTGCGCAGTTTCGCGGCATTCTTACTTGAAAGGTCAATCTCGTAGGTCACTCCGTCTAGCCCGAATTCGACCGTTTCGTCGGCTGCGCCTTCACCGTCGAAATCATCGACCAAGGTGACGGTCACTTTCTTCGCCATTAGTCCGCCCTCGCGTTTCTTCCTGTGCTGTCACTGTGAAATCCGATTGAGACCCTGCCGACATAACCCGTCAGAGAAACGGTGCCATGAGAACTCGCCGCCTCCGATACTAACACTGCGCATAACGCGTCAACTGTTCAGTGGCTGTGCGGCCGAACAATCGGGAACAATACGGTCTCCCTAATTGACAGGCCGGTCAAGGCCATCAACAACCTATCGATACCCATTCCGGTTCCCGTGCATGGCGGCATCGCAAACTCCAGCGCCGCCAGAAAATCCTCATCGAGTGCCATCGCCTCGTCGTCTCCCGCCGCCGCGGCGCGCGCTTGTGCCACCAATCGCTCCCGCTGCACGACGGGATCGATTAATTCCGAGTACCCAGTGGCCAGCTCGATGCCCCGCACATAAAGATCCCACTTCTCGGTGACGCCGCGAATGCTGCGATGCTGTCGCGTCAAAGGCGTTGTCTCCACCGGGAAATCCTTGACGAAAGTGGGCTCGTTCAGCGCGCGGCCGACGGTGTGTTCCCAGAGTTCTTCAACCAGCTTGCCGTGCCCGTACACGCGGTCGGAAACGATTTCGACTCCCAGGCGATCGGCGATGGCACGCAAGCGGTCAACCGATGTGTCGGGCGTGATCTGCTCTCCGAGTGCCTCTGACAACGACGGATACATTTGTATCGACGGCCATTCTCCATCGATGTCATAGACGCTGCCGTCAGGGAGCGGGACTTGTCTGGTGCCGATCGCCTCATCGGCGACGCGCTGAATGAGCTCACGGGTGACAACAGCCGAATCGTCATAGGTGCCGTAGGCCTGGTAGGTCTCCAGCATGACGAATTCCGGAGAATGCGTGGAATCTGCGCCTTCGTTTCGAAACACCCGATTAAGTTCGAAGACTCTGTCAAACCCGCCCACGACACAACGCTTCAGGAACAGTTCGGGCGCAATCCGCAGGTAGAGACCGATGTCGAGAGCATTGGAGTGAGTGACGAACGGCCGTGCCGCGGCGCCGCCCGCCAGAGTTTGCAAGATTGGCGTTTCCACCTCGAAGAACCCGCGCCGTTCCAACTCGGACCGTATTGCGCGGATGACGGCGATCCGCTGACGGGCGACGGCCCGCGCCTGAGGGCGGACTATCAGGTCGACATAGCGCTGGCGCACCCGCGACTCTTCGTTCATCTCTTTGTGCGCGACGGGCAGCGGCCGCAGCGATTTCGACGCCATCAGCCAGGAGTCGGCGAGCACGGACAGTTCACCGCGGCGCGAACTGATCACCTCACCGCGTGCGCAGATAATGTCGCCGATGTCGACGTCTTCTTTCCAGCTCTTCAGCGCGTCGTCGCCGACGCTGGCCACGCTGAGCATGAGCTGCAATTGGGTACCGTCACCGTCTTGCAGTGTGGCGAAACAAAGCTTTCCGGAATTACGGACGAACACCACACGGGCCGCGACGCCGACGATGTCGCCGGTCGCCGAGTCCGCCGGCAGATCAGGGTAGGCGGCACGGATCTGCGCCAGGCTATGAGTACGCTCGACCGCGACCGGGTAGGGATCGCGTCCCTCCTCCAGCAGCCGCTCCCGCTTGGCCCGGCGGATCCGAAATTGTTCGGGAAGATCCGCTGCGGGGCCTGGGGAAGCGGCAGAGCTCACGACGTGCCAGCTTAGACGAGCCGCTCAACGACAAGTCGAGTGTGCGCTCAGGCCGCGGAGTGTGCGGTGCAGGCGGCGCAGCGGCGAACTTCTCGCCCAGACGGGCTCGAAGGTTGCCGGTGAATCAGCGCGCGGACTTCAACCGGCCACGCTGGTTGTCGCGGTTTCGTTCGAAGACCAGCCGCAGACCGTGCAGGGTCAGGTGCTGGTCATACCGGTCGACAGTGTGCAGTTCGGGCAGTAGCAGCGGGGCGGTGTGGCCGGTGGCGACCACCGCGATGTCGTCACCGGCAAAGCCGTCCACGTCCTCGCGAATGCGTCGCACCAACCCGTCGACCAATCCGGCGAAGCCGAAAACCGCACCGGCCTGCATGCATTCGACGGTGTTCTTGCCGACCACCGAACGCGGCCGGGCCAACTCGACCCTTCGCAGTGCGGCGGAACGGGCAGCGGCGGCGTCCGAGGAGAGCTGCACGCCGGGCGCGATGGCGCCGCCCAGGAATTCTCCTTTAGCCGACACTACGTCGACACAGATCGACGAGCCGAAGTCGATCACGATTGCGGCGGTGCCGTACTTCTGAAAAGCCGCCAGGCAGTTGACAATTCGGTCCGCACCGACTTCTTTCGGGTTGTCCACCAGCAGCGGGATACCGGTACGCACGCCGGGTTCGATCAAAACGTGGGGTACGGCGGGCCAGTACTGGGCGAGCATGAGGCGCACTTCGTGCAAGACCGATGGGACCGTGGACAATGCGACCGCGCCGGTGAGTCGCTCGGAGTCGTCACCGATCAGGCCGTCGATGGTGAGTGCGAGTTCATCTGCGGTGGCCTCCGACTCCGTCCGAATCCGCCACTGCTGCGTTACCTTTGCATTGTCCTTCGACCCGGACACCAGTCCAACGACGGTGTGCGTGTTGCGAACGTCGATCGCCAGCAGCACGGCTACCGCGCACTCGACCGTGGCGAGAACAACTCAGACGCTCCCGCTATCTGCAAGGCGGGCACGAAAGCCGGGTCGTGGCCCAAGTCGACCGGCCGGTTGCCGGCGTCGACGAAGACGATCCGCGGCCGGTAGGCGCGCGCCTCGGCGTCCTCCATCGTCGCGTAGGCGATCAGAATCACCAAATCACCCGGGTGCACGAGATGTGCTGCAGCGCCGTTGATTCCGATCACACCGCTGCCGCGCTCCCCGGTGATGGCGTAAGTGACCAGCCGGGCCCCGTTATCGATGTCGACGATGGTCACCTGCTCACCCTCGAGCAGGTCGGCGGCCTCCATCAAGTCGGCGTCGATGGTCACCGAGCCCACATAGTGCAGATCCGCATGGGTGACGGTGGCACGGTGGATTTTCGACTTGAGCATGGTGCGTAACATCAATTCCTCCAATGCGATTCGCGAGACGCCTCGGACCCGACCACCGCCCTTGGGTCGCTGCGGGGAGAGTCGCCGATGTCGATGGCGACGTTGTCGAGAAGTCGGGTCTGGCCCAGTCGGGCCGCGACGAGCAGACGGGCCCGCCCCTCGGCGGGCGCAGAGCCCAACATGACGTCGCGGACTTCCAGGTAGTCGACGTCGAGGGCCGGCACCGCGTCGAGCACCGACCGCGCCATTTGCACTGCGGCGTCTGCGCCCGACGACGCGGCGTACGCGCCGGCCACCAACGCCGCCGACAGCGCGGCGGCCGCTTCGCGCTGCTCGGGGTCGAGGTAGCGGTTACGCGACGACATCGCCAGCCCATCCGCCTCGCGGGCGGTCGGCACACCCACCACTCGCACGTCGATGTTGAAGTCGTCCACCAGCTGCCGCACCAGCACCAGCTGCTGGTAGTCCTTCTCGCCGAAGAAGATCCGGTCCGGCTGCACGATCTGCAGCAGCTTGAGTACGACCGTCAACATCCCGGCGAAATGGGTCGGCCGTGCTGCACCTTCGAGCTGAGAGCCCAGTGGGCCCGGAGTCACCGCAGTTCGCAGCCCGTGGGGATACATCGCCGCGACCGTCGGGGCGAAGGCGACCTCGACCCCTTCCTCGCGCAGCCGCGCCAGGTCGGTGTCGAGTGCCCGGGGATAGGCGTCAAGATCCTCCCCGGCACCGAACTGCAGCGGGTTGACGAAAACCGACACCACCACCACCGCTCCGGTGACTCGCTTGGCCGCCCGGATCAACGCGATGTGCCCGTCATGCAGGGCACCCATGGTCGGGACCAGCATCACTCGCCGACCGGTGCGTCGCAGTGCCCGCGAGACGTCGGAGGCGTCACGCGGTGCCGCGTAGACGTTCAATGCGCCGGGTCGGAACCTCGGCGGCTTGGCGGCGGTCACCGGGCGAGCACCTCGAAGATGTCGTCGGCGGCGCGGGCGCGTTCAGCGGTTCGCAGCGCGTTGACGCGATAGGACTGAGCCAGCCTCGGGTCGACTTCTCCCAGCGCGGACAGGTGTTCGGCCACCGCCGCGGCGTCCCCCCGCGCGACCGGACCGGTCAGTGCGGCCTGGCCCCGTTGCAGCGTGTTTTCCAGCGCAGCGCGCGCCAACGGGCCGAGGATGCGTTCGGGAATGCCTCCCGGCTGGTCGCCGACAAGCTCCTGGCCCAGCAGCTCCTGACCGCGTAGCGCGGCCCGCAGAGCTTCCAGAGCGTCGGCGACCACGGTGACCAGGTGATTGGCGGCGTGGGACAAGGCGGCGTGATAGAGGGTGCGGGCGTCCTCACGCACCCGGAACGGCTCGCCGCCCATCTCCAACACCAACGACTGGGCGATCGCGTAACCGACCTCGTCGGCCGCGGTCACGCCGAAACAGGTGTCGGGCAGCCGAGCCACGTCTTCGTCAGAACCGACGAACGTCATCGCCGGGTGGATGGCCAGTGGAGTGCAGCCGTGCCGGGTCAGCGGCGCCAGAATTTCGACCCCGTTGGCGCCGGAGGTGTGGGCGACGATCGTCCCGGGCCGTACCGCCGCGGTGCCGGCCAGGCCGGACACCAGGCCGGCAAGTTCGGTGTCAGGAACGGCAAGCAACAGCAGTTCGGCGCCCGCGGCGACGTCAGGAACCGGCGCGACCGGGGTGTCCGGCAGGCGGTGCCGGGCCCGCTGCCGCGAGGCGTGGGAGATGGCGCTGCACGCCACCACGACATGGTCGGCCCGCTCCAGCGCCTGTCCCAGCGCAGTCCCCACCCGGCCGGCCGAGATGATGCCGACCTTGAGCCGAGCGGGACGCAAACCGTCGAACTGCACCATCGCAGACGACCCTCGCAAGTCTCTTAGTACGTTCCAGTCCCGTTGATTCGGGTACCGGACGGTCGCGACGATCCTACCGGGCGTTACGCGAAGCGGCGAAACAGCGCCGGCTCACTCCTCGCGGCGTCGACGGCGACCACCTCCGACGGGCTCCACCTGGAAGCGGGCCAGCAGGTCTGCGACCGATTGGCCACCGGTCGGTGGACCGGCGTCGGTCTCGCGGTCCTCGACCTCCTCCACACTCCGGTGGCGTGCCACCGGCTCGGGGCTCGGGGCCGGTGGCGGTGCAGGCACCGGACCCTCGTCGGTGGAGCCGGCGCTGACCACCGAATGCCGGGCCGATGGCGGCTGCTCCGCTGCGTTTCCCGATCGAGCCACCTCGGCTTCCGCGTCGGCGACGCTGGAGTGGCGACCGCGCCGGGTCGGGGGCGGCGGCGTCTCGGGCGGCTGGAAGGGTCCCGGTGGCTCTGGCGTGGGTTGACGCAACGCCGCCAGGCCGTTCAGGCCGGGATCGGTCACCGGCGAGTCGTCGTCGTGGGCAGTCCAGTCATCGTGCACACCAGCGGCCGGGGCCCGCCCGTCGGACCTCACCGGCTGCTGCTGCGGTTCCGGTTGCGGCGGACTTTGCGGTTCGGGTTGCGGTTGGGCCCGGAGGTCCTGGTATTCCACGCGCGAATCCGATGGAGCCGGTGCAGCCTCGGGCGGACGCCGGGCGTGGCGTTGAAGACGGCTGTCCGGTCGCTCCTGGACCGAGCGGTCGTCGTCAGCAGGACGCCAGTGCGAGCCCCGATAACCGTCGCGGAGCTCCTCCGGGGGCCGGTACGCCCCGTCACTACGAGCGGTCTCTGCGGCCTGGACGACGGGTGGGCGCGGCACCGGCTCCTCCGGCACGTCGATTATCGAGGTTTCCTCGGCCCGGCTGATGGTGGTTTCCGCCCGCACCGACCTGACCCGATTACTGGACACCCAGTCGCCGGCTGCGCCATCGCCGGTGCCGGACCAATCGCCGTAGCTGCGGACGGTGGCCCGTTCGGTTTCCAGCGCAGGCCGCTGATCCAGCTCGGTTTCGAACAGGATCTCCAGATTGGTTCGCAGCGCAGCCAGCTCCGCGCGTAACGCGGCCACTTCGTCGGCGGCCTGGGCACGTAACTCGGAAGCCAACTCCCGGCGCAGCTGCGATTCCACCGTGAGCTCGTATTCGCGACGAGCCGATATCTCGCGGTCGAGTTGCAGGTCGTAGACGAGTTTCAGGTCACGCACCCGGGCCTGGTCCACGTCACTTTGCCGCCGGTAGATCACCGACACGAACGCCGCGACGACGGCGGCCCACAGCGCCAGGATCACCGCGAGCTTGAGCAGTTCCGCCCGATTGGTGAAAACCAGTGCGGAGCTCGCCCCGATGGCGAGGACCAGCAACGCCGTCAACAGCAACCAGCCCGGTCTGCGGCCGCCGCGCCGGACGCGGGCGCCGCGGGACAGAACGGTCATGGCCTGACTGTACCGGGCAGAGGTCATTCCGCGTGTCGCCGGACTCCGGCGATTCGCACGGCTGTCAACCCTCGGCGTTCTCGCCCCGATCAGTCGGGTCCGACGGCGATTTACAGCAATGTTGCAGCCACAGCGCGGCGACCACCAGAGCCAAGGCACTGGCCGCTGCGACCGCCGTGCCGGCGGTGTCTTCTGCGGCCACCCGCATCGTCGACCGGCGCGGCAGCAGGTACACCAGCACCGCCGCCCACCAACCCAGCATCAGCGCGCCCATCCACGCCGACGCTTTGGCGACCAGCAGGCTGCGGGCCACCACCAAGGGGTGCAGCCGGCCCGGCCCGTCGCCGATTTCACCGTCGCTGATTTTGGTGCGGACCTGTCGACCCCACGCCGTCTCCAGCCCGGCAACAGCGGCCAGCGAAGTCCCGGTCCATACGGTGATCGGCGGAAACCACCGGTACAACAGCGTCACCAGCAGGTAGCCGATCACCGCAACGCAGCAGACGGCGAGCGTCAGGTCCCGCCGCCGGGTCGGCCGCATCAGGGTCCCGACGCCCGGGTCCACCCGTCACCGGTGGCGGGCCGCGGTATCAGCGCCAGATCGGTCAATCGCACACCGTTGCGGTCGGCGGGATCCAGTTCGGCTAATAACTCGGCGACGGCCCGTTGCGTACCGGCCACGGTGAGCTGAGCGTCGGGTTCCATCTCCAGCCACGGGATCATTACGAAAGCCCGCAGGTGGGCCAACGGGTGCGGCAGCGTGAGCCCCTCGTCTCGCGAAGTCAACTCCAGGTCGCCTTGCGAGCAACGGATCAGATCGACATCCAAGGACCGCGGGCCCCACCGCTGACCGCGGACCCGGTCAGCGGTCTGCTCAAACTCCTGGGCGCGGCGCAACCAGCCCTGCGCGTCCAGAGTCGGGTCCTCGGCGATCACCACCGCGTTGAGGAACGGCCCCTGCTCGACCCCGCCCCAGGGATCGGTCTGGTAGACCGGCGAAACGGCACGTACCGCGTCGGCCAAACCGTCGAGCACGGACTGCAGTCGGGCCAGTCGGTCGCCCAAGTTCGACCCGATCGAGAGCACGACCTCCGTCATCGGCGCCTCACGTGCTGCTGCCTCCGGCGGGAATAACCGAACCGCGACCGCCGCGCCGGGACCGTCGTGCCACGACGGCGACATCGGCGAAGTTTTGCGAAATCGGCGCCTGCGGCTTGTGCACCGCCACCTCGACGGCATGCACTCGTTCGTCGTTCATCACGTCCTCGGCGATCTCGCCGGCCACTGTCTCGATGAGGTTGCGGGGTGGCCCGGCGACAATTCCGGCCGCCCGCTGCGCCAGCGCGCCGTAATCGTAGGTGTCCGACAGGTCGTCGCTGGCGGCGGCACCAGCCAAATCGATCCACACGGTGATGTCGACGACGAAGTCCTGACCGGCGGCGCGTTCGTGGTCGAAGACGCCGTGCCGACCGCGGACGGTCAACCCGCGCAGCTCAATCCGATCAGCCATCGTTATCGGGAACTTCCGGTCGAGTCCATGCCTCCACGACCTTCAGCGCATCGACCGTGGCTTGCACATTGTGCACTCGAACCCCCCAGGCACCGTGCAGCGCGGCCAACGCGGAAATCGTCGCGGTGGCCGTCTCGCGTCCGTCCGGCGGTCTGACCACACCGTCGGGCCCGGCCAGCAACCGGCCGAGGAATCGCTTGCGTGACGCGCCGACCAGCACCGGGATCCCGGTGGCGACCAGCTCCGGCAGCGCGTGCAGTAGCGCCCAATTGTGTTCCGCCGTCTTGGCGAAGCCCAGGCCCGGGTCGATCACCACGTTCGCCGGGTCGACGCCGGCAGCTACCGCTGCGTCGACGCTGGCGAGCAACTCAGTGCGTACCTCGGCCACGACGTCGCGGTAGGCCGGCACCTGGTGCGGCTGATCGGCGGACACCGAACGCCAATGCATCAGCACCCACGGCACACCCGCTCCGGCCAGTAGCTTGGCCATGCCCGGGTCGGCACGCCCACCGGAGACGTCGTTGACGATGCGCGCACCGTTTTCCAGCGCCGCACGGGCGACCTGCGCGTGCACCGTATCGATGCTGACGGTAACACCCTGTGCTGCAATTGCTTTGACGACGGGTACAACTCGAGTGCTCTCCACCTGCGGGTCGGTGCGCACGGCTCCGGGCCGAGTCGACTCGCCACCGACATCGATGATCGCGGCGCCCTCGGCAGCCAGAGCGATCCCGTGCGCGACGGCGAGGTCGCGGTCGAGGTAACGCCCGCCGTCGGAGAACGAGTCCTCGGTGACGTTGACCACGCCCATCACCTGCACGCGGCCCGCACTCACTTACGCAGTATGAGTTCGAGCGCCTCAGCCCGGGATGCGGAGTCCGTTTTGAACTGCCCGCGCACCGCCGATGTCGTCGTGATCGCGCCCGGTTTGCGCACGCCGCGCATCGCCATACATAGATGTTCGGCCTCCACCACCACCATGACGCCGCGCGGGTTGAGCTTGCGCATCAACGCATCCGCTATCTGCGCGGTCAGGCGCTCCTGCACCTGTGGCCGTCTGGCGTACAGGTCGACCAGTCGGGCGATCTTCGACAAGCCGGTCACCTGACCCTGCTCACCGGGGATGTAGCCGACGTGTGCGACACCGTGGAACGCCACCAGGTGGTGTTCGCAGGTGGAATACAACGGTATTTCTTTGACCATCACCAATTCGTCGTGCTGTTCGTCGAACAAGGTGTTCAGCACGCTGTCGGGATCGGTGTACAGCCCGGCGAACATCTCCTGGTAGGCGCGGGCCACCCGGGCCGGTGTGTCCTCCAGCCCGTGCCGGTTGGGATTTTCGCCCACTGCCCAGAGCAATTCGCGAACCGCAGCTTCAGCACGCGCCTGGTCGAACACCGGCACATGTTGCGCCGGGCTGCGAAGATCCGGCTGCGCCATCGAAGCCTCCTTCGTCAGCCGTGCGCCGGGGGGTTGGGCCGGCGTGCGTCATCGTTCTGCCGGTCCGGAGACTTGTCGGCATCCGGCGCGGGCTGACCCGGTGGCGGATAAGGCGGATACGGCGGATAGGGCTGACGCGGATAGGACTGTGGGGGCTGCGGCCGGTAGTTCGGCGGTGCAGCGTTCTGCGGCGGCGGATACCAGTGGCCGGGCGGCTGCTGCGGCGGCCAGCCCGGAGCGTGCCAGCCCGCCGGCGCCCCGTAGTCGGGTTGAGTGGGGCGACGATCGGCGCTATCACCGGCCAAGTCACCCGGTGCGTTGCGAGAACCGTTGGTGCCGTTGGTCGGGCGGTCAGCCTCGGCCTGAGCGGCCGCCTGGCTGGCTTGTGCGATCGCGGCTTTGAACGCAGGCTCGGGCACCGGTTTCGGCCACGGCTCACCTCGCTCGATGGCCAACTCGCCCGGCGTCTTGATCGGTGGTTTGTCCGACGGGATCCTGCCCCCGAAGTCGTCGAACATGGTGAGCCTGGGCCGCTTCTCCACGTTGGCGAAGATCGCCTCCAGCTCGGCGCGATGCAGCGTCTCCTTCTCCAACAGCTCGCCGGCCAACGTGTCGAGCACATCGCGGTATTCGGTGAGGATTTCCCACGCCTCGGTGTGGGCGGCCTCGATCAGCTTGCGGATCTCTTCGTCGATCTCACGGGCCACCTCGTGGGAATAGTCGGGCTGGGTTCCCATGGTCCGGCCCAGGAACGGGTCACCGTGTTCGGTGCCGTACTTGACCGCACCCAATTTCGAGCTCATGCCGAACTCGGTGACCATTGCCCGGGCAACCTGGGTGGCCTTCTCGATGTCGGACACCGCGCCGGTGGTCGGCTCGCGAAACACCAACTCCTCAGCGGCGCGGCCACCCATCGCGAACACGAGCTGGGCGATCATTTCCGAGCGGGTGCGCAGTCCCTTGTCTTCCTCCGGCACCGCCACGGCGTGCCCGCCGGTGCGGCCGCGCGCCAGGATCGTCACCTTGTAGACCGGATCGATGTCGGGCATCGCCCAGGCCGCCAACGTGTGCCCGCCCTCGTGGTAGGCGGTGATCTTTTTCTCCTGCTCGCTGATGATCCGGCCTTTGCGGCGCGGTCCACCGATCACCCGGTCCACCGCCTCCTCCAGAGCAGGACCGGTGATGACCGTCCCGTTCTCGCGCGCGGTCAGCAGTGCCGCCTCGTTGACGACGTTGGCCAGGTCAGCGCCAGTCATGCCGACGGTCCGCTTGGCCAGCCCGTCGAGGTCGGCGTCCTGGGCGATGGGTTTGCCCTTGGCGTGCACCCGCAGCACCGCGCGACGACCGGCCAGGTCGGGATTGCTCACCGGGATCTGACGGTCGAAGCGGCCAGGCCGCAGCAACGCCGGGTCGAGGATGTCGGGCCGGTTGGTGGCCGCGATCAGGATGACGCCGCCACGGGGGTCGAATCCGTCCATCTCGACCAGCAGCTGGTTGAGTGTCTGCTCGCGCTCGTCGTGGCCGCCGCCCAGTCCGGCACCGCGCTGGCGGCCCACCGCGTCGATCTCGTCGACGAAGATGATGCACGGACTGTTCTGTTTGGCCTGCTCGAAGAGGTCACGAACCCGAGAGGCGCCGACGCCGACGAACATTTCGACGAAGTCAGAGCCGGAGATGGTGAAGAACGGAACGCCGGCCTCCCCCGCGACGGCCCGGGCCAGCAAGGTCTTGCCGGTGCCCGGCGGCCCGTACAGGAGCACGCCGCGCGGGATCTTGGCGCCCAGCGCCTGGTAGCGGCCCGGGTTCTGCAAGAAGTCCTTGATCTCGTAGAGCTCCTCGACCGCCTCGTCGACGCCGGCGACGTCGGTGAAGGTGGTTTTCGGCATGTCTTTGGAGAGTTGCTTGGCCCGCGACTTGCCGAAGCCGAAGCCCATTCGGGCCCCGCCCTGCATGCGGGAGAACATCATGAACAAGCCGACCAGCAGCAACAGCGGCAACAGGTAGATGAGCAGCGAGCCCAGAATGTTGCCCTGGTTGACGACGGTGCCGACTTGAGCGTTCTTGCCGTTGAGGGCGTCGAACAGCGGCACGGCGTATCCGGTGGGGTACTTGGTGATGATCTTGGCGGCGCCGTCGGTGTCGTGGTTTCCGTCTTTGAGCGTCAACCGCAGCTGCTGTTCACGGTCATCGATCTGGGCGCTTTTGACGTTGTCGCTCTTGATCTGCGCCATCGCCACCGACGTGTCGACGGGCTTGTAACCGCGCGTGTCGTCACTGAAGTAGAAGAATGACCAGCCCAGCAACAGCACGACACCTATCGCCGTGAGTGTGCGGATCACGTTTTTCCGGTTCATCAAGCATCGGCCGTGGTCGGCCAGGTCCTTCCCGATACACCGCTGGAATAGTTCAGGCTACCGCTAGACCAACGACGTACTGTTCCCGGCGGCTTTGCGGCGGGACCGCCGAACTCGTCGCAGCCAGGTCCGACGTGTGCTTTTGTGAAACGGTGCCTGACCCTGTCCCGTCCGCCGAACGGTTCGTCGAAACCAACGGTGTGCGTTTGCACACAGTTGAGGCCGGGGACCGCGGCGCCCCCGTCGTCGTGCTGGCGCACGGCTTTCCGGAATTGTCCTTTTCCTGGCGTCACCAGATCTCGGCACTGGCCGCGGCCGGCTACCACGTGCTCGCACCCGATCAGCGCGGATACGGCCGCTCCAGCAGGCCGGAGAACGTTTCCGACTACAGCATCAGCGAACTGACCGCCGACCTCGTCGGACTGCTCGACGACGTGGGCGCGCAGCGCGCCGTGTTCGTCGGTCACGACTGGGGCGCACCAGTGGTGTGGGGTTCAGCGCAGTTGCACCCCAACCGTGTCACCGCAGTCGCAGGGTTGAGCGTGCCGCCGCTGCCGCGCGGGAAGGTGCCGCCCACGAAGGCGTTCCGCGCCATTTTCGGAGAAGCCTTCTTCTACATGCTCTATTTCCAGGAACCCGGCGTTGCCGATGCCGAACTGGGCAGCGACCCCGCCAGAACCATCCGCCGGATGATGGGCGGCCTGCGACTGGGCGGCGACCAGACCGCGGCGATGCGAATGATCGCGCCGGGTCCGGAAGGGTTCATCGAACGGCTACCCGAGCCCGACGCCTTGCCAGATTGGATCAGCGCCGACGAGGTCGACCACTACGTCGCCGAATTCACCCGCACCGGCTTCACCGGCGGGCTCAACTGGTACCGCAACCTCGACCGGAACTGGGAGATCATGGCCGAGGCGGTCAGTCCCACCATTACAGTGCCCGCACTGTTCGTCGCCGGCGGCGAGGATCCGGTGCTGGGCTTCACGCCCCGCGACCGGGTGACCGAACTGGTCACCGGTCCCTACCGCGAGGTGATCCTCGACGGCGCCGGGCACTGGCTGCAGCAGGAACGCCCAGCCGAGGTCAATGAACTTCTGCTGGACTTCCTGGCCGGCCTGGACCTGACGTGATTCGCCCGCTGAATTTCGGCGTCTTCGTCACACCCTTTCACCCGGTCGGCCAGTCCCCAACCGTCGCACTTGAATACGACATGGAACGCGTGGTCGCGCTGGACCGCCTGGGGTTCGACGAAGCTTGGCTGGGCGAGCACCACTCCGGCGGTTACGAGTTGATCGCTTGCCCCGAGATTTTCATCGCGGCAGCGGCCGAGCGCACCAAACACATCCGGCTAGGCACCGGAGTGGTCTCGCTGCCGTATCACCATCCGCTGATGGTGGCCGACCGCTGGGTGTTGCTCGACCACTTGACCAGGGGCCGGGTGATGTTTGGCACCGGGCCGGGAGCACTGCCGTCCGACGCGTACATGATGGGGCTGGACCCCGTCGAGCAACGCCGGATGCTGCATGAATCCCTGGAGACCATCCTGGCGTTGTTTCGGGCGCAGCCCGGTGAGCGGATCGACCGCCACTCCGACTGGTTCACATTGCGTGATGCGCAATTGCACGTCCGGCCCTATACGTGGCCTTATCCGGAGATCGCCACTGCGGCAATGATCTCGCCGTCCGGTCCGCGGTTGGCCGGGGCGCTGGGCACCTCTCTGTTGTCTTTGTCGATGTCGGTGCCCGGCGGCTTTGCGGCGCTGGAGAACACCTGGCAGATCGTTCGCGATCAGGCTGAGAAGACCGGGCGCGCCGAGCCGGACCGCGCCGACTGGCGAGTGCTGGGCATCGTCCATCTGGCGGACAGCCGTGAGCAGGCGATCGATGACTGCGTGTACGGCTTGCAGGACTTTGCCGACTATTTCGGCGCCGCGGGATTCGTGCCGTTGTCCAACCCCGTCGAAGGAGGACGATCTCCGCGCGAGTTCGTCGAAACTTACGCCAGCGCGGGCAACTGCTGCATCGGGACTCCCGATGACGCCATCGCCTACATCGACGATCTGCTCGAGCGGTCGGGCGGATTCGGCACCTTCTTACTGCTCGGCCACGACTGGGCGTCTCCAACAGCGACGTACCACTGCTACGACTTGTTCGCCCGCAACGTGATACCGCACTTCAAGGGGCAGCTCGAAGCGTCGCGGGCGTCGCACGAGTGGGCGAAGGGCAGACGCGGTGAACTGCTCGGCCGCGCCGGTGAGGCGGTGGTCAAAGCGATCGGCGAGCACACCGATGAGCTCAAAGCGCAAGGCGACCAGAGCTGATGCGCGCCGCCGTGCTGCGCGACGGGCGCATGGTGCTGCGCGACGATGTGCCTGAGCCGGTGCCCGGACCGGGCCAGGTCCTGGTGGCGGTCCGCTGTTGCGGAATCTGCGGCAGTGACATGCATTTCGCTGCACACGGTGCCGAGGTGCTTGCGCTGACCGACGAAATGTCCGGTAGCTCCGGTGGCGGCGGGGTTGACCTGGGCCGCGACGTTTTCATGGGTCATGAGTTCAGCGCCGAGGTGCTCGAAGCCGGGCCTGATACGCAGACCCACCCGGCCGGAACGCTGGTCACGTCAATTCCGGTACTGCTGTCGGACAAGGGCTTTGAGCCGATCATCTACTCCAACAGCACTGTTGGCGGCTACGCCGAACGGATGCTGCTTTCCGCACCGCTGTTGTTGCCGGTGCCCAACGGCCTGGACCCGAACCGCGCCGCACTGACCGAGCCGATGGCGGTCGGCCTGCATGCGGTGAACAAGTCAAGAATCCAACCGGGCGAGACGGCGTTGGTGATCGGCTGCGGTCCGATCGGCATCGCGATCATCGCCGCGCTCCGGTCCCGCGGCGTGGAAACAATCGTGGCGTCAGACTTCTCACTGATCAGACGGGGCCTGGCCGGCCGCATGGGCGCGCACCAGACCGTCGATCCCGCACAGAACTCACCTTTCGACATCGCCCGCCCCGTGGTGGTGTTCGAAGCCGTGGGCGTCCCGGGCATCGTCGACGATGTGCTGCGGCGGGCCAGGCCGGGCACCCGGCTGATAGTCGCCGGCGTGTGCATGCAGCCCGACACCGTGCACCCGTTCTTCGCGATCGCCAAGGAGATCAGCCTGCAATTCGTTGTCGCCTACGATCCGGCCGAATTCGCCGAATCGCTGCGGGCCATCGCCGAAGGGGACATCGACGTGACTCCGGTGATCACCGGTGAGGTGGGTCTCGACGGCGTGGGCACGGCGTTCGACGCCCTCGCCGACCCTGATCAGCACTGCAAGATCCTGGTCACGCCGTAGTGGCTTAGGGCGGTCGGACCCAGCCAATAACTTTGAGTTCAGTCGACCTCTTGATTCCCATCCAGAAGGCGGCGGTCTTACCGTCGCCTCGAACGTCAAATGTCTGTGCCGTTAACACCGCCAACTATGCGCCTTTTGCCCAGGCCCAAGCGGTAAGACGCCACTCTGCGTCGACCTTGCGAAGCGCGACGGTATAAACCGAATCCGTTTGTGTGACCTGGTTGCCTCGCAGATCGAATGTCATGGTCGCGGGGGCGACGACATAGGCGCTCTCACCATTGACCTCGACGTGCCGTGGCTCGCCGAGCGCGATGCGGTAACCCGAAGCACCGAGGTGCTCGCCCTCGGAGAGCACGTCCGTCCACCAGTCTTCGGCGGCGGTCGGCCCCTGCCACACGTGCGGCGACATCCCGTCGAGAATCTGCATCGGGTCGGCGCAGGCCGCTGCCATCGCTGCCGGGTCACCGTTATTGAACGCTTCTACGTATTGGCGCACTGCTGCCATTGGGTCGACCGAATCAGGCATGACGTTGGTCCCCTGTCTGTTGGTCATACCCTAGGCGCACGGGACGCGCGCAGCGGGCGAATCGCTCTGCGCTTCAGCTTGGTTCAAAGTGTTCTTCGGCCAGTCGCACTCACCACCAAGGCGAGTTCTCGGAGGTAGTAGGTTTCGCAGCATGACTGGATCTCTGTCGTGCCGAGTCGAACAGCTGTCGAGTGCGAAGCCTGCAGAGATATATGACCTACTGATGGATGTGGAGCGTTGGTCGGCTTGGATGCCAACGGTGTCTGCCGCGTCATGGGAGCGGCGCGGAGAGCCTTACACAGAAAAGGGTGGCGTTAGGCGCATGCGCTTCGGGCTCATGGTTGTACGCGACCGGATCGTCGATGGCACGCGACCGCATCACCAGGCCTATGCCGCATCGTTTCCGTGGTATTTGCCGCTCAAGGATTACCGGGGTGATATCCGGATTGAACAGGGCCCGAACGGGTGCCGCATCATCTGGACGGTGACGTGCTCATCGCGCATCCCCGGTCTCGAGAAATCATTGAAGTCCTCCTATACGCGCCTAGCGGCGGCGCTGGCGCACGAAGCAGAGGGCGTCACACGGACTAAGTGAGGTGCCAGCTGAAGTGTTCTTCGCAAAGTCGGTGTCATCATCTTCTCAAAACCTTTGGGGCTGGTCGGATCAACAACTGCCCGACGCCACGCCATCTAGCGGCCGCATAACACGTAGGGGCCTTTAGGAATCGGCGTCCTTGTAGGCATCGCCACCGCTCACAGCATCGGTGGTTGATTCTGTCGCAGAGGCCGAATTAGTCGATGACGAGTTCGCGGTGCTCGATCAGGCCACGCACTCCGGCCGGTCCCAGACGCTCGCGGAAAGCTCGCCCGGTGTAGCCGACGAGCACCGCATCGGTCCGTGCCCGCACGGTCGCCGAGCGGGGCAACCCGAACAGCGTGCCGATCTCGCCGAAGTAATCACCCGGGGTGGCGACATGCAGCAATTCCTCGCCGCCACCGCTCAATTCGCGGATGATATCGAGTTCGCCCTCGCTGACGATATAGATGAGGTCGCCCATCGAGCCCTGCTCGAACAGCACCGAACCGGCGGTGAGCCGCACCGTTTCGGGCGGACGGTTGGTCGACGCGACCTGCGGAACCAATTCCACGACGCGGTCGGCCAGCGGGAGCATCCGGGTATCGTGCGTGGCGACGACGACGAGGCGGTCTCCCGACGCGAGTTCGCGGATCAGCCGCAGCACCTCTTCGACCTGGATGAAGTCCAGGTGCGCGGTGGGCTCGTCGGCCAGGATCATCGGCGGATCCAGGGCGATCGCACGCGCGACGGCGACCCGTTGCTGCTGTCCCCCGCTCAGATCGCCCGGTCGGTGCCGCATCCGGTCCTGCAGACCCACCCGTTCCAGAAGTTCTTCGGCCCGCTGCCGCGCCTCGCGGCGGTTCATACCCGCCGCGTCCATCGGCACCATCACGTTCTCGAACGCAGTAAGGCTCGGGAGCAGGTTGAACGCCTGGAACACGATTCCGACCGTACGGCGCCGGTACATTGTCAGCTCGCGCGAGTCGAGCGTGGTCACGTCGAGATCATCGAGCATGATGCGGCCCGAAGTTGGACGCAGGATTCCGCCGAGACACGACAGCAACGTGGTCTTCCCACAGCCGCTCGGACCGAGCAGCAGCGCCAGCGAGCCGGCGGACACCTCGAGGTTGAGGCCGTCGATCGGACGGACTGCGTACCCGCCGCTTGAGTACTCGACCACCAAATCGTTGATATGCAGCTTACCCATCGGTCACGGCCCCCCGAATGCCAGTGCTGGATCGATGCTCACCGCACGCCGCAACCCCGCGGCGCTCGCCAGCAGCCCGATAAACACCGCGGTCACTGGCAACAACAGGAATGCCGATGTCGGCACCACCACGCGCATGGGGAACACCGGCACGAGCACCAAAGACAGCAGGCCACCCAGTACCGCGGCGAGCACGGCAACGATGACCGCCTGTAGACAAAGCCCGGCGAGGACCGAACGCGTCGAAACGCCAACCGCTTTGAGCACCGCGAAGTCCCGGGTCCGTTCCAAGGCGGAAAGGTAGATGACCGACCCGACGATGAGCGCGGCGACAATCCACAGCAGCGCGGACAACATTGTGAGCGCGCCCTCCGCCGCGTTCATCGGTCGCATTAGGTCACCCACGGCACCTGCGCGGTCGACAATGCGGTAGCCGTCGGGTACCTTCGCGGGCGCTCCGTGGATGCCGATCGCTGAGACGATGGGTTGACCGCTGAAACCGACCAATTGGGCACCTGGCACCGTCAAGAACACATTAGGTTGTCCGGCGAGAGCGGTGGAGTCTTCGACGATGCCGACGATTCGCATTGAGCGCGAGCCTATTTCGATTTGGCCGCCGACATCCCTGCCGAGTGTGCTGGACACCGCGGCCTCGTCGACGCCCGATGGAGCGTGGCCCGTCGCGATTGCGGGCATCCCTGGGCCCTGCGCGGCCACGCCGAACATGTTCACGTTGCGAGTCGAGTGACCGTCCGGGGCGGTGGTCGTCGTGAACACCAGCGGGACGGCGCTGATCACGCCTGGAATCCGTTCGACCGAAGCGACTTCGGATTCGGGAAACGGTGGCGACCCGATGAACGGTCCAGCGGGCCCGGCCTTGCCGAGGTACACATCGAAACCCAGTGCGTCGACCGTGTTGTTGGCCTCCACGCGAAATCCGTTAGACAGCCCTGTGAGAAGAAGCGTCATCGCGAACACCAGGCTGGTGCCCACAATTGTGATGACGAAGCGCCGCCTTCGCCATTGGAGGTCGCGCAGCGTCACACGCAGCATGTGGTGACGCTACCGGCCTGCGCCGAGCTTTCGCCGGTTATTTTGCGAGATGGACAGGTAGGTGACGAACTCGCCTGCGGATTACCGGCTGTCATCGCATCGCGGGAACACACGATGCGTGATCGACGGAGCTCTCGAGTCAAGTAATACGGGCCTATTAGCTGTGCCGCTCGATGGTTAGCTGTGCCGCCCGACGGCCCCGATCACACCTGGAGTTCTAGAACGTTCTTGGCGCAATCGGTGTCATTAGCGGCTCAGCGCATACAGGGGTGTCGCCGCGTGGAAGCGGTTGAGCGGCAGCGGATCGTGCGGACGCCATTCGGCGCGTCCCTGCCACCCCGGTGCTGTTCGTTTTTTGCCAGGTGTCGCCGGTGCTAGACAGCGGTCTGCTGGTGAAGCGTGAGCCTCCAGACGTCGCCCCGCCGCGTGTACAGGCTGGTGATGAGGGCAACATACGGGGGCTGATCTCCGCGTTGGGACGTCGAGCGGTAGGTGACGATGCCAACGTCGGAGACGGGCATCAGCACGTGGATGTCACTTAAGTCGAACGATGACCATGGCTCGCCGCCCATCGACTCGATGACGGCATCGCGGTCGAAAATGGACATGCCACCCGGGAACACCATCGCGATGTCGTCGTCGAGGACCTGCCGGTAGAAGTCGGCCGCGGCTTCGCCGCTGGTCGCAAGTGCCTCCCAGCCGCGCTTTTCCAGAGCAATCAATTCCTCCGAAGTCGTCATCAACCAGCCCTTCGCGAACATCCGACCAGGGGTCATGCGCTGGGAAATAAAAGGATCCCGGCTCTCGCCGTCGAGCAGCTCCTGTCGCCGCGCCCTTGCATGTCCCGCTGTATTGAACGGTACCGACATCCGAGGTGGCTGAACATCGTGTGGGACAAATTCCTATACGCAGCAGTCGACGGTGCTGTAACCGCCGCATTGAAATGTCCTCCAACCAGTCGGTGACAGTTTCGGGAGATTACACTCCGGGGGTGGACCGTGACCGTATTCATGCCGCTATAACGCAGGAGCGGCGCAACATCGCGGACCTGATTGACGATCTTGATGAGGCACAGTTAGCGACCCCGAGTTTGTGCACAGGTTGGGATGTAAAGACGGTGGGCGCTCATCTTGTGAGCATTCTGGCCGAAGGCACCCTCAGGGTTACATGGCTGGGCGTGCGCCGTCGGAGTGAGGATCGGGCAATCGATGAGATGGCGCGCCGCACAGCGCAGTTGCCAGCTGCCGAAATCGCGGCAACTCTGCGCGAGCTCGCCGATCGCACATACTGGCGGCCCCCACCGCAAGCACCTGGTCTGCTGGCCGAAGTCTTGTCCCATAGCGGCGACATCAGAATCCCGCTTGGACTTTCCTTCGAACCCGAAGGTGAGCTGACAGCGACCGCGCTGGACTTCTTGACCGGCCCGGTGCCGATCGGCCTGATTCCGCCGAGACGACTGCGAGGGATTCGCTTGCAGGCCACCGACATGGACCGAACGTGGGGTGAAGGACCAGTAATCCGGGGGCGGGCAGCCGAACTGCTGATGGCTACGGTCGGACGCACCTCCGTGCTGGATGCGCTCGACGGGCCCGGCTTGCCACTGTTGCGGCAGCGAATATCTGGCTAGGAGAAAGCCAGCAAGGGTCACGCGGTTTTAAATGTTCTTGCACTTTCGCTGCCATCATCAGCTCAAGACATTCGGCGGATGGCATGGCCGCCAGTTGGCCGACGGCACGGTGATCTGGCAGTCGCCGACGGGTCAGTCCTATCGCACGTCGCCGTCGGGCGATGATCTGTTTCCACAGCTGCAGACACCGGCATGTGCGCCTCCGGCACCGAATCGGCGCAGCCCCTACGAGCAGCGGTCGGCCCGCATCGCGAGGGTCGCAAGCGTAATTGCGAGCAGCGGTCCATCAACGAAGCCAGACACCGTTTGGAGCAAGCGCGTTTCGAAGAACTAGCCGCACGCAAGTTTCGAAACCAGATGCGTAACAGCCTATTTCTCGTCAAGGCTGGACCCAGCAACAGCCTGATTTGCACGTGGGTGAATGATCCGCGGGAATCCGAAGAATTTCCACCGGACTGGCGACCAGACGAATCCCACCTGCAACCTCTACCCGACGAACCGCCGGTTTGAACCGCTAGGGTTCACTCATGCCGGTCGCCGCAAGCGGGACACTGTCGCGCTGCTGCGCTGTGGCGGCGATGAGCGTGGCGCTGATCTCCGGATGCGGCGCCGAGGGCGAAGAGGACGTTCCGCGGCAGGTGACGGTGCTCGGTTCGGGGCAAGTGCAGGGCGCCCCAGATACGTTGACCGCCGACGTCGGTACAGAATTCACCGCGGTCGACGTCACCTCGGCGACCAACCAGAGCAATCAACGACAGCAAGCGGTCATCGACGCGGTCGAACATGCCGGCGTCGAGCGCAAAGACGTCAGAACCACCGGCTTGACCGTGCAGCCGCAATACGACGGCACCTCCGGAGTGATCACGGGCTACCGGGCGGAGAACACCGTCGAGATCAAGATCCGCAAGCTGGACTCCGCCTCGCACGTCTTGGCCGCGGTGGTCACTGCCGGCGGCGATGCCACCCGGATCAGCTCCGTGCACTATTCCATCGAGGACGATTCGCAGTTAATGAACGACGCGCGCACACGAGCTTTCCGAGACGCCGAGAACCGCGCGCAGCAGTATGCCCGGCTGTCGGGATTGCAGCTCGGACAGGTGCTTTCGATCTCCGAGGCGCCATCGGCCACACCGCCGACTGCGACGCAGCGGGCACCGATGGCCACCGACATACCGCTGGAACCCGGCCAGCAGACGGTGGGCTTTGCGGTAACCGTGGTGTGGGAGCTGTTCTGAACGCCTACTCCTGGTAGACCTTGGGGTCCAAGGTTCCGATGTAGGGCAGGTCGCGGTAGCGCTCCTCGTAGTCGAGGCCATAGCCCACAACGAACTCGTTGGGAATGTCGAAACCCACGTAGGCGATGTCGACGTGGGCGCCGACGGCGTCCGGCTTGCGAAGCAGCGTGCACACCCGCAGCGAGCGGGGACGCCGCGTGGCCAGGTTGCGCAGCAGCCAGGACAGCGTCAGCCCCGAGTCGACGACGTCTTCGACGATCAGCACGTCGCGGTCGTTGATGTCGCGGTCGAGGTCTTTGAGGATGCGCACCACACCCGATGACGACGTCGACATGCCGTAAGAGCTGACGGCCATGAACTCGAACTGGGTGGGCAGCGGGATGGCTCGCGCCAGGTCGGTGACGAACATGACCGCACCTTTGAGCACGGTGATCAGTAGCAAGTCCCCGCGGCCGTCAGCTGCCAGTCCGCGGTAGTCATCGCCGATCTGTGCGCCCAACTCGGAAGTGCGCTGTTGAATCTCCGCTTGGGTCAGCAGCACCGACTTGATGTCCCCGGGATACAGCTCGGTCGATTCCGCTGCCACGACCACAGCGTGCCATGTTACGGCGCCTACAACCAACGCGCCTGACGTGCCTAATGCAACACCGGCTCGGGCCGCAGCGTCAGCACGTCGGCCCGCCGGTCGACGAACAGGCGCTGGCTGCGCAGAGTTGACCCGACCGCCACGCCGCCCTGCCCCCGCCATCTGGTGACCAATGCGTCGACGCCGCGGATCTGCTTGTCGGTCAACCCGGTGGCGCCCGCGCCCAGCAACCAGGCGCGAATCACCCGGCGGCGAATGGGGTCCGGTAACGCGGCCAACGCGCCGATGTCCAGACCCGCGCCGTTGGTGGCGGCCGTCAGCGCCTGCCCTGCCAGCGAGTCGAGCAGATCGGTGTCCTCGCGCAACGCCGTCGCGGTGCGCGCGAGGGCCTCAGCCACCCCGCCGCCGAGCACCTCTTCCAGCAACGGCAACACTTCCCGGCGCAGCCGGGTGCGGGTGAACCGGCGGTCGGTGTTGTGCGGATCCTGCCAGGCCGGCAGCGACAGCTCCGCGCACGCCTCGTGCGTCACGCTGCGCCGCACACCGAGCAGCGGCCGACACCACGGCCAGTCGTGCGCCCGCATACCGGCGATCGAACGGGCGCCCGATCCGCGACCCAGCCCCAGCAAGACAGTCTCGGCCTGATCATCGAGCGTGTGGCCTAACAAGACCGGACGGTCCTCGCGCGCGGCGCCCAGCGCCCGGTAACGCGCAGTGCGCGCCGCCGCCTCGGGACCACCGTCCGTCCCCACTTGCACGTGCAGCACCTCTGCCGCAACACATCCCAGCTGCAGCGCCTGCTCGCGGGCCCTGGCGGCGACCAGAGCGGAGTCAGCCTGCAAGCCGTGGTCAACGACCAGCGCGACAGTGGGCCGCAGCCGGGCCGCTACCGCGGTGAGCGCCAGCGAGTCCGGCCCGCCGGACAGCGCCACACACCAGCGGTCCGCATCGGCCAGGTACGCCTTGGCGTAGGCCGCGACGGCCGCCGACAGCTCGGCTACAGCACCCGGTCGATCCATCGCTGCGGGGCTTCGATTTCAGCGGGCAACGGCAGCGTCTCCGGCGACGACCAGATCGTGTTGAAGCGCTGCATTCCGACCCGGTCGACCACCTGGTCGACAAATGCTTTCCCGCGGGTGTACTGGCTGAGCTTGGCGTCGATGCCCAGCAGGGCCCGCAGCAGGCGCTGCAAAGGTGGTTGCTTGCGTTGGCGACGCTCCTCGAACCGGCGGCGGATGGTCGCCACCGACGGCACCACCACCGGCCCCACGGCGTCCATCACGTGATCGGCGTGGCCTTCCAGCAAGGTGCCCAGCACCAGCAGCTGATCAAGGGCTTGGCGCTGCGGCTCGGACTGTACGGCGCGCACCAGACCGAGAACTCCGGACGAATGCGCGTCCGGGCTGCCATCGGAGGAGCCGCGGCCGCGAACGTACTCGGCCAGCCGGCTCACCACCTGCGAGGCGTCGTCGCCCTGCTCCCTGGTCAGTACGCCCAGCGCCTGGGACATGTAGCCGGTCAGCCAGGTGGTGGCGGTGAATTGCACGCGGTGCGTTACCTCGTGCAGGCACACCCACAGCCGAAAGTCGGCCGGATGCACCCGCAGTTGCCGCTCCACGGCGATGACGTTCGGGTACACCAGCAGCAGGCACCCGCCGTTCTCGGCGAACGGGTCGTACTGCCCGAGGATGCCGGAGGAGACGAAAGCCAGCAGCGCACCAGTCTGCGCACCGGTGAGGCGTCCGCTGATCAAGCCGCGGGGCCGGTCCGTCCCGCCTGTCATCACCCGCATCGACTCGGCCGCCGCGCAGATCCATTGGCGCCGGTCCACGATGCGGGCGTCGGGCACGCTGCCGTTCGTGTCCAGACCGGTCACATCCCGCACCGGCGGTTCGGCCGCCTTGGCGGCACCGGCCAGGTCGTCGATCGCCCGGCGCCGGGTGTACTCGGAGGACGGCGGCGCCGGACGGGCCAGCCGCTCACCGACTGTGGCGGCGAACCGCCAATCCACGGCGCGTCCCACGGTCAACTCATCCCCCGACGGGGTCATGTCAGGCATCCGCACGACCACAACGTCGCGGCCAGGGCATCGATCGCGGTCCGACCGGACGGGCCGGCGTCGTTGGAGATAAAGGCGAACGTCAGCACGCGTCCGCTGTGGTCGGTGACCACTCCGGCCAGCGAATTGACGGCGGTCAGCGACCCGGTTTTGGCCCGCAACCAGCCCGCCGCCTGACCGTTGCCGTGCGGGTCGAGGAAACGGTTGGACAGCGTTCCGCTGCCCCCGGCGATAGGCAGCACGTCGAGCAGTGGACGCAGCGCCGGCTGATCCGGTCCGGCCGCCGCCTGCATGACATCACCGAGCGTTCGCGCGGTGACCCGGTCGTCGACCGACAACCCGCTGGAATCCATCAACGTGTCGCGACTGGTGTCGACGTGCGCCAGCGCTAACCGGTTGGTCACCGCATCAACAGCGCCGGCGAAGCTCAGCGGCCGGTGCATCGCCGCCGCCACCTCCCGGCCAATGCATTCGGCCATCACGTTGTCCGAAGCGTTCATCATCTCGCCCAGCCGCTCGACCAACGGCGCCGACCGCACGGCGGCAACTTCGCGGGCGTTGGCGGGGGCGGCGGCCATCGTCACCGTGTTCGGGTTGACCCCCAGTGCGCCGGCCAGTGCACGCCCGGCGTCCAAGGCGGGAGTGCGGGAGCGGGCGGACTGGTCGGTGGCCGGCTGGATGCGGCCAGCATCGAGCATCACCGACTCGATGGGGGCGATGTCGCCGCCGTCGATGTCGCCCGGGTCCCAGCCCGGCGCCATAGAGGGACCGCTGAAAGCGAAGGTGTCCACCTGCACCGCAGTGGGTGTCACACCGCTGCGCCGCACCTGGTCGGCGAGGTCGCTGATGCGGGCCGCACCGTGATACCAGGTGTCCTGTCCCGGTGGCGCCCCCGACAAGGTCGGGTCACCGCCGCCGACCAAGACGACCACCCCGGGCTGCGCACCGGTGACGACCTTCGTCGTCACCCGCGCGCCGAGATCCACCGCGAGCAGCGCCGCGGCGGCGGTCAGCGCTTTGTTGGTCGACGCCGGCTTCAGCGGTAGGTCATCGGCCCGCTGCCACAGTTGTCTGGCGGTCACCGCATCGCTGATCCGGCCACCGAAGACGCCCAGGTTCGGGTCGTTCGCCACCGCTGCCAGCGTCGCGGCCAGACCGTCGCTGGTGGGCATCGGAGCGGTGTCGAGCACCGGAACGATGCTCGGCCTCGCCGCGGCCGCCGGCGGCGCGGGCAGCGTCTGCGCGCGCGAAGTGCCGTGATCGCTGCGGTTCAGTATCGCCACCACGGCCACGACGGCGGCCACCAATGCGAGCACAACGATCCCGACGATCGCGTGAGTGGATCGCCGCCACCGGGTGGGACGCATGACTCTCCTGCCTGTCCCTGACTGTCTGCCCATTCTGCCGAATCAGTCGCGGTTCGACCCGCGCGGTCGGCAGCTGTTATGTGCAGGCTATCGCCCCACTAGAGTGAACCTTCGACGTCCGCAGACCAGCCGTGACCCGTGAAGGAGCTTGAGACGGTGCAATTCGACGTGACCATCGAGATCCCGAAGGGGCAGCGGAACAAATACGAGGTCGACCACGAAACCGGCCGGATCCGGTTGGACCGCTACCTGTACACCTCCATGGTCTATCCGACCGACTACGGCTTCATCGACGACAGCCTGGGTGAGGACGGTGACCCGCTGGACGCTTTGGTACTGCTGTTCGAGCCGGTGTTCCCAGGCGTCGTTGTGGAGGCGCGTCCGGTCGGGATGTTCCAGATGACCGACGAAGCCGGCGGTGACGCAAAAGTGTTGTGCGTGCCGGCCGGAGATGCCCGCTGGGAGCACATCACCGACATCGGCGACGTCCCGGCCCCGGAGCTCGAACAGATCAAACACTTCTTCTCCCAGTACAAGGCGCTGGAACCGGGCAAATTCGTGGAAGCCGCCGAATGGGTGGGCCGGGAAGAAGCCGAGGCCGAGGTGCAGCGCTCACTGGAACGGTTCAAGACCGAAGGGCACTGACTGCGGCATCAGTGCGGCTCGGCTGGAAAGTATCTGCTTTGCGCGGTTTTGGCCCGAGACTCAAGCGACCGCGCGTAGGGCGCCGGGCGTCAGATCCTTGAGCGAGGGATAACCGTCGACGGCCATGATCAGGTCCGCTTCGGCCAGCAGTGAACGCAGAACGTGCACGACGCCCTCGACACCGCCGAGCGCCAAACCGTAGGCGTAGGGACGGCCGATACCCACGGCGGTCGCTCCCATCGCGAGAGCCTTGATGATGTCGGCGCCGCTGCGGACTCCGGAGTCGAACAACACCGGCAGCCCGTCGGACGCCTCGAGCACTCCGGGTAGGCAGTCCAGAGTCGGCAGGCCGCCGTTGGCTTGCCGGCCACCGTGGTTGGAGCAGTAGATGGCGTCGACGCCGAGGTCTTTGGCGCGGCGCACGTCGTCGGGGTGACAGATGCCCTTGGCTATCAGCGGCAGGCTGGTCTCGGCGCGCAGCCATTCCAGGTCGTCCCACCTGAACGGGCCACCGAAGATGGGCAGTTTCCGCACCGCCGCCTCAGTGGGATCTTCCCCCGCGTCGAGCTTGGCGAGAAAGACCGGATCCGAGGTGTAGTTGCTCAGGCATCCGCTCGGCACCTGCGGATAGTTCCCGCCGCTCAGGTCGCGCGGGCGCCAGCCGGTGACCCAGGTGTCGAGGGTGACCGCAATGCCTTTGACCCCGGTGGCTTCAGCGCGGTGCACCAGGCTGGCGGCCATTTCCCGGTCTGGAGGTGTGTACAGCTGGAAGAAACCGGGCGTTGCGCCGAGTTGCGGGACGACCTCTTCCATCGGGTCGGAGGTGAGCGTGCCGACGAAGAACGGTACGCCCGTGCGGGCAGACGCCCGGGCTGTGGCCAGGTCACCATGACCGTCTTGGGCGCACACCCCGATCACTCCGATGGGGGCCATGAAGATCGGGCTCGGCAACGTGATTCCGAACAATTCGACGGACAAGTCTCGTTCGGCGGGCGCGATGCCCATCCGGGGATATAAGCCCCAGCGTTTGAATGCCTGGCAGTTGGCCCGTTGCGTGTGCTCGTCACCGGCGCCACCGGCGACGTACCCCAGCACTTTTGGGGGCATCGCCGCGGCCGCCTTGGCTTCCAGATCGGCGAAGTTGAACGGGTACGGAGGCTGGCGGCCGCTTTGCCCCTGCTGATATAGCTCGTCTTGGTACTCGGCGAACGCCATGCCCCGCGCATACCCCGCACCGAATCCACCAAACAGACTGCGCAGCCGGATGTCTGAGGCCGCCGTTTCCCGATTTCGGGTGCCGGCGGTGGACCCAGCGGCGGCGGACCCAGCGGCGAAGGACCTGCAGGCGGCGGCGTACCTGCGGGCGGAGGACCCGGCGCGCCGGCACCCGGGCCCGGCGGCGGCGCGCCCGGACCTGCCGAACCGGGACCTGGCGGACCGGGGCCGCCGCTCACCGTTGCCGGCCCGTTCAGCGGGCGTCGGCATGCTGCGCACTGGTGGCACACAAACTCGCGATCGCCGTGATCAACAGGGTCACGACGATGACGCCCAGACTAAGCACCGTCGAGATCTCAGGTACGTCGAAGCGGGCACCGCCGTTGACGAAAGGCAGCGTGTTCTCGTGCAGCGCGTGCAGCACCAGCTTCACTCCGATGAAGAACAGCACGACGGCCAAACCTTTCGACAGGTAGACCAGCCGATTCAGCAGGCCGCCCAACAGGAAATACAACTGGCGCATGCCCATCAGCGCAAAGACGTTCGCGGCGAACACCAGATAGGCCTCGCGGGTCAGTCCATAGATAGCCGGGATCGAGTCGAGGGCGAACATGAGATCAGTCGCGCCGAGCGCCAGGATCACGACCGCGATCGGCGTCAGCACCCGCTTGGACCCGTCCCTGACAAAAAATCTCATGCCGGTCCAATCCTGACTGGTTGCCAGGCGGTCACGGGCGAACCGGGTGACCCGGTTGTCTGCGTCGCCGGCATGGCCGCGTCCGGAGCTGCGGGCCAACCTGACCGAGGTGTAAAGCAGGAATGCGCCGAACACATAGAACACCCAGGAGAACCGTTGAATCGCCGCCGTTCCAAGCGCTATCAGCGCACCCCGGAGGATCAATGCGATCACGACGCCGAAGAACAGCGCTCTGATTTGGTGCAGCTTCGGCACATTGAAACTTGTCATGATGATGATGAACATGAACAGGTTGTCGATCGACAAGCTGTATTCGGTCAGCCAACCAGCGAAGAACTGCAACCCGAACTGCTGGCCGTGATACAGCCAGATCCACCCACCGAAGACCGCTGCCAGCCCGACATAGCCGGACAGCGCCAGCGCGCAACGGGTCAGCGTGGGTTCGTGCGGCCGGCGCGCGATGACGACGACGTCGAATCCCAGCACCACGCTGGTCAGGCACAACGTGACCATCCACTCGAGCGCGGACACATTCAACAGGCAACCTCCGGCCGTGAGACGAACCAGAGGTCTCTTCCACCGTCAGGTGCACCGGCCCGCGGCGCCGGTCGTCCGATGGCGGGCGACGTGATGACGACACCGCGGCGGAGGAATACTCCCCTCTGCCGCTCAGTCTTTCAGATTTCGGCGGCAGCCTCCGGCACCAGCCCGCCGCCTCTTAGTATTTTCGGAACTGTGGAGAAGCCTGTGGTCCCAGTCCGTCGGCTGCGGTCGACGTGACTGAAATCGGCGGTGCCGCGGCTTCGATGCCTTCTCTTCCGTCCAGCGGAGCTGAAACCGGGCCGATCGCGCGCAGCAGCGTCGCACGTGTCGGCGTGGCGACGGCGGTGACCGCGCTGTGCGGCTACGCGGTGATCTACCTGGCCGCCCGAGACCTGGCTCCCGCTGGTTTCTCGGTGTTCGGGGTGTTCTGGGGTGCGTTCGGCTTGGTCACCGGCGCGGCGAACGGTCTGCTTCAGGAGACCACCCGAGAAGTGCGCGCCGTGCGCTACACCGAAATCGTGCCCGGCCGCGGGGAAACGAGAACCAATCCCCTGCAGGTGGCCGCGCTGGTGGGGGTGGCTGCCGCCGTCCTGATCGCCGCCAGCTCACCGCTGTGGAGCAGCCAGGTCTTCGCCATGCCCCGCGGACTCTCGGTGGGGCTGCTCAGCGTGGGACTCGCCGGGTTCTGTTTGCACGCCACCCTGCTGGGCATGCTGGCCGGCATCAACCTGTGGACCCAGTACGGCGCCCTGATGGTGACCGACGCGGCAATCCGGGTCGCGGTCGCACTGATCACCTTCGTGATGGGCTGGGGCCTGGCCGGCTTCCTGTGGGCGACGGTAGCCGGCGCGCTGGCCTGGCTGATGCTGATCCTCACCTCGCCGGCAGCGCGGGCGGCGGCGCGGCTGCTGACACCTGGAGGTGCCACGACCTTTCTGCGCGGGGCAGCGCATTCGATTACCGCGGCCGGCGCCAGCGCAATCCTAGTGATGGGCTTTCCGGTGCTGCTGAAAGCCACCTCCGCCCAGTTGGGTGCCGAGGGCGGCGTCGTGATCCTGGCTGTCACCTTGACCCGCGCGCCGCTGCTCGTGCCGCTGACGGCGATGCAAGGCAATTTGATCGCACACTTCGTCGACGAACGCACCGATCGGCTGCGGGCGCTGATCGCGCCGGCAGTGCTCGTCGGTGTGATCGGCGCGGTCGGCGTGGCCGCCGCAGGCCTGCTGGGTCCGTGGCTGCTGCGCGTCGGTTTCGGCGCCGACTACCACGCCAGCAGCGCGCTGCTGGCGTGGCTGACTGCCGCGGCGGTGGCGATCGCCATGCTGACGCTCACCGGGGCAGCCACGGTGGCCGCCGCGCTGCACCGCGCGTACGCCCTGGGCTGGGTCAGTGCGACGGCCGCTGCGACGTCACTGCTGCTGTTGCCGTTGCCGTTGCAGACCCGCACGGTGATCGCCCTGCTGTGCGGCCCCGTCGTCGGAATCGCCGTGCACCTGGCCGCGCTGGCACGGCCGCGCACCTGATCAGCGTGTAATTTGTTCAGAATCGCCATGGAATTTGCCGACGTGTGGATCGTCATCCCAGCCTTCAACGAAGCCGGCGTCATCGGCGAGGTCGTCGCCGACGTCCGCTCGGTGTTCGACCACGTCGTCTGCGTCGATGACGGCAGCAGCGACGACACCGGCGAGATCGCGTTGCGGGCGGGGGCGCATCTGGTGCGCCACCCGGTGAACCTCGGGCAGGGCGCGGCCATCCAGACCGGCGTCGAATACGCACGCCGCCAACCAGGTGCCCAAATCTTCGTCACCTTCGACGGCGACGGTCAGCACCGCGTCAAAGATGTGGTCACTATGGTCGATCGGTTGAAGGCTGGGGACGCCGATGTGGTGATCGGAACCCGTTTCGGCCGGTCCGGATTCAGCAAGCCGCCGTTACTCAAACGCGTGGTGCTGCAGACCGCGGCGCGGCTCAGCCCGCGCGGCCGCCGTCTGGGGTTGACCGACACCAACAACGGACTGCGGGTGTTCAACAAGACCGTCGCCGACGGGTTGGACATCACCATGAGCGGGATGAGCCACGCCAGTGAATTCGTCGCGCTGGTCGACGAAAACCACTGGCGCGTGGTGGAGGAACCCGTCGAGGTGCTCTACACCGAATACTCCAAAGCCAAAGGGCAGCCACTGCTCAACGGCGTCAACATCATCTTCGACGGATTCCTGCGACGACGGAGGCGACGATGAACTGGATCCAGGTACTGCTGATCGCCGCGGTCATTGCGCTGCTGGTCTACCTGCTGCGCTCCCGGACTAAAGCGCAGTCCAAGGCGTGGGTCAAGGTCGGCTACGTGCTGTTCGTGTTCGGCGCCGGCTATGCCATCCTGCGTCCCAACGACACCACAGTGGTGGCGCACTGGCTCGGCGTCGCCCGGGGCGCCGATTTGATGCTGTACGGGCTGATCATCGCGTTCGTGTTCACGACGTTGAGCGCCTACCTGCGCTTCAAGGACCTCGAATTGCGGTATGCCCGACTGGCGCGTGCAATCGCGCTCGAAGGGGCCAGGGCACCTGACGGCGAGGCAGCAACGGGCGGCGATGCCCCAGTGCAGAGTTCGGTTCGGCCCTGATCTGAAGTCAGGACGTGCGCGCGTGACGGAAGTACTCGACCGTGCGCCGTACACCGTCGGCCAGCACTACCCGGGGTCGCCAGTCCAGAACTTGCTGCGCCAAGCCGATATCCAGGCACGAGCGTTTCAGATCACCTAACCGCGGCGGGTGGAACTCCGGGTCGTCGGGCGCTCCGACGGCAGCCGCGACCGCCGAATGCAGCTGCCGGTCGGAGGTTTCCACTCCGGTACCGATGTTGAACCGTTGACCACCGCCGTGCGGGCTCGCGGCGCGCACGAACGCTTCCACCACGTCGTCGACGTACACGTAGTCCCGCGTGTTGGATCCGTCACCGAAAACCTTGGTCGGCTTGCCCGAAAGCAGCGCCTGAGCGAAAATCGCCACCACTCCGGCTTCGCCGTGCGGATCCTGACGCGGGCCGTACACGTTGGCCGGCGCGATGTGCGAGCACTCCAGACCGTAGAGCTGCCGGAAGGTGTTGAGGTAGATCTCGCCGGCAACCTTGCCCGCGGCGTACGGCGACGCGGGATCGGTCGGCACCGTCTCTGCGGTCGGAAACGTCGACGGGGTGCCGTAAATGGAGCCGCCCGACGAGGTGTGCACGACCTTGCGCACGCCGGTGCTGCGCGCCGCCTCCGCCAGCCGGACCGTGCCGATCACATTGACCGAGGCGTCGAACTGCGGGTCGGCCACCGAGTGGCGGACGTCGATCTGTGCGGCCAGGTGAAACACCACCTCCGGCCGGTACTCGGTGAGGATCGCCGGCAAGTCGGCCGTCACGATGTCTGCTTCGACGAAGACAAAATCGGGCTGCTCGGCCAGATGCTCGAGGTTGGTCGCCCGGCCGGACGCGAAGTTGTCCACCCCGACGACGAAGTGGCCGTCGCCCACCAAACGGTCGACCAGCGTGGAGCCGATGAATCCGGCTGCGCCGGTGACCAGTGCGCGCACCGGCTCACCATACCGGCGACCCTGCGGGGCCGGGCACCGGCAACGACGGTAAGAACGGACGTATGGCCGGCCAGCTGACTCGTGTCCCCCGGGTCGCGCTGGCCGCGGCGGCACTGATCGCGCTGCAGTTGGCCATCCGCGCCGTGCTGGCCTTCGGTGGCTACTTCTACTGGGACGACCTGATTCTGGTCGGCCGGGCGGGAACCCACAACCTGGCTTCGGCGTCCTACCTGTTCGACGACCACGACGGGCACGTCATGCCGGCTGCCTACCTGGTCGCTGGGGTGATCAGCCGGCTGGCGCCGCTGAACTGGGCTGCGCCGGCTATCAGCCTGGTGGTGTTGCAACTGCTGGTCTCGCTGGCGTTGCTGCGGGCCTTGCACGTCATCCTGGGCTGGCGGCCGGTGCTGCTCATACCGCTGACCTTCGCGCTGTTCACCCCGCTGGCGTTGCCAGGCTACGCGTGGTGGGCCGCCGCGCTGAACTCGCTGCCGATGCTGGCCGCGCTGGCCTGGGTGTGCGCCGACGCTGTTCTGCTGGTACGCACCGGTCGACAGCGCTACGCGGTCACCGGTGCGCTGGTGTACGTCGGCGGGCTGCTGTTCTTCGAGAAGGCCGCGGTGATCCCATTCGTCGCGTTTGCCGTTACCGCGCTGCTGTCCCGGGTGCGCGGCGAGCCGGCCCCGTTTCGGACGGTGTGGACGGCAGGTCAGCGGCTGTGGACCGCCGCGTTGGCGCTGACCGCCGCGTGGGTGGTGGTCTATCTGGCCGTGGTGGATCAGCAGCGGTGGAGCACCGACCTGGCGATGACCACCGACCTGCTGGGCCGCTCGGTCACGCACGGCATCGTGCCCGGTTTGGCGGGCGGGCCCTGGTCCTGGGACCGGTGGGCACCGGCGTCGCCGTGGGCCACCCCGCCGTTCGCGGCGCAAGTGCTGGGCTGGTTGGTGCTGGCTGGTGTCCTGGCCGTGTCACTGGCCCGCAAGCAGCGCCTCGGCTGGGTGTGGCTGGCCGCCGCCGGATACGCAGTGGCCTGCCAGGTGCCGATCTACTTGATGCGCTCGTCACGGTTCACCGCGCTGGAACTGGCGCAGACGCTGCGCTATCTTCCCGACCTGGTCATCACGCTGGCGGTGCTGGCCGCGGTCGGTCTCAGCGCGCCGAACCGGCCGGCCGACCGGAACTGGCAGCGCCGGCTGGACGCGTCCGCGACCCGCACCGCGGTGATCACGGTGCTGGCGGTGCTGTTCGTCACCAGCAGCCTGTACTCCACGGCGACGTTTCTGCGGTCCTGGCGCGACAATCCGGCTCAGCCGTATCTGCAACACGCCCAACGGGCGCTGGCCGCCGCTCACACGGCCTCTCGGGCGCCGCTGCTCGATCAGGAAGTCGACCCGCTGGTGCTGCAACGAGTGGCCTGGCCGGAGAACCTGGCCAGCCATATGTTCGCCCTGCTGCGCGACCGGCCCGACTTCTCTCACGCAACCGAGGAGCTGCGGGTACTGGACGACTCCGGCCGGTTGGTCGACGCGCGGGTGGCCTGGGTGCGCACAATCGCCCCCGGCCCGGTGCCGCAGTGCGGGTACTTCGTGCAGCCCGACCGGCCGGTGCGGCTCGCCCTCGATGGGCCGCTGCTGCCCGCGGATTGGACCGCGGAGATCAACTACCTGGCCAACACCGACGGCTCCGTCAGGTTGTCGCTGTCCGAGGGGCCGACGGTGAAGGTTGCCCTGCATCCCGGACTCCGGCGGGTGTACGTCCGGATTCCCGGCGCCGGCAACGCCATCACCGTGCAGGCCGACACCGCTGCGTTGGCGGTGTGCATCGCGGCCGGACCGGTGGGATTTGTGGTGCGGCGGTAGCGCTTACCGGCAGGCCGGCGGAGGGGCCAAGTGTGAGCCACCTAGGAGAATCGAACTCCTGACCTGCTCATTACGAGTGAGCCGCTCTGCCGACTGAGCTAAGGTGGCCTGCCGTGACAGGCGGCCCGAGTCTACGGCAGTCGCGAGGTCAACTGCGCAGCGCCTGACCGATGGTGGCGACCATCGCATCGACGGCGAATTTGGGTTTGACGTTGACGGCCAGCGCCTCCCGGCACTCCAGCACCGCCTCGATGCAGCGCAGCAGCCGCTCCGGATTGCCATGCGCGGCCATCGCGGCGACTCGGTCCGCCATGTCGGGATGGTTGGCGCGCACTCGCTCGGCGCCCGCGGACACCACCAACGCGTCGCGAAAGTAGGTGGCCAGGTCGATCAGTGCGCGATCCAGCGCATCTCGCGAAGCGCGGGTCTGCCGCGACTTCTGCCGTCGCTCCAACTCCTTGATGGCGCCCGCGGCGCCGCGCAACGCTCCTGCCGCACCTTTGCCGGTGCCGCCGGCCCCCAGCGCTGTGCGCAGTTCTTCGGTTTCGGCCTCGGCGCGCTCGGCGGTCAACAATGCAGCCTCGGCTTCGGCAGCCGCCACCAACTCCTCAGCAGCGGCGTAAGCCCGCGACGGCGTCGCCGCGTCGCGGGCCAATCCCAGCGCCTGCTCGCGACGGCGGCGGGCATCCGGGTCGGTGGCCAGCCGGCGCGCCCGCCCCACATGACCGCCGCTGACCGCTGCCGCCCACTGCGCCGTCTCCCCGGCCAGAGCGTCGCTGTCGACCAGCACCTGGGCTATCGCCGCGACCGACGGGGTCACCAACGACACGTGGCGGCACCGGGACCGCAACGTGATGGCGATGTCCTCCGGGTCCACCGACGGCGCACACAACAGGAAAAGCGTCGACGATGGCGGCTCCTCGACCACCTTGAGCAGCGCGTTCGCCGCCCCTTCGGTCAGCCGGTCGGCGTCCTCGATCAACACGATCTGCCAGCGTCCGGTGCTCGGGCGGCGGGAGGCGATCTGCACGATGGCGCGCATCTCGTCGACTCCGATGGACAGACCCTCGGGGACCACGCGCCGGACATCGGCGTGCGTGCCGGCCATCGCCGTCGTGCATGCGCGGCACTCACCGCAGCCCGGTAATCCCGCAGAGGTGCACTGCAGGGCTGCCGCAAAGCACAGCGCAGCAATCGAACGCCCCGAGCCGGGCGGTCCGGTGAAGAGCCAAGCGTGCGACATGACCGCTCCGGATGCCGGTCTGTGAGCCGAATCACCGCGCGCCACCTGGGCGGCCGCTACCAGCTCAGCTTCGACCTGTTCTTGGCCCACGAGCCGCGCAAACACCCGGGACACACCGGCAACACTACTGGTCGCCGCCGACACCGCCGGACCGTCAGCGCCGGAGGAACCGCGTTTTCGGCTACTTCAGCATTAGCAGCGCCGATACGGTGGGCAAGTGAGCACCACCGTGGCACTGAGTGGGCGAATCAGCGGATTCCTCCGCTGGCTCGTGCGCACGCCGTGGCCGGTGTTCTCGCTGAGCATGGTCCAGGCCGACGTCATCGGCGCTTTGCTGGTGCTGGGCTTTTTGCGCTATGGCCTGCCACCCAAAGACCGCATCGAGCTGCAGGATCTCCCGCCGACCAATCTGGCGCTGTTCGGCCTGGCACTGGTCGTCCTGTTCGGCGCCGGGTTCTCGTTGAGCCTGCGCCTGCTGGTGCCGGTTTTCCGGTGGCAGCGCCGCGACGGGCTGCTCGCCGACACCGACCCGGCAGCAACCGAACTGGCCCGCTGCCGTGCGCTGCGGATGCCGTTCTACCGCACCCTGATCAGCCTCGGCTACTGGAGCGTGGGCGGTGTGGTGTTCATCGCGGCGAGTTGGCCGGTGGCCAAGAACGCGGCGCCCGTCGTCGCCGTCGCAACCGCTTTGGGCGCCACCGCCACCGCCATCATCGGCTACTTACAGGCCGAGCGGGTGCTGCGTCCGGTGGCGGTCGCCGCCCTGCGGGCCGGGCTGCCGGAGAACGTCAGCACCGCCGGAGTGATCAGGCGTCAACTGCTGACCTGGGCGTTGTCCACCGGTGTACCGCTGGTGGCGATTGTGCTCGCCGTGGTCGCGGACCGGTTCTCGCTGCTGCACCCGTCACCCGATCAGATGTTTGGCCCCATCCTGCTGCTGGCGTTGACCGCACTGCTGATCGGCTTCGCCAGCACCCTGCTGGTGGCCATGTCCATCGCAGATCCGCTGCGCCAGCTGCGCTGGGCGCTCGGCGAGGTACAGCGCGGTAACTACAACGCGCACATGCAGATCTACGACGCCAGTGAATTGGGTTTGCTGCAGGCAGGCTTCAACGACATGGTGCGCGACCTGTCCGAGCGTCAGCGGCTGCGCGACCTGTTCGGTCGCTACGTCGGCGAAGACGTGGCCCGCAGGGCGTTGGAGCACGGTACCGAATTGGGCGGGCAGGAGCGCGACGTCGCGGTGTTGTTCGTCGATCTGGTCGGCTCCACGCACCTCGCGGCGACCCGGCCACCCAGCGACGTCGTCAACCTGCTCAACGAGTTCTTCCGTGTCGTGGTCGAAACAGTGGGTCGGCACGGCGGTTTCGTGAACAAATTTCAAGGCGACGCCGCGCTGGCCATCTTCGGTGCCCCCATCGAACACCCGGACCCGTGCGGCGGGGCGCTGGCGGCGGCTCGTGAATTGCACGACGAGCTCATTCCGGTGCTCGGTTCGGCGGAGTTCGGCATCGGCGTATCGGCGGGCCGCGCGATCGCCGGGCACATCGGCGCCCAGGCCCGTTTCGAATACACCGTGATCGGCGACCCGGTCAACGAGGCAGCCCGGCTCACTGAACTGGCCAAACTCGAAGAAGGCCACGTGCTGGCATCCTCGATCGCGGTCAGCGGCGCGCTGGACGCAGAAGCGTTGTGCTGGAACGTCGCCGAGGTCGTGTCGCTGCGCGGCCGCACCGCACCCACCCACCTGGCCAGACCGCTGAACTTGGCCATACCCGAACGAATCTCGCACAAGGCCTGACGTCTGTGCCGGTCAGCTGCGTTTGACCGCTTTCTTGGCCGGCGCCTTGCGCGTGGTCTTCTTCGCGGTTTTCTTCGCCGTCCGTTTCACCGGCCCCCGCGCGCGCCGGTCGGCGAGCAGTTCGGCGGCCCGCCCGTCGGTGATCGACAACACGTCGTCGCCTTTGCGCAAGCTGGCGTTGGTCTCACCGTCGGTGACATACGGGCCGAACCGGCCGTCCTTGATGACCATCGGCTTGCCGGACGCCGGGTCGTTGCCGAGCTCTCGCAACGGCGGCGCGGAAGCGGCTTGCCGGCCACGGCGTTTGGGCTCGGCATAGATCTTGCACGCTTCATCGATGGTGATGGTGAAGATCTGGTCTTCAGTCGCCAGCGACCGGGAGTCGGTGCCGCGTTTCAGGTACGGGCCGTACCGCCCGTTCTGCGCGGTGATCTCCTCGCCGGTTTGCGGGTCGACTCCGACGATGCGCGGCAAGGACAGCAGCTTCAGCGCGTCCTCAAGGGTGACGGTTTGTAAGTCCATGCTGCGCAACAGCGAACCGGTCCGCGGTTTGGGACCGGTCGGTTTTTTGCCCTTCTTCGCAGGTGTGCCGTCCTCGCCGTCATCCGGCGGCTCCGGCAGCACCTCGGTGACGTAGGGACCGTAACGACCGTCTTTCGCGACGATCTCATGGCCGGTCTCGGGGTCCACGCCGAGCGTTCGGCCCTCCTGCGGTGTTGCGAAGAGTTGTTCAGCGAGTTCGAGCGTCAATTCGTCGGGAGTCAGATCGTCGTTGAGGTTGGCCCGCTGCGGGGACAGTTCCCCGTCCTCACCGGCGACCATCCGCTCCAGATACGGTCCGTTCTTGCCCACCCGGACGTAGATGGCGCGGCCCTGTTCGTCGTCGAAAAGCTTGATGGAGTTGACTTCTCGGGCATCGATGCCCTCGAGATTGATGCCGACCAACTTCTTCAGGCCACCCGAACGGGCCACCGAATCCTGCACGCCGTGGTCGCCGCCGAAGTAGAAGTTGCTCAACCAGTTGGTGCGATGTTCGTTCCCGGAGGCGATCGCGTCCAATTCGTCTTCCATCGCGGCGGTGAAACCGTAGTCGACGAGCCGGCCGAAATGCTGTTCGAGCAGGCCGGTGACTGCGAAGGCCACCCAGGACGGCACCAGCGCACTACCCCGCTTGTGCACGTATCCGCGGTCCTGAATGGTCTTGATGATCGACGAGTAGGTCGACGGCCGGCCGATGCCGAGCTCTTCGAGCGCTTTGACCAGCGAGGCTTCGGTGTAGCGGGCCGGCGGGTTGGTCGAGTGCCCGTCCGGCGTCAGTTCGATCGCGCTGAGCCGCTGTCCTTCCGTCAACTGCGGTAGCCGGCTCTCGGCGTCGTCAGCTTCCCCGCCGGCGAGTTCGTCCACGGTCTCCACGTAGGCCTTGAGGAAGCCGGCGAAGGTCAACGTCCGCCCGCTGGCGCTGAACACGACCTGCTGATCACCCGCACTGCCGGCGATGCGCAGGCTCAGCGTTGTGCCCCGGGCGTCTGCCATCTGGGAGGCAACGGTGCGCTGCCAGATCAACTCGTAGAGCCGGAACTCGTCGCCGTCGAGTTCGCGGCGCACCGCGTCCGGGGTGGCGAACGTTTCACCGGCAGGCCGGATCGCCTCGTGCGCTTCCTGGGCGTTCTTCACCTTGCGGGTGAACTGGCGCGGGGTCGGTGCGACGTACTCCTCGCCGTAAAGCTGGCGGGCCTGGTTGCGTGCGGCGCCGAGCGCCGACTGCGACAGCGTCGTCGAGTCGGTTCGCATATAGGTGATGTAGCCGTTCTCGTAGAGCCGCTGGGCGATGCTCATCGTCCGCTCCGAGGAGAACCGCAGCTTGCGGCCGGCCTCCTGCTGCAGCGTGGATGTCATGAACGGCGGGTACGGGCGGCGGGTGTAGGGCTTCTCCTCTACTGACGCCACAGCCAGCGATGCCCCGGCCAAGCCACTGGCCAGCGCCCCGGCGCGGGCTTCGTCCAGTACCGTCACCTCGGCCGGCTTGCGCAGCGCGCCCAGCGAGTCGAAGTCGCGGCCGGTGGCTACCCGTAGGCCGTCGACGCTGGTCAGCCGGGCGGTGAAGGTGGGCGGAGAGGCGGCCGGATCCGAGACGCTGGCGTCCAGTTCGGCGACGACGTCCCAGTACGCGGCGCTGCGGAACGCCATCCGGTCGCGTTCGCGCTGCACGATGATGCGGGTCGCCACCGACTGCACCCGGCCGGCCGATAGCTTCGGCGCCACCTTCTTCCACAGCACCGGGCTGACCTCGTAGCCGTACAGCCGGTCAAGTATGCGGCGGGTCTCCTGGGCGTCCACCAGGTCAATGTCTAGGTCGCGGGGGTTCTCGGCCGCCGCACGGATGGCCGGCTCGGTGATCTCGTGGAAGACCATTCGCTTGACCGGGATTCGCGGCTTCAAAGTTTCCAGCAAGTGCCAGGCGATGGCCTCGCCTTCGCGGTCACCGTCCGTGGCCAGAAACAGTTCGTCAACGTCTTTGAGTAGCCCTCTGAGCTCGCTGACCGTGCTCTTCTTGTCCGGGCTTATGATGTAGAGCGGCTCGAAGTCGGCGTCGACATTGACGCCGAGCCGGGCCCAAGGTTCGGATTTGAACTTGGCGGGCACATCGGCCGCGGCGCGAGGCAGGTCGCGGATATGTCCGCGAGACGACTCGACGATGTAGTTCGATCCCAGGTAACCGGCAAGTTTGCGCGCCTTAGTGGGCGACTCCACGATGACGAGTCGCCGCGCGGTGCCGTTGCCCCTGCTTCGGGGGCCGCTAGGACTTTTAGGGTCCTTCAACTTAGGCTCAGCCAACTGCCCTTACGCTCCGCTTCTACTTACTCTTGCAATCCCGGGCAATCTCCATGCCGCTCGACGGGCGCCCCTGTGGACCACAGACAATGTGGCACCCTGGGCGGGCCGACGCAAACCGACTCCCCGTCGCCTGGTGGTATATCCAGCGCTGAAACGACTGCCCGGCTCCTTTTCACCCCGCGGCGCGGGCGGCCCTGTCGCCAGGCTAGACGCGGGGCCACGCAGACAACGCGGCGGCGTCTCGAGGTGGTTCCCCCACGCTCTCCACCAGGCGCGACAGCCGGCGACGACCGCTGATCCGCAGTGCGGGCCGGCTCCCGCGAGTGCCGATCAGAGTAGGTGCGATGCCCACCCGCATCAACGCCGACGCCAGCGGCGAGTGGGTGTCCGGCGCGTGCGGGTCCAAACCGAGCAGATAACGATCGGCCTCCGGCATGCCTGCGGCCAGCGTCCAGGCCCGCAGCTCCCGCGGACCCGGCAACCACGTCGGAGGCACCGTTTTAACCGCCCCGCGGGTCCATTCGGCGGCGATGACGCGCAGCCGGATGTCCACGGCCGTCCGCACCAGCGGAGTGCGCTCCTCGGTTTGGGTGATCTCCGGCACCAGGCCGGCGTCGGCGATCATGTCAGCCAGGGCAGTGGCTCGCCACTGCTGGTCGACGACAACAGAGAGCCGGGCCCCGCCGCCCACCACTACGACCTGGCCGGCGGCGGCCAAGACTCCGGTCAGATCGGTTGCCGCTGGCGGCACCGACTCCGCGGAGAAGAAGGACAGCTGGCTCACGTCATCGACAGTAAGCCAGCGGGTGCACCAGCACCCCTACCTTGGCCCGTGCCGTGTCAACCCGGCAAACAGCGAAAACCCCCCGGCTAGGCTCGGTGGGCGGGCGCGCGGGGGGTTCTCGGGAGAATCAGTCGCTCAGATGGAGCGGACGCCGGTGGCCTGCGGGCCTTTCGGGCTCTGACCGACCTCGAACTCGACCCTCTGGTTCTCCTCAAGGGTGCGGAAGCCCGACCCCTGGATCTCCGTGTAGTGGACGAACACGTCGGCGGAACCGTCTTCAGGGGCGATGAAACCGAACCCCTTTTCCGCGTTGAACCACTTCACAGTTCCCTGTGGCATCTCTTGATCTTTCCTTCTCTTCTTAGGTGCGGTACACCGTCTTCGGTGCCCGGGCCCGCCGTGACCGCCGGATCCTCCTGAGATGCCGGAGCTTCCCCGACCCAACCCTCGCAGGACGTGCGGCCGCAACGAAAGATCCTGCGAATGTTTGACACGAACACAGAAGCTGCGACCGCCATCAGTCAACCATGTCGACCGCTTCGGCGACAGCGTCTCGTGAGCAAATCGGCACGTGGGTGTTGAAGAATCCACTTGTACGCCCAGATACCATCCCGGCTTGCAGTCGGTTCGGAGGAGATCGTGGTGACTTTCGGCAGCGAACTGCTCGCCGCCGTGGTCGCCGGCGGTGAGCCCGGTGAACGTCCGCTGCGTCATGTCACCGAAATACCGGCCCGGCCCGGCCGACCGCACAGCTGGCCGGCGTGGGCGGAACCAGAAGTGGTACGCGCGTTCACCGAGCGTGGCATCAGTGCCCCGTGGTCACATCAGCTCGCCGCGGCCGAACTGGCGCACGCGGGCCGTCACGTGGTGGTCAGCACCGGTACCGCTTCCGGCAAATCGCTGGCCTACCAACTGCCGATCCTGCAAGCGCTCTGGACGGATCCGCAGGCGCGAGTTCTCTACCTGTCGCCGACGAAAGCCCTGGGCCACGACCAACTGCGTGCCGCGCACGCGCTGACCACCGCGGTGCCACGGCTGCGGGATGTGGCGCCGACGGCCTATGACGGTGACAGCCCGACCGAAGTACGCCGGCTGGCAAGACAACGCTCACGGTGGCTGTTCTCCAATCCCGACATGGTCCACCTGTCGATGCTGCGCAATCATGCGCGCTGGGCGGTGTTGCTGCGTTCGCTTCGGTTCATCGTCGTCGACGAATGTCATCATTATCGAGGGGTTTTCGGCTCGAACGTGGCGATGGTGCTGCGCCGGTTGTTGCGGTTGTGTGCGCGTTACTCCGGCCCCGAGGGACAGCCGACGGTCGTCTTCGCCAGCGCGACGACCGCCTCGCCCGGAGCGACAGCGGCTGAACTCATCGGCCAGCCGGTCGAGGAGGTCACCGACGACGGCTCCCCGCATGGTGCGCGCACTCTGGCGTTGTGGGAACCCGCGTTGCGCCTTGACCTGCTTGGCGAGAACGGCGCACCGGTGCGACGGTCCGCCGGAGCCGAGGCAGCGCGAATCATGGCCGATCTCGTGGCACAGGGCGCGCAGACCCTGACCTTCGTGCGGTCCCGCCGGGGTGCGGAGTTGACGGCGTTGACTGCCCGGGCGCGGCTGGACGACGTCGCGCCTGATCTAGCCGGCCAAGTGGCGTCATATCGCGCCGGATATCTCGCCGAGGACCGCAGCGCTCTCGAACACGCACTGGCCGAAGGACATCTGCGCGGGTTGGCCGCCACCAACGCGTTGGAACTCGGTGTCGACATCGCCGGGCTCGACGCGGTGGTGATCGCCGGATTTCCGGGCACCGTCAGCTCGTTTTGGCAGCAGGCCGGCCGGTCCGGACGGCGCGGGCAGGGTGCCCTGGTGGTGCTGGTGGCGCGGGACGATCCGCTGGACACCTTCCTGGTGCATCATCCGGCGGCGTTGTTGGACAAGCCAATCGAGCGGGTCGTCATCGATCCGGCCAACCCGTACATTCTTGGACCTCAGTTGCTCTGCGCGGCAACTGAGATGCCACTCGAGGACGCCGAAATTCGGGTGTTGGGCGCCGAGGGCGTGGCCGCGTCGCTGGTCGACGACGGGCTGTTGCGGCGGCGGTCGGGCAGGTATTTCCCGATGCCGGGGCTGCAGCCGCACGCCGCGGTGGAAGTGCGCGGACCCACCGGTGGTCAGGTGGCAATCGTCGAAGCGGGTACCGGCCGCTTGCTCGGCACAGCCGGTGCCGCGCAGGCACCGGCGTGTGTCCACCCGGGCGCGGTTTATTTACATCAAGGCGACAGTTATGTGGTGGAGTCGCTCGACCTCGACAGCGGCATAGCGTTCGTCCACGCCGAAGACCCTGGCTACGCGACGTTCGCGCGGGAAACCACCGACATCGCCATCAGCGGACCTGGTGAGCGCGCGGTGTTCGGTTCGGTCACGCTCGGTCTGGTACCGGTCAGCGTGACCAGTAGGGTCGTTGGTTATCTGCGCCGCCGGCTCACCGGTGAAGTGCTCGATTTCGTCGACCTCGACATGCCGGCGCAGACTTTGGACACCGTGTCCGTCATGTACACCGTCACCCCAGAGGTTCTGCACTGCAACGGGATCGACGCGCCCCGCATCCCGGGATCGCTGCACGCCGCCGAGCACGCAGCGATAGGGCTGCTGCCCCTGGTGGCAAGTTGTGACCGCGGCGACATCGGTGGAGTATCCACCGCAGTGGGCCTGGACTCGATGGCCCCGTTGCCCAGTGTCTTTGTCTACGACGGTTATCCGGGGGGCGCCGGCTTCGCCGAACGCGGGTTCCACCAGGCCAGCACCTGGTTGGCCGCAACCGCCGCGGCGATCGAAGCTTGTGAATGCCCGCGCGGCTGTCCGTCGTGCGTGCAATCTCCCAAGTGCGGCAGCGGGAACGAACCGTTGGACAAGGCGGGCGCTGTCGGAGTGTTACGCCTGGTGGTCGACCAGCTCGGACGAAGTGGGTCGTGATCCGTGTCCCTTTACGACTGGCGCAACGCGGCTGATTCACCGCGAATGCATCCCGATGACGAACCGCTGATGTGTTCGATGACGACAGAGTTCGCTCACGGTGCCACGGCACGAGTGTTGCGCCTGCCGGGTGCCGGCGGCTCGTGGGTGCCGGTGCACGTGACCGTCAGTCGGGTCGAACTCGAAGAGCAGACGTTCGCCGGGTTGATCTCGCTGCGGTTCCCACCGACCAGGAACTGAGTGACGCGGGACTGCCGGCAGCCGAGTGAACCGTTCGGCGGGTTACGCCGGTCCCGCGCGGGCGGCCGCCCGGGCAGTGAACCGTCCGGCCGCGGGCACTGCCATCCGCACTGTGACCACCACATCCAGGCCGTCGACCATGCAGTCGGCGTCGTCGGCGCGCATCTGACGGGCCAGCCTCGTCGCCCATGTGCACGCGGTCGCGGGACCGGCCGGTAGGCGCGATGCGGCGCCCAGCGCGGCCAGGTCGGCCGCGGCCTGCGCCCGGTGCCGGGCCACCACAACCGAGCCGAGGGTTGCCCCGCCGCCGGTGACCACGAGCAGTGCGGCGACCATCGCGGCTGCGACGACGGTAGCCGAGCCGCCGTCACCGGTGCGGCTCCGCCGCTGAAACGCCCTGCGCTGCAATCGCCAGCGTCGGCAGCAGCTTGGGCCGCACGGTGACGGTGGCGATGATGACTTGGCCGTCGCGGTGCAGTTGAATCTGCGCACCAGCCGGCGCGACCCGTCGGGCGACGTCGACGGCCGACCGGTCGTCGCCGCGCGCTGCCAGGCGGGCCGCTTCGCGGGCGGCGTCGACGCAGCGCACTTGCATCGACACGGCGCTGACACCGGCCAGACACAGCACCAGCACGAACGCCAAGGTGGCGATCCCCAGCGCTGCTTCGACGGTGCTCGCGCCTGAATCACCGGCTGACCGGGCTACGTCTTGGTGTTCAGCGCGCGAGCGATGATGTTGCTCAGCGCCGAGACGATCGAATCGCCGGTGACGACGGTGTAGAGGATCGCCCCGAAAGCGGCTGCAGCGATCGTGCCGATGGCGTATTCGACGGTTGACATCCCCGTCTCGTCCGCCAGCAGCACCGCTATGCGGGCACTCAGCCCTTGAAACTGGTTGCGCGACAATATGATCCCTCCTCTGTTTTGTATTCGAGACATCACAGCAGACCGGACTGCAGCACTTGACCGGCCAGACCCGCCACCACCGGAGCGATGCCCAGGCAGACGAACGCAGGAAGGAAGCACAGACCCAGCGGGCCCGCGATCAAAACCGCGGCCCGCTCGGCGATTGAGTCGGCTTGGTGTTCGGCATCATGCCGGCACTGCACGGCAAGCTCGGCGACGCCCTCGGCGAGCGCCGCACCCGACGCCGCCGAGCGGCGCGCCAGCCGCAGCAGGGCATCGGTTTGAGTGTCGACCGACGACGTGGTTACGCCGGGCGGCGGCGACCACGCGGTGGCCGGGTCGGCGCCCAGCATGAGCAGATCCGCGGCCCGACTGAGTATTTCGGCAAGGTGCGGCGGCGCGGACGCTGCCGTCGCGGCCGCAGCGCCAGGCACCGCCATACCGGCGGCCAAGCAGACCGCCAGCACATCCAGGCTCGACGCCACCGCCAATGGATCCTGGGCGGTCCGCGACCGCGGCCGGTGCCGCGCCGTCGGCGCCGAAATCCCCGCGCGCACCCGCGCTGTCGACGGACCGACGCCGGCCAGTAGGGCAGCAGCCAGCAACATCGCCGCTGTTGTCATCGGTGCCACTCCTCCACCCCGGCGGAGCCGGCGTGATCGTCGTCGGCGGGACTCAAGCCAGCACCCGTTCGGTGATCCGGTCCGACCACAGCAGACCACCGCAGGCCAGCATCGTTCCCACCACGAGCAGCCAGCCACCCGCATGACCGCTGAGCAGGAACAGCAGCGGCTGAGCGCCGATGAGCTGGCCCAGCAATACACCCAGCACCGGCAGGGCCGCCAGGATCGTTGCGGTGGCCCGGGCGCCTGCCAGCTTGGCTGTCACGCGCGTCGCAAAGCGTTGCCGCGCAACGATGTCGCGCTGGGCGGCACGCATCAGCATTGACATGCTCAGACCATGCTGGGCGGCCAGCTGCCAGCACACCGCAAGCCGATCCCACTGCGCCGGCAACGCCGAGCCCTCACCGGCGCTGCGCAGGCCGGCGTCGACGTCGGCGCCCAGCCCGGCGCGGGCAGCCACCGCCCGGCAGGCGGCGGCGACCGGACCGTCGGTCTCCGCGGCGGCCACCGAGAAAGCACGTACCGGATGCGCGCCGACGCGTAACTCACCGACCAGAACGTCCAGCGCAGACTGCAGGGAGTGACTCTCGGCGGCCGACCGCAGCCGGCGGTGTCGGTGGTGATAGCGCAGCACCACCGTCACGGTCGCGACCATGAGCGCCAAAACAGTTGAGAGCGGCAACAATACCCCGACGAGGAGTGCGGCGCAGCCGACGGCCCACCCGGCGGCAGTGCGGTGATTGGGCGGGCGGTGAGCGATGCCGACCGGCGCGAGCCGACGGCGCGGCACCGACGGCCACACCGCCACCGCGAGTGCCAGAATCAGCGCCCCGGCAGCCGGCCCGATCACACCGACACCCTTGGGCGCAGCAGACGGCGCAGTATGGCCGCTTCGTCGGTGAGACCCTGGTCGGCGTGCCAGACCCGGACGGCGTGGACGAGCCCACTGTCGCTGCGGCGCAGCAGTGCGATTTCGTTGAGCCGGCGGCGGCCGGCGCCGTCCCGAGTGACGTGCAGCAGCACCTGCACAGCTGCGGCCAGCTGACTGTGCAAAGCGCCGCGATCCAGGCCGCCAAGCGCGCCCAGCGCCTCGAGCCGTGCCGGAACCTCGTCGGGGCTGTTGGCGTGCACGGTGCCCGCGCCGCCGTCATGCCCGGTGTTGAGCGCCGCCAGCAGGTCGACCACTTCGGCGCCTCTGACCTCGCCGACCACGATGCGGTCGGGCCGCATCCGCAGTGCCTGCCGCACCAGTTGGCGTACCGTCACTTCGCCGACCCCTTCGACGTTGGCGGACCGCGCGACCAGCTTCACCACGTGCGGGTGCCGGGGCGCCAGTTCGGCGGCGTCTTCGACGCAGACGATGCGCTCGTCCGGCGCCACCGCGCCGAGCAGCGCGGCCAACAGCGTGGTTTTGCCGGCCCCGGTGCCGCCGGAGACCAGGAAAGCCAGCCGGGCAGCGATCAGGTCGGCGAGTAGATCGGCGCCTTGCGGCGCGATGGCACCTGCGGCGGTCAATGCGGCCAGGTCTTGAGTCGCGGGCCGCAGCACCCGCAACGACACGCAGGTGCCTTGAGCGGCGATCGGCGGCAGCACCGCATGCAATCGCACGGCGAACCCGCCGGCGCCGATACCGGTGAGCTGGCCATCCACCCAAGGCTGCGCGTCGTCGAGACGCCGGCCCGCGGCCAAGGCCAACCGCTGAGCCAGGCGACGCACCGCGGCTTCGTCGGAAAACCGGATCGAGGTGCGCCGCAACCCCTCTCCATCGTCGACCCAGACCTCACCCGGCGCGGTGACCAAGACATCGGTGGTGCCGTCGGCGCACAGCAGCGGCTCCAGGATGCCCGCGCCGGTCAACTCCGTCTGCAACACCCGCAGGTTGGTCAGCACCTCGGTGTCGCCGAGCACCCCGCCGGACTCGGCTCGGATCGCGGCGGCGACGACGTTGGGCCGCAACGGCGCTGACTCCGCGGCCAACCGCTCACGGACGCGGTCGATGAGTGATTCGCTCACGCGGCCCGGCCCGGTGCCGTCGCAGTAGAGCGTGCCGGCAACATGGCCAGCACCCGACGCGCTGCTGCTGCCAACGCCGATCGTCGTCCCAGCCGCAGCCCGCCGTGCTCGAGCTGGTCGGCAATTCCGAGCTCGGCCCGCATCGAGGCGAGCAGGGTTATGCCGGCGGTTGCGGCGACGTCGGCTGCGCGTAAGCCGCCCGGTGCCGGCCCGCGCACCACCACCCCGATGTTCGGGTTGACCGCGGACAACACCGGCGCGATGGTCGCGGTCGCCGCACAACTTCGGACATCGCACGGACTCACCAGGACGACGAGGTCAGCCGTGTCCAACGCGGTCTGCACGGCGTCGGTCAACCGGCGGGGCAAATCGCACACGACCGTCGCACCGCCTCGGCGGCCGGCGTCGATGACGGCTTCCACCGGCCCAGACTCGATTTCCACCGCGCTGCGGGTGCCAGACAGCAGGCTCACGCCCCGGTGCCGCGGCAAAGCTTCCCGCACCGCCGGCCAGCTCAGTCGGCCACTTTGCAACACCAGGTCGGGCCAGCGCAGCCCAGCTGCGCTTTCCCCGCCCAACAGCAGATCGATGCCGCCGGCCCACGGGTCGAGGTCAACAAGCAAGGCATCGGTCGCCGTCTGCGCCAACGCGGCCGCGAACACCGACGCACCGGCCCCGCCCCGTCCACCGACGACGGCGACCACCTCGCCGCGTCGGCGGCCGTCCCGCGCGGCCTCCCCGGCGTCGGCCAGCGCCCGTACCAGTTCACTTTCCTGCGCGGGCAGCACCACCACCTGCTCGGCACCGATCGCGATCGCAGCCACCCAGGTGGCGGGGGCCGGTGCTGCCGCGCTGACCAGAACGACGTGCGGGCGTCGAGGCAGCGCCGCCTGGCTACATCGGCCGGCGGCCGTCTCGTCCAGCACCACCGCCGTGGCCGCCGACCACGTCTTCCTGCTGATTGGGGCCGCCGACGAACCGGCCGCAGAATGCACTACCCGGAGGCCGACCGCCGCGCCGACGCGGTCCACCTCGTCGCGCAACGAGGAGTCCGCCACGACGGCCAGCACACCATGGGATGTCACCGCCCTACCGTGGCTTACCGCGCCCGTTAGTCACCAGGCCGTAAATGACGATTTGTGGATAAGGCGAGGGCTGTGCATTAATTGACAGCGAACACCGGTTCACTGCCGGATATTGAATAACCCCGGTGCTAATTAGGGCGCCGCGCAGGCCGAACAGTAGAGATTTCTGCTCGATACAACCCTGCAAAAGGGACGACCCCCGCCAGGGGGGGAGGAGGCGAGGGTCGTCGTGTATCAGCCCCGGGGGGTCGGGCTGATACACCCTCGGCACAGGCCGAGTGCTAATTACTATACACACGTCCGAGCTTGTCGGCGCAATACTTCGACGGGATCGGAACGCAGAACAACCAAGTAATTCTCGCTCAGCGAACGGCTCGCGACGGCTGCCGCTGCGGGTGCGTTAGGCGCCGGTCTGAGCACCGCAACCGCGCACCGGGGCACCGTCACCCTATGCTGAATCGGTGACCGTCTCCGACTCGGCCGGCCCGCAGGAAACCCCGCCGCAGACGCCGGCGACTGCCGGTCCGGCCGCCCGCACTGCAGCTTTTTTCGATCTCGACAAGACGGTCATCGCCAAGTCGAGCACGTTGGCGTTCAGCAAACCGTTCTTTGATCAGGGACTGCTGAACCGCCGCTCGGTGCTCAAGTCAAGCTACGCACAATTTTTGTTCACGCTGTCGGGTGCCGATCACGACCAGATGGACCGAATGCGCGTCCACCTGACCAACATGTGCAGCGGCTGGGATGTCGAGCAGGTCAAATCGATCGTCAACGAGACACTGCACGACATCGTCACCCCGCTGGTTTTCGCCGAAGCCGCCAACCTGATCGCCGGTCACAAGCTGTGCGGCCGAGACGTCGTGGTGGTGTCGGCCTCCGGTGAAGAGATCGTCGCGCCGATCGCCCGCGCTCTCGGTGCCACGCACGCGATGGCGACCCGGATGGTTGTACAGGACGGCAAATACACCGGCGAGGTGGCGTTTTACTGCTACGGCGAGGGCAAGGTGCAGGCGATCCGGGAACTGGCCGCGCGCGAAGGGTATCCGCTCGAACACTGCTACGCCTATTCCGACTCGGTCACCGACCTGCCGATGTTGCGAATCGTGGGTCATCCCACGGTGGTCAACCCTGACCGCGCGCTGCGCAAGGAGGCCGCCGCGCGGGACTGGCCGATCCTGATGTTCTCCCGGCCGGTGTCGCTCCGCGACCGGATTCCCGCGCCCTCGAGTGCCGCGGTCGCGACAACGGCCGCGGTGGGGGTCAGCGCGCTGGCCGCCGGGGCGCTGACCTACTCACTGCTGCGCCGTTTCGCGTTCTGATCGGTGGTTCCAGCAAACAACGGACACGATCGGTACCAGGCTGCACCGGAATTAGGCCTTGCTGTGGTCGAGGTCACGTAGTACAAAGGAGTCACGGAAGCCCGGGGAAGCCAAGATCGAACCGGAGGAGAAGGTTCGGTCTCCCGAACCGGGCGGCCCAGCACGGTACCCGGCACCCACGCGGAGCCACAGCCGCTATTAAGGCAGAAGTGTTGCGGGCCTGCGAAATTGCGAAGAGCGAACGGTCTCGACGGCCCTTTGGGTGGGGCTGCATCCGGACGCAGCGCAAGAGCGCCGAGGCCACCCACGCAGCCACCGAGTTGCACGCTTGGTAACCGGGGCCACCGTGCTAGCGGGCGGCGAGCCGAATTCGTTCGGATCGTCGCCCGCTTTACATGTCATCGGCAACGTCGTGCCGGTCTCAGCTAAGAAGTCACTCAGCGGTTCGACATGGTCTCGGCGATTGTCAGCGCCTCCTGTGCGCCGGTCTGCAACGCCCGGCAGCACAACGTCAACCACGATTGCACTCCGGCCGGGGTGCCTGCGGCGAAAGCCTGCGCGGCAGTGCGGTATTCCGCGGCGCGCCGCATCCAGTACACCTCAGGCACGCCCAGACCGTGTGGATCTAGGCCGCTGGCGATCGTGACCAAGCGGCTCACTGCCCGGGCCACCACACCGTCTGCGCTGCCGAACGGCGCGAGCGTCAACAGCTCGCCGTGCGCCACCGCCGAAACCACCGGCGCCGGGGCGGCCGTGCGGCCGGCCACCAATTCAGCGAGCAGCTCGAGGCGCGGTCCCACCTGCGGGTCCGCGCGCGGCCGACCCAACCGGTCGTCCTCGACTTGACCTGCGGCCGCCAGCGTGTGCAGCCGCGCCAGCGCCTGCAACGGCGCCCTGCGCCACACTCCCAGCAGGTTGCCCTCGCCGCCTTCCAGCGCCTGCGCCACTCGCAGCGCACCGGCGAACACGGGGTCGGAAGTGGTGGCGTCGTCCAACCGGATGGGGCCGCCGTCCAGCACCGACGACGCCCGCGCTGCCCGCAGTGCAGACTCAGCTGCGGTCACCGGCCAGCCCCGCAGGTTCGCGCGGTGGCGGTGTGCCCGTCCCAGCGCGTCACGGGCCTGGTCGCAGGCGACTGCGACGCCGGGCAGCTGGGTCAGCGGAGCCAACGGATCGGGGTGCACAGCTGCCAAGTTAGCCCGGCGAGCGTAGCGATGAGGAGGAGCCGGGCAGTACAACTCAGCTCGGGCGGGTACCCGGGACGGCGTCCAGCAGTTGACGGGTGTAGTCGTGCCGGGGCTGAGCGAACACTTGGGCGACGGTGCCGTGCTCGACCAACCGCCCGGCGCGCATCACCAACACCTCGTCGGCGATCTGACGAATCACCCCGAGGTCATGACTGATGAACAGATAGCTCAGTCCGAGCCGCGTCTGCAGGTCGGAAAGCAACGCCAAGATCTGGGCCTGCACGACGACGTCGAGGGCCGAGACGGCTTCATCGCAGACCACAACCTCGGGCCGCAGCGCCAAAGCTCGGGCTATGGCGACTCGCTGGCACTGCCCACCGGACAGTTCGCGCGGCAACCGGTCGAGCACCTTCGACGGCAATGCCACCTGCTCGGCGAGTTCACTGACCGAACGCCGACGCTGCCGACGGTCGCCGATGCGGTGGATGCGCAGCGGCTCCTCGATGGCGCGGAACACCGAATAGGTGGGATCCAGGCTGCGGTAAGGATTCTGAAACACCGGCTGCACTCGCCTGCGGAAGGCGAACGCCTTCTCTTTGTCAAGCATCGCGACGTCTTGGCCGTCGAACATAACGGTGCCCGAGGTAGGGCGCAACAGCCCGAGCACCATCCGGGCCAGCGTCGACTTCCCCGATCCGGACTCACCGGCGATCGCCAGAGTCGTTCCCCGGCGCAGCCGGAAGGACACGTCGTCGACGGCGCAGAACTCCGCCCGCCGCCACGGCGCTTTGGACTGCCGGTAGGTGGACTGCCGGTAGGTCTTGGTCAACCCGCCGACGGTGATCACATCCGCGGCGGCGGCGCGTTCCGGATCAGCGGCCGGCACGCCTAAGGGCGCAATCAGGGGAACGGCGGCTACCAGCCTGCGGGTGTATTCGTGGTGCGGATCCCGCAAAACAGCCTGGGCCGCACCGGATTCGACGACCACGCCGTCGCGCATGACCACTACCTGCTGAGCGCGTTCGGCGGCCAGCGCCAGGTCGTGCGTGATCAGCAGCATCGCTGTCCCCAGTTCACCGGCAAGGCGCTGCAGATGATCGAGAATCTGGCGCTGCACCGTGACGTCGAGTGCAGAGGTCGGCTCGTCGGCGATGAGCAGCCGGGGCCGTCCGGCCAGCGCGATGGCGATGAGGACCCGTTGACACATGCCCCCGGACAGCTGATGCGGGTATCGCTTGGCCTGGGCACCGGCGTCGGTCAGCCCCGCCTCGGCGAGCAACTGCACCGATCGTCGGCGCGAATCATCGAAATCGTGCGCGCGCAACGCCTCTCGGACTTGGAATCCCGTCTTCCACACCGGGTTGAGGTTGGTCGCCGGATCCTGCGGCACGTAACCGATGCCGGCGCCGCGGATGGCGCGCATGCGGCGCGGATCCGCTGCGGTGATCTCGAGACCGTCGAAAAGAATTCGGCCGCTGGTGATCCGGCCGCCCGGCGGCAGGAGGCCGAGAATTGCGGCCGCAGTGGTGGACTTCCCCGACCCGGACTCGCCGACCAGCGCTAAGGTCTGACCGCTGGGCACGGTGAGGTCGACGCCGCGAAGCACAGGCACCCCGCCGAACGTGACGTGCAACCCGTGCACCGCCAGCAGCGGCGCCTCAGATCCGGTCACGATCGCCACCTCTGCGATACGGATCCAAGGCGTCGCGCAAAGCGTCACCCATCATCATGAAAGCCAGCACCGTGATACCGAGCGCACCGGCGGGATAGAACAGGATTGGTGAGCCGGCCCGCAGCCGGGTCTGGCCCAGGTTGATGTCACCGCCCCACGACACCACCGACGGTGGTAATCCCACCCCGAGATAAGACAGGGTGGCTTCGGTGACGATGAAGGTCCCGAGGGCGATGGTGGCAACCGCGATCACCGGGCCGACGGCGTTGGGCAGCACGTGCCGTGCCAGGATCTGAAAGTTGTTCAGACCCATTGCCTTCGCGGCCAGCACATAGTCGCTGCCGCGAACTTCGAGCACCGCACCGCGGGCGATTCGGGCCAGCTGCGGCCAGCCGAACAGCGCCAGAATCGCGATGACGGTCCACACCGTGCGCTCACGCATAACCTGCATGAGCACGATGGCCGCCAACAGCAGCGGTATCCCGAAAAAGACGTCGGCGACACGCGACACCAACGCGTCGAACCAGCCACCGTAGAAACCGGCCAGGGCGCCCAGTGCGCCACCGACGAGGAACACCATCAGGGTGGCGCCCACTCCGACGGTGATCGAGGCCCGGGCACCGTAAATGGTGCGTGCGTAGATGTCGTGGCCCTGCAGGTCGGTTCCGAACCAGTGCACCGCGCTGGGCGCAAGGGAGCTTTGATTCGGGTCGGCGTAAGTCGGATCCATCGCAGTGAACAGGCGAGGGCACAACGCCACCACGGCGACGAACGCAATGAGCGCCGCGGCGACGACGAATTTCGGCCGGCGGCACAAGCTGCGCACCAGATTCCGCCAGAACCCGTGCCGTCTGTGGGAATCCTGCTCAGCCATAGCGGATCCGCGGGTCCAACGCCGCGTACAACACATCGACGAGAAGGTTGGTGAGCAGGTAGACGACCACCAGCACCGTGACCACCGAGACCACGGTCGGCGCCTCCTGCCGGGTGACCGCTTGATACAGCACACCGCCAACACCGTGGACGTTGAAGATTCCTTCGGTGACGATCGCTCCGCCCATCAGGGCACCGAAGTCGGCACCGAGAAACGTCGCCACCGGGATGAGGGAATTGCGCAGGATGTGCACAGCCACAACGCGTGGCCGAGACAACCCTTTCGCGGTGGCGGTGCGCACATAGTCGGCATGGGCGTTGGCGGCGACCGCCGACCTGGTCAGCCGCACCACGTAGGCGAACGATACTGAGCCAAGTACCAAACCGGGCAGCATCAGTCGGGCGAAGGTGGCCTGATCACCCACCGTCACCGGCGCCAGCCCAAGCCGCACCCCGAAGACGAACTGCGCCAAAAAACCCAGCACGAAGATGGGCACCGCGATGATGGTCAGGCTCGCGGCCAGCACGCCCGCGTCGAAGAGCCCGCCCTGGCGCAGACCGGCGACAACGCCGAACCCGATACCGAGCACCGCTTCGACCGTCAGCGCGATCAGCGTCAACCGTAGGGTCACCGGGAAAGCTTGAGCGAGCACGTCTTTCACTGGGAGACCGGAGTAGGCGCGGCCGAAGTCGCCGCGCAGTATGCCGCCCAGGTAGTGCAGGTACTGCAACCAGAACGGGTCGTCGAGGTGGTATTGAGCGCGCAGCTGCGCGGCCACCGCGGGCGTCACCGGCCGGTCCCCACCCAATGCCGCCACCGGATCACCGGGCAGCACGAAGACCATGCCGTAGATCAGCAGCGTCGCGCCGAGGAAAACCGGAATCAGGACCGCGACGCGCCGTGCGAAGTACCAGCCCATATCAGCCCTTGACGATGTGCTCGTAGTCGGGCAACCCGTTCCAGGTCATGACGAGGTTGCTGACTGCCGGCGACCGTCCGGCGACGGCTACCGTGTACCACAACGGGATAGCGGGCATGTCGTGCAGCAGGATTCGTTGCGCATCACTGGTCAGCGCATAAGACTGCGGCGGCGTCGGCGCCGCTTCGGCGCGGGCCAGCGCGGCGTCGAAAGCCGGGTTGGTGTAGCCGACGTAGTTGGACCCGGCGCCGGTGGTGAAGATCGGGTCGAGGAACTCCAGCATCGACGGGTAGTCACCTTGCCAGGCACCGCGGAATGCGGTCGCGATGCTGTGCGCGGTTATCTGGCTGTGAAACCCGGCGAAGGTCGGCTGCGGCGCGCCGACGGCGTCGATACCCAGCGTGTTCTTGATGCTGTTGGCCACCGCGTCAACCCATTCCTGATGGCCCCCGTCGGCGTTGTAGCCGATGGCATATCGGCCGGTCCACTTCGAGATCGCGTCGGCTTGCTGCCATAGCCGGCGCGCGCGGACGGGGTCGAAATTCAGTGCTTGCACACCGTCGATGTCGGGATCGAAGCCGGGCAGCGAGCTGGCGGTGAAGTCCCGGGCCGGGGCTCGGGAATCGATGAAAATCTGCCGGCAGATCTGCGGGCGGTCGATGGCAGCCGACAGGGCGAGCCGGCGCAGCCTGCCTTCTTCGCCGCTGAAGTGCGGCAACCGCAGCGGGGTGTTGAGGGTGTGGTTCAACGCTGCCGGCGCGGTAACCGCCCGCTCGCCCAAGTCGCCGCGATAGACCGGCAGCACGCTGGGCGGGATGGTGTCCAGCACATCGAGATTGGCCGACAACAGGTCGGCGTAGGCGGTGTCGAGGTTGGCGTAGAAGACGAACCGCAGCCCCTTGTTGTGCGGAACCCGGTTGCCGCGATAGCCCGGATTGGGCACCAGGTCGATCTTGACGTTGTGCTGCCAGGGATTCCGGTCGACGAGTCGGTACGGTCCGTTGCCGACCGGGTGGGCACCGAATGCGGTCATGTCCTTGAACGCGATCGGCGGCAACGGGTAGAACGGCGAAAAAGCCAGTCGCAGTGTGAAGTCGATCGTCGGCGCCTTGAGCCGCACGGTGAATTCCCGTTCGCTGACCACCTGCAGGCCGGCCATGGCGCGGGCAGATGGCTTGGCGTCGTGCTGATTGCCGGCCACCTCGTCGAAGCCGGCGATCGGGCTGAAGAAGCTCTGCTGCAGTTGGGCGTTGGTGGCCAGCGCGCCGTAATTCCAGGCGTCGACGAATGAGCGGGCGGTCACCGGTGAGCCGTCGGTGAACGTCCACCCGGTTTTGAGCGTGATCCGGTAGTTGACGTTGTCGGTGGTGTCGATGCCCTGTGCGACTTCCAGCTGCGGGACGCCGCGGGCGTCGTAGGACATCAGCCCGGCGAACAACCGGTCAATGATGCGGCCGCCGTTGCTGTCGTTGGTGTCGGTCGGGATCAGCGGGTTCTGCGGTTCACCGCCGTTGACGACGACGGCGTCGGTGCTGACCGCACCACCACACCCGGCCAGCAGCGCGATCACCAGCACAGCAATCACGGCGACAGCTGACCGACGCATACCGCGACACTAGGTGCCGCAGCAGTCGGCTCGCCTGAACACCGGGTTAAGGGCGTGCCGCGCGCGTCGCCCGCTGACTGAATCCGGATGGTCCGGCTCTTCCGCGGGCGTGCCGCCCGCATCGTCGTCTGACTAGTCTCGACCCGTGACCGACACCCACGCCCCGGCGCCCTCGTCCTACCCGCCGCCCGCCGAGTTCGCCGAGCAGGCCAACGCCACCGCGGAGCTCTACGGACAGGCCGACCAGGACCGGCTGGCGTTCTGGGCGGCGCAAGCCCACCGGCTGTCCTGGGCGACGCCGTTCTCCCAGGTGCTGGACTGTTCGGAGGCGCCGTTCGCCAAGTGGTTTTCCGACGGCACGCTCAACGTCGCGTACAACTGCGTGGACCGCCACGTCGAGGCCGGCCACGGTGACCGGGTGGCGATTTACTGGGAGGGCGCGCCGGTCGGCGACCAGCGCACACTGACGTACGCGGAGTTGCAGTCCAAGGTGAGCAAGGCGGCCAACGCGCTGACCGGCCTGGGCCTGGTCGCCGGTGACCGCGTCGCGATCTTCTTGCCGATGATCCCGGAGGCCGTCGTGGCGATGCTGGCCTGCGCTCGGCTGGGCGTGCTGCACAGCGTGGTATTCGCCGGCTTCACCGCGAACGCGCTGCGGGCACGCATCGCCGACGCAGAGGCCAAGGTGTTGATCACCGCAGACGGTCAGTTCCGGCGCGGCAAGGTCGTGTCGCTCAAGGACGCCGCGGACAGCGCGGTGCAGCCCGACGCCGACGGCGGTGGTTCTTCCGAGAGTCCCGTCCAGCATGTGTTGGTGGTGCGACGCACCGGAATCGATGTCCCCTGGACCGAAGGACGCGACCTGTGGTGGCACGATGTCGTCGACTCGGCGTCCGAAGAACACACCGCGGCGGCCTTCGAGGCCGAACACCCGCTGTTCCTGCTCTATACCTCGGGAACCACCGGCAGGCCCAAAGGCATCATGCACACCAGCGGCGGCTACCTCACGCAGGCGTCCTACACCCACCACACCGTCTTCGACGTCAAACCCGAGACCGACGTGTTCTGGTGCACCGCCGACATCGGCTGGGTGACCGGCCATACCTACAGCGTCTACGGTCCGCTGTCCAACGGCGTCAGCCAAGTGATATTCGAGGGGACCCCCGAGTCCCCCACCCAGCACCGCCACTTCGAGATCATCGAAAAGTACGGCGTCACAACGTATTACTCTGCTCCGACGTTGATCCGGACATTCATGAAGTGGGGGCGGGAGATCCCCGACGCGCACGATCTGTCCAGCTTGCGGTTGCTGGGGACGGTGGGCGAACCGATCAACCCCGAGGCTTGGCGCTGGTACCGCAACACCATTGGCGCCGGCCGGACCCCGATCGTGGACACCTGGTGGCAGACCGAGACCGGTGCCGCGATGATTTCCCCGCTGCCGGGTGTGACCACCACCAAGCCGGGGTCGGCAATGACGCCGCTGCCGGGAATCTCCGCCAGGATCGTCGACGACGACGGCAACCAGCTGCAGCCCGGGCCCGACGAGGGTGAGCATGTCACCGGTTACCTGGTCATCGACCAGCCATGGCCGTCGATGCTGCGGGGGGTCTGGGGTGACCCGGAGCGCTTCCGGGAGACCTACTGGTCCAGGTTCGCCGAGCAGGGCTGGTATTTCGCCGGCGACGGCGCTCGCTACGATTCCGACGGCGCCATCTGGGTGGTGGGACGCATCGACGACGTGATGAATGTGTCCGGCCACCGGATCTCCACCGCCGAGGTGGAATCCGCACTGGTCGGCCACTCCGGTGTGGCCGAGGCTGCCGTGGTCGGGGCCAGCGACGACACCACCGGCCAAGCCATCTGCGCGTTCGTCGTGCTGCAAGCTGACCATGCCGACACCGTCAGCGACGAGATCATCGACGAGTTGCGCGCCGAAGTGGCCCGCGAAATCTCCCCGATCGCCCGGCCCCGTGAAGTTCATGTCGTGCCCGAACTACCCAAGACGCGCAGCGGCAAAATCATGCGCCGGCTGTTGCGCGACGTTGCCGAGAACCGCGAGTTGGGCGACACCTCGACGCTGCTCGACCCCGACGTCTTCGATGCCATCCGGGCGGGAAAATAAGACGGCTGGTTAAAGCGCCGGTTCGGCCGGCACCGGCACGAACCCGGCGCCGGGCCGATTCTTGGCCGCGACGTCGGCCAGTATCGCGTTCATCGACACCACCACTGCAGGGGTGTGCAACGGGATGTATTTGACGACGCAGGCGGGCAGACTCTCGCTGAGCGCTCCGTGCAGCATCCCGACCAGCATGTCGTTGACGGTGACCGGCCCGCCGGAGTCGCCGGGCTGTCCGCACACCTGCATCACGATGGTGCCCGGATCCTGCCCCGGTCCCCAGGTGACGCCGCACGAGTTGCCCGTGGTCCTGCCCTGCTTGCAGGCCACGGCGCCGAACGCCGGATCCGGGCCGATGCCGTTGATGGCGAATCCGCCCACGTTGGCCACCGGTGTCACCTTGGTCGGGTCGAATTTGACGACCGCATAGTCCAAACCGTCGTTGCCGGCCACCATGGTGCCCACCGGTCCGTTGCTCGGAACTCCCTCGGCGCTCACTTGAGAGCCCGGACCGCCGCAGTGCGCGGACGTGAAACCGACCAGCGCGCCGGTGTTGTCGGTGCCGATGGTCGTCAGTGTGCAAAAGGTGTCGCTGTCGATGACGATGGGCGTACCGCCGCCGATAGGAATCTTGTCGTCAGCGGAAACGGCCACCCCAGATAAGCCGGCCCAGGCAAGCAGCGCAGTCAGCAGCGCAGCCGCACACCGGCAGACGGTCTGCAAATCAACGCTCCTGTCGACGAGTCCCGTCACCTGAGCCGGTGCGGCTCGGTTAGTTTACGTGACCGCCGCGGGTACCCGGTCATCGTCACAATGTCGGCTGGCCTCGTGTGTCGGTGCGGCTGTGGCAACATTTAGCGCACTGCCGCTTCAGGCCAGCCGGGACACTCAAACGGAAGGACCGTCTGTGAGCAAGGGTGATGGTAAGAACTCCGCCGCCAACGGCGGCAGGCAAGACGGGGTGCCCAGCACGCTGACCTCCATCCCGCTGACCGATCCGCACGCGTTGCCCGCCGAACCGTCGCTGGGTGATCTGGTCAAAGATGCAACGGCTCAGATGTCGACGCTGGTCCGTGCCGAGGTGGAGTTGGCCCGCGCGGAGATCACCCGCGACGTCAAGAAGGGCCTCACCGGCAGCATCTTTTTCATCGCGGCGCTGGTGGTGCTGTTCTACTCGACCTTCTTTTTCTTCTTCTTCCTCGCCGAGCTGCTGCACTTGTGGATCTGGCGGTGGGCCGCCTACCTCATCGTGTTCGGCGTCATGGTCGTCGTCACCGGGGTGCTGGCCTTGTTCGGTTTCCTCAAAGTGCGCCGCATCCGAGGGCCGCGGCAAACCATCGCATCGGTCAAGGAGACGCGCACCGCGTTGACCCCCGGCCACGACAGAGCCGCCCAACAAGCGGGCCAGCAGGCGCTCACCGCCACCCGCGGCGGGGTGCCCGCCGATCCCTCGGGCTGGTGAATGGCACCGCCCGACCCGTCGGTGACCCGCATCGACGGGCCTTGGCGGCATCTGAACGTACACGCCAACGGCATCCGGTTTCATGTCGTCGAGGCTCGGCCGGCAGGGTCGGCCGGCGAGTCGGATGCCGGCACCCCGCCGACGGCGCGCCCGCTGGTCATCTTGCTGCACGGCTTTGCCTCCTTCTGGTGGTCGTGGCGTCACCAGCTGCGTGGTCTCACCGGAGCCCGGGTGGTGGCAGTGGATCTGCGCGGCTACGGCGGCAGCGACAAGCCGCCTCGCGGCTACGACGGCTGGACCCTGGCCGGTGATACTGCCGGGCTGATTCGCGCGCTGGGGCACTCGTCGGCCACCCTCGTCGGCCACGCCGACGGCGGATTGGTCTGCTGGGCGACGTCGGTGCTGCACCCGCGACTGGTGCGGGCCATCGGGCTGATCAGCTCACCGCATCCCGCAGCCCTGCGCAGGTCGGTGCTGACCCGGCGAGACCAGAGCCGCGCGCTGTTGCCGTCGTTGCTGCGCTATCAGGTGCCGATATGGCCCGAACGCGCGCTGACCAGGTCCCACGGCGACGAGATCGAGCGCCTGGTCCGAAGTCGCGCATCGGCGAAGTGGGCAGTCTCCGAGGATTTCTCTGAAACGATCGGCCATCTGCGCCAGGCCATCCAGATCCCGGCGGCAGCGCACTCAGCGCTGGAATATCAGCGCTGGGCGGTGCGCAGCCAGCTGCGCGACGAGGGCCGCCGGTTCATGAGGTCGATGAGACAGCAGCTCGGCGTCCCGGTGCTGCATCTACGCGGCGACGCCGATCCCTACGTGCTGGCCGATCCGGTCGAGCGCACTCAGCGTTACGCTCCGCACGGTCGCTACATCTCGGTGGCCGGCGCGGCACACTTCAGTCACGAAGAGGCGCCCGACGAAGTCAACGGCCACCTGATGCGCTTTCTCGACCAGGTGCACGGGTCACGGCTCAACTGACGCAGGTCCCGGTCGGCACGGTCTGCGTGTCGCCGATTCTGGCGAGTTGCGCGGACACCTCCTTGGCGGTCAGCACGAAACCGGTGTCGTTGTCGTCGACGGCCGCACCGAACACCACACCGAGCACCCGGCCGTTCACGTCGATCATCGGTCCGCCCGAGTTGCCCTGCTCCACAGTCGCTCTGACGGTGTACACCTCACGGGTCACCGTCGCGTTGCGGTAGATGTCGGGACCGGACAGTTGGATGATCTCCCGCACCCTGGCCGGGGTGGCCTGAAAGTCGCCGCCACCGGGATAGCCCATCACCAGCGCGTCGGTGCCGGTTTTCGCGGTCTCGTCGGCGAAGGCCAGCGGCTGCGCGGGCAAGTTGTGCGCGGCGAGGATCGCGATGTCCACCGACGGGTCATAGGAGACCACGGTGGCGTCGTAGGGATTGCCGTTGACCGCAACCGTGACGGTGTCTGCGCCGGCGACCACGTGCGCGTTGGTCATCACCCGGTCCGGGGAAAGCACGAATCCGCTGCCTTCCAACACCTTCTGACAGCTGGGCGCGATGGCATGCACTTTTACCACGCTGGGCGCAGTGGCCGCGACGACGGGGTTGCCGGTCAGCGCGGCGTCCGGTGTCGCCACCGCCACGACGGGCGTGCGACTGAACGGCTCGAGCACCGCGGGCAGCCCGGAGGTGTTCAGCAGCGCCGACAGCCGCCGGGGCACCGTCTTCAGCCAGGGCGGTGCCATGTCGTTGACTTCGGCCAGCACCCGCGAGCCGCGCACCGCAGCTGCCAGGGCCGGCTGGTCCTTGGACTGGGTGAGCGGAGTGGCCAACAGCCAGGCCGCGGTCAGCACGACGACCAGTTGCAGCGCCATCCCGATGAGCGAGTCGAAGAACCGCACGCCGTCGCTGCGGATGGCGCTGCGCACCGCCCGGCCCAGCACCACACCGGCGACCTCGCCGACGACCACCAGCGCCAGAATCAGGAAGAGTGCGGCGAACAGCTTGGCGCGCGGAGCGCTGATTTGGGCGACCAGGTGCGGCGCCAACAGCACACCGGCGACGGCGCCCAGCAGCACACCGACGAAAGACAGCAGTGAACCCAGCGCGCCGGAACGCCAACCGGAGATCGCCGCGACGAAAGCCACTGCCAGCACTGCGATGTCCAACCACTGGGAGGTGGTCATCGGGCCGCCTCGCCCCTGTCGCCGACCAGCGCCATCGCCTCGTCGAGCTCACGCACGTCGGTAGTGTTCCAGGGCAGGCTCCAGCCCGCTACGTCTAACATCGCCGAAATCACCTGACCAGTGAATCCCCACACCAGCATCTCGTTCAGCAGAAACGCCGGTCCGGCGAAGCGGCGGCCGAGGCCGCGGCGGAAAACCGTGAGGCGGTTAGCCGGGTTGACGAAGGCCCGCACCGGAACGCGAGCGACGAGCGCGGTCTCGGCTTGGTTGACGACGGCGACCGGGCCGGGGTCCGGCGAATAGGCCAGCACCGGGACGACATGGAATCCCGATGGTGGAATGAAGGTCCGCTCCATCATGGCCAGCGGATACAGCCGACTGGTGTCGATGCCGGTTTCCTCGCGGGCTTCGCGCAGCGCGGTGGCCACTGGTCCGTCGTCGTCCGGATCGGCGCTGCCGCCGGGAAAGGCCGCCTGTCCAGCATGGTGGCGCAGCGTGCCGGCCCGGACGGTCAGCAGCAGATCCGCGTCGTCCGGAACGGTGCGGCCGGGTAAGCCGGATGCCTGCTCTGGCCCGGAGAACAGCACCAACACCGCCGCGTCGCGCCCGCCGGTGCCTCGGGCCGCGGTCTGAATCGCGAGGACGTCGGCGGGCAGCCGGCGCCGGAACATCGACGGCACCGCAGCAACATTGTCGACCAGTGGACGCAGCCACCCGGGGCCGACGTCGGGCGTGAGCGGTACTGCCCCGCGCGAGCCGGCGGTGCCCCCTGCGCTCAACGGCTCCTCCTCGCCCTCACCGCGCCTGGTCTCCGACCGCGGCACTGATCTCGTCCGCGTTGGCGAACGGTCGCGGCAGGACCTGGGCAACGCTACCGTTCGACCGCAGCACCACTGTCGCGGGTATCGCGTTGGGAATGCCCAGCGCAGCTGCTATCAGGCGGCGGCCGTCCTGGAAGGTCGGCAGCCGCACACCCAGATCTGCCAGCCGTAACAGGCCGGCTGTCTCGTTCTCGTCCTGATGCACGGTCACCACCGTCACGGCGGTACCGACGCGTCGCTGGTAGTCGGCCATCGCCGGCAACTCAGCCGTGCATGGAGCACACCAATAAGCCCAGAAATCCAGCACCACCGGACGCCCGGCCAGCGCGCGGGATACGTCGACGGTCGCTCCGTCGGCCGCGCACTCCACCGTGACGCCGCGCAGGGCCTCACTCGGCGCAGCCGCGCCGTCCGCGGCGGGGCATGCGGGCAGGTCGGCGCGCTGCCGGGGACCGGCCAGCGCAGCGGGGGTGTCGGCGTCGCGGTGCTCCCGGTCGATGCCCCGTGCCGTCGAGTCCGGTCCTGCGCCGTTCGGGCCGGAGGACATGCGGTTCAACTCGACGGCGAACCCGACAATAAGCAACCCGACGATTGCCAACACGGCAAGGGTCCAGCGGGTACTGCGGTGGGTAGACGCGGTCATCGCGAATCAGCGTCAGGTGTCAAGACCGGCCAGTGCCAGCAGATGCGCCCTCTCAGGGCCTTTCACCAGCGCCGCCGCGATCAGCGGTTCCGTCGGACCGGTGCCGAACGACGGGCAGTCCTTGGCCAGCACGCACACGCCGCACGCAGGTTTGCGCGCATGGCACACCCGGCGACCGTGAAAGATCACCCGGTGACTGAGCAGAGTCCACTCGCGGCGTTCGATCAGCGCGCCGACCGCGTGCTCGACCTTGACCGGGTCCTGTTCGGCGGTCCAGCGCCAGCGGCGCGCCAGCCGCCCGAAGTGGGTGTCGACGGTGATCCCCGGAATGTTGAAGGCGTTGCCCAGGATGACGTTGGCTGTCTTGCGCCCCACTCCGGGCAGCGACACCAACTCGCCCATCGTTGACGGCACATCGCCGTCGAATCGCTCGAGCAAAGCCTGGCCGAGGCGGATGAGTGAGGTGGCCTTGTTGCGGTAGAAGCCAGTCGGACGGATGAAGTTTTCCAGTTCGTCGCGGTCGGCTTCGGCATAGTCGCGCGCCGTGCGGTAGCGGGCGAACACCGCCGGCGTGGTGAGGTTGACGCGCTTGTCGGTGCTTTGCGCAGACAGGATGGTGGCGACGGTCAATTCCAGTGGGTTGGTGAAGTCCAACTCGCAGTAGACGTGCGGGAACGCCTGCGCCAGAGTGCGATTCATGCGCCGGGCTCGTCGCACCAAGCCGGTGTGGGTTTCCGAGGACCAGCGCCGCGCCGCGGCGCCGCCGGAGGCGACCTGCTTATCCGCTACCACGCTGAAACAGCGTAGGTTATTCGTGATCCCGCTGAGATCTTCGGCGTGTTTACTTGCGATCTGTGTCGCTACTGTTCGTGGCCTTTGTCCCGGCGTTGATAATGCTGGCCGCCTTGCAGTTGAGTCGGCTGGAAACCTGGCTGGCCGGCGACACGGTCACCGCTCGCGACGTCGCCGATTTCCTCCAGCAGGCAGAGCCAGTCGACGTCGGGACGCTGGCGCGAGTCGGGATGCCGGAAGCGCTGGGCGATCTGCACCGCCGCCAAACCGAGCGAATCATCGACGCCGGCGTAGTCAAATCAGCTGCGGCGCAGCCCACGGGCAGCACGGGCATTCCCGGGCGAATCGGTAGTTCGGCGACTCGGCGTAGCAATCGTGTGTAGCGTTGGCACGTCGGGTTAACGGCTTACCTCTAGACTCGGCTCACCAACTGTAGATCTGGGAGCTGCCCAGCATCCCGCCTGCGGAAGCGAACCGGGCCTCCGAGCGATAGACCTGCGCTAGTTACGTATTGAAGAAGCTAAGGGGCAACGTGGACGAGATCCTGGCGAGGGCCGGAATCTTCCAGGGGGTCGAACCGAGCGCCGTCGCCGCGCTGACAAAACAACTACAGCCCGTCGATTTCCCGCGTGGACACACGGTTTTCGCAGAAGGCGAGCCCGGCGATCGGCTGTACATCATCATGTCGGGGAAGGTCAAGATCGGCCGGCGCTCTCCGGACGGCCGAGAGAACCTGCTGACGATCATGGGCCCGTCGGACATGTTCGGGGAGTTGTCGATCTTCGATCCGGGACCGCGAACGTCCAGCGCGACAACGATCACCGAAGTGCGGGCGGTGTCGATGGACCGCGATGCGCTGCGCGCCTGGATCGCCGACCGGCCCGAGATCGCCGAGCAACTGCTGCGGGTGTTGGCCCGCCGGCTGCGGCGCACCAACAACAATCTCGCCGACCTCATCTTCACCGACGTACCGGGCCGGGTCGCCAAGCAGCTGTTGCAGCTGGCTCAACGGTTCGGCACCCAGGAGGGCGGCGCGATGCGGGTCACCCACGACCTGACGCAGGAAGAGATCGCCCAGTTGGTGGGTGCCTCCCGCGAGACGGTCAACAAAGCGCTGGCCGACTTCGCTCATCGCGGCTGGATTCGGCTGGAAGGCAAGAGCGTGCTGATCTCCGACTCCGAGCGGTTGGCCCGCCGAGCACGCTAGCGGCGCAGGTAATCCAGCTGCGCCTGCACCGACTTCTCCGCCGCGTCCCACAGCTGCTGGTCGACGTCGGTGTAGACATGCTCGACGACTTGGCGGGCGCTGGCGTCGTCGCCCAAGTCCGTCAGCGCCGAGCGGACCTGCTGCAGCCGCTGTTCCCGATGCGCCAGGTACTCCGCGGCGACGCTCGACAAGTCGGCCAGCTCGGGCCCGTGGCCGGGCAGCACCGTGCGTCGGCCCAGTCCGCGCAGCCGGTGCAACGAAGCCAGATAGTCGGCCAGGCTGCCGTCGTCGCTGTCGATGACGGTGGTGCCGCGACCGAGCACCGTATCGGCGGTCAACACCGCGTCGTCGAGGACGAAGGACAGCGAGTCGGCGGTGTGCCCGGGGGTGGCGAGCACCGAGATGGTCAGGCCGGCCGCCTCGATCACCTCGCCGTCGCGTAATTCGGCCGACAGTCCGCGCAGGAACCCGCTGCCCGACGAGCGCACCGGCACCCCGGTCAGTTCGACCAGCTTGTCAATGCCGTCGGTGTGGTCACCGTGTCGGTGGCTGATCAGCACCAGCGCGATAGCTCCGATCGCGGCGACCCGGCCGATGTGCTCGTCGTCGTCGGGGCCGGGATCCACGATCACCGACTGGGTGCTGCCGGGAGCCCGTAGCACCCAGGTGTTGGTGCCCTCCAGCGTCATCAGGCCGGGGTTGTCGGCCAACAGCACCGACGCTGTTTCGGTCACCGCTCGCAGTCGACCGTATGCCGGGTGCGTCAGTGCGTCACCGCACATCGCCGTTGCTACCCGACCTCGACGATCAACTCGATCTCCACCGGCGCATCGAGCGGCAACTCGGAAACCCCCACTGCGGAGCGGGCATGTATCCCGCTGTCGCCGAACACTTCTCGCAACAGTTGGGAGGCCCCGTTGACGACGCCGGGCTGGCCGTTGAATCCCGGCGCGGACGCGACGAAGCCCACCACCTTGACCACCTGCTGCACCGCGTCGATTCCCTCCAGGGCGTCCACCGCCGCCAGCGCATTGAGCGCGCAGATCCGCGCCAGCGCGTGCCCCTGCTCGGGGCTGACCGTCAGTCCGACCTTGCCCGCCAGCGCCAGCTTCCCCTGCTGCAGCGGCAACTGGCCGGCGGTGTAGACCAAGTTGCCGGTTCGTACGGCCGGCGCGTAGGCGGCGAGCGGCTTGGCCACCTGCGGAAGCTGGATACCCAGCTCCTCGAGCCGGGCACTGGCAGATCCAACGCTCACTTCGGGCGCTTGAGGTACGCGACGTGCTGTTCGCCGGTCGGCCCGGGCAGCACGGCGACCAGTTCCCAGCCGTCGGCACCCCACTGGTCGAGGATCTGCTTGGTGGCGTGGGTCAGCAACGGAACGGTGGCGTACTCCCACAGCGTCGGTTGGGTCATGAACCGAGCTTATCGGTCGTCCGATCAGCCATCGGGCGCACTGCGTGCAGCCGGTGTGGTTAGCATGCGAAGGTGGCATCCACATTGGACGACGACGGCAGCGCTGTCGGCTGGCCGTCGCGCCTGTCGAAGGCCAGGCTGCACTTCGTCAGCGGCAAAGGCGGCACCGGCAAGTCGACCGTCGCCGCCGCTCTGGCGCTGACCATGGCGGCCGGGGGACGCAAGGTGTTGTTGGTGGAAGTCGAAGGGCGCCAAGGAATCGCGCAGCTCTTCGATGTGCCGCCGCTGCCCTACCGGGAAGTCAAGATCGCCGCCGCGGAGCGGGGCGGCCAGGTCAACGCGCTGGCGATCAACATCGAGGAAGCGTTCCTGGAATACCTCGACATGTTTTACAACCTCGGCATCGCCGGCCGGGCGATGCGCCGCATCGGGGCCATCGAGTTCGCGACGACGATCGCGCCGGGCCTGCGTGACGTACTGCTCACGGGCAAGGTCAAGGAGTCGGTGGTCCGTGTCGACAAGGCGACCAAGACGCCGGTCTACGACGCGGTCGTCGTCGACGCGCCACCGACCGGGCGCATCGCGCGGTTCCTCGACGTCACCAAAGCGGTGTCGGATCTGGCCAAGGGCGGACCGGTTTACTCCCAGGCGGAGGGCGTGGTGAGCCTGCTGCACTCCCAGCAGACCGCGGTGCACCTGGTCACCCTGCTCGAGGCGCTGCCCATGCAGGAGACAATGGAGGCGATCGACGAACTTCAGCAGCTGGGGCTGCCGATCGGCAGTGTGATCGTCAACCGCAACATCCCGGCCTATTTGCCGGCCGCGGACCTGGCCAAGGCGGCGGAAGGCGTAATCGACGCCGACGCCGTGCGGGCGGGCCTGGGCAGGGCAGGGATCAAACTGTCGGATGCTGACTTCGCCGGTCTGCTGACCGAGACGATTCAGCACGCCACCCGGATCACCGCGCGCGCCGAGAATGCCGACCAGCTCGACGAGCTGCAGGTGCCCCGGTTGCAGCTGCCCACCATCACCGACGGCATCGACCTCGGCAGTCTCTACGAGCTCTCCGAAGTGCTTGCCGAGCAAGGAGTCCGATGAGCGTCAAGCCGGAAAGGTTGGACGTCGCCGCGATGCTGGCCGACACCTCCAACCGGGTTGTGGTGTGCTGCGGCGCAGGCGGTGTCGGCAAGACGACCATCGCCGCGGCGATCGCGCTGCGCGCAGCCGAGTACGGCCGCACGGTGGTGGTGTTGACCATCGACCCGGCCAAACGGCTGGCCCAAGCGCTGGGGATCCAAGACCTGGGCAACTCGCCGCAGCGCGTTCCGCTCGCCCCGGAGGTGTCCGGGCAGCTGCACGCGATGATGCTCGACATGCGCCGCACGTTCGACGAGATGGTGGTCCAGTACTCCGGACCCGACCGTGCCCAGGCGATTCTGGACAACCAGTTCTACCAAACCGTCGCCACGTCGCTCGCCGGCACGCAGGAGTACATGGCGATGGAGAAGCTCGGTCAGCTGCTGGGCGAGGATCGCTGGGATCTGGTAGTGGTCGACACTCCGCCGTCACGTAATGCGCTGGACTTTCTGGACGCGCCTGAACGGTTGGGCAGCTTCATGGACAGCCGGCTGTGGCGACTGCTGCTGGGTTCGGGCCGCGGAATCGGACGACTGGTCACCGGCGCGGTGGGCCTGGCGATGCGAGCGATGTCGACCATCCTGGGCTCACAGATGCTCTCCGACGCAGCCAGTTTCGTCCAGTCGCTGGACGCGACCTTCGGCGGCTTCCGGGAGAAGGCGGACCGGACCTACGCGCTGCTGAAACGCCGGGGCACGCAGTTCGTCGTGATCTCGGCGGCCGAACCCGACGCGTTGCGCGAGGCGGCCTTCTTCGTCGACCGACTGTCGACCGAAGAGATGCCGCTGGCCGGGCTGATTCTGAACCGAACTCACCCGATGCTGAGCGCGTTGCCGGTGGAGCGCGCCATCGACGCCAGTGAGACGCTCGCCGCTGCGGCGGACTCTGACGAATCCGCCGCGATCGCCGGCGCGGTGCTGCGGATTCATGCGGAACGCGCGGTGATCGCCAAGCGCGAGATCCGGCTGCTGTCGCGTTTCACCGGGGCACACCCGCACGTCGCCGTGGTCGGGGTGCCGTCCCTGCCGTTCGACGTCTCCGATCTGGAAGCGTTGCGGACGATCGCCGATCAATTGACGGCGACGGCCACGGCCACGGCGGTTGCAACTTAGCAACCGCTGCTGCGGCAAAGACTTAGCCAGCGCTGCGGTGCTTGCGCTGTCCAGCGAAGAACTCGGCCCACGACACGACGTCGGGGTTCTGCTTGAGCAGAGCGCGGCGTTGACGCTCGGTCATGCCGCCCCAGACGCCGAACTCGACGCGGTTGTCCAGCGCGTCGGCGCCGCATTCCAGCATGACCGGGCAGTGCCGGCAGATGACGGCGGCTTTGCGCTGGGCCGCACCGCGAACGAACAGCTCATCGGGGTCAGTGGCGCGGCACAGGGCTTTGGATACCCACGCGATGCGGGACTCGGCATCCGCGGGGTAGATACTGCTGCTAACAGGTCTGCTGACAGGCGTTGTCGTCGCTTTACGCACCGCGGGCCGTGTTCCTGACACCAGCGCTCCCCTTCGCTCCGGCCGCCGCTGCGACGGCCCTGACCCTAAGTGCCTTCGCGATGCGATCAGCGCCACACTATGCACTTCGGTGTTACCTGTATCTCAGTGTGTGTCTAAGTTAGGTGGTCAGGTACCAATTGCGCAACAGTTTGGTAGAGCCTTTTTGGCACGGCCGTGCAGTCCGATCATGATAACGACCTAATAACGGCGCTTGAAGCGTGGCACTCACCCGATTTCTAGTGCTGTCCAGATCACAGACGAGCCGGTGAGCGGCCGCGCTGAGCCGCCCTGGACTGAACGATTTCTGGCCGGACAGGCGGCTCAAAATATCGAAGCTACTGTAGTAGCCATGTTCGAGCGCCCCGCGACGGGTATCACGATCCTCAAGCTGGCAGGTGTCTGTCTGTTGGCCAGTGTCATCGTCGCAGGCCTGATGTTCCCGGTCGCCGGCGGGCTCGGGCTGATGTCGAACCGCGCGTCGGAGGTAGTGGCCAACGGCTCGGCCCAATTGGTCGCCGGTGACGTGCCCGCGGTGACCACGATGGTGGACGCCAAAGGCAACACCATCGCCTGGCTGTATTCGCAGCGCCGGTTCGAGGTGCCCAGCGACAAGATCGCGAACACGATGAAGCTGGCAATCGTTTCGATCGAAGACAAACGGTTTGCCGAACACAACGGTGTGGACTGGAAAGGCACGCTGACCGGACTGGCCGGCTATGCCTCCGGAGACGTCGACACCCGCGGTGGCTCGACGATCGAGCAGCAGTACGTCAAGAACTATCAGCTGCTGGTCCTCGCGCAGACGGACGCGGAAAAGCGTGCGGCCGTCGAGACCACGCCGGCTCGCAAGCTGCGCGAGATCCGCATGGCGCTCACCTTGGACAAGAATTTCAGCAAACCGGAGATCCTGACCCGCTACCTGAACCTGGTGTCGTTCGGTAACAACGCTTTCGGCGTGCAAGACGCTGCGCAGACCTATTTTGGCGTCAACGCCTCGGACTTGAACTGGCAGCAGGCGGCGCTGCTGGCCGGGCTGGTGCAGTCGACCAGCTCGCTGAACCCCTACACAAACCCGGACGGTGCCCTGGCACGGCGGAATGTCGTGCTGGACACGATGGTCGACAACCTGCCCGCCGAAGCCGACGCGCTGCGCGCGGCGAAGGCCGAGCCGCTGGGCATCCTGCCGCAGCCCAACGAGCTGCCCCGAGGCTGTATCGCCGCCGGAGACCGCGCATTCTTCTGCGACTACGTGCAGGCCTACCTGGCGCGCGCCGGGATCAGCAAGGAGCAACTGGCCCGAGGTGGCTACCTGATCCGCACCAACCTCGATCCCGACGTGCAGGCGCCGGTCAAGCAGGCAATCGACGGCATCGCCAGCCCCGACCTGAACGGCATCGCCAGCGTGATGAGCGTGATCCGGCCCGGCCGTGATTCGCACCGCGTCGTCGCCATGGCCAGCAACCGGCGCTACGGATTGAACACCGACGCCGGCGAGACGATGCGACCGCAGCCGTTCTCGATGGTCGGCGACGGCGCCGGCTCGATCTTCAAGATCTTCACCACCGCCGCTGCGATGGACATGGGCATGGGCATCAACACCGTGCTTGACGTGCCGGGCAGTTTCCAGACCAAGGGCATGGGCAGCGGCGGCGCGAAGGGCTGCCCGAAGGAAACCTGGTGTGTGGTCAACGCCGGCGCTTACCGGGGGTCGATGAATGTCACCGATGCGCTGGCCACCTCACCCAACACCGCCTTCGCCAAGCTGATCTCGCGGATCGGTGTGCCCCGCACAGTGGACATGGCGATCAAGCTGGGCCTGCGGTCCTACGCCGAGCCGGGCAGCGCGCGTGACTACGACCCGAACAGCAACGAGAGCCTGGCCGACTTCATCAAGCGGCAGAACATCGGGTCGTTCACCTTAGGCCCGTTCGAGTTGAATGCACTGGAATTGTCCAACGTCGCGGCGACTCTCGCGTCCGGCGGCGTCTGGTGCCCGCCCAACCCAATCGACAAAGTCGTCGACCGGGACGGCAACGAGGTTGCCGTCACCACTGAAGCCTGCGATCAGGTGGTGCCCGAGGGGCTGGCCAACACGCTCGCTAACGCTTTGAGCAAGGATGCGCAGGCCGGGGGTACCGCGTCGGGTTCGGCCGGCGCCGCCGGCTGGACTTTCCCGATGTCGGGTAAGACCGGTACCACCGAAGCGCACCGCTCTTCCGGTTTCGTCGGCTTCACCAACCAGTACGCGGCGGCCAACTACATCTACGACGACTCGACCTCACCGTCGGACCTGTGCTCTTTCCCGTTGCGCCGATGCGGCAACGGTGACCTCTACGGCGGTAATGAACCCGCGCGCACCTGGTTCACCGCGATGAAACCGATCGCCACGAAATGGGGGGACATCCATCTGCCGCCCACCGATCCCCGGTACGTCGACGGCGGTCCCGGCTCGCGGGTGCCGAGCGTGGCCGGTCTGGACGTGGACGGCGCGCGCCAGCGTCTCAAGGATGCCGGCTTCCAGGTCGCCGACCAGCCCAATTCGGTGAACAGCAGCGCGAAGTACGGCGAGGTGGTCGGCACCTCCCCGAACGGTCAGACCATTCCCGGCTCGGTCATCACCATTCAGGTCAGCAACGGCATTGCGCCGGCCCCCGCACCGCCACCCGAGGCTCCTCCCATGCCGGCCGGGTCGACCGTCGTCGAGATACCCGGCCTGCCGCCCATCACGATCCCGCTGCTGGCACCACCGCCACCCGGCGACCAGCCGCCCCCGTGATGGTTTCGGCAGTAGGCTCTAGTTCATGTCTGCCGCACTGAAATCGACCGGAGCCGCCGTCCTCGGCTCGGCTGTCGCCGGACTCGGATACGCCTCGATCATCGAGCGAAATGCGTTCGTATTGCGTGAGCTGACAATGCCCGTGTTGACCCCGGGTTCGTCGCCGCTTCGGGTGCTGCACATCAGCGATCTACACATGCGGCCCACCCAGCGTCGCAAGCAAGCGTGGCTGCGCGAGCTGGCCGGGTGGGAGCCCGATTTGGTGGTCAACACCGGTGACAACCTGGCCCATCCCAAGGCGGTGCCGGCAGTGGTGCAAAGCCTGGGTGACCTGTTGTCGCGTCCCGGTGTCTTCGTGTTCGGCAGCAACGACTATTTCGGTCCGCGCCTGAAGAATCCGGTGAACTACCTCACCAACCCGGGCCACCGGGTGCAGGGTGAGCCGCTGCCCTGGCAGGATCTGCGGGCGGCTTTCACCGAACGCGGCTGGCTCGACCTGACGCACAACCGCCGCGAGTTCGAGGTGTCGGGATTGCACATCGCCGCTGCCGGCGTCGACGACCCCCACATCGCCCGCGACCGCTACGACACCATCGCCGGCCCGGCCAGCCCGGCCGCCAACCTGCGGCTGGGGCTGACTCATTCGCCGGAACCGCGGGTGCTGGACCGCTTCGCCGCCGACGGCTATCAGCTGGTCCTGGCCGGGCACACCCACGGCGGCCAGCTGTGCCTGCCGTTCTACGGGGCGATCATCACCAACTCCGGTCTCGACCGGTCCCGTGCCAAAGGCCCCTCCCGTTGGGGCGCAACGATGCGCCTGCATGTATCCGCGGGTCTCGGCACTTCGCCGTTCGCGCCGCTGCGGTTCTGCTGCCGGCCCGAGGCGACCCTGCTGACGCTCATCGCAGCGCCGACAGGCGGCCGCGATTCGACGAGCAACCTGGGCCGGTCGCAGCCAACCGCTTCCGTGCGTTGACCTCGCAGACCCGGATCGCGGTCCGCAGCCAGTCGCGCTGCTGGACGGACAACGCGATCCGGCTGATCGAGGCGGACGCCCGCCGCAGCGCGGACACCCACCTGTTGCGCTATCCGCTGCCGTCCGCGTGGGGTCTCGATGCGGACGTCGCGCTCTACCTCAAAGACGAGACGACGCACATCACCGGCAGCCTGAAGCACCGACTGGCCCGGTCGCTGTTCCTCTACGCGCTGTGCAACGGGTGGATCGGTGAGGGCACCACGGTGGTCGAGGCGTCGTCAGGTTCGACGGCCGTGTCCGAGGCGTATTTCGCCGCGTTGCTGGGGTTACCGTTCATCGCCGTCATGCCCGAATCGACCAGTGTGGCCAAGGTGGCGCTCATCGAGTCGCGCGGCGGCTCCTGCCGTTTCGTGAGGAACGCGCGTGATGTCTACGCGGAGGCGGAGCGACTGGCGCGGGAAACCGGTGGTCACTACCTCGACCAGTTCACCAACGCCGAGCGGGCCACCGACTGGCGCGGCAACAACAACATCGCCGAGTCGATCTACTCCCAGATGGGGGAGGAACGTCATCCCGTCCCGGACTGGATCGTCGTCGGCGCGGGCACCGGCGGAACGAGCGCGACCATTGGCCGCTACATCCGTTACCGGCGGCACGCCACCCGGTTGTGCGTCGTCGACCCGGAAAATTCCGCGTTCTTTCCGGCTTACGCCGAGTCCCGCTTCGACATCGAGATGGCCGCCTCGTCGCGCATCGAGGGTATCGGCCGTCCGCGGGTGGAACCATCGTTTCTGCCGACGGTGGTGGACCGGATGGTTGCGGTGCCCGACGCCGCCTCGATAGCGACGGCGCGTCACGCCAGTGCTGTATTGGGCCGACGCGTGGGTGCGTCAACGGGCACAAACCTGTGGGGGGCGTTCGGCTTGCTCGCCGAAATGGTCTCCGAGGGACGCAGTGGCTCAGTGGTCACGCTGCTCGCTGACAGCGGCGACCGCTACGCCGACACTTACTTCTGCGACGAGTGGGTGGCCGCGCACGGGCTGGACCCGTCCGGTCCCGCCGAGAGGCTGACGAGGTTCGAAGGCTCCTGCCACTGGGAGTGATCCCAGGCGTCGACGTCCGACATGTCGGCCCCTTCGCTCGCCGGCGCAGTCACCAGCAGCCACAGCACCGCGATCCCCAACAGTCCGCCGAATACTACGGCGCCCAATAACGTCATAGCCCTCTCCGATCCTCGCGCCCAACCCCGTATGAATAGTTTGCTCAACGCCACTGACAGTCCGGTTCTTCCGCCGCAGATTGTGGCCTAGTCGTCCCCCATGATGCGGTGTGACCTGCAGCACTTCGGCTTATCTCGTCGAGCCGTGAGGCGCCAGGCAATGCACTAAGTCAACGCTGACCGATTAACCTGCGGATCTGGAGCCTGTACCCACGGCGCGGGCGGCTCAATCGCGGTTTGGTCAGCCGGCGGGCCGGTGCGATAGGCTGTCGTCGCTTTAAGCGGGGTGTGGCGCAGCTTGGTAGCGCGCTTCGTTCGGGACGAAGAGGCCGTGGGTTCGAATCCCGCCACCCCGACCCAGTCAGGAGAGCCCGTGACCGATGACCGGCGCTGCCGACCATGGACGCGGTGCGGTCTTGCCGCCGCGCTGCTCGCGGTCACCGTGTTGTCCGCGCCGGCGCCACGCGCCGGGGCAGCGCCCAGCATCGCCGGAATGGCGGTGTTTTTGGACCCGGGGCACAGCGGCTCGAACGACGCCTCCATCACCCGCCAGGTGCCCAACGGTCGGGGTGGCACCAAGGACTGCCAGACGACCGGAACCGCGACAGCTGACGGCTATCCCGAGCACAGCTTCAACTGGGCCGTCGTTCAACAGATTCGCGCCGCGCTCGATCAGCTGGGTGCGCGAACCGAACTGTCCCGCAGCGACGACAGCAGCGTGGGGCCTTGCGTCGACCAACGCGCCGCCGCGGCTAACGCGATGCATCCGGACGTGATCGTCAGCATCCACGCCGACGGCGGCCCGCCGGGCGGTCGGGGCTTCCACGTCAACTACTCGAGTCCACCTCTCAACGATGCGCAGAGTGGCCCTGCTCCGCAGCTGGCGGCCGCCATGCGCGACTCGCTGAGGGCCGCGGGCGTGCCGGCGTCGACGTACGTCGGGTCAAGCGGACTGTACGGTCGCCCCGACCTTGCCGGCTTGAACCTGGCTCAGTACCCGGCGATTCTGGTGGAGCTCGGCAACATGAAGAACGGCGACGACGCCCGGTTGATGGAAAGTGGGGACGGCCGAGCCGCCTATGCCGCGGCAGTCACCCAGGGAATAGTCGGGTATCTGAGCGGACGCGCCTCGGCCGGCTGAGCACGAGTCTGGGGGCGGCACACGGTGGGTATGCACCTGTCTGATCTCGAAGTGAGACTAGGGAAGAGGATGTGTCATGGCCAGCGCCACAGTTGCCGACTTCGTGTTGGAACGACTGCGCGATTGGGGGGTCGAGAAGGTCTTCGGGTATGCGGGCGACGGGATCAACGGTTTGCTCGGAGCGTGGGGCCGAGCCGAGAACAAACCGAAATTCATTCAGTCCCGCCACGAAGAGATGTCCGCCTTTCAAGCGGTGGGTTATGCGAAATTCAGTGACAAGCTCGGGGTATGCACGGCCACTTCGGGGCCCGGCGCGATCCATCTGTTGAACGGTCTCTACGACGCCAAGCTCGATCACGTGCCGGTGCTGGCTATCGTCGGGCAGACCGAACGCACCGCGATCGGCGGCTCGTATCAGCAGGAAGTCGATTTGGCGAACCTTTTCAAGGATGTCGCCAGCGAGTACGTGCAAACAGTCACAGTGCCCGAGCAGCTGCCCAACGTTCTCGACCGGGCGATTCGGACCGCATTGAGCAGGCGGGCGCCCACTGCAGTGATCATCCCTTCCGATGTACAAGAGCTCGAATACTCGCCGCCCACACATGCATTCAAGATGGTGCCGTCCAGCCTCGGGTTTGAGTGGCCGGTGGCGCAGCCGTCGCAGGAAGGTTTACAACGCGCTGCCGAGCTGCTCAACGCCGGCAAGCGGGTGGCGATGCTGATCGGTTCGGGCGCAAGAGGAGCGGTTGCCGAGGTCACCGAGGTGGCAGATGTGCTTGGTGCCGGTGTCGCGAAAGCGCTGCTGGGCAAGGACGTTCTGTCTGACGAGTTACCGTGGGTGACCGGCGCGATCGGGTTGCTGGGCACGCGTCCCAGTTACGAGCTGATGCGCGACTGCGACACCTTGCTGACGGTCGGTGCGAGTTTTCCTTACTCGCAATTCCTTCCGGACTATGACCAAGCCCGCGGTGTGCAGATCGACATCGATCCGACGCTGATCGGGATGCGCTATCCCTATGAGGTGAATCTCGTTGGTGATGCTGCGGCGGCGCTGCAGGCCTTGCTGCCGTTGCTCGAGCGCAAGTCCGACCGGTCGTGGCGAGAAACCGTCGAGAAGAATATGCAGCGCTGGTGGGACACCATGGCGATGGAGGCCGAGGTTGCGGCCAATCCGATTAACCCGATGCGGTTGTTCGCTGACTTGTCACCGAAGTTGCCTGACAACGCAATTCTCGCTGCCGACTCCGGCTCGGCGGCGAACTGGTATGCGCGTCAGCTCAAATTCCGAGATGGCATGCGCGGCTCGCTGTCCGGCACGCTGGCCACGATGGGTCCGGGCGTGCCCTATGGCATCGGCGCGAAATTCGCCCACCCGGACCGCCCGGTCATCGTGTTCGAAGGCGACGGTGCGATGCAGATGAACGGATTGGCCGAAATGATTACGATTGCCCACTATTGGCGGGAATGGACTGATCCCCGGCTGATCGTCGCAGTACTGCACAACAATGACTTGAACCAAGTGACTTGGGAGATGCGCGCGATGGGCGGCGCACCGAAGTTTCCAGAGTCGCAAACCCTGCCGGACGTGGATTACGCGGGTTTTGCTGCCAGCCTCGGGCTGGCCTCGGCAACCTTGACCGACCCGAATCAGATCGGGTCGGCGTGGGACCAGGCGTTAAATGCGGATCGCCCAATGCTTCTCGACGTGCACTGCGATCCTGACGTGCCGCCGGTGCCACCGCACGCCACCTTCGACCAGATGAAGGCCGCGGCGAGTGCGGTGTTGAAGGGTGACGAGAATGCCTTTGGAATCATGAGGGAAGGCATCAAGATCAAGGCGCAGGAGTTCTTGCCGCACCGCTAGAACGGCGGTGGGTCGTTGCAGGCGGCGAGGCGCGCTTCGTTGATCCCTCGTTCACGCGAGATGCGGGCAGCGCGGTCCTTCGCTCGGCTTCGTCGCCGAGTCGGCATCATGAAGCCACGGTTGCTTTGTTGCGAAGGTGTGGAAGTGGACAATGTGAACGTGCCGGTGGATTTGCATAACACCGGAAAGATGGCACCGCCGCTCGGCACGGTCGTGTAGGTGTGGCCGCTGGGAGCCGTCCATTCCACCGTGCCGTCGGAAACTTGGCGATCCGCCCAACCTCCATTACCCGTGTAAAAGGTCTTGAGCAGGTGGTGATAACGGCAGAGCAACTTCAGGTTTGATGGATGCGTGGGACCAGCCGGGAAAGGTACTGTGTGATCGATGTCACAGACTTCGGCGGGTGCGTCACAACCAGGAAAGCGACAGGTCAGGTCTCGCAGGCGGACAAATTCGGTCAAGGCCACCGAAGGCCGGTAACGCGGCTCGGGCTCAGATGACGGCTGGTTCAGTGGCTTCAACTTCGCAGAATCGACAACGTGTTGTATGACATCTGCTGTCAAAGCGCCGAAACCGGGCAGGTAGCCCGGCGCTACCGAGTCGCCGTCGACCGTTGCCTGCTCAGCCATGATGTGAATGACAACGTCCGTACCCGGATGCCGTTGCGCAGCAGAGCAATTCGACAACCCGCACTCGCACCGCATTGAGGTAAGTCCGGCAGCCAGCGCTGCCAAAGCATCCGCCCGGCGCTGTGGCTTCGTTCGAGGGTCCGACGCGCATACCGTGCCAGCCAACGCATCCAGCTTACGATCCAGCGCCGCCCCGTCGACCGCATGCAGCTGAGCCCAAACTCCGGCCAGTCCAGAATCGACGGGTGCGACTTCAACGTAGCGATCCTCACGACGCTGACGCGATACGCGGACGCCAGCCGGATCGAGTCGGACCACCCACATGTCGATGCGTTCCTGCAGCTTCGGGTCTGACAGCCGCATCCACTTTGGTGCGTGCCTAGCCACCATTGCATCGAGCTTGGCGATCAGATTCGAATCCTCTACGAGTTCAGTGCGGTGTACCACCGCGGCCATCATCCGGAAATCGATGAGACCGGACGCGAAGGCTTTCGCGACCCGCGGCAGCCGCTCGCGCAGTGCGATCGCATACCGCATCCGCCGGCGAGCTCGGCCGCGACTAATTCCCAGGGCAGCGGCCACCTCTGCCACGACGTTCTCGTGCCCGTCGATCATCCAATTCAGCCGTTCGACATCGTCTAACGGTGCCCGCCTCGCATACAGCTCACCGATGGCGACCAGCTCCCGTGCGTATAACGCATTCTGCGCTCGAGCTGCGCGTGCGATTGCGGCGACCACCGCAGTATCATCGGCGTCTTCGAACATAGTTTCGATTATACATCGGTCCACTGACTCGGAGTTATTGGCGAGATTCTCTGAGCTTGACGGGTCCTGACACGTCGCGCGCCCATTCGTCGACATCAATACGAGGTCCGTTTGATTGATGCCTGCCCGCGGGTACAGATCACCGTGACCCGACAACTGACCGTGGTCGAACCACGCCTTCCGGCGGCGCACGGACCGCTGTCCATGGCCGTTCGGCGCTGCCTCACCGAACCCGCACCGCAGGATCAGCTCAACCGCATCACGGCCTCAGTAGGTGATTCCGACCCCTACGGTCTCGATCTGCAGCTCGCGTTGTACATGTGCTACGAGCTGCATTACCGGGGGTTCGCCGGGGCCGATCCGATGTGGGAGTGGAATCCCGGGCTGCTGCAGCTACGGGCGCAGCTGGAGCGCGTATTCCTCGCGGGAGTGCGCCGCGACGTTGGGCCGATCGAGCCGGAAGACACCGCGAGCGCCGAAATGGACGCGCTGGCTGTCGAACCCGCTGACGGCGAAGGCCCGTCGTACTACTTACGCGACACCGGAACATGGGAGCAGATGTGCGAATACTTCGTGCACCGCTCGCTGTATCACCTCAAAGAAGGTGACCCGCACGCGTTCGCGATCCCGCGACTCACCGGGCAGGCCAAGGCCTCCTTCGTCGCCATCGAATTCGATGAATTCGGTGCTGGACGGGGAGCACATCTGCACCAGCAGTTGTTCGCTGACTTGATGGACGCCGCCGGCCTGAATTCGACGTACTTGGCATACCTCGATCATGTTCCGGCCGAATCACTCGCCGTGGTGAACCTGATGTCGATGTTCGGGTTGCATCGCCGGCTGCGCGGCGCGGCGATCGGACATTTCGCGTCGACGGAGATCACCTCGTCACCCGGCTCCCGCCGCCTGGTCGAGGCGTTGCGACGGCTTGCCGCGCCACCGGAATGCGTCACGTTTTACCGTGAGCACGTCGAGGCGGACGCGGTGCACGAGCAAGTGGTACGGATGGATGTCGTCGCCGACCTGGTGGCACGTGAGCCTCAACTCGACCACGACGTGATATTCGGTATCCGCGCTAACGCCATCGTGGAAAACCGCTTGGCGGACGTGATCCTGCAGGCCTGGAAGGCAGGCGAGAGTTCGTTACGACGCCCGCTCGGTTGATGGGGCGGGTCGGCACCTGCGGTGGCTGGTGTCGCACAGCGGATATTCCTTACTGCGACGACAGGTGCAGATCGCGACCATGAACCGGTCGGACTCCACCACACGCCCACTTGGCATCTCGATGCGCACTGGGCCAGGCACCAGCACCGGTCCATTCGGAACCACTTGTACTCGAGTGGATTCCACGCGGGTCACGGCTTGTCCGCCCGAATCACAACCAGTCTCTCTTCCCGCCGGCCGGATTGCAGCCGGCCGGTCTGCTCCAACCACTTCGCCTGAGCCGACAGCACCGGTCCGAAGGGAATCCACTGGGAGGCAATGACGTCGGCGTTCATGCCAGCGTGCCGCAACATCATCAGCGACCTGCGCGCGTCCGCGAAGGCGGACTGCACCAGTAACAGCGAGCCGCCATTGCAGAGCAGATCCGGCGCCGCTTCACAGAGCGGGTCCAAAATGAGCCGCCCGTCAGCCCCACCGTTCCACGACCATTCCGGGCCGGCCGATGACGGGATCAGATCTGCGTTTGCCTCCGGAGCGATGGGAACGTAGGGCGGGTTGGACACGATGACCTCGAACGGCCCGCAGCTCATGGCGCCGGTCCATGATCCTTCGCGAACGTCGATGTCGACTCCCGCATCCACTGCGTTGCCGCGTGAACACCGCACAGCGCGGGGGCAAACGTCGAATGCGGTGACGCTGGCGGCGCCCATCTCGGCCGCGGCGATCGCCACGAACCCACTGCCGGTACACAAATCCAGCACCCGCCGTCCAGGCACCAGTGCAGTGCGCTCCATCGTTTCAACCAGCAGCTGGGAGTCCTCTTGCGGCGGATACACCCCGTCAACCGCGGATGGCCCGCTGGACACCTGATAGGTGATGGTCACGTGAGCCTTTCGACGTCGTGATCGCCGCGGCGATCACGGCTCGTCGTCACTGATGCCCGCAATTAACTTAATTGAAACCGACGTTGTTCGCCGCAAGTCGGTGCAGTCAATGACTCAAGAACCTCTGTTTTCGCCCAATTCCTCGACAATGGGATTGACCGGCCCGACGTCCTTGGCGCTCTGCGCCAGGTGTGTCTTGTTGTGCACGCGATGTGCTTGAGCTTTCTCCGAGTCGGTGAGGTCCTCATCGTCGGTCAGCGTCACGGATGAGACGACCTCGTCAAAGTTGGCGTAGGTCTCCGGCGGAATCGCCCGCAACGCCCGGTTGGCTTCTTCGTCGCAACCGTTTCGGTTGGCCGCTTCCAGCAGCGCGTCCTTATCGGCCGGGTAATCAACATCGTTGAGGTACTGGCGAAGTCGACTGCGTGTTGTTGCCGCTGCCATGCTTTCCCCCTACTATCCGCGGATCGAGGCGTTGGAGAACTGGTCTACGATCGTTGAGCAGAACGCCGACAGATCGCGCGGCGAACGGCTGGTGATCAGGTTCTCGTCGACCACTACTTCTTCGTCGACGACGTTGGCGCCGGCGTTGCGCAGGTCGGTCCGGATGCTCGGATATGACGTCAGCGTGCGCCCTTTCGCTACACCCGCCTCGACCAGTGTCAAGGGCCCGTGGCAGATCGCCGCCACCGGCTTTCCCGAGTCGACGAAGTCGCGTACGAATGAGACCGCTGAATCATCCAACCGCAGCTTGTCCGGATTGACCGTGCCACCGGGCAATACGAGTCCGTCGTAGTCGTCGACCGACACTTGAGAGACTTCGCGGTCGACGGGGAACGTTCCTGCCGGTTCCAGGTCGTGATTGCGCGCTTGGATCTCACCCGACTTCAGCGACAGCAATTCCACCGTCGCCCCTGCCTCTTCCAGGGCGGCTCGAGGTTGTTCCAACTCAACCTTTTCCACACCGTCTGCCGCGAGGATCGCGACCTTCTTGCCGTTCAGCTGCTGCACTGCCATGACTTGCGCTCCTTCGTCTGATTGCTCGGCTCCTTAATCAGGCCGTCCGACGGCCCGAATCATCGACCGGGCTTAGGGTTTCAGGATGACCTTGGTGCAGTTGTCCTGTTTGTTCTTGAAGATCTCGTATCCGTGCGGCGCTTCATCAAGACTCAAGTGGTGGGTGATGAGAAATGTGGGGTCGATGTCGCCGTTACGAATTCGGTCAAGTAGCGGCCGCATATAGCGATGCACATGGCACTGGCCAGTTTTGATCGTCAGCGACCGGTTCAGGACGGCGCCGATGGGAAATTTGTCCATCAAGCCGCCGTAGACGCCCACGATGGAAATAGTGCCGCCATTCCGGCAACTCATCGCCGCTTCCCGAATGGCATGCGGTCGTTCGGTTTCCAGGCGGGCGGCCTGCTTGACCCGATCGTAGGCATCGACCACAGTCGATCCGTTGCGGGCCTCCATGCCCACCGCGTCGATGCAGTGATCAGGCCCGCGGCCGCCGGTCAGATCAAGTAATTCTTCGAGCACGGAAGTCTCTTCGAAATTGACCGGAATCGCACCCTGCTGCTCTGCAAGCGCCAGTCGGTACGGCACCCGGTCGATCACAATCACTTTCGCCGCACCGAGCAGGAAGGCGCTGACGACAGCGAACAACCCGACCGGGCCCGCACCCCAGACGGCGACGACGTCGGTTGGCTTGATATCGCACATTTCGGCGCCCATGTAGCCGGTGGGCAGGATGTCGGACAAGAACAGCACTTGGTCGTCGGTCAGGTCGTCCTCGATTTTGAGTGGCCCGACGTCGGCGAATGGCACCCGCGCGTATTCGGCTTGCCCACCGGCAAATCCGCCCAGCATATGCGAATAACCGAACAGTCCCGCCGGGGAGTGGCCCATGAATTTTTCGGCGATACCGGCGTTCGGATTGGAATTCTCACACAACGAATACAAGTCACGCTGACAGGCCGAGCATGCCCCGCAGGCGATCGGGAACGGCACGACCACCCGGTCGCCGACAGACAGTTTGCTCACGGCCTTGCCGACTTCGACGACCTCGCCCATGAATTCGTGGCCGAACACGTCACCGCGCTTGACGGTCGGGATGTAGCCGTCGTACATGTGCAGGTCTGATCCGCAGATAGCGGTCGAGGTTATCCGCACGATCGCGTCCCGGTCGTTGAGGATCTTGGGATCCGGAACCGTCTGTACCTCAACGCTGTTGCGTCCGGCGTATACGGTGGCCCTCATCGGTCCGCTCCTTTCTCCGCCGAATGTGGTTGCGCGGGTTGCTGATGCATCTGTCGGAGTGCGGCGGTGCCTTCCGGTGATCCGTCGGACCGCAGCACCTGACCCGTCTCGAGCAGTTGCTTCAACCGGCGAAGATCGTCGTTGACTTGCTGTTCCGGTGACTCGCCCAGGACCGTTGCGACCGCCTTGCCGAGCACACCGCCCGGAATGTGGTAACCGATGACCACGCGGATCTCGGTGCCGCCGGCCGGCGCGGCGGCGAAGTCGACGCTGCCGCTGTTCTGCACCGCTGACCCCGACAGTGATTCCCAGGCGATTCGGGTGCCGGGTTGGTCGTCGGTGATCTGCGCTTCCCACTGCACCTGCTGGCCGGCAGGCGCGTTGGCGACCCAATGCGACCGCTCAGCAGACTCGGCGGTCACCGACTTGAGGTGGTACATGAACGACGGGAGGTTCTCCAGGTCACGCCAAAATGCGTAGACGTCCTGCGGCTCCCGCTGCACGGTGATCGCCGCGCGCATAATGCGGTACCGCGGCGCGTTGGCGTGACGGCCCGAGGAACCGTTGTCGCCGGTGGTGCGCAGCGCGGCGTAAAGATCGAGCGCGCCGATCCCGGCCAGGGCAAGAGCCGCCACCGAGCCTCGGCCGCGTCGTCCCCGCGGACGTTTGGCGACTCCGGCCAGCAGCACTCCGACGTCAAGGACGTCACCGGCGACCCTGGTCCACACCAGTTTGTTGGGGCCGAAGAACAGGGCGGCGGCATGACCGCACTCACGCAGGCCCAACGCCCGGATCACCGACCGGGACCAGTCGGTGTCGTGCACGCCGGCAACCGCGGCGACTTTCCGCGGTGCCAGCACCTCAGCGAGGCCCAGCCCCAGGCTGGCGGCAGCGAGCCCTTTGACCAGGGCGTCGGTTGTAGTCGCGGAACCTTCAGTCATCGCTACCTTCCTTACTCGAGGCGGCCCGCAACGCTTCCAGCAGCGGTTCGGCCGCCTCCTTGAGGAACGCATCCTGGGTATCGCCGCCGATCTGAATCAGGGCGATGTCGGTGAAGCCGGCTTCCCAGTAGGGCCGGACCGCCTCGACGATGCCGTCCAGGTCCGGCCCGCAGGGGATGCTCTCGGCCACGTCTTCCGGTCGGACAAACTGTGTCGCACCGGCGAAACCGGCGGGAGTCGGCAGGTCCGCGTTGACGTTCCAACCGCCGCCGAACCAGCGGAACTGGTCGTGCGCGCGTTCGATCGCGGTGTCCCGGTCGGGATCCCAGCACACCGGTATCTGTCCGACCGCGCGGCTGTCGCCCGTCGAACCCGCGGCCCGCCGTGCGCTGTGCCAGCCGTCGACGAACGCTTTCGTGGGTTCGACGGCGATCAGGTGATCACCGAGGGTGGCGAATTTCTCGACCGCCTTCTGGCCGCCCACGGCCACACCGAGGCCGACGCGCTGTTCGGGCAGATCCCACAATCGCGCGGAAGACACCTGGAAGTAGTCGCCGCGCCAGTTGACCAGGCCCCCGTCGAATAAGGCGCGGATGATTTCGATGGCTTCGACCAGCATTTCCTGCCGGCGCTCGACAGTCGGCCAGCCTTTCCCGACGACGTGCTCGTTCAGGTTTTCCCCAGTGCCCAGGCCCAAGGTGAAGCGACCGTCGGCAAGGATCTGCAGCGTCGCCGCCTGTTGGGCGACGATCACCGGGTGATAGCGGATGGTCGGGCAGGTCACGTAAGTGTAGAGCTCGACGCGCTGAGTTTGGTACGCGATGGCACCCAGCACGGTCCAGGCGTTCGGGGCGTGGCCCTGCGACGCCAGCCACGGAGAGAAATGGTCACTGCAGACCTCGAAGTCAAAGCCCCGCTCCTCGGCCGAAACAGCGTATCGCACAAGGTCTTTCGGCGGACATTGCTCAGTCATGAGGGTATAGCCGAACCGGGTCATGCCCACACGTGTACCCCGGTCTCACCGGAGCAAACGGCTGATCAAGCCGCAGATCGGCTAACTGGTCAGTATCTGCGGAGACATCTCCTTGAGCATGGCGTTGGCCCAGCGCATCTGCCGCAGAGCTTCCGGATGGCAGCGCGAGGTCAACTCCAGCAAGTCCTGATCCCGGACGGCCTGGGCGACCTGACCCAGCAACTCCCAGTCTACTGACACCCCAGCAGCGATCAGGTGTATCCGCCGCAGGTCGGCGAGCAGCAGCAGCCCCGGTTCAGGGCGATGACGCAGCATGCCGCTCAGTCGGCTCTGCAGCGCGCCGGTGATCGCATGCGTCTGCGGGTTTCCCGACAAGCGCAGGCCGTAGCGGCGGCCGTGCTCGGCCAACTCCTCCAGGTGCTGCCGCGACCACCCGGCCAGGTCATGAGCCAGGTGGTAGATGTCCTGCTCGGTGCGATGACGGGCCGCCATCGCGTCCAACCGGTTGGCCAGTTTGCGCTCGGAACGATGCAGCTCGCGCAGCGCCAATCTGACCTTCACGACTGACCCGAGGTGATCAGGGCTGGCGCCGACGCGCCGGCACCGGACACGGCACGGTCGGTGCCGGTAGCCGAACGCCGCAGCTGGGCAGCGGCTGTCTTGAAGATCGGCTGCTTGGACGCCGGATCCCAGTCGGTCAGCGTCAGCTCGTTGCCCGCCCGGTCATGCTCGTCGCCGTCGATGTCCCAATAGCCGTAGTGGAACGGCACGAACAGCACGCCGTCGCGGATGCCGCACACCCGGGCGGCGCCGACGACGCGCCCGCGCGGGGTACACACCTCGACCGGGTCACCGTCGGCGATGTTGAGGCGCCGAGCGTCGGCCACCGAGACCTCCACCCATACCTCCGGCGCCGCGGCCTGAAGTTCCGGCGCCCGAGCGGTTTTCGTGCGGGTATGGAAGTGGTAGACGGTTCGGCCGGTGATCAAGGCAAACGGGTAATCCGGCCTGGGCGCCTCGTGCGGCGGCAGGTACTGCACCGCCTTGATGATCGCCCTGCCCTCGGGATTCATCGCGCGGTACTCGGTCGGCTCCAGCGGAGCACCGGTGACCAGGTCCTTGCCGTAGTCCTCGCAGTAATCCGGGCTCGCCCAGAAACGTCCGTCGGGGTACAGCCGCTCGGTGCCATCGGGACGCTCGGCCGTGCATGGCCATTGGATGCCGCTGCCGCCGCGGAGTTTCGCATAGCTCAGACCGGTGTAGTCGCAGGGCCGGCCCGCGCTGCACTTCTTCCACGCCTCGAATGCCGACTCGTAGTCGGTCCACGCCGGGAGCGGCTGACCGTCCCTGTCGCGAAAGTCCATCCGCCGTGCGTAGTCGATGAGGATATCGAGGTCAGGACGCGCCGAACCGGGTGGCTCGACGGCCTTTTCAGACAGATGCACGGTGCGGTCGGCGTTGGTGAAGGTACCTGTCTTCTCACCCCACGCGGCGGCCGGCAACACTACGTCGGCGAGTTCGGCAGTTTCGGTGAAGAAAATGTCCTGCACCACGAGGAAGAGCCGGTCCTGCGCGAGGATGTCGCGGATCCGCGCCAGTTCGGGCATCGACACTGCGGGATTCGTCGCGGTCACCCACAACATCTGCAGCGTGCCCTCTTCGGCGTACCGGAACATCTGCATGGCGTGCGTCGGCGGGCCGTAGTGCGGAATTTGTTGCTGCTCGACATTCCACAGCTGCGCGAGTTCGGCGACATGACTATCGTTGTCCCAGTTCCGAAACCCGGACAGGTCGCCGTTGGCGCCGCATTCGCGGGTGTTCTCCGCGGTGGGCTGACCGTTCATCTGAAACACACCGCATCCCGGCTTACCGAGCATGCCGCGAATCAGGTGAATGTTGTTGACTTGCACCGCTGCTGCGGTGGCCTGGTGAGACTGGTAAAAGCCCTGCAGAACCGTCGACAGCAGGCGTTCGGCGGTCCCGATCAAATGGGCTGCACGCCGGATCTTCTCAGCGTCGACACCACAGACGGCAGCAGCGCGTTCCGGCGGGTAAGCCTGGACACGACTCCGTAATTCGTCGAATCCTACTGTGTGCGCGTCGATGTAATCGCGGTCGATCCAGCCGTGCGCGATGATCTCGTGCAGCAGCGCGTTCATCAACGCGACGTTGGTTCCCGGCAGCGGCGCCAGGTGCACGGTAGCGTGCTGGGCGACCGGGGTGAGCCGAGGATCGACGCAGACTATCGCCGGTGGCGCAGCACCTGCCAGCCGGTCCAGCATCCGCGCCCACAGCACCACTTGGGTTTCGGCGACATTGTGGCCGAACAGCGCAATCACGTCGGCGTGATCGACATCGGCATAGGACCCGGGCTGGCCATCGCTGCCGAAGGACTCCTTGAGCGCCGCGGCAGCCGTTGCCGTGCACAACCGGGTGTTGCCGTCGAGGTGGTTGGTTCCGATCGCTCCACGGGCGATGACGGCCTGCGTGTAGTACTCCTCGAGGAACAGTTGGCCGGAGGTGTAGAAGCCGATCGCGCTGGGGCCGTGACGCTCGAGCAGGTGCCGGCTGCGCGCCACGATGCGCTCCATGGCGGTGTCCCAATCACAGGGGCGCAGTTCGTTGCCGGAGCGGATCAGCGGCGTGGTGAGCCGATCCTTCGAGTTGTTGGCCTGCCACCCGAACAAATCCTTCGGATCCACCCGCCCGTGGTTCACCCGGTCGACGCCGCGCCCCCGGACACCGACTATCCGCCCATCCTTGACCGCAATGTCGATGCCATCGCCGTTGGAGTGCAGCACTGCGGCTGACTGCACCCAGCGGTCCACCGATTCCGGGTTGATGCCATCCGCGAGATGGCAGTCGACGCGCTCGGGCCACTGCTGGCCAGGTCCGTACGGCGTTCGTGTCCCCCACGGATCGGCAATCCGGTCTCCTGCGATCACCCGTCCGGCGTACCCGGGACACCGGGTTCGAAACTGGCCCGTCAGAGCCGGTTTTTCACCGCTGCCGACAAGCGGGCGCCGTCGGCCTTCCCGGCTGCGATCACGGTGGCGGCTTTCATGACCAGCCCCATCTGCTTCATGCTCGGCCGCTCCCCCAACTGCTCGGCCACCTGGGCCATGGCCGTGTCGACCACATCGGCCAACTCGCCTTCGGTCAGCGGGACCGGCAGGTATTCATCGATCACCCGGGCCTCGGCATGCTCGGTTGCCGCCAGCTCACCGCGGCCGTTCTGGGCGTAGATCTCGGCGGCTTCACCGCGCTTCCGCGATTCTCGGGCCAGCACTTTGAGCACCTCGTCATCGGAGAGCTCACGCGACTGCTTTCCCGATACCTCCTCGGTCTGAACTGCGGCCAGCAGCATCCGCAGCGTTGCGGTTCGCAACTTGTCCTTTGTCTTCATCGCATCGGTGAGGTCGGCCCGCAGTCGCGACTTGAGTTCGGCCATGGGCAAGACGGTACGCGCCGGTTACCGCGCCACGGTGGTGGCGACCACGGCGATTTCTGCACCCAGCAACGCCAACGCGATCAGCGGGACCACGAAGCCCCAGCGGCGCCGGGCGGTGAAGAACGTGATGATGATCGCGGCCAGAGCCACCACCGGGGTGCCGTAGAACACCACATCGGGGCTCAACCAGGAAGGACCGATGTTATTGCACTGCTTCCCGCTGCAGCCGGCAGTGCTCAACACCGCGCCGAAAGCGAACACCAGGACGACGGCCGCCGCCGGAATGGTCAGCAGAGCCAACACCCAATTCACCCACAGCCGCAACCGATGATGACGGCTGGAGCCGTCAGGCCGCCCAGCCACCGTGCCGACACCTTTGTCGCTGACGGCTGCCAAATGGGAGTTCTCGTCGCTCATTTCTCGGGTGCTACCCGTCAGCCGCGCGCTACAAACCCGATACCACCTACTATTGCGCTCCGATAGCTAGCGATATATCGTTGACCTATCGTTAGCGCATTCGGCGTTAACTGAAGCAGAAACGAGACACCATATGCATCATCCATTCACCCCTTTCAGCGGCCCGGGCGCAGCGCCCTTCCAAGGAGGCGGTTTACAACCCGGCTTCGGATTCGGCGCCCAGCAGCGCCGCGCGCTGCACGAGCACCGTCGCCAGGCCCGTCGCGAATTCCGCGACTACCTACGCGGCAACGATGCCGGTCGCGGGGGTCCGTTCGGACCCGGCTTCGGTCCTGGGTTCGGTCCGGGCTTCGGACGAGGCTTCGGCCCCGGCGGATTAGGTTTCGGCCCCGGTCCACGTGGCCGCGGCGGCCACAAGCGCGGCCGGCGCGGTGACGTCCGTGCTGCCATCCTGGTCCTGCTCGCCGAGCGGCCGATGCACGGCTACGAGATGATCCAGGAAATCGCTGAGCGCAGCCAAGACCTGTGGCGCCCGAGCCCCGGCTCGGTGTACCCGACCTTGCAGCTGCTGGTCGACGAAGGCTTGATCGTCGGTTCCGAAACCGAGGGTAGCAAGCGGCTTTTCGAGCTGACCGAGGAAGGACGGGCCGCAGCAGAGAAGGTGGTCACACCACCGTGGGAGCAGATCACCGAAGACGCCGATCCGTCTGCGATCAACCTGCGGGCTGCGCTGGGTCAGCTGTTCGGTGCCGTGGCACAGTCCGCGCACGCGGCGAGCGCCGAGCAACAACAACGCATCGTCGACATCGTCAACAACGCGCGCCGCGAGATCTACAGCATCCTCGGCGAAACCGACTGACACAGCTGACGCAGCGGCGCGCTGGGCCTCGGCTCGGGCCTCTGAGCCGCTTCTCCTCATCGCTGCGCTCTGCATCGTCGCGGCTCGGCGCGCCGACTCAAGTCGTTTCGACCCAGTCCAGCGCGCGTTCGACCGCTTTGCGCCAATTCGCGTAGCCGGCTTCGCGCTCATCGGCGCTCCACGCCGGTGTCCACCGCTTGTCCTCTCGCCAATTGGCCCGCAAATCATGCGGATTGGCCCAAAGGCCGACCGACAACCCGGCTGCGTACGCGGCGCCCAGCGCCGTGGTCTCGGCGACCACAGGACGCACCACGTCCACGCCGAGCACGTCTGCTTGGATCTGCATGCACAGGCCGTTGGCGGTGATTCCGCCGTCGACTTTGAGAACGTCAAGGTGCACACCGGAATCGGCCTCCATGGCGTCAACGACATCGCGGCTCTGATAGCAGATCGCCTCCAGGGTCGCGCGAGCCAGATGCGCGTTGGTGTTGTACCGCGACAAGCCGACGATCGCGCCGCGCGCATCCGAACGCCAATACGGCGCGAACAGTCCGGAGAATGCCGGCACGAAGTACACCCCGCCGTTGTCGGCGACCTGCCGGGCCAGCGCTTCGCTCTGCGCTGCGCCGCTGATGATGCCGAGTTGGTCCCGCAGCCACTGCACCGCCGAGCCGGTGACGGCGATCGAACCTTCCAGCGCGTAAACCGGTGCGGCGTCGCCGAATTGGTAGCAGACGGTGGTCAACAGACCGTTGCGTGACCGCACGATCTTCTCACCGGTATTGAGCAACAGGAAATTACCCGTGCCATAAGTGTTTTTCGCTTCGCCGCTATCCAGGCAGACCTGCCCGACCATCGCTGCGTGCTGGTCACCGAGGATGCCGGTGATCGGCACTTCGGCGCCTAGCGGTCCGGTGTCGACGGTGACGCCGTAGGGCTCCTCCGGTGACGACGATGCGATCGTCGGCAGCATCGCCCGCGGGACGGAAAAGAAGGACAGTAACTCGTCGTCCCAGTCCAGCGTCTCCAAATCCATCAGCATGGTCCGGCTGGCATTGGTGACGTCGGTGAGGTGCACGCCGCCCCGCGGCCCACCGGTCAGGTTCCACAACAACCAGGTGTCGCAGGTGCCGAACAGGGCATCACCGCGTTCGGCGGCGCCACGCACCCCACCGACGTTGTCCAGGATCCACTGCAGCTTTCCACCGGAGAAGTAGGTCGCCGGGACCAGACCGGCTTTGTGGCGGATGATGTCACCGCGACCGTCACTGTCCAGCGCCGACGCGATGCGGTCGGTGCGAGTGTCCTGCCACACGATTGCGTTGTGGTAGGGCCGCCCGGTGTGCCGGTTCCATACCAGCGTCGTCTCGCGCTGATTCGTTATTCCTAGAGCTGCAACGTCTTTCCCGTCCAAGTCGGTCAAGTTGAGGGCGGAGATCAGCGCTGAGGCGGTGCGCTCCCAGATCTCGACGGGATTGTGCTCCACCCATCCGGCGCGGGGCAGAATCTGTTCGTGTTCGAGCTGGTGACGTCCCACTTCGGCGCCGTCCTGGCCGAAGATCATGCAGCGGGTACTGGTGGTTCCCTGGTCGATCGCGGCTACGAAGTCAGCCACCTGTCCTCCTTCACGCTCTCGTTCCTTAAGGCCACTGCCTGCAATCGTCCATGATGGTTTACATGGCCAAGCGAAAAGCCGACATCGGCCGGATGCCGCGCGGCGGCCCCCGCGCATCGTGTCTGGACCGCCGACTGGAAACCAGTCGTCCGGAGTACCTCGACCGCGACGACGTCGATAGGCTGAAACGCACCGTAGTTCGGTCCCTGGACCGGTTGGGAGAAGTTTTCGGCCTGCACGAACGGTTCGCCGCCATCGCCCTCGACGAAATCGCTGACGTACCCGACCCCGAAGTGCTGGAGCTCGGCTCCGGTCACGGCGGGCTCTCCCGGGCGCTGCTGGAAATGCATCCAAGCGCCCACGTCACCGTTACCGACATCGAGCCGGGGTCGGTGGCCGCGATCGCCGCCGGTGACCTGGGCAACCACCCGCGCGCCACCGTGCGTGAGATGGACGCCACCGCCATCGATGCGCCCGACGGCTTCTTCGACCTCGCAGTGTTTGCCATGTCCTTTCACCATCTGCCGCCCGCGCTCGCCGCACGCGTCTTTGCCGAAGGGACCCGCGCTGCGGATAAATTACTGATCATCGACCTGGCCCGGCCGCCGGCACCGCTGCACCTACTGCGACTGGCGCTGACACTGCCGTTGAGCATCGCTGTCCCGCTGTGCCACGACGGATTCATCAGTTCGCTGCGCGCCTACAGCCCGTCGGCACTGCGTGAGCTGGCCCGGCACGCTGACCCGGCCATTGCGCTGCAGCTCCGCGGCGGTGGGCTGGATCTGCCGTTCCGTCCTCGCCCGCAGATCGTGATCGCCAGCCGGTTGCACAGCCGTCGGTAACCCTGTTGCATCGTCCGGTGTGGGCGAAGAGATAAAGCGCATCGCTTTCAACCGCGCGCACCGGCTGGAATACCGGCGCAAAGTGCAGCTTTGCCTCGATGTCTTCGAGACCATGCTGGCACAATCCAATTTCGAGTTCGAGCGGCAGCTCACCGGCATGGAAATCGAATGCAATCTCGTCGACGAGAATTATCAACCGGCCATGTCAAACCAGGATGTGCTGGCCGCCATCGCCGACCCGGCCTACCAAACCGAATTAGGCGCCTACAACATCGAATTCAACGTGCCTCCGCGTCCGCTCGCCGGCCGCACAGCACTCGCGCTGGAGGCCGAGGTGCGCGCCAGCTTAAACGCGGCGCAAACCAAAGCCGGCGCCCGCGGCGCGCACATCGTGATGATCGGCATCCTGCCCACGCTGATGCCCGAACACCTTGCCGCGGGTTGGATGACCGAGTCGAGGCGGTACGCCGCACTCAACGAATCCATTTTCACCGCCCGCGGCGAGGACATCCAGATCGACATCAGCGGACCTGAACCGCTCAACCTGTACTATCCCTCGATCGCACCCGAATCAGCTTGCACCAGCATGCAATTGCATTTGCAGGTCTCACCAGAGGACTTCGCCGACAACTGGAACGCCGCACAGGTGCTGGCCGGGCCGCAGCTGGCCCTCGGCGCGAACTCACCGTACTTCTTCGGTCATCAGCTGTGGTCCGAAACCCGGGTGGAGCTGTTCGCACAGGCCACCGACACCCGTCCTGACGAGCTCAAGGCGCAGGGAGTACGGCCACGGGTGTGGTTCGGTGAGCGCTGGATCACGTCGATCTTCGATTTGTTCGAGGAGAACGTCCGCTACTTCCCGTCGTTGCTGCCCGAGGTGTCCGACGAGGACCCGGTGGCCGAACTGGCGGCCGGACGCGCCCCACAGCTTTCCGAGCTGCGGCTGCACAACGGCACGGTGTACCGCTGGAACCGGCCGGTTTACGCCGTCGTCGACGGCCGCCCGCATCTGCGGGTGGAGAACCGGGTGCTGCCGGCCGGCCCGACCGTCATCGACATGCTGGCCAATTCCGCGTTCTACTTCGGCATGCTGCGCACCATGTCCGAAGAAGACCGCCCCGTGTGGACGAGAATGGAATTCGTTGCAGCTCAATCCAATTTCGCACACGCCGCCCAGCACGGCATCGACGCGCAGCTGTACTGGCCCGGCTTAGGCCACGTCGGCGTCGCAGATTTGCTGCTGCGCCAACTGCTTCCCATGGCCGACGAAGGTCTACGCCGGTGGGGAGTAGCGACCGAGGCACGTGAACGGTATCTGGGCGTGATCGAGGGGCGCGCCAGGACAAGACGCAACGGCGCGACCTGGCAAGTGTCCACCGTGCGTGCGCTGCAGCGCGGCGGAACGCCGCGTCCGGCCGCACTGGCCGAGATGCTGCGCCGGTACTGCCTGCATATGCACGCCAACGAGCCAGTGCACACCTGGGAGACTTCGAAGCATGTCTGATTCCAAGCTCGTGCTGTGGAAAACTGAACCTGACGACCACGACTACCCCGCAGCGGCTGATTACCTCGCCCTGCTGGCCGATGCCGCCACTGTCGACGCGATTGTTGACGAGCTCAAATCCGCCCCAATCGTGTACAAGAAGGCCAAGGATATTCTGCGCGCGTCCCGGCTGCGATTGTTGCCGGCGGACAACCCGCACGTGCAGTCCGATCTGATGAAGATTCACAAACCCAAGGCTCTTTCGCCGATCCTGCTGGTCCGCGGTGACCTGCGTGCCGGCCTACCGCTGGAGATCGCCGACGGCTACCACCGGATCTGCGCCAGCTACCACGTGGAAGAGAACACCGACATTCCCTGCCGAATCGCCTGACCTCGCGTTATAGTCAGCGCGTGACCAGCGGTTTTCCGCTGACCGGGCGCGAGAGCGAACTGGCAAGCATTCGCCGGGTGCTGGGCGGCGTTGGCAAATACCCCGGCGTGGTGATCATTGGGCCCGCCGGCGTTGGAAAGACCCGGCTGGCCCGTGAAGTCCTGGCGCGCACCCGAGGTTCCGCAGAGCAAATCAACTGGATCGTCGGCACCGAATCCGCCCGCCGAATCCCCCTAGGCGCGTTCAGCGCGTCGCTGAGCGACGTGCTGTCTGACCGCTTGTCCAGCGTGCGGCGCGTCGTCGAGTCGTTCACCACCCGGCAGCACAACGGACGTGTGCTGATCGGGGTCGACGACGCACACCTCTTGGACGGGCTGTCCGCCCACGTGGTGCACCAACTCGCCCGATCACCGAGCGCCCGCTTGGTCGTCACGGTGCGCGCCGGCGCCGACGTGCCCGATGCGGTGACGGCGCTGTGGAAAGACGGTGCACTCAGCCGCCTCGACCTGGATCCGCTGTCGGCCGCAGCCACCCGCCGCATGATCGAGACCGCCCTGGACGGCGCAGTGGACAGCCGTAGCGCCCGACGGTTCTGGAAGCTGACCGGCGGCAACGCGCTGTTCGTGAATCAACTGCTGCGAGATCAGTTGACTGCCGGCCGAATTCGGCAGGTCGCCGGGCTGTGGATCTGGGACGAAGACGTCGCGGTGTCGCCGGACATCGGCGACATCGTGGGCAGGCAGCTGAGCGGTCTCAGTCCCGGCCTCGCGCTGGTCGTCGACACCTTGTCACAGTGCGAACCGCTTCCCGTCGATGTTCTGCGCACTCTCGTGCGTCGCCGCGACATCGAGGTCGCCGAACAGATGCGCCTGGTTACCGTCGAGCGCAGCGACGGGACGCTGATGGTCCGGCTCGCGCATCCGCTGTTCAGCGAGATCCGCCGAGCCACCGCTGGTGAGCTGTACCTGTCACGGATCAGGGGCCGGCTGGCGCGGCGGCTGGCCGAGCGCGACGACGCTGATATGCACGCCACCGTCCGACGGGCGCTGCTCACCCTCGAGTCCGACATCGAGCTTGGCGGTCCTGCGCATGCCGAACTGTTCCTGCAGTCGGCGCGATATGCCATGACTCTGCTCGATCTGGAGTTGGCCGACCGATTCGCCAACGCTGCCGCCGAAGCGGGCGCAGCCGAAGCATCTGGTCTGCGGGCGATGAACCTGGTGCTCGCCGGGCGCGGCGAAGAAGCCGAAGCCGTTCTGCGGAGGCTGGACGGCGACCACCCCGACGGACGCCGCTGGTCGACGGTGCGGGCCGCCAATCTGATCTGGATGCTCGGCCGACCCAAGGACGCGTCGGCCATCCTGGAAGGACTCGCCGGCACCTGCGAGTCCGACGCCGCTCGCGCCGAGCGCACAGCAGTGGAAGCCTGCCTCGACGCGGTCGCCGCGCGTTGTGAACTCGCCGCCGAAAAAGCCCGCGCTGCGATGACATCTGAGAGCCTGCCCGATTTCCACGCGATGATGGCTTCGCTGGCGCTGGTCATGGCGATGGGCGCACTGGGTGACGTGGACGAGATGACCGGTGTGGCCGCCGCAGCGCTGCGGCGTGCCATGACGTCGTTTCAGGCCTCACACATGCGGTTCTGGTTCGGCAGCGTCTACGCCCGCGCGTGCCGGCTGACCGGCCGCATCGACGAGTGCGTGCAATCGGCCAAGCAGATCGCCGATTCGGCCAGCGACATTCCCGGACTGGCTTATGCGAACCTGGCGTTCCTGATGGGCTACGCCGAATTGACCTGCGGTGCCGTCTCCGACGCGGTGCAACTGCTGCGGGAAGCTTTAGCGGGTGCCGAGAAACACGGCGTGACAACGGGTCTGCGGCCGGCGAGCTGCTTTGCACTGGCCGAGGCGCAGGCCAAGCTCGGGCGGGTCGAGGCAGCGAACGAAGCGCTGCGGCTGGCGCGCGACTGCGTGCCGCCGGACTACCTGTTCATGCAGACCGCCTGGGAGTTGGCGACCGCGTGGACGCTGGCCGCCGGTGGAGCGCTGACCGAGGCGATCGCCACCGCCCGCGCCGCTGCCGAGGATGCGCGGGACCGCCGACAGCCGACACACGAGCTCGCCTGTTTGCAGGCCGCCGCGCAATGGGGTGACGCCTCCGGCGCCAACCGTTCGCGTGCGCTCGCCGACCGGCTGTCACTTCCGCTGGCCGGCGTCGTCGCCCGGCACACCGAAGCACTGCAGGCCGACGACGGTGAAGGCCTGCTGACCGCCTCGGCCGAATACCGCGCGATCGGCGACCGCGCCACCGCCGCCGACGTCGCCGCACAAGCCGCCGTCGCGTTCAGCCGGACGCAGCAGCGCAGGCGGGCGCTGTACGCGGCGGCCCTCGCCAGGGAACTGGCCGTCGCCTGCGGCGGACTGAGTACGCCCGCCCTGCGTAACCCGGTGGAAGCTCCGTTGACTGGTCGCGAGCGGGAAATCATCGAACTGGTGGCGGCCGGCTTGTCCAACCGCGACATCGCCGACCGCCTCGTCATGTCGGTACGGACCGTCGAGGGCCATGTCTACCGCGCTTGCCAGCGCGTGGGCGCCCAGTCGCGAGCAGAACTCGCGGCGATTCTGCACGCCGGGCCGGCCGGCCGCCGTTAGTCGGTTAGACGAGGACGTCGCCGATTGCAGCGGCGTGTCGGCACCGGCCTTCACCGACAGCGTCACGGCCTTGCCCGAGCGACTCGGGGTAGCTTGGTTTGCATGCCGAACGAAGTCATGAACTGGGACAGTGCATATCGACGGGAGGCGGGTTTCGAGGGGCCGCCACCGTGGAATATCGGGGAGCCGCAACCGGAACTGGCCGCCCTGATGCGCGCCGGCAAGTTTCGCAGCGACGTGCTCGATGCCGGTTGCGGGTACGCCGAACTGTCCTTGGCGCTGGCCGCCGAGGGGTACACCGTCGTCGGTGTCGACCTCACCCCCACCGCCGTGGCCGCCGCCACCAAAGCCGCGCAGGAGCGCGGGTTGAACTCGGCGACTTTTGAGGAAGCTGACATCACGTCGTTCTCCGGACATGACGGCCGGTTCAACACCGTGGTCGACAGCACGCTGTTTCACTCGCTGGCGGTCGAAGACCGTGACGCGTACCTCCGGTCGGTGCACCGGGTCGCGGCGCCGGGTGCCGGTTACTACGTACTGGTGTTCGCCAAGGGCGCCTTCCCGGATGGGTTGGAGACCAAGCCCAACGAGGTCGGCGAAGCCGAATTACGTTCTGTGGTGAGCAAATACTGGGAGATCGACGAGATTCGACCGGCTTTCATCCACGCCACCCCGCCGGGCATACCGCCTCAAGCAGGGCGCGTCGTCGAGTTCCCGCCGCACACCAAGGATGAGCAAGGCCGGGTGAAGTTTCCCGCCTTCCTGCTGAGCGCACACAAGGAGAGCTGACCGGGCTCGGTGTCGCGTCAAGCCAGCGCAACCGTCGCGGCGGCCAGCGCGTCGGCGAAGCAGGTCAGGTCGGCGGTGGTGGCATCGACGTGCGGCGAGATCCGCAACACCGGCCCGGTCAATTCCAGCGGTGCCCGCTGCACCGTCGCTGCCGTGGTCACAAAACTTCGCTTGGAGATCAGTTGGCGTCGCACAGCCGTTGGGTCGGTGCCGTCGACGGGGGCCAAGGTGGTGATCGCGCTTGGCTCGGCGAGCGGTTCGACCACCCGCCAGCCCGCCACGTCGGCCAGCACGGTTCGGCTGCTGCGGCCCACCTCGCGAAGACGGGCCCGCATCGCGGGCGGTCCGAAAGCCAGGTACTCACCCACCGCTACCGAGAAGCCCACCCGCGCCGCGATGTTCGCTTCGCCCATCTCCAGGCGCTGGGCCATCGGCAGGGCCGAGGACCACTCCGGCGGAGGTAGCCGCGGACGCAGTCGCCGCACCAGACCGGCCCGCACCGCCAGAACGCCGACTCCCCGAGGTCCGGCCAGCCATTTGCGCGACGAGGCGTACAGCGCGTCGGCCCCGACCGCGCAGTCGATGTGTCCCAGCGCTTGGGCGGCGTCGACGACCAGCGGCAGTTGCAGTTCTGCACAGACCCGCGCCAACGCCGCGAGCGGTTGTACGACGCCGCGGTGACTGCCCAGAGCGGTCAGGTGGACCAAGTCGGGCGGGTCTGCGGCCAGGGTCGTTGCCGCTTCGTCGACCACCACCCTGCCGAGGTGGTCGGTAGGCAGCGCGCGCCACCCGAATCCGTGCGCGGCCATCACTGCCAAGTTGGGGCCGTATTCGCCGGGAAGGCACGCCAGCGTCCGGCCGCCCGGTGGCCAGCTCTCCAGCAGGAGGTCCAAGGCGTGCAACGAACCGGTGGTGTACACCACCTCGGCGTCAGACATGCCCGCGAGGGCAGCGACAGCAGCTCGCCCGGCATCCAGCACCGGCGCAGCGGCCTCCGCGGCGACGTAACCGCCCACCTCAGCCTCGTGGCGAGCATGCCGGTCAGCCGCGTCGAGCACGGCGAAGCTCTGCCGGGAGCAGGCGGCACTGTCCAGGTGCAACCCGGCGACCGGCGGCCGAGCCGCCCTCCAGCCGTCGGCCAGCGGACCGGCGTGGCTCACCTGACAGCCAGCGACAACCCGAAGTCGCCGGCGGCGTCGGTCCACCAGTGGGTGCGCCGCAGACCCGCCGCGGTCAGTTCGGCGGCCACCGACTCGGCCCGGAACTTGCAGGACACTTCGGTGAGCATCTCCTCACCGGCGGCGAAGTCAACGGTGAGGTCGAGGGCGGCGATCCGCACCCGTTGCGGGCGTTTTGTGTGCAGCCGCATCTCGATCCGCTGCTCTTCGGCGTTCCACCGAGCGACGTGAGTGAAGGCGGACACGTCGAAGTCGGCGTCGAGTTCACGGTTGACCACCGTCAGCACGTTGCGGTTGAACCGTGCCGTCACTCCTGCCGAGTCGTCGTACGCGCGAAGCAGCCGGCCGATGTCCTTGACCAGGTCGGTGCCCAGCAACAGGCTGTCCCCCGGCTGTAGCACGGCACTCAGCGAGTCGAGAAACCGCGCACGCGGCGTGGGCGTCAGGTTGCCGATCGTCGATCCCAGGAACACGAAAAGTCGTCGGCCCCCGTCTGGTATCTGCGCCAGGTGCTCCTCGAAATCACCACAGACCGCCGCGATTTCGACGCCGGGATATTCCTGTTGTATGGCACTTCCGGCGGTGTGCAGTATTCCGGCGTCGACATCGAACGGCACGAATCTACGCAACGAACCCTGCCGCGCCAGCGCGTCCAGCAGCAGCCGGGTCTTCTCCGAGGTTCCGCTGCCCAGCTCGACCAGGGTGGCTGCGGCGGTGACGGCTGCGATGTCCGACGCATGTGATCGGAGGATCTCGGCTTCGGCGCGAGTCGGGTAGTACTCCGGCAAACGAGTGATCTGGTCGAACAACTCACTGCCCACCGAGTCATAAAACCACTTCGGCGGCAACGTCTTCGGTGAGCGACACAGTCCATCAAGCACATCGCGGCGCAGCGCTCGAAACGCCGAGTCGGCGGCCAGATGGTTGGATAGCGACAGCGTCATGCAGATCCTCTCTCAGCGTTGAGTGGAATGACAGTCAGGCCGCTCGAGTCGACCTGCACCAGGTGACAGTCCGGCACGTCGTGCCAGCCCGGATCGTCGTCGTAAGGTTCACTGGCCACCACCACGCCGTCATCGCGGCGCAGCACCGAAAGTGTGTCGCCCCAGGTGGTGGCCAACAGCCGAGTTCCGTTGCCCGCCAGAATATTCAGCCGGGCGCGTGGATCGGCGGCCCCCAGTTGTGCAATCACCTCACCGAGCGCGTCAAGCCCGTGATCAAAGATGAGCGCCGCGAGAAGCGCACTGTCGCAGACTGATTCGGCCCGCGGATCAGCCGGCAGCACGCCGCGGTCGATGATGCCGTTGTGCGAGAGCAGCCAGGTGCCGTCGGTGAACGGGGCAGTCGCACTGGCCTCGATCGGCATGCCGACGGTGGCCGACCGTACTGCCGCCACAACGCAGTGGCTGCGCAGCGCGGGTGCGACGGAGGGCAACGATGCCTCTCCCCACAGCGGCGCGGGGCTGCGCCACCGCCGCGGCACTGTCCCGTCGAAGAAGCCGACGCCCCAACCGTCGGCGTTCATCAGCCCGTGTTTCTGCCGGCGAGGCGCGTAAGACTGCACGAGCAGACTGTGCGGCGGATCGAGCACCAGTGTGGACAGCTCGACGTCGCAGCCGAGCCAGCCCAGATGACGACACATCAGCCAAGTGTCTCCACGTCTGTCTCCAGGTCGTCCCCGGCATCCCAGGCCAACCGGACACCGGCGAAGATCTGCCGGCGATACGGGTGATCCCAATTGCGAAAACTGGGCCGCAACACGCCGGAATCCACCGCCCAGGACCCGCCCCGCAGCACCCGGTAGTCACCAAAAAAGAACGGCTCGGAATAACGCTGGTAGATCATCGGTGCGAAGCCGGGCCACGGGCGCAGGGGTGAGCTGGTCCACTCCCACACGTCGCCCAGCATTTGTTCGGCACCGTATGCCGAGGCGCCGGCCGGATAGGCCCCGACCGGCGCGGGACGCAGCGCCGCGCCGTCGAGGTTGGCGACGGCAGCGGAAGGTTCGTCGTCTCCCCACGGGTAGCGGCGGCGGATGTTGCGTCGGGGGTCCCACGCGCAGGCTTTCTCCCACTCGGTTTCGGTGGGCAATCGGGCACCGGCCCATGCGGCGTAGGCCTCGGCCTCAAAGTAGGTGACGTGCTGAACCGGTTCGCCGTCGGGAATGTCCTCGACCCGGCCGAACCTGGTGCGGGTGCCGTCAGCATTCCAGAACTGCGGCGCCGTCAGATCAGCGCGCTCGCGGTACTCCCAGCCCCGCGTTGACCACCACCTCAACTGGCGATATCCGCCGTCGTCGACGAAGTTTCGCCATTCACCGTTGGTGACCGGTACCCGCCCGATGCGGAACGCCGCGACGTCAACCACGTGGGCCGGGCGCTCGTTGTCCAGCGAGGACGGTTCGTCGGCGGCGTCGACGCCCTGCACGAAGTGACCGGCGGGCACCAGCACCGACGTGCCCGCCAATTCGGGCCGGCCCGCGGGCAGTGCGGCGGCCTCGGGCAGCAGCGGTGCGCCGACGCGCAGGTTCAGTGCCTGCAGCATGGTTTCGTTGTGCTGGTGCTCGTGGCTCACAATCATCCGGAACGCGAAGCCGGCCGATTTTGCCGAGTCGGGGTCGTCGGGCAGTGCGTCGAGTGCGTCCAGCGCCGCCGAGCGCACCCTGCGGCAGTAGGCGCGCGCGTCGCTCGGGGAGAGTAGCGGCAGGTCGACGCGGCTGGCGCGGGAGTGCACAAACGCGTCGTAGAGGCCGTCGACCTCCGGGGCCAACAGCCCGGGCCTGTCGAGCCGGCCGCTGCGCAACAGCCAGAACTCCTCCTGTTGGCCGATGTGGGCGAGGTCCCACACCAGCGGGCTCATCAGCGGGTCATACTGCCGGCGCAGTTCGGCATCGTCGAGGTCCATTAGCCGCAGCGTCCGATCTCGCGCCTGCGCTAGTTCGCGGGCCAGGGTTTCGCGTGAAGTCACGTCTCTCCCTGCGCCAACCGGGCGACGGTCGGGGCGATGCCACGTTCGATCACTTCATCGGCGAAGTCGTCACCCGGGCAGCGGCCCTGTTCGACCAGCGCGTGCAGCAGTTGCATGGATTCGGCAAGTCGGGCACCGCAGGTGTCCGGTAGCCGCTCGGCCGCTGCGGCCACGCACTGATTGGCAGCGGCATGCAGCCGACGGTCGCGCAGACCGATCCGCGCTGCGGTATCCCAGGAGGTGGCCACCGGCTCGACGGCCGCCGCAGCGATGCCGGCCGCCTCAGGATCGTCGAGCAGTGTCACCAGCGTGAAGACCACCGCAGGCCACAGATGGTCGGGAACGCTGTCCAGGTAACGGATTTCCAGCCATTGCCGTGGACGCACCGGGGGAAACAGCGTGGTCAGATGGTAGTCCAAGTCCTTGATCATGGGGCGGCGATCGCCCAGCAGCGTCCGACCGTCGGCCCAGTCGGTGAACGGCACGTAATGCGTCACCGGCACCGCATCCGGGTTGTGTACCAGCATGACCGGTGCTTTCAGTGCGTAACGCGCCCAGTCGGTGCCGGGATCGTCACCGCTGACAGTGAGGATCGGTCCGCAGCGCGCGGAATCCAGCTGACCCCAAACCCGTTGCCGGCTGGACAGCCAGCCGGTGAACCGGCCACCCAGCAACGGCGAGTTCGCGGCTACGGCGATCATCACCGGCCCGAGCGCATGTGCCAGCCGCACTCGCGCCGGCCAGCCGGCCTGTGGCCCCGCGTCGAGGTTGAGCTGGATCGACGCCGTCGACGTCATCATCGCCGCACCCGCGGGCCCGGTGTGACTGGCGACGAAGAACTCCTCCATGGCGCGGTAGCGGGCGCCCGGGTTGACGCGCATCGCCGGGCGCAACGGATCCGCGCCCAACAGAACCAGTCCCAGCCCCGCCCGGGCGAACCCCGCCCGCAGCACAGCCTGGTCCTTGGTCATCGCTTCGATCGCGGCCAGCGCACCGTCGGTCGGCGGTCCGGAAAGCTCGACCGCGCCGCCGGGTTCGACGGTTACCGCACTGCCGCCCGGCATCGCCGGAAGCGACTCAAGGACCTCAGTGATCTCCGCCCAGCCCGGTCGGCGCCGGGGATCGCGAGCGTCATAGCAGTGCGCCTCGACTTCGAGACCGACCTGTCCCAGCGGGCCGTCGGCCAGGCAGGTGCGGGAGATGTGCTCCGCGGCGGCATCCGAACTGGTCAGCTCGACTTGGAACTGGGCGCCAGCCTGCTGTGACGCGACAGCGAACGCCATATACCGACCCCTTCGGCGCAGACCACGTTGGCTCGGGCCCTCTGGTGAGCGGTGGACCCGCCTCGGGTCAACTACCCACGGATGAGTACTCAGCGTAGCCAACGTGTTGGCACGGTGCGTCCCCGCTTCGTCGCGACCCGGTTGCCGGGCGGGCGTTCACCGACGCGGCTCATTGGCCGAGCGTGTTCTCCATCGCGCCGGCCAGCGCGTTGACGGCCGGGCCGCCGTTGCCCGACTGGCACACCTTGGCCTGCAACAACACGTTCTCCCGCAGCCGGGTCTGGGTGAAGCAGCGCCGGTCGGTGTCGGCTTCCTGCTTCGTCCACGCCGCGTCCGTGGCGGTCGCCGGCCCGCCGTCAAAGGACCACACCTGCGTGATCCCGTTGTCGAGGTGCATGGCTGTGGTCTGGCCGGAGCAACCTACCGTGCGGTCGACGACACGGTGGAAAGCTCGTCCGGCGGCGTCGCCCGTGGCGAACACACCGACTGCCTGCTTGACCAGGTGGGTCTGATCGTTGGCCGAAGTCTGCGCGGTGGCGCCGTTGAATGATGCCAGGTCAGGATCGTCGTACACCTCGGGCAAGCCGATGTCGGCCCAGTTGTTGCAGACCGGATCGTCGACGTAGTAGCCCTGAAACGGCGCCCTGAACACCGATTCGTCGCGGATCGGGCCGCCGACGATGTTGCCCACCGAGCCTTTGCCAAGCACCGCGTAATTCACCGCACCCGGATCGGAGGGCCGCGCCGCGGCGGCGCCGCTGCCGCCCATGCCGACGACACTGAAGACCGCCAGCGCGGCCACCGCGTTGCGCATCATCGCGGCAGGTCAGACCCGGGCGGAGTAGGTGCGGTGTGCATGGGCTCGATCATGCCAAGGAAAGCCTGCGGCGGCTGGCCCGGGGCTACCGGGGCGGGCCCGGAGGCGGCGGCGGCGGTGGCGGCAGCGGGGGCGGCGGCGGCGCGGGTGCGCCCGGTCCGCCAGGTGCCGCTGGTCCGCCGGGTCCACCGGGGCCATTACCCGGCACCCACATCCAGTGTCCGGGACCGGGAGGCGGGCCGGGAGCTTCAGGCGGACCCTCCGGAGCACCGCCGGGCCGGAACCAGCCGTGCGCTGGGCGGTGTTGCCAATAGTCGTGTCTTGACATCGCGGCACCCGACCAGAAGATCGCCGACACGATGAACACGATGCCCGCGACGATTACGACCCACGCCGCGACTTGATACAGCCGGCTCGGCGGTTCCGTATAAGCCGGGCGCGGAACAGCTTCGGCGGGCCGCGGCGATGGCTCGGGTATTTCGCTCATCTTTCGATGATGCCCAGCCAGTCAAGGATCGGTCCAGTCGAAAACATTAAGGAGCCCGGCGCCGCAAGGGCGCCGGGCTCGTGGTTGGAGTTCGGTTACCCGCCGGGGGTGAGCGACGGGGCGACCGACGCCGGCGGTTGACCCGGCCCCGGGACCGCGCTGCCCGGGCCACCGGGTCCGCCCGGTCCGAGCGGCGCACCCGGTCCGCCGGGTCCGCCCCGTCCGCCGTGCGGAGCGCCTTCCGGCCCGCGGTGGTGGTGAACCATCGAGTTGGGGTGGTGCCGGTGGTGGTGGCCGTGATGACCGGCGAGCTTGTAACCGGCGAAGAAGATCGTCGTGACGATGTACAGAATGCCTGCGACGATCACCACCCAGGCCGCAACTTGGTAGAGCCTGGGCGGTCTGGCCGGCACCGTGGTTCCGGTGGCCGGTGTAGTGGCGGCGGAGGTCCGCGCTGTGGGGGTTTCTGGTATTTCACTCATGCTTTGAATGATGCGCGGGAAACCGATAGGTGTGACTATGCGTCGGTTATGTAAGTGCTATGAAGGCGAGTGTCCCAGTCGGTTATTCGGGCTGGTACGGGTTCACCGCGAATTGGATGACCCGGTAGGGGCCGTTCTCCCGGGGGTCGGTGTTGTGCCACTGGCTGACGAACACCCGCAACTCGTCGAGCGTCGAGCCCGGCGAAATGTAACCGCCGTACGGCTGGGCTAAGCGGTTGTCATAAGGGGGCGGCAGACTCTCCGACGGCTCGGGCCAATCGTCATGCTGCACAACGGTCGTCACCGGTGCGGTGCCCAGTGATGTCGGATCGTCGGCTACCCGAACCTCCATGTCCCCGGTGCTGGCATTGAAATACGACAGCACGGATTTGCCGTCGACCTGCTTGAAACTCATCTCGCCAACCATGTCGGGCCACAACGGCGTCGCGGGCTTGTTCCAGCCGCCACCGGATCCAGAGGCCCACCCCTGCCAGCCGGATCGATCGGTGAAGTCTTGTGGCGTCGCGCGATACAAGTGGACCGGTTGGCTGCGGTCGAAGTCGTCAGCGACGATGTACACCCAGCCGCTGCTGGAGTCGGCGGTGGGGATGGGGTCGTAGTACCCGCTGATCTGCGACTGAGATCCGCCCTGATACGAGGCGGCGCGTCGCGACCCGGTGACAGTGACCCAACGACCTTGTCCGGCTTCAGCTTTCACCAACCGGGACGTCTGCGGGACCAGCGCAGCGGCGGTGGTGACCAGCAGATAGTTCTGCCGGTTGATCTGCACGACCCCCGCCGGCAACTGGGACGCGCCCGGGGGTGTCGGCTCGGCGAGCAGCGGTTGCCCGACGCCGGTGACACCGGTGTAGCGGACTCCATCGGGGTCGTCGACCGAATCGGTGTCGACCCGCAGCGCGACCGGGGCATAGTCGCGACCGAAGCCCACCCCTTGTCCGGGGAAACTGTCGCCGCAGATCTGCAAAAGTTCGCTCGGAAACTCGGCGAAAACACACAAATCGGTGGCGCCGACGCCGTAATCGCCGGTGGGCGTCCCGGTTCCGGCGGTCGGCCCGATCCGGATCACCTCACCCGGGGCCAGTGGCGGCAGAACTGGTTCCGGCATCGGCGCGGGCGGATCGGCATGAGCCAGCGAGACCTGTTGTGCGACAACGAACCAGAGCAAAGCCGCGACCATGGGCGAACGCCGCGCGGCCCGGCGGGCGTGCGGCTTGGTCACCCGCGGGTCACAGCTCGGCGGCCAGCAATTCAGCGATCTGGATCGTGTTCAGCGCCGCCCCCTTGCGCAGATTGTCACCGGAGACGAACAATGCCAGCCCACGCCCATCGGGCACACCGGGGTCCTGCCGGATCCGGCCGACCAGTGAATCGTCCACACCCGCGGCGGCCAGCGGTGTTGGCACATCAACCAATCTCACCCCGGCGGCGCCGTCGAGCAGCTCGCCGGCCCGTCGCGGGGAGAGGGGTTCGGCGAACTCGGCGTTGATCGACAGCGAATGCCCGGTGAGCACCGGTACCCGCACACAGGTCCCGCTCACCAGAAGATCGGGGATGCCGAGGATTTTGCGGCTTTCGTTGCGCAGCTTCTGGTCTTCGTCGGTCTCACCGGATCCGTCGTCGACCAGAGAGCCGGCCAGCGGCACCACGTTGAACGCGATCGGGGCGACGTAGGTCTGCGGCGTCGGAAACTGCGCGGCGCCGCCGTCGTGCACCAGCTGTTCAGCGTCGTCAACGACCGCGCGCAGCTGCCCGGTCAGCTCGGCCACACCGGCCAGACCGCTGCCCGAGACAGCCTGATAGGTGGAGACCACGATGCGAACCAGCCCGGCCTCGTCGTGCAGCACCTTGAGCACTGGCATCGCGGCCATCGTGGTGCAGTTGGGATTGGCGATGATGCCCTTCGGCCGGTTGTGCGCATCCCGGTGAAAGTTCACTTCGGAGACCACCAGCGGAACTTCGGCGTCCTTGCGCCACGCTGAGGAGTTGTCGATCACCGTCACCCCGGCGGCGGCGAAACGCGGCGCCTGCACCCGCGACATGGCCGCTCCGGCGGAGAACAACGCAATATCCAGACCGGCCGGGTCGGCGGTCTCGGCGTCTTCGACCTCGATCTCCTGGCCGCGGAACGGCAACTTGCGGCCCTGCGAACGGGCCGAGGCGAAGAACCGGACCGTGCTGGCCGGGAAATCCCGCTCGTCGAGCAGGGTGCGCATCACCCGGCCTACCTGGCCGGTGGCACCCACCACTCCGATGGACAGACCAGAGCCGCCCATCTAACGGCCTGAGCCCGCATAGACGGTGGCCGTCTCTTTGCCGCCGAGCCCGAACGCCTCATGCAGCGCGAGGACGGCCTTGTCTAATTCGGTGTCGCGGCACAGCACCGAGATGCGGATCTCTGACGTGGAGATCAAGTCGATGTTGACCCCGACGGCGGCCAGCGCCTCACAGAACGTGGCGGTGACCCCGGGGTGGCTGCGCATGCCGGCACCGATCAGCGACACCTTGCCGATGTGGTCGTCGTAGAGCACCTGGGTGAAGCCGATCTCCTCCTTGAGCGCGTCGAGCTTCTCCACCGCGGTGCGGCCGGCCTCGCGGGAGCAGGTGAAGGTGATGTCGGTCTTGCCGTCCTCCACTTTGGAGACGTTCTGCAGCACCATGTCGATGTTGACCTCGGCGTCGGCCACCGCCCGGAACACTCTGGCGGCGTAGCCGGGGATGTCGGGTAGCCCGACGATGGTCACTTTGGCTTCGCTGCGGTCATGCGCGACGCCCGTCAAAATGGGGTCTTCCACTGGCTTGTCCTCGATCGATCCGGCAACGACGGTGCCCGGCTTGTCCGAATAGGAAGACCGGACATGCACCGGAATGTTGTAGCGGCGGGCGTACTCGACGCAGCGCAACATCAGCACCTTGGCGCCGCACGCCGCCATCTCGAGCATCTCCTCGAACGTGACGGCGTCCAGGCGCCGCGCGTTGGACACGATTCGCGGGTCGGCGCTGAAGATGCCGTCGACGTCGGTGTAGATCTCGCAGACATCGGCGCCCAGCGCGGCGGCCAGCGCCACGGCTGTGGTGTCCGAGCCGCCGCGGCCCAACGTGGTGACGTCCCGGGTGCCTTGGCTGACGCCTTGGAAGCCGGCCACCAGCACGATCTTGCCTTCGTCGAGTGCGGTTCGCAGCCGGCCGGGCGTGACGTCGATGATTTTGGCGTTGCCGTGCGTGCCGGTGGTGATCACACCGGCCTGTGAACCGGTGAACGACCGGGCCTGGGCGCCCAGCGATTCGATAGCCATCGCCACCAACGCGTTGGAGATCCGCTCACCGGCGGTCAGCAGCATGTCCAGTTCGCGCGGCGGCGGCGCCGGGCACACCTGCTGCGCCAGCTCCAGAAGTCCATCGGTGGTGTCGCCCATGGCGGACACCACCACGACGACGTCGTTGCCCTGCTTCTTGGTCTCGACGATGCGCTCAGCGACACGGCGGATCCGGTCGGCGTCGGCCACCGAAGATCCGCCGTACTTTTGCACGACGAGCGCCACTGTTGTCCTTCTCTGATCCGGGCAGCTTCAGGTCCAGAACAGAATACGTGGGTCCGACGCAGCCGGAATCCCGTCGGCCGCGTCCAGTGAGATTGCAATAGTAGCCACACCGGCGTGCGGGCAAGATTGCTCTTGGTGCGCTGTTCCCGCGACCACTTACACCGGAGGGCCCATGTCAAGCGCTGACGCCGCGGCGGACTTGGGCGGCGAGCGCGTCGAAGGTTATCTGGGCGACGTCACCGGCCCGGGTATCACCCACCAGTGGGGGGTGACCGGCACGGACCTCGGCGCCTCGGTGCACGCGCCAGACGGCCACCTGGTTTCCGTTTTCGGCGACACCTTTTCCGGTCCTGTCGTCGGACACGGCGATTGGCGGTCGCCGATCGCGCTGATCGGTACCGGCGACGCCGGCCACCGCATCACGTACCGAAAAGCCGGCGGTGCGGACCCGGACTATGCGCACCAGCTGTGGCCGTACGTCCACGACGATGCGCCGTGGCGCCGCGGCGGCATCAGCACCGTCATTCCTTCCGACCTTCTGGTCGTCGGGCAGACCATGTACCTGCACACCATCGTCAATCGGGGTTTCGGCAACGTGGTGTGGACCGAAATCCGGACCTCCACCGACCACGGCGTCTCGTGGCACCCGATGCGCCCGCCGGCGAAGTTCCCGGGGACGGTGCACCGCGGGTATGCCCAGTTGTGGTCCTGGGACTTCGACCCCGACGACGGCTGGGTCTACGTTGTCTCGACCGGGTTCCAGCGCGACAAAGGCGTCATTCTGCGGCGGGTCCGTCCCGAACACCTCGGCGACGCGACGCAGTACTCGGGCTGGGGCCGGGCGAGCAATAGGTGGGGATGGGACAACGAACCCACCCTGATCACGCCGCCCGACGAGACCTGGGGCGAGCTCACCTTGCGCCGCCTCGCCACCGGCAGGTGGATTCTGGGCGGCTTCATGTCGTCGGCGTACGCACTGGGGTACCGCGTGATCGCGTCACCGACCGCCCGCCTCGGCGAAACGGACGTGCAGACTCCGATCACCGGGACGAGTTGGGAGAAACAAGACCTGACGAAGAACCAGGTCGCCCAACTGTACGGCGGTTACATCCTGCCGGGCTCTCGACTGGGCGTGAAAGGCGGCGTCGGACTGGTGGTGTCGCAGTGGCACACCGGAATCGGCTGGCCGTACCGGACGATGCAGTTCAAGGTGACGTTGCAGGACACCGCAGCGCTATCGGCAGGCCCGCCGTCACCCCTGAGGCGGCGCCGACGGCTCTGAACGGTGCCAGGTAGCCAACGCCCAGATCAGGAAAACGTCTAACGCGATGATCAGGACTGACCACCACGGGTTATGCGGTAGCCAGAGGAAGTTAGCGACAATGGAGAGCGCGGTGAGCACGATCGCGGTGAGACGCGCCCATGTCCGTCCACTCAGAAATGCAATGCCGACCGCTACCAGAAGCGCACCGATCACGATGTGAACCACACCCCAACCGGTGGCATTCCATTGATAGATGTATTCCGGACCCACAACCACGATGTCGTCAGCCGCGACCGCCGATATGCCTTCGAGAAGCTGCACCGTGCCGGCAACGATCAGCAAGACTGCTGCCGCGACGGCGCCGACCGCCGCTGCCTGCCGCTCGATGTGCGCTGCCCGGCCACCGTGGCCGGCGACGGGCGCACCTGCGGTCTCCGGAGTGAGGCGCGCGTCGGTCGGAGTCCCTGGCGACGGCACGACCGGCGGTGTCGGGTCGGACATTGTTCCTCCGTGAAGTCGTCGAAATGCGGCTAACCCGCTATACCCCGGCCGTCGTCGAGTGACACCGGCGCTGCTGCCGGTGGAAAGCGGTTTTGGTAGCACCGGCCGAGACGGTAGAATGCGCGGGGTGCAGTGGGTGCTCCTTCTCGGACGCCGCGGCGGGGTCTGATCCGGACCGGCTTCCCGTCGCGGGCGTTCGCGATGCGCTGGTCTGAAGTCCCTCCTTCACCTCCGGAGCAACACCGTGACTACTTTCTCGAAACCGTCGATGTATCCGTCTGACGCGTTCACCTCCGCTCGAAGCATCACCCAGCCCGCAGGTCCGCCCCGGCCCGGGCAGCCTGCCTGGAACACCCAACGCGGCTCGTCGATGCCGGTCAGCCGGTACCGCCCGTTCGCCGAGGAAGTCGAGCCCGTCCGGCTCTCTGACCGCACCTGGCCCGACTCCGTCATCGAGGAAGCGCCGATGTGGTGCGCGGTCGACCTGCGGGACGGCAACCAGGCGCTGATCGACCCGATGAGCCCGGCCCGCAAGCGCCGAATGTTCGACCTGCTGATCCGGATGGGCTATAAGGAAATAGAGGTCGGGTTTCCGGCGGCCAGCCAGACCGACTTCGACTTCGTCCGCGAGATCGTCGAGCAGGGCGTCATTCCGGACGACGTCACCATTCAGGTGCTGACCCAGTGCCGTCCGGAGCTGATCGAGCGCACCTTCCAGGCATGCGCGGGCGCGCCACGGGCGATCGTGCACTTCTACAATTCGACGTCGATTCTGCAGCGGCAGGTGGTGTTCCGGGCAGACCGCGCCGCGATCAAGGCGATCGCCACCGACGGCGCCCGCAAGTGCGTCGAAGAGGCGGTCAAGTACCCCGAGACGAAGTGGCGGTTCGAGTACTCCCCGGAGTCCTACACCGGCACCGAATTGGAGTACGCCAGAGAGGTGTGTGACGCGGTGGGTGACGTCATCCAACCCACGCCGGACAACCCGATCATTTTCAATCTGCCGGCGACCGTGGAGATGGCTACGCCGAACGTCTACGCCGACTCGATCCAATGGATGAGCCGCAACCTGGCCCGACGCGACTCGGTGATCTTGAGCCTGCATCCGCACAACGACCGCGGAACCGCCGTCGCCGCGGCGGAACTGGGCTACCAGGCCGGTGCTGACCGCATCGAGGGCTGCCTGTTCGGCAACGGTGAACGCACCGGGAACGTCTGTCTGGTGACGCTGGGGCTGAACCTGTTCTCCCGCGGCGTCGACCCGCAGATCGACTTCTCCAACATCGACGAGATCCGCCGCACGGTGGAGTACTGCAACCAGCTGCCGGTGCACGAGCGGCACCCCTACGGCGGTGACCTGGTGTACACCGCGTTCTCCGGCAGCCACCAGGACGCCATCAATAAGGGCCTGGACGCCATGAAGACCGCCGCCGACGACGCCGACAGCGACGTAGACGACATGCTCTGGCAGGTGCCCTACCTGCCGATCGATCCGCGCGACGTGGGCCGCACCTACGAGGCGGTGATCCGGGTCAATTCGCAGTCCGGTAAAGGCGGAGTGGCCTACATCATGAAGGCCGACCACGGTCTGGCGCTGCCGCGACGGCTGCAGATCGAGTTCAGCCAGGTAATCCAGAAGATCGCAGAGGGCACAGCAGGCGAAGGCGGCGAGGTCACCTCTAAGGAGATGTGGGAAGCATTCGCCCAGGAGTATCTGGCGCCGGTGCATCCGCTGGAGCGGATCAAGCAGCGGGTCGATGCCGCCGACGAGGACGGCGGGGTCACCCGGATCAGCGCGACCGTCAAGGTCGACGGGGTGGAGACAGAGATCAGCGGTGCGGGCAACGGTCCGCTGGCCGCATTCGTCGACGCGCTCAGCCACGTCGGGTTCGAGGTGGCCGTGCTCGACTACTCCGAGCACGCCATGAGCGGCGGCGAAGACGCGCAGGCCGCGGCCTACGTGGAGGCGTCGATCGATGGCAGGACGATTGCGAGCGCGGCAAAGCCGGGCGAAGCAGGTCGTCCTGACCAGCCCCGCACCGTCTGGGGCGTGGGAATTGCGCCGTCGATCACCACCGCGTCGCTGCGAGCAGTGGTGTCAGCGGTCAACCGCGCGGCTCGCTAGGCCGATCAGAAAAGCGCGAACTGCTCGGTCCGCCCGGTGAGGTCGGTCTCAGCGACCGCTTCGACGCTGGTGCCGCCGACCACCGCGCCCACGCCGTCGACGAACTGCGCGTCGCTCACCACCGGCACACCCAGTGCACACGCCAGGTAACCCTTCCCGCGTTCGGGTCGGGCTTCGTTGCACACCACCAGCGACGTCCCGCCGTCGACGCTGTCGCTGTACGCCAGACCGGCGTGCAGGATCCGCTCGACCAGCTCCTCGTGGGTGCGCCGCACTTCAGCGGCCAGCGCCACCCGCATGCCCTGCACCAGCGGCCGGCCTCGGACAAACCGGCCCGGGTTCAGGTACGGGCACGGCATCCTCGACGCCAGCGCCTTCAGCGGCCGCAGCTCGTCATGGGTGACCCGGCCGTTCGGCCACCGGCGCCGCGTCACCGGCCGGACCGGCAGCCAGACATCGCAATCCCGGGCCCGCTGCAGTGCTGCGGCGAGCACCCGGGACAACACTGCGGCGTCGTCGAACGCATCGTGCGGGCGCAGTTGCGGCACACCCCAGTGCGCCGCGAGGGTCTCCAGCCGCAGGTTGTCGACGCCCAGGTCGAGCCGCCGGGCCAGCTCGACGGTGCACATGACGGTCTCCACCGGAAGCTCTCGGTTAGCGATTTCCGCCTCCGCGGCGAGGAAGCCGTAGTCGAAGGCGATGTTGTGGGCGACCAGCGTCCGCCCGCGCAGCAGTTCGACGACGTCACCGGCGATGTCGGTGAACTGCGGCTGGTCCTCGAGCATGGTCGCGGTCAGTCCATGCACATGGGTGGGCCCAGGGTCGACGCCGGGGTTGAGCAGGCTGACCACGGACTGCTCCACCCGCCCGTCGGCGTCGAGGGCCAGCGCGGCCAGGCTGATTATTCTGGCGTGTCCGGGCCGGAACCCGGACGTCTCCACGTCGACGACCGCCCAGCCGGCGCCGGGCTGGCGGGCCGGTCGACCCCAGGTGTGGCTCACGTCATGAGAATCGCACGCCGCCCCGACATCGCCGGCTCGCTGCGCGTCGTGTCGTGCGCTCAACTCGACGAGGACGAGCCGGTCGGCGGCACCACCTTTAAACTGCGCGGGTGGTCACCACCCGCGGACGTCTGGCACTCGGTGTCGGAGCCGGCGCGCGGTGGGCGTCGCGGATGACTGGGCGCGGCGCCGGCGCCATGATCGGCGGGCTGGTCGCGATGACGCTGGACCGCTCGATCCTGCGTCAACTCGGCACGGGCCGCCGAACCGTGATCGTCACCGGCACCAACGGCAAGTCGACCACCACCCGGATGACCGCGACCGCGTTGGCGACGCTGGGACCGGTGGCCACCAACGCCGAGGGTGCCAACATGGACGCCGGCCTGGTGGCGGCCCTGGCCGCGAACCGCGACGCCGAGCATGCGGCGCTGGAAGTCGACGAGATGCACGTCCCTCATGTCGCCGACGCAGTAAGGCCGGAGGTGATCGTCCTGCTCAACCTGTCTCGTGACCAGCTGGACCGGGTGGGCGAGATCAACGTGATCGAGCGGACGCTGCGCGCCGGGCTGGCCCGGCATCCCTCGACAGTGGTGGTCGCCAATTGTGACGACGTGCTGATGACGTCGGCGGCTTATGACAACGCGCGCGTGGTGTGGGTGGCAGCCGGCGGAACCTGGTCGGCCGATTCGGTGAGTTGCCCGCGCAGCGGAGAACTGATCGTCCGCGACGGAAGTCATTGGTATTCGACTGGCACCGACTTCAAACGACCCAGCCCGCACTGGTGGTTCGGCCCGGAAGATGGGGACACTCTCTATGGTCCGGGCGGGTTGGCCCTGCCAATGCGGCTGCGGCTGCCCGGCGCGGTGAACCGCGGCAACGCCGCGCAGGCCGTCGCGGCCGCGGTGGCTTTAGGCGCCGACCCGGCGGCCGCGGTGGCGGCGGTGTCGACGGTTGAGGAAGTCGCGGGGCGCTACCGAACAGTGACGGTTGGGCAGCATCGAGTGCGGGTGCTGCTGGCCAAGAATCCGGCCGGCTGGCAGGAGGCGATGGCGATGGTCGACAAGCGGGCAGCCGGCGTCGTCATCTCCGTCAACGGGCAAGTGCCCGACGGCGAGGATTTGTCCTGGCTGTGGGATGTGCGTTTCGAGCATCTCGACGACACCGCGGTGGTGGCCGCCGGTGAACGCGGCACCGACCTCGCGGTGCGGCTGGGCTACGCCGGAGTCCAACACACCCTCGTGCACGACACGTTGGCGGCCATCGCGTCCTGCCCGCCGGGACGGGTGGAGGTCGTCGCCAACTACACGGCGTTCCTGCAACTGCAGCGAAGGCTGGCGCGCCATGGCTGACTCGACGGTGCGGATCGGGCTGGTGCTGCCCGACGTGATGGGCACCTACGGCGACGGCGGCAACGCGGTGGTGTTGCGCCAACGGCTGCGATTGCGTGGCATCGCCGCCGAGATCGTCGAGATCACGCTGGCCGACCCGGTACCGGAAAGCCTGGATTTGTACACCCTGGGCGGCGCGGAAGACTATGCGCAGCGGCTGGCTACCCGGCACCTCGTCAAGCACCCGGGACTGCAGCGGGCCGCTGACCGCGGGGCGCCGGTGCTGGCGATCTGCGCGGCCATTCAGGTGCTCGGGCACTGGTATGAAACGTCGGCTGGTGAACGCGTCGACGGTGTCGGCCTGCTCGACGTGACCACGACACCGCAGCACGCGCGCACCATCGGCGAGCTCGTCAGCAGGCCGCTGCTGCCGGGGATGCGTCAACCGTTGACCGGCTTCGAAAACCACCGCGGCGGCACAGTGCTCGGCGCGGCGGTGTCACCGCTGGGCGCGGTGCGGACAGGAGCGGGCAACCGTGCCGGTGACGGCTTCGACGGGGCGGTGCAGGGCAGCGTCGTCGCCACCTACATGCATGGACCCTCCTTGGCCCGCAACCCGGAGCTCGCCGACTACTTGCTGGCTCAGGTGGTCGGCGACTTGGCGCCGCTGGAGCTGCCGGAGGTAGAGCTGCTGCGGCGCGAGCGTCTGCGAGCCTAGGCGGGTAATCCGCGCCGACGAAGCGCACTGCGCACGCGCCGCACGACGTCCTCCGGCTTGTCCTCGGCGATTACCCGGACGACGATCCAGCCCAGCTGTTGCAGCTTGTCCAACCGCTTGTGGTCTTTGACGTACTGTCGGCGGTCGCTGCGATGGTGGTCGCCGTCGTACTCGACCGCGACTTTGAACTGCTCCCAGCCGAGGTCGAGGAAGGCCACCGGCCAGTAGCCGTCGACCACAGGTATCTGCGCGGCCGGTATCGGCAGGCCCGCGTCGATGAGGAGCAGACGCAGCCAGGTCTCCTTCGGTGAGGCCGCGCCGCCGTCGACCAGGGGCAATGCTGCGCGCAACCGACGGAGACCGCGCGCACCTGGGTAGCGCTTGGCCAGCAGCAGGACGTCCTCAGTTGAGAACGGCGTCGCGTGCATGAGCGCATCGAGACGCGTGACGGCCTGGCCGCGCGGCAGGTGCCGGGCCAGGTCGTAGGCGGTGCGGGCTGAGGTGGTGACGGGCAGACACGCCGCGCGGGTCACCTCGTCGTCTCCGACTCGCTCGTTGCGGGTCACGATTCCGGCAGGAGGGTGCGGGTTGCGCCAGATCAGCTCGATGGGTTCGTCGTCGCCGATCCACGCCGCCCCGTGCAGCGCCGCGGCGGCCAGTCCCGCCAGCACGCCGCGGCGACCCGTCCAGAGCCAAGCCGCCTCGGAGCGCAACAGCAGCGACTGGGCAGCGTGATCGGGGACGTAGACGTCAGGAAAGACGGCACGGAACTGCGTCCGGAGTACGTAGCCGCTCAGCTTCCCGTTTCGCAGAGCTTCGCTGCCGACAAACGCGTCGCGCATGCCCAGACGGTGGCACGCCGCTCCGACACGTTGTCCGAGACTTAAGCCACTGCGAACCCGGTCGGCGTGTCGTCGCAGACGTTTAAGTGTCGCGACGCAGAACCCGGATTCACACCATGGCGCGGCGCCCGGCCAGCGCCCGGCCCAGCGTCAGCTCGTCGGCGAACTCGAGGTCACCGCCCATCGGCAGCCCGGACGCGATGCGCGTCACGGCCAGACCGGGGATGTCGCGCAGCATCCGCATCAGGTAGGTCGCCGTCGCCTCGCCCTCGGTGTTCGGGTCGGTGGCGATGATCACCTCGGCGATCTCGACGCCGTCGACGCGCTCCCCGATCCGCGTGAGCAGCTCGCGGATCCGCAGCTGCTCGGGCCCGACGCCGGACAGCGGATCCAGCGCGCCGCCCAGCACGTGGTAGCGCCCGCGAAACTCGCGCGTGCGCTCGACGGCCTGCACGTCTTTGGGTTCCTCGACGACACACACCTGCGATCCATCCCGGCGGGGATCGGCGCAGATCCGACAGCGTTCGTCGTCGGAGACGTTGCCGCAAACCATGCAGAATCGCACCCCGTCGCGAACCTTGGACAACACCGCGGTGAGACGGTCGATGTCGGGTGGTTCGACGGACAGCAGGTAGAAGGCGATCCGCTGCGCGCTCTTCGGCCCAATGCCCGGCAGCTTGCCGAGCTCGTCGATCAAGTCTTGTACAGGGCCTTCAAACATGGCGGTTCAAGTCAGGACTCCGGTAGGCCCAGTGCGCTGCCCATGCCGCCGGCCACCGAGCCCAGCCGCTGCTGGGCCAGGGCGTTGACCTGCCCCGAGGCGTCGGCCAGCGCGCCCACGATCAGGTCTTGCAGGGTCTCGATGTCGTCGGGGTCGACGACTTTGGGGTCAATGGTCACCGCCACCACCTCGCCGGTGCCCTTGACCGACACCTGCACCAGGCCGCCACCGGCCTGCCCGTGCACTTCGGCGTCGGCCAGCTGTTGCTGAGCCTCCATCAGCTGCTGCTGCATCTGCTGTGCCTGCGCCAGCAACGCCGACATGTCCGGCGGGCCTCCCGGTTGCATGACAGCCCCCTTGCGTAATGGTCTCGACTTGGTTTCGCCTGTGAGTAACCGGCGGTTCGGAACACCCAGCGTAGACGGCGCCGGGCTACCGTGGCGCGGTGCGCGTACCAGTTCGCCTGCGTGTCGGCGTTGCGACGGCCACTGCCCTGCTGGTGGTCGCGTCGGCGCCCGCTATCCCCGCTCCTCCCACATGGGCCGCCCCTACCTCGATCGCCGGCATGGTGGTGTTCATCGACCCTGGCCACAACGGCGCCAACGACGCGTCGATCAGTCGCCAGGTGCCCACCGGCCGCGGCGGCACCAAGGACTGCCAGGCCAGCGGCACCTCCACCGACAGCGGCTACCAGGAACACACCTTCACCTGGGACACCGCGCTGCGCCTGCGCGCCGAGCTGAACGCCCTGGGCGTCCGCACCGCCATGTCCCGCGGCAACGACACTGCATTGGGGCCGTGCGTCGACGAGCGCGCCGAAATGGCCAACGCGCTGCACCCCAATGCGATCATCAGCCTGCACGGCGACGGCGGTCCGGCGACCGGACGGGGTTTTCACGTCAACTACTCCGCCCCGCCGCTCAACCCGGCTCAGGCCGGCCCATCGGTGCAACTGGCCCACGTGATGCGCGACCAGTTGGCGGCCGCGGGCATTCCGCCGGCGACCTACATCGGCCAAAACGGCCTCTACGGACGCTCGGACCTGGCCGGCCTGAACCTCGCACAGTATCCGTCGGTCCTCGTCGAGTTGGGCAACATGAAGAATCCGCTCGACTCGCAGCTGATGGAATCCTCCGCGGGCAGGCAGAAGTACGCCGACGCGGTGACCAGAGGCGTAGCGGGGTTCCTCGGAACCCAGGGGTCCAGCCGCAGCTGAGCTAGCTTTCCAGCTCTTTCTTCAGGTTTTCCAGCACCTGAGATTGGATCTTCTTCATTCCCAGCGGCGCGAACGTCTTCTCGAAGAAACCCTTGACTCCGCCGGCGCCTGTCCATGTCGTTTTGAGGGTGACGCTGGAACCGGGTCCGGCCGGCGCCACCGTCCAGTTGCTGACCAGGCTGGAGTTCGCGTCTTTCTCGATGACGGTGTGCCCGGCGACGTCGACGCTGGCCTGAACGTCGCGCACGCGTGACTTGGTGGCCTGCAGCGTCCATTTGGCGACGGTGCCCTGCCCCTGGCCGCCTTGCAGCACAGAAAAGTCGCGGTAGTGATCCGACAACACTCTGGGGCGCACGTTCTGATAGTCGGCAACGGCGGCCAGCACGGTTTTCGGTTCCGCGTTGATCAGGATGGTGTTGGCTGCACTGACCTGTCCCATCGCGCAAGACTCCTTTGCTGTGAATGTGCTGACGCGGCGTGCCGCGCGGGTGCTGTACTTGTACACGGGCTGCTGTCGGGGACTAAGGTACATGTGGTGCGTGTTCCTGCGTCCGCACAGACGGCTCACCGAGCGGGCGTCGAGCGGCTGTTGGCGAGCTATCGTTCGATACCCGCGTCGGCGTCCGTCCGGCTCGCCAAACCCACTTCTAATCTATTTCGCGCCCGTGCGAAAAGTAAGGCTCCGGGCCTCGACTCTTCCGGGCTGACCCACGTCATCGCGGTCGATCCCGAATCCCGCACCGCCGACGTCGCCGGCATGTGCACCTACGAAGACCTGGTGGACGCGACTCTGCAGTACGGCTTGTCACCGCTGGTGGTGCCGCAGCTGAAGACCATCACACTCGGTGGCGCGGTCACCGGTCTGGGCATCGAGTCGGCGTCGTTCCGCAACGGTCTGCCGCACGAATCCGTGCTGGAGATGGACGTGCTGACCGGCGCCGGTGAGCTGCTCACGGTGTCACCGTACCAGCATGCCGACTTATACCGTGCGTTTCCCAATTCGTATGGCACGCTGGGCTATTCGACCCGGTTGCGGATCGAGCTGGAGCCGGTCAAGCCGTTCGTGGTGCTCCGCCATGTCCGTTTCCGTGCGTTGGCGGAACTGGTGGCGGCGATGGACCGCATCGTCGACACCGGTGGCTTCGACGGCCAGCCGGTGGACTACCTCGACGGCGTGGTGTTCAGCGCCGAGGAAAGCTATCTGTGCGTCGGTGTGCGTACGGCCACCCCTGGTCCGGTGAGCGACTACACCGGCCAGGACATCTTCTACCGCTCGATTCAGCACGACGCGGACAGCAAAGAGGACCGGCTGACGATCCACGACTACTTCTGGCGGTGGGACACCGACTGGTTCTGGTGCTCAAGGCCGTTCGGTGCGCAGAACCGCCGGGTGCGCCGCTTCTGGCCGCGGCGTTACCGCCGTAGCAGCTTCTACTGGAAGCTGGTCGCCCTCGATCGGCGCTACGACATCGCCGACCGGATCGAGAAGCGTAACGGTCGACCGCCGCGCGAGCGGGTCGTGCAAGATGTCGAGGTGCCGATCGAACGGATCCGCGACTTCCTGGAGTGGTTCCTCGACACCATTCCTATCGAACCGATCTGGTTGTGTCCGTTACGGTTACGTGACCAGGAAGGCTGGCCGCTGTATCCGATTCGGCCGGGCCGGACCTACGTCAACGTCGGCTTTTGGTCTTCGGTGCCGGTCGGCCCGACAGAAGGCGCGACGAACCGATTGATCGAGGCCAAAGTCGGTGATTTCGACGGGCACAAGTCGCTGTATTCCGACTCTTTCTACAGCCGTGAGGATTTCGACGAACTCTACGGCGGCGAGGCGTATAAAACGGTCAAAAAGATTTACGATCCGGATACCCGTCTCCTCGACCTCTACGCAAAGGCGGTGCAACGGCGATGACGACGTTGAGGGAGCCCGGAAAAGATACGGCCACCACGACCGGTCGGCTGACCCTCGCCGAGATCCTGGCAATTTTCACCAACAGCTGTGATCGGCCGCTGCGCTTCACCGCATACGACGGCAGCACCGCCGGCCCCGAGGACGCCGAGCTGGGCCTGGATCTGCTGACTCCTCGCGGCACCAGGTATTTGGCCACCGCTCCCGGCGAGCTGGGGTTGGCCCGTGCCTACGTCTCGGGTGACCTCGAGGCGCGCGGAGTGCACCCCGGTGATCCGTACGACCTGCTCGCGCTGCTGGCCGACAAGCTCGACTTCGACCGACCCCCGCCGCGTTTGCTGGCCAATATCATCCGCTCGATCGGTATCGAACATCTGCTGCCGGCCCCGCCGCCGCCTCAGGAAGTGCTGCCGCGCTGGCGCCGGCTTGCCGAGGGTCTGCGGCACAGCAAGACCCGGGATGCCGGGGCGATCCAGCATCACTACGACGTCTCCAACAAGTTCTACGAATGGGTGCTGGGCCCGTCGATGACCTACACCTGCGCGGTCTACCCGGACCCCGGGGCGACGCTGGAAGCGGCGCAGGAGAACAAGTACCGGCTGATCTTCGACAAGCTGCGGCTGCAGGCCGGTGATCGTCTGCTCGACGTCGGCTGCGGCTGGGGCGGCATGGTCCGCTACGCGGCACGCCGGGGTGTGCGGGCGATCGGCGCGACACTATCCGCCGAGCAAGCCGCCTGGGCGCAGCAGGCCATCAAGACCGAGGGTCTGAGTGGGCTGGCCGAAGTGCGTCACTCCGATTATCGCGATGTCGGCGAGAGCGGGTTCGACGCGGTCTCGTCGATCGGGATGACTGAGCACATCGGCGTCAAGAACTATCCGGCCTACTTCGACTTCCTACTGTCGAAGTTGCGCACGGACGGTCTGCTGCTCAACCACTGCATCACCCGCACCGACAACAAGTCCAACTTCCGGGCCAGCAGTTTCACTGACCGCTACGTCTTCCCGGACGGCGAGCTCACCGGCTCCGGGCGCATCATCTCCGAGATCCAAGACACGGGTTTCGAGGTGCTGCACGAGGAGAACTTTCGCCACCACTACGCGCTGACGCTGCGCGACTGGTGCCGCAACCTGGTCGAGCGCTGGGATGAGGCCGTCGAGGAAGTGGGCCTGGCGACCGCGAAGATCTGGGGGTTGTACATGGCCGCGTCGCGAGTTGCGTTCGAGAAGAACAACATTCAGCTGCATCACGTACTGGCGACCAAGGCGGACGAGCACGGCACCAACAACCTGCCGCTGCGCCCGTGGTGGCAGCCCTGAGTCTCAGCCGTTGTCGATGCGACGGGCGCCGAGTTCGTTCTGCAGCAGTTCGAGTGCGGCTTCTTCCGGATCACGGCGCGGCACCGACGGGTCGTCACGACCGGCTTCGGCCAGCATGCGGTCTTCGTCGGCTCGCTGAGCCCGCTCGACGTCGACAACCGGTGATTCGAGGACGGCCGGCGCGGGCGCTCCGGTCTCGCACCGCACCCGCCAGTCCACCCCCAGCGCGTCTTTGAGCGCCTCGGCGATGACGTCGGCGTTGCGCTGCTCGCACAGTCGCTTAGCCAGGGGAGCCGAATCGTGCGTCAGGACCAGCGTGTTGCCCTCGACCGCGCGCACCGTGGCGCCGGCCAGCATTACCTCGGTGGTGCGGCTGCGCTGCCGCACCTTGTCGCGCACGGTCGGCCACATGGTTCGCACGGCCGCGGCGCCGGGCTCGCCCGGGGCAGCTGCCGGCGCCAAAGGTGGCACCGGCGGCGCGGGCACCGGTTCGGGTTTCGCTTCGGCCTTGAACACTGGTTCGGGCTTGGCTTGGGACTCGGGCGCCGGGCCGCGCTCGGGTTCTGGCGTCCTCGGCCGCGCGCTCGGCCGCTCGAACGCGGCCCGCGGCTGCTGCGGTGCCGGAATCGACATGTCGAGCCGGGTCTCGATCCGCTCCACCCGCTGTAACAGCGCCGACTCAGTGTCGCTGGCTGACGGCAACAGCAGTCGCGCGCAGATCACTTCCAGCAGCAGTCGCGGTGCGGTCGCGCCGCGCATCTCACCGAGCCCGGCCTGTACCACTTCGGCGCAACGGGTCAGCGTGGCCGGCCCGAGGCGGGCCGCCTGATCGCGCATCCGGTCGAGCACGTCTTCCGGCGCGTCCACCACGCCGCGGGTGGCCGCGTCGGGGACGGCCTGCAAGACGATCAGGTCGCGGAATCGCTCCAACAGGTCGGTGGCGAATCGCCGCGGGTCGTGGCCGGCGTCGATCACTGACTCGACCGCGCCGAACAGCGCCGCCGCGTCGCCGGCGGCGAGCGCGTCGACGGCCTCGTCGATCAGGGCCACATCCGTCGCGCCGAGCAGGCCGAGCGCGCGCTGGTAGTTGACCCGGTTGCCGTCGGCGCCGGCGAGCAGCTGATCGAGTACCGACAGGGTGTCGCGAGGCGAGCCGCCACCGGCGCGAATGACCAACGGATAGACCGCGTCGTCGACGGTGACACCTTCTTGGTGACAGATGCGCTCGATCAGCGGGCGCATCGTGCGCGGCGGCAAGAGACGGAACGGATAGTGATGGGTGCGGGACCGGATCGTCGGTAACACCTTCTCCGGTTCAGTGGTGGCGAACACGAAGATGAGATGCTCGGGCGGCTCCTCGACGATTTTGAGCAGCGCGTTGAAGCCGGCGGTGGTCACCATGTGCGCTTCGTCGATGATGAAGACCCGGTAGCGGGACTGCGCCGGCGCATAGAACGCCCGATCACGCAGTTCGCGGGTGTCGTCCACGCCGCCGTGGCTGGCGGCGTCGAGTTCGACGACGTCGATGTTGCCCGGGCCGTTGGGCGCCAGCGCGACGCAGGAATCGCAGGCGCCGCAAGGGGTGGCCGTCGGCCCCTCCGCGCAGTTCAGCGAACGGGCCAGGATGCGTGCCGATGACGTCTTACCGCAGCCGCGCGGTCCGGAGAACAGGTACGCATGGTGGATGCGATGCGCCGACAGCGCAACCGAGAGCGGCTGGGTGACGTGCTCTTGACCCACCACGTCGGCGAAAGACGCCGGTCGATATTTGCGGTAGAGGGCCACGAACAGCCAGGCTACCGAGGCTGTCCGACGGGTGAGGAGTTCAGTAGCGACTCGGTGGCGGCCAGCAGCGCACAGGTCGCCAGCCCGTCGATCGCATCGCGCAGGTCATCGGTTGACGGGAACGTCGGTGCTATTCGGATGTTCGTGTCATTCGGGTCTTTTCGATACGGGAACGACGCGCCCGCCTCGGTGACCGCGATTCCGGCGCCCTTGGCCAGCGCAACGGTGCGCCGCGCGGTGCCCGGCAACACGTCCAGACTGATGAAGTAACCGCCTTTGGGCTCGGTCCAGGACGCGATCTTGGCATCACCCAGCCGCTTTTCCAGGATCTCAAGCGCCATCGCGAATTTCGGCGCCAGCAATTGTTGGTGGCGCAGCATCTGCAGTCGCACGCCGTCGGCGTCACCGAAGAAACGCACGTGCCGCAGCTGGTTGACCTTGTCCGGCCCGATGGACTTCTTTGCGGCGTACTGCAGATACCAGGCGATATTGCCCAGCGATCCGCCGAAGAAGCTGACTCCCGCGCCGGCGAAGGTGATCTTGGAGGTCGAGGCGAAGACGTAGGGTCGGTTGGGATTACCGGCCTTGGCCGCCAGACCCAGCACGTCGATCTGGCTGGGGAAGTCCAGCGTCAACGTGTGCACGGCATACGCGTTGTCCCAGAACAACCGAAAATCGCTTGCCGCAGTGCGCATTTGAACTAGCCGCCGAACGTTCTCCCAGGAATAGGTGACTCCGGTGGGGTTGGCGAACACCGGCACTGCCCACAAGCCCTTGATCGCGGGATCGACGGCGACGAGTTCTTCGATCAGGCCGACGTCAGGGCCGTCCTCATTCATCGGGACGGGGATCATCTCGATGCCCATCGTCTCGGTGATGCTGAAATGCCTGTCGTAGCCCGGCACGGGACAGAGAAATTTCACGACCGGCTCGTCTTTCCACGGGCGCGGCGAGTCGACCCCGCCGTACAGCATCGAGAAGGCGATCGTGTCGTGCATCATCTCCAAACTGGCGTTATTGCCGGCGATCAGGTTGGGCACCGGAATGCCGAGCAGCTCAGCGAAGATGGCGCGCAGTTCCGGCAAGCCGTGCAAGCCGCCGTAATTGCGGGTGTCGGTGCCGTCGGCGTCGCGGAAGTCGTCCCCGGGCAGGCCGAGCAACGCGTTGGACAGGTCCAGCTGTTGGGCCGACGGCTTACCGCGCGTCAGGTCCAGCGCCAGCTCGAGGGCCTGCAGGTCCGCGTAGTCCTGTTGATTCCTGGCGTGCTGGGTGGCCAACTCCGCCGGGCTCAGTGAATGAAACGACACCATGCGCCTTTCGCCGTCATGCACCTTCTCCGCAGGGGATCGGTGTGTGCCGGGCCGCCACGCCGGCTGCGAATTTGGGGACCCCGCGCACCCGCCAGAGCCCGTTGACCCTTGCTGCCTTCCGGCCCTGGGGGAGTTCACAGGATGGACGCCGCACGGGGTCCACCGAGAGTGTAGTACCCGAGCGGTCGGCGCTGGACTCCGGTCACACGCCGCTATGCCTCGGCTACCATTGCCGACGGAGGATTCGCCTAGTGGCCTATGGCGCTCGCCTGGAACGCGGGTTGGGTTAACAGCCCTCGCGGGTTCAAATCCCGCATCCTCCGCTCACGGTCCAGGGCGCGACCGGCGATAACGTTGTGCGTCAGGTTGCCCTTGGTCCACCGGATCAAGGAGGCCTATGGGACGCAAAGCCGCCATCTTCTGGCACGCGGCGTTGTCGATCCTTGCCGGTGTCGCCTACTACGTCGCGGTCCTGCCCCGCCGATTCGAGCTGATGGGCGAGATCAGTCACGGCCTCGGGACAGCAGGCCGGATCGGCTGTGGCATTCTGGTCGGCCTGGCCGCGCTGCCGGTGGTGTTTCATCTCCTGCAGACCCGCAGGCCGGGGTTCGGCGCCCCGGCATTGGCGCTCAACATGCGGGTCGGGTCGATCGTGGCGCATCTGGTGGCCGCGGTCCTGATCGTCGGCACCGCGGTCGCCGAGATCTGGTTGAGTCTGCACGCCGCCGGCCAGTGGTTGTTCGGCGTCTACGGCGCCGCCGCGGCTGTCGGCGTACTGGGGATCTTCGCGTTCGAGCTGTCGTTCGTCGCCGAGCTGCCGCCGAAGCCGCCGAAGCCGCTGAAGCCCAAGAAGGACAAGCGGCGCGGGCGCGGGAAGACGGCGGAAGGCACTGACACCGAAGCCGACACCCAAGCCGAAGCCGAACCCGGCTCCGACGACACCGCAGCAGCCGCGGAGACCGAAGCTGCAGAGGTCGAGCCGATCGGTGCCACCGACGATGCCGGCGACGACGCGGCCGGAGAAAAGGAGCCTGAGTCCGGGTCGCCGGAGACTGACGACCTGCCGACCGCCGAAGACACCGTGGCCGTGGAGGCACCGCGAGGCGGACTGCGCAACCGCCGCCCCAGCGGAAAGTCAGCCGGATCCCGGCGGCGCAGGCGCTCGCGCGGCGGAGTCGCCTTAGACGACTAGCACCCGCAGTTGAGTCAACTCAGCCAGCCGGAATGTTCTGCAGCTTGTAGGCCAAGTCGGGGCAGTACGTCGTGATCGCGGTGCCCAGGAACTGGTAGGTCTGCACCTGCGTCGTGCCGCGCGGAAGGTTGTGGCTCAGGAACCGGGAGCTGGCGGCGGCATCCGGGTCGACACCTTGGCCGAGTCGTCTGCACGCGATCTTGGCCAAATACGGGTTGTAATCATGCGGACCGTAGATCCCGTAGGTGTTGATCTGGTGGTCGAAGTCCGTGTCAGGGTCGGCGTAGGCCGGGGCGGCCAGACCGATCGCGGTCGCGATCGCGACGACCGCCGACATCGTTGCCTTCATGGCGTGGATCGTACCTCCGTTATCGCGTTCCCGATTGTCCGTCGAGTTGATGACCTATGGCCGACTTGCGGCATCTATCGCAGCTGCCATTAGAGTAGCTAAGGTTGTGACAAGCTAATTATTTGGTTCTTCTTCGCCCCCGTGAAGGATGGAGGCAGCCCATGACGTTGACCGAGCAGTTACGGCGGCGCGCGGAGAAGCGCGTCGACGTGCCTGAGGATGTCTCGGGCAAGTTCGCCGCCCAACGCCGGGCCAAGCAACGGCACGCCAAGAAATCCGTGATCGGAAGAGCCGCCCGACGGGTGTGGGTGCTGTTGGTGATCGTTTTCGTCGTCGCGATTACCGGATTTTGTGTCTATCGGCTGCATGGCATCTTCGGAGTGCACGGAAACGGCTCCGGCAGCGGGTCGGCCTACGACAACATCGTTCCGTTCAACCCCAAGGTGGTAGTGCTCGAGGTCTGGGGCTCGCCGGGCAATGTGGCGACGATCAACTACCTGGATGTCAACGCCCAGCCGCAGCAGGTCCTCGACGTGCCGCTGCCCTGGTCGTTCACCATCACGACGACCTTGCCGGCGGTGGCCGCCAACCTGGTGGCGCAGGGCAACGGTAACTCCATCGGCTGCCGCATCACTGTGGACGGCGTGGTAAAGAACGAGAGGCAAGTCAACGAAGTGCACGCGTACACCTTCTGCCTGGACAAGTCGGCATGACCGAAAGCGACCCGGGCACCGAGGTCACTACGCCGCAACGGGTTTCGCAACCTCTCATCCACCCGGCTCTGCCGCATATGCTCCGCCGCCTTGCGGTGCCGGTCCTGCTGCTGTGGTTGGGCCTCGTGGTGATCACCAACATCGCGGTTCCGCAGTTAGAAGACGTCGGCAAGCTTCGTTCCGTTTCGATGAGCCCGTCCGATGCGCCGTCGCTGCAGGCGATGAAGCGAGTCGGCAAGGTGTTCAACGAGTTCAACTCCGACAGCTCGGCAATGATCGTGCTGGAAGGCGACAAGCCACTCGGCCCCGCAGCTCACCAGTTCTACGACACGATGATCAAGCGGCTCGAGCAGGACAAGAAACACGTCCAGCACATTCAGGACTTCTGGGGTGACCCGCTGACAGCGGCGGGGTCGCAGAGTACCGACGGCAAAGCGGCCTACGTCCAGGTCTACATAGCCGGTAACCAAGGTGAAAGTCTGGCCAACGACTCAGTCGAGTCTGTGCGCAAGATCGTCGACAACACGCCAAAACCCGCTGGGCTGCATGCGTACGTCACCGGCGGAGCAGCACTCACCGCAGATCAGAACCATGCCGGTGACAAGGGTGTCAAGAAGGTAACCGGGATCACTTTCCTGGTGATCTTTCTGATGCTTTTGTTCGTCTACCGCTCGGTCGTCACTGTCATCATGACGTTGGTCATGGTCCTGTTCGAATTGGCCGCAGCACGTGGGATCGTCGCAGTCCTGGGCTATTACCGAATCATCGAGCTGTCGACTTTCGCGGTGAATCTGCTGGTGTTGATGGCCATCGCCGCCGGAACCGACTACGCGATATTCATCCTGGGCCGATATCAAGAGGCGCGCGGCCTCGGCGAAAGCCGGGAAAAAGCCTATTACACAATGTTTCACGGGACCGCCCATGTCGTTTTGGGATCGGGTCTCACCATCGCCGGCGCGATGTACTGCCTGAGTTTCACCCGGCTGAATTATTTCAAAACGCTGGGTGCGCCCTGCGCGATCGGGATGCTCGTCGCCGTCCTAGCGGCACTCACCCTGGGTCCGGCAGTGCTGACGGTGGGCAGTTTCTTCGGTCTTTTCGAACCGAAGCGCGAGATGAGGACTCGGGGCTGGCGGCGGATCGGGACAGCGATCGTCCGCTGGCCTGGGCCCGTCCTCGCGGTGACCGCTGGGATCGCGCTGGTCGGCTTGCTGGCTCTGCCGGGATACAAGACGAACTACGACAACCGCAACTACCTGCCCTCCGACACACCCGCCAACATCGGGTACGACGCTGCGGAACGGCACTTTTCCAACGCGCGGCTCAATCCCGAATTGTTGATGATCGAAACCGATCACGACATGCGCAATCCGGCCGACTTCCTGGTGCTGGACAAGGTGGCCAAAGCCGTCTTCCACATCCCGGGTATCGCCCGGGTGCAGACCATCACCCGACCGCTGGGGACGCCGCTGGACCACAGCACGCTGGCTTTCGCGATGAGCCAGCAGAACAGCAACCAGATCGAGAACATGCACTACCAGCAGGACCGCGCTCGCGACATCTTGTCGCAGGCGAACGAGATCCGAAAGACGATCGCCGTGCTGCACAAACAATTCCAGGTCACCAAGGATCTCACCGACACCACGCACCAAACTACGCAGATCACCAAAGAAACGGTTGCCATCACCGAGGAACTGCGGGATCACATCGCCGATTTCGATGATTTCTTCCGGCCGATCCGCAGCTATTTTTACTGGGAGAAGCACTGCTACGACATCCCGGTGTGCTGGTCGCTCCGGTCCCTCTTCGACGCGCTCGACGGGATCGACCAACTCAGCGAAAAGTTGGAGCAGCTGAGCGCGAGTCTGGATCGCTTAGATCAGATCCAGCCGCAGCTGCTGACGCTGATCGGGCCGCAGATCGCCAGCCAGGAGAACAATCTGCAGACGACGCTCTCGAATTACGCGACGACCGCCGGAATCAACGACCAGACGGCTGCCCTGAGCGAGAACTCGACCGCCATGGGAGAGGCCTTCGACAAAGCCAAGAACGACGACACGTTCTATCTGCCGCCGGAGGCTTTCAAGAACCCGAATTTCAAGCGAGGCCTCAAGCAGTTCCTGTCAGCCGACGGCAAAGCGGTTCGGCTGATCATCAGCCACGAAGGCGATCCGGCCACACCGGAAGGCATTTCACACGTCGACCCGATCAAGAAGGCAGTGCACGAAGCCATCAAGGGGACCCCTTGGGAGGGCGCCCGAGTCTCCCTTGGCGGCACCGCGGCGACCTATAAGGACATGCGGGACGGCTCCTCTATCGACCTGATGATCGCCGGTCTCGCCGCAGCCAGCCTGATCTTCATCATCATGTTGATCATCACCCGTAGTGTGGTTGCCGCCCTAATTATCGTGGGCACGGTGCTGCTGTCGTTGGGCGCGTCCTTCGGGCTGTCTGTGTTGGTGTGGCAATACATCCTCGGCATCAAACTGCACTGGATGGTGCTGGCGATGTCTGTCATCCTGATGCTGGCGGTGGGCTCGGACTACAACTTGTTGCTGATCTCGCGGTTCAAAGAAGAAATCGGCGCCGGCCTGAAAACCGGCATCATCCGGGCAATGGCCGGCACCGGCTCGGTGGTGACGTCCGCGGGGTTGGTGTTCGCCGCGACGATGGCGTCGTTCGTCTTCAGCGATATGAAGGTCATCGGCCAAGTGGGGACGACGATCGGTCTCGGGCTGCTGTTCGACACTTTGGTGGTGCGGTCGTTCATGACGCCGTCCATCGCCATGATGCTGGGACGCTGGTTCTGGTGGCCGCAGCGCGTGCGTGCCCGGCCGGCCAGTCAACTGCTACGACCGTACGCACCCCGGCCAGTGGCCCGGCGACTGCTGCTGCACGACGCGGAGTAAACCGGGTCATCCGCGCGCGATCGCGGGACGCCACCTTCACCGATGTGCCCGTAAGCACTCGAGCGCTATTCCACCGGACGCGGCAATTCGGCGGTGGCCGGCTCGTCGTCGCGGGCGCCCACGCCGGACCCGACCAGTGCACGTGATTCGGCGGGCTGACGCAGCACGCTGACCGGGCGCGGTCTGACATTGATCGGCCACCAGAACCACCGGCCGAGCAGTGCAGCGATCGACGGTGTCATGAACGAGCGGACGATAAGGGTGTCGAACAGCAGGCCGAGCCCGATCGTGGTTCCCACTTGCCCGATGATCCGCAGATCGCTGACCACCATCGAGCCCATCGTGAAAGCGAAGACAAGACCGGCCGACGTGACGACTTTCCCGGTGCTGCCCATCGCGCGGATGATGCCCGTTTTCAGCCCGCCGCCGATCTCTTCTTTGAAACGCGACACCAGCAGCAGGTTGTAGTCGGAGCCCACCGCCAGCAAAACGATCACCGACATCGCCAGCACCAGCCAGTGCAACTGGATTCCCAGGATGTACTGCCAAACCAGTACGGACAATCCGAAAGACGCGCCCAAGGAGAGCGCGACAGTCCCGACGATCACCAGGGCGGCGACGAAACTGCGGGTGATGATCAACATGATGATGAAAATCAAACAGAGTGAAGCGACTCCAGCGATCAGCAGGTCGTATCTCGAACCGTCCTGCATGTCTTTGAAAGTCGCGGCAGTGCCGGCCAGATAGATGTTGGCGTCCTCGAGCGGTGTGCCCTTGAGCGACTCCTCGGCGGCCGTCTTGAGCGGGTTGATCCGTGAAATGCCCTCCGGCGTCGCAGGATCCCCGCGGTGCGAGATGATCATCCGGACCGCTTTGCCGTCGGGCGAAAAGAACAGCTTCATGGCTCGCTTGAAGTCTTTGTTCTTGAAGATCTCCGGCGGCAGATAGAACGAGTCGTCGTTCTTCGACGCGTCGAACGCCTTGCCCATCGCCGTCGCGTTGTCGGTCATCGAGTCCATCTGGTCGAAAATCCCGGACATGGTGCTGTGCATCGTCAGCATCATGCTCCGCATGCTCTCCATCGTCGCGATCATCTCGGGGAATTGCGCGATCAACTGGGGCATCAGCGCATCGAGATTGTCGAAGTCTTTGGTGAGATCCCGGAATTTGTCGCTGATCTCGTCGACACCGTCGAAGGCGTCGAACACCGACCGCAGCGACCAGCAGACCGGGATGTCGTAACAGTGCTTCTCCCAGTAGAAGTAGCTGCGGATCGGCCGGAAGAAGTCCTCGAAGTCCGCGAGGTTGTCCCGCAGTCCATCGGTGATCTGCATCATCTCTTTTGTCTCGCCCAGCATGTGGTGGGTGGTGTTAGTGAGTTGCTGCATCAGGTGATACATCCGCTGCATCATTGCGATGGTCTGCGCCAGCTCGTCGGCCTGGACCAGCATGTCCTTCATGCGGTCCTTCTGAAACTTCATGTTCTGGATCTGGCCCGCGTTCTGCATACTCATCAGGAACGGTATGGACGTGTGTTCCAGCGGCGTGCCTTCCGGCCGGGTCGGTGCCTGCACCCTCGAGATACCCGGCACCGCGAAAAGGCCTTTAGCGAGCTTGTTGAGCACCAGGAAGTCGGTCGGGTTGCGCATGTCGTGATCGGCCACCAGCATCATGATCTCCGGCTGCATTCGGGCCGCGGAGAAGTGGCGTTCTGCCGCCGCGTATCCGAGGTTCGCGGTGATGTCCTTCGGGATGTACTCCCTGTCGTTGTAGTTCGTTTTGTATCCCGGCAATGCAATCAGTCCGATCAGCGCGATGGCGATCGTCGCGGCTAGGATCGGCAACGGCCAGCGGACGATTGCGGTGCCGACCCTGCGCCAACCCCTTACGCTGACCTTCCGTTTGGGGTGGAACAACCCGAAGCGGCTACCGACGTTGATGACGGCCGGCACCAAGGTGAGTGCCACCGCCACCGCCACTAACATGCCCACCGAGCAGGGGACGCCGAGTGTTTGGAAGTAGGGCATCCGGGTGAAGTGCAGGCAGAAGAGCGCGCCGGCGATTGTCAGACCGGACGCCAGAACGACGTGGGCGACGCCGCGATAGGTGGTGTAGAAGGCGGTTTCGCGGTCCTCTCCCGCTTGCCGGGCCTCCTGATATCGCCCGATGAAGAAGATGCCGTAGTCGGTACCGGCCGCAATACCCAACGACACCAGCAGATTGACGGCGAAGGTCGAGAGCCCAATCAAGTTGTGATAGCCGAGGAACGCCACAATGCCTCGCGCCGCTGACAACTCGACCCCGACCATGACGAGCAGCAGGATCACCGTGATGATCGAGCGGTAGACGAAAAGCAGCATGACGACGATGACGGTGACGGTGACCAAGGTGATCTTCACCAGCGTCTTGTCACCGCTGTGGTTCATATCGGCCACCAGCGCGGCCGGCCCGGTGACGTAAGCCTTGACCCCAGGGGGTGCAGGGGTGCGTGCCACGATCTGGCGGACCGCCGCGACGGAGTCGTTGGCTTTCGCCTGACCTTGGTTACCCGACAGGTTGACCTGAACGTAGGCGGCTTTGCCGTCCGGGCTCTGCGAGCCGGCAGCGGTGAGCGGGTCGCCCCAGAAGTCCTGGATGTGCTCGACGTGTTCGGTGTCGGCGGTCATCTGGCGGACCAGGCTGTTGTAGTACTCGTGGGCGCTGTCGTCGAGCGGCTTGTCGCCCTCGAGCACGATCATCACCACGCTGTCGGAATCGGATTCCTTGAACAGCTTCCCCATCAGCTCCATCGCCTGCACCGACGGCGCGTCTTTGGGGCTCAGCGATACCGACCGCTCTTTACCGATCTGGTCCAGCGACGGAACGGCCATGCTCAGAACCACTACTACCCCGACCCAGAACAGGATGACGGGCAGCGAGAACATGCGGATCATCCGCGGTACGAATGGGGGTCTCCCGTGATCGGTGCGCGAGTCGGTGCGCGTGAGGGTGCTCATGCCGCCTTCAGCAAGCAGAAGGTGTAGGCGTTGACTTCATTCGATATCCGTTCGGCTTTGACCTCACCGTCGACCAAGATGCGGCAGCCGATGCTGTCGCTATTGCCCTGCGCCACGATGTTTCCCAAGAGCGCCGCTTGATTCGAGGTGAGCTTGGCCGACCAGGGCAGGTTAGCCCCGTCGACCGTCCGCGGGTCGGCATTGACGTCGAAGTAGCTGATGTCCGCGACGGTGCCTGCTGGACCGAAGACTTCATAGGTCAACTGTTTGGGGTGAAAGGGCTTGCTGTCGTCGCTCCCGGCGTCGCCGTAGGAGGGGCGTTTCTCGGAGCCGAAGACGCCGTGCAGTCGGGCCACGGTGTATCCCCCGCTGGCAATCACCACCACGATGACAAGCGGTATCCAGACCACTTTCAAGAACCTAAAAATCTGAAATCCCCTTTACCGTTCGGCTTTCGCAACCGGCCAACGGGTCGCGCGCCGTCGCGCCCGTCGGGCGCCTCATCTCATAACGGGCAGCGCCACGGGTTGGCGATCGCCGGTCGCCTCGCGCCAAGCGAGCCTGGCGAAGAGCGCGACCGGATGCTGACGAGTAAATCATGCCGGTGACCCGGTTCTCTCCGCTCCTTCCGATGCGCTCGGGGGATCTAACGCATGTTAAGTGCGTAAAAGAACGTACCGGCTTCGGTGTTGAGCTGCAAATCGCGACATGTGCGTTATCCTCGCCCGGTGGCGCAACTGACGTTTCAGCGCGCGCGCACCGAGGAGAAGAAGCGCCAGCGCGCGGCGGCGCTGGTCGAGGCTGCACGCGCGCTGGCCCTGGAGGGCGGTGTCGCGTCGGTGACCTTGACCGCCATCGCGAGCCGGGCCGGCGTGCACTATTCCGCGGTACGCCGCTACTTCACGTCGCACAAAGAGATGCTGCTGCAGATTGCGACCGAGGGCTGGGTGCGCTGGTCGGAGACGGTATGCCAGAAGTTGCGCGAGCCGGGTCCGATGTCACCGGCGCGGGTCGCCGAGACGCTGGCTCAAGGGTTGGCCGCCGACCCGTTGTTCTGCGACCTGCTCGCCAACCTTCATCTTCACCTCGAGCACGAGGTCGAGGTCGAGCGAGTCCTCGGCTTCAAACAGATCAGTACCGCTGCGGTGATGTCGATCGCCGACGCGATCGAAGAGGCGCTGCCGGCACTGGGGCGTAGCGGCGCCCTGGACACCTTGCTCGCCGCCTACTCGCTGGCCGCACCGCTATGGCAGTTGGCCCATCCACCGAAGGGAGTGACCGACGCCTACGCCGACGAGGCGGATGTCCCGCCGGACTGGAACGTGGATTTCACGCCCGCACTCACCCGACTGGTGACCGCGACCTGCGTCGGGCTCCTTGCCTCGAACGATCTACCAGTTCCATAGCGACATGTCGCCGCGCGGATAGTTCATGCAGTTATCAGTCTCTTTTGCGACGACGCCCTTGTTGTTGAAGAAAATCTTCATGTGGTTGGGCCACGCGAACCACAGTGGGTCACCACCGGAACCCAGCGGGGGATAGAAGTTCTCCGAGTACTCCCGGCGGTCCGCCGCGCTCAGCGAGAAGAACCAATGCGCCTTGTCCTGGGTCGCCTGCTGCACATTCGGGTGGTTGTTGTAGTCGGTCATGTACCGCTGGTAGTAGACCGGAGTGAAGTCTCTGGCTGCGGCGAGGATTTGCTCGGCGTCGCAAGTGGTTGCGATCATCCTCCGCGGAATCGGGAAGTCGTCGGTCGAATCGGCCGCGGCGATATGCGGGAAAGCCGCCGCGGCGGTGCCCAGAGCGAGCGCAAGGGCGCTCGCACGTAAGAACTTGCGGAGATGTGGTGCGCGCATAGCAGTTACTATAACGCTCCTGTAACGGCCCGGCGGGGTTCGTTCAAAGGTCGATCGCCGGTCAGGCGGCCACCTTCGCGGCGATCTGGTTGGCGATGTTCACCGCAGTGTCCGCCGGGTTCGGGCTGCAGGTGTTGACGTCGACGACCACGTTGTTCTTGGCCAGCAGCGCACGTCCGCAGGCCCATCCGGGCGCTTTGGCCTCCCGCTCGGTCGTAATCGTGGTCAAGACACCCTTGCTGTCGGAGATCGGTCCGGCATCCCACTGCGACCTGGTCTGGATGTGGGTGTAGTGGTGGCAGGCCGGCCACTGCTTCGCCGAGTTCGCGACGAACGCGGCAGCCAACTTGGCCGTGGGAAACAGCACCACCGCCTGGTCGACGTAATGCGTGAAGTTGTCGCCGTCTTGCAGCGAAAGGTCACGCTCGGCCGTGAAGCCGCTGCCCGCATAGACCTGAGCCTGTGCGGAGCCGTCGATGGCGAGACACTCCTTGGGCTCCATCGTCGCGCTGTCGTCGGACATCGAGTCGTGAGTTTTCGTCACCGTCATGTCCTTCGCGCCCATGGCTGCGTTGATCTGGTCGGGGTTGAGCAGCAGTCCGTCCAACGCCCGCTCCTGAACGGGAGGCGCGATGAACGGAGGGGTTGTTGTCGTGGTCGACGTCTTGCCCGCGTGGTTGCTGCTGCCGCAACCGAACGACAGCGTGCACAACCCCGCAACGACCAGCGCAGCCACTAGTTGACGCATTCGCTCATTCCATTCAGGTGTGTTTCGGTTATCAAACCAATCAGCATGGCCGCCCCCTCAACCGTCACCGGCACCACGTGGGTTTCACGCTGTGCAGTATCCCGCTCCATTCGGCTGGCTCGCCTCTTCGACCGCTTACTTCGGACTATCGGTGTGAGGGTTTCCGCATTTTCGTCAGGTTCAGTCGGGCGGCTCGGGAGGCTTCGGCAGTTCTACGGGGGGCACCTTGTTCAGCCACCTCCGGAGCCAGAAAAGCCGGTCGATCACTATGCCGACGCCCACTAGCGTCAACGTCACCAAAACTGCGGCGCTCATGCATACATGGTGGCAGGCCGAGCAGCATCGTGCCGTCTCCCCTGCCGGGGCTGATACCCGTTGCCGAACGGAGTCCCAGCTTCGACATCGGCGACCGAGCTGTCAGGCGGCTTGAACCTCTATCCCGACGTGGACTTTGTCGATACCACCGCGCACCAGCGTGTGGGCATAGAACCACCACGCGTGATACCAGTACCGCTTGAGCACAGCGCTGTACACCCGGTGCGTCTCGGATTTGGGCAGCACTCGGGCTACCGCCTCTACCTCGTCGCTCTTGGGCTTGCCCAGAGCTCCGCTCTGGGCAATCGTTACCCGCGGCGTATTGCGGATTCGTTTGACTTTCCACGAATTGTCGTCCGTGATGACGAGGAGTCGGTCACCTTCGGGCACGCCCCAGATCGGTGTCGGTTTAGCACGACCGTCCTTGGTGAAAGTCGTCAGCAGCAGGTATTTGGATGCGATGACGTCCTTGAAACTCAGGGCCACGCTTTTTCCTTCCTGGTGAGCGTTGGTGGGTCGCAAAGATTATTCGATGCTCGCCGGCAGCAGTGGTCAATCTCGAGACGGACAACGACAGCACCGCAGCGGCGGCCCGCCGCCCGCGCTGGCATGTCGACCGATTCGCTGGGTAACACCTTGATTGCGGCTTACTCTGGCGGTCAAGCGCGAGTACCGCGGCAGTCGACGATGACGAGCACACATGACTTCTGACTACGAATCCGTGACAACGCTGGACGACCTGAAAAGCGATTTGGCGCAGCGCTACAAATGGACACCGAGCGGCGGCCATTCGGTCGACTCAGAGCTCGTTCAAGCCGACATGGCGGCGCTGGATCGTGACGGCTACGTCGTTTTCGAGAACCTGCTGACGGACGACGAGTGCGGACAGATCCGTGACGTGGTGCGCCCATGGCTGGGCCAAACCGGACGCAACACCTTCGAAGGGCGGCGCACCCAGCGGATCTACAGCCTGCTGAGCAGGACGCGGCTCTGTGATCGACTCGTCGACCATCCGCGGGTGCTGGCAGTGCTCGACCGGTTGCTGATGCCCAACTATCTGCTTTCGGCCTTGCAGGCGATCAACATCCAGCCCGGAGAGTCTGCCCAGCTGGCCCATCACGATGACGGCTTCTACCCGGTTCCGCGGCCACGGGAACCGTTGGCGGCTGCCACGATCTGGGCGATCGACGAATTCAGCGCAGACAACGGGGCGACGGTCCTCGTGCCCGGCAGCCATCGCTGGGGCAAGCGTCGACCGGGACCGGACGATCACACGCTGCCCGTCGAGATGCCGGCCGGCTCCTGCGTCTTCTTCGTCGGAACCCTCTGGCACGGCGGAGGTGCCAACACCACCGACCGCGACCGCCTCGCCGTCACCGCGCAGTACTGCCAGCCGTGGCTGCGCCCGATGGAGCCGTTCACGCTGTCGATACCGCGGGACATTGCGCGGGCGGTCTCTGACGACATCCGCCGCATGCTCGGCTACAGCATCCACCCGCCGTTCATCGGCGCGGTCGACGGTCTGCATCCGCTGCGGCTGCTCGACGAGCCTTAGCCGTTACGCGACGCTGTCATCCCGCGATAATGAAGTCATGCCAAAAGAGAACGCCGCCGGTATCCGCACCACCGGGATGGCCACGCTGATCGTGGCGGCCGCCGTCGGATTGGCCGCCGCCGCCCACGGCGACCCGAACGGCCAGATGTATGGAAACCCCGGCGCCGCCGCAGCTTACTGGCGCTTTCAGCATCAACAAGACTGCGGACTGATGGCCGTGGCCGACGTGGTCGGCCAGCTCACCGGGAAAGAACCCACCCAGGTCGGCATCGAGCTGCGGGGTATTTTCACCAAAAGTGAAGTCCACCGCGGCCCGGTCTATTCCTTCGACGGCACCTCCCCTGACGACATGGTCATGCTGCTGCAGAAGTACGGCATCCAGTCGGACCTGACGACCGGCAATTCGATGGCGACCGTCGAGCAGGATCTGGCCGGCGGTCACAAGGTGATCGCTGCGCTGAACGCCGAAACGATCTGGAATTATCCACCGGGCAAAGGGCAGCGGACCAACGCCGACCATGCCGTAGTCGTCACCGGTGTCGACACCGGCGCGGACGTCGTCCACCTCAATGACAGCGGCACTCCTCAGGGCCGCGACGAGCAGATCCCGCTGACCACTTTCACCCAGGCCTGGGCGACCAGCGACAACCTGCTCATCGTCACCCGCCAAACCGGCACGTGAGTCACCACGAGCGCAAGCACTGACCAGCGTCAACCGCGGTTTCGGTCCTTCCGATCGGTGTCCCGGCTGGGCTGCACCCGTTTCGGCTCGCCCGGCATCTTCGGGTAGTTGGGCGGATACGGCAGATCGCCCAGCCCACGTTCTTCGTCGGCCGCCACCATCTCCAGCAACGGACCGATCGACTGGGGCACGTCGTCCATTCCGGCCCACGGGTCGTCGCGGTGTTGCACCAGGTCCGGCACGGTGGCAATGGTGTAATCGTCGGGATCGGCATCGGCCAGCTCGTCCCAGCTCAGCGGTGTCGAGACGGTCGCGATGGCAGTGCGCCGCACCGAATAAGCCGATGCGAAGGTGCGGTCGCGGGCGTTCTGATTGAAGTCGATGAAGATGCGCTGGCCGCGCTGCTCCTTCCACCACGACGTGGTCACCGCGTCCGGCGCCCGGCGTTCCACCTCCCGGGCCAGTGCGATGCCTGCCCGCCGCACCGCGATGAAATCCCAGTCGGTCGCGATCCGCAGAAACACGTGAATCCCGCGGCCGCCGGACGTTTTCGGGTAACCGACCAGGCCCAACTCGTCGAGCAGGGGACGCAGTACGTCGGTTGCGACCTCTCTGGCGTGCTGGAATCCGGTACCCGGCTGCGGATCGAGGTCGACGCGCAGTTCGTCGGGGTGGTCGGTGTCCGGGCAGCGCACCTGCCAGGGATGCAGCGTGACCGTGCCCATCTGTGCGGCCCACACAATCGCCGCGGGATGCGTCACCTTGAGCGCATCAGCGGTGCGCCCGGACGGGAACGTGATCCGGCAGGTCTGCAGATAGTCGGGGCGGTGTTGGGGGATCCGCTTCTGGTAGATCTCTTCCCCGTCGACGCCGTCGGGGAAGCGCTGAAGATGGACGGGGCGGTCGAGCAGCGTCGCCAGCATCGGTCCTCCGGCCACCGCTCGGTAGTACTCGACCAGCTTTCGTTTGGTGCCCGCGGTGCCGAGCGCGGGAAAGTACACCTTGTCCGGGTTGGTCAAGCGGACCGCGATTCCGTCGACGTCGAGCTCTTCTGCTGCAGCAGCCATGTCCCGATTTCAGCACGCCCGGGCAGGCTGCGGCGGCCAGCGCCGCCCGAGACGCGAGAATGTGCCCATGGACCTGCCTGTCATGCCACCGGTTTCCCCGATGCTGGCCAAATCTGTTCCGTCCATTCCGCCGGGCGCGTCCTACGAACCGAAGTGGGACGGCTTCCGGTCCATCTGCTTCCGCGACGTCAACGAGGTGGAGCTGGGCAGCCGTAACGAGCGGCCGATGACCCGGTACTTCCCCGAGCTGGTCGCGGCCGTGAAAGCCGAGTTGCCGCAGCGCTGTGTGGTCGACGGGGAGATCATCGTCCCGACCGGTGACGGCCTGGACTTCGAGGCGCTGCAGCAGCGAATCCACCCTGCTGACTCGCGGGTTCGGATGCTCGCCGAGAAGACACCGGCGGCGTTCATCGCGTTCGACCTGCTGGCCCTGGGAGACGACGACTATACCCACCGACCGTTCACCGAGCGGCGCGCCGCCCTCGTCGACGCTGTTGCGGGCTCTGGCCCGGCGGTTCACGTGACACCGGCGACTACCGACCTGCCGACCGCCCAGCGGTGGTTCGACGACTTCGAAGGCGCCGGTCTGGACGGGGTGGTGGCCAAGCCGCTGACGCTCACCTACCAGCCGGACAAACGGGTGATGTTCAAGATCAAGCACCAGCGCACTGCTGACTGCGTGGTGGCGGGATACCGAGTGCACAAGTCCAGCAATGAGGCGATCGGCTCGTTGCTGCTTGGTTTGTACCAAGCAGACGGTCAACTCGCTTCGGTTGGCGTCATTGGCGCCTTCCCGATGGCCGAACGGCGGCGGCTGTTCGCCGAATTGCAGCCGTTGGTCACCGAGTTCGACGGCCACCCGTGGAACTGGGCGGCGCACGAAGCCGGCGAACGGACACCGCGCAAGAACGAATTCTCCCGCTGGAACGCCGGTAAGGACCTTTCGTTCGTACCACTGCGCCCGGAGCGGGTGGTCGAAGTGCGTTACGACCATATGGAAGGCGAAAGGTTCCGGCACACCGCGCAATTCAACCGCTGGCGACCCGACCGTGAGCCGCGGTCCTGCACCTATGCCCAATTGGAAAGCCCGGTGACGTTCCGCCTCGGCGACATCGTTCCGGGGCTGGCGCCGCAGACTTAGTGCACCACGTCGGTCAGACGGTCACCGGTAGCGTGGAGAGCCCTCGCAACGTCACGTTCGGTTTGTACTGCGGCTCGCCGGCCAACTGGGCGTCCGGGAACCGGGCGGTGATTGCGGATAGCGCGACACCGGCTTCCAGCCGGGCCAGCGGTGCGCCGAGACAGAAATGCGGCCCCCGCCCGAAAGCCAGATGGCGCAGCTGTCCTCGATCCGGGTCGAACACCTCGGCTCGGTCGAACTGGGCGGGGTCGCGCTGGGCCGCGGCGAGCAAAAGCATCATCGAATCACCTTTGATGACGGCAGTGTCCCCGATCGTCATGTTCTCGAGCGCATTTCGGCCGACCAGCTGAACCGGCGGATCGTAGCGCAGACTCTCTTCGATGACCGCTGCCGCGCGGGTGGCGTCGGCGCCCAGGGCGGTCCACTGGTCCGGGGTGCGCAACATCGCCAAGGCGGCATTGGCGATCAGATTGACGGTCGTCTCGTGACCGGCGATCAGCAGCAGGTTGCAGGTGGAGACGATCTCGTCTTCGGTCAGCTGGTCGCCGGACTCCTCGACGGCGATCAGCAGGGACATCAGATCGTCGCCCGGGTGAGACCGTCGCTGCTCGATGAGGCCGCGCAGATATTTGCGCAGCCATCGCCCCGCCTGCATGCGTTTCTCGGCGACCGCCGGCCGCTCGTCGGCCGATCCCACGAACGGGTCCAGGGCCTGCGCCAGCAGCGCCGAGGCATGGCTGAACTTCGGCTCGTCGTCCAGCGGCACCCCCAACAGTCGGCAGATGACGGCCACCGGAAGCGGGTAGGCCAGGTCGGCGACCACATCGAACCCACCGTCCCGTTCCGCCGCCTGGTCAAGCAGCCCGTCGACCAGCGCGGTGATGTCGGGCTGCAGGGCATGGACCACTTTGGGTACGAACGCTTTACTCACCAGCCGGCGTAGCCGGGTGTGGTCGGGCGGGTCGAGGAACAGGAAACCCGGCGGGCCGAATGGCCGCGGTGTTGCTCCGTCGGCGATCAGCCGCTGCGCCACCGTTGACGTGAGCCGATCACTGGATGACGACGGGTGCCGCAACACCTCATCACAGTCCCGATAGGTCGAGAAGACGGTGAGGTTGGCCTGCGGCAGCTGGATCGGTCCGCGCTCCCGCAGCCGCCGGTAGAGCGGGTAGGGGTCGGCTCTGCTGGCCGGGCCCAGCAATTCGTGGAGCAGCTCCTGCGGCTCCGCGGTCCCCGACACGGTGGTCATCGTCCTATTGTGCACGCGGCCAATGGCGCGGTTGTCTTTCTACGCTGCAGTCCGCCTGGGTCAGCGCAGGAACTCGACGATGTGATTGGCTAGTTCCTCGCCGGCGTCCTCCTGTAGGAAATGTCCTGCATCGGCGATCACCGGGTGGTCGATGCCCTGGGCTCCCGGCATGTGCCGCTGCAGGATCGGGGCCATCGCGCCGGTGATGGGATCACCGTCGCTGAATGCGACCAGCATCGGTGTCTGGCTCACGGACAACGCTGCCCACGCCGCGCGGTTGGCCGGGGCGGCCGGGTCGTCCGGTGCCGTGGGGACCAGGCCGGGCATCGCACGCGGCCCGGCAGAGTAGCTGTCGTCCGGGAAGGGCGCGTCGTAGGCCGCGCGCACCTCGTCGCTCATCGGTCGTCGACACCCCGACTGCACGAACCAGCCGACATCGACGCGCGGCTGACTTTGAATGGCTTCCCTGAACCGCCACCAGATGTCGGGCATCGGGATGTCACCGGTCGGCAGCCCCGTGTTGGCGACGACCAGTTTGCTGAAGCGGTCGGGGTGCTCGGCGGCCAACCGTAAGCCGATCAGCCCGCCCCAATCCTGCCCGACGAGCGTGACAGAGCGTAAGTCCAAGACGTCGAACGCCAGGGCCCGCATCCACTCGACGTGCCGTGCGTAGCTGTGGTCCTCGATGCGGGTGGGTTTGTCGGAGCGGCCGAACCCGACCAGGTCCGGGCAGACGACACGGTGACCGGCACCGGCCAGGATGGGAATCATCTTGCGATACAGGAACGACCAGGACGGCTCACCGTGCAGCATGAGCACCGGGTCGGCGTCCGCCGGACCGTCTTGCACCCACGCAATGCGCAACCTGCCGCCCTCGCCGTCCGGGAGCTCGCAGTACTGCGGCGGAAAGGGGAAGTCGGGAAGATCGGCGAACCTGCTCTCGGGTGTCCGCAGTGTCTGCATGTCCGTGAAGATACCGTCACCGCTGAGCTGACAAATCGCCGTACGTGATCCGTCGGACTGGGCAATGTCAACGGCACTGGATCACGAGATCAGCGGCAGCGCGTCCGGGGTCAACACTTCCAAGCCGATGCACCGGCGACCCAAGCAGTTCGAGATCGACGTGAGCTGCCCGTGGCTCACAACTCAGCGGCGGGCTGAAGCTTTTCCAGCAGTCGATCGACGAACGGTACCTGGCCTTTCAACAATTTCGTCTGCGCCTTTGCCGTCGAAAACCATTCGATACGATCGACTTCCGGAAAAGTACAGATCCGGCCTGACCCTTTGGGCCACTCGAGTTCGAAAGTATTGCTATGCGCCCCGGTCACATCGAGCTCAGCGTGCACAGCAAAGACCGTGACGACTTTGCCGCCGGGCTGTTTCTGCGCGCCCAGATCGAGTCGGGGTCCCGCCGGCGCCGGCAGTCCGACTTCCTCGCTGAATTCCCGCACAGCGACGGCCCAAGGGTCTTCGCCGACGCTGAACTCCCCCTTCGGAATTGACCAGGCTCCGTCGTCTTTTCTGACCCAGAACGGGCCGCCGGGATGGGCCAGCAACAATTCGACCACGTCGCTTCGAAATCGATAGAGCAGCAGACCGGCACTGAGTTTCGGCACTAGATGCCGACCGCTCGTTCCAATTCTTTCAGCGCGATTTCCAGGTGCACCAGCAGTCGCTGCAGGTGCGGCACGCTGCGCCGGCATCCGACCAGACCGAAGTCGACATTGCCGGCGTTGTTCACGACGGTCATGTTCAATGCCAGCCAGTCGGTGACGATCGACATCGGATAGTTTCCGTCCAACCGCGCGCCTCGCCAATACAGCGGCTCGGTCGGGCCGGGCACGTTCGATATGACGACATTGAAGGGTGGCGGCGCCGACGACACCAGGCCGGGCACCGGCGCGAAAGCCAGCGGCGCGATATTGAGAGCCGACAACGCCAATGCCTGCAGCCGGGGCAGTTCGGCGAACACCTTCTTATTGCCACGCATCGAGGCGCTGATCGTGTTCAGCCGTTTGCCGGCGTCGTCGACATCGGTGGCCAGATTGCACAGGATGCTGCCCACCAAGTTGCCGTCACCGTCGGATTCGTCATCGAGGCGCAGGCTGACCGGAACCATGGCCACCAGTGGGGTGTCCGGCAGCGCGTTCTGTTCGATGAGGTAGTAGCGCAGCGCGCCGGCACACATCCCGAGAACCACGTCGTTGACGGTGACACCGGCGGCCTGCTTGACGTTTTTGATGCGGTTCAGTGCCCACGACTGGGCGGCGCAGCGGCGGGCACCGCCGATGCGGACGTTGAGCATGGTGCGCGGCGCGGCGAACGGCAGCGTCAGTTGCTGCTCCAGCACTGCTGCCCGTGCCAGCGTAACGGTCGAAACACCAAGGGTGGCAACCGAACCCGCAATCTGGGTCAGCGCCTGCAACCGGGACCTGCCGGCGCGTCGTTGCCGCCGGGGCAGATTCCACACCGCTTTCACCGCGGTGTCGTGCGGATCGGTCGACAAAGAGCGCTGCATGAGCTTCAGCGCTGATACACCGTCAACCAGAGCGTGGTGGAACTTGGTGTAGAGAGCGAATCGGCCGTCGTTGAGACCTTCCACGAAATGCGTCTCCCACAGCGGCCGGTGACGGTCGAGCAAGCTGCCGTGCAGCCGTGAGGTCAGCTCGAGCAGTTCACGGATCCGTCCCGGGCGGGCCAACGCCGAGCGCCGCACGTGGTAGCCGAGGTCGACGTTGTCGTCGTAGGACCAGCCGACGTTGGCGAATCCACCCAACAGCGTCGCCGGCCGCTTACGAAACGTCGGGGCGAACTCATCGTTCGACATCAGCGCCTCGTAAAGCTCCCGCATGAAGTCCGGCCCGGCGTCTTTCGGCGGCTCGAACAACTGCAGGCCGCCCACATGCATAGGATGCTCGCGCGATTCGGAAAGCAGGAACACCGAATCAGTGGGCGCCATCAGATCCATCAACCCATTAAAGCGTCACCGCGTCAGGCCCATTGGTTGATGGCGAGACCTGACGACAGCGGCGCAGAATCACTTGGCCGGCAACGGCAGGATCAGGTCAGTGACGCCTTGTAGATTTCATCGATGTTGGCCGCGAGGTGCTCGTCGAATTCTTCATCGCTCTGTTTGGCACTGAGCCCCTCGGCCAACGCCCGGGAGAAGCTGGCGATGAGGTGATGGCACCGGGCCAGAATGGTGACACTTTCCGCGAGGCTGTAACCACCGGACAACGCAACGACTCGCAGCACCCGGGGATGCTCCATCAGCGGTGTGTAGAGGTCGTTCTCGTCGGGCAGGGTCAGTTTGAGCATGACCTGCCGGTCTTCGGGCAGTTCGTCGAGCTTTGCGCTCAACGCCGACACCAGCAGGCTGTCGGCTTTCGACTTGTCCGGGCTCTTGATGCTCACCTCCGGCTCGAGGATCGGCATCAGCCCGCGCTGGGAGATCTTGTCGCCGTACTCGAATTGCTGATCGACGATGGCTTTGATGCCCTGCTCGTTCGGTTCCTCGATGAATGAGCGCATCTTGGTGCCGAAGACGCCTTTGTCGACGGCGCGGTCCAGTAAAGAGTCGAGCTTGTCCATCGGCTTCATGAGCTGCACACCGTTTTCGGCGTCAGCCAGGCCTTGATCGACCTTTACGAACGGCACGATGTGTTTCTGCTTCCACAGATATGCCGCAGTGTCCTCACCGTTGATAGTGCGGTCCATGGTCTGCTCGAAGAGGATGGTCGCGAGCACCTTTTCTCCGGTGAAGCTCGGGGCGGAGATGAGGCGTTCACGCATCTCGTGGATGAGGTCAAACATCTCTTTGTCGTTGCTGTACGCGTCCTCCGGAACGTCGTACAGCTTCAGGGTTTTCGGGGTGCTGCCACCGCTCTGATCCAGCGCGGCGATGAAGCCCTGCCCCGACGCCATTATGTTGCGCTGCTCTTCGTTCACTGCGAACCTCCCGTCATTTGTCTATCGGGGTCCCGTCGTCCGTCACCGGTGCAGCGTTCGCGTCGGCCCGCGTTCAGCATCTCGCACCGCCACCGTCTCCGGGCGCCAATCGGCGTTCCCGCCATCGGCGGAGGCCAAACGCCGGTAGCCCACCGAAGGGCTAACCAACGCGGTCACCGCCGGCAGTCGGCACCTCGATCCACACCGGGCACGGTCAGTGCTGACCAATAAGGTCGAGCGCATGCGGCTCGCACCCGTCAGCACCCGCAGGGTGTTCAATGTGGCGCTGATCCTGACCTGCTACCTCCACGCCGGAGTGCGGACAACACCGACGCCGCAGCACGAGCGGCCGATGCGGATTACCAATTGATTCAGGAGCCGATCGCCACGCGTTCGACACCGATTACACCGCGGCGCCCTCGGGACGCCCGCCCCTCGGCGCCGCCCGCGGCGCATCTGATCTGGTCACCGGGAGCCCGAGCCGCTTTCCTGTAGCGCATCGATGCCGACTTCACCGCCCCGTCCTGAGCCCGAACACCCGAGCGTAAACACTCGTCCCGCGCCGAGGTGAGCATTCGCCCCTCACTTAGGTAGGTCTCAGGAAACGGCCCATTTCCGCGGAGCGAACGACGTCGGGACAGTAAAGTTGGCTTGACCAGCATCGTCCATGTAGGGGGAGCGTGCGCGGAATGTTACGGACCCACGCCCAGGCACTGCAGGGTTGCGCGGTTATGCGGTTAAGCGGCGTTTTGCACGCCGGTACCTACCGGCAGGCCCGCGACGCGGTCATCAAAGCGGCGTTGGACCGCACCACCGCGGTGATCATCGACGTCAACGACCTGCACGTTCGCGATGAGCACTCCTGGGCGGCCTTCACCAGCGCCCGCTGGCACGTGAACAATTGGCCAGACGTGACCGTCGCGCTGGCGTGCCGCGACCACACCGTCCGCCGGCTACTCAGCCGGCTATCCGTCACCCGGTACGTCCCGGTCTTCGACACCGTCGCCGCTGCCGCATCCGCGATCGGGTCCGGCCGCTGCCGCTACAACCATCGCGCTCGCACACGTATCGAATTTGAACGGTCCAGCGTCCAGGGCGCCCGAGTTTTTGTGCGCGACACCCTGGCGCAGTGGTCGATGACCGATAAGATCCCGGTGGCCATCACGGTGGCCAACGTCTTCATCGAAAACGCGCTGAGGTACACCGGTGACGGCTGCGAACTGCGACTGGAAAGCACCGGGGAGGACGTCGTCGTCGTTGCGGTGTCGGACACCAGCACCACACCGGCGATGCGTCGGGAGCGCACGCCGGGAAGCCTCCCGGCCGGCTTGGATGTCGTGGCCGCACTGTGCGGCCGTTGGGGCAACCTCCCGACTACCACAGGTAAGACGGTCTGGGCCAAGGCCGGCACTGGCGGCGTCGCCGCCGGACTGCTGTTGTGACCTTGCTACGGCGCTGCCGGTAGCGGCGGCAGGTCGACGAACCACGACTGCGGCGGCGGCGTCTGGTTGGGCGGTGGCGGTGGGTTGCCCAGCAGCTGCGGGCAGTAGGCGCTGGCCGCGATCGTGGTGAACTGGGTGGCGCTGGGTGTGGTGAACCCGGGATTTTGCTCCGTCAGGCTGGTGATGACGGCGTCCTCCGGCTGACCCTGGTTCATCAGGTCGCACGCGCGTCGACCGGTTGCGATCGCGTTGGCCGGGTTGCCGTAGGAGATGCCGGCCCTGTTGAGCTCGGCTAAAAAGCTGGTGTCAGCGTTCGGGTCGGCCTGGGCCGGTGCGGGCAGCCCAATCACCGCGCCGAAGCAGCTCAGCGTCACGAGTAGTCGCATGAAGATCATCTTCGTGCACGTCGATATCGGTGCACGGAAATGTTCTGGCAGTTCACCGACTCGTCATGTACCGGGCCGGGCGAGAATCGTGTGACGGTGGCCGAAGAACCGAGAGGTTGCCCGTCGCCAATCCGGTCAGTTTCGGCTGAACGACGTTGGGGCATTCGCGACCCGTGAGCGCACTCAGGTTCGGTCGTCTCCTCGGTATCGCCGCAGTGACAGCGTGGACGGCCGCGTTGAGCGTATGCGTCCCAGCAGTGTCGGCCGAGCCGTGTCCCGACGTCGAGGTGGTGTTCGCCCGGGGTACCGGCGAGCCGCCTGGTGTCGGCGGGGTTGGGCAAGCGTTTGTCGACGCGCTCGGCTCGCGAGTCGGCGGCAGGTCGGTCGGGGTGAATCCGGTCAACTACCAAGCCAGCAGCGATTTCGGCGGAGGTATCGATTTCGCCCGGACCGTCGTCGACGGCATCAGGAACGCGGGCGCTCAAGTCGAGTCCACGGCGGCGAACTGCCCGAACACCAGGGTGGTGCTCGGCGGATATTCGCAGGGTGCGTTGGTGTCCGGCTTTGTCACTTCGGCTGCCGTCCCGAAAGAGGTGCCTGCCGAGTTCGCGTCTTTCGTACCTCAGCCGCTACCGCCGGATGTGGCCAATCATGTTGCCGCCGTCGTCCTGTTCGGAACACCGTCAAACGAATTTCTGCGCGGCGCTGGCGCGCCGCCAATCACGATTGGTCCGCTCTACGCAGCCAAGACCATCGAGCTGTGTGCTCCCGGCGACAACATCTGCGACGGCGCGCCGCCCGGGCCACCCGGCATCGAACACACCCTGTATCCGTCGGACGGCCTGGTAGATCGGGGTGCAGATTTCGCTGCAAGCCACCTGTAGCCGCACTTGCCGCGAGGTCGCGTAGCGCGACAGCCAGCGAACGAAGCCGCTTGCCTGTCCTCGATGTCTCGCGACATGGCCCGACAGAGATTTGGCGGTGGCGGAGGGATTTGAACCCTCGGACGGGGGTTACCCGTCACACGCTTTCGAGGCGTGCTCCTTAGGCCGCTCGGACACGCCACCGCATGGCAGCTTACCGAACCGCCGGCCACTCACCCCAATCGCTGGCGCGCGAAGAACTCCGCCAGCGGCGCGGCACATTCTTCGGCCAGCACACCGCCCCGCACCGCCGGGCGGTGGTTGAGCCGCCGGTCGCGCACCACGTCCCACAGCGAGCCGACCGCGCCGGTCTTGGGCTCCCAAGCCCCGAACACCAGCCGCGCGACGCGTGCCAGCACCAACGCGCCGGCGCACATCGTGCACGGCTCCAGGGTGACGGCCAAGGTAGCTCCTTCCAACCGCCAGCCGTCACCAAGCGCCCCGGCTGCCGCTCGCATCGCCAGGATCTCGGCGTGCGCTGTCGGATCACCGAGGGCCTCACGGGCGTTGACTGCGCGCGCCAGTTCTGTCCCGTCGGCAGCGAAGACGACCGCACCCACCGGCACGTCGCGGGGTCCCGCCGTGGCCGCCACGGCCAGCGCGGCGCGGATCAGAACGTCGTCAGATGTCACCGACCGAGCCTCACGGCGGCGACCCGCTGCGCCCGGCTCCGCCGCGCTTGCGATCACCGACCGAGACGGTCGAGCACCGCGGACAACTCCTCGGCGAAGCCCATCTCCCGCGCGATGCGGCCCAGCTGCTCGTCGGCGTACAGGTCGGACTCGTCGAGGATGACACCCAGTACCGCGTCGGAAAGTCCGACGTCGGCCAGCAGACCCAGGTCCCCCTCCTCGAATGGCTCGGCGTCTTCGAGGTCCTCTGGATCTATGTCAGCGTCGAGGTTTTCCAGCACTTCGGCGGCGATGTCGTAATCCAGCGCGGCAGTCGCGTCCGACAACAGCAGCCGCGTCCCCGAAGGAGCCGGGCGCACAATGACGAAGAATTCATCGTCGATGTCCAACAACCCGAAAACGGCCCCGGCGCTGCGCAGTTCCCGCAGCTCCGTCTCGGCGGCCACCAGACTGGTCAATGACTTCGGCCCCATCGCAGAGCACCGCCACTGGCCGCCCTCGCGCACGACGGCGACGCCGAAGCCGTCCGGCACGTCCGCGGACGGACCCGGCGCCGAGGCCCGCTGTGCTCCCATGGGCGCTTAGGCTAGTACCTGACCAGCACCTTTGACCAGCGGATCGTGCCACTTCCGGATGCCAACGGAATGGCGTGGGCGACCCCCTACCGTCGCAGATGTGCCAACCTGGGAAGGTGGCTAGCCCAGTTTCCAAGACACCGGTCTGCGTGCTGGGGCTGGGACTGATCGGCGGCTCGATCATGCGCGCAGCGACCGCCGCAGGTTACGCGGTATTCGGCTACAACCGGTCGGTGGAAGGCGCGCAGGCCGCCAGCGACGACGGCTTCGATGCCACCACCGAACTCACCGAGACGCTCGAACGCGCCGCCGACATCGACGCGTTGATCGTCATGGCCGTTCCCGCACCGGCACTGCGGCCCCTGCTGGCGCGCATCCGCGATTCGGCCCGGAATTGCCCGCTGACCGATGTGACCAGTGTCAAATCCGCCGTACTCGACGACGTGATCGCCGCCGGGCTGCAGGAGCGGTTCGTCGGTGGTCACCCGATGACCGGTACCGCGCACTCGGGTTGGGCCGCCGGACATGCCCGCCTGTTCGCCGGCGCGCCCTGGGTGGTCAGCGTCGACGACCATGTCGATCCCTCGGTGTGGACGACCGTGATGAACCTGGCGCTGGATTGCGGTTCGGTGGTGGTGCCGGCCCGATCGGCCGACCACGACGCTGCGGCGGCTGCCATCTCACACCTGCCGCACCTGCTCGCCGAAGTGCTCGCCGTCACTGCCGCCGAAGTGCCGCTGGCCTTCGCGCTGGCCGCCGGATCGTTCCGGGACGGCACCCGGGTAGCCGGCAGTGCGCCGGACCTGGTGCGGGCGATGTGCGAGGCCAACTCCGAGCAGCTGCTGCCGGCTTTGGACCACAGCATTGCGCTGCTCGGCCGCGCTCGAGATGCGCTGGCGAACCACAACTCGGTCGGCGAACTTGTCGAGGCGGGTCACGCGGCACGAATCCGCTACGACAGCTTCTCGCGTCCGGACATCGTCACCGTTTTCGTCGGCGCGCCTAATTGGCGCGAAGAACTGGCCGCTGCCGGCCGGGCCGGGGGCGTGATCAGATCCGCTCTGCCAAGCCTGGATAGTCCACGATGAACCCATCGGGGTCGACGCTCACCGTGGTGTCGGCAACCGGCGAATGCAGCTTGATTCCGTCGCTGCTGTCCGGGCCGCTGCTGCTGTAGGTGAGCGTCGCTGATCCCACCGACATGTCCGGCAGGTTGACATAGACGATCGGCAACGTGACCGACTCGGCGTGCTGGTGAAGACCGCAGCGACGGATCGGCAAAGCGTTGAAGAACGGACTGAACACCAAGTCTGCGTCCACAGCGCCGTCGAAGCCGGCCCGTTTCTCGCCCCGGTGGTCGGTGACCAGCCACATGTTCTCTTCGTCCCGCGCAACGGAGAGCACTCGTTCGCGCTCAGCGAGCGTCACGGTCAGCCCGAGGCGTTTCGTCGCGCCCGCCTCGTCGGTCTGCAGGTCGTAATAGACGCCGAATGCCGGATGAGTGTCGGCGGCGGCGGCGACGATGCGGCCGTTGGCCTTGATTCGGTTGCCGGACAACTGCACTCGCACAGATTCCATCCGAGAACCATCAGGCGCCCGCCAGGTTAGAATCGCCGGAAAGGGGCTTCTCTTCGCGTCGGGCTCGGCGGGGCTCACCGGGTCTACTCTAGGCGCGCGGCGGCCGGTTCCGCAGCCCGGTGTGACACTGCCGACTCAGTGTCCCGAGCCGCACGCCGACTGGCTGGCCCCTCCCTGCTGCGACGCCATCGCCCGGCGCCGGGCACTGACGACCACACCGCAATTGCCAGTCCGCCGTCCAGGATCAGCGCCAGTGCCGCCACCAGGAGCGCACCCACCACAGCGATGTGGAATTGCCGCACTGTGATGCCGTCGATGAGCAGTCGGCCCAGTCCGCCCAGACTGGCGTACGCCGCAACGGTGGCGGTGGCAACGACCTGGAGGGTCGCGGTGCGCAACCCGCCGAGTATCAGCGGCAGCGCGTTGGGCACCTCGACGCGCCGCAACACCTGACTCTCGGTCATTCCCATGGAGCGCGCCGCATCCACCACTGCGGTGTCGACGGAGGATATCCCGGCATAGGTCCCGGCCAGCAGCGGCGGAATTCCCAGCAGCATCAACGCGGTGATCGGTGGTAGTAGCCCCAGCCCGCACAGCAGCACCGCAAGCAGCAAGACACCCAACGTCGGCAGTGCACGCAGCCCGTTGACCGCACTCACCAAGAACAGCGCGCCTCGACCCGTGTGTCCGATCAGCAGTCCGAGCGGAACGGCGATCAGCGCCGAAACCGCCACGGCCGCAACGGTATACTGCAAGTGCTCGATGATCCGGGTGGCCAGCCCGACGGGGCCGAGCCAGTTGTCGACGTTGCACAGGTAGGCGAGGGCCTGCGATAGGAACGTCAACGTGCACCGCCGACGATCGGCGTTTCGAACAGCCGTCGGCGGCGGCCACTGCGCTGGTGCTCCCACGGGCTGGCCAGCCGGCCGGCCAGCATGATCAGCAAGTCGATGCCGATCGCGAGGAGGAACACCGCGATGATGCCGGCGACGATCTCGTCGCTCTTGTCGGCCTGGAAACCCTCGGTGAACCAGCCGCCCAAACCGCCGATGCCGATCACCGATCCGACCGCCACCATGGAAATGTTGGTCACCACGACAACCCGAAGGCTGGCGACCAAAACCGGAATCGAAAGCGGCAGCTCGACTTTCAGCACGCGTGCGATCGGCTGGTAGCCGATCGCAATCGCCGCGTCGCGCACCGGCGCCGGCACGGCGTCCAGCGCCTCCGGAACGGCCCGTACCAGAAGCGCGGTGGTGTAGAGGGTCAACGCGACAATGACATTGGCCTCGTCGAGGATTCGGGTCGGGATGATCAGCGGCAGCATGACGAACAACGCCAGCGACGGAATGGTGAACACGATGCTGGCCGTCACCATGGTCAAGCGCCGCAGCGTCGTCGTGTGCCGCACCAGCACCCCGAGCGGCAACGCAATCGCCAAACCGATCAGTATCGGCAGCAGGGACAGCCGCAGGTGCACCACGGTCAGCGCCCACGCGGTGCTCCGATGGGTGAGCAGGTAATGCATGATCAGCCCCGGCCCTCGGCTTTTCGGGATTCCAACGCAGTCAGCACATCACCGGCCAGCACACCGCCGACGACTTTGCCCGCGCCGTCGACCGCGATACCCATGGCGGCCGGTGAAGACAGCGCGCAGTCGAGGGCCTGGCTCAGATTGCCGTCCGGGCGCAGCAGCGCGCCCACGCCGGCCATGCTCGCAGACAGCGGCGCCCCGGCGCGGTGCCGTCGGATGCCGTCGGTGTCGATCCAGCCCAGCGGCGCGCCGTCAGCGTCGACCACCAGTGCCCAACCATCGACGACCGGATCGCCGTCGCCACCGGCCACGTCGGCTTCGGTGACCTGTGGAACGTCGTGCAGTTCCAGGCCCGTCAAGTCCAGCCGCTGCAGCCAGCGGTAACCGCGCCCGGCACCGACGAACTTGGAGACAAAATCGTTGGCCGGGCGCGAAAGCAGTTGCGCCACCTCGTCGTACTGCTGCAGCGAGCCACCGGGCCCGAACACGGCTATCACGTCCGCCAGCCGGACCGCCTCGTCGATGTCGTGGGTGACGAAGACGATGGTCTTGTGCAATTCGGACTGGAGTCGCAGTATTTCGCGTTGCAGATCTCTGCGGACCACCGGATCGACGGCTGAGAACGGCTCGTCCATCAGCAGTATCGGCGGGTCAGCCGCCAGTGCCCGGGCGACCCCAACCCGTTGCTGCTCCCCTCCGGAGAGCTGCGCGGGATAGCGGTTCGCGAACTTGGGGTCAAGCCCGACCTGTTCGAGGACGCGGTACGCGTCAAGCCGGGCGGCTCGCCGGCTCCGACCACGAAGTACCGGAACCGTTGCGACGTTGTCGATCACTCGCTGATGCGGCATCAGGCCGGCGCTCTGAATCACATAACCGATGCCCAGCCGCAGCTTCACCGGGTCAACCGTCGACACGTCAGCGCCGTCGACCCGCACGGTGCCCGAGGTGGGTTCCACCATTCGATTGATCATCCGCATCGACGTCGTCTTACCGCAGCCGGACGGTCCGACGAAGACGGTGAACGACCCGGCCGCTATCTGCATCGTCAGACCGTCGACCGCGACGGTGCCATCCGGATATCTCTTGGTGGCGTGGTCGAAGCTGATCAACCTTCGCCCGCCTCCTGCGTCACTGCGTTACCGGGTGGTCGAAGCCGCTGTCGCGCACCCAGGTGCGTGCTGCCTGGTCAGGGTCGACACCGGAGTTGCCGGACACCGAGGAGTTCAGTTCGGCGAGCGCGGAACTGGTCAGTTTGCCGGACACCGCGTCCAGCACTTCTTTGAGCAAATCCGATTTCTTCTGCGAGTTCACAAGCGGCACAATGTTTCCGGCCAAAAAATTGTGTTCGGGGTCGTCGAGGACGACCAAGTGGTGTGCCGGGATGGCCGGTGAGGTGCTGAAGACGTTGGCCGCGGTGACCGTACTGTTCACCAAGGCACGCACGGTCACCGCGCCACCGCCGTCGCTGATTGCGACGAAGTTTCCCGGCCCGATGTTCAGCCCGTACCTTTGCCGCAGGCCGACCAACCCCTCGGGCCGCGTCTGGAAATCCGACGGCGCGGCGAACTTGACTTCGGCGGAATGCGCCGCCAGATCGGCGATCGTCCTCAGACGCCAGGCGGCGGCAGTGGCTGCGGTGACCGTGACGGTGTCACTGTCCGATGCCGGGGAAGGAGTCAGAATCGACAAGTCCCCGGGCAGGCGTTTGTACAACTCCAATTCCACCGCGTCCAGCAACGTCACCGTGGCGTCGGGTTCGAAGTAGAGCAGCAAGTTGCCGATGTATTCGGGCACCAAATCGATGGAGTGGTCTTTCAGTGCCGGCACGTAAGTCTCGCGACTGCCGATGCCCAGCCGTCTGCCGACTTGGAAACCGTTAGCCTGCAATGCTTGTACGTATATCTCGGCGACAACCTTGGATTCCGGGAAGTCAGCTGAGCCGACGATGATCGACCTGATGCTGGCGTTGTTGCCGCCGAGCGGGTTGGCGCTGCCGCACGCCGCGGCCGCAAGCATCGCCGTCACTGCAAGCAGCGCCGCGCTGCCACGGGCGCGCCGTCGCAGCATCGTCATACCAGCCGACACTATCGCCACCACGTGAGCAACGCCGCGCTAATTCAAGCGCGCGCCGTTTTCCCGCTGTTCGGTTTCTTTCCGGCCCGGAACGGGCAAAGATAACCCTATGAGCACCGACCACCCCGTATCACCCGAGAAGCGGGTTCCCACGACGCCGTCACCGGCGCAGGTGCCTCCCGTGAATGCCGCACCGACGCCCGAAACAGCCAGGTTCACCCGCGCCGCCGCCGTCTGGTCGGCGTTGACCGTCGGCATGTTGATCCTGATCGTGCTGCTGATCTTCATCGCCCAGAACACCACTCAGGCCAGCTTCACCTTCTTGGGCGCGCACTGGAATCTGCCGCTGGGCGTCGCGATCCTGCTGGCCGCTGTGTGCGGCGGGTTGATCACCGTGCTGGCTGGTACCGCGCGAATGTTCCAACTGCGCCGCGCTGCGAAGAAGGACTTGATGGCACGGCGGTGAAGCCGGACCTATGCCAGGTCAGTGCCGGTTGCGGGGCAGCAGATCCCAGACATGTTCGGTGGCGTTCACGCCAGCCACCGAGGCTTGACCAGAGCGGGAGAACAGCAGCCGGGTCACCGACGCGTAGTCGATTGGGAACGACAGCAGTCGTCGAGTGCCGAGTATTTCGTGCAACACCACGTTGATCACGCCGCCGTGGCTGAACACCGCCACGGTGTCCTCATGGGCGGACTTGCTCACCATCTCCGCAACTGCCGCACTGACTCGGCGGCGAAAGCCGGCTTCGTCGACAGTGCTGGGCAGATGTCCCTGCACCATCCGGGCCCAGTCCGCCGGCCGCTCTTCGCGAAGCTGCTCGACCGGCACATACCCCGGCATCTCGCGGTCGTACTCAGCGAAGCGCTCGTCGATCTCCATGTCCAGCTCGCGCGCCCTGGCAACCGGCTCCGCGGTCTGAACGGCGCGCCGCTGCGGACTGCTCACCAGCCGGGTGATGGGGAACCGGGCCAGTGCCGCGGGCAGACGGTCCGCCTGTTGCAGCCCTGCGCCGGACAGCGCGGGATCAGCTCCCTGGCCGTATTCGCTGCGCAGCGGTAGCGCGTGCCGGACCAACAGCAGTTGCATGGTTCGTAGGTTGTCAGACCACCGAGCCGCCTTTTCGGGCGGATGCGTTGTGAAGACAGTGAGTAATTCCCCCGCGCCTGGAACAATCGAGTGAACGAATCGGAGGACCGATGGGTGATCGACCTGACGTATCGATGAACGACCAGATCATCGCGGAGTTCCGCGCGAATGGCGGCAAGGTGGGCGGTGATTTCGAAAACGCCAATTTGCTGTTGCTGCACACCACCGGCGCCAAGTCCGGGAAACAGCACGTCAACCCGGTCATGTACTTCGGCATCGACGCCCAGCTGCTCATCGTCGGTTCGTATGCTGGCGCCGACGTCGACCCGGCGTGGGTGTACAACCTGCGAGCCCACCCGCGCGCCCACATCGAGATCGGCACCGACGCCTACGACGTCGACGCCCGCGAGCTACCCGGCAGCGAGCGCAATGCCGCCTTCGACCAGATAACAAAGGCGGCATCGGGCTTCGCTGATTATCAGTCGAAGACCGACCGCGTCATACCGGTCTTCGAATTAGCGAAGGCGTAGCCGGCTTGGGCCGGTGCGTTCAGCTTTCGGCGAGCGTGCTGTACAGCGACTTCTTGGCCTCGGTCAGCGCAACTGAAGGTCCACCGGCCCGGAGCTGAAGGGCGCGATTGCTGCCAGATCCTCGTGGCCGCGCGGCGGTCGACTGTGGGACTTCGGAGAATGTTATTCTCTCTGCAGAGAGTGAGGCGTTCCGGTGACTGTGACCAGCGGCAGACCACAGCTGGACGCGGCAGCGCTGGGCCGATGGCTTGACTCGCAGGACGTGCCCGGCAGCGCCGAACCACCGCTGTTGCAGCCACTCGGCGGGGGCTCACAGAACACCCTTTATCGCTTCGAGTGGGGCGGGCGGCAGATGGTGCTGCGCATGCCCGGCGCCCGGGCGGACGCCGCCCGGATCGACGGCCTGCTGCGTGAGATCCGATTGGTACGGGCGCTGTCCGGCTCGGACGTGCCCCACGCGGAGTTGATCGCCGCCGACGACGCCGGTGAGCTGCTGGGCCTGCCGTTGTACGTCATGCAGGCGGTTCACGGTTGGAGCCCGATGGACGGTGGCTGGCCGGCTCCGTTCGACACCGACACCGCACAGCGGCGTGGCCTTGCTTTCGAACTGGTCGACGGCGCCGCCAAGCTGGCTCGGGTGGACTGGCGAGCGCGGGGCCTGGAGGGATTCGGCCGCCCGGACGGATTTCACGAGCGGCAGGTCGATCGGTGGTTGGCTTTCCTCGACGTGTACCAGGTCCGCGAGCTCCCCGGGTTGCAGGACGCCGCCGAGTGGTTGCGCCGCAATCACCCGAAGCGGTACACGCCGGGCATCATGCACGGCGACTACCAGTTCGCCAATGTGATGTTCGCCCACGGCGCCCCTGCGACGCTGGCCGCGATCGTGGACTGGGAGATGACCACGGTGGGCGACCCGCTGCTGGATCTGGCGTGGTGCCTGCTGGGATATGACGGAGAACATCCCCGCGCCGACGGCTTCTACCTCGACCTGACCGGTATGCCGACGCGCAGCGAATTACTCGAGCATTACGAGAGAATCAGCGGACTCTCAACGGAGAACATCGACTACTACCTGGTGCTGGCCAATTGGAAACTCGGCATTGTGTTGGAGAAGACCTACGCGGCAGGAGTCCGTACCGGGAACGTCGATCCGAAGATCACCAAGGCCTTCGGGCCCATGATCCTTCAACTGATCGCCACGGCCGCCGAGCTGGCCCGGGCGCACTGATGGCGTTCGCCGACCAACTTTTCGACCTCACCGATCGGGTCGTGCTGATCACCGGCGGCAGCCGCGGATTGGGCCGACAGATGGCTTTCGCGGCAGCACGGTGCGGCGCCGACGTCGTCATCGCCAGCCGAAACTTCGACACATGCGTGGCCACCGCGAAGGACATCGAAGCCGAGACCGGGCGTTCCGCCATGGCCTACCAAGTACACGTAGGCCGCTGGGACCAACTCGACGGGCTGGTCGACGCGACCTACCAGCGGTTCGGCAAAGTAGACACGCTGATCAACAACGCCGGCATGTCACCGGTCTACGACACGCTCGTCAACGTCACCGAGAAGTTGTTCGACGCTGTCGTCAACCTCAACCTCAAGGGCCCGTTCCGGTTGTCGGCGCTGGTGGGCGAACGCATGGTGGCAGCCGGCCGCGGATCGATCATCAACGTCAGCTCGAGTGGGTCGCTGCGCCCCGGCGCAGACATCGTTCCGTACGCCGCGGCGAAGGCCGGCCTTAATGCGATGACCGAGGGGTTCGCCCGCGCGCTGGGACCCACGGTACGGGTCAACACGCTGATGGCCGGACCGTTTCTCACCGACGTCAGCAAAGCTTGGAACCTCGAGCAGGCGACACAAAACCCGTTCGGTCACCTGTCGTTGCAGCGCGCTGGTGACCCCGTCGAGATCGTGGGTGCAGCACTGTTTTTGGCGTCAGATGCGTCCAGCTTCACCACCGGCTCGATCTTGCGGGCCGACGGCGGGATCCCGTGAGGTGATCGCAAGCACGGCGGAGCCGGGCGCAGCGGGTCACCGCGACAAACCCAGCGGTGATCGCAAGCACGGCGGAGCCGGGCGCAGCGGGTCACCGCGACAAACCCAGCGGCGATCGCAAGCACGGCGGAGCCGAGCGCAGCGGGTCACCGCCGATGAAGGAAGGAGTATTCGATATGGCATGGGATTTCTCCACTGAACCGGAGTTTGAGGAGAAGCTCGAATGGATCCGTCAATTCATTCGTGACGAGGTGGAGCCGCTGGAAGTGCTGTTTCCGGGCTGCGAGTTCCTACCGCTCCACGACGAACGGCGCAGAATCGTCGATCCGCTGAAACAACAGGTCCGCGACCGAGGACTGTGGGCGCCGCATCTGGGCCCCGAACTCGGCGGCCAGGGCTTCGGCGCAGTCAAACTGACGCTGATCAACGAGATACTCGGCCGCAGCCCGTGGGCGCCGATCGTGTTCGGCACACAGGCGCCGGACACCGGCAACGCCGAGATCTTGGCCCGGTTCGGCACCCAGGATCAAAAAGACCGTTACTTGGCGGGTCTGCTGTCCGGCGAGATCTTCTCTTGTTTTTCGATGACCGAGCCGCAAGGCGGCGCTGACCCGCGGGTGTTCACCACCACTGGCCGCCGCGCCGGGCCAGAGGACGATGCCGACTGGGTGATCACCGGTCGAAAGTACTTCTCCTCCAACGCTTCGGTGGCTTCGTTTTTCATCGTCGTCGCGATCACCGACCCGTATGTTCCGGTACACCGCGGCGCGTCGACATTCCTGGTGCCGGCAGGCGCACCCGGGTTGGTCGTCGAGGCTACCCACCACCTGACCGGCGCCCTGCCGCACGAACCGGGGCATTCGCTGGTGCGTTACGACGACGTGCGGGTGCCCTCGGATGCACTGCTCGGGGAGCCAGGCCAAGGCTTTCTCATCCTGCAGACCCGATTGGCCGGCGGCCGGTTGCACCATGCGATGCGCTCAATCGGGATGGCACAACGTGCAGTCGACATGATGGCCCGCCGCGCCAAAAGCCGGTTCACTCAGGGCAGTCTGCTCGCCGACAAGCAACTGGTGCAGGCATTCATCGCCGACTCGTACAGCGAGCTGATTCCGTTCCGGTTGACGGTGCTGCACGCCGCCTGGCTGATCGACACCGCCGGCGAGCATGCGGCCCGCACTGAGATCGGAGTCTGCAAGATCCTGGCGTCGCAGGTGCTGAAGTCGATCGGGCTGCGCGCCATTCAGGTGCACGGCGCCCTGGGGCTCACCGATCAACTTCCGTTGACCACCGTGCTGCTCGGTGGTGTGGCGCTCGGTCTGGCCGACGGGCCCACCGAGGCGCACAAGGTGAATCTGGCGCGGATGCTGCTCAAGACCTACGAGGCCGAGGGTGCGGAGTGGCCCAGCGAGATGCTAGACAACCGGGTTGAAGCGGTCAAAGCGAAATACGGCGGTCTCGTCGATCGTGTTCCGGCACTGCCCGTCGCCGGAACCAGCGGGGTGCCGTGACGAGCCGGGTTGCCGCGGCCGTCGAACGGGCTCTCGACGACCGTCAGCGCGGCGCCACCGAGGAAGTCGAACGCATTCTGGCGGCCGCGGTGCGGGTGATGGAACGGGTCGCGCCCGAACCGCCGCGGGTCAGCGACATCGTCGCCGAGGCCGGCTCATCGAACAAGGCGTTCTACCGCTATTTCGCCGGCAAAGACGACCTCATCCTGGCCGTCATGGAACGCGGCGTGGCGATCGTGGTGTCTTACCTCGAGCATCAGATGGCCAAGGAGACGCAGCCGGCCGACCAGATCGCCCGCTGGATCGAAGGCACCCTGGCCCAGGTCGTCGACCCGCACCTGATCAGCATGAGCCGAGCCGCAGCTGGACAGCTGTCGGCCGGCGCCGGCTTGCGGGTTGCCGGCGACGAGATCATGCGGCCGCTGCGCGACCTACTCACCGCGCCGGTCACCGCGCTGGGCAGCAAGGACGTTCGCCGCGACGCCGACGCGGTGTTCGACTGCACGGCCGCAACCTTGCGGCGCTACGTCGGCTCCGGTGAACGTCCGCACAGCGCCGACATCGAGCATCTGGTGGAGTTCTGCCTCAGCGGGCTCGGTGTGCCGCGCCACAAGGACCGTTGATGCGCGCGGTGGTGTGCACCGAATACGGCGCCCCCGAGGAGTTGGTCATCGACGCCGTGGCCGACCCGGAACCCGGGCCCGGACAGCTACTGGTACGTGTCCGCGCGGCGGCGGTGAACTTCCCCGACGTGCTGCTGATCGGCGGCAAGTATCAGGTGCGGGTTCCGGTGCCGTTCACCCCGGGCAGCGAGTTGGCCGGCGAGGTGGTCGCCGCGGGTTCCGGCGTGCCGTTCGAGCCGGGTGACCGGGTGTACGGGTCGGTGTTGACCGGCGCCTTCGCCGAACTCGCGCTGCTCGACGCGGGCTCGGCGGTGGTGATACCGCAGGGTGTCGAGTTCGCGTCGGCCGCAGCGTTCGGTGTGACCTATCGCACCGCCTACCACGCCTTGCGCTCTGTCGCGCAGGTAGCAGAGGGAGATTGGGTGGCCGTGCTGGGTGCCGCGGGCGGAGTCGGGATGGCCGCGTTGGACCTCGCCGTCGTGATGAAGGCCCGGGTGCTGGCGGCGGCGTCCAGCGGCGAGAAACTCGAGGTGTGCCGACGGCGCGGCGCCGAAGCGACCGTCGACTACGAGCGAGAAGACCTCAAGTCGCGTGTCCGGGAGCTCACCGACGGGGGTGCCCGGGTGATCATCGACCCGGTCGGCGGTGGTTACTCCGAGCCCGCGTTGCGTGGTCTGCGTCGTGGCGGGGTGTTCGTCACCCTGGGCTACGCCGCAGGCTCGATACCGGCCATCCCGCTCAATCTTGTTCTGCTGAAGGGAATCACGTTGCGCGGCATGGAGATACGAACATTCATGGCCGACCATCCGGCCGATGCGGCGCGTGATCTGCAGGAGTTGGCGGAGATGTTCGCTGACGGCCGGGTCCGCCCCTACATCGGCGCTCGGTTCCCGTTCGCCGAGACCGCGACGGCGTTGCGGTATGTCGCTGAGCGCAAGGCACTCGGCAAAGTGGTCATCAACGTGGCGTGACAGCGGCGTGCTCCGGCTAGGGCGTCACGATGTTGAACGCCGGGTCGGGCCGGTCGAGCACGTCGAGGAGAGCCTGCAGGGCCGCCTGGTCGCCAGTCACCGTCAGACCGGCCGAGGAGACGTCACCCATCGCCGCCGCGAGTAGGCGCACCGTGCTCACCAGTTGCACGGTCGCGTCCGCCGTCGCCGAGTCAGCGGGCTTGTTGCGGTACACCAGCACGCCGTTGCGCAGGGTGATCCGGTAGTTGGTGTCGAGGTCGGTGAAGAAGATGTCGACGGCGAGGCACAGGTCCCAGGCGCGCGGACCGTTGACGCTGATGGCCAGGCCGTCGAAGATCTGTTCCGGTGTCAGCTGCGAAAGCAGCGACAGCGAGGCCACCTGCGCTACGGTGCCGAAATTGCCGTCCTGCAACTCTGCAGCTCCGGAAAGAAAGAAGTTGCGCCACGTGGCGTTCTCGGCGCCGTAGGCCAGTTGCTGCAGCGTCGCCGCATACAATGCCCGCGCACCGGCATGCGAGCTGTCGGCGAACACCGCATGATCGAGGAGCGTTGCTGCCCAACGGAAATCGCCTCGGTCGAACGCCTCCCGGGCGAGGTCGACGACCCGGTCGATCCCACCGATGGCTGCGACATACCGGGTTGCCAGCCCCTCGGGTGGATGCGCCCATAGCCGGGCGGGATTGCCGTCGAACCAGCCCATGTAACGCTGGTAGATCGCCTTCACATTGTGGCTCACCGACCCGTAATAACCGTGGGTGTGCCAGGTGTCCTTCAAAGCCGGTGGCAGCTGCAGTGTTTCGGCGATCTCCGCACCGGTGTAGCCCTGGTTGAGCAACCGCAGCGTCTGATCGTGCAGATAGGCGTAGAGGTCACGCTGCAGCGACAGGAACTGCAGGATCCGCTCACGGCCCCAGGTCGGCCAGTGGTGTGAGGCGAATACGACGTCGGCGCGATGAGCGAAGGTGTCGATCGCCTCGGTGAGATAACCCGACCAGGCGTGCGGGTCGCGCACCAGCGCACCGCGCAAAGTCAGCAGGTTGTGCAAATTGTGGGTGGCGTTTTCAGCCATGCACAGCGCGCCGAACTGCGGGAAGAAGAAGTGCATCTCGGCGGGAGCTTCGGTGCCGGGAGCCATCTGGAACTCGATCTCGACGCCGTCGATCGTGTGGGTTTCTCCGGTGGCTTTGATGTCCACCGTCGGGACGATGACGGCGACTTCGCCGGTCGACGGCACCTGGCCCAGTCCGCAACCCACCTGCCCGTGTGGGCTGCGTTCGAGCAGCGACCCGTACATATAGGTGGCCCGGCGCGTCATCGCCGGACCGGCGTAAACGTTCTCCTGCACCGCGTGCGTGATGAACCCTTCCGGCGCCAGCACTGAGACGGTGCCTACGTCGACTTCGGCCTGCGAGGTCACCCCCAGTACGCCGCCGAAGTGGTCGACGTGGCTGTGGGTGTAAATCACGGCGACCACCGGCCGGTCGCCGCGGTGCGTGCGGTAGAACGCCAGTGCCGCGGCGGCCACTTCGGTGGACACCAGCGGGTCGATGACGATGATCCCGGTGTCAGTCTCGACGAAGGTGATGTTGGAGAGGTCGAATCCGCGGACTTGGTAGATGCCCGGAACTACTTCGTAGAGGCCCTGTTTGGCGACAAGCGTCGACTGGCGCCACAGGCTGGGGTGCACCGTGGCCGGCGCGTCACCGGTGAGAAACGCGTAGGCATCGTTGTCCCACACCACGCGTCCGTCGGCCGCCTTGACCACGCAAGGTGACAGCGCCGCGATGAAGCCACGGTCGGCGTCGTCGAAATCGGTTCTTTCATCGAGCGGTAGCGCACGCAGGTGGTCGCGGTGGGCCGACACGATGACGGCGGTCGGGGGATTTGAATTCACTGGGATGACACTGCCACCACAGCGGTCGAGGCGGAAAGAAAACGCGAATCAGCGCGTCGAGGCTTCGGTGGGCTCGTCGGCGCTGCGCTGTTCGTTCTCGGCGCCGGCATCCGCCGCCACCGCCTCGCCGCGCGCCAGGGCCACCGTCGCCACGATCGTCACCACCATCCCGGCGAACACCACGAAAATCGTTCCGTCCCCAGGGTGCAGGCGCTCACCGAGCACGATGATCCCCAGCAGCCAAGCGACCACGGGTTTCGCCACGGTCATCGTCGGAAATGAGGCGCTGAGTGAGCCGGCCCGAAATGCCGACTGCTGAAAGATCATTCCGAGCACCGCGGTTGCGAGCCAGCCGTAGAGCAGGGGCGTGTGCAGCGCCGTCAGAGCGCCGCGTTCGAGCAGCTTGACCACGCCCTTGGTCAGCACCGAGAACAACGCCATCAACGAACCCGACACCAACGCCAACAGGACTGCGGCCACCGAACCTGACCAGATCCGCGCCGCCAGTACGCATAACACCAAAATCGGGCCCATCACCGCGGCGACCACCCACCAGGTGTGCACCGGGGCCCGCGATTGACCCGCGGTCGGGTCGCCGAAAATGAGGACCGCTGCTACCGCACCGGCCAGCAGTACTGCCCACAGCCACTGCCGACGGGTCACCCGGTGGTGGGACATGTAGGCATAGATCGGCAGCGCGAACAACAGCGCAGTCACCTGCAGCGCCGACACCAGCATCACCGAGCCAAACGCCAGCGCGGCGGCCTGTAAGGCGTAGTTGGCGATTGCTCCCCCACCGCCCAGCCACCACCGGCTGTCTCGCAGCGACAGCCAGAACAGCGCCAGCGTGCCGACCGGTTCGTCGGTGACTTCCTTTGCCGATCGCTGACGAACCACACCGCCGAGCGCCGACGCAAGTGCAGCGCCCAGCGCGAGTAATACGGCGAACTCCGCCTTCGTCACGGGCAACCTCCTTAAATGTTGATTGCCGCGCGGTTAGGCGTTTTCAACCATACGGGTACAAATCACACGACACGGTGTTTCCAGCCATCCGGGAAGCTTAAACTGGTCGTCCGCCGAAGGGCCCAGCGTAGCCCGCTACTCAAGGTGTGTTTCGCCGCAAGCCCGCCATCCGCTGGGCTGATGGCGGCGACCCGCTTCGCCCGGCCCTCAGCCGCCCTCGCGATCGCCGCTAGGCCGATGGCGGCGACCCGCTTCGCCCGGCCCTCAGCCGCCCTCGCGATCGCCGCTAGGCTGATGGCGGCGACCCGCTTCGCCCGGCCCTCAGCCGCCCTCGCGATCGCCGCTAGGTCGACGGCGGCGACCCGCTTCGCCCGGCCCTCAGCCGCCCTCGCGATCGCCGCTAGGCCGATGCGATAGGCAGACGGACGATGAACTCGGTGCAGCCGGGTTCGCTGTGCACCAAGATGATGCCGTCGTGGGCTTTGACCACCGCCGACACGATCGCCAGGCCGAGGCCGGTGCTGCCGCCCTTGCGGGAGCGAGACGTGTCACCGCGGGCAAAACGCTCGAACATCTCTGACTGCAACTTCTCCGGAATGCCCGGACCGTTGTCGATCACGCTGAGCTCGGTATACGTGGTGTCCGCGCAAAGCCGGGTCGTCACCACGGTTCCGGGCCCGGTGTGAATTCGCGCGTTGGCGAGCAAGTTGGTCACCACCTGATGCAACCGGGCCGGGTCACCGGGCACGACGACCGGCTCAGGCGGCAGGTCCAGCTCCCACTGATGATCCGGGCCGGCCACATGGGCATCGCTGACCGCGTCGACCGCCACCCGCGACAGGTCCACCGGCTCACGTTCCAGCGGCCGGCCCGAGTCCAGTCGCGCAAGCAGCAGCAGGTCCTCGACGAGGTGGGTCATCCGCTCGGTCTCGGATCGCACCCGGCTCATCGCGTGCGCCACCGCCTCGGTGTCGTTCTGCATCCGTTGCGCCAATTCGGTGTAGCCGCGGATGGCAGCCAGCGGTGTGCGCAACTCGTGGCTGGCGTCGGCGACGAACTGGCGCACCCGGGTTTCGCTGGCCTGCCGCGTGGACAGCGCCGCCGCGATGTGGTCGAGCATGCGATTGACCGCCGAGCCGAGCTGACCTACCTCGGTGGCAGGGTTCACGTCCGGCTCAGGAACCCGCACCGGCAGCGCAACCTCGCCGCGGTCCAACGGCAGATTGACCACTTCACCCGCGGTTTGCGCGACGCGCCGCAGCGGCGCCAGGGCGCGCCGGATGATCACCAGCCCGGCGGTGGTGGCGGCGGTCAGGGCCACGACGGTGAGCACGCCGAAGATCAGCAGCACCCGGATCGTCGTGGCGTCGACATCGGCCATCGACAGGCCCGTGACGATGACGTCTTCGTCGCGGTGTGCTGGCCGGGCGATCACCCGGTAGCGGCCGAGGCCGTTGAGGTCGACCGTTTCCGGCGTGTGCTCGTCGGCAATAGCCTGCAGCTGGTCTGTGGCGGCATCGGTCAACGCAGCGCGGGAACCGGTGCTGGTCAGGTAGCCGGCTTCGATGGTGATGCCGCGACTGACCACGGCAGCCACCATGCCCGCCGGCTGACCCGGTGCGTCGAGGAATCGCGGGCCCGGCCCCGGTGGCAGCGGGCGCAGATGCCGCCACGGGCCGGGCGGCTGACCGTAGATCGACGAGGAACGGTGTGAGGCGTCACCCAGCTGGCGGTCCAGCTGCGCCACCAGATAGTGGTACAGCGCCGCTTCCGTAACCGAGGCGATGACCACGCAGACAATCGCCAACAAGACGACTTGGCCGACCAGCAGCCGCAGCCGCAGCGACCACGCCCGCCGCGCCTTACCGGGCGGGCTTGAGAACATAGCCGGCGCCGCGCAACGTGTGGATCATCGGTTCGCGCCCGTTGTCGATTTTCTTGCGCAGGTAGGAGATATACAGTTCGACGATGTTGGACCGGCCGCCGAAGTCATAGCTCCACACCCGATCCAAGATCTGTGCTTTGCTCAGCACGCGCTTGGAGTTGCGCATCATGAACCGCAGCAACTCGAATTCGGTTGACGTCAACGAAATCTGTTCGCCTGCTCTGGTGACCTCGTGACTGTCCTCGTCGAGCACCAGATCCCCGACGACGATCTGCGCTCCGCTGTCCACCGTGGTCACCCCGGTGCGGCGTAAGAGCGCACGCAACCGCAGCACCACTTCTTCGATGCTGAACGGCTTGGTGACGTAGTCGTCGCCGCCGGCGGTCAGCCCGGCGATGCGGTCTTCGACGGCGTCTTTAGCCGTCAGCAGCAGCACGGGCAGCTGCGGAGTCTGCTCGCGCAGCTTGTGCAGCACATCGAGCCCGCTCATGTCGGGCAGCATCACGTCCAAGACGACGACATCGGGCCGTTGAGCGCGCGCCGCGGCTATCGCGGAGGATCCGTCCGCGGCGGTCGCAATGTTCCAGCCTTCGTAGCGCAGTGCCATAGAGACCATTTCGGCCAGAACGGCTTCGTCGTCGACCACCAGCACGTTGATGGGATCGCCGTCTGCCCTGCGCATCACGACGCGCTCAACGGATTTGCCAGACACCGAAGAATTGGACCGAGTCACAACTTCAGTATCCGCTGGCCGATGAGCCGTCGCTGTGCCGTTGCTATGCGCGCGCTGTGAGAGATGAGCTGGCGTGTAGTCCGAACGTATTAATCATGACCGAACATTTCAGTTCAACCGAAAGCCGCCAGGTTGGCAGTGCAAAATCTTGAGCGTCGAACGTGCGATGGAACGGGCTTCTCGTCCCACACGTTGGGCGATGCCGTGCCCTGATCATCGGCCCATGTCGGTGCGATCCAAAGAAAGTGATACCGCGATCGCGACAAGTGTTGTAGTAATGACGCCGATACCTCGGGGAAGGGTCTGAAAGGACGAAAAGAACAGCAGTACCAACCACTGGGCGGGATTCCCGCAGCAAGGCCGAGGGCCACCAGCTGCAGTGACGGCGGTCATTAGAAAGTGAAGGAAATCAATTGGAAAGCGAGGTGCTGACTGCTCGGGTTGCAGAAGCCTCACATGCATCTCACATGCATTGCTGATGGCACCAACGGCGATAACGGAGACGCAGATAGGCGGGTCGGCGTGCAGGCTTACTGCGCAAACGTCAACAGTGGGCCTTCGCAGGGCAGGGTGGGACTAATCGCGATCCGCACGACGCCTATTCGTGGCGTTGCTGAAATTTCTTTAAACAAAAAGAAAGGAAAGCTTTTGAATATCGTTCCCGCCAAGGTGGAGCAGCAAATCAATCGCGTCGATCGCACGCCCAGTCTCGTTATTGGGATAGTCTGCGCTGTCATCGCCGCATGGTGTCTGATCGTGCTGTTGCAATTGATCTCGATGTTGATAAGCGTGATGAATACGCCCACGCTCTTCGGCTCGGTACTCGGATCGCTATTCCCGCAGCTTCTCCTCTACGGAGCAGTCGGCTTCGTGGCGGTCATCGCTGCAACCGGATTCATTGCTCGCTACGCCAAGCGGCCCTAGCTATCGCCGGGAGAGCTGTACTTCGAATGAGAAAGGTGAACATGAAGAAAACCGTACTGATTGGAGCGATGGCCGCAGTAGCTGCCACTGCTTCTGTGATCGCTGTCGCTCCGCATGCGGCAGCCCAGCCGCCCGAGTGCGGCTCAGATCCCAACATGACGACCGCATACGTTGATTATTCGATGCGCGCCGGTCCGGCTCAAGGCGTGTGGGTGGCCTGCGTGTTGTATACCGACGTAAATCATCAGTGCTTTTCCTCGGGTAAGGCACAGAGACTCTACCCGCGTGGAGAGGGTCCAGACCCGGAATGCCGCAACATCTACAACTCAAGGTAGGCAATTCAGATGCACTGAATCAAACCACACATCGCGCTGGGCGCTCTCGCCATCGCGGCCACTCTCGCGTTTGCGGAAACGCTCACCCCGGCGCGGGCGGTGACGAGCCGTCATGCCCTCGGCCAGCGCCAAAGCGTCGCCCGGCGGTCGCGGCACGACGCAGCCCCGAGCGTTATGCTCATTGGCCAGGATCTCAATCTTGGCAGCGGGGTCGTCAGCGCATCGGGTGTCTGTCCAGATTATCCCCTGCCAGTGTCAAGTGGGCGGACACTAAGAGACGAGTCGCTTGGCGAGGAGTCGCCAACGGTCAGACCTTCTTCGATTCGAAGATTTGGGCGCTGCGAGTGTGTTTGTCGGATGCCGATAAACTGTGAAGCCCAAGCGGGATTCGCCGACTAAATCGACGACCGACTCGCCGCGGCTATCGTGGGGCGGTGGAAGAGCGGCGCACCGCTGCTGCGCGCTGCATGAGGACATCGAGGCTCTTGGCGTGGGACGCCTCGCCAAGAACTCATTCGGCTACGCAACGGCCGCCGAGACCCTGACGCTGACAGACAGCAAGACGACTGACGGAGGAGATTGGCCTAAGGCCCAGGCGGATCCGGTGGGCATCATCTGCCCGCAGGCCGCCCACTCCGTGAGGTCAACACCCGCGAAACAGCGAACGACATGGGTGCGAGCCGCGCCAGTGTCGATGGCTGGCGGCAGTGCTCTCTCCGCTCGGAGCCTTGAGGTAGAGGCTGAACTTCCCGGGCGTGATCCTTGCTGATCTCGAAGTTGGCCGCCATGACTACCCCTCAGTCCTCGAGTATCAGTGACTACCAGCCTGGCCTTTACCGCTTCGGAAGGTTGGTTGAGTAGGCTACGGGTGCGTCGGGGCACAGGTACCGATGAGCACCGCTGACGATCGCCGACGACTCGGCGTTGCTCTTGTAGGCTTCTAACTCGTGGGTCAGGTCGTACTCGGAACGTCCCTTCCGCATTTCTTGGCATTCGGCCTCCCCTGCAGTGACCAGTTCACCCTCGGAAATGCTTTGTCTGCTCATGCCGTGGTTCTGCAGGTAAGCGATGTAGCCGTCCTGGTCGTCGGCGTGCGCCGGCCATACTGCGGCGGTGCCGAAGCTAAAGGCTGCGGTTGCCGCGCCCACGGCTACGGCCACACTAAGGGTCAGTCGTTTCATCCTTCTCTCCCCTGAAAAGCGACGGACGGATCGTTTAACGCTTCCAAAGCGGTATCGAAGCCCTAATGAGGTGGCTTCAATGAAGACGGAGGCGAGTGGCGGACGCAGCGTTGGTCTCAACTGAAGTTCTCCACTGGGAGTTGAGTGCTATTGGTGGTAAACCGCCCACTAATAGTGAGCGGAATCGATGTTCGCGCCGCCCGCATCTTCGGACAAGAAGAGACTCAGTTGCCACCAGGTCCGGAGATGGGCCTGTTGGCGGCGTCGCGCCAGCCGCACAGGTAATGAAATGGTGACTGCTCGCAATGCCAGTGATCGCCGGCGGTGTCGACGGGCGGATCATCGCACCACTCCGCCCAGTTGCCAACGCGGGTGCAGCCGGTGTTGGCCTCGGCTGGGGCGGCCAGCACCACGGTGCCTAAGGCTATTGCACCAGCCACTAGCGCGGCCTTGATCTTTCTCACCACTTATCCCCTTCCGATATCCACTCGAATAGTCGAATTGCTCACCTGGCTGACGCTCGGTCAGCAGACGCAAAAATGCTCGACATGCCTAGCCGGTCGCCCCGGCAAAAGGAGATTTTTTGCCGCCGGCATTACGCAGCGATCGCGACCTCGGCGCGAACTGAGTCGCGCAACAAAGGAGGTGTTAAAAGAGAAGGGCTAATTCTCTGCAGTCGATTCATTTAGGACGTTGCTGATGAAAGCAGCGTATGTGATCGTAGGCACGTCCACAAGCGTTTCAAGAAAATACTAGTCGGCGACTCGGCTGACTTGCAGCGGTCGGAGTATTCGACATATACGTATGTGAAATCACAAGCCACACAAATAACTTCAATAACATCTGCCACTCAATTTTTCCGGCCTTCGCTGGTGTTCGCCTTAAAAGGGGCGAGCCAGTCGTCGACCCAAGCAGGCGCCGATTCCAACTCAGCGGCCGTTTGCTGAAGAAGCGTGCTGTGTGCGTAACCGCCCGCCCACCTCGACTGCCATGTTCTTCGTAAACCGCCCGTGCTGCATTGGAGCTAATCGAGGTTGTCAGCCGAATGGACGACACGTGAAGCTGGGCAGATTATTCCGCGTGACGATTCAATCAAAGCTAAATCGCCACCGGTCGGCGCGACGGATCCGGCGCGGCTCGTGCAGTAGGCGGTCGAAATCAACGACCTGCGTATCTGTTCGTCACGTGTAAACACCGGAGCGGCTACCGCGAGTGAAGCCGGTCAGGGAGAATCGCTCGGCCAGTGGGGCGCCCGAAGTAACGGTGCGAAGTGCGGTGCCGCTGGCGACCAGTGCATCCGCACTATCCACGTGCTTGCCGTACTAATCCGCTTAGCGGCCGTCGATGCCGTGTTGATCCCGCCAGCACAATTGAGTAGTTGGGCTACCTGCCATGACCGCCCGTGCAAACCGTGGCCTACCTCGGGCGATGCATGTAGTCCCACGCGTCGTTCGATGCGTCAAAAGGCGGTACATGGCTCCCCCGCTCATCCTGGCAGATTTTGCACACGCCTGGCGCCGACCCCAGGGATCGGGTTCGTAAGCGCCCTGGTCACAGTGAATGCTCTGAGCCCAGGTCGAAGCCGGCTGGATGGTCGAGAGCGCCGAAGCGCCGCACACCATTAATGCCGCGGCCACCAGACCGCTTAGCTTCCGCCGCAATGGTGCTCGATCAGACTTGTGATTATCCCTTATCAGGCTTTCCTGGTGGTCTCGAGGCGTTGAACGCTTCAGCGGCGGCAGCGTCCGAAAGCCCGAAGTGGTCAGGTGATTCGTGCTTTAGTTCGGCCCGTAGATGCTGCGGCAATCGGGCTGCGATCCCTGACCTAAGGGATACAACATCGTGTGCGGCTCTCCCAACGGCGCGTGACAGTCATGCCCGAAAACACTGACCGGGACACACGCCACGAATGGCGAATGACCGTCGTACGGGGAATTGGCTAAATAAGCGATGGCCGTCGCGTAAGCGGGATCCTGGCATTGCGCGTCTGGCCCCGCCGTTGCGTGCGGCGCACCGCACAGTTCCGCCATTGCCAAGATCACTCCCCCGACAACGCTTGACGCTGCGATTACCGCGACTGATCGCTTCACCTAAGCCCCTTCCTCGAAGCAAGGCTCTGGATTAGCAGGCGGATGTCCAGTCAAAAGATAGCCACAACCGGGCCGCGGCTGCGGCCGGGACTGGCGGACAAGGGAGTTAAGACCCAGTTGAACCAGGTGTCGCTTAACCGCAGGCGGCCAGTCGCGTTCGATTGCCGTAAATACCGCTCCGCGAACGCGAAACCAACGGGAGGGACGATGAAGACCGCCGCTTTCGCGAAATGGGCACCCAGAGTATCCGATGACGACGTGATGCCGGTCCGCAGATTGAACTCAGTGGTCGTGGTGACGCCCTCGAGGCAGAAGATCCAAATGGCCGGGATCACGCTTAACACCAACACGATCCGGGCGACATGGAACGGCCGCAGGTCGAAAGTCACGGCGCCTCCGAGTAAATAAAGAACGAGGTACTGAGAACTCTAGTTCTATCGGACGTTTGCGCGCGTCGCCCGAACGTATGACAGTGCTCCTTGAAGGGTTCGCGACCATCGACGCTGAGTCGCTGGCCCGTCAGCCCTGCAGTGACACAGAAAGGCGGACTCGGAAATCATGCGTGGGTTCGTCAACCGGCATTGGTGACGTCAGCAACGTCGGTCGCGCGGACGAAGAACTACGCGAAGGGCCGAGTGACGAACCGCGGCCATCAACTTCTGTCCGCAAGCCCTGAAATCGATCTCGGCCGCACCTGCCCAGATCCGGATGACGGGACTACCGCAGACTCGGGAACCTGGGCGCTGACTGCTGGTGCGCCGTCCACAACCATCTGGTAAAGCCCTTGGCCGTCAAAATGCACATCGGATGTGTGCCACAAGTTGCCCAGCGGGGCAGAATCACGCTTAAGTGGTTATCACTGGGATACTCCGTGACCCGATACACGCGAAAGCCGTAGGAGAACTAAACCGCCAAACCGTTTAGCCGCTCTTGACCGGGCGAGCTCGCTGTCAGCGAAGCCGAGCCGATCCCGAAGCCGCCAGAGTTTTTCGGACTGTGCGACACGTCGGGGATTCGGCCGGAGATTTCCGCAGCGCACTCGGTCCTATCGCCATAGATCAGCCCCGACCACTTTCGTGGACCAGGTGGCGGTCGTGTCGTGGTGTCGATCAGCACCGAACGACCGCCGGTTGCTTACCTGCTCGTCGACTCCCCCGAAGGCGGTCCGGTGCTTGAAGTCAGAGGCCGACCCCGTCTCGTGCCGACCAGCATGAGGAATCACCACCGCGAGAAACGCCACCAACACAACTGCTGCGGCTGCCACTCCCACCCACAGCGGTTTGATCCGTGGTCCGGGCGCGAGGCCGGGCCGGTCAGGCGGCACAAAGCCCGTTTCGTTTGGTATTTCGGCGCAGTTGTTGACCGTAACGTTCACCTGGATTCATCCAAACCTCCTTCCGATTCAACGATTCGGGCACCGCGCATGGCGTTGTCGCAACGCTAGGCGGCCTGAAGGCGCTATGGGTCACAGCTCGTCGACGCTGATGATTCCGTCCTGCACGGCGCGGGCCACCAGCGCGGCCTTCGTCGCGGCCGGACGTCCGGCCGCGGCGTATTTGGCGCGTACTCGTTGCAGGTGGGTGCGAACAGTGGAAGGTGCGATGAATAATTTTCGCGCGACCAGGTCTTTGCTCTCGGTCTGAAACCACGCGATCAGCACTTCCTTCTCGCGCTGAGCGAGGTTGGGCCGGTTGCCGCGGACGTCGTTGGCGATCGCGGCTGCCATGCGTGGGCCGATGTAGGCCGTGTCGGTCGCCGCGCTGCGGATCGCCTCCAGCAGATGAGCTTTGCCTTCTGGTTTGCTGACGTAGGTCACGGCACCAAGCTCAAGGCACTGCAGGATGACTTCGTCATGGGTGATGTGGGAGTAGACCACGACGCGGTGCCCGGAAGCGACAAGCTTTTCCAGCGCGGAGAAGTCCGGTCGCCGGCTCTGCAACTCTAGATCAAGCACAACGACGTCAAACGGTCCCTGCCCGCCAGGATGGTCAGCAAGCATCGCGTCGAGCGAGGTGTAGGTTCCTGCCACCTCGATCGGCGGGCTCGCTTGTGCACACCATGTCTGCAGACCGGCGTGAATGACGTCGTGGTCGTCGATGACCGCGACGCTCAGCTTCTGCACGTGTGGCGTCGAGATGTGAAAGTCCCCTCATCGGCACTTCGTGGGCACCGATAAGCTGAATCTTATTGCCGCGCGTGAACTTGCTTTGTCCGCCGAACGGCTGACAAACCGGCACGGAGCCCTGCATGGACGTCGCCCAATATTGCTCGCTGCGCGAAGCGCTCCGCTGTTCCGTACGTCAGTCACAATCGACGGGCACCCGGCAGACTAAGCTCCGTGACCGGCCGGCAGCTTGACCTTGCCGTCGACGCGGCGCGCCGGCACCTGTTGCGACGGGCAAATATTGTCGCGCTACTCATGCGCCAGTGCGCCAATCTGGTCGTGTCCGTGGTCGAGCTGGCTGATCCCACCGGCAGCACCGCCGGCAAGGCTTGGCTCGCCGCGTTGGGCGGCTGGGCGATGTATCGTCTTGCGACCCGTTCGCCGGCGCTGGCGCCGACCGCCGCCGACTACCTGGTCACCCTCGCGGTGTGCCTGGCCATCCCGCAGCTGACAAGCGACCAGCATTTCTACGCCTCCAACAGCGCACCGGTGGCGATCGCCGGAACGGCCGTCATCAGCTTCGCGGTGCAGCTGCCGGTGCGGCTGACCTTGCCGATGACCGTTGTCCTCGCAGCGACCTATGCGTGGGGTTCGGCGCAGCTGATCGGATGGTCACATGTGCCCGCCGTGATCAACCTGTATTACTTCTTCCTGCAATGGGCCACCTCGGCGGCAATTCGGTTGATGATGCTGCGGGTGGCCGGCGCAGTCGACGAGGCTCGCGCCGACCGGCAATCTGGTGACGTCGCTGAGCAGGTGAGCGCCGCGGTGCGCGACTTCGACCGCGAGCAGCTGCGGATACTGCATGACACCGCCGCCTCCACCTTGCTGCTGGTCGGGCAAGGGACGCCGTTGCCGCCGCAGCGCCTAGCTGACCAGGCGCGCCGCGACCTGAACATCCTCAATAGCCACGTGTGGGTACCGAGGCGGACAGAGGCCGATATGGTGGCCGCGCTGCGCGCCAATGCCGCGTATGCCGCGACACCGGTGCGCTTCACCGGGCTACAAACGCTTGTCACCGACGGGCGCATCGCGTACGCCGTGGCGGCCGCTGCCCGAGAAGCCCTGACGAACATCGACCGCCACGCCGATGCGACCCTTGCGGTCGTCGCGATCCAGCCAGACCGGATCACGATCACCGATGACGGCAGCGGCTTCGACCCGGCGACGCCGTCGAACCGTCACGGGATCGCCCAATCGATAGTCGCGCGAATGCGACACGTCCAGGGTGCCGCCACGATCAGTTCTCGCCCCGGCCACGGTGCACGCGTCGAACTTCGTTGGCCGGTGAATGAGCCCCAGCCAGTCCTACCGGTCGGCGACCCTGACCGGCTGATCGAGCGGGCCCGCATCGGCTACGGGTTGGCGTTGATGATCTATGCGCTGGTCAACCTTGCGGCGATGGTGCCACAACGGTTCAGCTACGTCATTCATTCTCCGGTCCAGCTTGGGCTGGCCTGCGCCGCGGCGTTGTGCACAGTGGCGGCCTGGCCGGTCGTCGTTTCTCAGCGCAGCGCGCTGCAAGGACCGGCCGCCGCGCTGCTGCTGGTCGTCGCACTGAGCCAAACAGCCTCCGTGCCCGCGGGTGATCTCGGCAGTCAACTGCACTGGTCATTGAGCACCATCGGGTGGTGTCTGGTCCCGTTGGTGCTCAACCTGCCGGTGCGCCGCGGCGCCGCGCTGCTGACGTCGTTCTGGGCCGCGACAGCTGTGCTGGCTGTGGTGCGCGAACCAACGACGCCGATGGCGGTGAGCCTGGGGCTCGGCACAGCGAGCATCTTGGCGGTGCAGCTGTTTGCCGCGCTGTTCAACGGGCTCATCCGGGACGCCGCTGTGGACGCCCACACCGAGTCAGAGGCGCTCAAAGAGTCGCTCACCCGCCAGCGCATCGCCGAGGCAGTGCAGGTCGAGTTCGAATCGCGCTATGCAGATCTGGCCGACAGTGTGGTGCCCCTGCTGACGGCCCTGGCTCGTGGGGATCCCGTCGATGACGGGGTTCGCCGGCGCGCCCAGGTCGAGTGCCGCCAGCTGCGCATGCTGTTTGATCAAGCTGCGATGTTTGGGCATCCGCTGCTGCGTGCGCTGCGTCCGGTAATAGACACCGCTGAACGCCGCAATGTCGATGTGACCGTTCACGCTTCCGGGAACTTACCGCCGCTGTCCGACTCCGAGGCCGACCGGATCGCTGCCAGGATCGGGACGCTGCTTGAGCACACGGACGCAGCGGCGCGCCTCGTATTGATCGCCGAACCGGATGCGCTCGTCGTCAGCGTCGTCTGCCAGAAAGTCACGCGGCCAGACATGTGCGGCGGCGCAGCAGACGACCTCACTGTCGTGGGCGACACCGTGTGGCTCACCGTGCGCCAACTGACCTCGGCAATGTCCTGTTGAACGCCAAACGACTCAGGCGTCTTGAGTGCGCCGAGCGCGCAGGTGTTTCAACCGCACGGAGGTGTCGGTCGTTCGGCGGATATCGGTGCCACCCGCTCACCATCTAGCGTCTGGAACGCTTAAAGACGGAGGACCGAGATGCGGATCACCTATGCGCTCAACGGGGTCTATCTCGGTTTGGCGGCCGGCCTGCTGGCCGGGTTGGCAAGCAAGAACGCCGCGGTGGGCGTCGTCGTCGCCGTCGTCGTCAGCGTCGCCGCCTGGTACGGGATCCGCGCCCTCGAAGTGCTGCTCGGCCGCAGCGTCAACGCCGGGTTCACCGCCGTGACGAATTGGCTGAACCGCCCGCGTCCCGGCCAACTGCCTCACATCGCGCACCACCCTTCCTCACCGTCGCACGGAACCCAACCGTCGGAGCTGTATCCGTCGACCCAAGCCCCGCAGCAGCAGCACGCGCCCGCACTGCACTACGAGCAGCATCCCTCGCAACAACACCGGACGACGCCCCCACGACAGCAGCGAGGCGACGGTGCGCAGTTCGGGCCGGACCAGCCGTGGGCGTAGTCCTGGCCGTCGCGGTGCTGCTCGGCGGCTCGTGGCTCTACTACTCCGTCAAGCAAAATACCAAGCGCGGCCTGTTTTTTCGGCAACAATACGAACGGCAGAAGGCGATCACTCACCGAAATATGGTGCTGACCACCGCCGCACCGATGCAGGCCGTGCAAACCAGCCTCGCGCAGTACCTTCCAGACGACCGCTCCGCGCGGGCCGCCTTCCTTGGCGGAGCGATGCGCGTGCGGATGGACAACCCAAATCGCATCGTCTATCAACACACCAGCCGAATCACCACCGGCGGCGGCGGTGACCAGTTTACCGCCAGCGTCACCTTCGAACCGCTCAATCCGGGTCGACTGCGTGCGGTGGTCAGCATCGACAGGTGGCGGGAAAAAGACGGCGTGACCCGACGCGCCGGCATCGCTGCGATGGAGAACTTTATGAACACCGTGGTCGCCGCGTTCCGCGCGGTCGACCCGGCTGTGCAGGTCGCAACCTGATAAGGATGTGAAGGCGAGCACCGATGTCGTTGCAAACCAACGCGCGTCGACCGCACAAGCAGCGCTAGTGACTCTGCTCAACCGCTCGTCTTCTGTGCGAAGCCAATCGGACCCGGTCGTTCATCGGCAGGACGGAAGATGAAATTGGCAGCCGCCGCGCAGATCGGCGGTTAACGCAGCTGATTCATCGGATCGGAGGAAAACGCTCGCGGTGAAGGCTCGCCGGTGCACCCTCGCCGGCGCGCAGCAGCCCGGACGGCGGCGATACGGTCAGGGCGTCACCGGCGCTGATCGCCGCACAAGAACTCACCCGGCGTCAGGTCGTAGGAGAATTGATCCCGCGGCAACACCTGAAAGTCCTTGAGCACCCACCCGTTGGTGGCGAAGCTGTACTGCGCCGTCTCCCGGCGTCCCCCACCGGGCACCGGTACACCCTCGCTTTCCGGGAAAATGTCGTGCACGACCTTGATCGCCGAACCGTCGGTGCAGATCACCGTGTCGCGGAACCCTTCGGCCTGTGTCAAAGCCCAGCTCTGCCAGTGGGTAAGGGTGGTGCTGCGGTAACGCCCCGGCGCCGGCAACGGGGTCAGGGCGCCGTTAGTCCACCCGATAATCGTGAAGATTTCGGTGAGGAAGTCGCTTTGTAGTTGGATGACGAGGTCCGCGCCGCGGGGACGACTCATCAAAAAGGCGCCGACGAACACCTCGGCGGGGCTGCCCGACTTCGGCAGCCGGAATTCGCCGTCGAATTGGATGGCCTGCACACCGGTCGAGGTGGCAACGCGAACGAAGACGGCGCCCGCTCGGGCTATGCCCTGTTCGCCTGGGCTTTGATGGACCGCGACACCGATCGGGTCGAGTTGCCCGTCGCCGTCTACGTCCGCTTTACCGATCTGTACACAGCCCGGCGGCCCTGCTGAACAGGGATCACCGGCGCTGACCTTGACCGTGCTGCTCGACGGTGCCACAGGCGGCGGGTGTGGGCTGTCGCTGGGCGTGGTCGGTTGCTGTTGCTGTTGCTGACAGGCCACGGTGGTCAGGCCGACGACGGCCAGCATTGCAAGAGCGCGCCGGCCGCGCGCACCACAGCAGGTCACGACAGCGGTCGTTTCGCCGCGTGTACTGCTCCGCGGGACCGCCGACTACCTTTGCGCTCATTCTGCCCAGCCGACGTCGTCGGGCGCGCCGTGCGCCCTGAACGGGGCGCTGCCGCGGCAGGATGCTCGCGCGGTGTGGAAGTCTGCACCGAGCTAGGGACCGGAGGCGAAGCGCGGTTACCGGTGACGGTGCAGTACAGCAGCTTTCGGGCAACCCTTGTCGCCCGCGCGTCGAGTGCCTCTGAATTCATACGGCGCCGGTCGTCCCGCTGGGGCTGTCCGGCGCCCAGTCCTGAATGAATGTGGTGTGGCCGTCATCGATGCGAGTGCTGACGCAGCCCCGGATCACGATCCGTTGACCAGATGAGATGCCCAAGCTGTCCTGACGGATCTTTATCGTCAGGGTCGAGCCGGTGATCGCCGAAGCGCCGGTGATTGTCGTGGGTTCAAATTTGTCGCCGCAATTCGCGCCGGGCTTGGAGACCTGCAGACCGCCGGTGTCGTAGTCGATCGACCAGTCGAAGGAGTCCAGCACGCTGTCCTTGCAACTGGGCACCGCATCCGGATCTAACCGTATGCGCATCCCGCCTGAGATGACACTCATCGGCGTAGAAGGGGTGTAGGTCGTGATGATGATCAGGTTGGTGCCGTCTGAGCGCACCGACAGATTCGCTATGTCGCTGGGGCCGTAAACCTTTCCGTCGACTGCGTGGGGAACTGCGTCACCGGCTGGATCAGTCACTTCCAGGCCGGTCGAGCCAGGTGCTGCAGAAATGGTGGGTGCGCCGCCTGGCGCCGCGCCCGTCGTGGGGCCAACGCTGTGGGCCGCTCCGGCTTGCCCACTGCCGCCGGGCGCGGTGTTCGGCGCGGTCACTCGGCCGAGAAAGAAGCTGCCGCAAGCAACGATCACCGCGCCGACCGCTGCTAGGAGCAAGACCCCGTTGTTGTTGTGGCGTTGTGGCGGCAACGGTGCCGCGAGCCCGGCCGCCTGGGTGAAGGCGGCGGGATCGCTGAAAGCTGAGGGTCTGGGTTCACGTGGGTAGCGCCATGGCGAAAGTCCCGCGGCGGAATCACCCGCGGGGAAGGTGTCACTGATGGACCTCGCAAGTTCACTGTCGGCGGGCCAGGGCGGCTGGGAATGGCTGCTGGACTGCTGATCTGTCCCAGCGCGGGGGTGACTTTGGAAGTCCGACAGCGCAGAGGGCGGGAAGGTGCCAGCTGGCCCGGCGGCCGGCCAGCCGCCAACCGGCGCTGCGGCGTGCTGAGGGGAGTGGCCCACTGTGTAGCCGGCGCCGAATCGACTCGGAGGCAGCGCGGGACGCGTACGGTCAGCCGGGGTGTCGACTTCGTCGGGGCTGCTGCGCTGTGGATCCTCCATGATTCACTTCCTGGTTGTAGTTTCAGTACTTCGCCGGGCGACGAGCCAGGTGGTCGCCAACCCGGCTGAGTGGCGCCATTGAAGGCCGTGTGTCGACGTGTCTGCTCGGCAGCCACGTGGTTTCGAGTCGTGTCGTTTCCGGCGAATGACAGTCCTGGCGAGCGCGCAACGTCATCGCTGAGGAACTCAATGCACGTAATGGCATTACGCGACGAGTCGGTGTGCCAGCTCCAGCGCTCATTCGGGTGGCGAGCTTTGCGGTGCGTGACTGCCTCCTCCCCCGAGCTAGCGTTCGCGAGGTGTCGTGCATCATCGACAGAAGGACGTTGTTGCGACCGCTGCGCCGCGTCGACTCTTGGTGCCGCAGCCGTCGTTATGGCGCCAGCGCCCAGCCCAGAAACTTGTCTTGGGGGTCGTTAGAATTCAGCGGCACTTCCCGGATTTTGGGGTTCTGGTAGTAGTTCGCGGTCAGGTATCTGCCGTTGCCTTCGCTCAGCATCACGTGGCCGTTGCCGTCGTCGAAGCGGCGGTCGCTAGTGAAGACCAGCGCGCCGACTGGGATCTCATCACTATTAGTGTGGATCTGGTTCTTGGCTCTCAAATCGTCGAAGGCTGCGATCGCGCTCGGATACCGGAAGGCGTGGTTGTAGGCCTCCTCGACGAAAACTTCACACTGCACCGGGTTGTCGGGGTTGGTCACCATCTGTTGACGCGCCCAGGCGAGGGCTTGGTTGGCGCGGTCACCACCGGCTGCCGGAGCGGATACTCCGCTGTCGGTGCAGTCGGGTGTGACGTCTTTGAGCGTGCCGGTCTCGATGTCGACGTCGGCGACATAATTGTTGTCCGACGTCCGGTACCACAGGTTGTCCCAGCCACCGTTGGGAATGTTGAAGCTGAAGAATCCTTTGACCGGTTCACCGCGTTTCGAGCACACCAGAGTTAGCTTGTCGCCCGCGTCGTACCAGCCGTTCTGCTGCGAATTCAGATTCGCGTCTGACATCCGCTGCGTTCGTGCTTTCACGGTGGCGATGGGCGCTGCGGCGGCAATGGTTGCCCCGCTGATGGATTGGGCCGCAAGTGCAGACGCGACCGCGGCGGCGCTTACGCAGCGTAACGGCCGAAGCGTTGATTTTCGCGGTCGCCGAGCGTAAGTGGATGTTTGTTGCTCAGTTTCTGCTGAACGATTACTGCCCCCCTCGTAGGCGTATACCCGGTTCCACGCGGTAAAGCTTGCACAGTTCACCATGGTGATGACCTCTCGTCGCCGGATCGTGCTCGATTAGTGGGCTATTCGGGTGTGGCGTGCGAAGACCGTGATCGCCTAGCCGGCGATTGCGATCAACCACAGCAGCAGCAAGCCAGTCCAGAAATATCCGATCACCAGGCCGGCGATGGCTAAGCCGTGACCGTCTTCGCCCGTGCGGTTGATTTGTGACAGTGCGATGTGGCCGAAGACGATGCCCAGCGGCGCCACCAGGAAAGCGCACACGAACGCCGCGATCGCCATCGAATTCGTCACCCCGGGCCGCGGTGCCCACATCTGCGGCACCGGGTACCCGGGGTAGGGGACCGTGGGAACGACACCGGGATAACTCATCGGCGGTGGCGGCGGCCCGGCCGGCGGAAGGTACCCGCCGGGATGACCTGCTGGCGGGAGGTAGCCGGGCGGCGACAGCCCGTCGTTCACCGCACCGGGGTAAGGCGGCGGCGCCGGGTAGCTGGGCGGTGCGACTGGCGGCGTTAAGTCATTCTCACCAAGGGTGAATCCGGCACCGAATCGACTCGGCGGCAGTCCCGGGTCGGCGCCGCCCGGGTAAGGATCAGTCATGCGGCACGTACTCCCGCCCGCGTCGATCGGTCACCGGGCGGTGAGTCGCGCGATGCCGCGATGAACTTGCGCGCCCACGTAAACAAGAAGCGCGGCAGCGGCGATGTCGAGGATGAGTTTGACGACCAGCACTCCCCTGGGTTCGACATAGGCGGGAAGGTACTGCGCTGTTGTATCAATGGCTACGAGGAAAGCCCAGATCTGTGCCGCCAGAACCACCGTTCCTGCCACACAGATGCCGAACTCGAGGAACTGGTGCGCGAGCCGGGTTCCCACCGCCAGATACAGGTAACCGATTGCCAGCCACAGCGCGTCGACGACCAGCGTCGACAGAATCGCTGACGGAGTGAGCATCACCAGGATGGTTACGAACACTCCCGCGCCGTAGCTGATCAACACGAACGGGTCCGGAGACTGGTGGCGAAACCTCTGGAACCACGCTTGTTGTAGAAGTTCACCGCGCAGACCGCGTTCCATCAGCCGGATCACCGGGTTATCGCCGCGCGCCGCCGGAACGTAACTGGGGTAGGGAGAGCCTTGGGCGCCGTATCCCGCTGTCGGGGCGGGAAAATTGGGCACTGAGCCGGTGCACTCCGGCGAAACGCCGGTCTCGAAGTACTCGGCAGCCTGCCGGTGATAGTCAGCATGCGCAAACGGTTGCCCACCAACGTTTCCCGGTGGTCCGACGACCGGGTAAGGCTGCTGGATGGGCCCGGCGTGCTGGGCAGGCTGCCGGGGGCCGTCGAGGCCTCCACCATATTCGGCGCCCCATGTCGGTTCGTTGTACTGCTCGGTCATGTGCGCCTTCCTGCGACGACGCGCACCGCCACGCGCGGCGCGCTTCCGTAACGCAACCTAGCCTCAGCACGGCCTGACATCCGGCAGATCAGCGTTGATTCATCCGTTCGGCGGACATAACATCTGGCCCCGCACCGACGTCGAGAAAGCACCGACCCTTACCCCGATCACCGGCGCTGATCGCCGCAGAGGAACGCACCGCTTGCCGCCTCGTTGTAAGAGAACTGATCGCGCGGGATGCTCTGAAAATCTTTCAGGACCCACTCGTTGTTGGCGAACGCGTAGCGGCTGATCTCGCGACGCCCGCCACCGGGAACCGGTTCTCCTTCGTCGAGGGGAGCCACATCGTGGACGAGGTTGATGGCCGTCCCGTCGGTACAGGTGATGGTCTCGCGGAAACCCTCGGACTGCGTCAGGGCCCAGCGCTGCCCCAGTGAAACCTTTGAGTTGCGCTTCGGCGGCGCCGGCAGCATCACCAACGCACCGCGGGTGGACCTGATGACGGCGAAGTCGTCGGCTATCCCGCGTGCGGTCTGTACGACTAGATCGGCGCCGTGGGGGCGGCTGATCAGGAACGCTCCCACAAAGACATCGGTGGGGCTGCCAGATTTCGGCAACTGCAGCGGAGCGTCGACTTGAAGGGCTTGCACACCGGTCGACGTCGCGACTCGGATGAAGATGGTGCCGGGTTGCAGTGTTCCATTGACTGGCGGCGGTTTGTCGACGGCGACTCCGATGCGCTCGAGTTGCCCGTCGCCGTCGACGTCGGCTCGACCGACCTGCACACACCCTGAAGCACCATCGACGCAGGGGTCTCCTGCGCCGGCCGAGACCGTGGTGGGCGGTGTAGCCTCAGCCGGCTGCACGGTGTTGTCGGCGGGCGTCGACGGGGCGTGGTGGCAGGCGGCGGTCAGCGCGGCCGCCCACAGCGATAGCAGCGAGCGCAAACCGGTTCTTCGCCACGAGCTTTCCGGCGAACTGTCAGACATCGTTGATCTCGCGAACGTCGGCAGCGACGTGCCGCTACGGCCCGTACATCAGTCGCGGCGCGGTGCACCAGCGTCGAGTGGCCCGTGTTTGCGCCAAGATGGCGATCAACACCGGGACACCTATCGTCAGACCGAGGGCGACCCCGACGCCGATACCGTTGACGCCGAACAGCGTTGTGCCAGGAGAGGACGCACGCGGAGAGATGATGTTGACCAACGCTGAAAGCCAGTTGGCCAGATCGTGCAAAGTGGCATTGATGAAGACCAACGTGGCCACCACCTGGCCGAGGGCAGCCAGCGAGCCGAACGTGATCCAGCCACTGCCCGAGACGTTGCGGTTGAGCAGCATGACACTGCCGAGGAAGTAGCTCAGCGACGCCGCACCCGACAGCACCACCATCACCACCATGTAATTCTTGGCAGCGCTTTGCTCGAACTGCCCCCACGCGCCGAACAACGACATCACGGTGATGAACGAGTAGCTCTGCCAACCCTGATAGATCGCCGACAGCATCGCCAGAATGGCCGCGCTGACAGGGACCCCACCGCTCGGCGGTCGCGCCGCAGCCGTCCCGTAACCGGGCGTTGCTGCGCCATAACCGGCCGGATTTGCCGGGTAGGACCCGTAGGATGCCGCCGGCTGCGTCGGCGTAGCAGAACCGGGAACGAACCCTGGCCCTGGAGTAGGTTGCGCCGAGAAGGACGGCGGGGCTGTCGGGGTGTGATAAGGCTGCCCGTAAGGGCTTGCCGTCTGTGGCGGGTGGGTTTCAGGGGGCCCGCTGTAGGTGTACCCGGCCCCGTACTTACTCGGCGGCAACGCGTCCTTCACGGCTTCTCTGTAGCACGCTCAACCTCGTCGAGGCCTGCCCGCGGCTCTTTTTCGTACGAACGGCGGACAACCGGCGGTATGCGCGGCCATCACTCCGCGGTGGCGAGTTCACAACGCACGTTCATGGCAACTGCCCGGCAGGGAGGCGCCCCGATCCGAACGCCGCTGAGTTACCCGGGCGTGGATCATCTTTCTCCAACCGCATTCGGCCCGATCTGCGTGCCACCGGCGGCGGCGCAGACTACCGCCGGGCTGGCGGCGGCCTTCGGCCGCTGACGAAGCCGCGCCCGCCTACCGCCGTTGGCTCAGCTGTTCCTGCACGGGCCGGCGGGCAGGTCAGGAAGGTGCTCGCCCAGCCAGGACGCGATTTGGCTCAACACCGCGGTGCCCTCACCGAACTCACCCGCGTCCGCCGCGATCGCTACCGCCACCTGGCCGTTCGCTGTCGGCAGGATACCGAACTGCCGTACCAGGTAGCGACCATCAGTGTCCGGGCCCCATCCGCCTTTGAATTTCACGTTTGCAATCGAGCCCAGCCCCCAGCGCTGTCCCGCCGAAATCTCTCCCATCAGGTCGAGCACCGCGGTGTTACGGGGGTCGCAGGCGGCGTGCGCGGCGAATTGCGCTTGACGCAGTAGCGGCCACCGGGTCTGACCGAATGCCGTGAAGCCGGCTCGGGTCACCTCAGGCTCGACCCGTGTGGAGGTGTCACCGGCCTCGGCGAGGATCGCACCGACTTTGTCCGCGGCGCTTTGGTGTGCGCCCAACTGGTCCCACATCGCTTGGGCAGCGCCGTTGTCCGACACAGTGATTGCCGCGCGCATCGTGGCGGTGAAGGCTCCGGGGGTGGCCTGCCGGCGCAACAACGCCAGCGACAGCGGGACTTTGATGGTGGACCACGCCGCTCCGGTCGTCCAAGGGCCTCGGGTGAAGACGGCAACCGGGTCACCTACGGGCGCCAACGCGACGCCGATGCTGTCTGCGACGCGGTGCTGTAATTCGTCGAAGGAGGCGGCCAACGAGCTGGGCAGTGCAACGGCGGCGGGCTCGGCGACCGAGCCCGTCTCGGCGTCGGTCGGCGAGGGCACGACCGGCGCCTCAACTGGTGGTGCCGAGACGTGCGGCGCTGTTGCATAAAGGGGCTTGCCGGTGCGCTGCAGCAGCCGCGGATGGGTCACGGCCGCGGCAACCGCGACGACGACGAGGCAGGACAAGACGGCGAAGAAAACGAGTCGCCGCCGAAAAGATCGCGGTTGCGCCGCTGTGCGGTGCCGCCCGGGCGGCTGTTCGGCGAGCGCTGCCGGTCGTCTAGTAGACATAGACCACGGCGTCGTTGCCACCGCGACAGGTCAGCACCTGCTCGACCGCACAGTTCATGTCGTAGTTCTGCGACGTCACCGGGCTGTACACCTGCAGCACCGCCGGGAACCGCAAGCTGCTGCCGTTGACAGCGTCAGCGACGCGGATCGCAAACGGGCACGACGTGATCGGACTGCCGATGGCGGCGTGACCGTAGGGTCCCCCGGTGACACCGGGGCATTCGACAGCGTCAGCGGGCGGAGTGCCCCCCGGTGCGGCCACCGCGGTCGAGCCGTATGCGGCGGTGTCGGATGTGGTCCAGGACGGTGTGCTGTAAGGGGTGGTGGCGGTGTTGGTGTCGCCGGACTGGCTGGCCGCGAAGATGATGATCCCGATCAGCACCACCGCCGCGATCACACCGGCCAGCACATACATGGGGGCGCGCGATGCCGGCCCGACGGGCACCGCCGGATCGCTGGACCTAGGTCGCGGTATCCGCGGCGCCGTGGATGTGACCTTTGGCGCCTCTGGTGCGTTGGCGCGGAAGATGGTCTGGTCCGGCGCGGTGGCGGTGGCGCGTCGGCGGCGGGTGGCGCGTTCGTCGTCGATGGCGCACCAGGGGCAGTGCTGGGTGCTGGCCGGGATCTGATGCCGGCGAGGACAGGTGCTGACATCGACGGTGATCAAGGCCTCCCGCCACTCCGCTGCGGTGGGTCGGGCGGTGGGGTCTTTGGCGCCGTCGGTGAAGGCGCGGGTGAATAGCCGCTGCAGGTCGGCGGGCAGGAAGTCGATGGGTGGGGCCAGCGGGTTGCGGTGCAGCAGCGAGTCCGGGCCGCCGGCCCAGTGCCCGGATGCGGCCAGTGTCAGCGCATCAGGCTGCTCACCGGGGCCGGTCCAGTCGCCGCGCAAAAACGGGTGGTTGCCAGCCATCAGCAACTGGTGGATGTGCACGGCCAGCGCGAACAGATCCGAGGGTTTGTCGCGCGCGGTCACCGACAAGTCCACCCCGGCCAACTCCGGGGCGGTGAACTCCGGTCGGCCCACCCCACATAAGAATTGGTGACCGTTAGCACCGGTGAACTGCATGGAATCGCAGTCGACCAACGTCACCCGGGTGGTGTCGTTGACCAGAATGTTGCGCTCCTGGAAATCGCCGATCACCGCATCCACCCGATGCACGGTGTCTACGGCCAAACACAAGTTGGCGGCCACGTTGACCAGATGCTGCCAGGTGGCGTGTTTGGTCCACTGCGGTGCGGAGGGCAGCGGATTCATCCGGTTCGACGGGTTGCTGATGGTGTGAATCTCAACGGCGTTGGAGGTGTCCACCCGCGGCATGATGTAGCCGATCTGATCGTCGTCGATCACGTGCAGCGGCCAGGTCAGCACGACAAACCCGTCCGATTGCACCGCCCCGGCCGGTGGTGCGGCCGTCATCGCCGCCACCTTGGCCCGCTTGACATGCAGGTCCTTAAGCTCAGCGTGAAAGACCTTGGCCACCCAATCAGCCCGGCCCGCAACCTCATAGATAGTGCCCTCACCGGCGCGCGCTAACACCGGCCCCAAATCCACACTCACCCCATCACCGAGCCGCAACACCGACCCAACCCACCCTTCCGGTTGCTTGAACTTGCCATTAACGTTGTCCCGCATACAAATTCATCACCTTCGAGCGGATTCAGCGTCCGTTGGCCCGCTTCATTAAGACGACAGGACACCGGTGTCCAATTTTTCGCGACGTCGTGCTGGCTGGTCGTCACTCACCGGTGTTCACCGCAACTTCTCAAGGCACAGCACGACGTGCGGGTCTTGGCTCCGCACCCACTGCCCGGCGCAGTTGGCGGTGTCATCGGTGCGCATGGTGACTCGGTCGGTCGCCTCGGGCTGAGAACAACTGGCGAGGTACAGCACCGGCAGGTCTGTTGTTCCGTCAGCGCGCGGGGTGCCGGCCTCGCGGTGAACGCAGTCCCCCACTGCCGCGTTGGTGAAGGCGATCGACTGTGAGTCCGGGCCGGCCGACGACGTCGCCGTCCAGGGCGTCGTGGTCGCCGTCCACGGCGTCGTGGTAGGCGATGGTGTCGTCGCCCACGAATCGGTGGTTGTTGTGGTGGTCTGCGGGGTCGGCCAATCCGGGCTGGTGTAAGGCTCGGTAGAGGTGGCGGTGTGGCCGGAATGACCGGCGATGACGATGATGACAGCCAACACGGCGACGGCGGCAACACCGGCGCCCAGCATGTAATAAGGGTTCTGCGACAACCTTGCGCTGGGTGCCCCGGTGGCTGTCACGATGCTCGGCGCCGGCGCAGGCGGCGGAGTCATGGCGCGAAAGCTGGGCTCTTTCGGCGCGGTGGCGGTGGTGGCGGCGCGTCGGCGGCGGGTGGCGCGTTCGTCGTCGATGGCGCACCAGGGGCAGTGCTGGGTGCTGGCCGGGATCTGATGCCCGCGAGGACAGGTACTGACTTTGAGTGCCTGCAGCACCTGACACCACCTCGCTGCGGTGGGTCGGGCGGTGGGGTCTTTGGCGCCGTCGGTGAAGGCGCGGGTGAATAGCCGCTGCAGGTCGGCGGGCAGGAAGTCGATGGGTGGGGCCAGCGGGTTGCGGTGCAGCAGCGAGTCCGGGCCGCCGGCCCAGTGCCCGGATGCGGCCAGTGTCAGCGCATCAGGCTGCTCACCGGGGCCGGTCCAGTCGCCGCGCAAAAACGGGTGGTTGCCAGCCATCAGCAACTGGTGGATGTGCACGGCCAGCGCGAACAGATCCGAGGGTTTGTCGCGCGCGGTCACCGACAAGTCCACCCCGGCCAACTCCGGGGCGGTGAACTCCGGTCGGCCCACCCCACATAAGAATTGGTGACCGTTAGCACCGGTGAACTGCATGGAATCGCAGTCGACCAACGTCACCCGGGTGGTGTCGTTGACCAGAATGTTGCGCTCCTGGAAATCGCCGATCACCGCATCCACCCGATGCACGGTGTCTACGGCCAAACACAAGTTGGCGGCCACGTTGACCAGATGCTGCCAGGTGGCGTGTTTGGTCCACTGCGGTGCGGAGGGCAGCGGATTCATCCGGTTCGACGGGTTGCTGATGGTGTGAATCTCAACGGCGTTGGAGGTGTCCACCCGCGGCATGATGTAGCCGATCTGATCGTCGTCGATCACGTGCAGCGGCCAGGTCAGCACGACAAACCCGTCCGATTGCACCGCCCCGGCCGGTGGTGCGGCCGTCATCGCCGCCACCTTGGCCCGCTTGACATGCAGGTCCTTAAGCTCAGCGTGAAAGACCTTGGCCACCCAATCAGCCCGGCCCGCAACCTCATAGATAGTGCCCTCACCGGCGCGCGCTAACACCGGCCCCAAATCCACACTCACCCCATCACCGAGCCGCACCACCGACCCCCCTCACCTCAACTCCGCGGCCGGCGGGGACGAAATCGGCGCCTTTTCTCTGCGGCCGCACCGGCACGCTGTTCGCTGCCGGCAGGAGGTCGGTCGAACGATTCGCTGCGGTTCGCGCGGAACACCGGCGGAACGGCGTGCGACTCTTCCTCCACCATTGAAGGGCCGGGGTCGACCAGTTCACCGTCTTGCACGATCCGGTGCTGCGCCCGCGGCGCTCGGGCGGCGCGAGCCAGCCGCCTCGTGTGGGCAGGAGCAACCGCTTCGTGGTGCTCCCCCGGTTCAGAGACCGGCGGCGGCGCGATCGCCAGCTCGGCGTCGGTGGTCGGCTGTGTGACTTGGCCGGCGGGCACCTGCGACGGGAGCGCTGAGTGCACCACCGTGGTGGTCACCGGTCGCGCCGAGGGGTGGAACTTATCGTCCTGCCACTGCAGCGCCGCGAGCACCATCGTCTTGTCGTCACCAGTCTGATCGTCTCCGATGTCGCGCAGCAGCGCGGCGAAGTCAGCGGCGCTGGCGCCGGATCGGACGTGCTGCCAAGAGCCGGTGAAAAACGGTTCGTACGCTTCGCCGGTGACGATGTTGGTTACCTTGTAGGCCATGCCGTCGGTGCTCAGCGCGAACGCCGTCGGCCCGGTGTGCGCCGAGGTGCGGAATGACTCGTCGAAGGATCCCCGCGTCTGCAGAAACCAAGTGGCGTTCGCATATTCGTGTTTCTCTTCGATGAGATGCGTCGCGATCTGACCGTCGTGTTCGGCCGCGATGATCCCGTCCCCGATCTGGCCGAACATCGCCAGATCAGGGGTGCCGAGTGCTACGCACAACGTTGTTGACAACTGGGCAACTGGCAGCCCCATGTCGCCCGCCTGCTTCATCACCCGCTCCAAGGCCCCGGTGAACAGCCATCGCATCAGGTGGTCGGAATCCGCCGGCGCCGCGTCCCGGAAACTTGCGATGAACTGCGGTGTCATCGTCAGATCGAGCACACCCCGGCAAGCGGCAAACGAGCCCCAGGCTGAGGTCCCGGTGACCGAGCCGGCGCCGTCAGCGACAGCGGCCACCACGAAGTCGTCGGTGACGCCGTAGCCGAACGCGTCATCACAACCCAGGCCGCGGCTGAGGTGCTGCCACCCAGTTACTGAAGCGCCGCACACCGCCCAAGCCCAGCTGCCAGGTGTAGAGCCGCCCTGGTAGGCATCTCTCACACCGTCGTCCATCCGGTCAGCGGTGGCAGCGGTATTTGCTCATTCATCCCGGCCAACGCTTCGTCGCTGCGGGCGAAGTCAGTCGAATTGGAGACATTGCTCAACGAGGCTGACAACCATTCAAAGAGCTCCTCGTACTTCAACCCGTCGAGCTGGGCTGGGCTGCGTTGCACCGAAAGCCGTTGCAGCTGTTGCCAGTCGACGTGCGGTCCCGCACCGACCGCGAACATGGTGACTCCACGGGCCCGCTCAGCAGCGGCAAGGCGGGCCACCGCCTGCGTGAAACCCTTCGCATGCGCCTGACCGTCAGTGAGCAGCAAGATCCACGGCCGGTAGTACTGCAGCCCGGCGGCCTTATACGTCGCCTTGCGGTCCTCGATGATGTCAAGCGCCAGGTGGATCCCTGCGGCCATGTTGGTGCCACCCGAAGCGTTGAAACGAGTCGGGTGCAGGCCTCTGGCCTCTTGCATCGGAACCAGCACAGTCGCCGCAGTGCTGAACGTGACGACCGCAACCTCCACCCGTTTACTGGCCAGCGCATCGTTGTTCAAGTACTGCGTGAACGCGGCGTACCCACGCTCTAGAGCTGCGACGGGGGCGCCCTGCATCGATCCCGATACGTCCACGAGCACCACACAGGCGACTCGAGGGTCAGGGTTGTCGTCGTTGAGCTCCACAGCCCACCCAGACTGGGTCAAATCCATCCTCCCAAATAAGTAACTGGCTGAATAGCCGATAGCCGACCTTCAGCGTCGGGTCGGCGAACTTGGATCGTCACACGACAAAACGAGCCGCACTATCCCCCGTTCGGCGGACAAGTGAAGTTCGGTCAACAATGTCGATTGCACCACTGGCTCGTACCGACGCAAATCCTGAAGTGAACGAACCCGTATCTAACATCCTTGCAGCACCGCTGCTCGACCGGTAAATCGGTCCGAGCCGACGTCTTCGTCGCTGTTAGAACAGGTCAGACCCACAGTCGAGTCTGAGCCGCGGGCATTGCGCTCTCTTTGCAGGAGCGCTATTTATTAAGCACATGCTAAACACTGCGGCGAGAATGGCGGTGTGGGCAGCTGTTGTTCGGCCGCCGTACCCACTTACTTGGCGCGGCGCTATAGCATCCGATGGCGGCCTTCGGAGCGTTTTTCGCAACTTTATCGGACGCTGATAAGCAGGGCTTGTGAATCGATGACCACTAGGTTGCTGCGCGGATTTCCGCAAATGGCTTTGATTGGTAAAGTCCGACGCATGCCGGATTCCGGTCACTCGAGCAAACGGGTGGCGCCGGCATCCGGGCCGCCCCGCCGACAGCGTCGGGTAGGGCCGTGAAAGCCCGGCGAGACCGACTGGCCGCCTTGCACAAGGCCGGCCGATCACTTAGTTCAGCGCGGCATCAGATAGCCCTAACGGGACAGGGCGACACGTCGACTGCGCGCATGTACGCGGCACATGCCTATGCGAAGGGAAAGGAGGGCCGGTGTCGTCGCCGCCGGAAGCCGCTGAAGCGGGAGTGTCAGTCGCAATCATCGACAACCACGACGTCGTGCACGCGGGGGTGCGGGCTTGGTGCGCCCAGGCACATCCGCCGATCGCGTTCGTGGGTGAGTTTCGAGATCCGGCCGCGTTCGTTATGCGATACCCATCGCCGTGCGCGGGCCCCGACGTGGTGTTGTTCGATCTCCAGAGCGACGACGGTAGCCCAGCATTCGACACGTTGCACAGTCTGTGTCAGGCCGGCCACCGCGTCGTTGTGTTCTCACACCTGAACTCCGACGAGGTCATTCTCAAGTCGCTGGAGCTGGGGGCCGTCACCTACCTGACAAAGTCAGAGGGGCGGACTCACCTCATCGAAGCCATCCACTCCGCGTCATCGACGACGCCCTATGTGGGACCCCGAGCGGCCAACGCCTTGGTCAATGATGACAACACCCGCCGCCCCAAGCTTTCCGATCGGGAGAAGGAGGTGCTGGTCGCCTGGTTCCAAACCGGCAGCAAGGAACTGGTGGGAGAACGACTCTTCATCGCGCCGAGCACCGTGCGCACCCATTTGCAGCGGGCACGAGCCAAATACGCCGCAGTCGGCAGGCCGGCGCCCACGAAGTCCGCGCTGCTCGCGCATGCGATCGAAGACGGACTCCTTAGTCTGGCCGATCTGAGACCACCCATCGACCGGCCGGAAAGCACAGCCATGTGATCGACTCGATTAAACGCTCAACAGCACCGGCACGACCCGCGTGGGCCAGCCGCTCGGCGCCGCGAGCTGATCCGCAACCGCGGCACGGCAGCCGGAATCAAGCTGCCCGCTACGCTTCGTAATCCACGACTGCTAAGGAGCCCGACGTATGCGGTTCAATGCCCCGCCTCAGTGGCCGATTCCGCAGCGGTGGTTTCCGGACCCAGGGTGGTCACCTGATCCCTCCTGGCCCGAAGCACCACCTGGCTGGCGGTTTTTTGTCGACGAGCCCCTGCCCCGGGGTGGCGCGCCCGAACCTCCGTTCAACGCGTCTGCTTACGCCCCCGCCCGGCTGTCCGCACCGGCCATGCGTTGGCTGCTCGTCACCATCGTGGCGGTAACGGCGCTGGTCGCCGGATCGGCAGTGCTCTACCACCACGTGAATCAGCCCACGATCACCGTGTTGGAGCCGGTCGACACGCAGGGCAACATCGAAAACGGCTGGACCCAAGACAACAGCCGCTCCAGCCAACAGATCGATTGCTCGTTCGGGTCGCCGTCGCCGTACGGCAAGACTTCCGGTGTGCGCTTTTGTGGCGCCACCGCCGACTCTGGTGACGCCTGCTGGGCCGCCGCTGACGCCGCACACGTCTACTGCTTGATAGATCCGTTCTCCAACACGCTGTACTACATCAGTGCCACCGGACTCAACTCGCCGATCAAAGCCCAAACCGAAGACCCCTATCCCTTCGCGCTGCTCCTCGACAACGGAACGCAATGCCGGGCACGAAACGGGGGCGCCTGGTCCAACCCCAAAGAGCACCCCGACTGGGTCGGCTACTACGCCTGCCACGACGGCGCCATCTGGGGTCCGCAGGGCCAAGGCATCAAAAAAGGGCTCGGCGGCTGGACGGTCATGTACGGCTCAGAAGACAGCCATCTGACCAATCATCGGGTGACCAAGGCCTACTACGTCGGAGTCGCCGCACCCGGCGGCGCCGGCAGCGACAGTCACAGCGGCGGCCCAAGCGGCCCTAACCTAGTGACCAAGTGCGGCCGCGCACCCGAGTTCAAGCCAGAGACCATCCGCGCGGAGTCCGGAGCGTTGGTCATCCGAATGAAGATCGTCGCCCATTGCCCAGGCGGCGATGTGCTCACCTCAACGAGCACCCGAATCAGCATCACCTCGGACGGTCAGAACGTCGCCTCCGGCACCTTCGACTTGTCGGCCCAACCGATCGTCATCGCACCCGGTTCCGGTGGCAGCAGTTCCAACCCAGAAGTGGAGCACGACTTCCGGTTCCCGTTAGGCACGTTCTGGCGGCTACCAGTGTCCACCAACGCAATCCCGACCGGCGGCGCCTCGCAACAAGGTGAGGTCGATCTGAATCCCGGCACGCTTCTCATCAATTGCGACCAGTCCGGTGCCACGCAATCGACTGCCCCATCCTCGGCGTCTACTTCGTCGTCCAGCACCGCCACTGGTCCGGCGGATCCTCAGACCGGTGACAACGAATCGGCCAGCGTCGATGCGCTGCGCTCAATCGCCAATGCCGACCGGCCCTTCGTCAGCGGTCAACTCGCTGATCGGTGGGTACCTCAACTGAGCTCGAAACGACCGGGAGTCGTCGACGACGGCATCACCTGGGACAACGCCGCCACGTTGCGCGAGCACCTGCAGCTGCGCCTGAACTATCCGGAGGTTCGGCTGCTGTGGTCCGGTGACTGGTCGACATTCTCCGCACCCGATTTCTGGGTCACCATCGCTGGAGTGGTATTCCCCGATTCCGATGAGGCGTTGGGCTGGTGTCGCGACCACAACCTCGACAGCGACCACTGCTACGCCAAGCTGGTCAGCACCACCCATCCAATCGACGGCAGCACCGCCTTCAATCCGTGAAACAAGGCATTTGTGCAACGCAGTCCAGTGCGCATAGTCCCACGGGGGTGATCCTGCCTGAAGGGCAGGACCGGAAGTTAGTACCAGTAGCGCCTGCCAGCGACCGGGCGGCCGATCTGACCCAGCACCAACAGAATCAAGCCGATGACCAGCAAGATGATGCCGATCGTCTTCAAGATTACGAGGGATGGGACAACGATCCCGATAACGAGCAAGATGATGCCGAGAACGATCATGACCAGTCCTTTTCTATTGTGCGTTCGATACCGATGACTTGCGTCCGACTGAGCGACTAACTACAAATCTTGGGCCGACCCGGCATGGCGATCAGTACCAGTGTCGCCGGCCGGCGACCGGATGGCCGACTCTGCCCAAGATTGCTAGAACGGCGCCCATGACCAGCAAGACGACGCCGAGCACAAAGATCCATGTGTGAGTTTTGACCACAATGCCGACGATGATGAGCAGAATGCCCAGGCCGATCATGACATCGCTCCGGTCAGGAGGGCTTTGAAGCCAATGGCTGGCATTGAACTAGGTTGCGGCACCGCGACTTCCGGCTTGACACCGGCGTAATTCAGGGGCCCGGCAATCACTGTGAGGGCTACATTGAGTGCGGTTTGAAGACTGATACCGCTATCGAAGCCTCCGCGCTGGTAGAGCGCCAACACCCCGATCAAAAGCCACACCAGAGCGACCGCGCTGATGATTCCGCCATACCGCATCCTGACCTCCGTAGCGTCCGCACGATCAGTGGAAGGTTCTTACCCTTCCGACGATATTCCAAACAAGACAAATAGTGTGCTGGATGGAAAGGCAGCGGTGAAGAGTGCTCTGAGTGTTATTTGTTCGAGTCCTAACGGTGTCCGCCCTGGTCGCCGTCGCGGCCCTGACCGATTCCGAGCAATCGCAGTAGTTTCTTCGGCAATGAGAGCCCCGACCCGCCCACTCTGCCTCGGGTCTGGCGAGCTTCGTCGGCATAGTCTTTGATCGATTCGTCGCCCTCTTCGGCGCGCATATCGGTATCTCCGTTCCGCGGTGATCGTAGGTAACGTCAGTCGGGCGGTTCCTGCGGAGCCGGCTCTGACGGTGTCAACCGTTCCGGTGATTCTGACGGTGTGAGCCGCTCCGGAGGCTCAGCCGGCGTCAACCGCTCGGGTGGCTCTGCCGGCGTCGCCGGCTGCGTCATCTGGTTAGGTGCTGCGTCGAGCACTGGTCGCCTCCTTCGTCGCTGCCGCGAGAAGCCGCGACACGCTTCCGCCTGCCTACCCCTGGTCAGGTGGGCCGAAACGAGACGGGCTGAGCCGAACGAGTTGCCGGACGGTGACGCCGGCTCGTCGTAGCGGTGCGTCACGGCGACGACGAGCGCTCCGCTGACACGAAAACAGTTGGCGGCGTGATGTCTTCGTCGGGAACCACGCGGTCGTAGCGGGCCAGCATCTCGGCCATGGAGGCAGACGAAACCGACCAGCCATGGGCGTGCAGCCAATCCGCCACGTCGGTGCGTTCTTCGGGGTACCACAGCGCTTCGACGTCGGGCATCTGCGAGTTGGTCAGCTGAGCGGCAGCGGCCCGAAATCGCTGCATCTGCTCTCGCTGGCGCTTCAGACGGTGGGGATCTATCGCTTCCCTGCTCGGCGTGTTGGTGGCCAGCCAGGATCCCACCGGGCTCAGCTCGTCAATGCGCTCGAACAACAGGTCCTGCGCCTGCGCCGGCAGGTAGCGAAGCAAGCCCTCCGCTGACCATGCGCTTGGTTGCGTCGGATCGAAACCGGCTTCCCGCAACGCCTTTGGCCAGTCCTGCCGAAGATCGACGGCAACGTTGACCAATCGGGCGGCGGGTGCGGCGCCCCGCTTGCGCAGGGTGGCGGATTTGAAGTCGAGCACCTTAGGCTGGTCGAGTTCGTAAACGGTGGTGCCGTCGGGCCAGGGCAGTCGCCAGGTCCGCGCGTCCAGACCGGCTGCAAGGATCACCACTTGCTTGACGCCGTCGTTAGCCGCAGCCAGAAAGAACTCGTCGAAAAAGGCGGTGCGTACGGCCATGAAGTCGTTCATTGCACGGATCTGCGCCTTGAGGTCCGCATCCAGTTGATCGTGCAGTGACGGGTCGAGGTACAGATTCCACATACCGGCACCGGCCGCCTCGAGGAAAGCCCGGGCGAACGGATCTTTGATCAGCGGGTCGGGGCGTTCCGTCTCAGCCGCGCGCGCGGCGGCCACCCCCAGCGCTGTCGCGCCCACGCTTTCGGTGATATTCCAGGAATCGTTGTCGGTGCGTTGCATCCTCAGTTCCCCTGTATAGCTGCTCAGCCGGTTGGGACAGTACCCGCGGAAGCTGTGAGCCAGCCGAGTAGGTTCACCGGGGTGGAAAACCTGACTGCGGTGGCTGACTGGATGTCCCGGCACAATCTCGGTGAAGGCCCGCTGGACCACGTTCGTCCGATCACTGGGGGCACCCAGAACGTCATGCTGCGGTTCACCCGATCCGGCCGGGAGTACGTGCTGCGGCGCGGACCGCTGCACTTGCGTCCGCGCAGCAACAACGTGATCTTGCGTGAGACCCGGGTCTTGGCCGCGCTGGCCGGCAGCGATGTGCCACACCCGGGACTCATTGCGACGTGCGACGACCCGACGGTTCTCGGTGACGCGGTGTTCTACCTGATGGAACCCGTCGACGGATTCAACGCAGGCGAGGAACTGCCGCCGCTGCACGCCACTGACTCCGCTGTGCGGTTCGGGATGGGCTTGTCGATGGCCGATGCGCTGGCCCGACTGGGCGCTGTCGACCACGTCGCGGTGGGGCTCGCCGATTTCGGCAGGCCGGCCGGATTCCTGGAACGTCAAGTGCCGCGCTGGCTTTCGGAGCTCGAATCCTATCGGGAATTCGAGAACTATCCAGGGCCGGAAATCCCCGGCGTCGGCGACGTAGCCAAGTGGCTTGAACAGGGGCGGCCCGAGTCCTGGAAACCGGGAATCATGCACGGCGACTATCACGCCGCCAACGTCATGTTTTCCCGCACCGGGCCGGAGGTCGTTGCCATCGTCGACTGGGAGATGTCCACGATCGGTGACCCGCTGCTCGATCTGGGTTGGCTGCTGGCCACCTGGCGGCAGTCCGACGGCTCCAGCGTCTTCGGCCACTCGTTGACCGAAAAAGGTGGATTGGCCGGCACCCAAGACCTCTTCGAGCGGTACGCCGAAAACACCAGTCGCGACCTGTCGCACATCACCTGGTACACCGTGCTGGCATGTTTCAAGCTCGGCATCGTCATCGAAGGCACCCTGGCCAGAGCATGCGCCGGGAAAGCCCCGAAGGAAGTCGGCGACCAATTGCACGCGGCGACCCTGCGACTGTTCGAGCAGGCGCTGATGTTGATGGACGGCGCACCGCTGGGTTAAGTGACGGACTCCGGGGCGGGCCCGGTCGTACGGTCAGTCTGCGGTCGACCCCACCGCAGTCAATGCGTCGCCCAGGGTTCGGTAAAGCGAGAACATCTGGTCCAAGCCGGTCAGCTGTATCGGCCTGCGGGTAGCGGGACTGTTCGCCACGATGACGACCCGCACCGAATCATCGAGTCGCTCGCGCGCCGCCGCCAATATCCGAAGGCCGACCGACGCCATGAAATCTACCGCCGACAGCTCCACGACCAGCACTGTCGGAATTGCCTCAAGAGCATTACCAATCGCGGACTCGAACGCTGGGGCGGTGTTCAGATCGATCTCGCCGCCGACTGTGACAACGGCGACGCCATCGCGGTGAGTCACTGAGGTAGTGATTGCATCCGCAGGTGACAACGGCTGTCCTCCAGTTGGCGCTTCTTTGCTTCAGACCACGGACGCAAGGATAAGCATTCGGCCGCGGCGCAAGCTGAGGAAATCATACTCGAACGGTTTTTGCATCGACGCCCAAGCTAGTCTTAGGCGAAGACCGATGGATGAGCGCGTCTTGGAGGTCATGTGTCTGATTTGACGACGAATCTGACGGCCAGCGGCGCCGCTACCCAGGTGCCCAGCGTTTCGAGCGAAGGTTTGCTGCCCCAGCTGGTCCAGCACCTCAGGCGGAACCGGACCGCCTTGCGGGAGGAGTGGGCGCGCCGGATCACCGAGGCGGAACTGCTCACCGCGATGACACCGGAGGAGTTGTTCTCCGAGGCGACCGCTGTCTACGACAACTACGTCGAGGTCCTCGAAACCGGCAGCGTCGAAGCCCTGCAGGCCTACGCGCGCGACCTTTCCGAGCGCATCATTCCCCGCGGCGTCGAGACCGACGAGGTGGTCGGAATTGTATTGCTGCTGCGTGACGTACTGGCGCGGTCGTTGTTCGAGAAGTATCAGACCGATTTCGAGATGCTCAACCGAGTGCTCGACGCCTACGAGCCGGCAGCAAACCGAATCGCCAACACGGTCGCCGTCAGCTTCGTCCAGGAACGTGAACGGATCATCCGACAGCAGCAGGAGGCCATTCGCGAGCTGTCCACGCCGGTGCTGCAGGTGCGTGAGCAGTTGCTGATCTTGCCCATCATCGGCGTGTTGGACAGCCAGCGCGCGCGACAGGTCACCGAGCAGCTGCTCAGAGCTATTCGAGCAAATCGGGCAAAGGTGGTGGTCATCGACATCACCGGTGTGCCCACGATTGACTCCACGGTCGCCAACCACCTGGTGCAGACGGTCGACGCGTCGGGTCTGATGGGGGCCAGCGTGATCATCACCGGCCTGTCCTCAGAGATCGCCCTGACGCTGGTGACCATAGGTCTGGACCTGTCGAAGATGAACGCGGTCGGTGACCTGCAAGGCGGTATCGAAGAGGCGGAGCACTTGTTGGGCTATGAGGTAACCCGCGCCGGCGAACTGACCAGCTGACTCCGCGGAAACGCACACACATGCCGGTACCGATCCTCAAGCAGGGGCAGATACTGATCGCCACGGTGCGCTCGGCTCTGACCGACTCCGATACCGACTTGTTCCGCGAGCGCTTGATGGCCCGGGTGACGCAGTCTCGCGCCCAAGGCATCATCGTCGATGTCACGGCCATCGACATCCTGGATTCGTTCGCCGCCCGGTCACTGCAGACGATCGCACGCATGACACGGCTGCGCGGCGCCGTCACGGTGATCGTGGGTCTGCAGCCAGAAGTCGCCTTCGCGATGGTTCAACTCGGACTCTCATTCGACGACATGCACACCGCGCTCGACCTGGAAGAGGGCCTGGCGCTGCTGAACAGAGAGCTGCGGCTGAAGAAGTTGCCGGCGCTTGGCGGCGACAGTGGCAGCTGACATCGTCGTCGATGTGATGAACTCCGACGACATCATCGCCGCGCGTTACGCGGGCCACCAACTGGCACGTGATCTCGGCTTCTCACTGACGGACGTCACGATGATCGCCACGGCGATCTCCGAGATCGCCAGGAACATCACCAGCTACGCCGGTCGAGGAGCTATCCGGATCGCGTTGCAAGACCGGGACGGCCGGAAAGCGTTGGTGGTGTGGGCAGAAGACGACGGGCCGGGCATCGCCAACATCGAAAGAGCCCTCGAGGACGGCTTTTCCACCGGCCGCGGCCTGGGTCTGGGGCTTCCCGGCGCGCGTCGCCTGATGGATCGGCTGACGGTCGATTCGGCACCCGGGCGCGGCACGGTGGTCGAGATGTGGAAATGGATACCGCCTGATGGGAATTGAAGGTGGCCGGCTGGGGCCGATCGAGTGGGCAGCTGCAACCCGCCCGTTGTCGAGTGAGGAATCATGCGGGGATCAGTCGGCGGCAATCGACGTGGGCGGCACCGCTGCGCTGTTCGGTGTGCTCGACGGGCTCGGTCACGGCGGTGAGGCAGCGCGCGCAGCGGCCTGTGGGCTGGCGATGCTGCGTAACGACCCGTACAAGCCGCTGGGCGTCTTGATTCAGCTTTGCCATCGTGCCATGACCGAAACCCGCGGTGCGGCAATGACCCTCGCGCGGATTGATTTTGAAGCCGGTGCGGCTGAAGCCGATGTGCTGACATGGTCTGGAATCGGAAATGTCACCGCCAACCTCGTCGGCAAAGGTCCGACCGGCCTCGGGGTGCGGGCATCAGCGCGCCTTGCCGGCGGTATCGTCGGGTATCGACTTCCGGACACCATCCACACCCAAACTATTGCGATCCGCCCGGGTGACCTACTCGTGATCACCACCGACGGAATCTCGGAAAACTATTTTGACAGCATCGACTTCGCTGCTCCCGCCACTGTGATCGCGGAGCGGATCTTGAGTCGTCATCGCAAGGAGATGGATGACGCGCTGGTGCTCGCCGCGCGGCATCGAGGCACTTTGCCGTGACCAGCATTGGCGAATTCCGCCGTCAGTACGCTGATGCGCTGCATGCCTACCTGTCAACGCGTGACGAAGACAGCCTGGCGATCGGGCATGAACTCGGACGTCGAGCACTGCAAGAGCAGGTCAGCATGCTCGAAATCATCGAAACTCATTTCCGGCTGCTCGACCAAATCGCGGCCAACACAGTAGACGGACCGCCCGCACTGCAATTCTTGCTGCAAACCCTGGCCGCGCTGGACGTCGCCACCCGCGGATTCGTCGACGGCACAAAGCGTTACAACGAACAACGCGCGCGCGCCGATGATCTCGCCGATCGTGACGAATTTCGCAGCGCCTTGGTGAACTCACTGCAGGAAGGCTTCTTCGTCGCCGACCGCAGCGGTGCGGTCATCGAGATCAACGACGCATTCGCCGCGATCACCGGCTACGGGGCCCAGGATCTGCCCTACCACTGGCCGCACCCGTGGATCATGGACCAGCAGGCGGCGAGTCAACGACAGTCCCGGCTGTTGCGTGACGGCCACACCCAGTACGAGACACCGATCCGGGCTCGGGACGGCCACCTTGTGTGGGTGGCGGTGAGCGTCAATGCGGTCACCGGTCTCAGCGCCGAACGCGGTGTCTTCGTCGGAACGCTGCGCGACGTCACCGCCGAGCGGGCTTTCGCCGCGCGGGAGAACGCAGTACTGCGGTTGGCCACCGCGGTGGGGGTCGCCAGGAGCGTCGCTGAAGTGCTGTCGATTACCCTCGACGAGTGCCGGCTGGCGATCGGCGCTCAGCGTGTGGTTGCAGTGTCCTGGCCGGCAGGTGGCGCCGAGCCGACAGTGCAGGTGGCCGGTGAGCCTGCCGCATCGAGCTGGCCTGATCTCGATCCCTTCCTGCGCAACACTTTTCAGGAGGCCCGACATCAGCTGCCGCTGACTGTACAGCCGGTCGAGCGGCCGGAGACACCGGGCAAGTCATCTGGAGTCGTCGCGCTGCTGTCCGGCAAGGGCGACCTGGCGCTGTGGTTGGAGCTCAAGGTACCGCGCTGGATCAGCGCCGAGGATCGCCTGCTCGTCACGGTGTTAGTCGGCCACCTCAGCCTTGCGGTTCAACACGTCCGGCAGTTCGAAAGCGCCCGTGAGACATCGATGACGCTGCAGCGTGCGATGCTCCCCTCGATGTTGCCGCCGGCAGGTTTCGCTGTGCGCTACGAACCGGCCGTCCCGCCGCTGGAAATAGGCGGTGACTGGTATGACGTGCTTCCGGTCGGTGATCACCAGATCGGCATCATCGTCGGTGACTGTGTGGGGCGTGGGCTGCCCGCCGCCGCAGTGATGGGTCAGCTGCGCAGCTCCGCGCGTGCGCTCCTGCTGACCGGTGCAGAACCGGCCCGACTGCTCGAGCAACTCGACACCGCGGCAGCGTTCGTCCCGGATGCGTTCTGCACCACGGTGTTTCTGGCGGTGCTGGATACCGAGTCGGGGGTCATGCGCTACAGCAGCGCGGGTCATCTGCCGGCGGTGCTCACCTCGCCGCATGCCACGCCGGCCCTGCTCACCGATGCCCATTCGGTGCCGCTTGCCGTGCACCGCGAGCGCCTCCGCCCGCAGGCATCCGTAACGTTGGCGCCGGGTTCGACGTTGCTCCTCTACACCGACGGGCTGGTCGAACGGCGAGACTCATCGATCGACGAAGGCATCGCACGCGTTGCCGATGTGCTGGACGAGTCGATGCAGCTGCCGATCAATTCCGTCGCAGACGTCGTGCTCGAGAAGCTGGCGCCGGCGGCGGGGTACGACGACGACGTGGCGATGGTCATCTACCGCCGACCGCAGGGTCCGCTCAGCATCGAGACCGATGCAACAGCCGATCGATTGCACAACATCCGCCATGCCATCGCTGACTGGTTGCAGGCCGCCGAGATCGACCAAGAACTCATCGCTGACGTTGTTTTGGCCGTTGACGAGGCATGCGCCAACAGCATCGAGCATGCCTACCGCGACACCGCACCCGGACCGCTGTGCGTGGACGTGCGGATTCGAAGCGGCAAGCTGCATATCCGCATCGTCGACCGCGGTTCCTGGAAAGCCCCGTGCACCACCCCGACGTTTCGCGGCCGGGGGCTGCCCCTGATCAAAGCCGTAAGTGCGGAGGTGGTTTTCGACGGTACCGATCTGGGGACCACCGTCGAAATGATCTTTCGCCTGCCGGCCGCCCGCATTGCAGACAGACTAGGCGGACAGTAGGCCCGGTTGCGGCTGAACATCGGCCTTGGCTGCTTCCAGCGCCAAGATCCGCGACTCCACGGTGTCGAGGTCGGGAACCGAAGGTGAGCACCCGTGCCGGCGCACACGGACCTAGTCATCGATGACAGCAAGTCCCAGCCGCTCGAGACGGGCCAAGCTCTCGCGCATGGCGTGCAGTTGTTCGGACGTATGACCCACCCATTCGGTGATCTCGCCGATGATCTTCACCGGCTCCCGAGTGCGGTAGCTGCGAGTCGGATTCCCGGGAAATCTTTTGTCGGTCACGTTTGGGTCGTCCTCCAGAAAGCCTTGCGGCTCCACGATGTAGATGCGACCCCGACCTTCACCTGCAGCCAGCTCGGCTCCCCACACAGCGGCATCCAATGTCTGCGTCACGTAGACATGGTTGGCACGGCGTCCTCTGCCGTAGTTCGACCGACGCCCGGGCACCAGGAACTCGCCCACCGACAGGTTCGCTTTGGTGCCATGAAGGAACTGTCCCGTCTCGTGCCTTTCGAAAGGTTCGGTCGCGCTTAGCATTACGAGCCCCTGTGATCTGGTCAGCGCCGCGTCAGGCACTCCTCGAGCGGCCAGCCCAACTGCTCCCACATCGAGAGCTTGTTCCAGTCCTTGATGAACTCGATCAACTTCCCGTTCTGCACCCGGAACAGCGCGGCCGCCGACCAGCGGGCCGTACGACCAGTCGGCTCGATGTCACCGTGCGGTTGACCGTGATGCGCGCCCTCGGCGGTATAACGCAAAGCGACTTGGTCACCCGAACAGAACAGAACGTCGAAGTTGACTATGTGCAGATCGTTGACCTGTTCCATGAGTCGGCCGTGGTCCTCCGCGTAATCCTCGAGGGTATCCACTCCGGGGAACGTCGACGGTGCGATGAAGCGATTGCCCGCTGCGCACAGGTGTGCGACGGCTTGTGCGCTGGCGCGGCCGGGCGTGTAGGAGATCGTTATGTATTCCCGGACCAGGTCGATGTTGCGTTGTTCGTCTGCCGTTGGCATCTTCTACTCCTCGACCGACTTCATTTGGTACTGGGCGAAATGTTTCGACAACTACCCGGCGGCGAAGAAGCGGAAACTGAGGCGTTCGGCGCCCCGATCTTCGCGCAGCGGGAATAGCGGGGACGCCTCGTCAAGTTGCGGCCGACATGACTGCTTTCAGCGAGATCGAACGTGAGCAATTCCTCGAAGCACTACACGTTGCGGTGCTTTCCGTCGCGGCCACCGACGGCCGGCCGCCGGCAAGTGTCCCGATCTGGTACGACTACACCCCGGGCGGAAACATCCGCATCAGCACAGGCGCGGGATCGCGCAAGGCGAAGCTGATCGAGCGAGCCGGTGCGGTGACGGTCGTCGTGCAGCGCGAAGAACCGCCCTACCAGTACGTGGCTGTGGAGGGCACCGTCGTTGACACGACCGAACCGGCCCCGCTGGACGTTCGCGAACAGATCGCAACCCGCTACCTGGGCGAAGAAGCTGGGCGCGCTTTCGTCGAGGGCATGCGGGAGGCGAACAGCGTGCTGTTCACCATCCGACCGGATCGCTGGCTCACCGCCGACTTTTCCGGCGAACTCTGAAGGCGCCCGAAAACTTCGACGGTCCCCGATGTAATTGTCGACCGTTCCTACCAACCCTCCCTTGGAGCCGTAGTGTCGCACGAGTAGCACGGGTGAGACGCCGACCGCGGACGCGGTAATACGCATAGTGACTGCGGCGGGACGGCGCTGAGCGAAGAGACGCAGCGCCTCGTCGCGGATCCGTGCTCACGCTGTCCAATGATCGGGCAGCGGTGAATGATTGTTTGGTACGGGCCAGCAGTTTCGACAGTATCCATCCGAGCGTTGAGGGAACGTCAGTACTCGATGAATAGTGCAAGCCACGCGGGGCGTCGTGGACGTCGCCGGCGCAAATGGGCGCGTAGGGATATTCGGGTTTCCGACTCAGCGGAGATGCGTCGGTCGATCCGGGGCACCGCGGTCGGAAACTTCATGGAGTGGTACGACTTCGGCGTCTACGGTTACATCGCCACGACGATCGCGCGGGTGTTCTATCCCGGCAACAGTGTCAGTGCGGTCCACCTCATCGCCACCTTCGGCACGCTGTCGGCGGCGTTCGCGGTACGTCCGCTCGGCGGGTTCGTCTTCGGTCCGCTCGGCGACCGTATCGGACGCAAGCGGGTGCTGGTGACCACGATTCTGTTGATGACTGTGGGCACGACGGCAACCGGTGTGCTGCCCGGATACCACACCATCGGCATCTGGGCGCCGATCCTGCTCATCGTCGCCAGAATCTTTCAGGGCTTTTCTACCGGCGGCGAGTACGTCGGCACGATGACCTACGTCAGCGAACATGCTCCCGACCGCAGCCGCGGCATGATGGGCGGGTTCCTGCCGCTGGGCAATCTGGGCGGGTATGTGGTCGCCGGGGCGCTGGTGACTGGGCTGCAGACCTTTTTGCCCACCGACAGCTGGCTGACGTGGGGTTGGCGGATTCCGTTGCTGCTGAGCGCCCCGTTCGGGCTGATCGCGCTCTACCTACGGCTGCGAATCACGGAGTCGCCCGCCTATGCGAAAGAGGACGACGGCGAGGAGGCGTCCGGTGACGGCGGCGGGCAGCAATTCCGACGCACCGTCCTGCAGCAGTGGAAGCCACTACTGCTCTGCATGGGTTTTGTGTTGGCCTACAACGTCACCGACTACATGCTCACCGGGTACCTGCCGACATACTTACAGGCGATTGTGCGTGTCGGTCATACCGCCGGACTGGTGATGATCGTCGCGACTTTGATGATCTTGATGTCCGCCGTGGTATTCGTCGCGAAGTTGTCCGACCGCATCGGCAGGAAACCGATTCTGTGGACCGGCGCCGGTTCACTTGTCGCACTGTCGATCCCGGCCTTCCTGCTGATCCGGTTCGGCGGCAGCTACCCGGTGATCTTCCTCGGAGTGCTGCTCATCGGGGTGATGGTGCTCTGCTTCGACAGCACCGCGCCAGCGACGCTCCCCGCGCTGTTTCCCACCAGCGTGCGTTACGGCGCGCTGGCCATCGGCTTCAACATCTCGATATCGGCTTTCGGGGGTACCACGCCGCTGATCGCACAGACGCTGATCTCGGCCACCGGTAACGTCATGGTGCCGGCCTACATGCTGATCGTCGCGGGCCTCGTCGGCCTGGTCACCCTGTCATTCATGCCAGAAGTGGCCGGCAAGCGGCTGCCGGGTTCGGGGCCTTCGGTCGAGAGTGAGTCGGAGGCTCATGAGATGGCCGACGACGTTGAGTAAACCCGCGCGACATGCGGAATTTTGTCGAGGTCAGGCATCACCGCGTGGTGACAGAAGGTCAAAAGCGCGCCCGAAGGTGTCTGAGTTCATGACATCGTTCACAGCTGTCTCGGGACATCGTTCACACCCGACGGTAAGGGTTGAGCGATGGGAATGCCGCAGTTGGTGGTCACGGCCGTGCTGGTCGAAGGGCGAACGAAAAGTGAAGTTGCCCGCGAGTACGGGGTTTCACGGCGGTGGGTGATCACCCTTGTCCAGCGCTACTTGTCCGAGGGCGACGCGGGTCTGCAAGCTCGCCCACGAAGACCGTGGCACAGCCCCAAGCGCACCGCCAAAGACATCGAAAATGAGGTCATCGCGCTGCGTAAGGAACTGGAGCGCGATGGGCATGAGGCCGGTGCGGCGACGATCGCGTTTCACCTGCAAAACCGCCACGGTGTCAGTCCGGCGGTGTCTACGATTTGGCGGATCCTGTCGGCACGAGGCTTTGTCACCCCCCAGCCGCACAAGCGCCCCAAAAGCAGCTACATCCGCTTCCAGGCCGAGCAGCCCAACGAACGCTGGCAACTCGACATCACCCACTGGCGACTCGCCGACCGCACCGACGTGGAGATCCTCAACATCCTCGACGACCACTCCCGGCTGTGCCTGCGCAGCGATACCCTCGATGTGTTCAAGGCCGGCGACGTCAATAGCAGCTTCAACAAAGCCGTTGCCGCCTATGGCAATCCGGCCAGCCTGCTCAGCGACAACGGAGCCGTTTTCACCGGCCGTTACCGCGGCACCGGCCGCGTCGCCCTTGAAGTCACCCTGCATGCCTGCGGCATCAGCTTTGGTCACTGCCGCCCCTACCATCCGCAAACCTGCGGCAAAGTGGAGCGCTTCCACCAAACCCTCAAAAAATGGCTCATCCACCAGCGCCCGGCGCCAACCATCGCGCAGCTACAAGCCCAGCTCGACACTTTCTGCGCCTACTACAACACCGTGCGCCCGCACCGCGCACTTGGCCGTCGCACCCCCCGGCAGGCCTACCTGGCCCGACCCAAAGCAACCCCGACCGGCACCCCACTGCATGCCGGCGCTTATCGCATCCGCCACGACCGCATCGACAGCAACGGCAAGCTCACCCTGCGCCACAACAGCCGCCTCCACCACATTGGCATGGGCCGCCGCCACGCCGGCACTCACGTCTTGATCCTCGTCCACGACTTACACATCCGAGTGGTGACTACCGACGGCCAACTCCTGCGAGAGCTTCACCTCGACCCGACCAGGAACTACCAACCACAAACAAAACCGTGAACGATGTCCTGAGACACATGTGCACGATGTCCCGAGACATCGCAAAAGCGCGCCCGAAGGGATTCGAACCCCCAACCTTCTGATCCGTAGGCACCTCTCGCGCTACCCCGAAGACGATCCGGTGCACCGTGCGATCGAGCGGTCGGCGCCGACGCTTCTCGCGGCGGTGGCTCGCGTTGACGCGCTCGTCGCCGGTTAGGGCTAAGCACACCGCCAGGCCGCCTAATCTCGTCACGATGGTGCACGGAATTGTGTCGCCCGGCGTCACGAGTCCACCGAGAGGCCAGGGTTGACGCCGTCGGGGACCCGTTTGTCCGGCTGGATGTGGCGGCGGTCCCAGAGGGGATCGGGTCGAGGGGCCCCGGGGCGCGCGGCGGCGTTGGTTGTCGGCGTGCTGCCCGCGCTCGCGTTTCCCGCGGTGTCGTGGTGGTGGCTGGCCTGGGTGGGTGTGGTGCCGCTGCTGCTGGTGGTGCGCGCCGCCCCGACGGCGCGCGAGGGTGGTATGCGGGCGTGGTGGGGTCTTGGCGGGTACGTGTTGGCTACGCAGTACTGGCTGCTGCCCATTACCGGTCCGCTGCTAGCGGTGCTGGCCGCCGGGTTCGGCGCGTTGTGGCTGCCGTGGGGTTGGGCCGCGCAATGGCTGTTGTCGGACCCGGTGACGACCCGCCGGAGCCTTGCCGCCGTGATCGTGTTACCCAGCGCGTGGGTCGCCGCGGAGGCGGTGCGGTCCTGGCCGAGTGTGGGTGGCCCGTGGGCGTCACTGGGCGCGTCCCAGTGGAATCAGCCCGCTACATTGGCGTCGGCCTCGCTCGGCGGCGTCTGGCTGACAAGTTTCCTGCTCGCCGCGGTGAACACCGCGATCGTAGGCGTGATCCTGCACCGGGGTGTGTCCGGTCGGGTCATAGCGCTGACGGTAGCGGCGGCGTGCGCCGGATTAGGCCCGGCCTGGTTCGTGCTGGCGTCGGCGCCTCGGGTCGGTTCGACGCTACGGGTGGCTCTGGTGCAGCCCGGCGACATCGCCGACTCCGCGAGCCGTCAGGCGGCCAGCGAAGCGCTCACCGAAACCCTGGTAGGCCAGCGGCCGGACCTGGTCGTCTGGGGAGAAAGCAGCGTCGGGGTCGATCTCACCAGCCATCCGGACGCGATGACCCACCTCGCGGACCTCTCCCGGCGGGTCGGCGCGGACCTGCTCGTCAACGTCGACGCACCCGCCCCGACAGGGGAAATCGCCAAGTCGTCCGTTCTCATCGGACCTAAAGGATCACTGGGGACATACCAGAAACTCCGGCTGGTCCCGTTCGGCGAGTACGTTCCCTTGCGACCGCTGCTTGGCTGGATCACGCGGTACACCAACGCCGCAGCCCAAGACCGGCGGCGCGGCAGCGGACTGGTCGTGCTGCACGCCCGCTCGCTCGCCATCGGACCGTTGATCAGCTATGAGGCGACCTTCTCCGACCTTCCTCGCCGCGAGGTGCAACTCGGCGCCCAACTGTTGGCGTACCAGAGTTCCACCTCGACGTACCAGGGAAGTTGGGCGCAGCCGCAGTTGACCAGCCAGGTCGCGATACATGCCGTCGAGGTGGGCCGCGCGGCAGTGCACACCGGGTTGTCCGGCGATAGCTCAGCCTTCGACGCGCGGGGCCGCAAACTCGCCTGGTGCCCGTCCAGCTTTCGCGGCGCGATCGTGGTGAGCGTTCCGCTCGGATCGGGCACCACGGTGTACCAGCGGCTGGGGAATTGGGTGCTGGCGCTTGCGTTTTCGATTCTCTTAGGGGCCGTCGTCTCGGCGATCTTGCCGTCCCGACGTGGCCACTATGTCTAGGTAGCAGCCTTGGCGATTGGCCCATCTTCGGCATGCTGGAGGGGCGTTATTATCCGCCGATAAGCTCTTCGCGCGTACAGCTCGCCCAGGCTAGGAAACGTCGATCGCAGAATGTACCGCTACCCCGATATGGGGTGCCGTGGTGTTCGAGGTAATGCTGAATCCGCAGCCCGCATCGACCGGTGCATGTTCAGCGACGGAATGTCTCCAACCAGGTGTGCAGCTTCTGCCGCGACACCTCCACCTTTTCAGCGACCTGCGACACCGACAGGCCATCACCAATAACTGCCATCACGGCTCGATACCGCTGCTCAGCCACGCTCAACTCCCTCATCTAGGGAGTGTCAAGGATTCAACCGAAACAACTGTCAGGCAATTAACCGAAGCCGAAATGTCAAGCATCAGCCGAGGTCATACATGACCTGTGCGCGCCCGAAGAGATTCGAACTCCCAACCTTCTGATCCGTAGTCAGATGCTCTATCCGTTGAGCTACGGGCGCCGGTGTTCAGTTGTCTCAGCGGAGGCGAGAGGATTTGAACCTCCGGTCCCCGGTAAGAGGACAACTCATTAGCAGTGAGTCCCATTCGGCCGCTCTGGCACGCCTCCTTGAACCTTCCTGAGAGTACCCGACCGCGCCTGGGTACCCGAACCGCCGGGGACACAGGCTATACGCCGCTGGGCATATGCTGACGACGTGACCGCCCGCCTGCGCCCTGAGCTGGCGGAATTACCGGCTTACGTCCCCGGCAAAAGCGTGCCCGGCGCCATCAAGCTGGCCAGCAACGAGACGGTGTTCGGGCCGCTGCCCAGCGTCCGCGCGGCCATCGAGCGGGCCGCCGATGTGGTCAACCGTTATCCGGACAACGGTTGCGTGGACCTCAAATCGGCCCTGGCCAAGCATCTGAACTCCGGCGCGGCCGGCGTCTCGATGGGCGCCTGGGCCGCTGAGCACATCGCCGTTGGTTGCGGCTCGGTGAGTCTGTGCCAACAGCTTGTTCAGATCAGCGCCTCGGTGGGTGACGAGGTGATCTTCGGTTGGCGCAGCTTCGAGATCTACCCGCTGCAAGTCCGCCTCGCCGGCGCTACCGCGATCCAGGTGCCACTGCGCGAGCACACCTTCGACCTGAACGCGATGCTGGCCGCGGTTACGGACCGCACCCGGTTGATCTTCGTGTGCAACCCCAACAACCCGACGTCGACGGCCGTCGACCCAGCTGCTCTGACCCGGTTCGTCGAGACGGTGCCCGCGCACATCTTGATCGCCATCGACGAGGCTTACCTGGAATACATCCGGGACGGCATGCTGCCCGACAGCTTGGGCCTGGTACGTAAACACAGCAACGTCGTTGTATTACGCACCTTCTCGAAGGCCTACGGCCTGGCCGGGCTGCGCGTGGGGTATGCGGTCGGCCATCCAGTCCTGATCACCGCACTGGACAAGGCGTACGTGCCGTTCACGGCGACCAGCATTTCGCAGGCCGCGGCGATCGCCTCGTTATACGCAGCGGACGAATTGCTGGCCCGCACCGACGCGGTCGTCGCCGAACGCGCCCGGGTGAGTGCCGGACTTCGCGACGCCGGGTTCAACCTGCCTGCGTCGCAAGCCAACTTCGTGTGGCTGCCGCTGGGCGCTGGCACCCTCGACTTCGTCGAGCAGGCCGCCAACGCCCACATCGTGGTCCGCCCGTACGGAACCGACGGTGTCCGCGTCACCGTCGGCGCACCGGAGGAGAACGATGCCCTGCTGCAATTCGCGCGGAGCTGGCGCTTCAAGGAGAACCCGTGACTGAGCAGTTGGCCCGCAAAAAGTTCAGTGGTAGGGCTGTAATCCCCGCCCAACGTGACGCTGCAGTCACGCTTAGCGCCGAACGTGACCTTGGCGTCACGCTCGGCGAAGAAACTAACGCGGTTGCCGGCCCGTGAACGCGATAAGCCGTTCGAGACCATCGGCGTCAGCGGGCGGCTCGACGGGCTCGCCGAATTCTCCCGCCGCGCGACGCTCAGGGGTAATGAGTTCTTCGGCCAAGTTGAACACATAGTCCGCCAGCGAGTCCGGGACCTTGATGGGGTGTCCGGTGGCCACGGCGTAGTCCCAACCGTGCACCAGTAGACCGAACGTCAACACAGCCGCCAGGGTCTTGACGGGGATGTCGTTGCCGCGCCAGATCGCGGTGCCCTGCAGGCTGTGCCGGTGCAGGGCGTCGAGCGCGGCCCGGCCGGCCTTGACTACTCGGAGCTCCACCGAGTCGTCGGCCCCGGACTCCACAACGTCGGCGCCGACGGCAGCGCCGATCGAGGTGATGGCGTCGACCAGGTGATCGGTCAGGTGGGCGACGTCGAAGTCCCCGCAGGGCGTCTGTTGCGTCAGCTCGTCGCGGGAGATCGGATGCAGCGCCTGTTGCACCACACCCAGCGCCCACTCGGCGCTGTGCAGCTCGTCGGTGGGCGGTGAGTCGGGGCCGGGTCGCAGATCGGAGGACATGCCGATAACGCTACGGTCTGGATATGGGCGACTCCTACGAATCTGTCACCGTCGAAATCAAGGACAACGTCGCGCAGGTGACGCTGGTCGGGCCGGGCAAGGGCAACGCCATGGGACCGGCGTTCTGGTCGGAGCTGCCTGAATTGTTCGCGGAGCTGGATGCCGACCGCGAGGTTCGGGCCGTCATCATCACCGGCTCCGGACGCAACTTCAGCTACGGTCTGGATCTGCCGGCGATGGGCGGCACGCTCGCGCCGGTGCTCGCCGAGGGCGCGTCGGCCCGTCCCCGCGCCGAATTCCACGCCGAGGTCCGGCGCATGCAAGGCGCGATCACGGCGGTCGCGGACTGTCGCACCCCGACGATCGCCGCGGTGCACGGCTGGTGTATCGGCGGCGGTGTCGACCTGATCTCCGCGGTCGACATCCGCTACGCCAGCGCCGACGCCAAATTCTCCGTACGCGAGGTCAAACTGGCGATTGTCGCCGACGTCGGCAGCCTGGCCCGGCTGCCACTGATCCTCAACGACGGCCACCTACGCGAGCTCGTGCTGACCGGCAAAGACATCGACGCGGCCCGCGCCGAGAAGATCGGCCTGGTCAACGACGTGTTCGTCGATGCCGATGCCACCCTGGCCGCGGCGCACGACACCGCCGCCGAGATCGCCGCAAACCCGCCGCTGACCGTGCACGGCATCAAGGACGTCCTCGACCAGCAACGGATCCCGGCGGTCTCGGCGAGCCTGCGCTATGTGGCGGCCTGGAACGCCGCTTTCCTGCCGTCCAAGGACTTGTCCGAGGGCATCTCGGCCACGTTCGCCAAGCGCCCACCGCAATTCACCGGGGAATAGCTCGCATGCCCGACAAACCGCGGCGGCCGAAGCCGCCGATGACTCCGGACGGCAGAATCCGAGTTCCGGCCGACCTCGACGCCGTCACAGCAGTCGGCGAGGAGGACCATTCGGGCATCGACCCGGTCGCGGTCGAACGGATCTGGCAGGCCACCCGGCATTGGTATCAGGCCGGTTTTCACCCGGCGATTCAGCTGTGCCTGCGGCATAACGGGCGGGTCATCCTCAACCGCGCCATCGGGCATGGCTGGGGTAACGCCCCAACGGACCTCCCGGATGCCGACAAAGTCCCGGTCACGACAGAAACCCCGTTCTGCGCGTATTCCTCGGCGAAGGCGATCACCGCCACCGTCGTGCACATGCTGGCCGAGCGCGGCGTCTTCTCGCTCGACGACCGAGTGTGCGAGTACCTGCCCACCTACACCAGTTACGGCAAGCACCGCACCACGATCCGCCACGTGCTGACCCATAGCGCAGGGGTGCCGTTCCCCACCGGACCCACCCCGGACCTCAACCGCGCCGACGACAGCGGATACGCCCGGGAACAACTGGGCAACCTCAAGCCGCTGTATCCGCCGGGGATGCTGCACCTCTACCACGCGTTGACGTGGGGTCCGCTGGTGCGTGAGATCGTCTCAGCCGCCGCCGGCAAGAACATCCGCGAAATCCTGGCGGCGGAGATCCTGGAGCCGCTCGGCTTCCGGTGGACCAACTTCGGCGTCGCCAAGCAGGACGTCCCGCTGGTCGCACCCAGTCACGCCACCGGCAAACCGCTACCGGCGCCGATCGCCGCGGCGTTCCGCCGAGCTATCGGCGGAACGATTCACGAGATGATTCCCGTCACCAACACCGAGTTCTTCCTGACGACGGTGGTGCCGTCGTCCAATCTGGTCTCCACCGCCGACGAGCTCTCGCGGTTTGCCGAATTACTGCGCCGCGGCGGCGACCTCGACGGTGTCCAGGTGTTGCAGCCACAGACGCTGCAGGCAGCGGTGCAGCAGAGCCGGCGGCTGCGGCCAGACTTCGCAGTGGGATTGGCGCCGCTTCGCTGGGGCACCGGCTACATGCTGGGTTCGACGCGGTTCGGGCCGTTCGGCCGCAATGCGCCGGCGGCGTTCGGGCATCTGGGCCTGACCAACATCGCGGTGTGGGCCGATCCCGACCGCAACCTGGCGGCCGGACTGATCAGCAGCGGCAAGCCCGGACGGGACCCGGAATCCAAGCGCTACGGCATGTTGCTCAACACGATCACCGCCGCGATACCGCGTGCCGGCGGCCGCTGATCCCGGTCACCCGGCGATTGGGATCGCGGCGGACGGGGAAATAGTGGGCTATGGCTAGCTACCGAGTGCTCAACCCCCATGGCGAAGTGGTCGCGACGAAAGACATCGAAAGCGCCGACGACGCGCACGCCTGGTTCGTCGACCAGCAGGCCGACAACAGCGAGTTGGGCTGGCGGATGGAAGTCGAGGCCGACGGCGATTGGCGCTTCTTCGACGACACCGAAGGTGACCGGGCCTGACAGCCGTTAGTCGGCTGACGAGGAGCCGCGCAATCGCGGCTAGCGTTTGTCCGGAGGTCCGGTGGGCAATCAGAGGGGCATGGACGCCGATCGTTTCCGCCAGCTGCTGACCACCAAGGGCCCGTTCGCATCGGTCTACTTCGAGGACACCCACGACACCGAGGACGCCGAGACTCAGCTCGAACTGAAGTGGCGCGGGGTGCACGAACAACTGGTCGGACAGGGCGCCGACCAATCGGTCGTCGCCGCTATCGAGGACGCCGTGCGCAATCTGCGGCCGCCGGCCGGTCGCAGCGGACGCGCGGTCATCGCCGGCGTGGACGGTGTCGTCATCAACGAGCACCTGCTGCGCCCTACCGCAACCACAATCGTTCGAGTCTCGGAACTGCCATACCTGGTCCCGATTGTCGAATACAGCTCCGAACAACCGACGTACGTGCTCGCGATCGTCGACCACACCGGCGCCGACATCACCCTTCACCGCAGCGGTGGCCTCGGCTCGGAGACCGTTGACGGCGGTGGCTACCCGGTGCACAAGGCGGCCGGAGCAGAGAGCGCCGGGTACGACCAACCACAGCGGCGCACCGAAGAAGCCGCTCGCAAAAACACCCGAGCAGCGGCTGATCGCGTCACCCAGCTGGTCGACCGGACCGGCGCCGAAGTGGTGTTCATCGTTGGTGAAGTGCGATCGCGATCCGATCTGCACGCCGCGCTGCCCGAACACGTCGCCCACCACGCGGTAGCGCTGGAGGTCGGCGCGCGCAACAGCGGACACGACTTCGACGAGGTGCAGGACGCCATCGAGGCGGAGCTGGCGAAGCGCCGCAGCGCCGCGCTCGAGGACGTCGCCGAGACGTTCACCGCCGAAATCGGCCGGCAATCCGGGCTGGCCGCCGAAGGACTCGGGCCGGTGACCTCAGCGCTGCGCCAAGGCGCCGTGGAGACGTTGATCATCGGTGAGCTCGGGGACGCCACGGTCGTCGCCGACGAAGAGCTCACCACCATCGCTCCAACGCCGGAAGTACTTTCCGAGCAAGGAGCCGCACCGGCGAAGACGTTGCGCGCCGACGAGGCGCTGCCATTCTTCGCCGTGTCGATCGGTGCGGCGCTGGTGCGCACCGACGAACGCATCACCCCGGCCGACGGCATCGGTGCGGTGCTGCGCTACGCGCCGACGCTGCACTGACTCAAGCCCTGCAACCGCGACTGACCACGTGCGCAAAAGCGGTGGCGGAGGGCGTGGGATGAGGCCGGTGCGGGAGATGCGTTTCACCTGCAAAACCGCCACGGTGTCAGTCCGGCGGTGTCTACGATTTGGCGGATCCTGTCGGCACGAGGCTTTGTCACCCCCCAGCCGCACAAGCGCCCCAAAAGCAGCTACATCCGCTTCCAGGCCGAGCAGCCCAACGAACGCTGGCAACTCGACATCACCCACTGGCGACTCGCCGACCGCACCGACGTGGAGATCCTCAACATCCTCGACGACCACTCCCGGCTGTGCCTGCGCAGCGATACCCTCGATGTGTTCAAGGCCGGCGACGTCAATAGCAGCTTCAACAAAGCCGTTGCCGCCTATGGCAATCCGGCCAGCCTGCTCAGCGACAACGGAGCCGTTTTCACCGGCCGTTACCGCGGCACCGGCCGCGTCGCCCTTGAAGTCACCCTGCATGCCTGCGGCATCAGCTTTGGTCACTGCCGCCCCTACCATCCGCAAACCTGCGGCAAAGTGGAGCGATTTGAACCCCCGGACGGTTTTAGCCGTCTCTCGCTTTCAAGGCGAGTGCATTAGGCCGCTCTGCCACGCCACCGCCGTAAAGCGTAGCGGCGTGCCCTGCGCCAAATCACAGCCCACGGCGCAGGCTTCAGTTGCGTCCCAGCCTCGCCGCACGGTCGGAGCGCTTCAGCGCGGTGCTGATCCGCCGGCAGTTCTCCCCCATCGCCGCCATCTGTGCTCGCGACAACTGACCGAGATAGTGCGACCGCACGGCCTGGGCGTAGGTCAGCATGGCGCGGCGGGACGCAATGCGCCCGTCCTCGGTGATGCTGGCGACGACGCCGCGCCGGTCATCGGGGCTGACGCCGCGCCGCACCAGACCCTGCGCCTCCAGCCGACCGATCTGTCTGGTCAAGCGGCTCGGTAACGACGCCAACGCCTCCGCGAGATCACCCATCCGGGCGGAGCCGTCGTCGGCGTTGCATAGCAGATCCAGCACGCGTACGTCGGTCAGCGACAGCTGGTGTTCGTCGGTCAAGCGGCGGTTCAACATCGCATACATGCGCAAACCGCAGTCCAGGAAGTTCTGCCACGACTTCTGTTCGGCGATGTCGAGCCCCGGCATATCACCGGGTGTTCGGCCCGCGATGAGGCCTTCCATGGCGCCATAGTAGAGCGTCGGCCGTCGCCGAACCAGACCAAATCCGCAGGTAGTAGCGTATTCCTCATGCGTGCGATCGTCGCCAAGTCCGCCGATGAGCTGCTCTGGCAGGAAGTCCCCGACTTACGGCCGGGCCGCGGCGAGGTGTTGATCAAGGTCAGCGCCGCCGGGGTGAACCGGGCTGACGTGCTGCAAGCCGCGGGCCACTACCCGCCCCCGCCGGGCGCCAGTGAAACCATCGGCATGGAGGTTGCCGGCGTCGTCGCTGAACTCGGTGAGGACGTCACCGGATGGTCCGCGGGGCAACCGGTCTGTGCGCTGCTGGCCGGCGGCGGTTACGCCGAATACACCGCGGTGCCCGCCGGGCAGGTCATGCCGATACCCGACAGCGTCGACCTGCACGACGCCGCAGGCCTGCCGGAGGTCGCCTGCACCGTCTGGTCGAACCTGGTGTTGACCGCGCACCTGAGCAGCGGCCAGCTCGTTTTGATTCACGGTGGCGCCAGTGGAGTCGGGAGCCACGCCATCCAGATCGCCCAGGCGCTGGGCGCGCGGGTGGCGGTCACCGCGGGTTCGACGGAGAAGCTGCAGTTCTGCAACGACCTGGGCGCCGACATAACCATCAACTACCGCGACGAGGACTTCGTGGCACGGCTGCACGAGGAAACCGGCGGCGCCGGCGCCGACGTCATCCTCGACATCGTCGGCGCCAAGTATCTCGACCGCAATCTCGACGCGCTGGCCAGTGACGGGCAGTTGGTAGTGATCGGAATGCAGGGCGGAGTGCAGGGCGAACTCAATCTCGGCAAGCTGCTCAGCAAACGAGCCCGGGTGATCGGCACCACGCTGCGCGGGCGTCCGGCCACCGGCCCGCACAGTAAAAGTCACGTCGCGCAGGCAGTGGTGGAGTCGGTCTGGCCGATGTTTGCCGACGGCCGGGTGCGGCCGGTCATCGGCGCGCGCCTGCCGATCACCGAAGCGAAAGAAGCGCACCGGTTGCTGACATCTAGCGGAGTCACCGGCAAGGTCGTCCTGACGGTCGACTAGCGGTAAGCCAGTCAGCCCAACGACGCCAGTGCACGCACCAACTGGTCGACCTCACCAGTCGTCGAGTAGTGCGCCAACCCGACGGTGACCGCTCCGCCGATGTCGTTGACACCGATCACGTCGAGCACACGGGAACTGGCGTTGGCGATCGCCAGGATCCCATTGTCGGCCAGCCGCTGCACCACGCGTTCGGCCGGCACGTCGTTGACCGCGATACTGACCACCGGGATATGCACCTCTGGGCGGCCGATCACCATCACCGGCGGCAACGACCGCAGCGACGCCATCAGATAGTCGAAAATCCGGGTCAGGTACGAGGCAGCCGACTGCATTGACACTGCAAGGCGTTCGCGTCTGCTGCCGCGGGCGGACTCATCGAGGGACGCCAGGTATTCGATGCTGGCGACGACACCGGCGAGCAGCCCGTATTGATGCACGCCCAGCTCGAGCCGCGCGGGTCCGGTGGCGTACGGGTTGGTTGAAACGGAGCCGAACGAGTCGATCAGCGATGGATCGCGGAACACCAGCGCACCGATCGGCGGGCCGCCCCAGGCGACGGCGTTCACCGCCACCACGTCTGCGTCGATCTCGTCGATGTCGATCAGCCGGTAGGGCGCGGCAGCGGAATGGTCCACGACCACCAACCCGCCGACGTCGTGAATCAGTTTGGTCACCCCGCGCAGGTCGGTGACCGTGCCCAAGGTGCCCGAAGCCGACGCGACCGCCACCAGCCGGGTGGGTTTACCGATCAGGTTCTCCCACTGCCACGTCGGCAGCTCACCGGTTTCGATATCAACTTCGGCCCACTTCACCTTCGCGCCGAAACGGTTTGCTGCACGCAGCCAGGGGGCGATGTTCGCCTCGTCGTCGATGCGGCTGACGACCATTTCATATCCGAGGCCGGCGCGCGAAGACGACACGTCAGCCAGCGAAGACAGCAAAACAGCGCGGTCGGCGCCCAGGACCACCCCCCGAGGGTCGGCGTTGACCAGGTCACCGACCGCTTGGCGCGCAGCCTCCAGCACCGCGGCACTGCGGCGGGCCGACGGGTGCGGACCGGTGGTACTGGCGACCGAGCCGCGGAAGGCAGTCGAAACCGTCGTCGCCACCGACTCCGGTACCAACATCCCGCCGGGTGCGTCGAAGTGCACCCAGCCGTCACCCAGCGACGGGTGCAGGCCGCGCACCCGGGCGACGTCGTATGCCATGCCAGCCACCTTAGAACTCGCGTTGGTAGCGGGGCGAGCAGATAGGTCCCACCATCCCGGGCCAGCCCACCCGGCCCGCCATACTAGTCGAGTGGGGCTGGGCTTCGGAATCGCAATGGCGTTGCTCATGCTCATCCTTCCGGGGGCTGTCGTCGCCCGCAGCGCTCAGCTAAGTTGGCCGATCACGGTAGCGATCGCGCCGGCCCTCACCTACGGAATGGTCTCGCTCGCCATCATTCCGTTCGGCGCACTCGGAATCCCTTGGAACGCTGGGACAGCGCTGGCCACCTTGGCGGTGGTCACGCTGGTGACCGCCGCGTTGTCGCTGCTGTTGCGGCGCTTTCGCGACCGCGCCGGCGAATCTCACGCCGTGAGCAGGTGGCCGGCCGCCGCGGTGGCCGCGGGTGTGGCTCTGGGCGCGCTGCTAATCGGTTACGCGGCGATCCGCGGCATCCCGCACTGGCAGTCGGTGCCCAGCACCTGGGACGCGGTCTGGCACGCCAACGAGGTCAGGTTCATCCTCGACACCGGCCAGGCGTCGTCGACACACATGGGTGAGTTGCGCAACGTCGAGACCCACGCGCTGCTCTACTATCCGTCGGCCTTCCACGCGCTGGTCGCAGTGTTCTGCCAGCTCACCGGTGCGGCGCCGACGACCGGCTACACGCTCAGCTCGCTGGCCGCGTCGGTGTGGCTGTTCCCGGTGAGCGCGGCGGTCCTGACCTGGCGGCTGCTGCGCGCCCGCGCCACCGAGTGGCAGACCGCCGTGGCGGCCGCAACGGCGGCGGTGCTGTCCGCCTCCTTCACCGCGGTCCCCTACGTCGAATTCGACACCGCCGCAATGCCCAACCTGGCCGCTTACGGCATCGCGGCGCCGACCTTCGCGCTGATCGCCTCCACGCTGCGGCACCGCGACCGCATCCCGGTGGCGGCGCTGGCGCTGACCGGTGTCTTCTCGGTGCACATCACCGGCGGAATCGTCGTCGTGTTGTTCCTGGCCGCCTGGTGGCTGCTGGAAGCGCTGCCGCACCCGGTGCGCGGCCGGTCGGCCGACGTCGTGACCCTCGCCGCAGTCACCGTGCCCACCGGGCTGATCCTGTTGCCGCAATTCATCAGCGTGCGCCAGCAAGAAGACATCATCGCCGGACATTCGTTTCTCACCTACTTGAGTAAGAAGCGCGGAGTGTTCGACGCGGTGTTTCAGCACTCCCGGCACCTCAACGACTTCCCGGTGCAGTACGCGCTGATCGGGCTGGCCGCCGCCGGCGGGATATTCCTGCTGCTGCACAAAATATGGTGGCCGCTGGCCGTCTGGCTACTGCTGGTGGTGGTCAATGTCGACGCGGGGACGCCGCTGGGTGGCCCGATCGGCGCGGTGGCCGGGGCATTCGGTGAGTTCTTTTACAAAGACCCCCGCCGGCTCGCGGCGGCGACGACGCTGTTGCTGGCGCCGATGGCCGGAGTAGCGCTGGCGTGGCTCGCCGCCACGACGGTCGCCGTCGTACGCAGGCGGTTCGAGCAGCGCACCACCCGGCCGGTCGGCGCGACGGTGTGGGCGGCCGTCACGGTCGTGCTGATCGCGGTGGTCAGCCTGGCCAGCGAGTGGCACTACTTCCCGCGGCACCGATTTCTGTTCGGCGACAAGTACGACAGGGCCATCATCGACCAGCGTGACCTCAACGCGATGGCGTATCTGGCCGCCCTGCCGGGAGCCAAGCACACGCTGATCGGCAACGGCAACACCGACGGCACCGCGTGGATGTACGCGGTGGCCGACCTGCACCCCCTGTGGACGCACTACGACTATCCCGTCCAGCAGGGTCCGGGCTACTACCGCTTCACCTTCTGGGCCTATGCGGACGACGCGGACACTAACCCGCGTGCCCGGGAGGCCGTCCGGGTACTCAACATCCGCTACGTCCTGCTCAGCGCGCCGATAGTGCGGGGATTCGTCATCCCCGACGGACTAAGGTCACTGGACAAGTCGAAGTCGTGGGCGAGGATCTACGACAACGGTGGAGCCACCATCTACGAATGGCGCGGAAATAACGCCGCGACGGAACCGCCCAACCGGCGTTGATCGGCCCGCGGCCACGGACTGGAAGAGGCGAAAAAGGAGAGTGACTCAGTTGAGTATCGGCAACGGCGACGACAACATCGAGATCATCGGTGGCGATCTCGACCCCCGGCTGGTCTCCGAGCGGGACGACGCCGACTCCGATGACGGGTCGCTGGCCGACCTCGTCGAGCAGCCCGCCAAGGTGATGCGGATCGGCACCATGATCAAGCAATTGCTCGAGGAGGTCCGCGCCGCACCACTGGACGACGCCAGCCGCAACCGGCTGCGCACCATCCACGCCACCAGCATCCGCGAACTCGAAGAAGGCCTGGCGCCGGAGCTGCGCGACGAACTGGACCGGCTCACCCTGCCGTTCGATGAGGACGCTGCCCCATCGGACGCCGAGCTGCGCATCGCCCAAGCCCAGTTGGTCGGTTGGCTGGAAGGGCTCTTCCACGGCATCCAGACAGCACTGTTCGCTCAGCAGATGGCTGCGCGCGCACAGTTGGAATCGATTCGCCACGGTGCCCAGGGGGCCCTGCCACCGGGGATGAGCCGGGGTGGCGGGCATGGGCAGTCGGGCACCGGGCAGTACCTCTAAGACCTGTTGGCAGAGACAGCGGTGTCGACACCCGGGCCCTACATCGAGACACGCAACGCGTGGGTGGAATTCCCCATCTTCGATGCCAAATCACGGTCGCTGAAGAAGACGTTCCTGGGCAAAGCCGGCGGGACCATCGGTCGCAACACCTCCAACGTGGTGGTCGTCGAAGCGCTGCGGGACATCACCATGTCGCTGAACCTGGGTGATCGCGTCGGCCTGGTCGGGCACAACGGTGCCGGGAAGTCCACGCTGCTGCGGCTGCTGTCGGGCATCTACGAGCCGACGCGCGGCTCGGCCACGGTGCGCGGGCGGGTGGCGCCGGTGTTCGATCTCGGTGTCGGAATGGACCCGGAAATCTCCGGCTATGAGAACATCATCATCCGCGGTCTGTTCCTGGGGCAGACGCGGCGCCAGATGCTGGCCAAGGTCGACGAAATCGCCGAGTTCACCGAGCTCGGCGACTACCTGGCGATGCCACTGCGCACCTACTCCACCGGGATGCGGGTACGGCTCGCGATGGGCGTGGTGACCAGCATCGACCCGGAGATCCTGCTGCTCGACGAAGGTATCGGCGCGGTGGACGCCGACTTCCTCAAAAAGGCGCAGTCCCGCCTGCAGCAGCTGGTGCAGCGCTCCGGCATCCTGGTGTTCGCCAGTCACTCCAACGAGTTCCTGGCGCGGCTGTGCAAGACGGCGATGTGGATCGACCACGGCACCGTCCGGCTCACCGGTGGCATCGAGGACGTCGTGCGCGCCTATGAGGGCGAGGATGCCGCCCGGCATGTACGCGAAGTGCTGGCCGAGACCAGCCAACCGTTCGCGGGAACAGCGTCTGCCGATGAGTGACCCGCCGGCGACGATGCAGAGCGCGATGAGGAGGGGTGGCGCACGAGTGCCGCCGGCGACGATGCAGAGCGCGGGGGCACCCCAGCTCGCGAGGGGACGATGAGGAGGAGCGGCGCATGAGTCAAGTGTGCGCCGTCGTCGTCACCCACCGGCGTCCCGACGAACTGGCCAAGTCGCTGGACGTGCTGACCACCCAGACCCGGCTGCCGGACCACCTGATCGTCGTCGACAACGGCGACCAGGAGCGGGTCCGCGACCTCGTCGCCGGTCAGCCCGTCCCGACGACATACCTTGCTTCACGCCACAACCTCGGCGGTGGCGGCGGGTTCGCGCTGGGCATGCTGCAGGCGCTGGCGCACGGCGCCGACTGGGTGTGGCTGGCCGATGACGACGGCCACCCTCAGGGCAGCGGGGTGCTGGAGACCTTGTTGGCGTGCGCCGAACGGCACCGGCTGGCCGAGGTGTCGCCGATGGTGTGCAACGCCGACGACCCTGCCCGGCTGGCCTTCCCGCTGCGGCGCGGCCTGGTGTGGCGCAGGCTGGTCAATGAACTGCGCACCCAGCCAGGCCAGGATCTGCTGCCCGGGATCGCCTCGCTGTTCAACGGCGCGCTGTTTCGGGCGTCGACGTTGGATGCGATCGGGGTGCCGGATCTACGGCTGTTCATCCGCGGCGACGAGGTCGAGATGCATCGCCGGCTGGTCCGCTCTGGTCTGCCGTTCGGCACTTGCCTGAATGCGGCGTACCTGCATCCGTGCGGGTCCGCAGAGTTCAAGCCCATCCTGGGGGGCCGGATGCACACCCAGTACCCCGACAATCCGACCAAGCGGTTCTACACCTACCGCAACCGCGGCTACCTGCTGGCGCAGCCCGGCCTGCGCAAGCTGCTGCCGCAGGAGTGGTTGCGGTTCAGCTGGTTCTTCCTGGTGTCGCGGCGCGACCCCGCGGGGTTGCTGGAGTGGTTCCGGTTGCGCCGATTGGGTCGACGCGAACGGTTCGCGCCGCCACCGGAGTCCTGAGGAGGCGCAGTGACGTTCACCGATGCCGCGATCGATTCGAAAACCCTCAGCCGCGCCCGTCGCGACCTGGTCGACGGGTACCGCCGCTACGAGCTGTGGCTGCACCTCGGCTGGCAGGACATCAAACAGCGGTACCGCCGCTCGTTGCTCGGGCCGTTCTGGATCACCATCGCCACCGGAACCACCGCGGTGGCGATGGGCGGCCTGTACTCCAAGCTGTTTCATCTCGAGCTGTCGGTGCACCTGCCGTACGTCACGCTCGGATTGATCATCTGGAATCTGATCAATGCCGCCATCCTCGAGGGCGCCGACGTGTTCGTCTCCAACGAAGGTCTGATCAAACAATTGCCGACCCCGCTGTCAGTGCACGTCTACCGGCTGGTGTGGCGGCAGATGATCCTGTTCGCGCACAACATCGTCATCTACCTGGTGATCGCGATCATCTACCCCAAGCCGTGGTCCTGGACCGATCTCGCCGTGCTCCCGGCGCTGGCGCTGATCGTGCTGAACTGCGTGTGGGTGTCGCTGTGCTTCGGCATCTTGGCGACCCGTTACCGCGACATCGGTCCGCTGCTGTTCTCCGTGGTTCAGCTGTTGTTCTTCATGACGCCGATCATCTGGAACGACGAGACGCTGCGGCAGCAGGGGGCGGGAAACTGGGCGAAGATCGTCGAACTCAATCCGCTGCTGCACTACCTCGACATCGTGCGCGCGCCGTTGCTGGGCGCCCATCAGGAGCTGCGCCATTGGGCGGTGGTGCTGGTGCTGACAGCCGTCGGCTGGCTCTTCGCGGCGTGGGCGATGCGCCAGTACCGCGCCCGAGTGCCGTATTGGGTATAGCGCTGCGCCGATGCGGTCGAGGCCGGCCAAGGCGGTTTGCCACCCAAGCTTTCCTGAGCCGCCGGTTGACCACCGCCCAGGACGGGTACGCGAACGACTGGCAAAGGAGGACTCGCTATGGGTGCGATCGATAAGGCCAGAAACAAACTTCAGAAGCTCGGTGGAAGAGCGAAAGAAGACTTTGGCCGCGCCAGTGGGAACCGCGATCTGGAAAGTCGCGGTATGGGCGACCAGGTCAAATCAGACCTCAAAGACGCCGGTGAAAAAGTCAAAGACGCGTTCGGTGGCCGGGGCCGCGGTCGCCGTCGACGTCGCCGACAGTTCTGACTGCCCGCTAATCAGCCGCTCGTCGGCGCCGCACGGTAGTCGTTGGGCCTGATCCCGGTCGGCAGCTGCTCGGCTGGGACGTGCCGAAGTCGGCCGGCGCAGCACGCGTCGGTGATCAACGAGCCAGCCGGCCTGTGCACGTAAACTCCCTGCGATGGCCGAGATCGCTCCGGCGCCCCTGCCTTTGAGCCTTGCGACGCAGGTGTGGCGATTCGTCGTCACCGGGGCGCTGTCGGCAATCGTTGATTTCGGTCTCTACCAGCTCCTCGACCTGGTGGCGCATCTGCAGATCGACGCGGCCAAAGCGACCAGCTTTGTGGCCGGCACGATCACCGCGTACCTCATCAACCGGCGGTGGACCTTCCAGGCCACGCCCAGCACAGCGCGCTTCATCGCCGTGATGGTGCTTTACGCGGTCACCTTCACCACCCAGGTAGGCATCAACCACGTGTGCCTGCACGCCTTGCACTATCACGAACACGCCTGGGCGAAGGTGGTGGCGTTCGTCATCGCGCAGGGCACTGCGTCGGTGATCAACTTCATCGTGCAACGCTCGGTGATCTTCCGCTTGCGCTGAGGCCATCTCCGCAGGCGGTACCCTCTGTGACGATGTTGAGCAGCGATTTGCCCACCACCACCGTCCGGCTGCACGGATGGAGCCGGACCGCGCCGTCGGTGGCGCAGCTGCTGTCCACCCCGGACCCCGAGGTGATCGCGAAGGCGGTCGCGCGGGCGGCCGAGTCCGGCGGGCGGGGCGTCATCGCACGCGGGCTGGGCCGCTCCTACGGCGACAACGCGCAGAACGGCGGCGGACTGGTCATCGACATGACCGCACTCAACCGCATCCACTCGATCAGCGCCGACACCAGGCTGGCCGACGTCGATGCCGGTGTCAGTCTGGATCAGCTGATGAAGGCCGCGCTGCCGTTCGGCTTGTGGGTTCCGGTGCTGCCGGGCACCCGGCAGGTCACCGTCGGCGGTGCTATCGGCTCAGACATTCACGGCAAGAACCACCACAGCGCAGGCAGCTTTGGCAACCATGTGCGGTCGATGGAGTTGCTGACCGCCGACGGGCAGATCCGTCACCTCACCCCGGACGGCGAAGAAGCTGATCTGTTCTGGGCCACCGTCGGCGGCAACGGGCTGACCGGCATCGTGCTGCGCGTAACCATCGAGATGACACCGACCGAGACGGCGTACTTCATCGCGGACGGCGACCTCACCCACAGCTTGGACGAAACCATCGCTTTCCACAGCGATGGCAGCGAAGCCGACTACACCTACTCCAGCGCGTGGTTCGACGCGATCAGCGCGCCGCCGAAGCTGGGCCGGGCCGCGATCTCGCGAGGATCGTTGGCCACGCTGGACCAACTGCCGAGGAAGTTGCAGCGCAGTCCTTTGAAATTCGATGCGCCGCAACTATTTACCTTCCCCGACGTCTTTCCCAACGGATTGGCCAACAAATTCACCTTCGTTCCGATCGGCGAATTGTGGTACCGCAAGTCCGGCAGCTACCGCAAAAAGGTCCAGAACCTGACGCAGTTCTACCACCCCCTGGACATGTTCGGTGAGTGGAACCGGGCCTATGGCTCAGCGGGTTTCGGTCAGTATCAGTTCGTAGTGCCCACCGAGGCGGTCGACGAGTTCAAAAGCATCATGAAAGACATTCAGCGCTCGGGTCATTACTCATTCCTCAACGTGTTCAAGCTGTTCGGGCCCGGCAACCGTGCGCCGCTGAGCTTCCCGATTCCGGGCTGGAACGTGTGCGTCGACTTCCCGATCAAACCCGGGCTCAACGAGTTCCTCAACGAACTCGACCGGCGGGTGCTGGAATTTGGCGGCCGGCTCTACACCGGCAAAGACAACCGCACCACCGCGGACGTCTTTCACGCCATGTACCCGCGGATCGACGAGTGGATCGCGTTGCGCCGCAAGGTGGACCCGACCGGAGTCTTCGCCTCGGACATGGCCCGACGTTTGGAGTTGCTGTAGATGGTGCGCCAATGGTTTTAGACGCGGTGGGGAACCCACAGACCATCTTGCTGCTGGGCGGCACCTCCGAGATCGGCCTGGCGATCTGCGGGCGCTACCTGCAGAACGCGCAAGCCCGCATCGTGCTCGCCGCGCTGCCCGACGATCCCGATCGGGACGCCGCCGTCGCGCAGATGAAGGCGGCCGGTGCAAAATCGGTGGAGCTCATCGACTTCGATGCGGTCGACACCGCCAGCCATCCCCAGGTAATCGACGCCGCGTTCAGCGACGGCGATAGCCAGAGAGACATAGACGTCGCGATCGTCGCGTTCGGCCTGCTCGGTGACGCCGAAGAGCTGTGGCAGAACCAGCGCAAAGCGGTTCAAATCGCCGAAATCAATTACACCGCAGCGGTATCGGTGGGTGTGCTGCTGGGCGAGAAGATGCGCGGGCAGGGTTACGGTCAGATCATCGCGATGAGCTCGGCGGCCGGTGAGCGGGTACGCCGGTCCAACTTCGTCTACGGCTCCACCAAGGCCGGCCTCGACGGCTTCTACCTCGGCCTGGGAGAGGCTTTGCAGCCCAGCGGTGTACACGTGCTGGTGATCCGGCCGGGACAGGTGCGCACCCGGATGAGCGCCCACATCAAGGAGGCGCCGTTGACCGTCGACAAGGAATACGTCGCGAACCTGGCGGTGACCTCAGCGGCGAAGGGCAAAGAGCTGGTCTGGGCGCCCGGTGCTTTCCGTTACGTAATGATGGTGCTGCGGCATGTCCCGCGGCCGATCTTCCGCAGGCTGCCCATCTAAATGCGGAACGCGCTGAGAACCGTCGGCCAGCTGGCCGTCGCGGCAGTGGTGGCCGCCGGGGTGTCGGTGACATCCGTGATCGCCATCCAGAGTGTGCAGTGGCCGGCTTATCCCTCGTCGAACCAACTGCACGCTCTGACCACCGTCGGGCAGGTGGCCTGCATCCTCGGCCTGATCGCTACCGGCTGGCTGTGGCGGCGTGGCCGCAAGGTCAGCCGGCTGGCGGCCCAGTTGGGCGCGCTGGTCTTCTTGTCGGCGTTCTCCGTGGTGACGCTGGCGATGCCGCTGGGCGCGACGAAGCTGTACCTGTTCGGCGTCTCGGTCGATCAGCAGTTCCGCACCGAGTACCTGACCCGGTTGACCGACGCCCCGGCGCTGCGCGACATGACCTACGCGGGGTTGCCGGCCTTCTACCCGCCGGGCTGGTTCTGGATCGGCGGGCGGCTGGCGGCGCTCACCAAGACTCCGGGGTGGGCGATCTACCAGCCCTGGGCCATCACCTCGATAGCGATCGCAGTCGCGTTGGCCCTGGTGTTGTGGTGGCGCATGGTCCGCTTCGAGTTCGCGCTCATCGTCACCACCGCCACCGCCGCGGTGACGCTGGCCTACAGTTCACCGGAACCGTACGCGGCCATGATCACTGTGCTGCTGCCGCCGGTGCTGGTCCTGGCATGGTCCGGCCTGCGGGCCGGTAAACGCGCGCCTGGCCGCACACTCGAGGCCGAACGTGCGACTGACCGCGCACTCGAGGCCGAACGTGCGCCTGACCGCGCACTCACGCAATCCGGCTCGACGGCCGGCTGGGCCGCGGTCTGCGGCACCGGGATCTTCCTGGGCTGCACCGCCACCTTCTACACGCTACTGTTCGCCTACACCGCGTTCACCCTGGTGCTGATGGCGCTACTGGCGGCCGCTTCCCGCTGGCGACAACACGGAGTCCGCGCAGCGCTGGATCCACTGGCCCGGCTGGTCATCATCGCCTTCATCGCAGCCGCCATCGCCGCCACCACCTGGTTGCCCTTCCTGTTGCGGGCCCAACACGCTCCGGTCAGCAACACCGGCAGCGCCTGGCACTACCTGCCCGCCGACGGCGCCGAGCTGACCTTCCCGATGCTGCAGTTCACCCTGCTCGGCGCGCTGTGCATGATCGGCACGGTGTGGTTGGTAGCGCGGACCAGCTCGTCGGTGCGGGCCTCGGTTCGGTCGTCAGCGCTGACGATCGGCGTGCTGTCGGTCTACCTGTGGTCGCTGCTTTCCATGCTCACCACGCTGGCCCGTACCACGCTGCTGTCCTTCCGGCTGCAACCCACCTTGGCAGTGCTGTTGGCCGCTGCGGGGGCATTCGGATTCGTCGAGCTCACCCAAGCTGCAGCCGCGCGTGGGCGGGGCAGCGACCGCAAATGGGGCCGCGGTGTGCTGCCGGTCGCCGCCGCGCTCGGCCTGATCGGAGCGATCGGATTCAGCCAGGACATACCCGAGGTGTTGCGGCCGGACATCACCATCGCCTACACCGACACCGACGGCCATGGCCACCGTGGTGACCGTCGTCCGCCTGGCTCCGAGAGGTACTACCCCGCCGTCGACAGCCTGATCACCCAGGCGACCGGCAGGCCGCGCGACCAGACCATTGTGCTGACCGCCGATTACAGCTTCCTGGCGTTCTATCCCTATTTCGGCTTTCAAGGTCTGACGTCGCACTACGCCAACCCGTTGGCGCAGTTCGACCTGCGGGCGGCGCAGATCCGAAGTTGGTCCAAGCTGAAGACCGCCGACCAGTTCGTGCATTCCCTCGACACGCTGCCCTGGCCGCCGCCGACGGTGTTCCTGATGCGCCGCGGCGCGAACGACACGTACACCCTGCGGCTGGCCGAGGACGTCTATCCCAATCAGCCCAACGTCCGTCGCTACACCGTCGACCTCAAGGCGGCGCTGTTCGCCGACCCGCGGTTCACCGTGCAAACCATCGGGCCGTTCGTGCTGGCCATCCGCACACCCACGGGACCTGACTGATGGCAGCGGAAACCGCGCATGACGAGCAATTACCATCTAGCAGCGTGAGCCGCGCCAGCGAGAATTCAGCCGAGCGATGAGGCGGGGGCACCCCCCGCTTGCGGGGGAAGAGCGGCGCTCAGTGGCTACCGCCGAGGCGAACGCCCAGACCGTCCGAGGCAAAACTGCAGCGCAGACCGTCCGACCCGACCGGGACTATCGCGTCGCCCGGATCGTCGCGGTCGTCGCCGGGCTGCTTGGCGTGGCCCTGGCGCTCGCCACCCCGCTGCTGCCGGTCAAACAGACCACCGCCGAACTGAACTGGCCGCAGAACGGTGTGTTCTCCAGCGTGGAGGCGCCGCTGATCGGCTACGTCGCGACCGACCTGCGGATCAGCGTGCCCTGCCAGGCCGCCGCTGGGCTGTCCGGACCGCGCAGTGCCGCCCGGACGGTGCTGCTGTCGACCGTGCCCAAGCAGGCGCCCAAAGCCGTCGACCGCGGACTGCTGATCGAACGGGCCAACGACGACTTGGTCGTCGTGGTGCGCAACGTCCCGGTGGTGGTGGCACCGCTGAGCCAGGTGCTCAGCCCGGCATGCCGGCAGTTGACGTTCGTCGCGCACGCCGACAGGGTGACCGCCGAGTTCGTCGGGCTGACTCAGGGACCCAATGCCGAGCACCCCGGCGCACCCCTGCGCGGCGAGCGCAGCGGCTACGACTTCCGGCCGCAGATCGTCGGCGTCTTCACCGATCTGTCCGGGCCGGCGCCCCCGGGCTTGAGCTTCTCGGCCACCGTCGACACGCGTTACAGCAGCGCGCCGACCTGGCTGAAATCGGCGGCGATGGTGCTCGGCGTGACGTTGACCGTCGTCGCGTTGCTCGCGCTGCACATTATGGACTGCGCTGACGGGACGCGGCACCGCCGCTTCCTGCCGCCCCGCTGGTGGTCGATCAGCGGACTGGACGTGTTGGTCACCGCGGTGCTGGTGTGGTGGCAATTCGTCGGTGCGAACACCGCCGACGACGGCTACATCCTGACGATGGCCCGGGTGTCCGAACACGCCGGCTACATGGCCAACTACTACCGCTGGTTCGGCACCCCGGAAGCACCGTTCGGCTGGTATTACGACCTGCTGGCGCTGTGGGCGCATGTGAGCACCGCCAGTATCTGGATGCGACTGCCCACGCTGGTGATCGCGCTGACGTGCTGGTGGGTGCTCAGCCGGGAGGTGATCCCCCGGCTCGGTGACGCGGTCAAGCACTCCCGGGCCGCGGCGTGGACGGCGGCCGGCGTCTTTCTGGCGTTCTGGCTGCCGCTGAACAACGGACTGCGGCCCGAACCGATCATCGCGCTGGGCGTCCTGCTGACCTGGTGCTCGGTGGAACGGGCCGTGGCGACCAGCAGGCTGTTGCCCGTCGCCATCGCCTGCATCGTCGGCGCGCTGACGTTGTTCTCCGGGCCGACCGGCATCGCGTCCATCGGTGCCCTGCTGGTCGCCATCGGGCCGCTGCAGACGATCATCCGCCGCCGATCCCAGCAGTTCGGCGTACTGCCGCTGCTGACGCCCATTCTCGCGGCGGCCACGGTCACCGTCATCTTGATCTTCCGCGATCAGACGTTCGCCGGTGAAGCCCAGGCCAGTCTGGTCAAGCGGGCCGTCGGCCCGAGCCTGAGCTGGTTCGACGAACACATCCGCTACGAGCGATTGTTCATGGCCAGCCCGGATGGGTCGGTGGCCCGCCGCTTTGCCGTCCTGGCGCTGCTGGTGGCGCTCGCCGTGTCGGTGGCGATGTCACTGCGCAAGGGGCGCATCCCGGGCACCGCGGCCGGTCCCACCCGCCGCATCATCGGCATCACGATCATCTCGTTCATCGCAATCATGTTCACCCCGACCAAGTGGACGCACCATTTCGGTGTGTTCGCCGGCGTCGCCGGGTCACTCGGTGCTTTGGCGGCCGTCGCGGTGACGGCCACCGCGATGCGCTCGCGACGCAACCGCACCATGTTCGCGGCCCTGGTGCTGTTCGTGACGGCGCTGTCGTTCGCCAGCGTCAACGGCTGGTGGTACGTGTCGAACTTCGGCGTGCCGTGGTCGAACTCTTTCCCGCAGTGGCAATTCGGCTTCACCACCGTGCTGCTGGGACTCACGGTGCTCGTTTTGCTGGTGGCGGCCTGGTTCCATTTCGTCGGCGACGGCTCCGCCCGCGGCAAACAGCCGGGACCGGACTCGGCGCTGACCCGGGGTCTGCAGTCGCCGCTGGCGATCGCTGCGTGGGCGCTGGTGTTCTTCGAGGTGCTGTCGCTGACCCTGGCGATGACCGAACAGTATCCGGCGTGGTCGGTGGGCCGTTCCAACCTGCAAGCAGTCACCGGCAAGACGTGCGGGCTGGCCGACGACGTGCTGGTCGAACTGGACCCCAACGACGGCATGCTCAGTCCGGTCGGGGCGCCGGTCGGCGACGCGCTAGGCGCGGGCTTCGCCGAAGGCTTCGATCCCAACGGCATTCCCGCCGACGTCTCCGCCGACCCGGTGATGGAGCGCCCGGGTGATCGCAGCTTCGCCGACAACGACGGGCTGACCACGAGCAGCGAAGCCGGCACCGAGGGCGGCACCACCGCTGCTCCCGGCACCAACGGGTCCCGGGCCCGACTGCCGTACAACCTCGACTCGGCCCGCATACCCGTCCTGGGCAGTTGGCGCCCGGGTGTGCAGGTGCCGGCCAGGCTGCGCTCGGCGTGGTATCGGCTGCCGCCAAGAGCGGACGGCGATGCGTCCGGGCCGCTCCTGGTGGTGTCGGCGGCGGGCCGGTTCGACCCGCGTGAAGTGCAGGTGCAGTGGGCCACTGATCAAGGAGCGGTCGACGGGAAACCCGGCGGCACCGTCAGCTTCGGCGATGTCGGGGCGCAACCGGCTTGGCGCAACCTACGGGCGCCGTTGTCCGCGGTGCCGCGCAACGCCACCCAGGTCCGGGTCGTCGTCAGCGATGAGGACTTGGCGCCGCAACACTGGATCGCGGTCACGCCGCCGCGGATACCGCACTTGCGCACCCTGCAGGACGTGGTGGGCTCCAAAGAGCCGGTGTTGCTGGACTGGCTGGTCGGGCTGGCGTTTCCGTGCCAGCGGCCGTTCGACCACCGCAACGGTGTCATCGAAGCACCGAAGTGGCGGATCTTGCCGGACCGGTTCGGCGCCGAGGCCAACTCTCCGGTGATGGACAACAACGGCGGCGGCCCCCTGGGCGTTACGGAATTGCTTGACCGTGCGACCACCGTGTCCAGCTATTTGAAGGACGACTGGTTCCGGGACTGGGGCGCGCTACAGCAGCTGACGCCGTACTACCCGGACGCGGTGCCGGCGCGGCTGGATCTCGGTTCGGTGACGCGCAGCGGGCTGTGGAGTCCCGCGCCGCTACGGCACTAGCTTGCACGGCGTCCAGACCGCGGCATCGATTGTGCGCAGAGATCGCAGAATCACGCGCAACGGCGCGCTCACCGCAGACTGGATCGACGAATGAGTCGCCGCGTCGGCCGGGCTACGGCCCCGCCACAGCAAGACACCTAGCCCAATCGCATACGATCGAGCCTCGTGCCCCCGGACGAAAGTGACCGATCGGCGCAGCATCTCACGCGGCTGATCGCCGTCGCCGCAGGAATCGCGGGGCTGCTGCTGTGCAGCGTGGTCCCCCTGCTTCCGGTCAAACAAACCACCGCGACGATCCTGTGGCCGCAAGGCACCACACCCGACGGCCGCGTCACCGGCATCACCGCGCCGCTGGTGTCCGGCGCCCCCCAGGACCTCGACATTTCGATCCCCTGCTCGGCGATCGCCACCCTTCCGCCGGCCGGCGGGCTGGTGCTCTCGACGTTGCCGGCCGAAGGCTTCGCGACCGGCAAGAGCGGGTTGTTCGTGCGCGCCAACAAGGACACGATCGTCGTCGCGTTCCGGGACTCGGTGGCGGCGGTGGCTCCCCGCCCGGCGGTCGCCGCCGGAGCGTGCAACGTGCTGCACCTGTGGGCCAACGCCGGCGGCACCGGCGCAGACTTCGTCGGCATACCCGGAGCCGGCTCGACCTTGGCGGCCGAGAAGAAACCTCAAGTGGGAGGGATCTTCACCGACCTCAAGGTGGCGACGCAGCCGGGCTTGTCGGCCCGCATCGACGTCGACACCCGGTTCATCACCGCGCCGACTCTGCTGAAGAAGACGGTGCTGGCCGCCGGTGTGCTGGCGGTGTTGACCGCGATCGCCGCCCTGGCCGTCCTGGACCGCCGAGCCGGCCATCGCCTGCCGCGCACCACCCGGCGCTGGTGGCAGCTGCGCAGAGCCACTCCCCCGCGACCAGGAGGTGCCGCCCGGCTCGTTGCTGACGCCCTGGTGATCGGGACGCTGGCGGTGTGGCATGTCATCGGCGCCATCTCGTCCGACGACGGCTACAACCTCACTATCGCCCGGGTTTCGCACCAAGCCGGATACCTGGCCAACTACTACCGCTTCTTCGGTGCCACCGAGGCCCCGTTCGACTGGTATCCCGCGGTACTGGCCCACTTCGCCTCGATCAGCACCGCCGGGGTCTGGATGCGGCTACCCGCCACCGCCGCCGGGATCGGCTGCTGGCTGATTCTTAGCCGGTTCGTGCTGCGACGGCTGGGGCCGGGCCGAGACGGCCTGGCGGCTAACCGGGTTGCGGTGTTGACGACGGGCGCGGTGCTCCTGGCCGCGTGGCTGCCGTTCAACAACGGGCTGCGGCCCGAGCCGCTGATTGCGTTCGGGGTGTTGTTGACCTGGGCTCTCGTCGAGCGCGCGATCGCCGGGCGGCAACTGGCACCCGCGGCAGTGGCGCTGGTCGTCGCGGCATTCACAGCAACGCTGGCCCCGCAGGGACTGATCGCCATGGCAGCGCTGCTGACCGGGGCCCGGGCCATCGCCCAGGTCATCCGTCGCCGGCGGCTGACTGACGGGTTGCTGGCACCGTTGGCGGTACTGGCGGCGTCGCTGTCGCTGATCACCGTGGTGGTGTTCCGCAATGAAACGTTGGCCACGGTCGCCGAGTCGGCGCGCATCAAATACAAGGTGGGGCCGACGATCGCCTGGTACCAGGACTTCCTGCGGTACTACTTTTTGACGGTCGAGAAGAACGCCGAAGGGTCGATGACGCGGCGCTTCGCCGTGCTGGTGCTGCTGCTGTGCCTGTTCGGCGTGCTGGTCGTGCTGCTGCGCCGCGCCCGGGTTCCCGGCCTGGCCAGCGGCCCGGCGTGGCGGTTGATCGGCACCACCGCGATCGGCCTGCTGTTGTTGACGTTCACGCCGACGAAGTGGGCCGTGCAGTTCGGCGCATTCGCCGGACTGGCCGGCGCCCTCGGCGCGGTCACCGCGTTCATCTTCGCCCGCATCGGTCTGCACAGCCGCCGCAACCTGACGCTGTACGTCACCGCGCTGCTGTTTGTGCTGGCCTGGGCGACCTCGGGCATCAACGGCTGGTTCGACGTCAACAACTACGGGGTGCCGTGGTACGACATCCCGCCCGTCATCGCCAGTCATCCCGTGACAACGATGTTCCTGGCGCTGTCGATCCTGACCGGGCTACTGGCAGCCTGGTACCACTTCCGGATGGACTACGCCGGGCACACCGAAGTCAAAGACAACCGGCGCAACCGGGTGCTGGCTTCCACTCCACTGCTGGTCGTGGCGACGATCATGGTGCTGGGCGAACTCGGCTCATTGGCTAAAGGCGCCGTCTTCCGCTACCCGCTGTACACCACCGCCAAGGCCAACGCGACCGCGATCGAGTCCGGGCTCTCCAACACCCGCTGCGCGATGGGCGATGACGTGCTGACCGAGCCCGACCCCAACGCCGGCCTGCTCAAACCTGCGGACGGCCAGCAATTCGGCCCGGCGGGCCCGCTCGGGGGAATCAACCCGGTCGGCTTCAAACCGGACGGGGTTGGCGACGACCTGAGGTCATATCCGGTGGTCACCAAACCGGGCGTGGTGAATTCCGACGCGTCACCCAACAAACCGAACGCCACCATGAGTGACTCGGCGGGCACCGCCGGCGGGAAGAGCCCGGTCGGGGTGAACGGATCGCACGCAGCGCTACCGTTCGGCCTGGACCCGGCCAGCACCCCGGTGATGGGCAGCTACGGCGAGAACTCGCTGGCGGCCACCGCGACATCGGCCTGGTATCAACTGCCGCCGCGTACACCGGACCGGCCGATCGTGGTGGTCTCCGCCGCCGGTGCCATCTGGTCCTACAAAGAAGACGGCACCTTCACCTACGGGCAGTCGCTGAAACTGCAGTGGGGCGTCGCACGCCCCGATGGCACCACCCAGCCGCTTGCGGAGGTGCAGCCGATCGACATCGGGCCGGAACCGGCGTGGCGCAATCTGCGGTTCCCGTTGACGTGGGCGCCCCCGGAGGCCAACGTGACCCGCATCGTGGCATACGACCCGAACCTGAGTTCCGATCAGTGGTTCGCCTTCACCCCACCTCGGGTGCCGGTACTGCAAACGCTGCAGCAATTGATCGGCTCGCGAACACCGGTGCTCATGGATATCGCAGCCGCAGCAAACTTCCCCTGCCAGCGGCCGTTCGCCGAACACCTCGGCGTCGCTGAACTTCCGCGATACCGCATCCTGCCCGAACACAAACAGACGGCGGCGTCGTCGAACGGGTGGGAAGCCCGCGACGCCGGCGGTCCGTTCCTGGTCACTCAGGCGATGCTGCGCACCTCAACCATCTCGACGTACCTTCGTGGCGACTGGTATCGCGACTGGGGATCCGTTGAGCAGTACTACCGACTGGTGCCGGCTGACCAAGCGCCGGACGCCGCTATCGAACAGGGTGTGATCACAGTGCCCGGCTGGAGCCGGCAAGGACCGATTCGGGCCCTGCCATGAGCGTCATCGACCACGAAGAGCAAGCGACCACCGCGCAGCGGTCCGACGCCCGTCGTCCAGACGTGCGGGTGACGCGCTGGGTCGCGACGATCGCGGGGCTGCTCGGCTTTGTGCTGTCGGTCGCGACACCGCTATTGCCGGTCGTGCAAACGACCGCGATGCTGAACTGGCCGCAGAATGGCCAGCTGAACAGCGTGACGGCGCCGCTGATCTCACTGACACCGGTCGACGTGACGGCGACCGTGCCCTGCTCTGTGGTGCGCGCCCTGCCGCCCGACGGCGGTGTCGTGCTGAGTACGGCACCCAAGAAGGGCAAGGACGCTGCGCTCAATGCGCTGTTCGTTGTCGTCAGCAGCCAGCGCGTCAGCGTCACCGACCGCAATGTGGTGATCGCGAGCATGCCGCGCGACCAAGCGGCTTCTCCCAACTGTCAGCGCATCGAGATCACCTCCACCCACGCCGGGACATTCGCCACCTTCGTCGGGCTGACCGATCCCGCGGGCAAGCCAGTGCGCGACGGCTTCCCCGATCCCAACCTCCGACCGCAGATCGTCGGGGTGTTCACCGATCTGACCGGCCCGGCGCCGTCCGGCCTGCGGCTCTCGGCGACCATCGACACCCGGTTCTCCACCAGGCCCACCACATTGAAACTGCTCGCGATGGTGGGCGCGATCCTGTCGACCATCGTCGCGTTGGTCGCCCTGTGGCGCCTGGACCAGCTGGACGGACGAGGTTCCGGTGCCCGCCTCCTTCTCAGGGTGTTCCGGCCCGCATCGTCGCCGGGCGGCATGCACCGGTTGATCCCGACCCGCTGGCGGAAGTTCACGCTGGTCGACGCCGCGGTGATCTTCGGCTTCCTGCTCTGGCATCTGATCGGCGCGAACTCCTCCGACGACGGCTACATCCTCGGCATGGCCCGCGTCGCCGACCGCGCCGGCTACATGTCGAACTACTTCCGCTGGTTCGGCAGCCCGGAAGACCCGTTCGGCTGGTACTACAACCTGCTGGCGCTGATGACTCACGTCAGCGACGGCAGCCTGTGGATGCGGCTGCCCGACCTGGTCGCCGGGCTGGTCTGCTGGCTGCTGCTGTCGCGTGAGGTGTTGCCCCGGCTTGGCCCGGCGGTGACGCGCAGCACGGCCGCCAACTGGGCGGCCGGCCTGGTCCTGCTCACCGCGTGGATGCCGTTCAACAACGGCCTTCGACCCGAGCCGATCATCGCCTTGGGTTCGCTGATCACCTACGTACTGATCGAGCGGTCCATGTCCGCCTCCCGGCTGACGCCCGCGGCTTTGGCGGTAGTCGCAGCGGCTTTCACGCTGGGGGTGCAACCCACCGGCTTGATCGCCGTGGCAGCCCTGGTGGCCGGCGGCCGCCCCATCCTGCGGATCTTGGTGCGCAGGCACCGCCTGGTCGGCACCTGGCCACTGGTGGCTCCGATGCTGGCCGCCGGGTCGGTCATCCTCACCGTCGTGTTCGTCGACCAGACACTGGCGACAGTCCTGGAAGCCACCCGCATTCGCACCTCGATCGGCCCGAGTCAGGCCTGGTACACCGAGAATCTGCGCTACTACTACCTCATCCTGCCGACTGTCGACGGTTCACTGTCGCGCCGATTCGGCTTTTTGATCACCGCGCTGTGCCTGTTCACCGCCGTGTTCATCATGTTGCGGCGCAAACGCATCCCCGGTGTGGCCCGCGGGCCGGCGTGGCGGTTGATGGGTGTCATCTTCGGCACCATGTTCTTCCTGATGTTCACGCCGACGAAGTGGGTGCATCACTTCGGGTTGTTCGCCGCAGTGGGCGCGGCGATGGCCGCGCTGACCACGGTGCTGATCTCGCATGAGGTGCTGCGCTGGTCGCGCAACCGCATGGCGTTCTTGGCGGCGGTGCTGTTCCTGTTGGCGCTGTGTTTCGCCACCTTCAACGGCTGGTGGTACGTCTCCAGCTACGGCGTCCCGTTCAACAGCGCCATGCCGCAGCTCGCTGGAATCACGGTCAGCACGGGATTTCTGGTGCTGTTCGTCCTCGCCGTCGGGTACACGATCTGGCTGCATTTCGCGTCCAGGGACCACGGCGAGGGCCGGCTGGCACGGGCGGTGACGGCCGCCCCGGTGCCGCTCGCGGCGGGGTTCATGGTGCTGGTCTTCATCGCGTCGATGGTCGCCGGAATCGTGCGCCAGTACCCCACCTACTCCAATGGCTGGGCCAACTTGCGCGAATTCGCCGGTGGCTGCGCATTGGCCGACGACGTGCTCGTCGAGCCGGACAGCAATGCGGGCTTCATGCCGGCCCTCAAACCATCCGAGTCCGATGGCTCGGGGTTTTGGGGCCCCTTGGGTGCGTTGGGTGGCGTCAACCCGGTAGGTTTCAGCCCCGACGGCGTACCGGAACGCACCCTGGCCGAGGCGGTCCGGGAGACCGCGGTGCCGCAGCCCGGCACCGACTACGACTGGTACGGGCCGACCAAGCTGTCAGCCACCGGGGTCAACGGGTCCACCATGCCGTTGCCCTACGGCCTCGACCCGGCGCGGGTCCCGCTGGCCGGGAGCTACACCACCGGGCCACAACAGCAGAGCAAATTGACATCGGCGTGGTACCAGCTGCCCAAAGCCGACGACGGGCACCCGTTGGTCGTGGTGACCGCCGCGGGCAGAATCGCGGGCAACAGCGTCCTACACGGACACACCGTCGGGCAGACCGTCGTGCTGGAATACGGCACTCCCGGTTTCGGCGGCGGCCCTCAAACCGACATCGTGCCGGCTGGCCGGCTGGTGCCCTACGACCTGTACGGGGAACAGCCGAAGGTGTGGCGCAACCTCCGGTTCGCCCGATCCCAGATACCCGCGAACGCCACCGCCGTCCGGGTGGTCGCCGATGATCTGTCGCTGACCCCCGAGGACTGGATCGCGGTGACCCCGCCGCGGGTTCCGGAGTTGCGGTCGCTGCAGGAGTACGTCGGCTCGTCGCAGCCGGTGCTCTTGGATTGGGCCGTGGGGTTGGCGTTCCCCTGCCAGCGGCCGATGCTGCATGCCGACGGCGTCACCGAAATACCGAAGTTCCGCATCACGCCGGACTACAACGCCAAGAAGCAAGACACCGACACCTGGGAGGACGGTGTCAACGGCGGGCTGCTGGGCATTACCGACCTGCTGCTCAGAGCGCATGTGATGGCCACCTACCTGTCCCGCGACTGGGGCCGCGACTGGGGGTCGCTGCGCAAGTTCGACACCGTCGTCGCCGCCCAGCCCGCGCAGTTGCAGTTGAACTCCGCCAGCCGCAGCGGCTGGTGGTCGCCGGGCAAGATCCGGATCGGGCCCTGAGTTGCGCCGCACCAGTCTGTTGGAGGTCAGCGTCGCGGCGCTGTGCTGCGCTGTCGGCGTCGCGTGCGGTACGACTCCGGCGGCGGACACTCAACCGATGCGGTATGTCGCGCTGGGTGACTCGGTGGCCGCCGAACCCGGGGTGCCGGATCCCGCGCCACCGCCGGGCTGCCAGAAGTCGACCAACAACTACCCGTCGGTGCTGGCGCGGCGCCTCAAACCGGCGGCGGTCACCGACGTCACCTGCAGCGGTGCCACATCGGCGGACATCACCAGCCGCGCGCAGCTGACAGCGGACGGCGCGGTCCCCCCGCAAATCGACGCGGTGGAACCGGACACCACGCTGATCACGGTCACCATCGGTGGCAACGACGTCGGGCTGGCCGCCGACGCAGCGCAGTGCCGGGCCGCCTCGGCGGATTCTCCGCCGTGTGCGGACAAGTTCGTCACCAACGGTGTGGACACCATTTCAGCGGCCATCGGCGCGCAGCTGCCGGTGTGGGCGCAGATGATCGACGACCTGCGGAGCAAGGCACCGCGGGCGCGAATCGTCCTGGTGGGCTACCCGATGTTCATCCGGCCCGGCGGGTGTTTCCCCGAGCAACCGATCCTGCCCAAGGACGGCGACTACTTCCAGTCGAAAGTCGACGAACTCGACGACCACGAGCAGCAACTGGCCGCCGACAAGAAGGTCGGCTTCTTCGACACCCGGCCACTGTCCGCGGGCCACGACATGTGCGCAGCTCCCGAGGAGCGCTACGTCGAAGGATTCAACGTCGCCAGCCCCGCCGAGCCGTTGCACCCCAACGCACGAGGCGCCGCCGCAATGGCCAACGGGTTGGCCGCCTACCTCGACGAAAAGCGTTGACCCGCCCGAGGGGCCTTAGACCGGGAGCAGACCGTGCTTGCGGCCGACCCGGGTGTACATCTGCTTGTCCCGCAGCAAGTGCAGCGACTTGCGCAGCAGCAGCCGGGTGTCGTGCGGTTCGACGACCGCGTCGATGAACCCGCGTTCGGCGGCGATCCACGGAATCGCCATGTTGAGGTTGTAACCCTCGATGAAGTTCTTCTTGATCGCCTGCGCTTCCGGCGTGGTGGGATCAGGAAAACGCTTCATCAGCAGCTGCGCGGCGCCTTCGGCGCCGATCACCGCGATGCGGGCGGTGGGCCAGGCGAAGTTGAAGTCTGCGGTCAGCTGCCGAGAGCCCATGACGGCGTAGGCGCCCCCGTAGGACTTGCGGATCGTGATCGTCACCTTCGGCACGTCGGCTTCCACCACCGAGTACAAAAACCGTCCGCCGCGTTTGATGATCCCGTTCTTCTCCTGCTCGACACCCGGTAGGAAACCCGGGGTGTCCACGACGAACACCAGCGGAACTTCAAAGGCGTCACAAAACCGGACGAACCTCGCCGCCTTGTCGGAGGCCTCGGTGTCGATCGAACCAGACATGTACATCGGCTGGTTGGCCACCACACCGACCGGACGCCCATCCACGCGGGCGAAGCCGGTGATGATCGCCGGCCCGGCATGCGCGGCGACGTCGAGGAAATCACCGTCGTCGAAGATGCGCAGGAGGATCTCGTGCATGTCGTAGGCCGTGTTGTCCGAATCCGGCACAATCGAGTCGAGCTCGAGGTCGGTCGGCGTCACCTCCGGCTCCAGCCCGGGATTGACGACCGGCGGCTTGTCGAAGCAGTTCGACGGCAGAAACGAGAGGAAGTCGCGCACGTACTGGAACGCGGCGGCCTCGGACTCGACCACCTGGTGCAGGTTGCCGTAGCGGGCCTGAGCGTCGGCGCCGCCCAACTCGTCGAGGCTGACCTCTTCTCCGGTGACTTCCTGGATGACGTCGGGGCCGGTGACGAAGAAGTAGCCCTGGTCGCGCACCGCGACTAGCAGGTCGTCTTGAATCGGTGAATACACCGCGCCGCCCGCGCATTTGCCGAAGATAAGCGAGATCTGCGGAACCAGCCCGGACAGCGCTTCGTGGCGCTTTCCCAATTCGGCGTACCACGCCAAGGAGGTGACGGCGTCCTGGATGCGGGCCCCGCCGGAGTCGTTGATACCGATGATCGGGCAGCCGACCATCGCGCACCACTCCATCAGCCGGGCGACCTTGCGACCGAACATCTCGCCGACGGTGCCCTGGAAAACCGTCTGGTCGTGAGAGAAGATGCCGACCGGACGACCCTCGATGGTGGCGTGGCCGGTGACGACGCCGTCACCGAACAAGGCGTTGGGGTCGTTGGGCGTGCGGGCCAGCGCACCGATTTCCAGGAAAGAGCCCGGGTCGACCAGGGCGTGCACGCGTGCGCGGGCGCTCGGGATGCCCTTCTTCTCGCGTTTGGCGACGGCCTTCTCCCCGCCGGGCTCCTGGGCCAGCTCCAGCTTCTCGCGGAGCTCAGCCAACAGTTCGGCGGTGGTCTTGGTGCTCATCTGCCTGCCTTGGCCGGTGTGGCGATCGTGTTGATCGCTTCGGTCATGTGGGCCCCCACCTTCGCGATGATCGGCTCGTCAATGGCCTGGATGTGCTCGCCACCGATGCGCACCACTTCCAGGTCAGAGACGTACGGGCCCCACCCGCCGTCGGGCTGGCGGACGGCGTAGCGCGGCTCGAACATGATCGCGTCGTCGTGGTACCGGTCGGCCATGTACAAAGTGACGTGACCGTCATAGGGCTGGATCTCAGCGGTGTCGATGGCCCGGTTGTCCAGGTAGGACGTGCGCTGGTGTTCGACGATCCCGCCGGGGATCTGCACACCGCTCTGCTGCACCGCCTCCAGGACGAAGCGCACCTGACCCTCGTCGTCGAGTTGCTCGAGGTGTTCGTACGGGATCTCCGGGATCTCGACGTTGAAGGTCTTCTCGGCGAACCGTGCGTAGCGTTCCCAACGCTTGCGGATCTCCTCCTTGGTCTGCGGGACCTCTTCACCGGGGCGGACCGCGTCAATCAGGCCGACCCAGCGCACGTCCTTGCCCAGCCGCTTGAGCCCGATCGCGCAGGCGTACGCCAGCACCCCGCCCAGTGACCAGCCGGCCAGGACGTAGGGCCCGTCACCCTGCACCTCGATCAGCTTCGGAACATATTGCGCCGCACGCTCTTCGATGGTCCCTTCGACACGTTCCAACCCGTACATCGGAGTGTCCGCCGGCAGCCGGTTGAGCAGCGGCTCGTAGACGACGGTCGACCCGCCTGCCGGGTGGAACACGAACACCGGGACCTTGCTCGACCCTTCCGGGCGCGCCCGCAGCGTGCGGACGAACCCGTCGAGTTTTCCGGCTTCCAAGTACTCGCGGACCGTGGTGGCCAAGGCCTCGATCGTCTTGGCGGCTTTGACGTCGTCGATGCTGATGGGCCCGTCGGCGCGTTCGGAAAGCCGTTGAGCCATCTTGGCCGCGGTCTCGTCGCCCAGCTCGGGCAGCGGGTTGAAGATGCCGCCCGGTGACTTCCCGGTGACGATCGCCCAGGTCGCGTACGTGACGCGCTCGGCGGCATCGCGCGGCGGTACATCGGAGTTCAGCGCTTTGGCCACTGCCTGCTGGTCGGCCGCTCCGGCCAAACTGGGCTGGGCGGACGGTCCGGCCGGATCAGTCGGTGGCGGCGGGCCCGGCGGACTCTGCGGACCTGAGGGGTCGCTGGGCGGCGGCGGGAGCGGCGCCGATGACGCCGGCTCGGAAGAAGGTGCAGTTTGCGGTGCCGCCGGCTGATCGGATTGCGTCGACGGCTCGGCCTGCGGGTCGGGCGTCGGCGCGACCAGCGATGCGGTGTTGGCGCCGCTGATCAGCTCGGCTTGGGCGCGCGCGATCTCCTCGGCGGTCTGGCTCTTCTGGAACTCGTGGAGCTGCTCGACTTCGTCGCGGTGCTCGATCGCGTACTCGATCAGCTTTTCGACGTTGTAGAGGTTAGCGTCGCGCACCGCCGTCAGCTGGATGGGCGGCAGGTCGAAGTCGTATTCGACGCGGTTCTTGATCCGCACCGCCATCAGCGAGTCGAGCCCCATCTCGATCAGGGGCACCTCCCAGGGCAGGTCCTCGGGTTCGTAACCCATGGCTGATCCGACGATCAGGCCCAACCGATCGGCGATGGTCTCGCCCGAGTCCGGCGACCATTTGCCCATGGTGGCCGAGAAGTAGCGGTTGGTCAGGCTGTCGGTCAGCGTGTCCGCCTCCGGCGTCGCCTCCGTTTGCGGGGGTGCCCCGTTGGGCGCCGCGGCTGCCGCCGCGGATCCGGCGGCGATCACCGGCGGCGCCGTGATCACCGAACCGGTGCCGACCGCTGCGGGGAGAACCCCGCTGTGACCAGCGCGGGTCGCCAACGCGTCGTACACCAGCGTGAAGGACTCGTCGATCCGCGCGTACACCTGCACCGAGGCGCCACCGGGGTGGCGGGTGATCGTGGTGACCAGATGAGACCCTTCGCCCGGCATCGCGCGCTGCTCGGCGGCCGTTAGCTGCGCGTCCGGAATCACCTCCGCGAGAGCGGATTTCACCAGAGTTGCGAGGTCGGTCAGCCCGCGGGGCGAATATTCGAAAACGTGCCGGCCGTCGGGCAACCCGACGTGTGCTCCCGGCATCACCACCACACTGCTGCCGGTGGAGAAGTTCACGTCCAGCCAGTGCTCTTTGCGCTTGAACCGCGTCGGCGGGATCTTCGCGAAGTCTTCGGGTCCTGGCGGCCCCGAGGCCCGGTTGAACAGTGTCCGGATGTCCAGGTCGTGCCCGTAGACGAAGAGTTGGGCCATCGCAGAGATCATCGACTCGACATCGTCCTGTTTGCGGGCCAGCGTCGCGATCAGCTGCGCATCAGGAAGACCAGCGGAGGCCGTCGTCAACCCGATCTGCATCAACGCGACCGGGTTGGGTGCCAGTTCCAGGAAGGTGGTGTGCCCACTGTCGACGGCGTTGCGGACGCCGTGGGTGAAGTAGACGCTGTGGCGCATTCCCTTCTTCCAGTAGTCGACGTCGTGAATCGGCTCCGAACCGGGCTTGACGTAGCTGCCCTCGTGCACGGTCGAGAAGATGCCGACGCTCGGCCTCATCGGCTGGATGCCTTGCAGCTCTGCGGCGAACTCCCCGAGCAGCGGATCCATCTGCGAGGTGTGGCCGGCACCTTTGGTCTGAAGTTTGCGAGCGAAGCGGCCTTCCGCTTCGGCGCGGGCCACGATCGCGTCGATCTGCTCGGGCGGCCCGCCGATGACGGTCTGACTGGGCGCGGCGTAGACGCACACTTCCAGACCGGGGAAGTCGGCGAAGATGGTCTTCAGCTCGTCGGCGGAGTATTCGACGAGCGCCATGAACCGGATGTACTCACCGAACAGCATCGCTTCGCCCTCACCCATCAGATGGGAGCGTGAGCAGATCACTCGGGTGGCGTCGGCCAGCGAGAGCCCGCCGGCGAAATAGGCGGACGCGGGTTCGCCCAGCGACTGGCCGATCACCGCGGCCGGTTTGGCGCCGTGATGCTTGAGCAGCTCACCCAGCGCGATCTGAATGGCGAAGATGACGACGTTGCTGGTCTCGATGCCGTACTCGTGCGAATCGTCGAGGATCAGCTCGAGCACCGAGTAGCCGCGCTCGTCCTGAATCAGCGCGTCGACCTTTTCGATCCACTCAGCGAAGACCTCGTTGCGCAGGTAGAGGTTTTTGCCCATCTTGCGGTGCTGGGCGCCGAAGCCGGCCATCGCCCACACCGGGCCGTTGGTCACCGGCCCGTCGACGCTGAACACGTTCGGCCGCTGCTTGCCCTCGGCCACCGCCCGCAGCCCCTTGACGGCCTCGGCATGGTCGTGAGCCAGCACCACCGCGCGGGAGCGGCCGTGGTTGCGCCGCGACAGCGCCCGGCCAATCGACTCCAGGGACGACACCTGCCCGTCCGGGCTTTCCAGCCAGTCGGCCAGCTCGGCGGCCGCCGCCTTTTTGCGCGACGTCATGAACGACGACACCGCCAGCGGGATCAGCGGCTGGGTCGGCTCCTCCGCCGCGAGCTCCTCCAGCGCGATCTCCTTGAGGCGCAGCGCCTCCTCGGTAACGCCCGGCAGCTCGGGCTCCAGGTCATGCTGCGCCGCCGCCAGATACCCGTCGGGTCCAGCGTCGATGAACTCGCCGTACTCGTCGAACCGCACCCCGGCGTACGCCGCCGCCTGATCCGCCTCGGGCATAGCCGGTTGGGCCGGCTGCGGTTCGGGCTCGGCCTCGGGCTCGCGCTCGACCACGTCGCGGGGCAGCACCTCGCGCACCACCACGTGCGCATTGGCACCGCCGAAGCCGAAGCTCGACACCCCGGCCAGCGCGTAGCCGCCGTAGCGCGGCCAGTCGGTGGCCGTGTCGACCACCTTGAGATGCATGTTGTCCCAGTCGATATACGGGCTGGGTCCGGCGAAGTTGATCGACGGCGGCAGCTTGTCGTGCTGCAACGCCAGCACCACCTTGGCCATGCTGGCCGCACCGGCGGCCGACTCCAGGTGCCCGATGTTGGTCTTGACCGCGCCCAGCAGCGCCGGCCGGTCAGCGGGGCGCCCCCTGCCGACCACGCGACCCAGCGCCTCGGCCTCGATCGGGTCACCGAGCACCGTACCGGTGCCGTGCGCCTCGACGTAGTCGACGTTGCGCGGATCGATGCCGGCGTCCTTGTAGGCGCGACGCAGCACGTCGGCCTGGGCGTCCTGATTGGGTGCGATCAGGCCGTTGGACCGGCCGTCGTGGTTGACCGCGCTACCGGCGATGACGGCCAGGATCTGGTCGCCGTCGCGGCGGGCGTCGTCGACCCGCTTGAGCAGGAGCATGCCGGCGCCCTCGGAGCGGGTGTACCCGTCGGCATCCGAGGAGAACGACTTGATCCGGCCGTCGGGAGACAGCACCGCACCGATCTCGTCGAAGCCCAGCGTCACCGCAGGGGTGATGATCGCGTTGACACCGCCGGCCACCGCCGCGTCACATTCGCCGTTGCGCAGCGCCTGCACCGCCTGGTGCACCGCCACCAGCGAGCTCGAGCACGCGGTGTCGACCGCGACGGACGGGCCGCGGAAGTCATAAAAGTAGGACACCCGGTTGGCGATGATCGATGTGGCCGTGCCGGTGATCGCGTACGGGTGTGCCGTCGTCGGGTCGGAGACCGCCATCATCGCGTAGTCGTTGTTGGAGACGCCGACGTACACGCCGACGGGCCGGCCGCGCAGGCTCGACGCCGGGATGCGGGCGTGCTCCAGAGCCTCCCAGGTCAGCTCCAGCGCCATCCGCTGCTGCGGGTCGATGTTGTCGGCTTCGGTCTTGGCCACCGCGAAGAACTCGGAGTCGAAGCCCTTGATGTCCTTGAGGTAGCCGCCGCGGGTCCGGGCCTTGGCCATCCGCTCGGCCAGCCGCGGCTCTTCGAGAAATTCCGACCAGCGGCCCTCGGGCAGATCGGTGATGGCGTCGCGGCCTTCCAGCAGCGCCTGCCACGTCTCTTCGGGGCTGTCCATGTCCCCGGGAAAACGGGTCGACAGACCGACGATCGCGATGTCGACGCGCTCGGCCGGGCCGAGTCGGGACCAGTCGCCATCGCCGGCGTCGTCGACCTCCGCCGATTCCGGCTCGCCCTCGACGATGCGCGTCGCCAGCGACTCGATGGTCGGATGCTGGAAAGCGACCGCCACCGACAGCGTCACCCCGGTCAGGTCTTCGATGTCGGCGGCCATCGCGACCGCGTCACGCGACGACAAGCCGAGTTCCACCATCGGCACCGATTCGTCGATCGAGTCCGGCGACTGCCCGGTGGCGTTGCCGATCCAGTTGCGCATCCACTGCCGCATCTCCGGGACGGTCAACGCGGCCTTTTCCGCCGAGACGTCGCCGCCTGCAGCGGGGGCGGTGTTCGCGGCGTCGGCGGGCAGCTCAGAGTCTGTGTCAGCCATAAGTTCCTGAATTCAGTCTGTTGCGCCGGCGAACGTCGCCGGCGAGCCGATACCGCTGTGCAGCGTGCCGTCGAGGTAGGCGGCGCGGCAGGCGCGGTGGCCGATCTTGCCGCTGGAGGTCCGGGGAATGGTGCCGGACTGCACCAGCAGCAGGTCGCGGACGGTCACCCCGTGACGAACCGCGATGGCTGCCCGGATGGCGTCGACGATGGGCTGGTGTTCGAGTTTGTGGGCGCCGGGCGCGCGCTCGGCGACGATCACCAACTGTTCGGAGGTGTCGTCCGGGTCGAAATCCAGTCCCACATGCGGGTTGTCGAATACCGCTTTCGGCAACTGATTGGCGGGAACCGAGAAGGCCGCCACGTATCCGGTGCGCAGCGCCTTGCTGGCCTCCTGCGCCGAGTACTCGAGGTCCTGCGGATAGTGGTTACGGCCGTCGATGATGACCAGGTCTTTGATCCGGCCCGCGATATAGAGGTGGCCGTTGAAGTAGGTGCCGTAGTCGCCGGTACGCACCCACAACCCGTCATCATCGGCTCCCTCGGCGTGCGACGAGCTGATGCGCGACTTGAGGATGTTGTGGAAGACCTGCTGGGTCTCAGCCTCCTTGCCCCAGTAGCCGGTGCCCAGGTTTTTCCCGTGCAACCAGATTTCGCCGATGTGGCCGTCCGGCAGCTCGGTGGCCGTGTCCGGATCGACGATCACCGCCCACTCGTCGACACCGATGACGCCGGCGGACACCTGCGCGACCGCGTTGGGTGCGTCGGCGGGGACCTCAACGAAGCGCTGGTTGTTGAGCTCCTCGCGGTCGACATGGATGACGGTGGGCGCCTCGGCCATCGGCGTAGTGGAGACGAACAGCGTCGCCTCGGCCAGGCCGTAGGACGGCTTGACCGCGGTTCCACGCAGACCGTAGGGCGCGAACGCGTCCAGGAACTTGCGGACCGACGCCGGTGACACCGGTTCGCTACCGTTCAGGATCGCCTTGACGTTGCTCAGGTCCAGCGGCGGCTCACCGTCTTTGGGCACACCACGCAGCGCCGCGTGCTCGAAGGCGAAGTTCGGCGCGACGGTGAAGACTTCACAGCCCGGGCCGTCGTCGGGCTTGCGGGCCATCTCCCGAATCCACCGCCCGGGCCGGCGCACAAACGCCGCCGGCGTCATGAAGGTGAAGTTGTGTCCGAGCACCGGTGACAACAGCGCCGTGATCAGACCCATGTCGTGGAAGAACGGTAGCCAGGACAGGCCTCGGTCGCCTTCCTTGCCTTCGAGCCCGTTCAGCACCTGCAGCACGTTGGTGGGCAGGTTCAAATGGGTGATTTGCACGCCGGTCGGGGTCCGGGTGGAGCCGGAGGTGTACTGCAGGTAAGCGATCGTGTTCTCGTCGGCGTCGGGCTCCTGCCAGGTATTGGCAACTTCGTCGGGCACCGCGTCGACGGCGATGACGCGGGGCCGTTCTTTGGAGGCGCGCGCCCGAATCAGCTTGCGGACACCCTCAGCAGCGTCAGTGGTGGTCAAAATCGTCGACGGACTGCAGTCGTCGAGCACGGCGTGCAGGCGGCCGACGTGGCCCGGCTCGGCCGGATCGAACAACGGCACCGCGATCCGGCCGGCATACAACGCGCCGAAAAACGCGATGAGGTAGTTCAGGTTCTGCGGGCACAGGATGGCGATCCGGTCACCCGGCTGAGTGACCTGCTGCAACCGGCCTGCTACGGCGCGGTTGCGGGCGCTGAAATCCGACCAGACGATGTCGCGGTAGACCCCGTCCCGCTCGGTGGAGAAGTCGACGAACCGATAGGCCAGCCTGTCACCACGAACCCTCGCCCACTTCTCGACGTGGCGAACCAGGTTCGTGTTGTCCGGGAAGCGGATCCTTCCGTTCACGATGAACGGGTTGTGATACGTCACCGGCGGCATTTGTCAATCTCCTGTCATGAGCACGTTGTTTGGCTCTGCTGGATTAGGTCGCTATCCCTCGTCCGTCCGCCGCTTACCCCGGTCGTTCCCGCCGGGCTAAACCCGACAGATGGTACCGAGTGCGCCCGCGTCGGCACCGCCATGATCCGGTCCGGTTTAGCACAGCAGTCTTAATCTTCTCTTAATCTCAGGGGTAATGGTAAGGGCCGACGCGGCGGTGACCAAATCTCAAGGTACCGCTTCTCCACCCGATCACCGCGTTGCGGCCGCTGTGTCTGCGAAACCAGTTAACGCAGTATCCGCGCCGCTGCGTGGCACGCAGCCGGCCGACCCGATCTCAGCCTCGGTGGACGGTCACCCGTGCTTGGGGTGCGGCGCGTTCTTGATCAGGTTGTGCACCCAGTTCAAGGTCCACTCGGTGGCTGACTGCCCATCCATGCTCCAGAACTGCGGCGTGCCATACAGCGCGTGCACCGGCTGCCCGGCGCCGCCGGCCAGTTGATTCAGGGTGCTGGGCAGGTTGGCGATGCTGAACGCCTCCTGGGGGGCGGAGCAGATGAGGTCGCCCTGCCCGCAGATCTCGTTGGTCCGGTCGTTGACCTCACCGAAGCCGCCCGGGCGCTTGCCGGTCATGGTCAAGCCGAGCTCGGACAGCACCGGCACCTCGTTGAGGGTGATCTCGGCGCCTTGGCCCGGCGGGTCGTTACCGACTTCCTGACCGACGCCCTGTTGACGGCGGCCATCGGCGATCAGCGTGACGCCCAGCACCAAGTCCTGGTCGACGGGTCCGCGGCCGTTGCCGATGTCGCTCGCGACGTCCCCAGCGATTACCGCGCCCTGCGAGAAGCCGATCAGCACGTAGCTGGTCAGCGGACATTTGGCCGTCATGTCGTTGAGCGCCTTGATGGTCGCCTTGGTGCCCTCGGCGCGGCTCTGGTCGTATTTCATCTGGTTGTCGTTGGCCAGCGGGTTGCTGAACTGCGCCGTATAGGGAACGGTGTACACCTCGACGCGACTGCTCGGGAACTGATCGGCGATCGGCCGGGTGACGTTGAGCAGCAGCGCCATGGGGAATTGCGATGGGTTGAGCGGGTTGTCCTGCGGGGACGACTCCCAGGTCCCGGGCACCGAGATCAGGTTGACGTCCGGGCAACTGGCGTCCTGGGACGCCGGCCGGGGCTTCTGCCCCGGCTGTCCAGGCTGCCCCCGGTTGCTGGTCGGCGGGACGATGCTGGGCGGCACCGCGCTGGGCGCCGGCTTGGGACCCCGAACGAAGCCAACGACGATCACGAGGATCAGGCCGACAAGCAGTGCCACCGCCGCGGCGGCGGTCAGCGCCAGGACGCGATGGCGTCGGCGCCGGGAAGCGGGCCGGGTCCTTTGTGATACTGGGCGCCCGGGATTCTTGGCCATTGTCTCCTGCCGGCAGAGTCAGTCGGTTGAGCGGTTCTCGTGCACGCGATCGACGACAGCAGCCGAGCCCCCCGACCAGCCGTCGCGAGCAGTCAGGCGATACCGGAACCGACTTGAGTTAGCCGATAGCGGCGGACGGCCAAGAAAACGTAAGCCGTCGCACCGTCTGCTGCACCCCTTTACGGTACCGGCTGGCCGGACGGCACCCCGTCGGCGAAGGGCGGCCGGTCGCGTGTCAGCGGATGGCGCCGGCGATGTCGCCCGACATCGAGGACAACTCGGCAGACCACGACCCCCAACCGTTGTCCCCGCCCCCGGGGAAGTCGAAGTGCCCGTTGTGGCCGCCGACGTTGCGATACTGCTGATAGAAGAATCGAGCGGTACCTGCGGCCTGGCCGGCGTCGAGCACTGCGGCGGGATCACTGGCACCCGCGCCGTTCGGGCTGAAGATCCACACCCGGCTGTTATTCGCCGCCAGCACCTCGGCGTGCACATAAGGGTCGTGCCACTTCCAGCGGCCCAGCTGCGGCGCACCCCACATGCCGTAGACGTCGATCCCGGCGAAGTTCTGGAAGCCCGCGATGATGGCGCCGCTCACAGTGGTGTCCGACGGGTACAGAAAGGCCGACATGGAACCGGCGTAGCCGTACCGGTCGGGGTGGAACGTGGTCAGCGCCATCGCGCCGTAGCCGCCTTGCCCGGCACCTACCGCGGCATTGCCGCCGGGCGCCAGCCCTTTGTTGGCCGCCAGCCAGTCCGGTAGCTCGCTGGACAAGAAGGTGTCCCACTGCTTGCTGCCGTCCTGCTCCCAGTCGGTGTACATGCTGAAGGCGCCGCCGGCGGGCGCGGCCACCGAAATCCCCTTGCCGGCCATAGTGTTCATCGCGTTGCCCGCTGTCACCCAGTTGCTGACGTCGGGGTTGGCGTCGAAGGCGTCGAGCAGGACGACCATGTGCGGCCCGCCACCCATGAATGCCACCGGGATGTCGCGGCCCATCGCCGCGGACGGCACCATCAGCGTTTCGTAACCGGCGGCGTGGGCCGAGCCGCTGACTCCCGGAGTGATTGCGGTGACACCGCCCAGTCCCAGCGTGAGCACCGCAGCACACAGCCCCCGCAGCAGCATCGACAGACCGCTCATCTCCACCTCACCCGTCCTTACTCGTCTCACCCCGAGAAACCAGGTACCGACCCCCGCAGAAGCCCAGCCCGCAAGGTAGTGAACCACACCGTGCACGACGCCAGGGGTGAAAATGGCTAACGGCGACGACCCATAAGGGTCGTCGCCGTCAGCCGCTTTCCGTCGGTCCGGATACTCAGGTGCCCTGGGCCGGCGCCGCCGCACCGGGCGTCGCGCCGAGAACCTGCTGCAGGTCACCTTTCATGCCGTTGAGCTGGGCACCCCAGTACTCCCAGCTGTGGGTGCCGTTCTCCGGGAAGTTGAACACCGCGTTGTGACCACCGGCGGCGTTGTAGGCGTCCTGGAACTTGATGTTGCTGGAGCGTACAAAGCCCTCGAGGAACTTGGCCGGCAGGTTGTCGCCGCCCAGATCCGACGGCTTGCCGTTGCCGACGTACATCCAGATGCGGGTGTTGTTGCTGACCAGTTCCGGGATGTGCAGCGACGGGTCGTTGCGCGCCCAGGCCGGGTCGCTGGACGGGCCCCACATGTCGGCAGCCTTGTAACCGCCCGCGTCGCCCATCGAGAGGTTGATCAGCGAGGGGCCCATGCCCTGCGAGGGGTCGAGCAGGCCGGACATGGCACCGGCGTAGATGAACTGCTGCGGGTGGTAGACCGCCAGGTTCAGCGCCGACGCGGCGGCCATCGACAGGCCGACTGCGGCGCTGCCGTTGGGTTTGACGCTCTTCTGCGACGCCAGGTACGACGGCAACTCGCTGGTCAGGAACGTCTCCCACTTGTAGGTCGAGCAACCCGCCTTGCCGCAGGCCGGCTTGTACCAGTCGGTGTACCAGCTGGACTGTCCGCCAACCGGCATCACCAACGACAGGCCGGACCCGTTGTACCACTCGAAGGCGGGTGTGTTGATGTCCCAGCCGTTGTAGTCGTCCTGAGCGCGCAAGCCGTCCAGCAGGTAGACCGCAGGTGAGTTGGCTCCCCCACTCTGGAACTGGATCTTGATGTCGCGGCCCATCCCCGCCGACGGCACCTGCAGGTACTCGACCGGCAGACCGGGGCGAGAGAACGCTGCCGCAGTCGCCGAATCACCGACGATCCCGACCAGACCCGGCAGCAGCCCCGCACCAACGGCCGCGACAGCGAGGCGGCGCGGCATCTTGCTCACCGCACCGCGGAACCTGTCAACCAGCTTCATCCTTTACTTCCTCATCCTTTGTCAGCACATCTATTTCAGCTTGGTCTGCGTGCGGAGCGTCGTTGCCCGGCACAGCAGTGCCCGTGTAGTCAACCACATCAAAACCGCTACTTTCTTCTCGAGGGCGTTCGCGCGGTGTGTCAGCACAACCTGGTCCACCGGAATGCGCCGCCGGCCGGTCGGCGCGACGGCAGGCCGGAAACATGTGCCCGCGAACGGCTCTGCGCCGGTCAGGCGCCGTTTTCGGCGTTGCTGTCGCGGGAGCGCCGACAGCGTCCCAACGACTGACGGCAGGGCGCCTAACGACACCGAAAATTTTCGCCGAAAGAGTCACAGCGGGCCGCCGGGCAGGCCGACCGCCCACTACGGGCCCGTCGCGGGAAGGCCGTCGTAGGGCGGCCCACCGAATTCCGGCACCACCAGACCGCAGCGGATCAGCTCGTAGCGGGGCACCCGGTCGATGCGATAACGGGTGAATTGCACGGCGTGCAGCAGATTCGACAGGAAGCGCCGCGGCCCCATCGGTGCCCGTATCGAGCTGAGCACCACCTGGGTGGCGGGGCACTTGAGCGCTGCCCGGGCCTGCACGGTCCAGCCCGGGTCCAGGTACGGCGGAACGTCGAGGAACGGTCCCTCAGCGATAGCCCAGTCCGGAAACAAGTTTTTGTCGTGGCCGATGCGGCCGTGCTGCAGGCGCGCGGTGTGGGCGGCAAGCGGGTTCGCCAGACCGATCTGGTCGATCACCCGCACGTCCAGGCCGACGTTCATGCTCAGCATGCCGAGGTTGGTGAAGAAAACGGTATGTGGGCCCTTCTTCGGCGCCGCTCCCGGAGGCGGCGCGACCGCAGGCACGATGTCCCACTGGTCGTAGTTGCCTGACGGCAGCAGCAGCGCACCGGCCGGTGTGTTGTTGAGAGCCACCAGCGCTGCGCGCATCCTCGGGTAGTCGAGGTAGTCGGCCGCGGTCAGCGGGTGAGCCACCCCGGTGGCCTGGGCGTAGAACCGCCGCTCGTCGACAATGCCGGAGTAAGTGACCCGGGTGGCGTCATCACCCATGCCGGGCGAGTTAGCCGCCCACAGCGACCAGCCGACGACCGCCAGCCACGCCACGCTGATCAGGCCGGCCAACAGGTAGCGCGTTTCCCGGGAGAACCGTTTCCCTTCCGGAAACACGACTGGAATCACGGCGACGGGTGCCAGCAAACAGAACAGCGGCACCAGAAGCACCCGGCCGTGCATGAAATCGCCGCCCTGCCGTATCCAGTACAGGGCTTGTAACAGCCCGCTGACCGCGATGAAGACGACCACCGTCGACGGGTTTTGCACCGCACGCGTCCGCGGTCCGCGCCTGGCCGGGCTTTGGACTGGGCGGCCCTGCGGGCTCAGACGCGGCGGCGCACCGCGGCGTACCCGCGTCCGGCCCCCCACGGAGACCGACAGCACCGCCGCCAGAACCGGCACCAGCATCGCGGGCACCCACAGGGCGTAGGGCCGGTCGAAATTTCCCAGATAGATCAGCCCCTGCGACCACTTGTCGCCGGCAGCGTCTTTGGCCAGCGCGGTGCCGGGCACCACCAGACCGTAGTAGCCCATGCGGAAAATCTGGTAACTCACCGGCAGCAAACCGCCCGCCGCCACGATGAGGGCGCGACTGCGCCAGCCCTGCGCCGCGATGAGCATCAAGATCAGGGCCAGTCCGCCGATCAGGGCCAGCTCGGGGCGGACCAAAACACTGCAGCCAGCCACGAAGGCCAGTGTCGCGGTGAACACCTGGTGCTTCGGCGGGGCTGCCGCAGCCTGCGACCAGCAAACCATCATCCACCACAGCAAGCCCAGATAGGCCAGCACCAACCCGTTCTCAAGGCCGGATGTCGCGAAGTCACGCGCCGGTGGCACCGCGATGTAGACCAGTGCGCCCGCCGGCAGCATCACGGCTCGGCGGCCGACCAGACTGGGCGCGTAGAGCTGGCCCGCACCCAGCATCATCAACGCGATGCCCAGCACACTGAGCACCAGCGCCGTCGCGAGCGCGACGTACTCCAGCCGCAACGGGCCGCCCACCGCGCCGCCCAGGTAGAGCAGGAAGGTCCACACCGTCGAGGTGTTGGCTTCCACCCGCTCGCCGGCGTTGAACACCGGCCCGTTGCCCGCCAGCATGTTGCGCACAGTGCGCAGCACGATCAGTCCGTCGTCGGCGATCCAGCGACGCTGCCAGGCGCCCCAGCCGAACAGCACCGCGACGACCACCACGCTCACCCACAGGCTCACCCGTACCGTGAGGTCAGAAGGGAACGCCGGCCGGCGTACCCACCCCACCCGGGGGCGCGCTGTCGGTGGCCTGTCCTTCGCCGGCGCGCTGAGGTTGATTGCCCGCCTCCTCCTCATCGCGCTGCCCACGCTCTGCATCGTCGGCGCGCTGAGGTTGATTGCCCGCCTCCTCCTCATCGCGCTGCCCACGCTCTGCATCGTCGGCGCGTTAGGCGAACGCGACAGCGACACCGACGGTTCCGATCCAGGCCAGCGCCAGCAGTTGCAGCACCCGGTCCCTCAGCGCGATGTCTTCCGGCTCACCTGCGAGCCCACCGTCGACGTCGACCGCATAACGCAGGATGGCGATGGTGAACGGCACCATCGAGACGGCGAACCATGACCCGGAGTGGTGGTCGCGCTCGAACGCCCACAACCCGTAACACACCACCACCGCGGTCGCCGACAGCGTCCACACGAACCGCAGATAGGTGCTGGTGTAACTCTCCAACGATTTGCGGATCTTGGCACCGGTGCGTTCCGCGAGCTGGAGCTCGGCGTAGCGCTTCCCCGACGCCATGAACAGCGACCCGAACGCCATCATCAGAAGGAACCACTGCGAGAGGTAAATGCCGGCGGCCACGCCACCGGCAATAGCACGGATCAGGAAGCCCGACGACACGATGCAGATGTCGATCACCGCTTGGTGTTTGAGACCGAAGCAGTAGCCCAACTGGATGGCCAGGTAGACGGCCATCACCAGGGCCAGGTTGGGGGTGGCCAGATAGGAGACGGCCAGCGATGCCACGCCCAGCACCGACGCCAGCACGTATGCCAGCCACTCGGGCACCACGCCGGCAGCGATCGGCCGGAATCGCTTGGTGGGATGCTCGCGGTCGGCCTGGACGTCGCGGACGTCGTTGATCAGGTATACCGACGAAGCCGCCAGGCTGAAGACCACGAACGCGATACCTGCCTTGAGCAGCACGTCATAGTGGAAGTGGACGCCGCCGCCTAACGCCGCCAGCGGCGCGGCCAAGACAAGTACGTTCTTCACCCACTGGCGCGGACGGATCGCCTTGACCACCCCGGCGATCAGATTCGCCTGGGGCCCGCTCACGTGTGCCACTTCCTCACTCATCGGGCCTCACTCATCGGGCGCGCTCTTTGCTCCATCGGTCGAGTCGGATTGCTGCGGCCGCAACGGCGGCGCCGACAGCCGCGCCGGCGACCACGTCACTGGGATAGTGGACGCCCAGCACGATCCGGGAGACGGCCATCGGCGGGACCACTATTGCAGGTAGTGGAACGCCGGTGACACGGCCCAGCAGAATCGAGGCGGCCGTGGTCGAAGTGACGTGCGCCGACGGGAAGCTCAACCGGCTCGGGGTACCGACGTTGACGGCGACCGCCGGATGGTGTGGCCGCGGTCGGCGAACCAGCCGCTTGATCACCACGGCAGCAGCGTGCGCGGTGAGCGCTCCGGCGCCGGCCAACAGCCAGGACCGGCTGCGCTGTGGCTGCCGGACCGCGCCGAGCAGCGACACCGCGAGCCAGCCGAGGCTGTGCTCGCCGAAATGCGACAGGCCCCGCGCCGCGGTCAGTACGCCGGGGCGGCCGGCCAGCGCGGACTGCAGAGCCACCAACGCCGCCACCTCGCCCCCGCCGGGCGCATCGGCAACAGCGTCAGAGTCTTGGTCAACCATTGCCTGGCGCGTCGTTTCCGGGCAACAGCACCGTCTCCCATTTCTGCTTACTGGACAGCACCGGCAGAGCCTCGCGGTAAGCGGTTCGCATTTCGTCGAACCGGCGCGCCAGTTCGCGTTGCCGGCGCAGTGACTGCCACAGCAGAGAGAGCATCTTGGCCCGGTCGCGCTGTCGGTAGACCACGCCGCGGCCGTCGGCCGTGGTGACGGTGGCGCCATCCAGCGTGCAGAGCAGGAACCAGCGGGCATCCTGGGTCGGGACGTTGCGCTGCGGGCGCTGGTGGTGTGCCGGGTCGGCCTTTCTCGCGTTGTGGACGACCCCGCGCGCCAGCCGATAGCCGATGGCCAACGGGTTGACCGGCGGCTTCATCGCCCTGTGCAGCTGCGAAGGAGACGGCAATTCGCTGGCCGCCGGCAAAACCACCGCGTCCGGATACTGCTTGCGCAACCGGTGCACGTCGGGCAATGCCGTGGCCAGTATGGAGAAGATGTGCTCGGGACCGGCGAGGAAGTCGTCGATGGCCTTGTTCTGAATCGCCACCGTTGAATACTCAAGGCAGGCAAGGTGTTTGAGAGTGGCTTTGAGGTGGCTGCGGATGAGGCCGGTGACGTCGTTGTCCCAGTGCATGGCGGCGACGACCAGCCGGTTGCGCAGGTGGAAATAGGCCTGCCAGTCGATGGCGTCGTCTTTGTCGCTCCACGCCATGTGCCAGATCGCCGCGCCCGGCAACGTCACTGTCGGATAGCCGTTTTCGGCGGCGCGCAGGCCGTAGTCGGCGTCGTCCCATTTGATGAACAGCGGCAGCGGCTGGCCCAACTCCTCGGCGAGCTGCCGCGGGATCATGCAGGTCCACCAGCCGTTGTAGTTCACGTCGATGCGACGATGCAGCAGCTTACTGCGCGAATGATCGTCGGCCAACGGGTGTTTGGCGAAGTCGTGATCGTACTCCGCTTGCGGGGCGGCGGTCCACATGAAGTTCGACCAGTCCACCACCTCGCCCATGATGTGCAGATGCGAAGGCTCCTGCAGGTTGAGCATTTGACCGCCGACGAGCATCGGGGTTTTGGCGAAGCGGCTCATCGCCAGCACCCGCAGAATCGAGTCCGGCTCAATCCGGATGTCGTCGTCCATGAACAGGATCTGCTGACAGTCGGTGTTTTTCAGCGCCTCGTACATCACTCGGCTGTAACCGCCCGATCCGCCCAGGTTGGGCTGGTTGTGAATCGAGAGCCGATTGCCCAGCGGCGCCGCGGCCGCGGCGAAGTCGGGGTGGTCGCGCACCTTGGCCGTGCCCTGGTCTGGCACGATCACTGCGCCGATCACCTTGTCTACCAGAGGATCTGAGGTCAGCGCGCGCAGTGCGTTGACACAATCAGCGGGCCGGTTGAACGTCGGGATGCCGACGGCGACGTTAGCGACACCCGGTGCCGGCACAGCTGAGTACCACCCGGCGCTGCGCAAGGTGACATCGCTGTCGGTAGTGACGTCGAACCAGATCCAGCCGCCGTCCTCGAACGGCTGAAGGCCCACTTCGAATTCGACCACCGCAGGCTCCTCAGCGCTGCCACTGAAGCCGCGCCCGTCCATGTGGATCCGGGCCCCGGTGGCCTTGGTGCGGTATACGTCGACACGCCCTGCGCCGGTCAACTCGGCATGCAGGACCACCGATGTCAGCGTCGACCAGCGCCGCCAGTAACTGGCGGGGAATGCGTTGAAGTAACTGGCGAACGACACCTCGGACTCGGCGCCGATCTGCAATGTGGTGCGAGTCGCCGCGTGCGCGCGACGGGCGTTGGTGCTCGACTCTTCCAGGTACAGCTTCCGCACGTCGAGCGGTTCGCCCGGTCGCGGCAAGATGATGCGGGCTAAAAGGCTGACAGCGGCTTGGTTCATGCGCCGCTCCTCCTCATCGCTTCGCTCTGCATCGTCGCCGGCGCGGTTCATGCGCCGCTCCTTCTCATCGCTTCGCTCTGCATCGTCGCCGGCGCGGTTCATGCGCCGCTCCTTCTCATCGCTTCGCTCTGCATCGTCGCCGGCGCGGTTCATGCGCGAATGCCTTCGTCCAGCGCCGCCCCGTCTCGCAGGTGTGGCGCGAGGGTGTTGTCGTACATGTTCAGCGCGCTTGCGATCGCCATGTGCATGTCCAGGTATTGGTAGGTGCCCAGTCGCCCGCCGAACAGCACCCGCGACGATGCGGTCTCTGCTTTGGCTCTGGACCGGTAGGTGGCCAGCAAGGCACGGTCTGCCTCGGTGTTGATCGGGTAGTACGGCTCGTCGTCGTCATCGGCGAACCGGGAGTACTCCCGCATGATCACCGTCTGGTCGGCCGGGTAGTCCCGCTCGGGGTGGAAGTGGCGGAATTCGTGTATCCGGGTGTACGGCACGTCAGGGTCGTTGTAGTTCATCACCGGGGTGCCTTGGAAATCACCGCAGTCACGCAACACTTCGACCTCGAAGTCCAGGGTGCGCCAACCCAGCCGGCCATCGACGTAGTCGAAGTAGCGGTCCAGCGGTCCGGTGTAGACGACAGGAGCCGACGGCGACTGTTCGCGCAGGTCGTCGCGCACGTCGAACCAGTCGGTGTTCAGCCGGACTTCGACGCGCTCGTCGGCGGCCATGTTCTTGCACCAGGCGGTGTAGCCGTCGACCGGCAGTCCCTCGTAGGTGTCGTTGAAGTAGCGGTTGTCGAAGGTGTAGCGCACCGGCAACCGGGTGATATTGGCGGCCGGCAATTCTTTCGGATCGGTCTGCCACTGTTTGGCGGTGTAGCCCTTGACGAACGCTTCGTAGAGTGGCCGGCCGATCAACGAGATGGCCTTCTCCTCGAGGTTCTGGGCGTCGGCGGTGTCGATTTCGGCGGCCTGCTCGGCGATCAGCCGACGCGCCTCGTCCGGGCTGAAGTAGCGGCCGAAGAACTGCGAGACCAAGCCCAGACCCATCGGGAACTGATAGGCCTGCCCGTCGTGCAGTGCGAACACCCGATGCTGGTAACCGGTGAACTCGGTGAACTGCCGTACGTAATCCCACACCCGCTTGTTGGAGGTGTGGAACAGGTGGGCGCCATACTTGTGCACCTCGATTCCGGTGTGCGGTTCGATTTCGGAGTACGCGTTGCCACCAATGTGCGGGCGCTTCTCGATGACGAGCACCCGCTTACCGAGTTGGGTAGCGACGCGCTCGGCAACCGTCAGGCCGAAGAATCCGGAGCCGACGACGAAGAGGTCGAAGCGAGAGGTCATCGGTTGCCTAGGGTATCCGACCCGGCGGCCGTAACCCGTTTGGCGGCGCTGTGAAGTCCGGACCGTTCGTGACGAGCGTTGGTCGCGATTGCCTCACGATTCGATATCGCCACTCTAGTCACACCATTAACCTCCGTACCATCGACTTCGTAAGGCCACCCCGGTGGCAACCACCACATCCGTGGTCCAACTCGAGGAGACTTCCGTGCCGAACCGACGTCGACGCAGGCTCTCGACAGCCATGAGCGCGATCGCCGCTCTGGCCGTCACGAGTCCTTTCGCCTATGTTGCCGTGAACGAACTGATGTCTGGCATCAAGCCTGCCCCTGAGCACCGCGAGTTCGTACGGGCGGCGGTGATGGAGGACTTGCCCAACGAGCTGATCTCCGCCCTGTCTCAGGGGCTGTCACAGTTCGGGGTCAACCTGCCGGCCATCCCCAGCTTGACCGGCAGTTCCACGACGGTCTCGCCAGGGCTCGCCTCGCCCGGCCTCACCAGTCCCGGTCTGGCCAGCCCCGGCCTCACCTCGCCTGGCGTGCTGCCGTCGGCGACGACTCCGGGCCTGACCGATCCGAGTCTGGCTGATCCTGGATTGAGCAATCCCGCGCTGACCACGCCGGGGACCACCACACCAGGGCTGACCACACCCGGCTTGGACCCTGCCGCCCTCAATAGCCCCGCCGGCACCGTCCCCGGTGACGCGCCGGGAGCGGGACTGGACCCCGGCGCTGACGGCACCTACCCGATCTACGGCGATCCGTCGCTGGGGGGAGCGCCACCGGCCAGTGGCGGCCTGGTCAGCGACCTGTCGAGCGCAGTTCAGCAGTTGGGCCTCGGGCAAGTGATCGATCTGCTCAAGGGGTCAATCACGCAGGCTGCTCAAGGTGCGGCCCACGGCGGGGCTCCGGCACTGCCCGCGCCGCCGCCCCCCGCGCCGGTGCCCGGTACCTGACGGCAGCGAACAGCAGAACCTGCTGAATGACGGCACCGCAGGGCTAAGGAGTGGCTTCGGCTGGCCACTTACCGGCTCTGCGGTGCCGTGCCGCAATAATCACACCAGTGTCGTGTCGAAACACCGGTAACAGATTGCACATACGTAACATCAGTGCGTGCCGTATCGCCGCCCCGCACCGATGCTGCTCACCGCGATTGCGGCGACCACCGTCATCCTGCCGTGGGCGATCGACCGCGCAGTCGAGTCGCCGGCGGCGCGCGCCGGCGACGTTCAGATAGATCAGCGGCCGCTGATCGGTCTCACCGGCGGCGTCACTGTACGCGAAGTGTCGTCACCACAGCCGTTCGCAATGGTCGCCTTGACCGGCGGCGATTTGACCGGTACCACCGCCCGGGTGCGCGCGAAGCGCGCTGACGGCAGCTGGGGACCTTGGTATGAGACCGAGACAGTGGAGTCCGGCTCGGCGCCCGGCACAGCCGACGGGACGGGCGGATCGGCGTCCGGTCCCCGCGGTACCGATCCGGTGTTCGTCGGCACGACCCGAACCGTTCAGATCGCCGTCACCCGCCCAGTCGGCGCGCCGGCGACCAAGGCGCCGCCGAGCGCCGCCCCCGCACAACCCGAATTGGGGTACCGGCCCGCCTCCGTCGAAAGACCGCTGCCGCAGAACATTTCGGCGGTATTGATCTCCCCACCGCAGGCGCCCGCCGATACGCAGTGGACTCCGCCGACCGCAGTCGTCACACCCGGCCAACCGCCCAACGTCATCACCCGCGCACAGTGGGGTGCCGACGAAGGCCTCCGTTGCGGCAACCCGGTGTACGACAGCAGTGTTCGCGCAGCGATCATCCACCACACCGCCGGCAGCAACGACTACGCCCCGCAGGATTCCGCCGAGATAATCCGGTCGATCTACGCCTACCACACCAGAACCTTGGGCTGGTGCGACATCGCCTACAACGCACTGGTCGACAAATACGGGCAGGTCTTCGAGGGTCGGTTCGGTGGCATCAACAGGCCCGTTGAGGGCTCGCACACCGGCGGATTCAACCGAGACACCTGGGGGGTGGCGATGCTCGGCAACTTCGATGAGACGGCACCCACCCCGATCCAGCTCGGCACCGTGGGCCGACTGCTGGGCTGGCGGCTGAGTATGGCCGGCGTCAACCCGAAGGGCACTGTCGAACTCGCCTCCGCCGGAGGTGGGTTCACCCGGTTCGTCGGCGGCGACAAGCTCACGTTGCCGACGATCTTCACCCATCGCGACGTCGGCAATACCGACTGTCCGGGCGCCATCGCTTACGGATTGATCGACGAGATCCGGGAGATCGCCGCGCATTTCAAGGAGCCGCCCGGTCCCGCAGAGGTCGCGGCGGCGCTGCAGGGCGGCGCGATCTATGCCCGCTGGCAGGACATGGGCGGCATGGACAGCGCATTGGGCGCGCCGACGTCGCCGGAATCAACCGGTGCGGAATCGACGCGCTACGCGACCTTCGACAAGGGCGCGGTGTACTGGTCACCCGACACCGGCGCGGAGCCGCTGACCGGCGCGATCTACGCGGCCTGGGGGTCGTTGGGATACGAGCGCGGCATGCTGGGATTACCGACCAGCGCCGAAATTCAGGAACCGGAATGGATCAAGCAGAACTTCCAGCACGGCACCCTGAATTTCGACCGGTCCAGCGGCTCGGTGACCCGGGTCATCGACGGCGTTCCCGAGGAGCTGCCGCCGCCCTCCCCCGACGGACCGCCCGTGCAACTCGAGCGCTTCGCCCCCGTCGGCCGCCACTGACGCTGGAGCCCATTGCGCCCCTCCTCCTCAGGCGCTCCACGCCTGCATCGTCGAGGCGCTGAAGCCCATTGCGCTAAAGCCACCAACGCTCGAGTACCCGCGCAACCCCGTCGTCGAAGTTGGCAGCGGTCACCTCGTTGGCCGCAGCCAATGCGTCGGGATGGGCGTTGGCCACGGCGACACCGAGACCGGCCCGCAACAGCAGCGGTACGTCGTTGGGCATGTCGCCGAACGCGACCACGTCTTCGTCGGTGATACCCAGCGGTCCGGCGACCTGGGCAACGCCGGTCGCCTTATCGACTCCTCGCGGCACGATCTCGATGAGGCCGTTGTTCGTCGAGTACGTGATGTCGCCGGCGTCACCGATATGCCGGTTCAGCTCGGCGGCCATTTCCGCACTTCGGGCACCGGCCTTGCGGATCAGCAACTTGACGGCCGGCGCGCTCAGCAGGTCGTCGATGGAGACCTCGGTGTTGTCCGGGTTCAACCAGGCGTGCTCGTATCCCGGTGAGCTGACGAACTGCGGTGTGGCCGTGTCGTGCGCGCTGCGCCCGACCCGCTCGACCGCAAGGCCGGAACCTGGGATGATCCGGGTGGCGAGTTCGGCCAACTCACCCAAGGCGTCCATGGACAGTGTCCGCGTCGACAGCACCCGATCAGTCGCCGAATCGTAGATGACGGCACCGTTGGCGCACACCGCGAGCGGCGCGAATCCCAACGCCTCGACAACGGGATGCACCCACCGCGGCGGCCGGCCGGTGGCAAGCACGAATTCTGCACCGGCGGCAACAGCGGCACGCACCGCACTGCGAGTGCGCGGACTGATCCTTTCCTCGTCGTCGATAAGGGTGCCGTCCACGTCGCAGGCGATGAGCGCCGGCAGCGTCATCGCCGCGCCTCACCTTCGCTGCGCGGCCGGGTCACCAGTGGCGCTTTTCTTGTCGACGGGCTTGCTCGAGCTCGTGTTTGCGGGCCCGCTCGAGCAACTCGGCGGCACGCAACTGCCTGGAATCCTCCGGCGACGGCGCACTGCCGCCCAGCCGTCGCGGCACCCAATTCGCCCCACGGGGGTGCGGATACTCCTCTTGCACCCGGTAGAGCAGCCGTTCCATCTCCCGGCGTAGCAGCGCATTGAGTTGGTCGGCACTTCCCACCGGGGCCAGCGGCCGGCCCGCAGCCACGGTGATCGGAACGTTGTTCCGCACCACGTTCTTCGGGTAGTCCTTCGGCCAGATTCGGTGCGCTCCCCACACCACCAGCGGAATCAGGGGAACTTGGGCTTCCAGCGCCATCCGGGCGGCTCCGGTCTTGAACTGCCTCAGCTCGAAGCTGCGACTGATCGTCGCCTCCGGGTGCATGCCGACCAGCTCACCTTGCTTCAGCTGCTGCACCCCTATCTCAAAGGCTTCGTGACCGTGCTCGCGATCCACCGGGATCAACCTGGCGTGCTTGATGACATAGTTGACCGCCTTGACGTCCTGCATCTCTGACTTGATCATGAACCGCAGCCGTCGGTGACGTTTGTAGGCGGCGTAGGACGCCGGTAGCCAGTCCAGGTAGCTGGTGTGGTTGAGGGTCAGTAACGCTCCGCCGCGCTCAGGAATGTTCTCCAGGCCCTGGAACTGAATTTTGGTGCCGTTGGCCGCGATCAACGGCGGGAGAACGATCTCTCCAAACCGGACAAAAGGTTCTATCATTCCCGTCGCTCCTGGTATTCGGATTGCGCGGCCCGCCGCGTCTACCTACCCAGTCTTCCTCACCGGTGTCACTTCGCGCGCTTCCTGGCCCGTTCAGCGTCATCGAGGACCGTGGCCTCGGCCGGAGACGGGGCGCCACCGCCCAGCCGTCGCGGCACCCAGTACGCCCCGTGTGGGTGCGGATACTGCTCCTGCACCCGGTGCAGCAGCGCGGTCATCTGGCTGTGTAGACGATCTTCGAGCTCACCGAGCTCACCCGTCGGAGACAGCCCCGGACCCGCTGTGACCGTGATCGGAATGTTGCGGCGGCGCAGGTTCCGCGCATGGTCTTTCGTCCAGATCCGCTGAGCGCCCCACACGATCAACGGAACGACCGGCACCTGCGCCTCCTGCGCCATGCGAACCGCCCCTGTCTTGAACTCCTTGAGCTCGAAGCTGCGGCTGATGGTCGCCTCGGGCATCACTCCGATCACCTCGCCGGCCCGCAGCAGCTCGACGGCGTTCACATACGCGTCGGCGCCGGCCGCGCGATCAACCGGAACGGTTTTGGTATGTCTGATCAGGAAATCGACGATTCTTACCTGCTGCATCTCGGCCTTGATCAGGTACCGGACGCGCCGGCCGCGTTGATGCGCCGCCAGCGCGGCCGGCACCCAGTCGACATAACTGGTGTGATTGATTGCCAGCACCGCACCGCCGGTGGCCGGGATGTTTTCCAAACCTTGGTAGGTGATCCGGCAGCCGAGCGCTTTGGTCCCCGCCTTCGCGGCGATCTCTAATGCTCGAAAAACGGGTTCCACCCGGTTACTCCGCCTCCGCGGACCCCGACTGCTGCCGCTCCTCGCGTGCGGCTGCCCGCCGGTCAGCTTCTTCGGCGTCCAAACGTGCAGCATCGCTTAGCGACGGAGCACCCCCGCCGAGCCGGCGCGGAACCCAGAAGTCACCCGCCGGATGCGGTCCGTAGCTTTCCTGGACTTCTTCCAGTAAGTGCTGCATGCGGGTATGCAGCAGCGCGGTCAGTTCCGGGGCGGGCAACGTCGGTTCGATCGGCTCGCCGACGGTCACCGCGATCGGCACCTTCGGCCGCAGCAGCTTCTTCGGGTGATCTTTGGTCCAGATCCGCTGGGCGCCCCACACGATGTGCGGGATGATCGGCACGTCCGCCGCAATCGCCATTCGACCGACGCCGGACTTGAACTCTTTGATCTCGAAACTCCGGCTGATCGTGGCTTCCGGGTAGACGCCCACCAGTTCACCGGCCTTGAGCGCCTGGACAGCCGCGTCGAAAGAAGCGGCACCGCTGCCCCGGTCCACCGGGATGTGCCGCAGACGACGCATGATCGGCCCGGTGAACTTGTGGTCGAACACTTGCTGCTTGGCCATGAACCGCACCTTGCGACCCAGGCCCTGCTGGTAAGCGGGCAAGCCGGCGAAGGTGAAGTCGAAGTAGCCGGTGTGGTTGATGGCGATGACGGCACCGCCGGTGGCGGGCAGATGCTCGACGCCGCGGACGGTGAACCGCAACCCCTGCAGACGCCAGGTGAAACGGGCGAGCTGGATGATCGTTCCGTATACCGGTTCCACGGTCGTCAAGCCTAGTGGTCGCTGGCGGTGCGCCTTCCCTGGGAGGCTCCCGTCGTCCACCGGTGCGAACGCGATTCTGTGCCGCATGTATCGGAAACACACACGCGCACAGGGATGAACCGACATCGTCGCCTTGAGGCGGCATAAACGCAACTGCGGCGATCTGGAATTACCAGCGTTGGACGAATACGCGCTACCCAACTCGGGGAGTCGTCATGGTCTCATCTTCAGCACCGGCTTGCGGCCGTGAAGTCAAAGGATGATGAGTCGCCGAGGGATTTGCGCCCCCGGCGCTCATCAAAGCCTTTTCAACCGTGTGAGCGACTTCGAACGGTGCGCTATTTATCGCTGGCGTGGTAACGCCACCGCCACCCGTCCATGCCGCCGCCGCCATGCGAACCGCATCCGGTCAATCCGAAAACTGCCGACACGACGGAGAGGTCAGCGCGAGAGTTCCGGCTGCGCGTTTGAGTGACTTTGAGCTGATGTACGTGCGCATTTTTTCTTCCTTTTCACTGGTTGTTGATTGACAGGATTTAGCCCGACAACGCTGGGTGGCGTGTCGATCTGTCCTATGTGGTTGCCCGCCGAATGCTCACCGCCGAGCAGGTGCCCCTGACAAATCGGCGGTTGTTCGAGACAACGACGATCAGCGATTTGCCGTCGGCGCGACGCCGGCGGCAAATCCGAAGGGTCCTATCTATTGACCGTGTGAACGACCTCGGACTGTGCGCTCGAGGGGCTCATGGTTGTGTTGACTGATGGGGGGACGGTGTCCGCAGCCGCCCATTCCGCCCACTAGAAACGCGACTCCGAGCGCCCCGACCACCGGCACGAGGGACTTGGAGGTGATTTTCTTACTCATTTCTTTCTTCCTTTCCACTCCATTGTTGGATGGTGTCCCGAGTTTATCGCCTTTGAGCGCGAACAGGGCCGGTTTCGTAGAATTACCAGTGCTTTTTGCGCTATTAGCTGGCGTGGTTGATACTGTCTTTAACAGGTGGCAGAATTCAGCCCGGTTAGTTGCGTGTCGATCTTGCCCGAATGTGACGTTTTGTCTGCGCTAACCATATTCAGCGATTTGCCGTCGGCGTGAGGCCGACCACAAATCCGAACGCTCTTATTTGACCGTGTGGCCGACTTGGAACTGTGCGCTCGAGGTTGCCGACATTGTGCTGGGCGCCTCCGCGGCGGCTTTGATCGGGCGATGGCCGCAGCCGCCCACCGGTCCCATGATTGCGAGCGTCAGCGCGAGCGCCCCGGCTGCCGGTTTGAGGAACTTGGAGGTGATGTGCATACGCATTCTTTGCTTCCTTTCTAGTAATTCATCATCGCCGGCTTGCAGCGGTGAAGTTGAGCGGTGAAGTCGCCGGAAGATTTGCATCCCGGCGCTCACTGGAACCGTGCGTAACAGTTTCCCGTCATACGCAAGGTAGGGTGTGATTCCGAACGATCCTATTTTGCCGTTTGGCGAACATCGAACTGTAAGCTCGAGCTTCCGGGCATCATGCTGGAACCCAACACTTTTCGCTCAACGCTGCGCGTACCGCAGCCGGTCAATCTGAAGACTGCCGACGCGACGGCGAGCGCCCCGACTGCTAGTTTGAGAGAGGTGGATGTGCTGTGCATCTTTTCTTCCTTTCCAGTTGTTATTGCAGGGTCTTCGAACAGCCGGCCGCGTTGGCCGCGGACAATGGCCGAATTTGTCGGCTTGCCGGAATTTTTCGGGGCGCTATCAATTGGGGTGGTTTATTCCGTGACTGACGGGTCCGGGAACTCGTCGGCGCTAGACTCGAACCGGCCGTACGCGGGCGCGGCGTAGCAACGCTTGACTGGCCGCCAGTCGACGACCGTCGCGGCCTCCGCCACAATCGTGACGGCCACCAGTTTGCCCGTCCTACCAGGACCGCGATGGCCGGCACTGTGATGGTGCGCACCACGAAGGTGTCCATCAGAATTCCGATCCCGACGACGAAACCGCACTGAATGACGGTGCTGATGCTGGCGAACAGCAGACCGAACATCGATGCCGCGAAGATGAGACCGGCCGCGGTGATCACGCCCCCGGTCGAGCCCACGGTGCGTATCACGCCGGAACGTATGCCATGCGGAGATTCGTCCTTGATCCGAGAAATGAGAAGCATGTTGTAGTCCGCGCCCACTGCGACCAAAATGATGAAGGTCAATCCGGGCAAGCTCCAATGCAATTCCTGGCCGAGGATGCCTTGAAAGAAGAGGACGCCGATGCCGAGTGCGGCCAGGTAGGAAATCACCACTGAACCCACCAGATAAAGCGGTGCGACGAGCGCACGCAGCAGGGCTATCAAAATTAGCAGCACCACCATGACGGTCACGACGATGATGAATCTGATGTCGTGGTTGTAGTAGTCCCTCATGTCTCGAAGCGTTGCGGTGTATCCCGCGATCGACATCGATGCGCCGGCCAGTTCGGTATTCGGTTCAGCGCCTCGCGCGGTCCTGGTGATCGAATTGACCTGATCCATCGCCGCGGTGCTGAACGGGTTGAGGTCGGTTTGTATCAAGTACCGCACGGTGTGTCCGTCGGGTGAGACGAAAGCCGAGGCGGCTTCCTTGAAGTCGTCCGTTCTCAGGACCTGCGGCGGAATGTAGAAGCCGGACATCGAAGGCTTCGACGCGGTGTACTTCATGGCTAACAGAAATCCCGACGCCTCGTTGAGTCCGGCGCCCATCTTTTTGGTTTGCTCGACCAGTTCTTTCACGCCGTCGGCCAACTGCCTGCTGCCTTCGGCGAGTTGATCAGCGCCTTGTCGCAGCTCGGCCAGGCGGCCCCGGATGCCACCGGCATCACCACCGCCCAACGAGTGCATGGCGTTGGTGGCGGTGTTGAGTGCTTCCCGCAACGCCTGCGCCGCCGACCCCAGCGTTTGCGTGTCCTGTGTCGATTGCAGCTGGCGGGCCAGACCGATGACTTTGTCGAAAGCCCCGCTCTGTTGGGCGATGACCAGGCGCTGCAACTGGCTGCGTGAGTTCTGGCAGGAGGGGTCGGCCGCGCAGATGGGGGTGGCATCAAGGGCGGTCAACAGCGGGCCGGCCCAGTCGGAGGCGCCGGCGACATCTGAGAGGGTCACGCCGAGGGCATCACCCAGGCTGCGCATGCTGGTGACGAGTTTGGCGGCGGTGTCGATTTCCCTGAGCGTCTTTTCTCCGCCGAACTGGTTCTGCAGGTAAGAAAGGAGGTCGACAAGACCACCAACATTCCCCATTGCCTGCATCATCCCGCCGCGAACATCGCCGAGGCTGTCGGCCAGCTGGTTGGCGCCCTTGGTCAGCGTGGTGAGGTCACCTGTGTGATCGGTGATCACGTCGTAGGCGTCGTGGAGCTTGTCGCCGACCATGCCAGCTTGGAACGTCGCTCTGGCCTGTTCTGGCGATTGGCCGGTAGGGCGGGTAATTCCCCGAACCATCGCGACACCGGGCAGCTGACTGATCCGCTGCGCCATCTGCTCCAGGTCGGCGAGGGCGGTCGGCGTTCGCAGGTCGTGCGGGGATTGGATCACGAGGTACTGCGGAATGGATTCATTGATAGGGAAATGACGGTCCATTGCCATATATCCGACGCCGCTCTCGACCCTACGCGGCAACGTCTTGCGATCGTCGTAGTTGTAGCGGGCCAGGCCCGCGCAACTGGCCAAAATGATCAGCACCAGCAAACTGGCGACCAGATGAATCTTGGGCCGGCGCACAATCCGTATTCCCGATCGCCGCCAGAAACGTGTGGTGCGGTCGCGGCGCGGCTTGATCCAACCACGTCGACCGGCGAGCACGAGGATGGCCGGAAGCAGAGTCACCGCGGCCAAAAACGCCACGCCGATCGCGACCGCCAACGCCACACCGACCGACGAAAACACTCCCAACCAGGCGAAGACCATCCCGAGAAAGGTGACGGCCACGGTGGCCGCCGACGCCGCAATCACTTTGCCGATCGACGACAAAGCGTTCTTTACCGCTTCATCCGAATCCACACCGAGCCGCACGTAATCGTGATAGCGACTGATAAGAAAGACGGCGTAATCTGTACCCGCCCCGGACATCATCCCGCTGAGAAACACAATGGTCTGCGGGGATACGCCAACTCCCAATTGGGCGAGGCCGGCAACAATGGCCTGTGCGGTCACCAGGGACGCGCCGATGGTGATCAACGGCAGCATCATGGTGACCGGGTTGCGGTAAATGATCAGCAGGATTGCGGCTAACATGATTGTCAGCGCGAGTTCGATGTTTTCCTGATCGAGCCAGCCGATATCAGTGAGGTCAACGGCGGTGGCCGCGGGTCCCGTCAGGTTCGCGGTCAGCGTGGTTCCTGCGGGCTTCTCGTTAAAGGTCTGTCTGACGAGGCGCGCGACCCGCTTGTAGGCAATGTAAGCCTGCGCCGTGCGCAACTCGCCGGCAAGGCCCACGGGCAGCATCCAGGCCTTGCCATCCTTACTGGTCATTACTTCGCGTAAGGCGGGTGTGCTGAGGAAATCCTCCAGCATCACGACGTGTCGAGTGTCCTTGCGCAGTTTGTCGACCAGTGTGCGATAAAGGCCTTCGTCGGCGCGTCCCAGCCCGTTCTCATCGGTCAGGACGACGATCAGGACGTTGTCGGATCCTTTATCGTGAAACGCCTCGGTCATCTGAGCCGTCGTCACCGACACCGGCGAGTTGGTCGGCAGAAAAGCGACTGGATGTTCCTCGATCATGTCGTCCAGGGATGGGCACGTCATCGACAGGACAACCGCTAGCGCCACCCATGCTCCGATGACAACCAGCGGCCGCCGCACCACTACATCGCCTAGCCGTCGGAAAACACCGCCGGTTCGCGACGTGGCAATCCTCTTGAAGAACCGCAGCGACTTGATTTGATGGGGTTTCCGGTGGAGCGCCACACGTCCGATCCGGCCGGGCCGCCTGCGCCGACCGTTCCGATGTGCCTGGGGGGCCGCGGCGGCTCCGCGGTTCAGGTCGGACTTGGTTAGGCCGTCGCCCACCGATCGCCGTGAGTCGGGAGGCGCTGCGCCGTCGCTTGGCGCTGCGAGGTCTGAGGCGGCAGTACTGGTGCCGCCGTCTCCGTTCGGGCTGGTGGCACCCTGCGATTTACAGTCCTGCGGGCCACGTTTTTCTCTAAGAGACTCTGACATCCATAGACCGGGCAGGCGATGCATCCTTAACTTTGGCAACGACATATCGCGGGGCCCGGTCGCCCCATTTTTCAATTCAGGCCGTAAGTCAACCATGTGTGATGTTGCGCGGCGGCATTGCGCCGAGGCCTTGGCCGACGCGGGCGTACGAACATTTCATCGCAAGTAGATATGAGTTACCGGGTCGCAGCGGGAAGTCCGGAAAGCTTTCGTGGTTGTTTGCGGGCAACCTGGTCCATGCGCCGACCTGCGGCGATTCTAATGTCGAGAAAGAATCACGGTCCGCGAGGGATGTATCCATTTCGCCTCTTCACAACAACGGCCAAATTGAGTGGTGCGCTGCTTGGATTAAGGCGTGGTACCCGCATGGTGATTTAGCGAGTGCCGACGTCTGAGTAGCTTCTGTTGTGTCCTGTCGGGTGCTTTCGCGCAGTTTTTAGAGCCTCGGTAGTACGCGTGACCTTATTTCAGGGCATTCAATATCAGAAACCTCTCAGGAAAACCGTGATCTAATCGTGACAGTTACTTGCCGGTAAATTAGCTAAGGCCGGCTACACAAATCTCGGGTCGGAATTGATCGACCTGAATCGCCGCTTTCTAGCCCGCGACGGGGGATGCGGGGTTTCAGCCACGAACCGCGTCGAGCCGGACCGCCATACAAGACCCATCGGTGACAGGCTGCACACGGCACTCGAGCTATGCACTACCGCTAAGCTTGAGGCGGCGCTCTACGCTTTCACCTCTTTGAAAGGCTTTTGTGCAGGTCACCAGCGTCGGCCACGCCGGCTTCCTGATCGAGACCAGTGCGGGCAGCGTCCTGTGCGACCCTTGGGTCAACCCGGCCTATTTCGGGTCGTGGTTTCCCTTCCCGGACAACAGCGCGCTGGACTGGGTTCGTCTGGGTGAGTGCGACTACCTCTACGTTTCGCATTTGCACCGCGACCACTTCGACGCCAAGCTGCTTGCGGCGCACGTCAACAAAGACGCCGTCGTGCTGCTACCGGACTTTCCGGTGCCCGACCTGCGTAACGCGCTGCAAGAACTGGGTTTTCACCGCTTCGTCGAGACCTCAGACTCGGTCAAGCAGCGAATTAGCGGGCCCAGGGGCGACTTGGACGTCATGATCATTGCGTTGCGGGCACCGGCTGACGGCCCGATCGGTGATTCGGCGCTGGTGGTTTCCGACGGTCAGACAACCGCTTTCAACATGAACGACGCACGCCCGGTGGATTTGGACGTGCTGAGTTCAGAGTTCGGCCACGTCGACGTGCACATGCTGCAGTTCTCCGGCGCGATCTGGTACCCGATGGTCTACGACATGCCGGCGCGCGCCAAAGAGGCGTTCGGGACGCAGAAGCGGCAACGCCAGATGGACCGCGCCCGCCAATACATCGCTCAGGTCGGCGCCAGCTGGGTGATCCCGTCGGCCGGCCCGCCCTGTTTCCTGGACCCGGAGCTACGCCACCTCAACGACGACCGTGGCGATCCGGACAACATCTTTCCCGACCAGATGGTATTCCTGGACCAGATGCGAGCGCACGACCACGACGGCGGCTTGCTGTTGATCCCAGGGTCGACCGCGAAGTTCACCGGGCCTCAACTCGAATCTGTGACGCACCCGCTGCCTTCCGGCGAGTTGGAAGCCATTTTCACCACCGGAAAGGCGAGATATCTGGCCGACTATGCCGCGCGCATGGCACCAGTATTGGCGGCGGAGAAAGCCGGCTGGGCAGCTGCGGCGGGTGATCCGCTGCTCGAGCCGTTGCGGTCGGTGTTCGAGCCGATCATGCTGGCCAGCGACGAGATCTGTGACGGCATCGGCTACCCGGTGGAATTGGTGCTCGGTCCGGAGAAGGTGGTACTGGACTTCCCCAAGCGTGTGGTGCGGGAGCCCATCGCCGACGAGAAGTTCCGCTACGGCTTTGCGATCGCGCCGCAGCTGGTGCGTACGGTGCTGCGGGACAACGAGCCGGACTGGGTCAACACCATATTTCTGTCCACTCGGTTCCGGGCCTGGCGAGTCGGCGGCTACAACGAGTACTTGTACACATTCTTCAAATGTCTTTCCGACGAGCGGGTCGCGTACGCCGACGGATGGTTCGCCGAGGCGCATGACGACAGCGCGTCGACCGAAATGGACGGCTGGCAGATCCAGCGCCGCTGCCCGCACCTAAAAGCTGACCTGTCCCGGTTCGGTGTGGTGGAAGGGCACACGCTGACCTGCAACCTGCACGGCTGGCAGTGGGACCTGCGCAACGGCCGCTGCCTGACCACCCGCGGTCACGAACTACGGTGCGCTCGGCTATGACCGCAGCACCGCAGCACTACGACGACGGCCTCGTGCAGTTGGACCGTGAGGCGATCACGTTGCGGCGCTACCACTTTCCGTCCGGTACAGCCAAAGTGATCGCGCTGAGCACCGTACGCGGATACAAGGCAGAGCCGTTAGGTGTCTTCATGCACCGGTTCCGGGTCTGGGGCAGTTCGGACTTACGCCGCTGGCTGCCGCTGGATGTGCGGCGACCCTTCCGCTCCACGCTGATCACGCTGGACGTGCCCGGAACTCGGCCCAGCCCGGCCTTCACACCGGCGAACCCGGAAGAATTTACCGCCTTGCTCGACGAGCTATTGCAAAACGCCCGCTGAGCCCGCCGCCCATTTCCGTCCCGCGACACAAGACCGTTGCCCGGCGCCCATTTCCAGCGGTGAGAGTGCAGGGTGGCTGAGCGCCGAAGGGATTTGCGCCCCTCGGCGCTCCGCGAGACCTACTTAACGATGTGACCGGCGTGCAGCGGTGCGCTGTAGGAATGGCCGCCGCCGCCGCGGAATCCGCCGCCGCCGCCGCCGAAGCCACCACCGCCACGCGTGCCGCACGCGGTCAGTCCGAACACCGCCAACACGACGGAGACGGTCAGCACGAGTGTTCCGGCTGCCTTTTTGAAAGACTTCGGGTTGACGTGCATTTTTTTCCTTTCCCAAATTTTTTTCGCATTGCCACGGTCTTCGCGGCGTTGTTCTTTCGGTGGCTGATACCGCACCAGCCCCGGCCGAGCCCGGTTTTCACCCCGGCGGAACCCGGGAAGATTTCACCGCAGTGGTCGACGAGGGTGAGGGTGCAGGGTGGCTGAGCGCCAGAAGGTTTCGCGCGTGTCGGCGCTCAGCACTACCCACTACCTACTTAGCGACGTGCAGCGGTGCGCTCACGGACTGGGCGCCTTCGAGGCGGCGCATGCCACCGCCGTGCGAACCGCACGCGGTCAGTCCGAAAACCGCCGACACGACGGAGACGGCCAGCACGAGCGTCCCGGCTGCCTTCTTGAGCGACTTCGAGTTGGTGTGCATTCTTCTTCCTTTCTTTGGTCTTTGTTTTCGCATTGCCGCGGTCTTCGCGGCGTTGTACTTTCGGTGGCTGATACCGGACCAACCCGGAAATTATTGAAGTGTGTGACCAATCCCGATCGGTGCGCTCGCGGGCTGAGGCGGGGGTGCTTTACCGTCGCCGCCGTGCGAACCGCAAGCGGTCAACCCGAAAGCGGCCGACACGACGGAAAGTGCCAGGGCCACTGCCCCGGCGGTCCGCTTGACGGAACTAGAGGTGATGTGCATTTTTTATTCCCTTCCATTGGTGTTACTTACTTGCGTGCGTCGTGGGCCCATCGCCGAATTCATCGAGTGCGGGCTATCTGGTGTCTCGTTTACGAGGATGACGGCTTTGGTACTCGCCTCTTGTTCTGCGGCAGGCTGTTCGGTGTTGATCGCCATGTCACTACACACTTTGGTTACGAGGACGTCGGGAGCGGATTGTTTCGGCTGACCATTCGCACCGGCCACTGCGGTTTCTCGCACGCCATTGCTGACCGCCAGCTGCCCGCGGCGTGGTAGCAAGTGCGCGTGCTGGTGCCGGCCGCGATATGAATGCCGTCCGGTGAAGGTCTGCCGCAGGGTCATGCGAGTCTGCACACCGCCGCTTTGCCCGGTTGTGACGTCCACCGGAGTGTTGTCGGGCAGATCCGGCAGGTTTTGTGCGGCCAGCTCTGCCATCGAGGGGAACGCCAGCTTCAGAACGCGCGAGCGCGATCCAGAATCCGATTACCAGCAGCGGCCACCGCACCGCCAGGTCGCCCAAAAGTGCGAAGACGCCCCCAAGTGCGGCCACCTCAGTTGAGCTCATCCGTCGAGTCCTTTTACCAGCGCGAGGTCTGCGGGGAAACGTCGGTATCCGACTCGAAAAGACACGCCGCCGGAATCGGCGAACAACTAGCCGGGACGGCTCTAGAAAAGAATCGGTAGATAGCGAACTGTTCTACCATTTCGCCTCCTCACAGCAACGGCGAAGTCGGTTAACGCGCTGCATGAATCAAGGCGTGGTACCCGCATGGCTGCTTACTGGGTGCCTACGTCTGCGTAGTTTTGTTGTGTCGGTTGTCGGGCGCTTTAGCGCATGTCAACGGCGTGTTGTACGAGGAACCCTATGGCACGGGTCGTTGATCTCAGAAAGCTCTCAGGCTGATTGTGACCTGATCGTAACTTTTTACCGAGTTTAGGAATCTTGTCTCAGCTACCTCGATCACAGGGTTCTGAGTGGAAATTCTTTTGATCTTGAATCCGTTTTCTCTCAATTGCATGCTGAGACTTGAGCCGCTATTCAAGATCAATTTCATCGCTTCGTCGAGATGACTGGCAGCCGGCTACATGAACGCTGCGCCTCGTCGCCATTGACAGGACTGAGCTTCTTTCCGACACTGCCCCGATGATCTCGCTGGTGGTGCACGCATTCGTCGGGTTGTTGCTGATCGCATGCATCGTCGTGGCTAACCGAAAGGTTTTCAGTCGCCCGTCAGGCGGGCCACCGTTCACGGCGCTGGAATCGGCGTACTACCTCGTCGGTATCGCCTCAATCGTCTTGGGCTGGTACTTCAACATCCGGTTCGTTCGCGACTATGCGAGCGGCAACGGCAATCCCTTATGGGGACCGGGCAGTTGGTCGGATTACATCCGGCTGATGTTCACCAATCCAGCGGCCGGCTCAGCCAGCCAGGACTACACGATCGCCAATGTTGTTCTGCTGCCGATCTTTACGATTGTCGATGGCTACCGCCGCGGCCTGCGCCGGCCCTGGCTGTTCTTTGTCTCCAGCCTGTTCACCAGCTTCGCCTTCGCGTTAGCATTCTACTTCGCCACCACGGAACGCCAGCGTCGGCATAGCGTCGCCGGACCCGATCGGCCGCCGCAGCCGACCGTGAGCACCTGACCGGTCACCGTGCGGGCTCCAGCACTTCGGTGCCGACGAATGGCACCAGAGCGCCGGGCACCCGCACGCTGCCGTCGGCGCGCTGGTGGTTCTCCAGAATCGCCACCAGCCAGCGGGTGGTGGCCAGTGTGCCGTTCAGTGTCGCCGCGATCTGCGGCTTACCGGTCGCGTCCCGGTATCGCGTCGCCAGCCGGCGCGCCTGAAACGTCGTGCAGTTCGACGTCGAAGTCAGTTCCCGGTAGGCCTGCTGCGTCGGCACCCACGCCTCGCAGTCGAATTTGCGCGCCGCCGAGGACCCCAGGTCACCGGCCGCCACGTCGATCACCCGGTAGGGCACTTCGATCAACGCCAGCATCTGGCGCTGCCAAGCCAGCAGGCGGTCGTGCTCGGTTTCGGCGTCGTCCGGCGCGCAGTAGATGAATCCTTCGACCTTGTCGAACTGATGAACCCGGATGATGCCGCGGGTGTCTTTGCCGTAACTGCCGGCTTCCCGCCGAAAGCAAGACGACCAGCCGGCATAGCGTCGCGGGCCGTCGGACAAGTCGAGGATCTCATCGGCGTGGTAGCCGGCCAGCGGCACCTCAGAGGTGCCGACGAGATACAGATCGTCGGCCGGCACGTAGTACACCTCCTCGGCGTGCGCGCCGAGGAACCCGGTGCCGGCCATCACCTCCGGGCGCACCAGGACCGGCGGAATGATCAGGGTGAAGCCGTTGTCGGCGGCCAACCGCGCGGCCAGTTGCAGCAGTCCCAGTTGCAACAGCGCACCGCGACCGGTCAGGAAGTAGAACCGGGAACCGGACACCTTCGCGCCGCGCGCCATGTCGATCAGGCCCAGCGCCTCGCCCAGTTCGAGGTGGTCCTTCGGGTTTTCGATGGCCGCCGGTTGACCGACCACGTCGAGCACGGTGTAGTTGTCCGCGCCGCCGGCGGGGACACCGGCGAGGATCACATTTGGGATCGCCATGTGCGCCGCGGTGAATGCCTGGTCCGCCTCGGATTGCTCGGCTTCGGCCGCTTTGACCTGATCGGCCAGTTCCTTCGCTCGTTGCAAAAGCGCCGGGCGTTCTTCAGCTGACGCGGCGCCCACCTGCTTGCTGGCGGCTTTCTGGTCGGCACGCAACGAGTCGGCCCGGGCGATCGCCCTGCGCCGGGCGGCGTCGGCTGCCAGCAGGGTGTCCACCAGGGCCGGGTCCTCGCCGCGGCTGACCTGCGAACGCCGCACGGCGTCGGGGTCCTCGCGCAATAACTTCAGGTCGATCACGGGCTGACCTTACTTTCGCCGACCGGCGGTGGGCATCCTGAGGTGCCCGGTGCGCCGTCGCTTGTGCATCACATCTGTAACGGTTGTCACGCCGCTCGCCGGGCCTGTCAGAATAGTGCCGATGGTGTATGCGCCCGAGCAGGAACATTCGCTTGCCGACCGGCCGGCTGGACGGTCGGCGCGGTTTGGGTGGCTGCACACCTTGCGCGCGTCATCGACCAGGCGGGCTCTGCTGCTCACCGCGCTGGGCGGCCTGTTGATCGCCGGGTTGATCACGGTGTTTCCCATCAACGACGGCGCACCGGGCCGGTTGTCGGGCTACATGAACCCGGTTCCCAGCACCGGCGCCAAAGGCAACGATGCGTTCAACCATGCGACCCGCGGCGACTGCCTGATGTGGCCGGAACGGACGCCAGAGGCCGCGACCATCGTCGCCTGCAAGGACGAGCACCGGTTCGAAGTTGCCGAATCGATCGATATGAGCACTTTTCCCGGTTCGGAGTATGGTCGCAACGCCGCTCCGCCGTCGGCGGCCCGCATCGAGCAGATCAGTCAAGAGCAGTGCGAAACCGCGGTACGCCGGTACCTGGGCTCCCGATTCGACCCCGACAGCCGGTTCACCGTCGGCATGTTGTGGTCCGGCGACCGGGCCTGGCGCCAGTCGGGGGAACGCCGCATGCTGTGCGGTCTGGAGTTGCCCGGCTTGGCCAACCAACAGATGACCTTCAAAGGCAAGGTCGCCGACATCGACCAGTCCAAGGTGTGGCCGGCCGGTACATGCGTGGGCATCGACCCGACCACCAACCAGCCGACCGACGTGCCGGTCGACTGCGCGGCGCCGCACGCCATGGAAGTCACCGGCAGCGTCAACCTGGCCGAGAAATTCCCCGGGGCGCTGCCCGCCGAACCGGATCAGGACGGCTTCATCAAGGACTCCTGCACCCGGCTGACCGACGCCTATCTGGCCCCCGTCCAGTTGCGCACCACGACGCTGACGCTGATCTACAGCACTGTCTCGCTGCCCAGCTGGTCGGCCGGCAGCCGGGAGGTTGCGTGCAGTATCGGCGCCACGCTGGGCAACGGCGGCTGGGCCACGTTGTTGAACAGCGCAAAGGGCGCGCTGCTGATCAATGGCCAGCCGCCGGTCGCTCCGCCCGACATACCGCCGGAGCGCCTGAACGTGCCACCGATCGAGCTGCCCCCCAACGTGCCAAGCCCGCCCTCCGCGCCGTCGCCGGGCGCGTCGACGCAACCGTCCGAGCAGCCAAGGCAAGGAAACCAGCACCTGCCCAACCAGCCGGGAGTGCCCGCTGCCCCGCAGCCACCGGCGCCGGCCCCTGCCGCGCCGCCACCGGCGGCAGCCCCTCCCCCGCCAGCGGGAGCAGATCAGCCGCCGCCACCGGGTGCTGAACCGCCCCCGGTACTTCCGGGCCTGCCACCGCCTCCCGAACCTGCGCCACCCGGCGGTTAGCGGCGTGGTCGTGCGCATGGACCCGCAGCGGTTCGACGAACTGGTCTCCGATGCGCTCGATCTCATCCCGCCGGAGCTGACGGCAGCCCTCGACAACGTCGTCGTACTCGTCGCCGAACGCCATCCCGAGGACCGCGAGCTGCTGGGCTTGTACGAGGGCGTCGCGCTGACCGAGCGGGACTCCAGCTACGCCGGGTCGCTACCGGACACCATCACGATCTACCGCGAAGCCCTGCTCGACTTCTGCGACTCCGACGACGACGTCGTCGATGAGGTCGCGATCACCGTCATCCACGAGGTCGCCCATCACTTCGGTATCGATGACGACCGGTTGCACGAATGGGGTTGGGGCTGAACCGCGGGAGCTGGTGGGCGCGGCAACGCCGATTTGTCGGAGTCGAGTGCTAAAAACGGCGCATGAATACAAGGTGCCGTGACTGCCGGACGGGCTTCGACCACTGCCACGGCATGTTGATCAATCATTCGTTGCAACGGCCGGAGTGCACTGAGGACGGTTGCGCCAGCCCCGAGCACCTTCGGCACGCCTTCAGCGTCGACTGCGAAGCAGTGGGGTGCGGCTGCAGCGAAAAGGAGGCGGCCATAACCCGCGCCGCGGCAGCCAACGACTTCCGACGCCTGGCCTGAACCGGCGGGACCGGCCGACTCTGCAGCCCAACGCGCCGCGATATACAAGGACCTGTCGGCGGGTACCCGGGCGCGAGGTGGGCAGGCCCGAAACCGTGCACGCCAAGCACTCCGGCGGACGCTCCTGACGTGCCGGCCTTCACCGGCAACGGGAGGAGATGTCATGAAGGTCATCGCATTCGAGGAGCACTACAAACTTCCAGCGATTTCTGAAGAACACCAGAACGAAGCGCTCGGCGCTGGCGGTCGATGATTCCAGTTCCCGGAGCCCGACGAGAATGCCGATCGCGCGTGTGCCGAACAAGGCATGGTCCGGACGGGAAGGGCGGCGATTCCGCCGCTGGCTGTCGTGACCGCAGTTGAAATCACTCCAACGAGAAGGGCGAGAGTGTGCTCCTCGACGGGCTGCTCGATGATGTCTGTCCGCGACGATCCCAAGCGCGGTGAAGCCGGGCGCAGCGGGTCGGCGCAGCACAAGGGTGCAGGTCCGCCGCTACGGATACCGCTGATGGTGCCCGGTGGCCAACCCAGGACTTGTTCAAGTCGGATCCTGGTCTGCCGGCGGGGCCAACTGCGGCCCTTCTCAAAGGCAATGAGGGCGCCCGCGTTGATCACTCCGTCGCGCGCCAAGCTGCGTTGGGTGATCCCCAGTTCGCGCCGCTTGGCCGCCGCCGCCGCACCTGCGCGAGCAATGCCCACATCTACTGCGTCACGATTGCTCCGGCTGTCGCTGAACTCCGCCGCAATCCGGGTCATCAAGCCACCTTCCGCGCCCTTGCTGATGCGGGTCGCTTCGTCGACCGCGACGCGCCGCTAAGCATTGCGTCCGATTCTAACCGCACCGATGCGGCGCCTATCGTCACAGAACCGTTGCGCCGATCCGGAGTTCAGCTGGCATCAGCGATACATTCAGCGAGCTCAAGGCACACTCAGCTGACCTCAGTCGTTAAGGTAGCGATAGGTACGCTGCCCGTTCAGTGCTACGTTTTAACTGTTGCGTTAGCGAAGCAAGTGTGATTGCATACGAAGCATTGCGGGTTGCCGGCCCGCGCTGTCGGAAGGATGCTGATGACGTCAGGGCAAGAACCCACGGTATGGGCGCGACCTCCACTCCCCACCACACCAGCCAACACCGGGACGCGATTCCCGTCAGCCAGGCAGGCGCCGCCGGGGTCCGAACGCGGGTGGGCGCCGCCCACTTTCTCGTCGGGCATCACACCGGGGTTGCCGCCGCAAATGCCCCGACCGGGAGCTGGCCAGTACGGGCCGGCCGCCAACTGGGTTCCAGCAGACCCGGCCCGCCGATCCACCGGACCGTGGTGGGTGCTCGGGGCGCTGACAGTGCTGGCCGTCGTCGTGTTGGCCGTTACCTTGGCGCTCGCCACCGGTCGCGGCTCGACGAGTCATCCCGCCCGGACGATCCCTTCGACCGCGCCGTCGACCCCGACGACGACCGCGCCGCTCTCGGTGACTGCGCTTTCGGCCTTGTTGCCCGGGCCCAGTGAGCTTGCCTCGGCAGCCGGAACCGGGCCTCGAGCGGAATTCCGGACGATTGACCGGTTGTTCATCGACCACATCGTCGACCAGGACTGCTTGGGGGCAGTCAGCACTGCCAGCGATGACGTCTATCAGGGCAGCGGATGGATGGCCACCCGGGCGGAATCGCTGGTTCCTCCCGGGGACAACATCGACAGCGAACGCGGAACCTGGGTGGCGGTGGTGAGCTACCCCGACGCTTCCGGCGCTTCGGCGATGTACGCCAAAATGGTCGCCGTCGAGAACCGCTGCGCCGGTCGAAGCGTCAACATTCGTGACACCGCCAATCCGGCAGACCATGACTATTTCACCCGAGTAGGTCGGCCCGACGAACACGACGGCCTCGCCATCGTGTCCAGAACCGACGAAGGCGGGGAAGGCTGGGGCTGCCGGAACGCCACCACAGCACGTAACAACGTCGTGATCACCGCCGGTGTCTGCGGCAATTACGTCGACGCGGAGGTGGTGGAGTCGATTGTCGAGAAGATCGCCGCCAGGGTCGCCGCGCAGACCTGACCGCCGAGCCGGCCTCAGTGTGCGAGCATGGTCGATCGGGATGCCCCGTCAGGTGTCACGGGCCGCTTGGGCAGGAACGCCGCCGGAAGGTAGGCCAGCACCGCGAGCGCCACCGCTACCAGGAAAACGGTCGTGTATGCGTGCGACAAGTCGTGCAGCACATTGCCGGGGAACTCCGGAGTCAGGGCTCGCCGCGGGATCGCCGCCGGGTTCGGCGCGACACCGCGCCTCGCCGCCTCCTGCTGCAACACCTCTATCTTGTTCGCGGCCGACACATCTTTGCTGCGCAGGAATTGATCAGTCAGGAGCACCGACATGAACGCGGTACTGATCGATCCCGCCACCTGGAGGTTGACGTTGATCAACGCCGATCCGCGGGCGATCTGGTGTGGAGCCAAAGCTTGCACCGCGGCGGCCGTCAGCGGCATGGTGGTGCAACCCACACCCATTCCCACCAGCGCCAACGCAGCCACCAGGACGGGCGCATAACCAGCGTGCGTCCATACCCCATAAGCGAAGGTGGCCATGCCGGCTCCCATCAACGTCACCCCGATGAGGATGATTTTGTTGGGTCCGCGCCGGTCCATCAGCGCGCCGGCGATCGGAAGGGCCAGCGTCGCGCCCAGCCGTTCCGGGATCATGTGGACTCCCGACTGCAACGGACTTTGATGCAGTAACTGCTGGAAGCAGCTGGGGACCAGGAGCAGCGCGCCGAAAGACGCTGCCACTGCCAGCAGCATCGCCAGGTTGGCGGTAGTGACCTCGCGGTTCTTGAACAGCCGCAGATCGATCAGTGGATGGCTGGTCCGATACAGCGCATGCCACACGAAGCCGCCGATCAGCACCAGGCCGCCCATCACAGGTATCAGCACGTGGTGGTCTACCACCGTGCCCCAGGCCGAGATCGACGACACTCCGTAGAGCAGGGCCGCGATACCCGGTGACAGCAGCAGCATGCCGACGAAGTCGAATTTCGCCGACTCCGTCGGGCGATCGCGCGGGAAGACGACGGCTGCGGCGACGAACGCGACGATGCCGATCGGCAAGTTCAGCAGGAAGATCCATTTCCAGCCGTAGGTGGCGATCAGCCAGCCGCCCAGGACCGGTCCGGTGACGGGGCAGAGCATCATCGGGATGCCCAGCACCGCTATCAGGCGGCCGACTCGATGCGGGCCGGCCTCACGGGTCAAGATGGTGAAAGCCACCGGCATCAGCATGCCGCCACCAAGGCCCTGCACTACGCGAAAGGCGATCAGCAGCGTGATGTTGGGCGCAGTCGCGCACAGCAGAGAACCCACGGTGAACGCCAGCACCGAGCCCATGAAGAGCCGCTTGGTACCGAATCGATCGGCGGCCCAGCCGGCGAGCGGAACCACAGTGGCCAGCGCCAGCGTGTAGCCGGCCATGGTCCAGGCGACGACGGCCTGGGTTGAGGCGAATTCCGTCCTGAAGGTGCGCTGCGCGATGCCAACGACGGCAGTGTCGAGGATCGCCATGACCACGGCGAGGGCGCACACCCCGGCGATTCGGAGCAGGCCGGCGTCGAGGTTGTCCGGGTAGCCGGTTGGATCGATGGTTGGCCGGGAGCGCAGCGCAATGGCCGAGCCGGCGCTGCCGCCTTCAGCAGGGCTCGGTGTCGTCGATGTCATCCGAGGGCGCGGGTTCAGAGCGGGATCGGGCACGCCGCACAGGGTAGCGGCCAAACCTGGTAGCTCGCCAAATGAGTTTGCTCAACCGATCGCGGGCTGGCGGTCGCTGATGTCGCGTACGGAGGACAGCGTCAACTATCGCACTGCTGCAAGGGGTTCAACTGCGTAATCCGCTCACGATTAGTCACCTACCGATGTATGCACGACACAGTCGTTAGCTGGACGACGGTTGGCCTAGTACAGCTCCGCTAATCGGACGAGCCGTCTGACCGGTCGGCAACGCCGTTAGCCCGCAGATGCGCCGTGAGCAGGAGCTGGTCGAACGTCGTGCGGGATGTGAGCGGGGTCTCGTCGACGCAGGTGAAGTCCTTGGTAATCTGCCGGGCGAGCACCTGCACTTTGACGTTGTTTTCCTGCGACAACCACCTCAGCAAGTCGAAGGCAGCCGCGTCACTGATCCGATAGACCAGCATCAACATGCCCTTGGCCTGTTCGATGACGGCGCGGCGCTGGGCGATTTCGGCGACCTTGGCAGTGATCGCCTCTTCGTTGTCTTTTTCAAGCTCAGGCGTGATGTCGATATAAAAACCGTGCATGCCGACGGCTTCGCCGTTGTCGCCGTGAACTCGGTCGCCGGCGACGATGACGTGGCGCACGGCGCCCCGCGTGTCGATGATGCGGTGCCGGGTGCTGAACCCTTGCCGGCTGTGAATCATCTCGTCAATCCCGGCGGCCACTCGTTCACGGTCGTCGGGATGTTTGTGCGACAGCACCTGCTCGAGGGTGGGCCGCACCAGCACACCTGGCTCGTACCCGTGCATGCGCTGCACCTGCTCGGACCACTCCCAGCGCAACTCGGTGAAAGAGAACCGGAACCAGCCCACCATTTGCGGCGTTCCACCGGCGAGCGCCTGCTCGACCGCTGGTGTCTGCCCGTCTAATCCCCACGCCACGATGCACGCTCCATGAAATGGCTTGTGGGCGCAGCCGAGAAATCCTCCGGAAGCGGCCTCATCGTCGAGCGGTTCTGCCGAGACCGCTGCTCAATTTCGGCGGCTTCCCGTATCCGCTCGGCAGAGGTGCGGCACAGTTCTCGGGATCGGTTGACGACGTCCCGAACGCGAGTTCTGGAGACAGCGATGTCGCGACTGGTCAAGTTGCGGCCGGAGCTCTGTTCGACCAGATCGCTGAGCTCTGCGATCCGCCGCGCAGTGCGCTCACGGTGAGCTTTCTGCCGACAGGCCGACGAGCAGTACACCGCATCGGCCCGGGCAGAAAAGCAGGTGTCGCACATTGCGCATGTCGCAACACTCATAAGCGTTACGTTACAGCTGCCTTGCTCGGCTCGGCCGGCTATCGCCGATTCCCCGAGCGATCGTCGCACCCCGTACGGTCGAAGTCGTGCGGTGGATTGTCGACGCCATGAACGTCATCGGCTGCCGCCCGGACGGCTGGTGGAGGGATCGTCGGCGGGCGATGGTGCGGTTCGTCGACCGGCTTGAGCACTGGGCGGCGGCGGAGGGCCAACGCGTGACGGTGATTTTTGAGCAGCCACTGTCGCCCCCGATCGACTCGGCGGTGATCGAGATCGGGCATGCGCCGCGGCCGGCCGCCGACTCCGCCGACGACGAGATCGTCCGGCTCGTGCGCGCCGACCAGCATCCGCAGGAGATCACCGTCGTGACCTCCGATTCGGGGTTAGCCGACCGGGTGCGCGGCGCCGGCGCATCGATCTACCCGTCGGCCAGCTTCCGCACCCTCATCGATGCGATGCACTCATGACGATTCGGCGCCCGACGTCCAGCGAACGGACCGGGCAGCCACCAAACCGCTACGCCGCCGGCCGTCAGCCCATCGGGTCGGCACAGGATTCGACGGCCTCGGAAACCGCTGCGGCATCGGGCGCAGGATAGAACGGCGGGCTCAGCGCGCCCCAGTGCGTACAACTCCATCGCCCGTCGGTGATCGGCGACAGCACGACCGACTCGGCATTGGCAAGGTGGTGGTCGATCACGAAACTGCCGTCCACACCGGCCAGCACAGCTGCGGCCAGCCGGATCGCCGCGCCGTGGCTGACGACGACGATGTCGTCGACCCAGTCGTGGTTGTCGAGGTAGCGCATTCGCAGCTGGATGAGCACCGGGACGTAGCGGTCGAGCACCTCTTCGGCGGTTTCCCCGCCCGGCAGCGGTACGTCCCGCTCACCGCGATGCCAGCGCTCATAGGTCGCGTTGAACGCCGCGATCGCGGCGTCGTCGCTGCGGTCCTCCAACTCGCCCACCTGCACCTCGTGAATGCCGACAGCCGCGTAAGCGGGCACCCGCAACTCAGCGCCGATCTCCGCTGCGGTCTGGGCGGCCCGGGTCGCCACTGAGTGCACGAGCATGCCGGGCCGGCGACCGGCATGGAGAGCGAAGGCGCGCGCTTGCTCTCGGCCCAGCGGCGTCAGCTCTGTTCCGGGTGGGCGGGTGTCGAGCCGGCGGTTCACGTTGCCCACGGACTGGCCGTGCCGCAGCAGCACCAATCGGCCGCTCACGGCGTCGGCCATCCGCTCACAGGTACCCCTTCGCGCAGCCGCTCCACCCAGCGGGCTGCTCCGTCCAGCCACGGTGGTGTGGCACCCGCAGGAACGCCCGTCGGCCACGACCCCAGATATCGCACACCCGCACAACGACGGTGCAGCGCCTTGAGTGCCTCGGCCACGGCGTCGTCGTCGAGGTGGCCGACGCAATCCACAAAGAACACGTAGGTGCCCAGTTCCACGCGCGTGGGCCGCGACTCGATCCGAGTGAGGTCGATGCCGCGGATGCCGAACTCGTTCAGCGCACCTACGAGCGCCCCGGGCGCGTTGTCGATGCGCAGCACCACCGAGGTGCGGTCACTGCCGGTGCGCGCCGGCGGCGGGGCCGGCTGCCCGACCAAGACGAAACGAGTGCGGGCGTTGGGTTCGTCGACGACACCGTCGGCCAGCGCGGCCAATCCGTAGTGGTCGGCGGCGAGCGGCGAAGTCACCGCAGCGTCGACCCTGCCGTCGGCGACCTGCTTCGCCGCTTCGGCGTTGGAGTGCGCTGACCGCAGTTCGGCGGTGGGCAGGTGCGCGCCGAGCCAGCGCCGCACCTGAGCGGCAGCCACTGGGAAAGCCGCCAGGGTCTGCACCTCGGCGGCCGTCCGCCCGGGTTTGACGACGATGCTGAAGGCCACATCAAGCGTCGTCTCGGCAAAGATTTGTAGCGCCGAACTGGTCGTCAAGCTGTCCAGGGTGGGCGTCACTGACCCGTCGATGGAGTTCTCGATGGGCACGCATGCGTAGTCGGCGTCTCCGTCGCGAACCCAGTCGAGCGCCGCCGGCGTGCTGTCGACCGGCAGCGGCTGTGCGGCCTCAGCGGTTCGGCCCGGAATCGAGCCCGCTGCGGTCATCTCCCGCAAAGCCGCTTCACTGAAAGTCCCTGCCGGGCCGAGGTAAGTGATGCGGGCCACCCTCAAACCCTATCGGGCGCAGGTCTTGCATGGCTTCAGCCAATCTAGTTAAGTTAGCCTCACCTTACTTAGGAGTTACGATGACGCTCGCCGGTTCGGCGCGGTCCGTCCCTGCCGCTCCGACCGCGGCAGAACGGATTCGCAGCACGTGTGCCCGGGCGAACGGCGCGCTGCTCGCCGTCGAACAAGCTCAGCCGGTGACCACCTCGCTGCACCACCTGATGGCCGACGGTTCGTTCGCCGTGGCCGTGCCGGTGGACGGCGCCGCCGCCGCGACTGTGCGCACATGCGGAACCGGCGGCGCTCAGGCGGTGCTGGAGCTGGCTGACTACGCGCCCTTGCCGCTGCGCGAACCGGTGCGTTCGCTGGTGTGGATTCGAGGGAGCCTGCGCGTGGTTCCGTTGCCCGCCGTACCCGGGCTCCTCGACCTCATCGCCGCGGACGAGCCGAACCCGGCCCTGTTGCAGGTCGAGACTGCCGATTCACTGCCCTCCGGCGACCACGACGTGCAATACACGCTGCTCCGGCTCGAAATAGCGTCCTTGGTGCTCACCGATGCCACCGGCGCTGAATCCGTTGAGGTGGCGGCCCTTCTCGCCGCTGACCCTGACCCGTTCTGCGCGCTGGAGTCCTGCTGGCTGCGCCAGCTGGACCGCGCCCACCACGATGTGTTCGCGCGGCTGGCCGCCCGGCTGCCGGTGCAGCTGCGGCGAGGGCAGGTGCGCCCGCTGGCCCTCGACCGGTACGGAGTCTGGTTGCGGGTGGAGAGCGAAGACGGCGACCGCGACGTTCGGCTGCCGTTCGGCGCGCCGGTTCAAGACCTGACCGGTTTGAGCCGGGCCCTGCGACTGCTGATCGGCTGCCCGTTCGCCAACGGACTGCGCGCCCGCCGGTAGGTCGTTCGGGCCGCTTCCCCCGATCAGCGTCCGGCTACCGTGTCGGGGTGACTCCGCATCCGGGTGACACTGACGGCACGGCTGACGCGAAGTCTCTGCCGGTCCGCACGGTGAAAATCGAGATCGCGGTGGTGCTCGCAGTCACGTTCGGTCTGAGCGCGCTCACCGCAGCCCTGGAACTGACCGACTCGGTGCTGCGCAACCTGAGCACCCAGAAGATTCCGCTCAACCCGAAGCGGTCGTACTTCGACCTGATCGATTTGGGACTGAATCTCGCGGTCGTCGCGCAGCTGGTCGCGTGGGGCGGGCTTGCCCTGTACCTGTTGTGGCGCAGCGGAGTGGGGCCCGCTGGCATCGGTCTGGGCCGGTTGCGGTGGCGATCCGACCTGCTCGGCGGTATGGCGCTGGCTGCCGCGATCGGCCTGCCCGGCCTGGCTCTGTATGTCGCCGCGCGGAGATTCGGCCTGAACGCCTCGGTGATTCCGTCGAGTCTGCGGGATACCTGGTGGCGGCTGCCGATGCTGGTGGTCACGGCGTTCGCCAGCGGCTGGGCCGAAGAGGTCATCATCGTGGGTTATCTGCTCACCCGATTACGCCGGCTGCAGATTAGCAGCGGCATGGCGCTGGGTTGCTCGAGCGTGCTGCGCGGCGCATACCACCTGTATCAAGGTTTCGGTGGCGGGCTGGGCAATGTCGTCATGGGACTGGTCTTCGGGTATGCCTGGCAGCGCAGCGGTCGGCTGTGGCCGCTGATCATCGCCCACGGGCTCATCGACAGCGTGGCCTTCGCCGGATACGCCTTGCTGGCCGGCCACCTGAGCTGGCTTCGCTGACGGAGCGTCGCGGCACGTACGTTATGGGCGTGAATGGCCTTCGACCACCCGACCGGCGACGGTTCAACGTCGCGCAGCCGGAACCGTCGCCGGTCATCCCGCGCCACAGCAAGCCTGGCCGGCCGCCGCCCGAAGGGCCCGCGGCCCCGCCGCGTCAACCGGCACCGTCACCGCCCACGCAGCCGCCCGCGTTACGCCGTCGCGGGATCGACACCGGCTGGCGCCACCGGCCCGCGGCCCCGCCGCCGGCTGCGGTGAAGGCCGGCATGCGCCGCCGGATACACGTCGTCGCACTGAGCGGGTTGCTCGCCGTGCTGCTGGCCGGTGCCGGTGTACTCGGCACCGCGTTATGGCTGGACACCGCGCTGCACCGCGCGCCGGTGCTGGCCGACTACCCGGGTCGGCCCGCGCCGGGCAACGGGACCAATTGGCTGCTGGTAGGTTCCGACAGCCGCCAGGGGCTCACGGCCGACCAGGAGCAGACGTTGGCCACCGGCGGCGACACCGGCAACGGGCGAACCGACACGATCCTGCTGGTGCATGTTCCGGGTATCGGCTCTGATGCGCGGACGACGATGGTGTCCATTCCGCGTGACTCCTATGTCGCGATCCCGGGCTACGGCCACGACAAGATCAACGCGGCGTTTGCCCTCGGCGGAGCGCCGCTGCTCGCCCAGACGGTCGAACAGGCCACTGGGTTGCGGCTGGACCACTTCGCGGAGATCGGGTTCAGCGGATTTGCTTCGCTGGTCGACGCTCTCGGCGGGGTGACGGTGTGCCCGACTGCGGCGATCGACGATCCGCTGGCGGGCATCACCCTGCCGGCCGGTTGCCAGCACCTCAACGGCCGCACCGCACTGGGCTACGTCCGGACCCGAGCTACTCCGCGTGCGGATCTGGACCGGATGACCGACCAGCGCCGCTTCATGGCCGGGCTCCTGGACCGCGTGACCAGCCCCGCAGTGTGGCTTGATCCGTGGCGCTGGTACGCGGTTCCGCACGCGGCGGCCGACGCGTTGACGGTTGACGCGGCTGACCATATTTGGGCCTTGGCGCGACTGGGCTGGGCCCTGCGCGGCTCCCCCACCGCGCTGACCGTTCCGATCGGCGACTTCACCGGCAGCGACGTCGGTTCGGTGGTGGTGTGGGATCACGATGCGGCCAGGCGGTTGTTCAACGCGCTGGCGCGCGATGCGCCGGTGCCGCCGACTCTGATCGACGCACAACCCTGAACTGCAAACGCTCGACTAGTCGCGACCGGCGCCGGTCAGGTCGTCCTGAAGCCATGACTTGACCCGTCCCGGGTAGTTGGTAGCGAACCAGGCCACTCCGACGTCGCGGCAGAATCGCACGTCGTCGAAGGCGTCGACGTTCCAGGTGTAGAGCGCTCTGCCCTTCGCCGCGGCTCGATCCACCAGCTGGGGGTGCTCGCGCAGCGTGGTGAGGGACGGGCCGACCGCCGTTGCCCCCACCATGCCGGCCACCGTCCCGCTCAGGTAGTTGTGATTCCTGGTGAGCAGCACCGTCGGCAACAGCGGCGCCGCCCGGCGGATTCGCCACATCGCCGTCGCCGAGAACGACATCAGCACAGCACGGGACCGGTCGGCGGATGCGGGTGTGGCCAGACCGAAGCGCTGCAACAGCGCCAGCACCTTGCTTTCCACCAGCGCGCCGTAGCGGACCGGATGCTTGGTCTCGATGAAGATCTTCACCGGCCGACGCCAATCCAGTACCAGCGCCACCAACGCATCCAGCGTGAGCAGACCGGTGTCACCATGGGTGCCGTCCGGACGCCAGCTGCCGTGCCAGACTCCGTATTCCAGGTTGCGCATCTGCTGTAACGTGCTGGTGCTCACCGCGCCCGCCCCGTTGGACGTCCGGTCCAGGCGGCGGTCATGCACGCAAACCAAGTGGCCGTCGGAGGTCAGTCGGACATCACACTCGACGCCGTCGGCGCCTTCTTTGAGAGCCAGGTCGTAAGCGGCCAGGGTGTGTTCCGGCCGGTCTGCCGAAGCCCCTCGATGCGCAACCACAAACGGGTGCCCGGCGAGCACCTCCTCGGCCCACGACATGCTTCCTATGCTGCCGGTTCTCGGTCCTCTAACTCAACTGGAGCGGCCGATCCAGTTTCACTGAATCGGTCATCGCCGACGACAAGCCAACGGTGCGCGGGCCGTTCGACGGGTCTGCGTTCAAATCCGTCGACCACCCATGCGGCGGCGAGAACTGCGAGCCCAGCCAGCAGATACGCGGCGGCCGTCACCGCCGTGTTGTTGGCGATGCCCTGCGCGTCCCGGGCGAACCGAGTCTCGGTGGCGAACACCGCAACTACGCTGCTGATCAGCCACAGCAGCCACCACACCCACACCGAGGTCACCAAGCGGTCGTAGTGACCCTCCGCCCGCACCAGCTCCAGCATAAATACCAGCGGCCACAACAGCCCGGTCAGCGGCAGCCAGGCGATCACCAGGAACAGCGCCAGCACCGCCCAACTCGGCTGGTCGAAGGCAGCCAGCCAGGTGGCCAGCCCCAACGCCAGCAGCACCGCGACCGCTGGAGGCAGCAAACATGCGAGCCATAACACCCGCCCATGGCGCGGCTCGGCTCCGCCGTTGCGGCGGAACGCGGCGCTTCGGCGCGCGATCAGCCACTGGGTCAACACGGCGGTGCAGATGACCACCGCACCCAGAGCCGCCACACTGGCCAGGACACCCAGCCACAGCGCGACTTCGGCGACGATCGGGTTCAGCAGGGTGTTGCGGTTGATGATCAGGAGTAGATAGCGCACCAGATGCACCAGCGCCGCGATGCCCAGCACCACCACGGTGGCCGACAGCGTCCGGCGCACCACCGTCAACGAAGTTGTCTGCTCGGGCGACGACGCGGTATCGGTGGCTGCGTCGGCCCGGTCCACCAGTCCCCAGCGTGGCACCGCCATGTACCGCGGCGTGGGTCCGAGCGGCCGACGCCGCGGTCGTGGTGGCGGCGGTGCGCCCGGGCGCACGGCGATCCACCGGTAGCCCGACGGGAGTCTGGTCGAGGGCTGCTGTGCGGTGTTGGTCAGGTGCCCGGTCCACGCCGACGTGCTCTGAGGGTCCGACGCCGACGGCGGCAGCAGCGTCCCCCGGCACCGGGGACACCACACGCGCTGCCGATCGCGCACGTTCCACCGCGTGCCACAACCGGAGCACACCTGAATCACGGCATCAGCCTAACGCGGGGATACCGGCAGACCGGTGGAGCCGTTGCAGGTCGTCACACCGAGCCGGGTTCGCCCGCGTCGGTGACGACGGGCCGGCCGGCACCGGCCCACGCCAGCATCCCACCGTTGACGTTGACCGCCCGGTACCCGTTCTGTTGCAGGAACGTCGCCACCCGCAACGACCTGCCGCCCGCATGGCAAATGACATAAAGCTCGGCCTGTGCGTCGATCTCCCCGAGGCGGGCCGGCACCTGTCCCATCGGAATGTGCAGCGCTTGGGCGGCGTGGCCGCGCTGCCATTCGTCGTCCTCCCGGACATCCAGCAACACTGTGTGCAAACCCGGCTGCGTTGAACCGAAATCGGCGGGTAGGTCGACGACCTCGGCCCGGGCCACTGGCGTTTCATCGTCCATGAGTCGATCTTGGCACGCGGTTGTGGCCGGCGCAGCGAGCGAGGTGCCGGCCCAGCTACTCACAGCTATCCACAGTTTCCACAGGTTTATCCACAGGGCGAAAAGCGCGGCGTCACCGGTGATGCCCCGTCGACACGCGTGTCCGGAATCGCGTTGTGGATAACAGCGGCTATCGAGGGCTGGCTCATCGACAGGCTGACCGTGCCTCGAGCGAAATTCATTGGCCAGCTAATCGTCGCGCGGAATCGTCAGGGTGTCGCCCTCCTCACCGCCGACCTGCCCTCGCGCGGTACTGGTCCGATGTGTCAATACGATTGAAATCCGCAGCTCGGAGAGGGTGACCGAGCAACACTTTCCCGCTTGGTCCGCAAGAGGCTATGATCGCCAGCACTGAAGTAGTTGTGACTCATTTCACGGGCAGGTTCAAGTGCAGGTCAGGCTGACGTGACGACGCAACCGATCGGACCACGGTCGGCGGGGCGCTCGCCAGATTGGTACCCCGGCGTAGGCGCTTGCAGCCGCTCCTATGTCTTGGCGGGCGTGCGGGCCGCTTTGATCGCTCTGGTGTTACTGGCGGTTCTCGCCATCATCGTGCTGTTCTGAATCGGCATCAGCGGGTAGACCAACCGTGCGTCCATCGCAAAGGTTGTTGCGGTGCACGCAGTCATGGAGCAGGGTTGACACGGGTTGACTGAGCCAGGTTGCCCATGGCAATGACCCTGCGAACGACCCTGCGAATGACGCGGCTGACAAGTAACGACCAAGGAAGGAACCCGGTGGCTGACTACACTTTGCCCGATCTGGACTGGGACTACGGAGCTCTCGAACCCCACATCTCAGGCCAGATCAACGAGCTGCACCACAGCAAACACCACGCCACGTATGTCAAAGGTGCCAACGATGCACTCGCCAAGCTGGACGAAGCACGCAGCAATGACGACCAGTCCAAGATTCTGCTGAACGAAAAGAACCTGGCCTTCAACCTTTCCGGGCACGTCAACCACACGGTGTGGTGGAAGGTGTTGTCTCCCGACGGCGGTGACAAACCGACGGGTGACCTCGCGTCGGCCATCGACCACGACTTCGGCTCGTTCGACAAGTTCCAAACCCAATTCAGCGCGGCGGCCAACGGCATTCAGGGCTCGGGCTGGGCGGTGCTCGCCTATGACAGTCTCGGCGACCGCCTCCTGACGTTTCAGGTCTACGACCACCAAACCAACTTCCCCCTCGGCGTTGTTCCGCTGTTATTGCTCGACATGTGGGAGCACGCCTTCTACCTGCAGTACAAGAACGTGAAAGCCGACTACACCAAGGCGTTCTGGAATGTCGTGAACTGGCCGGAGGTGCAGTCGCGCTACGCGGCAGCCACATCCAAGGCCAAGGGGCTGATCTCCGGCTGAAGCGGCCGTTGATTGACTTTAGGGGCGTCGCGCTGTGCGCGGCGCCCCTGCCTTTTCGTCAACAACAGCTTGTTCGAGGGTCACCGTTTTTCTTCTCCCTTCTGTCTCCTTCTGATCAACGCGATTGGTTGTCCGTGTCGGCTTGCGGGTAATCCACGCCTGGCGCATGCTGGGCTCAGTCGACCCACCGGCGTGTTGTTGTCCAAGAAGGTGTCTTGGAGGGCGAAATGGACACTGGGTCAGGGCGGGCCGTCGAGGTTTCCCCCTTTCACTCCCGTGGTGCGCTCAAAGGGTTTGTCATCTCGGGGCGGTGGCCGGATTCCACCAAGGAATGGGCGCAGCTTCTCATGGTGGCCGTTCGCGTCGCGTCCCTGCCCGGTTTGCTCTCTACCACAACCGTTTTCGGCGCCCGTGAAGAACTCCCCGAAACTCCGGAACCAGGAACCGTAGGGCTGGTGCTGGCCGAGGGCACCGTCGTCGGCGAATCGGCGATCAGCCCAGGCTATTTCGCCGACCGTCAGCCGCCGGCCTTATTGATGCTGCATCCGCCGTCAGAGACGACGCCGTCGCTGCCCGAATGCAGCGGTGCGGCGTCGGGCTGCGTGCTGCTGCCCGGGTTGCCCTATCTCGGGCTCGAGCACCGGGCGGCGTGGGTGGAGGCGGAGGCGGACGGCACGATCACGTCGATGGTGAGCCGCGTCGGCGTGGATCCGATCAGCCACCCCGATACCGCCATCCTGGCGATGCTTCTCGCCGCCTGACGCGCAAGACGGACGGCCCGCCGGACACGCGATACGAGCACTGATCGGCTGCTGGGCAGCGCTACTTCGCAACGTTGCACCGGTGCCCTCGCGAGGGCCGAGAATCAAGCCCCGCGGGGCGCTGCGGCCGCGGAAAGCGCCCGCCGCGGATATTCGCCGGCCGACTCCAGCAAATCCACCTCGCCGACTCGGCCGCACTGAGCTCTGGTTGCCAAGTGTCTTGGGTGATCGGCTAGCGCCGAGCCGGGCCGCCACGACGCATCTGTCACGTCGGGGCGCGGCGCTGATTTTGCCTTGGCGCATCTCAGGTCTGCGTTGTACGCAGTGCTCGGCATCGTTCAGTAGCTCGGACGTAAGCCGCCGAGCCCATCAGCGCCGATCGGCCCGCGAAGTTTGCACTTTATTGTCGGCACAACTGTCGCTACGATGATCAGCAAATCCTCATTGAATTCATTCGTTCTCCCGTTGGGTGGAGGTCACTTTAGATGAGCACCACTTTCGCTGCTCGCCTCAATCGCCTTTTCGACACCGTCTACCCGCCGGGCCGTGGCCCGCACACTTCTGCCGAGGTGATCGCCGCGCTCAAGGCAGAGGGCGTCACCATGTCGGCGCCCTACCTGTCCCAGCTACGGTCCGGCAACCGCACCAACCCGTCGTCGACGACGATGGCGGCGCTAGCCAACTTCTTCCGCATCAAGCCGGCTTATTTCACCGACGACGAGTACTACGAGAAGCTCGATAAAGAGTTGTTCTGGTTGGCCACCATGCGCGACGAGGGTGTCCGCCGCATCGCCGTACGGGCGGTCGGGTTGTCACCCGAGGCGCAGGAGGACCTCATGCATCGGGTCGACGAGCTGCGGCGGAAAGAGCAACTGGACGCTTGACCGGGGCAACCGCCGCCGCTTGACCTGCCGCGGTGCGGCCACGCTGCTCCGATTAGGGTTGGTCAGCAAATCGCGCATCCGCCGCGATAGTCGACGAGAAACTCAGGAGGCGGCCGGGGATGGCGCTGTTCCGCAAGCGAAAGAGCCGTGCCATGCGGCGCGCCGAAGCCCGCGCCATCAAGGCTCGCGCCAAGCTGGAAGCCAAGTTGGCCGCCAAGAACGAGGCGCGCCGCATCAAGTCAGCCCACCGGGCCGAAGCAAAGGCGCTTCGCGCTGAATTGAGGGCCCGGCGGGACAGCGAGCGATCGGCGCTGAAAGCCGCTGAAACCCAGCTCAAAGCGGTGCGCGAAGGCAAGCTTTTGTCCCCGACCCGGATCCGGCGGGTGCTGACGGTTGCCCGCCTGCTGGCCCCGATCGTGGTGCCGGTGGCCTACCGCGCGGCTACCACGGCTCGCGGACTGATCGATCAACGCCGCGCCGACCGGCTTGGGGTGCCATTGGCGCAGATCGGTCAGTTTTCCGGCCACGGCGCGCGACTGTCGGCCCGGATCGCCGGGGCCGAACAGTCGTTGCGCGTCGTCCAAGAGAAAAAGCCGAAGGACGCGGAGACCAAGCAGTTCGTCACCGCGATCACCGAGCGGCTCAGCGACTTGTCCGCCGCCGTCACCGCCGCAGAGCATATGCCCGCCGGGCGCCGTCGAACCGCGCATGCGGCCATCTCACTGCAACTCGACGGCATCGACGCCGACCTGATCGCACGGCTCGGTTTGGATTGACCATGGCCGCTTGCCGGCGAGCCGACCGATGGTGACCAGCACGGTGCGCGCCGCGGTGGCCCTGCTGGTGACTGCGGCGCTCGCTGTCGCGGTCGGGTCCGGGTCGGCGTTCGCGCACACCACGCGGATCGCTTCAGATCCCGATCAGAACGCCGTTCTCACCGCCGGCCCGCACCGGGTGAGCGCTACCTTCGACGAACCGCTGCAGACCACCTTCGCGGCGATGACCGTCGTCGGGCCCGACGCACACCTGTGGTCGTGCGACAAGCCGCAGGTGGCCGGGGCGATGCTCAGCGTGGCGGTCCGACCGCTCGGCCCGGCCGGCACCTACACCGTGCACTACCGGGTGACGTCGGCGGACGGGCACCCAGTGTCTGGATCATGGTCATTCCGGCTCAGTGTCGCGGGCACCGGCAAACCGGGTCCCCCGGCTGGTCCGGGTACTACGTCGACCGGCGGCAACCCGGTATGGCCGTTCGCGGTCGGTGGTCTGCTGGTCGTCAGCGCCGCCGCGTTGTGGGCGGTGCGGCGCCGGCGAGCCTGACCGCCGAGTACCGTGTGATCTCCCCCGCCGCCTCTCCTGGCATGATGGATTCGACTGCTGCGGTACCCGACTGGTGTACCTGACGAGGAACTGCAAAGGAGCAGCCGAATGGTGAACCCGCAGGATCGGCCCGACGCCACAACTGACGACGCGCCCGAGGCCGCACGGAGGCAGCCCGCCGACAAGCCGGCCCCGCCGCCCGCACCCCCGGCCGCCAAGGCCGTTCCCTCCCCTCCGCCGCCGCGCACCGAACACTCACCGGCTGCCGAGAAGTCCGCCCCGGCCGGTAAGAAGGCGCAGCAGGCGGCTAAGAAGACCCCGGGCAAGAAAGCACCGGCCAAAGCTGCGAAGAAGACTCCGGCCAAAAAAGCCCCGGCAGAGAAGTCGGCCGCCAAGAAAGCGCCGGCGAAGAAGGCTTTACCGGCCAAAGCCCCGGAGAAGAAAGCGGCAGCCGAACCGGCCGGCGCCGCCCCGCCACCGTCCGACCAGGCGCCCGCCGATACCAACGGTCAGGTTGTCGCAGCCGCCAAAGAAGTGGCGGCGCACGCGAAGTCGGCGGTCGAAGCGGCCGACAACCCGGTGTCTGTGGAGTCAGCGCTGCATTCAGCCGCCCGCAGCCCGGTGCCGCTGGCGGTCGCCATCGCGGTCAGCCTGCTGGCCTTACTCCTTATCCGGCAGCTGCGCCAGCGCGGTAGCTGATCCGGCCCGGCTCTGCTCGGCGATGGCGGCGGCGGTGACGACCCGCCTCGCCCGGCTCCCCGCCGCGCTCGCGATCGCCGCTAGCCCGACGGCGGCGACCCGCCTCGCCCGGCTCCCCGCCGCGCTCGCGATCGCCGCTAGCCCGACGGCGGCGACCCGCCTCGCCCGGCTCCCCGCCGCGCTCGCGATCGCCGCTAGCATCTCACGGTGCCCGTGACCTTCCGGCCCACCGCCGACCTCGTCGACGACATCGGAGCTGACGTGCGGAGCTGCGATACTCAGTTCCGCCAGTTCGGCGCCAGAACCCAATTCGCCGGACCGATCAGCACCGTGCGCTGTTTCCAAGACAACGCCCTGCTGAAGTCGGTGCTCTCCGAGCCGGGCGCCGGCCGGGTGCTGGTGATCGACGGCTCCGGCTCATTGCATACCGCGCTGGTGGGAGATGTCATCGCCGAACTGGCCCGCTGCAACGGTTGGTCGGGGCTGATCGTGCACGGCGCGGTCCGGGACGCGGCGACGCTGCGGGGCATCGACATCGGTATCAAAGCGCTCGGAACCAACCCCCGCAAGAGCACCAAGACCGGCGCCGGGGAACGCGACGTCGCGATCGACTTGGGCGGTGTCAGCTTTCTGCCCGGCCACGTTGCCCACAGCGACGACGACGGGATCGTCGTCGTCGCTACCGGCTGAGCCGGGTCAGGCGGCGACGGCCGCGCGGTGCCGGGAAAACTGCAACGCCTCGTCGTCGACCTTGCCGCGCCGGATCAGGTTGATGTCCAGCAGGTAGTTCTGCTTGAGCCGCCACGGTAGGCGCGAGCCCGCCTTGGGCAGGTAATCCAGCGCCCGCAGCACGTACCCGGGTGTGAAGTCCATCAGCGGACGCTCCTCGATGTCGTCATCGGGCTGGCCGGGGACCACCCTGTCGAAGCCCTTGCTGTCCATGTAGTTGAGCACCCGGCAGACAAACTCCGACACCAGGTCGGCTTTGAGCGTCCAAGAGGCGTTGGTGTAGCCGATGGTGAACGCCATGTTCGGCAGACCGGTCAGCATCATGCCCTTGTAGGCCATCGTGTCGTGCAAGTTGACGGGCTCGCCGTTGCGCAGGATCGCCGCGCCGCCGAACAGCTGCAGATTCAGCCCGGTGGCGGTGACGATGATGTCGGCGTCCAACTCCTCGCCGGATGTCAGCCGGATCCCGGACTTGGTGAACCGGTCGATTTTGTCCGTGACGACGTCGGCGTTGCCCTTGCGGATGGTACGGAACAGGTCGCCGTTGGGCGCCAGGCACAGGCGCTCGTCCCACGGTTTGTAGTTCGGTCCGAAATGCTTTTCGACGTCGTAGCCTTCGGGCAGTCGCCGCTTCGCCATCGTCATCAGCGTCTCGCGCATGTACTTCGGGAATCGGCGGCTGATCTGGTACTGCGCGGTCTGGAAGAGGATGGCCTTCCAGCGGTTCACCGCGTACGCCGGCTTGGTGGGCAAAGCCTTGTTGATCCGCGCCGCGAGCGGGTCGGGGTTGGGCAGCGACCCGATATAGGTCGGTGAGCGCTGCAACATGGTGACGTGCCCCGCGCCGGAATTGATTAGCGCCGGAATCAGCGTCACCGCGGTGGCGCCACTACCGATGACGACGATTTTCTTCCCGGCGTAGTCCAGGTCTTCCGGCCATTGTTGGGGGTGGATGATGGTTCCGGCGAAGTCCTGGGCGCCGGGAAACTCCGGTGTGTAACCCTCGTCGTAGTTGTAGTAACCGCTGCACGCGAACACGAATGACGAGGTGATCTGGCTCTGCTGCCCGTCGCGTTCGACTGTCACGATCCAGCGGTTGGCGTCGTCGGACCACTCCGCGGCCACCACCCGGTGCCGGTAGCGGATGTGTTGGTCGATGCCTGACTCGGCGACGGTCGCCTTGAGATACTCTTTGATCGCCGGGCCATCGGCGATGGCAGTGGCCGACGTCCAAGGCCGGAACCGGAAACCCAGGGTGAACATGTCTGAGTCTGACCGGATGCCCGGATACTTGAACAAATCCCACGTACCACCGAGGTCGTCCCGGCGTTCCAGGATTGCGTAGCTCTTGGTCGGGCAGCGGTCTTGCAGGTGCCAGGCGGCGCTGATGCCGGAAATTCCGGCTCCCACGATGACGACGTCAAGGTGCTCACTCATAACGGCCAAGCTATCAACACCATGTCGAGTGAGTCAACATCGCGTCGAAAAATTCGACGGCGTGTAAGGTATGCGGCGTGACTGCCGCCCGCTCCGTGCGCGCCGTTCGCGGACGACGCTCTCCCCGCCCGTCCGGTGATGATCGCGAACAGGCAATCCTCGCCACCGCTGAACGGCTCCTGGAGGAGCGGTCGTTCGCCGACATCTCCGTCGACGACCTGGCCAGGGGCGCCGGTCTGTCCCGGCCGACGTTCTACTTCTACTTCAAGTCGAAGGAAGCGGTGCTGCTCTCATTGTTGGAGCCGCTGATTGCGCGCGCCGACTCCGAGTTCGACGGTGCGGTGCAACGACTGCCCACCGACCCTCGCAAGATCTGGCGTAGCGGCATCAAAGCATTCTTCACCGCGTTCGACTCGCAACGTGCAGTGGCCCGGGCGGGCACCGAAGCGCTGGCCACCAGCCCGGAGGTCCGGGCAATCTGGTCGAGCTTCATGCAACGGTGGATCGACAATACGGCCGTCATGATCAGGGCCGAGCGGGCACGAGGCGCCGCGCCGGAGACCATCCCGGCCGGGGACCTGGCCACCTCGCTCAACCAGATGAACGAACGGATGATGATGGCAACCCTGTCCGCCGAACAGCCGGCGGTGGATAAGGATCGGGTGGTCGAGACGTTGGCACACATCTGGGTTAGCAGCATCTACAGCGAAGTAGACGCGGGTCGCCTCGCCGACTGAACCCGGCCGGCGACGGCTGTCGTGGCAGAATGCGAACATATGTTCGTGCAAGCCGGCCGTCCGGAACGTCCAGAGGCGTCGATCCTGCATGCCGACCTGGACTCGTTCTACGCCTCCGTCGAGCAGCGCGACGATCCCGCGTTGCGTGGCCGGCCCGTCCTGGTCGGTGGCGGGGTAGTGCTGGCTGCCAGCTACGAAGCCAAAGCCTACGGCGTGCGCACCGCGATGGGCGGCGCGCAGGCCCGCCGGCTGTGTCCGAACGCGGTGACCGTGCCGCCGAGGATGCACGCCTACACGCAAGCCAGCAATGCGGTGTTCGAGGTCTTTCGCGACACCACACCGCTGGTCGAGCCGCTGTCGGTCGACGAAGCCTTCCTAGATGTCGGCGGATTGCTGCGCGTCTCTGGTGCACCCGTGCAGATCGCAGCACGGCTACGCGCCGACGTCCGAGAGCGGGTCGGGTTGCCGATCACTGTCGGCGTGGCGCGGACGAAGTTCCTGGCCAAGATCGCCAGCCAAGAGGCCAAGCCGGACGGACTGCTGCTGGTGCCACCGGCAGATGAGCTGGCTTTCCTGCACCCGCTACCGGTACGTCGGTTGTGGGGGGTGGGCGCCAAGACCGCCGAGCGGCTGCAGGCCCACGGTCTGCACACCGTCGCTGACGTCGCCGAGCTCAGCGAGTCGATGCTGGCTTCGCTGGTCGGGCGGGCGATGGGCCGCCAGCTCTACGCGCTGTCGCGAAACATCGACCGCCGCCGGGTGACCAACGCAGTGCGGCGGCGGTCGGTTGGTGCGCAGCGCGCGCTGGGCCGCGCCGGCAATCACATGTCAGCTGCCGAGCTCGACGCGGTCGTCATGACGTTGGTCGACCGAATCACCGGCCGGATGCGCACCGCGGGGCGTACCGGGCGCACCGTCGTGCTGCGGTTGCGGTTCGACGATTTCAGCAGGGCTACCCGCTCTCTGACGTTGCCGCGGCCGACGGCGGCGACCCAATCGATCCTGGTCGCAGCCCGTCGCCTCGTCGCCGGGGCCTCGAGGCTGATTGCCGAACGCGGCTTGACACTGATCGGGTTCGCGGTCTCCGACATCGACCGCAGCGGCGCCGAGCAACTGGTACTCCCCTTCGGTGCCGTCGGGGCCGCGCACACCGAACCACCGGCCATCGAGGCGACCATCGACCAGGTTCGCCGGCGCTACGGCAAGTCGGCACTGACCCGAGCGGTGCTGGTGGGCCGGGACAGCGGCCTCGAGATGCCGCATTTGCCGGATTGACGCGCCCGCATTGAGCCTTCGAGCCACTCGCCGGCGACTCAGGAGGCGGCCCAGCTCAGCAGCTGGTCCACCGGCCAGGTGTTGACGACCCGGTCGACCGGCACCCCGGCGTCCACTGCCCGCTGAGCGCCGTAGCCGAGGAAGTCCAACTGCCCCGGGGCGTGGGCATCGGTGTCGATGCTGAAGTGGCAGCCGATCTCCAGCGCCAGGTTCAGCAGCCGGGTGGGCGGATCACGGCGTTCGGGTCGCGAGTTGATCTCCACAGCGGTGTCCTGGTCCCGGCAGGCGGTGAACACCGCCTCTGCATCGAACTTCGACTCGGGCCGGATGCCGCGGTTACCCGAGACCAACCGTCCGGTGCAGTGCCCCAGGACAGTGACCCGGGGGTTCGACACTGCACGCACCATCCGCCGGGTCATCGCCGCTGAGTCCATCGACAGTTTGGAATGCACGCTGGCCACCACGACGTCCAGCCGCTCCAACAGCTCCGGCTCCTGATCCAAGTCACCGTCGTCGAGGATGTCGACCTCGATGCCGGTCAGAATGCGCATCGGCGCGAACTGCTCGCGCAACCCGTCGATCACCTCGAGTTGCCGACGTAGTCGTTCCGGCGACAGCCCATTGGCGATGGTGAGCCGCGGAGAATGGTCGGTCAGCGCGCAATACTCGTGGCCCAGCGCCGATGCGGTGGCCATCATCTCTTCGATCGGCGCCGAGCCGTCAGACCAGTTGGAATGCAGGTGCAAGTCGCCCCGCAACGCCGCACGGATGTCGCCGCCGCCGAGGTCAGCCGCTGCCTCCCGTAGCTCGACCAGAACGTCGGGTTCGCGACCCGACCAGGCCTGCGCAATAACCTTCGCCGTCTTGGGTCCGATGCCCGGCAGCGACTGCCAGCTTTCAGTTTGGCCGTACCGCTCGCGCTCGGCGTCGTCCAACGACTCGACGATGTCGGCGGCGTTGCGGTAGGCCATCACCCGGCGGGTGTCTTCGCGAGCCCGGTCCTTGTAGTAGGCGATCTGTCGGAGCGCGATGACCGGATCCATCTCTCCAGTGTGCCCGTCGTTGCAGGTCGTAACCGGGAGCCTGACGGACTCAAGTTGACGCGATTACCGTCAGGGGCATGCGCTTCGCATTCAAAACATCACCGCAGAACACCACCTGGTCCGACATGTTGGCGGTCTGGCAGGCGGCCGACGATATCGACGTCTACGAGTCCGGCTGGACCTTCGACCACTTCTACCCGATTTTTTCTGACAGCACCGGACCCTGTCTGGAGGGCTGGACGACGCTCACGGCGCTGGCACAGGCCACCACCCGACTGCGGTTGGGCACCTTGGTCACCGGCATTCATTACCGCCACCCCGCGATACTGGCCAATATGGTCGCAGCCCTCGACATCATCTCCAACGGTCGCCTCGAACTGGGCATCGGCGCCGGGTGGAACGAAGAAGAATCGGGCGCATACGGCATCGAATTGGGCAGCCTCAAGGAGCGCTTCGACCGATTTGAAGAGGCGTGCGAGGTGCTTACCAGTCTGTTGAGCCAGCAGACCACCGACTTCGCCGGCAAGTACTACCAGCTCAAAGGCGCCCGCAACGAGCCCAAGGGTCCGCAGCGGCCGCACCCGCCGATCTGCATCGGTGGAAGTGGTGAGAAGCGGACGTTGCGCATCACCGCTCGCTACGCCCAGCACTGGAACTTCGTCGGCGGGCCGCCCGAGGAGCTGGCCCGGAAACGCGAGGTGCTGGCCGGGCATTGCGCCGACATTGGCCGCGACCCGAAAGAGATCCTGATATCAGCGCACCTTCGCCTCGATGAGGACCGCAACTATCAGAAGGTCATCGACGACGCCGCCGCTCTGGCCGCCGAAGGGCTGGATTTGGGCATCGTGTACATCCCCACGCCGCACGACCCTGCTGTGCTGGAGCCGCTGGCAGAAGCGGTCCGGGACTCCGGGCTGCTGACTTAGGTGAGCTGCTCGGACGTCCAGTACTCGCGGAGGCCGGCGATCTTGTCGCCATTGAACTCCAGGATTGCGACCTCCCGCATCCGCTTGCGGCAGCCGGCGACCAGGTCGTCGAATCGGGCCTCCCATTCGGCGATGGCAGTGCTGCCGTCGAGGTAGAGGCTGAGCAATTCGGCCTCGATGTTGGCCTGCTGCGCGACCACCTTGGTTCGCCAGTACTCGCTGATCCCGCTGTGGTTGCGGATCGGCTCGCTCAGCACCCGCTCCTGGTAGGTCGCGGTCGGCGTGAAGACGGTGACGATCAGCTCCGGATCCTGGGAGACCCAAGCGCGTAGGTAAGTGGCGACGACGGCGCGGACGTCGGTTTTCGACAGGCTCACGGTTCAGAGCGGGCGACAGCTGCGCGGGCGCCGGCGTTCGGCCGTGCAGCAAACATTCGTCGCCGGTGGGCGGCGAAGCTCGTTTCGGTCACACACCGAAGCGCAGCAGCTCCTCCGCTGTTATCAGGCGCTCGTGCCGGGCTGGGAACTCCCGGCTCTTGACCGGGTGCCGAAACCATGACCAGGCGATTCGGCCCATCCGCGACCGGGCAATTGGATTCATATGCACGGTGATCTCCTGTGGGTGGTTCATCAAGCCGGGCCCACATCGCCCTGCTTCATCGACGGGCACCCTTACCGGGTTATTAGACACCTCGTTTTTGGGCAAACGCAGTAAGACGCGCCGCCGAGTGTAGCGGATGTTTCTAGAGTGACTGATGTGACTATCGTTGCGCTGCTGTCGTCGGCTTGATGGGCGCCGGCAACACGCTGCGGCCCATCAAGAACCGGTCGACACCGGCTGCGGCGGCCCTGCCTTCGGCAATCGCCCAGACGATCAGCGACTGACCCCGGCCCATGTCGCCGGCGACGAAGACACCCGGCACCGACGTCTCGTAGTCGTCGGCCCGCGCGACGTTGCCTCGGTCGGTCAGCTCAACGCCCAGGTCCGACAACAACACCGATTTGTCGGGTCCGACGAATCCCATCGCCAGCAGCACCAGATCGGCTGGCAGTTCGTACTCCGAGCTCTCCACTTTGACGAACTTGCCGTCCTGCATGGTTACCTCGTGCACCTTGAGCGCGGTGACCCGCCCGTCCTGGCCGACGAACTCCTCGGTGTTGATCGAGAACACCCGCTCGCCGCCCTCTTCGTGTGCCGACGACACCCGGAACATCAGCGGGTAGGTGGGCCACGGAGTGGTTTCGGCTCTGCTGTCCGGTGGACGCGGCATGATCTCGAACTGGTGCACGTTCACAGCGCCCTGCCGGTGCACCGTGCCCAGGCAGTCGGCGCCGGTGTCACCGCCACCGATGATCACGACTTTCTTGCCTTTAGCGGTGATCGGCGGTTCACCGTCGGCGCCCAGTACGTCGTCGCCTTCCTGCACACGGTTGGCCCACGGCAGGAAATCCATTGCCTGGTGGATGCCCTCCAGGTCACGGCCGGGGATGGGCAGGTCGCGCCAGGCGGTAGCTCCGCCGGCCAGCACCACCGCATCAAATTCGGCGCGCAATTGTTCGGCGGTGACGTCGACCCCGACGTCCACGCCGGCACGGAATTCGGTGCCTTCGGCCCGCATCTGGTCGAGCCGGCGCTCCAAGTGCCGCTTCTCCATCTTGAATTCGGGGATGCCGTAGCGCAGCAGTCCGCCGATGCGGTCCGCGCGTTCGAACACCGTCACGCTGTGCCCGGCGCGGGTCAGCTGCTGCGCGGCAGCCAGTCCGGCCGGCCCGGAACCGACTACGGCCACCGTCTTGCCGGTCCGTTCATGCGGGGCCGGTGGCAGCGGCCGTACCCAGCCTTCGTCGAATGCCTTATCGATGATTTCCAGCTCGATCTGCTTGATCGTTACGGCGTCCTGGTTGATCCCCAGCACACATGACGCTTCGCACGGCGCCGGACACAACCGCCCGGTGAAGTCGGGGAAGTTGTTGGTGGCGTGTAGCCGCTCGATGGCTTCCTGCCAGCGCGCGTTGCGGACCAGGTCGTTCCACTCCGGAATCAAGTTGCCGAGGGGACACCCGTTGTGGCAGAACGGAATACCACAGTCCATGCAGCGGGTGGCCTGGTGCCGCAAGCTGTCGTCGTCGAAGTCTTCGTAGACCTCTTTCCAGTCGCGCAACCGCAACTCCACCGGCCGACGCTTGGGCGTCTCCCGCTGCGTGTACTTCAGGAAACCCGCCGGATCAGCCATGCGCCGCCGCCATCACCGCTTGCCCGACGTCCTTGCCTTCGCTTTCCGCCGCCGCAATCGCCTGCAGCACCAGTTTGTAGTCCCGCGGCATCACCTTGGCGAACCGGTGCCGCTCGTCCGACCAGCCGTTCAGGACGCGCTGGCCGACCGCGGAGTCGGTGGCGTCGACGTGGGCCTGAATGAAGCCGTGCAGCCAGTCCACGTCTGCTTCGTCGAGTTGGTCCAAGTCGACCATTTCCAAATTCAGGTTGGCCGGGAAGTCGCCGTCCGGGTCGTACACATAGGCCACGCCGCCGGACATGCCGGCCGCGAAGTTGCGGCCGGTGGGCCCGAGGATGACCACCCGCCCGCCGGTCATGTACTCGCAGCCATGGTCGCCCACTCCCTCGACCACCGCGTGCGCGCCGGAGTTGCGGACCGCGAACCGCTCGCCGACGATGCCGCGCAGGAACGCTTCCCCGCTGGTGGCACCGAACAGGATGACGTTGCCGCCGATGATGTTGTCCTCCGCGACGTAGTGTCCCGGGGCGTTGTCAGACGGCCGCACGACGATCCGGCCGCCGGAAAGTCCTTTGCCGACGTAGTCGTTGGCGTCGCCGTAGACCCGCAGCGTGATGCCTTTGGGCACGAACGCCCCGAAACTGTTGCCCGCCGACCCGTCGAAGGTGATGTCGATCGTGCCGTCCGGCAACCCTTGGCCGCCGTACGCTTTGGTCAACTCGTGTCCGAGCATGGTGCCGACGGTGCGGTTGACATTGCTGATGGTAGTAGCGAACCGGACCGGTGTGCCCGAGTCGAGCGCCTCCCGACTCATCACGATCAACTGCTGATCCAGCGCCTTGTCCAGACCATGGTCCTGGCTGGAGCTGCAGTACAGGTCCTGATTCATGAACGCCGATTCCGGCTCGTAGAGAACCGGCGTCAGATCCAACTTGTGCGCCTTCCAGTGCGCCCGTGCCAGTGTGGTGTCCAGCGAGCCGACCTGACCGACTGCCTCGTTTACCGTGCGGAAACCCAATTGGGCCAGATATTCCCGTACTTCTTCGGCGACGAACAGGAAGTAGTTCTCCACGAATTCGGGTTTGCCGGTGAACCGGGCGCGCAGCACCGGATTCTGGGTCGCCACCCCTACCGGGCAGGTGTCCAGGTGACACACCCGCATCATGACGCAGCCGGATACCACCAGCGGTGCCGTCGCGAAGCCGAATTCCTCGGCGCCGAGCAGCGCGGCGATCATCACGTCGCGACCGGTCTTCATCTGCCCGTCGACCTGCACCACGATCCGGTCGCGCAAACCGTTGAGCAGCAACGTCTGCTGCGTCTCGGCCAGCCCGAGTTCCCACGGCGCACCGGCATGCTTCATCGAGGTGAGCGGAGTGGCCCCGGTGCCGCCGTCGTGGCCGGAGATCAGCACGACGTCGGCGTGCGCCTTGGATACCCCTGCGGCGACGGTGCCGACACCGTTCTCGGACACCAGCTTGACGTGGATCCGCGCCGCCGGGTTGGCGTTCTTCAGGTCGTGGATGAGCTGCGCGAGATCCTCGATCGAGTAGATGTCGTGGTGCGGCGGCGGTGAGATGAGACCTACCCCGGGAGTCGAATGCCGAACTTCGGCAATCCACGGGTACACCTTGTGACCCGGAAGCTGGCCGCCCTCGCCGGGTTTCGCACCCTGGGCCATCTTGATCTGAATGTCGGTGCAGTTGGTCAGGTAGTGCGAGGTAACCCCGAATCGGGCGGAGGCGACCTGTTTGATGGCGCTGCGGCGCCAGTCACCATTGGGGTCGCGTTCGAAGCGGCTGACGTCCTCACCGCCTTCCCCGCAGTTGGAGCGCCCGCCCAGCCGGTTCATCGCGATGGCCAACGTCTCGTGCGCCTCGGCGGAGATCGAGCCGTAGCTCATCGCCCCGGTGGCGAAGCGCTTGACGATTTCGGTGGCCGGCTCCACCTCGTTCAGCGGGACCGGCGGGCGGATGCCCTCACGGAACTTCAGCAGCCCCCGCAGCGACGCCATCCGCTCGCTCTGGTCGTCGACCAGCCGGCTGTACTCCTTGAAGATCTCGAACTGCCCGGTGCGCGTCGAGTGCTGCAACTTGAAGACGGTGTCCGGATTGAACAGGTGGTACTCGCCCTCGCGGCGCCACTGGTACTCACCGCCCACCTCGAGCTCGCGGTGCGCGCGCTCGTCGGGCCGGTCCAGAAACGCCAGCGCGTGCCGGGTGGCGACATCGGCGGCGATATCGGCCAGGCTGATACCGCCTGTGGGACAGGACAATCCGGTGAAGTACTCGTCGAGAACCTTTTCCGAGACGCCGACGGCCTGGAACAGCTGGGCTCCGGTGTAGGACGCCACCGTGGAGATGCCCATCTTCGACATCACCTTCAACACGCCCTTGCCGGCGGCCTTGACATAGTTCTGCAGCGCGGTATCGCGGTCCAGCCCATTCGGACCGCCTTCGAGAACACCACGGTCGAGCATGTCCTCGATGGATTCGAACACCATGTAGGGGTTGATCGCGGCTGCGCCGAAGCCGACCAGCGCCGCCATGTGGTGTACCTCGCGGGCATCACCGGATTCCACGATCAGCCCGACTTTGGTGCGGCTGCGCTCCCGCACCAGGTGCTGGTGCACCGCGGAAACGGCCAGCAGCGACGGGATCGGGGCCAGCTGCTCATCCGACTCGCGGTCGGACAAGATGATGATCCGCGCGCCGTCGGCGATCGCCGCCGTGGCTCGCGCCCGCACCTCGTCGAGCGCCTCCTTGAGGCCGCTACCGCCCTTGGCGACCGGGTACAGACAGCGAATCACTCTGGACCGCAGCCTATGCCGACGACCGTTGACTTCCACGTCGGGATCGAGGTTGATCAGCTTGGCCAGTTCGTGGTTGCGCAGAATCGGTTGCGGCAGGGCGATCTGCCGACAGGAGTCCTCGTTCGGGTTGAGCAGATCCCCTTCGGGACCAACGGTGCCCTGCAGGCTGGTCACCACTTCTTCGCGGATGGCGTCCAGCGGCGGATTGGTCACCTGCGCGAAAAGCTGCTGAAAATAGTCGAAGAGCATGCGGGGACGCTGCGAGAGCACCGCGACCGGGGTGTCGGTGCCCATCGAACCGATGGGCTCGGCGCCGGTGCGGGCCATCGGCGCCACCAGCAGGTTGAGTTCTTCGTAGGTGTAGCCGAAGACCAACTGGCGCAACACGACTCGGTGGCGCTGCATGCGCACGTAATCGCCCTGCGGCAGTTGCTCGAGCGGGATCAGGCCGTTGTCGAGCCACTGCTGGTAGGGGTGCTCGGCGGCAAGCTCGGCCTTGATCTCCTCATCGGAGACGATGCGGCCCTGCGCAGTGTCAACCAGGAACATCCGGCCCGGCTGCAGGCGCATGCGCCGTACCACCGTCGCGGGATCCAGATCCAGAACGCCGGCCTCCGAAGCCATCACGACCAGACCATCCTCGGTGACCCAGATCCGGGACGGGCGCAAGCCGTTACGGTCCAGCACCGCACCCACGATGGTGCCGTCGGTGAAGGTCATCGACGCCGGACCGTCCCAGGGCTCCATCAAAGAGGCGTGGTACTGATAGAAAGCCCGTCGGGCGGGATCCATCGACGGGTGGCGTTCCCACGCCTCCGGGATCATCATCAGCACGGCATGCGCCAGACTGCGCCCGCCCAGATGCAACAATTCGAGCGCCTCGTCGAAGCGCGCGGTGTCCGAGGCGCCCGGAGTGCAGATCGGGAAAAGCTTTTCGATGTCGTCGTAGCCGCCGAAGACGTCGGTGCGGATGAGCGCCTCGCGGGCACGCATCCAGTTCTCGTTGCCGGTGACGGTGTTGATCTCACCGTTGTGGGCGATGCGCCGGAACGGATGCGCCAGCGGCCAGGACGGGAACGTGTTGGTGGAGAACCGGGAGTGCACGATGCCCAGCGCGCTGGTCAACCGGTCGTCTTGCAGGTCGAGGTAGAACGCTTTGAGCTGCGGAGTGGTCAGCATGCCCTTGTATACGAACGTCTCACCAGAAAGGCTTGGGAAGTAGACGGTTTCACGGCCAGGGCCGTCCTGCCCGGGTCCCTTGGTGCCGAGCTCGTGTTCGGCGCGTTTGCGAATTACATACGCGCGGCGTTCCAGATCCATCCCGGAAGCTCCGGCGATGAAAAGCTGGCGGAAGGTGGGCATCGCGTCGCGGGACAGCGCCCCCAATGACGAGTCGTCGGTGGGCACGCTGCGCCAGCCGAGCACCGCAAGGCCCTCGGCCTCCACGATCTTCTCCACCGCCGCGCAAGCCGCCGCGGCGTCTTTGGACGACTGCGGCAAAAACGCCATGCCGGTGGCATAGCTGCCTGCAGGCGGCAGGTCGAAGTCGACGACCGCGCGCAGGAACTGGTCGGGAATCTGAATCAGAATGCCTGCACCGTCGCCGCTGTGCGGCTCGGCGCCGGCGGCACCGCGGTGCTCGAGGTTGAGCAGCGCAGTGATTGCCTTATCCACGATGTCGCGGCTGCGACGGCCGTGCATGTCGACGACCATGGCCACCCCGCATGAGTCATGCTCGAATGCGGGGTTGTAGAGCCCCGTAGAGCCCGAGCGGCTGGGCGCCATTCCCACCTTGCTCCTTCACCAAAACTTGCACGGCATTCAGATTGGCTCCGCCGGTGCCGTGTCCCGCAGGTTGCAGGCTTGGCCCCTTCGGTCTTGTCGACGAAGATGTTCGCCTACGGCGATGATCTGGTCGGGGGAATGCGTCCGTGCAGCGCTGAACGGTGCCCCTTCACCCAGTTTCGACAAGTCGTAAAACGATATGACAAAACCCGCTTGACATGCCAACTTCTCCAATAGTAACCCGCGCTTCGCCATACTGTGTCCTTCCCGAATCAAGCGGCGTCCTTCCCGAATCAAGCGGCGTCCTTCCCGAATCAAGCGGCCGGAGGTACTCGCCGAGCCCGCTGCGGCGCTCTGCCGCACCGGCCTTGACCACGGCTTTCTCGCCAGGCGCAGGCTGTACCGAGCCCTGGTTGTAACGCAGCTCACCGCAGGCGAATGGCCGCTGGTTCCCGGGGTTGCCGGCCACTGCGATCCGCAGGTCCAGCGGGGGCGGCGGCCCTGCTGATCACCAGCTTCATCAACCGGCGCGACGGCCGGCCCGGCCAGTGTTCGATACTTATCGCGTGATGCCGCTGATTGCCAGCTTGCCGAGGCGCCGATGAGCGATCGCGACGACTTTCTGCGGGATCGACTGCGGCCTGCGCCCCCTGGTGGCGCAGGGCGTCCGCCTCAACCGCCGCCCGGGGTTCCTCCACAGGCGCCGCCGCCCCATCAAGCGCCGCCTCCCCCGCGTCCACCGGCGACAATTAATCGGCCGTCCGGACCGCCGCCGCGCCCACCCCTCTTCCCACCACCGCACCCGCCCCGCGGAGGCGCAGCTCCGCCCGGCGAGTTCCGCCCACACCCGGGTGCGCCCGGGCAACACTTCAGGCCGCCGGGCCGGCGCCCGCAACCCATGCGCGGCTGGCGCCGACTTGTGCTGGTTGGCACGTTCGGCATGGTCAACCCTGGTCCGTCGGCTCGGGAACGCCAGGAAGCTGAGTATGCGGCCGTCATCGGCACCGCGCTGCGCGGCAACTACAAAGTGGGGGTGCTGGGCAAAGGCGGTGTCGGCAAGACGACAGTGGCGGCCAGTGTCGGGTCCATCTTCGCGCAGCTGCGCCGGCAAGACCGGGTGGTCGCCGTTGATGCCGACACCGCGTTCGGCCGGCTGGGCAGTCGGATCGATCCCCGCGCGAGCGGCTCGTACTGGGAGCTGACCGGCGACACCAATCTGCGCTCGTTCGCCGATGTCAGCGCCCGCGTGGGAACGAACTCGGCCGGCCTGTACGTCCTGGCCGGTGACCCGGCAGTCGGCCAGCGCCGGGTGCTCGACCCGGCCATCTACCGAGAAGCGGCTCTGCGGCTGGACCGGCACTTCACCATCTCGATCGTCGACTGCGGCTCATCGATGGATGCTCCGGTGACTCAGGAGGCGTTGCGGGACCTCGATGCCCTCATCGTGGTGTCGTCGCCGTGGGCCGACGGAGCGTCAGCCGCCGCTCAGACCATGGAGTGGCTTGCCGCGCACGGCAGAACCGGCTTGCTGCAGCGCAGCGTTGTGGTGCTCAACGACTCCGACGGCCACGCCGACCGGCGCACCCGGTCGGTGCTGGCACGCCAGTTCATTGAGCGCGGGCAGCGCGTCGTCGAGGTGCCGTTCGATCCGCACCTGCGGCCCGGCGGGGTGATCGACGTGCGCAGCGAGATGGCGCCGGCGACTCGACGGCGTTTTCTCCAGATCGCCGCACTCATCGCGGGCTATTTCGCGTCACGTCCTCCCGACGGGGCGCGGGACCGCCGCTGAGGGCCTACAACCGAACCGACTGGGCAAGCTACACCGGGCTCGAGATGGGCACGTGCTTTTCGGCGCACGCGTGCATCACCGCCGTGGCGATGTCCTGGGTGCGCAGCGTCTCCAAGTCTTCGACGGTCACCGAACCCCGGTCACTGCGGTGCTGCGCGGCCACCCGGGAATCCCGTAACCGCTCGGCGCGTTCGACGACGTTCCGCGCGAACCGTCCGTTCTGCATGATGTCGATCCCATGGGTGCCGTCGGGGCCCAGATAAGCACGTAACGCTCGGCACATCGCGTTCAGCGCGTCGCGCGCGGCAGGCTCGATGACGGTCGCGCGTGGCTCGCCGTAACGGACCGCGATCTCGACGATCTCGTCGGGACGGTACGACTCGAATCGAAGTTTGCGGTTGAAGCGTCCCGCCAAACCTGGGTTGACGGTCAGGAATTCGTCGACTTCGCGCTCATAGCCGGCTCCGATGAAGCAGAAATCGAAGCGGTGTACCTCGAGGGCGACCAGTAATTGGTTGACCGCTTCCATGCCGATCATGTCCGGGCGCCCGTCTTGGTGGCGCTCGACCAACGAATAGAACTCATCCATGAACAAGATCCTGCCCAGCGACCGGTTGATCAGCTCGTTGGTTTTCGGTCCTGATGCCCCGATGTGCTCGCCGCAGAAATCAGCTCGCTTGACTTCGATGATCTCCGGATGCCGCACGATGCCCAAGCCGGCATAGATTTTGCCCAAGGCTTCAGCAGTGGTGGTTTTACCGGTGCCGGGCGGACCGACCAGCAGCATATGGTTGGTCTGGTTGCTTACCGGGAGACCGGCCGCAAGCCGCAACGCTCGCACCTCGATCTGATCCTCCAGTTCGGCGACTGCGCGTTTGACTTCCGCCAAACCGACCTGATTGTCAAGCAGCGCACGACCTTCGGCCAGCAGCTCTTCGCGCCGCTCGTTGTTTTCCTCTTCCCGGCGGCGGTCTTCGGAGACTTCGGTAGAGACGTCCCATTTGTTGGTTCGGGTGTTGATGGTCTGTTCGTCGGTGACCACCAGTTGCAAGGCGGGGTCGGTCAAGGCCTGCTTCGCCGGATCGATGAGCGCACCGTTGATGGTGGCCTTCGACAGCCAGATCTGCGCCTTGTCTTCTTCACCGAGCTGGCGGTGCGCCATACCGCGTACGTAAGCGAGATCGGCTGCGATCAACGGGAAGTCGTTGGGATCGATGGCGGCCACTGCAGTGTCACTCAACTGGTGCCGGCGAGACTCCGACGGAAACCCGTGCGCCGCACGGATTTCGACGCGGTCGGTCCAATCGAGGGCTACCCGCGCCTGCCCGAGGTGCGCGGCAGCGTGAGCGGCCAATGCGTTCGTCGCCGCGGTCACCGCCGACATGATGATCGCCTGCGGAGGCAGGATCGTCGCCGCAACCGAGATGACGTCGGGCCAGCGCTGGGTGGCGAACATCAGGTACGCCTGCACATACTGGTGCCACTGATGGTTCTCCCAGGTGTCCAGCAGCGCCGAATCGTTCAGCAGCGCTTCGGCTTTCTCGAACTGTCGGTCGTCGATGAGCGCACTGGCCAAAGCCAGTCCGGCATGTGACGACTCGGTTACCGAGATGGAAAGATACGGCCCCGCCTTGATCGGAGCCGACAAGTGCACACCCAGGCGATTGGTCTCCCGATGCAGCCGGGCACCGTACGCATAGACCTCCTGCAGAGTCGCCAGTTCCTCGTCGCCGGCGGCGATGCGGCCCAGCCAGGCGTCGGCCATCGACGGGTCTATCTCCGTCGCTTCCCGAAACCACGCCTGTGCGGCAGCCCGGTCGGTGTCGAACAGCTCCATCGCCTGATCGAACCGCTTGCGCGCTGCGCCCGTTGTCGTGCTGCTGGTCATCCTCTAGTCCACCGGTTCGAGCTCAGGGGTCCGCAGAATCGTCGGCTCTGAGGATACGTAGCGGTTCTCCGCGCGGAACAGTTCGACCTCGACAGTGTGTACCTGGCCTGCAGCGGTCACCTCGATGGTCGCCGGCCCGATCTGATTGATCAGCACATCTGCGGACCCGCGGTACGGGACGCCCGGTTCGCCGACGGATACCAGCGTGTTGGGCCGCGGCGTGGGCGTGACGCTGCCGTCGACCACGCTGACGGTCGTCCCGGAAACAGGTCGCACGCTGGCGCTGACCGCGATGTCCGGCATGCGAAGGCTGGCCCACCGCTGCGGATCACGGGTATGCACGGTGACCCGTTCACCGGCTCCGGCGAGCCGGATGACTATCCGCTTGGCCAGCGAGTCTTCGGCGGCGATGTGCACCCGGGTGAACTCCCCCGGATCATCAAGCGGCAGCATCAGCCGGTTACCGGCGTCGACCTTGCCGAGCAGTACGCCCGACGGACCGATTGGGACCTGCAGCGCTTTGGTGACCGCGCCACGGCGGATACCGCGCAGCCACTGGGTCGGGCCGCACAGATTCGCCGCGACCGCCTGCGCCTGCTCCCCCGGCAGTGTCCACCAGGCCACGCTGGGCGGCGCTGTCGGCGGCTGTGCGGTGCGCACCGTCACCGTGGCCGTCGCTGAGCCGTCGCGGAACAACGTCACGTTCTGGATCACCCCGTCGGTCCGCAGCGACCAGGCATGGGCCAGCTTGTCAGCGCTGATGTCGCCTGGCCGGTACCAATAAGTGGTCATCCAGCCACCATCACCACGCACCGAGCGCCACCGCCGATGATGTGAGCTCAGCGCGGTCCACCCGAGGCGCCGCTCCAGCTCGACTATGTCGATGGCCGTCGCCACCTTGGCGCGGATCCCTCGCTGTCGCATAGCGGCGCTGATCCGCTGTGCCGCAGCCAGTGCCGCGGTGCCCACCGACGTCCGCCACTGCAGCGCCTCGGCGTTGTCGAGGGCGGCCACCCGAATGATCAGCCAGGTCTCACGCTGCCCGGCGTACGGCGGCGTGCCGATCAATGTGTCGTAGACCCGGGCATAATCGCCGGTGTTGCGCCGGCGGGCGCCCGCGCACACCACGCTCAGCGAATCGATGACCAGACCCAGGTTCTGCTGCATCAGGGGCAGCAAATCGGCTATGTCAACGGTGTTTTCGGTGTAAGTGGAGGCGGAGCCGGTGAACAAGGTCGGCGCGTGGGGTTTGCCGAGAAGTTGCACGGCGGCCGTCGCGACACCGTCCTGGTAGCGGATTCCGCCGCCGGCCCGGTCGTTGGCGACAGTAACGGGTTCCGCCCATTCCACCGCACGTCCGCGTCGCAGCCACAAACCAAGCCACGACCACAGCGGCTGGCGCCACCAGCGGATCACCCCGACGACAAGACCGAGCGTTAAACCTATTGCCGCACCGATGAATCCACCGATACTCCAACCGGCCAGTCCGGCGGCGAGGACACCGCCGATGATCGCCAGCTTGGTGCGGAACTTCACCGCGCCCGCCTGGCGCGTGCGATGAGGGTGGCGATCACCACCGCGGCCAACACCACGCCCGCGAAGACGAGCGCCGCCGTGCGGGCGCGGTGATCAGGCGGTGGCGGCGGCGCGGCAGGCACGATCACCCGGCTCTGCGCACCTGGAGCAAGCCGGTCGCCGGGTGGGACGTTGAACGTCAGCGCGGCCACCGGGTCGACGACGCCGTAGCCGACCTGGTTGTCGACGCCGCGCGGTGGGTTATGTGCAGTCTGCAAGATCCGGTTGACGATCTGGTGCGCAGTCAGGTCGGGATACTTGGCCCGCACCAGGGCAGCCACTCCACTGACGTAGGCCGCCGAGAAGCTTGTCCCCCAGAAAGGCATGTTCTTCTCGCCGGCTCTGGCCGGGGGATAGGCGTTGACCGGCTGGCCGGTCTGAGGCGACAGTCCCACGATCCCGATGCCGGGTGCCGCGGCAGCCACCCAGGGGCCGGTCAAGCTCTTGTTGATCGGTGCGCCGGTGTTGTCGACGGCACCGACCGACAGGACGTAGTCGGAGAACCATGACGGCGACGACACGGTTTTGACTTGATGCCAGTCCCGCGGATCGGACGGATCCAATGGGTCAAAGGTCGGGTTCTGGGCGCATTCGTCTTCGCCGTCATTTCCTGCCGCTGCGACGATCACCGCGTCTTTGACGGTAGCGGCGTACCAGACAGCGGCGCCGATCGCGCTCTGGTCGAACGGATCAGCGGATGACACACACGAGGTGACGCTGATGTTGATGACTTTGGCGCCGACGTTCGCGGCGTGAACGATGGCGCTGGCCAACGACGCAATGGTGCCCGCTTTCTTACGCGCCTCCATGTCGCCGCCCCCGGGATTGACCGGCTCGAAGGCTCGCGAAGACTGCCGGATCGAGATGATCAGCGCATGCGGCGCCACGCCGGCCACTCCGTCGGGCGCACCGGGCGGTGGCGGCGGCACTTCAGGATCTTCCGGCTGGTCAGGCGCCGGGTCACCGGGCCCGTTGGACGGTTCATCCTCCGGCGGCGGCGGTGGTGGTGGCGGCGGTGGTGGCGGGGGAGGGGCCGGCGTGGTTTGGGTGATGGTCACCGGCGGAGGAGGCGGCGGCGGTGCCGGTGGTGGCGGGGGCGCACCCGGCGGTGGTGGTGCCGCGTTGGTGAGTTGGCCGGCAGGAGGTGGGAACGCCGGCACTGCCGGCATCGGTGCGGGCATCGGAACGCCCTGCGGCGCAGCGGCGATCAGCGAAGCCACCACCGTGCCGTGGGCATCACAATCCATCAGCCCGTCACCGCCCATGATGTAGTCCCCGCCGGGAACAACCGGCAATCGGGCGCTGGGGTTGACGCCGGTGTCGATGACGGCGACCGGCACGCCGTTGCCGGTCGAGTACTGCCAGGCCTTGCTGATGTTGAGCATCGCGAATCCGGGCGCAGTGACAGCGACATTCGGGTCGGCCACGGTAATGGTGCGCGCGCAGATGTTGCTTTGCCGCATCGGCTGGTCGGAGTTCGGCTTGCCGTCGGCTGGTACCCGTCCCGGATCAACACTCGGCGGTGGGATCGCCTGTGCTGCAGTCACATTCGCTGAAGCGCCGACCAGCAGTACCGCCAGCGATATCGATGCGGTCCGTCTCGTCAAGCTCAGCACTGTCATCGCATCCGCACCCAGGTGAACAGCCCACCGATCCAGGCGGCCAGCGGCAACGCAGCGATGATGGCCACTAGCTCGAGCCACTCGGCGATCATCCGGACCAGCGGCGTAAAGCGGGTGACCGGCACCAGCAACGCCGCCAGGAGACCCGCGGCCCCGAAGCCGGCCAGCACCAGTGCAGCCCACAGCACGGCCTCACCCGACGCGGCCGGAGCATGCAACACGTACTTGGCGACGCCCGCGCACGCCGCGACCGCCGCGCCGAGAACCAACGCAACTGCCTGCCGCTTGTCGGCGTAAGCGCGTCCGCGACTGATGAAGATGAGCACGAACAGCGCTGCCAGCACGGCCGCTGCCATACTGTGGTTCCGCCCCGGAATTAGTGTGGCCCACACGGCCGCGGGAAGCGCGATGGCAGCGCCCGCACAGATTCCGGTGAGCACCTGATTGGCGCGTTTCGCGGCCGCCGTGATCGCCACCCCGCGCGGAGTGGTGTCGGGATTGACCTCCTCCTCTTCACCATCGGCATCGACGGGCGCCACCGCGTCGGTCGGCAGACCATCGTCGCGCCGGAACAGATCTCGTCCCGTCACCGACCCGAAGTAGGGCGGCCGGATGCGGGCGGACCATAGCGCGATCGTCGGCGCCAGCGTCAGCAAGAGCAGCAGCGCAACCAAGGTCAGCATGCCCAGCCACTGCACCGGAATCGACTGCCACATCCGCGCGGCGGCGGCTACGCCGATCAGGGCGCACAGCGTGACCACGGTGGCGGCCACGCTGACTTCACGTCGTGTCACGACGCTTATTGCGCAGGTCAACACCGCGGCGGCAAGGACGGCGATGAACAGGTGCGGAGCTCCGAGTGCACCGGGCGCGGCCGCTGCGACGCTCACCGCCAGCAACGGCACCGACAGCCAGGCGAAGCCGCGCTGCATGTCATCGCGGTGCGGCCACCACCGCCACGAAGAGGCGGCAGCACCGGCGGCCAGCAAGCCGGTGACACCGGTGACCGTGCTCGGCGCCAGCGCGTCGGTGGCGAAACGGGTACGCAGCGCCACGCCGAGGACGACGGCCGACACCAAAGCCAGAATCACCAACGCCGTGTGGGCGGCGGTATCGGCCGTGACGGGCTGAAACAGCTTCTTGCCGACGCGGGCCAGGCCGGTGGAAAGAGACTCGTACTGCGGTTCGAACGAGTCGCCCTCAGTCGACGGAACCAATACCAGCGTCGCGCCGTCTTCGACACCTAGTTCGTCGAGCGTTCGTTTGACGTCGAGCCGAACGCCGTTGGCCTTCTGCAATTCGTAACCGATGCCCGTCTCGAGGCCCGCCAGACCGCGGCGTTTCAATTCGTCGTTCAGCAGCTCGACGATGTTGTCGATGAATACCTCGACCGGCACAGATGCCGGGTAGACCTGCGAAATGAGGTGTTCTCCGCAAACTACGGCGACCGCACAGCGCGCCGGAAACGACACTTTCGCCATTTAGCGCGGCCTGTCAGCGTCCGGAATGTACTTGTCAGCCAATTCAGCGGTTATTTCGAAAAGGCGCAGCCGGGCTTTCTTTTTGACTTCGTGCTGCATGTCGATTATCCCGCCTTTTGCGAGGTGAGGATCGTACGGCATGAATTCAACGGTCGCGCCGGACTGCGCGAATCGTTCGGTGAGATAGGTGCGTGCGTCGGAGTCGTACTCATTGCGGCTGTCGTTGAGAATGACCATGCTGCGAGACACCAGTTCGTGGTAACCCATCGACCGCAGCAGATCGATGGAACGCGTTACGGGCAATGACGTGTCCGCGGTCAGGCCAGAGACGAAAACCAAGGTGTCGCAGGCGTCGAAGACTGCCTTCATCACCGGATGTTCGAGATCGTCGGACGTATCGACAACGATCACGGTGTGGCTGCGGCGCAGTCTGGACAGCACGCCGGTGAACATCGACGGAACCAACGGCCGAGGCTGGTCGGAGGCCCGGTTGCCGGCCAAGACGTCCAGACCGATGCTGTTCTGTCCCAGATGTTCTCGGATGTCGGCGTAACCCTGAACGTCGGTGTCGTTCAACACTGCGGTGTAGTCGCCGGGCGGGGCTTCATCGATGCGGCCGGACAGCGTTCCGAAGCCGGGCGCGGCGTCGATCGCAACCACGTTTTCCGGCCGGCATTCGCGGAACACCGCCCCGATGCAGGCCGTCAGCGTGGTCTTGCCCACGCCGCCTTTGCCGGATACCACACCGATGACATATTGCTTGCGTATGTGCCGGCGTATTCTGGTCTGCAATTCGCGGTAATGCCTTTCGGCGGGCGATTCGCCAAGATTTATGCCGTGAAAAGTTGCGTTGTAAACTAATTTGCGCCAACCCGACCCGGGCGGAATTTTCCGTGGTGCGACCATATCGGAAATACGCAAAGTGCCCGATACGGAATCCGGCTGCTGAGCGCGTGATTCCGGCCCTTGTCTGCGGCTGTGTCTGGCCTGCTCCGGTGAATTCGGTGCGGGTTGCCACGGATTTGTCACGATCCTGATGCTAACATGACCGCCAATCCCGTGTTTACACTACCTTTCGATAGGAAAACCATTCTTGTTTGGCGGGCAGGCGTCGCACCATACGGTTCACCGCGCCGCCAATGCTGCGGGGGGTGCCGGGGGCGATGACCATCCATCGCTTCCCGCCTGACATGTAGTGCTCGCCGACCAACCGGCCCTCGGGGGTGTCAGCGATGGTGACCGCACTCTGCTCGACGTGGATGCGGATCGGTCCGTCCGTATCGACTCCCGACTGCACCGCGACGATGAACGCCCGAGCCGACCGGTGAACATCGGCTGCCATCATCAGCACCTGCAACTGATGACCGTCCAGTGGTTCACGAAGTAACTGCTTGCGCAGCGCATCTCGATCGCCGACGCCGTTCATCACCTGTTCGACGTCGACGGTCACCGGCTGGAACTGCGCCGGTTCGGCCGTGCCGCAAAGTCGCTCGATCTGGCGGAGGACGACGTCATTAGCGGCTGCTTCTGTGCTCGACATGCCCGCGCCGCTGATCCGAACGAGGTCGTCCGACCGTTCGATGACGACCCACCACTGGGCGAACCTGGCGAGTAGCGCTCTGTCGGGCACTTCCGCTCCGTCGGCCATGCGCATGTGGATCACCAGCGCCACATCGCGGCGCGAAAGCACCGTGAGCCACTCGACAACGACGGGGTCGACGACGCCGGCTTCGTCGATCACGCCCACCGCACGAAGCTCTCCGGCTATCGGATGAGCCAGCGCGACGTGCGGTGTCTCAACACTGGGCAGAATCGGCCGCAGGCCGATTTCGGGCGCCACCGTCTCGATTCCGGCCAGAATCTGCAGCACCCAAAGCCCGTCGACGGTTGTGGTCAACACAGTGTTTCCTCACAGCGTTTCCTCGGAGTGCCGCTGAACAGCGCTGGGGCACACGCCCCGTCGCGTGCGCCCCAGATGTGCTCCGCGTATCTCTATGCGAGTTGGATGCCGCTGGCCAGCTGGGCGTCGGTGTGCATCGCTGCCGTGGCTACGTTGTCGTGTGTAGTACCGAAGTGCTGCACGACTTCGGCGAAGTGGGCAAGCGCCGCGTTGATCTGCGCGATCGCCACCTGCCATTCACCAGCATGTTGGCCGTGGTGCTCGTCAAGCAAGATCGACGCCAGATTCTTCAGATCGGAGTGGGCATCAGCGATCTGAGCTGACGCGGTGCCCAAAATTCCGGTGTATGTCGCAAAATCGGCGAACTGATAGGTGATCGCATCGCTCACGGTGGTATCTCCTTCTAAGCGTTTGAATTCGGTGGAAATGCTGTCTTAAAGCTCAACCGCAAGAATGCTTTGCGAGCCGTCTGCCGCCTGCTGGTCCCAAGCGTTGAGGGCGACTCCCAAGTTGTCACCCAAGTTACGGCACGCGTTGATGACATGCTGGCCGGCCTCGGTGATTTCCGCCGCCTTTGCAACCGATGCCATTGCGGCAGGTCCGCTGAAGGACGCCGCTTGGATGATGTCGTCGTTTCCACTTTGCGCTTGCATGACAACCGCATGCACGTGATCCATGATTGACTGAATTTGTGACTGCGCTTGCAGCAACTGTTCCGGCGGTATCCGAGTAACATTTGCCATGTACGTCTCCTTCTAATTGAGCTCGGAGGTCACCCGAGCCGGGTATCGACGAAATTCTAAAGGCTTTTCAGGTGATGTCACTTCACCTTTGGCCGAGCACTCTGGGGCCACCTCCTGACTTCCCGGTCAACACGTTTCTGATCCTATTTGTCACCATTGACGACGATGCGCGCCTGCGAGACTTTGCCCTTGCCCGCACCGGCGGTTTCCCTGCCTAACATTCCGGCAGCGGCCGGTGACACCGGCATACCACCGCCGCCCATTGGCGCCGTGGTGGTCGGCCCGCGCAATTCGACTGCGTTGAGGAAATTCGCCGGCTTCAATCCGGCTGCCCGGCCGCCGACGAGTTCGGATGAGAAGGTGCTGGCCGGTCGGGTGAAGCTGGTCAACCCGGCCCCGGAATACCCGGCGCTGACGGCGCCCGAGCTGGTGCTGCCGATTCCGGCGCCAAGGCCACCGGCGGCACTCACTGGTCCGCCGGCGACGCCGACGGCGGCGGCGTCGACCGCGCCGGCGTTGGCCGTCGACCCCGGGAACATGCCCATGAAGTTCTGCAGCAGGCTGGCCCCGCTCTGAAAACCCTGCGTCGGAAGCTTGGTCAGCTCATTAACTGGTTGCGTCGCGCTCGTCATCAGCCCTTGCGCGGGTTGCAGCAATGACGTCAGCTCATTCATCGGCGATGCGCCCGGGCCGGCCGCCTGCGCAAGCTGTGCCGGTGCTGAGGTCAAGCCACTGCCCGCGTCATCTGCCACCGATTGGGCAACGGTTTCAGCCGGCGCGGCCGCTTCGGTGGGCGCGAGACCGGTAGGCGTAACTGGCGCCGGGGTACTGCCGATGACGCCGAACAACGAATTCAGCATGCCGGCGTACATCACTCCGGCGCGCGTGTTGTTCGGATGGTAGAAGCCGTGATAGGTCGCTTCATTCACCGTGATCGCCGGGGTGTTGGATCCGCAGAAATTTGTGCTGTGCAGCGCGGCCAACTCAGCGCGGTTCTCCAACACGACCGCTGACGGGATGATCGTCGAGCGGGCAAGGATGTTCGCCTCTACGGCTGCGTGGCCAATCGCGACGTGCTTGAGGCAATGCGCCGCCAACGGCTGTAGTCCGAGGAAGTTGAGCTCGCCGCCCTTGAGCACGTTGGCGGCGCCACCCAGACCCACCCACTGCTCCAGGGTCGCGGCAATGTTGGCCACCGAAGCACCCATCGACAGTTCGTGTTGTACCGCTTCAGCCAGCCACGCGGCGATGTTGGCGATGACGGTGGACGGGTCACTCGTCTCGAGGAGCGCAGCGACCGCTTCGGGCGGACCGAACCATAACGGGTCAGCCATGTCGGCGATTAAATACTGGTGATACTCGCGGCGCTGAGTACCTCATTGAGTACGTAGGTAAGCGAAGAGAGGTTCTGGGCGCCGGCGTAGGAGGTGCGCGCGGCGACATGCTGTGCCGCCGCACCCAGGTATCCAGCACCCGCGCCGTTCAGGGCGGTCGTGAAGGCGGCGTCGTCGCTGGTGGGCACAATCGGCACTGTTCCCACCAGAGCAGCCGAGCCGGCAGCTGTGCCGGCGGCCATCTCGCCGTTGATTGCTGTCTCCGTAACCGACGACAAAGCGACGGCCTCCGCACTGACGTCCATTGATCCTGGCATCTCGTCTCCCGGTTCGCGTGGCTTGGAGTGCTTCGAGTCTAAGACGGGTCCTCGCTGTGCTATGACGTTAATTTCTGCGCTTGCGTTGCACAACTCAGCGGTCGTGATCCGGCGTTCCGATCAGCGGTCGTGATCCGGCGTTCCGACCAGAATTCCTTCGATCTCTCCATCGGTCGTCACCAGTTGACCGCGTCCGGGTGGCAGTTGTTGAGCGCTAACCCTCCCGTAGACCTTGACGGTGGCGGGGTCGTTGTCCATGAACAGGGTCGGCGAACGGGACCCGGTCAGCTTTTGCATGAGCGGGTTCATCACCGACTGCGAAGCCCAGTTGCCGGGCAGGCGAGACACGATGACGTGCAATCCGACTTCACGGCTGCGTTCGATCAACGGCCACAACGGCGCCGTTGCGGCCGGCTTCATCATCTGGTTGTGCGCCCTCAACTCGTGTTCATCGTCGATGAGAATGAAGTGGTGCGGGCCTTCCCAACCTTTGCGATTGAGCAATTCCTCTTGGGTCAGCCCGGACGGCGGTAGGCGATCCCTCAGCAGCGCAGCCAATTCACCGATGACCGCGTCGATGTCTTCGGCGGTATAGGCATACGCCCGTACGTGTGGACCGCGAATTCGCCCGATGAGGGTGGTTTTCGGGTCGACGATCGTGATTTGAGCTTGCTCTGGACTGAAGCGGCTGGTGATCGCCTGTCCGAAGGCGGCGAGCGTGGTGGTCTTGCCGCACAGCTGACGACCGATCACCAGCAAGTTGGGCACCATTCGGCTCGGCAGTGCGACCGGTTGCAGGGCGCTTTCCCCGATTGCCAGAGGGATGTCCAACGGATCGGCTGCCGGAGAGCTGCGGTCGTACGCCTCGATGATCTGACTGAGCGCCACTCGCTCAGGCAACCGCGACAGTCGTTCGACCTTGTCGGCTCCGGTGACCGAGGCGATGAGCGCACCCAATCCCCGCGTCCCTATCCGCTCGCCGTTGGTGCCGGTGATCTCGGGTACTCCGACCAGCAGCTCGTGGCCATCCCGCGTCAAGCCGAAGCCCGGTCGGTCCAGAGTGTTTCGCGCGCCTCGGCGTTGCTCCACCGATGTGCCCATCTGTGATTCGTCCGGATTACTCAGCCGCAGCTGGATGCGCGCGTTGGACACCGTCAGCAATCCCTGCTTCTGTCCGGCGAACCATCCGCTGGCGCTGGTCATCACGTGCACTCCGTACGAGAGGCCCTGGCGAGCGATGGCGATCGCCCGATCACCCGTCGCGAAATCTTTCTCGTAAAGGTCCCCGTAGTTGTCGATGACTAGAAAGACGTCGCCGAATTTGTCAGCGGGATCGGTGCCACCGCCGCCGCCGCCGCCGAACCGCCGCTCACGGAATTCGGAGATGTCGATCTGGTATTGCTTGAAGGACGCTTCGCGGGCGCGAATCAACCCCTCGATCGTGGCGATCGTCCGAGAGACGCCTTCGGTGTCGTTGACGCTGACCACACCGGCGACGTGCGGCAGATCCTCCATCGGGTAGAGCGAGGCCCCGATGCAAAAGAACGTCACCCGCTCAGGCCGATACATCAGTGCAGCTGACGTCATCAGCGTCATCAGCGTGGTCGACTTACCGCGCTGAGCGGTGGCGACGACCATGACGTTGTCCACTTCGGCGTCGATCGTGTGCACCCGCTGGGTGTGGTCCTCGGGAATGTCGACAATCCCGACCGGGAACAGCAGGCCCGGGTTTTGGCCGTAATCGACATGCCATGGCTTGCCACGCCAATACGCCACCAAAGCGTCGACCTGTTCGCTGGTTTCCAGCGGCGGCAGCCAGATCTGATGCGGTAACCGGGCGGGATGCGACACCAGCGACTCGCGAATGACGTCAAGGATTTTCTTCTTCTTGAAGCCGTCAAAGTGGAACAGGAATTCGTCGGGCTCGTCGGGCTGCTCGGCGACCGCCAAAGCAGCGGTATCCTCGGCGCTGAGCGGCTGATATTCCCAAGTCATCGGCCGTGGCTGGGAAAAGCTGACGTCGACGGTCTTGCTGACGTTGACAGCCTTTTTGGGCAATACGAACGGCGCCGACAGGTAGAAGCAGCGGAACGGCTCGAGGTCGCGCGGTCCTACTTTGAGCAGCGCGTAACCGTTTTCTTTCGACGGCAGATGCAAAGCGGCGTCGCTTCCGATCACGTCACGGGAATCCTCGGCGGTCTCGGCACGCAGCGCCACCCGGAAAGCGATGTTGCTTTTGACTTTACTCAACGACGACAGGTCCAACCGCTGACCGCCGAGGGTGAAGAATACGTTGCAGCCGCGACCCTCCTGCCCGATGTGAATCACGAGCTGTATCCACTCCTGATGGTGGTGGAACAGTTCGAGATACTCATCGATGATCACCAGCAGGATCGGCACCGGCTCGAGGTCGCGGCCCGCGAGCCGCATCTCCTCGTACTCGTTGGCGTCGCGAGCTCCGGCCTCTTTGAAAAGTCGGTAACGCCGGGCGATTTCACCGTTGACCGCTTTACGCATGCGTTCGGCCAAGTGCCGATCGTCCTTGCCCAGATTGGACAGCGAACCCGCGACGTGGGGGAGACCTTCCAGATCCTGAGCGGCGGATTCGAACTTCATGTCCACAAAGATCACGATGAAGGTTTCCGGCGAGTGCGTGAGCGCGATCCCGTTACACAGCGACAAGAAGAACTCCGACTTGCCCGAACCCGACGTTCCGATCACCACCGAGTGGAAGCCGAAGCCGCCGAAGTCTTTCGCCCGAAGGATGATGTACTGCAATTCGCCGCCAGGCTTCACACCCACCGGAACCATCGCCCACTTCGAGTCGCCCCGGCCACGGCTTTCCGCCCACAACCGGTCGACGTCGAGCTGACGTGGATCGCTGATGCCCAGTGCCCGCAGCAGTTCCCCGGCCTGGCTGTCCGTTCCGGACAATTCACCGGCGCTCATCGGTGACCAACGCGCCAAGGCCCGCGCATAACGGTTGGCGGTGCTCTCAGCGAGCATGTCCGCGACCGCGTAGAACGCCTCGCGGTGATAGAGCCGACCCTCCCGCAGCTCGAACCGCTGATCCTCGTCAGCGAACCCGACGCCAACGCCTTCGCGAGTCGCCAACCGCAGCACAGTGATTCCGGCCATGCCCTTCTGGCCGGTAACCCCTTCCCACTGCTCGGGAGTGCCGACGCTGTCGTCGACGACCACCCAGTGCGGACCGAGCGACAGGCCTGCCGACTCCATAGGTGAGGGCATCGACGTCGGGCTGGTACCGACGGGCGGCGTCCAGGGGCCGCGGCCCTTGCGGTGCAGTTCGGCGTCGAGCGCTTCCTCGAGTTCCGTCGGGGACGCGAACACCAGACGGCGCAGTCCGCAAGCGTCGAACATCTCGTCGTGCTGGCTATGCGGAAGCCACACCAGCCAGGACCACGCTTCGGGATGGCGGGTCACGACCATGAGCTTCAAGTCGTTGGGGCTGTGGTACACCGCCATCGAGCACAACAGCGAACGTGCCAGGTTGTGCAGTTCGTCTGGGTTCGGCCCGATGAAGCTGAACCCGGGTTTCGACCGCAGGCTCAAGACCTTTCCGATGCCGCGGATCTTGCTTTGCTCGAGAATGAAATCCCTCAACGCGCCACCGGTTACCGGCTCGAGTTCCTCTCCGATGGGCACCTCGGGCCACTGCAACGACACGGCCGAGTCGCTGGCTTGTTGTATGCCGATACCCAGACGAACATCGAGAAAATCCGGGTCCCCGGGCCGGCGCTCCCACATACGCGGACCACCGATCACGGTGTCGAGTATTTGCGGATCGCCATGGACGAACAGTTGGCTGCGCCGCTGATCCCGGGCGGCGCGCTGCACCTCGTCGCGGTCCTCGTCCAGCTGACGGAGATACATGCGGCGCTGCTTTTCCTGCTCGCCCCAGCTTATCCGGCGACCACGGCCGAACCGGCCGCTGAACATCAAAGCGCCGAACCCGGCCAGCCCCATCATCGGAAAGAACCCGGACTGTAGGGACCGGACACCGGAGGTGTACATGACCACCAACGTGCCGATGATCCCGACCAGCAACGCCGGAACGGCGATCATCAGCAGGATGTTTCGCGGTTCACGTTCGGGCAAGGCCAACGGCGGCGCGACCGCCACGCGCACCGGCGGAACCGCCGGCGGTGGCTTGCGTGCGGCGCGAACGAATCCTCGCTTGGACATGGCTATCCTCCCGCCGTCTGGCTCTTCGATTCAGGTATCAGTGCCACTGCGCCGCCGCCGACGACGGTGTCACGGGCGAGCAAGGCGTTTTCCCGGCTGATGGCGGGTCCTGCTGCGAAAGTGCGCACGATGGGCCAAGGGGCCTGCACGGCACGCGCCGGATCCAGGCCCAACGCCTGCAGGGTTCTCTGCTCCCACTGAATGCCGTATCGAACCCCTTGCGGCGACACCCAATACAAGCTTTCGCGACTACTGGAGGTGGCAACTCCGCTGGTGGTAGCAACGAAGTTCGCCGCACCCGGCAACACCAATGTCTGATCCGCCTCCACGGAATCCGGGTCACGATCGTTGCGTACCAAGCGAACCAGCCGCGAATCCATACCGATCGGGACTGGCAGGCCTCGACCCGACAACACCCCGATCGTTGCTTGCGGGTCGCTTGACTGCTTCTGCCACGCGATGCAAGTGACCGGGTTGGCGGCGGTGTCGACGAAATCCAACTTCGTTGTGGGATAGAAGTTGACGTTGAGGACGTCGACGACGGGGATGTTGATCAGCCTGTCCGGTGTAACCAGCGCTGGCGCCGTCGAACCGTGCGAGTCCGCCGTGCGAAGCAGATCAGCGACGAAGCCCGTGATCTTCTGTACGCCACTGGGCAGTAGGACGTAGAACCCGTCGACGTTCCCCGTGGCATCCCGGGTCTCCAGCACACTGCCGACGGTGGAGCCCGGCAGCAATTGGGAGGGGCCCCCGGCCTCTGAAATAGGCGGCACCACAAGCGGTTCGGTTGAGGGCGTGGCATCGAACAGGGCGTTGGAGATCTCGATCGGGTACGTCACGCCCGGATCCAGGCCCAGGTTGAAGGTCACCCGCCTGTCGGTGGGATCGATCAGTGACCGGTGACCACCCCAGATCACGTACGTTGCGCCCTTATGCGTCGCGAGCACAGCCTGCCCGGCGACCATGGGCGCCGCCCGCCCGAACAACGACAGCTCCCCGGCGATTGTGGTCACCACAGGCGGCGTTCCGCTGCCATGGACGGGAGCGGTATCACAGACCGACCACGCCGAAACCGCGCTGGCGGTGACAGCGAGGTCGTCAGGCACCCCCGGAATGCCGATGATGGGGCCGGTCGGATATTTGGCGATCTCGCTCGACTTGACCCACGCCGGAGCCACGCCGCTGCCGACCGCCAGCCGGGCCGACGTCAGGTTGAGTGCCGGGTACAACCGCCCGTCTATCTTCGCGTAGATCGCACCGGTGTCCCGGTTGCCGATGATCGCCGACTGTCCGGCCAGGCCGGCCGGTTTCATGATGTGCAGCAACGCCATCCAACCCACGCCGATCAACACGAAGACCATGGACAACGCCACTGCGGCCTGCTGTTTCCGATCGTCGTGTTTCATCCGCACCGAGAAACGCGTGATCGCCGCCTTCAACCGGCGGTTGTAGAAAAGATGACCAGAATTTTGATCACGGTTGGACAAATTGAGGGGCATGGTCAGTATCCTTTCGGCGGCCGGCGAGCATCCGCCTGCTGCACCAAAGCAACCAAGTTCGCACCGTCGGGGCTGACACCGTAACGGTGCATCACATAATTCATCGATGCGCAGATATTCGCGACCGGGTCGTAGATGTTGGCTGAGGTGCCCGGTTGGTGAAAGTGTGCGAAGGTCGCCGGGATCGTCTGCGTCAGCCCCCGTGCGTAGCCCAGGCCGCGGCCGTCCGGTTGCGCGGGTCCCGGCACGGTCGCAGGCTCCGAGGCGACCGCCCAGGCCCGCCCGCCCGACTCGCGAGCTATCAAGGTCTCATACCCTCGAATCCAATTGTGCCGTGCTGCCGGATCCGTGATGCCCAAATGATCGAGCGCCTCTGCGATTCGATGTCGTATGTGTCCGCGCCGGTGCGACTTCTCGTAACGCACCGCGCGCAGCGGCAGCGGCCGGCTTACCGGCGCCTGCCCGGACGACCGGTTGTGGCGTCGGTGAGGGTAGTTCAGCTCTTTGGTTCGCTGAGCCAGTGCACGCGACAAGCGGTGCGAACGATCAATGTGGTGATGTTGCGTGCGGAGACGAACCGCCATGCGGCGCAGCGCTTCTCGTCGTCCGAGCGGCGTGTCTGCCGCCGGCACCGAGTCCTCGTACGCGTCGTCGAGGACCATTCCGGTGACTCGCCGGCCCAAGTTGTGGCCACTTCGCGCATCACTCAGCACTGCGTCCAGCTCGCTGTCCGTAGCCGCGGTGCTGCGCAACGCCCGAGTCAGGCGGATGATTTGTGGCGGTGCCGAGGAACCGAGTCCGTCGCTGCCGGGCCCCTGCATCAGCTTCACGACACGGTTCTCGAGTTCCGCCGGCACCTGGTGGGTATCGGCCGCAGGCAAGGCAGCAAGTGCGTACAGTCTGTGTCCGTTGCCGAGTAGTTCTAACGCGCGGTTCAACAATGGATCCGAACTCACCGCAAGCCTCCGCCGTACCGCGCTTCGTTCTCGGCCTTCGCTTCTTCGCGCAACGCCGAGATCGCGAGATTCACCCGGTCGGCCAATTCGCCGTGGGTGTAGCCGCTCACTACGTCGGGATGCAGTATCAAGTCGACCAGCCTGCCGTCAGCGTTCGCGACGGCACGAACGTCCCCGAGATCGACGCTGTAAGTCACCGTCTCCGCTTCGGCAACGAGGGCTTCCCACTTGTCAGCTGCTTCGCTGAGGTCACGCAGCACCGACTCGACGAGAGCCTTCTCGCTCAGCTTCGCACGACTCCCCGACCCCGACACCATGTCAGTATCTCGACCCCTCCTACCAGCGTCAATTCATCATATTTACGGCTAGGACCGCTTACCGAAGGGCGTTTCTCCAGCCGCCACCGCACCCTACTGGTCACCGGTCCACTTGCTTGCCGGCGGCGTATCGAGTTTCTGAAACCAGGCGAAGTGATAGTTCGCCGACAACCGGTCTCCGGTTGCAATGCCCTCGGTGGCAGCGAGCAGCAGGCAGTTGAGCAGCAACCCGGCGTCGACGTCGGGATACTGCGCCAACAGCTGGTAGCGGGCGGTGTCGAGGTGCACCCGCAATACGTCGACCTCAGCGTCGAGAACGCCTGTTCCGGCGGCGCCGGCTCGGGCGAGGGTGTGCACCATCCTCGGTAGACCGTCGCGCCAGCGCGTCGCCTCGCTGAGCACCCAACCGAGGTCGTCAACCATCGGCAGTTCTCGTGGCTGCAGTGAGGCGTCCATCGCGGAGGTGTCGATGGCCCAGCCGAGGGGGTTGCCGGGTGCGTAAGCGGCAGCTGCGGCGCTGGGTCCCAGAAGTGCAGTCGCGGTACCGCTTCGGCGGTCGGGGTCCAACAAACAGACACCGGCAGGCAACGTGATACCGGGCGGGATCCAGCCGTGCGCCAGATCCGTAACCACCATCGTCGTGCCGTCTCCTCGCCTGCCGACGGCCCAACGCAGTCCCGGTTCTTGACGGGCTAAGAAATTGAGCAGCTTACACAGCCGCTCGGTTTCCGCTTCGAGGTCGTACTCCGCAGCGACAGAACTCGTTTCAGCAGCTTCGTCAACAGCCGCCTGCGAATCCCGCGCCGCGATCAGCGGGACCACCTCGGTGACGGGAGCGAGCTCCGTGCCGACGCCCCCGGTTTGGTCCGGTTCGGCGACATCTTCGCGCGCGCTCTCATTAGACGATTCGGCCCCGTCGAAAACGGCGTTGGCGTCTGCGTCGAGTTCTTCGCCGTCGGGCTCCGGCCCTGCGTGCCTGCCCGTTGCCCTCGCTTTTGGCGGTTGCGCCGAGGCATCCTTGCGAAACGCGGTCGCGCGGCGACCGTGCCGGACAGTCCGCCGACTCGTCTCGACCGATTCGTCCGCGAAGACCGTCGCCTCAGCTGCCTGGGGACCTGGGTGTTCGGTCGGTCTCTGCGGTGCTGCCGCGTACAGGTATCGCACCGTTGACTCCACCCGGCTCACCGCGAAACCGCGAGCGGCGTTGATCACTCGCGTTTCTTCCGCCTGTCTGGCGGAGTCGGGCATCACAGCCCGGCGGATGGCGTTGACCTCCTCGTTCGCGGATTCGACTATCCGCTGCAGGTCGGCTCTGAGAGACTCTGCGGCTGACGCGTTTTCCGGTGTAACAGTGGCGAGCTCAGCAGGCCACAGCCCGCCGATCACCCACGGGGTGCAGTCAATCGGAGAGCTGAAGGCCGGAATCGTCAAAGATTCCCGGGTCGCTCTCCGGAGGCGCTGGCGCGCCGTCTTTCGACCGAAGATCGCCACCGGCCAAGCCTACCTTCGTGGTGCTCACTGGCAGTTCACTATCTTCCTCACTCGCACCAGCGGATGCGTTGACCGGACAATCGTGATGCTTGAGTAGGCGAACACCGACGTAGTAAGTGAATTGTGACGGTGAGCTGGATCTGGGTAGCGTGACGATATGGTCGATCCTGCGCTGCAACAGCAACTCGACGAGGTTCGCGCGTTGCTGGTTCGCGCGCGAGAGCTGTTCGGCGCCAACCCCGTCGAGCCGCCGACCGATGTCGTACCGCAGCCTGGCGCTGTCCAGGCGTGGCTTCGCTAGCCGTCCCGCAGGACTTATCGGGCGTTGCGCCGTCTGCGCAACTTGTGGGTGAGCAGCTTCTCGATCGCCTCAGCCAAATCGTGCGGATCAGGAACTTCGGCAGATGGCGTGTAACCGGCCGCCACAATCTCAGCGCGCACCTCCATCAGCGCCTTGAGATACGACACGTCCGCCGTCAGCAATATGCCTTCGGCGAGGCTCTGGGCATCGGTATCCATCGCTGCCTGACTCAGCACGACACCGTGCGCATAACCGCCTCGGCACGATCGGAACAGAATGGCGCCGCTCGGATGAACGGTGTCGAATTCGGGATCGGCGTCCGTCATCGACTGTCGTCGAGGCTTTTGAGTCTGGCGGCGGCATCTTGCTCGTTCTGTTCCCACGCCGTTGCAGAGTTTCTGAGGTGCTCGGCCAATGCGGCGTGGTCGTCGGCTTGTTGTTCGTAACACCGCCGCCGGTGCTCGATGAGCTCGCGGCCCGCCTCGCGCAGTTCGCTGAAGATCGGCCCGAGCGAATCAAGGCTCTCCTGGATCTGCGCGTGCGAAGAAGGAACGGTACGCAGGTAATCGGACGCTTGCTGATGCTGGTCCGCCACCCGGCGCAAAGTGTCTGGCTCTACGTGGATTCGCTCTGCCATCTGCTTTCTTCCTGTCGATCTGTCAGCCGCAGCCGCGGCGCTCTACTGGCTTCAGCTAGGTGGTGACCAAGGCTGCGGGTCGGGTGGGCGTCGGTGGTTCGGGCTTGGTGGGCGCGGCGGTTGCCGCGGATCCGGGCGGATGCTCCCAGCCTAGAAAGCTCGGGCCCTGCACCGTGGAGATGTGCTGGATCTGACCGTTGACCAGCGCTTCGATCGGCCCCAGCGCCAGCGCGTGGTGATCGGTGAACATTCCGATGTCGCCGGGGGAGAGCCGCGGCGGATCGATTCGGTCGGTGACCGGCGTGCCCGGCGGTGGGATTGCGATGCCTTGCTGGCGGAACGCGTCGGCAATGGGTGCCCCGTTGACCGCGGACTCGATCGCAGCGGCGAGCTTTGGATTAGCAGCAGTGATCGTTTCCCCGTTGGGTAACGCGACTTTGGTCGGGCCGGCCGGTTCGTCGGGGCAGCCACTGTCCTCATCACCGTCGCCGTCACTGTCCTCGACGGACGAGTCCTCCTCGGCATAGTCCCCGTCCGCGCCGGGATCCTCGGCGTAGCCCCCGTCCGCGCCGGGATCCTCGGCGCTCAACGCGTCGTCCAGATAACCGTCCTTCCGGCTGCCCCGTCCGATTGCCTGCAGCAAGTCGGGTAGCAGCGAATCGCCGGCCGTGCCCCAGCCGGGTGCCGGTCCGGGCAGTCCAGCACCCCCGAGCGGCGGGAGACTCGGTGTCACAGGCACGTTCGGCACAGTGGCTGACGGTGCGGCAGGGAGAGCCGGCGTCGATGACTCGGTGGGGGCGAAGTCAGTGTCGCCGTCGCCAAGCGGTGAGTCGAAGAAAGGGTCGATGTCGGTATCCGCCGGTTCCGTGCTGTCGTTGCCCGACGGCGTCGCGGCTTCGGCGGCCGGCGGCGCGCTGCGGCCAGTCGGCTCCGGTTGACCATCCGGTGCAACGTTGTAGAGCGACGTCAACGCTGCCATGAGTGCCGACTTCGACGTGTCGTCGAGACTGGCGCCGGCTAGCACGACTCGGATGTCCTTCAACTTGTCCAGCAAGAATCGCTGAAAATCCCGCGCACCGGCAGCAGTGTCCAGATCAGTACGGGTCCGCACTGCCGATTCGACGTCACGCTGCAGTTGCGTCAGCGCTTCCTTGCCGTCGACCGCTGTCAGGTGTGCGTTCAGGATTGCGCTGATCACTTGCAGGTCTAGCTGCGCGGCCGACGTGTTCTGATGCGCGAGCGCGCTTTCCGCGCTCCTGATCGCGTCCGCGGCATCACCTTCCTGGTGATCGGTCGGCCGCTGATCAGTCGGTGTGCCGCTTTGGATAGCACCGCCAGGCTGCTGCATTGGCGGTGCGACAGCTGCTCCGTTCGTCGGGTCGAACAGCTGTGGGTGCGCCGCACGGATCTTCGCGAGCAACGCGTCAAGCCGCTGTGGGCTAGCCAGGTAGACGGTCGCCACGTCGGTCACGTCTTGTGCCGTAAGGCCGCTCCGCCAGGCTTGTGGATCACTCGAGCAGTCATTGACGTGCTTGATCGCCGCGAGCAGGTCCTCGACTGTTGCCATCGCTCAGGCGGCTGACCGTGCGGTTCGCGGCCCTGTCATGGACGAGGACAGTACCCAGGTGGCTGGTCACCGACAATTCACACCGCTGCGGCTGTGCGCGCAGTTTCCGACCTCACGCGTCCGCCGTGCGAGCCTGGGTGTAGTGCGGCATTATGGCATGCAGCGCAGCCTTATTCAGGTCAGCCTGCTCACGAGCCTCGGTGACGACCGAGATGATCTCGTGCTGCTTGGCAACCAGAAACTTTTGGAATTCGCGATTGCCCAGCGGAGTGTCGAGCGCGAGCACGGCCTGATTCTGCACCGCGCTCTCGATCTCCTCGGCGATAGCGTCGATTCGCGCGAGGCCTGCCACTGTGGCCGCATGTGCACGGGCAACAGCCTCGCGCAGGACACTGTCGACATCAGACACTTGGCTGTGCCGGGCGACCAGCGCGGCCTGCCTGGCCTGAACGGCAGCTACCGAGAGTCCGGTGTGTTCTGCCATGCGCTGAACCTACTCACCAGGGCCCGCCTCGACAATCCACTTCGTCATCGCGGCTCAAAGCACCGGCCGTCGAATCTGTACGTCAGACCCCAGTCGGCTGATGCGGACTGTGGCGCCAGAATACGGAGCCTCCACAACCAGGTTGTGACCGATGGCCATCTGCACGTGGCCGGCGTGCGGGAAGACGAGATCACCCGGCCGCACCTGAACGCGCGGCACCGGAATTCCGTCAGCTATCTGCTGATAGGTAGTGCGCCCGAGGTGGATGCCGGCCTGCGCATAGGACCACTTGACCAAACCGGAGCAGTCGAACTGGTCGGGACCGGTGGCGCCCCAAACGTAGGGCCGGCCCAACCGCGACAGTGCCGCCCGCACCGCGATACCGGCTCGACTGTGCGGCAACGGCAGCCCGCGCATCCCGATTCGACGTCGTCGCCCCATTGGGTAGCGCAATGCTCGCAACGCCGCCACGTGGTGGCGTGCCCGCGTGCGGGCTGTCACTACATGCGCTCGTTGAGCGCGTAGCCGTGCGGCACGACGGCGCGCTGCCTCACGCTGCGCGACCGGATTGTCGGCGGCAGCGTTGTCTGCGCGCGCCTCGTCGAGAACACGCTTGGTCGCTTCGCGGGCATCAGTGTGATCACCATGAGCCGCGGTGGTGATGACGGATACTGCGTCGTCCGTACGTGCCGCCGCAAGCAAAGCAGTTCGCGCATCGTCCACCACCAGGCGGTACCGCCGGTGCGCATCACCGCCGTCCAGTTCAGCGGGCCGCTCCAGTTGTGCATCGCCGATCGGGCCGGCTACTCGAAGCGTCGTCAGTTGAGTCGCGCGACTAAACAATTGATGGGCGCGGCGCAGTTCTTCCAGGTCGTCACCGGCCACTTGAACACCTACTCTCGTCCTCGTCTGCTTCGGGCGGATCAACAGCAGCTGCCGAGGCGACGAAGGCCCGGACACGCGGCAGCGAACCCGGCGGGATGACACCGCGATTGCGAATGTCCCACAGTTGGTCACCGGAGACTCCTATCAAGGCCGCGATGACCGCTTCCGGCAGCGAGGACTGCTTACACGCCCTGTCGAAGTGCGCGCTCAAGCTTGCGGGAATGCGGTCGAGCAGGGCGGCGCGGGTCGCCTCCAGCGCCTGCAGGTGAGCCATCAGTCGACCCGCTGACTCGGCGCCGGCGTTCACCGCGACGCGCCAAGAGTTCGCGGCCAGCATCTCGGCCTTCACGCACTGCGCGATCACAGACAGAATATACGTCTCATATTCGTTCGACGTTGCCGCCGGAAGGCGCTCGATCACCGCTTCCAGTGCTTCGAGTTGTGCTTCGGCGTATCCCTCGAGCACTTCGGTATCGCTGTGCCGGTCGACCACTATCGGCCCGGTGGAGCGTTTCACCCCTGCTTCCAGTGGCCTGGCCGCAATCAGACGGTCGAGTTCGGCTTCGGGATCAGCGGCAACCAGCAATCTGTGATAGGTGCCCGGCGGGAGCCCAAGCCCGTTCTCCACCTTGTGGATTGTGCTTTTGTGCGGTTTGCGTGCGCCCCGCTCCAGATAGCTCAGCCCCATGATGCTGACCCCGGTCTGGGCCGCGAAGTCAGCCAAGGACCAATCGCGCGACTCACGTAGCGCTCGGACTGCCGCCCCTGCCGACTCGCGGCTCACCACAACCCTCCGGGCACGCTGGGATAGTACAACGCACACAGGCGATGCCCTGGAATATACGTTTTTGTCAATGTTTGTCTTGCAGCCGGCCCTAGCGACGTCTATGGTTCTGTCTACGTTACGACCAGGAGGAGGCCGCAGATGGGATACCCTTGCTCACAGAACCCGGAATTGTGGTTCGGTTACCCCGACGATGACGCCGGTGACGGCGCCGCGAAGGCTCGGGCCTACGAGCAGTCAGCAACTGAAGCGCGGCTGATGTGTCTGCGCCGCTGCCCGTTGGCACAACAGCAACGTTGCGCGCGGTACGCCGTCGAGCACCGAGAGGAATACGGCGTCTGGGCCGGGGTGAAGTTACCCGGCGGCCAGTACCGCAAACGAGAACAACTGGCTCGCGCGCACGACTCTTTGCGTCGCATTGCCTCCGGCGAGATCAACTCTCGACAATTGCCCGAAAACGCCGCTCTTTTGGCCCGGCGCGAGGGCGACACCGTTCAGGTCACCCGAACGGTGTTTCACCTCGCGGCCACGCACGTCGGTCCGCGTACCGCCGCCTGACATTTGCGCCGTCGTGTGGTCTGCTCGGAAGCGCCACATTTTGGCACCCTGCGCTGCGTCGAAAGGAAGGCAATGGCGAACGACAGAACTGGCGCTCCGACGAGCGTCACTGCCGGCACCGGCAAGTACGACATCGCAGTCGAGGACAGTGTCGTTGGACACGCCTTCTTCGCCGACCGTAGCGACCAGCGCGTCTTCTACCACACTGAGGTCGACGACGAGTTCAGCGGACGGGGCTTGGCCACCATTCTCATCGAGCAGGCGCTGGGCAGCACACGCGAGCAGGGACAGCGCATCGTCGCGGTATGTCCGACGGTGGCCAAAGTGCTCGAGAAGCACCCGGAGTTTCGGGAGGTCAGCGACCCGGTGACGCCGGAGATCAAACAGTGGGTGCAAAGTTCGTCGGGCGGCTAGAGCGACTCTGCGGTTACCTGCCGGCGAGGATCTGGTACTGGGCGGCTATCTGTTGTTCGCGTCGTTCTGATGGGCGGAAAAAGCTGTGAAAGAGTAACGAACTGCTTGCGCGATGCACTTGTAGCGCCACCACCGTTGCTGGATCGGTAGCGGAGCAGTGTCAGCTACCCCGCCCTGACTGCGTTCGAAGCATCGTGCCGCGGGCAGGCTGGTGACACCGGTAATGACACCAACGCCCGGGGAAGTGCGGGTCTTCGCTTCGAATCGGTCCACAACTTCGCGTGCGCCCGACAGGCCATGCGCGCGGTACACCGTCGTCAAAGCTTGCGACACCAGTTCGGAGCTCTCACCGCCGCTCCCGTGACAACCGAGGTGCAACTCGTGAGCAGGCACACAACCGCAGCTAGGAGCGCGGCGCACCGATTTCGGCCGGGAAGTCCCGCCGCGCCCCGCGCCGCCGCGACTTCGCCCGATCAGCCACGGCACAACACCACAAAGCGCGGTAACCGCTTCGAAGGATTCTTTCGCGCGCGAGCGGGTACGCAAACCGTCAAGACAGTGAAGCCCGCGCTGTATCGATCGCACGCTCGTAGGAGTAGGGATATGGCGACGCTGCACCGCAATCTCGCGACCGGCATTCATCGCATCGAACATGCTCACGTCAACCTGTATCTGGTCGAGGGTGATCGGGGCGAATACACGATAGTGGACGCCGGTCTGCCCGGCGTCTGGTCGAACCTGGGCCGCTTGCTGGGCGAAGTCGGCGCTAACCCGGACAACGTCGCCGCGCTTCTTCTGACGCACGCGCATTTCGACCACGTCGGCGCGGCGGCGGCAATGCAGAAAGAGTGGCGGCTGCCGGTATGGACCCATTCTGACGAAAAGCAACTTGCCGCCCACCCGTTGCGCTACCAACACGAACGCAACCGGTTCGCCGTGCCGCTCACACATCCTCGGTCCCTGCCCATCGTGGCGCGCATGACGCTGGCGGGCGCACTCATGGTGAAAGGCGTCGAGGACGTCACCGTGTTCGATGCGAACCGCTCCCTCGACCTCCCGGGCAAGCCGGTTCCGGTGTTCACCCCGGGGCACACTTTCGGACACACTGCCCTGCATTTCCCCGAACGCGACGCGCTCATCACAGGCGACGCTTTGGTGACGTTGGACCCCTACACCGGTGGGCGCGGACCTCAAATCGTGTCGGGAGCCGCCACCGCAGACAGCGCACAGGCCCTGAAGTCCCTCGCGGTGCTGCGCGACACCGATGCCACCGTGGTACTTCCCGGGCACGGCGAGCCGTGGACCGGCGGCATCGCTGATGCCACTGATCTGGCGCAGCGCCGCGGACCGCACTGACGAGCAAGGCTGGCCCAGCGGACCGGTCGGCCGGCTAACTGTTCTGGCCACGGACGTTGGGTACGGCGTGGCGTGGTGACATGACGAAGACCTCCGAGTGAAGTGCGAGCTGTCTAAGGAACGCACTCACCACCGGAGGTCTTCGTGTCCCACCGTAATGCCCCGTTGTCTGAAACCGGTCGTCTGCGGCTGGCCCGTTGTGTTGTCGAGGAGGGTTGGCCGCTGCGGCGAGCTGCTGAACGGTTCCAGGTTGCGGTGACCACGGCGGCCCGCTGGGCCGGCCGCTACCGTGAGCTCGGCGGGGCTGGGATGGCCGATCGCAGCTCACGACCTCATCGCAGCCCCAACCGCACGCCAACGCGCACCGAGCGGCGCATCATTAAAGTCAGGGTGCTTCGCCGGTGGGGACCCGCCCGCATCGGTTACCTGCTGGGTCTGCATCCCTCGACGGTGCATCGGGTGCTGACCCGCTACGGACTGGCCAAACTGCGCTGGCTGGACCGGCCGACCGGACGGGTGATCCGGCGCATCGAGTCAGCCCGACCTGGGGATCTGGTGCACGTCGATGTCAAGAAGCTCGGCAAGATCCCTGCTGGCGGCGGCTGGCGGATGTTGGGCCGCACCGTCGGTAACCGCAACTCCCAGGCGGACAAGAGTTCGGGACGACGCAGCACGCACCGCCACCCGTTGCGCGGACACCATTTCCTGCACACCGCCTTGGATGGCCACTCGCGGCTGGTCTACTCCGAACTGCTGCCCGATGAGCGCCAGCAGACCGCTGCAGCGTTTTGGCAAAGGGCAAATACCTGGTTCGCCGGATGCGGCATCACTGTGCAGAAAGTGTTGACCGACAATGGATCTTGCTACCGGTCCCACGCCTTCGGTGACGCGCTGGGTGCCGTCGAACATCGGCGCACCCGTCCGTACCGGCCACAGACCAACGGAAAAGTGGAGAGATTCCACCGCACCCTGGCCGACGAATGGGCCTATGCCCGGCTCTACCCCAGCGACGCCGAACGCTGTGACGAGTTCAGCCACTGGCTGCACACCTACAATCACCACCGCGGCCACACCGCACTCGGCGGCCAACCACCCGCCACCCGCGTGCCTAACCTCTCAGGTCAGAACAGCTAACCGCGCACGGTGCGGAGGGCGGTGGTCACCGAGCTATACATCGTGGTCTTGATCGCTCCGAGAGTCCCGCGGTCCGTGCCGAGGAGAGGCTGCAGCCGGCTGACGGCACCTGGTATCGCATGTTCGGCTGAAGCCGTGTCGTCGACTAAACGGGCGGCCCGAGCGTCGGGTCCCACTCGGGTCACGGCACTCGCCCGCTTCACCGTCATCAGGGAAACCCGCCAGCAACTCATCGCCAGCCACCGCATCGGACCCGACCACAACTGCTGGCCCAACCAAAATAAAAGCCCCGGCCCACAGCCGGAAAATTCTGTAAACCATGACGCGACTCATCTGTCACTATGACTCGACTCATCGCAGTGGTGGGCGAAGGGGGACTTGAACCCCCACGTCCCGAAGGACACTGGCACCTGAAGCCAGCGCGTCTGCCATTCCGCCACTCGCCCGTGGCAACCGGTGCAGCCTATCACTGCGATCGGCGCGCACCGCAGCCCCGCCCGGCCGCCGCCAGCGGCGTTTTTAGCATGACGCACAGCGACCGAACCGGTCCTGAGCTGTGTAAAGGCGATTCTTACGGTTCCTGAGGTGCCGCGGCGGCGCCCTGGCCCGATACCATGCTTGCTAAGACACCGTTGATGCGACAAGCGTGCGGTTCACCGCCCGGCAGCAGCGGCAGCAACATCTAGTGAGGCGAGCGCTGGACATGGACAGCCAGAAGGGGCTAGTTCAGCGCATCGAGCGCAAACTGGAGGCAGCAGTCGGCGATGCTTTTGCTCGAATGTTCGGCGGATCGATCGTCCCGCAAGAGGTCGAAGCTTTATTGCGCCGGGAAGCCGCGGACGGGATCCGGTCACTTAGTGGCAATCACCTTTTGGCCCCCAACGAATACATCATTAGTCTCGGAGTGCACGACTACGAGATTGCATCCACGGATCCCGATCTCATGTCGGACACCTTTGCCAAACACTTGGCGGGATACATCGGTGAACAAGGATGGCAAACGTATGGTGATGTGGTCGTCCGCTACGAGCTGTCCCCGCACCTGCACACCGGTCAGTTCCGCGCCCGCGGTGCTGTCAATCCGGACGTTGAGTCCCGCCCGACGGTTGGCGAATCTGCCCCGCCACAATCAGACCGTGCGTTCAGCGCAGAACCAGGAGTACCACCGATGACCGATAATTCCAGCTATCGCGGCGGCCAGGGGCAGGGGCGGCCCGGCGACGACCACTACGACGACCGATACGGTCGTCCGCAAGACGAGCCGCGCGGCGGCCAGGAGGGCCGCGGATACCCGGGCGACCCCGCCGGCTACCCACCGCCGGGTGGCTATCCACCGCCGCGTCAGCCGGAGCAAGGCGGCTATCCTGACCAGCGCGGCTATCAGGACCAGGGCGGATACCCGGAGCAGGGCGGCTACCAGGACCCGCGCGGCTACCAGGACCAGGGCGGATACCCCGAGCAGCGCGGCTACGGCGATCAACGCCACTATCCCGGTCCCGGCGGATATCCCGAGCAGCAGGGCGGGTACCCCGAGCGCGGCTACGGCGATCAGCGCGGCTACCCGGAGCAGAGCGGGTATCCCGATCGGGGACCAGGTGGGTATCAGGCTCCCGCTGAGCAACGCCCGCCCGCCGGCTATGGCGGCGGCCAAGGCTATGACCCCGGCTATCGCCAGGGCGGCGGCTACGGCGGCGGTCAGCAGGGCTACGGCGAATACGGCCGCGGACCTGCTCGCCATGAGGACGGCGGCTACAGTCCGGCTGAGCAGCGGCCCTCCTACCCGGACCAGGGCGGCTACGACCAGGGCTACCAAGCCGACCAGGGCTACCAAGCCGGTGGGGGTTACGGGCGGCAGGACTACGGCCAAAGCGAGTACGGCCGCTATGGCGAAGCCGGCGGCGGGGGAGGGTACGCGCCCCCGGGTGGCGGCTACGGCGAGCCGGCCGGGGGCTACGGCGAACCCGCTGGTGGTTATCGCGAGCCCGCCGCCGGCGGATACGGCGAAGCGAGCGGTTATGCCGATTCGAGCAGCTATGCAGATCCCGGTGGCTACGGCGAGCCGGGTGGCGGTTACGGCGAATCCGCGGTTGGTTATGCGGAGCCCGGCGGTGGATACGACATCGGCCATTCCGAAACGCAGATAGGCGGGTATGGCGGATACGGGCAAGGCGGATACGGCGCCAGCGGCACCACGGTCACTTTGCAGCTCGACGACGGCAGCGGGCGGACCTATCAGTTGCGCGAAGGGTCCAACATCGTCGGCCGCGGCCAGGATGCTCAGTTCCGGTTGCCTGACACCGGCGTGTCGCGCAGGCACCTCGAAATTCGTTGGGATGGACAGGTTGCACTGCTATCGGACCTCAACTCCACCAATGGCACCACTGTCAACAACGCGGCGGTGCAAGAGTGGCAGCTAGCGGACGGCGACGTGATTCGGTTAGGCCACTCGGAGATCATCGTCCACATTCACTAAGCCGCCACTGTTCGGCGAAGCCATCGAGCTTCAACCCAAGTCGACCACCGTCCAAGTATCGTGACGTTGCTGATGCGCTCGGTTTCACGGGCGCAGGTACAGCTTCCGGACGGAGGGTCGCCAGATGCAGGGATTAGTTCTGCAACTGACGCGTGCCGGGTTCCTGCTGCTGTTATGGGTGTTCATTTGGTCGGTACTGCGCATCTTGCGGACGGACATCTATGCGCCGACCGGGGCGGTGATGGTGCGCCGCGGGTTACCGCTCCGTGGCGCTCTGCTGCCCTCTCGCCAGAACAGAAGCGCGCGCTCTCTGGTAGTCACTGAGGGCTCGTTAGCGGGCGCTCGCATCAGCCTCAGCGGGCAGCCGGTGCTGATCGGGCGCGCCGACGACTCCACCCTGGTGCTCACCGACGACTACGCGTCGACGCGGCACGCGCGGTTGTCCCAGCGTGGCTCGGAATGGTACGTAGAGGATCTAGGATCGACCAACGGCACTTACCTTGACAGGGCGAAGGTGACGACGGCGGTACGAGTTCCGATTGGAACGCCGGTTCGAATCGGCAAAACGGTAATTGAGCTGCGCCCGTGAGCCTTGTCTTGCGCTACGCGGCCCGCAGCGACGTGGGGCTGGTGCGCTCCAATAATGAGGACTCGGTTTATGCGGGCGCTCGCCTGCTGGCCCTGGCCGACGGCATGGGCGGCCACGCCGCCGGTGAGGTCGCGTCCCAACTGGCGATCGCGGCGCTGGCTCATCTCGACGACGATGAACCCGGCGGTGACCTGCTCGGTAAGCTCGACGCCGCTGTGCGAGCGGGCAACTCGGCGATCGCCGGTCAAGTGGAGCTGGATCCCGAGCTCGAGGGCATGGGTACGACGCTGACCGCAATCCTGTTCGCGGGCAACCGCATTGGTCTCGTACACATCGGCGACAGCCGGGGCTATCTGTTGCGCGACGGCGAACTGACCCAGATCACCAAGGACGACACTTTCGTACAGACCCTGGTCGACGAAGGTCGCATCACTCGTGAAGAGGCGCATAGCCATCCGCAGCGTTCGCTGATCATGCGCGCTCTCACCGGCCATGAAGTCGAACCCACTCTGATCATGCGCGAAGCCCGCGCCGGCGACCGCTACCTGCTGTGCTCGGACGGGCTTTCCGATCCAGTCAGCGACGAGACCATCCGGGATGCCCTGCAGATTCCCGACGTTGGCGAAAGCGCTGAGCGCCTCATCGAACTAGCGTTGCGCGGTGGCGGACCGGACAACGTCACCGTGGTGGTCGCCGACGTCGTCGACAACGACTACGGGCAAACCCAGCCGATCCTGGCCGGCGCCGTGTCCGGCGACGAAATCCAACACACCCGGCCCAACACCGCCGCCGGCCGAGCCTCAGCCATCAACGCCCGCAAGGCCGCCCCGCCCAAAGCTGTAGCGTCGCAGCCGGAAACGCCTACGCGGCCCAAGTATTCACAGCGCCGGCTGGCCATCGGCATCGCCCTGGTGGTGCTGCTTCTGCTCGCAGGATTGGCCATCGGGCGAACTGTTGTCCGCGGCTACTACTACGTCGCGGATTACAACGACACGGTCACCATCATGCGCGGCATCCGGGGATCGATCCTGAGCCTGTCGCTGCAAGAGCCGTGGTTAGTGGGCTGCTTCAACGGCAGCAACGAACCCTACGGGCAGGCCGGCAAGGTTCCGGGTTGTCAGCCGTTGAAGATGGCCAATCTGAGTCAGTCCAGCCAGGAACTGGTGAAGACCGGGCTGCCCTACGCCGACCTCGACGGCGCCAAAAAGCAGTTGCAGGGCCTGTTCCCGGCCTGCCCGCCGGCCGCCCCGCCTGCGCCCGCCAAGCCGCCGAGGAGTAGCCCGGCCCCGGCGCCGTCCTCCTCCGTGCCACCGTCGGCTCCGCCACCGGCGTCGGGCGAGCCGCCGCGCACTTCCGCTCCGGCGCCACCCACGACCTCCGCCCCGCGAGCTACCGGTCCTAACACACCAGGCAACCCGCCGCCGTCGAATCAACCGGCACTTGCTTGCCGGGAAGCGGCATGACGACGCAGCCTCAAGCACCGGTCGCAGTAACACCTCCTCTGCCGAACCGGCGCAACGCGGAGCTACTGCTGTTGTGCTTCGCCACCGTCATCATCGCAGCGGCTCTGGTGATCGTGCAGGCCAACCAGGAGCGGCCGCTGCATTGGGATCTGGCCGGTTACGTGCTGGCGTTCCTCACGTTGTTCGCCGCTGCGCACCTGGCTGTCCGGCGCTATGCACCCTACGCCGACCCGCTGCTTCTTCCGGTCGTCGCGCTGCTCAACGGTCTGGGCCTGGTGATGATCCACCGGCTCGACCTCGCAGACCGCGCCATCGGGGGCAGCACCCATCCCAGCGCGAATCAGCAGATGCTCTGGACACTGCTCGGCGTGGCGGGCTTCGCCCTTGGGGTCACCCTTCTCAAAGATCATCGGCAGCTGGCACGGTACGGCTACGTCTGCGGGCTCACCGGTTTGGTGCTGCTGACGATCCCGGCGCTGCTGCCGACCACCTTCTCCGAGCAGAACGGGGCCAAGATCTGGATCCGGTTGCCGGGCTTCTCGATTCAACCCGCTGAGTTTTCAAAGATCCTGCTCCTGATTTTCTTTTCCGCCGTACTGGTCGCCAAGCGCGGACTGTTCACCAGCGCCGGCAAGCATGTGATGGGCCTCGACCTGCCGCGGGCCCGCGACCTGGCGCCGCTGCTGGCGGCGTGGGTGATCTCGGTCGGCGTGATGGTGTTCGAAAAAGACCTGGGCACCTCGCTGTTGCTGTACGCGTCGTTTCTGACGGTCGTCTATCTGGCCACCCAGCGGTTCAGCTGGGTGGTCCTCGGCTTGGCCTTGTTCGCTGCCGGAAGCGTCGCGGCGTACTTCGTGTTCAGCCACGTCCGGGTCCGCGTCCAGACCTGGCTCAACCCGTTCAGCGACCCCGACGGCAGCGGCTATCAGATCGTGCAGTCGCTGTTCAGCTTCGCCACCGGCGGCATCTTCGGCACCGGGCTCGGCAATGGGCAACCCGACACCGTGCCGGCGGCGTCGACCGACTTCATCATCGCGGCGTTCGGCGAGGAACTCGGCCTGGTCGGCTTCGCCAGCCTGCTGATGCTCTACACCATCGTCATCATCCGCGGCATGCGGACGGCGATCGCGGTGCGCGACAGCTTCGGCAAGCTGCAAGCCGCCGGTTTGGCGTCGACGCTGGCGATTCAGCTGTTCATAGTGGTTGGCGGCGTGACGAAGCTGATTCCGTTGACCGGGTTGACCACGCCCTGGATGTCGTACGGCGGCTCGTCTCTGCTGGCCAACTACCTGCTGCTGGCCATCCTGGTACGCATCTCCGACTCGGCGCGACGCCCGGCGCGTCCGAAGGCCGGGAAGCCGCCGCCGATCGCCGCCGCGAGCACCGAGGTGATCGAGCGAGTATGAACGCCTCTCTGCGCCGGATCTCGGTGACCGTGATGGCGTTGATCGTCCTGCTGTTGGTCAATGCGACCTTCACTCAGGTGTTCACCGCCGACGGGTTGCGCACCGATCCCCGCAACCAACGTGTGCTGCTCGACGAGTACTCGCGGCAGCGCGGGCAGATCACCGCCGGTGGGCAACTGCTGGCCTATTCGGTGGCCACCGACAGTCGCTACCGGTTCCTGCGGGTCTACCCCAATCCCGCCGCATACGCGCCGATCACCGGGTTCTATTCGCTGCGCTACTCCAGCACCGGTCTGGAACGCGCCGAGGATCCGGTGCTCAACGGGTCCGACCCCCGGCTTTTCGGTCGCCGGTTGGCCGACTTTTTCACCGCCCGTGATCCCCGCGGCGGCAATATCGACACCACGATCAACCCGCGCATGCAGCAAGTCGCCTGGGACGCGATGCAGCAGGGCTGTAACGGCCCGTGCAAAGGCGCGGTCGTGGCGCTGGAGCCGTCCACCGGCAAGATCCTGGCGCTGGTGTCCTCGCCGTCCTACGACCCCAACTTGCTGTCCTCGCACAACACCGAGGACCAGCTGCAGGCCTGGCAGCGGCTCCGGGACGATCCGGCGTCCCCGCTGACCAACCGGGCCGTCAGCGAGACCTATCCGCCGGGATCGACCTTCAAGGTCATCACTACCGCTGCCGCGTTGCAGCTAGGCGCCACCGAAGACGACCAGCTCACCTCCGCGCCGCGCATCGCGCTGCCGGGCAGCACCGCCACGCTGGAAAATTACGGCGGCACACCCTGCGGTGGTGAGCCCACCGTGTCGCTGCGGGAGGCGTTTGCCCGTTCCTGCAACACCGCGTTCGTTCAGCTCGGCCTGCGCACCGGCCCCGATGCCCTGCGCAGCACCGCGCATGCGTTCGGGCTGGACAGCGCCCTGGATCCCATTCCGCTGCAAGTCGCCGAATCGACCGTCGGTCCCATCCCGGACGCCGCCGCGTTGGGCATGTCCAGCATCGGGCAGAAAGATGTAGCACTGACACCGCTGCAGAACGCCGTGGTGGCCGCGACAATTGCGAATGCCGGAGTGACGATGCAGCCGTACCTGGTGAACAGCCTGCAGGGGCCTGACCTGGCTCCGATCGGCACCACTGCACCGCAACAGCAACGCCGTGCGGTGTCGCCGCAGGTCGCAGCTAAGCTAACAGAACTAATGGTCGGCGCCGAGCAAGTCACACAGCAGAAAGGGGCTATCCCCGGCGTGCAGATCGCGTCCAAAACCGGTACCGCAGAGCACGGCACCGATCCCCGCAACACCCCACCGCACGCGTGGTACATCGCGTTCGCACCCGCGCAGTCGCCGAAGGTGGCCGTGGCGGTGCTGGTGGAAGACGGCGCTGACCGGCTGTCCGCAACCGGCGGTGCGCTCGCTGCGCCGATCGGACGGACGGTGATCGGGGCCGCGCTTCAGGGAGGACCATGAGCCCGCGAGTTGGTGTGACGCTGTCCGGCCGGTATCGCCTGCAGCGCCTCATCGCCACCGGCGGTATGGGCCAGGTGTGGGAGGCGGTGGACAACCGGCTGGGCCGGCGCGTCGCGGTAAAAGTGCTCAAGAGCGAGTTCTCCACCGATCCGGAGTTCATCGAGCGGTTTCGCATCGAGGCGCGCACCACCGCGATGCTCAACCATCCCGGGATCGCCAGTGTGCACGACTACGGCGAGACCCAGATGGAGGGCGAGGGCCACACCGCCTACCTGGTGATGGAGTTGGTCAACGGTGAGCCGCTCAACTCGGTGCTGAAACGCACCGGTCGGCTTTCCCTGCGGCATGCACTGGACATGCTCGAACAGACCGGGCGGGCTCTGCAGGTGGCACATGCCGCGGGGCTGGTCCACCGTGACGTCAAACCCGGCAACATCTTGATTACACCGACCGGTCAGGTGAAGATCACCGACTTCGGGATCGCCAAGGCGGTCGACGCTGCGCCGGTAACCCAAACCGGCATGGTCATGGGAACCGCTCAATACATCGCGCCCGAGCAGGCCCTGGGCCATGACGCGTCGCCCGCCAGCGACGTCTACTCGCTGGGAGTGGTGGGCTACGAAGCCGTCTCCGGCAAGCGCCCGTTCACCGGCGACGGTGCCCTCACCGTAGCTATGAAGCACATCAAGGAGCCGCCGCCGCCGCTGCCCAGCGACTTGCCACCCAATGTCCGGGAACTGATCGAGATCACGTTGGTGAAGAACCCGGGCATGCGCTACAAGAGCGGCGGCCCATTCGCCGATGCGGTTGCCGCGGTACGCGCTGGGCGCCGCCCGCCGCGTCCCACCAGCCAGGGCTCGGCGTCGGGCCGGGCTGCACCCGCCGCCATTCCATCGGGGACCCACCCGAGGGCGGCCGTCGGCGCCACCGCCAAGGCGCCGGTGGCGACGCCGCGCCGCTCGCGACCGACAACGGGCGGTAACCGGCAGCCACCGCCGCGGCGCACGTTTTCATCCGGTCAGCGCGCGCTGCTCTGGGCGGCGGGGGTCCTGGGCGCCCTGGCGATCATCATTGCGGTGCTGATCGTCATCAACTCCCACAACGAGAGCACGCAGCAGCAGGCCCCTCCGACCGTGACCGACACCGGAACGCCGCCCGCCAAGACCTCCGGCGGAACGAATTCCGCGCCGGCGCAACCATCGGACCGAACGGAACGCCGCGAGTCCGGCTATCACCTGGTCGTCCGGCTGGAGCTGCGGCATCCCGGGGGGGCCCCATGACGACCCCTCAGCACCTGTCCGATCGCTACGAGCTCGGCGAAATCCTCGGCTTCGGGGGCATGTCTGAGGTGCACCTGGCGCGCGATGTCCGCTTGGGACGCGACGTCGCGGTCAAAGTACTGCGCGCGGATCTGGCCCGGGATCCCAGCTTCTACCTGCGGTTCCGCCGCGAAGCCCAGAACGCCGCCGCGCTGAACCACCCGGCGATCGTCGCTGTCTATGACACCGGGGAGGCCGAAACCGCCGCCGGTCCGCTGCCCTACATCGTGATGGAGTACGTCAACGGGGTGACGCTGCGCGACGTCGTCCACACCGAAGGTCCGATGCCGCCCCGACGGGCCATCGAGGTGATCGCCGACGCCTGCCAGGCGCTCAACTTCAGCCACCAGCACGGCATCATCCACCGCGACGTCAAGCCGGCGAACATCATGATCAGCACGACCAACGCGGTCAAAGTCATGGATTTCGGGATCGCCCGGGCAATCGCCGACGGCGGCAACAGCGTCACCCAGACCGCGGCGGTGATCGGCACGGCGCAATACCTCTCCCCGGAGCAAGCCCGCGGCGACCCGGTCGACGCGCGCTCCGACGTGTATTCACTGGGCTGTGTCCTCTACGAGATGCTCACCGGCGAGCCACCATTCAGCGGTGACTCACCGGTCGCCGTGGCTTATCAGCATGTGCGCGAAGATCCGCTGCCGCCGTCGCAGCGTCACGAGGGGATCTCCGCCGACCTTGACGCCGTGGTGCTCAAGGCGCTGGCCAAGAACCCCGACAACCGCTACCAGACGGCCGCTGAAATGCGCGCCGACCTGGTCCGGGTGCACAACGGTGAGGCGCCCGAGGCGCCCAAAGTCCTCACCGACGCGGAACGCACATCGCTGTTGTCGTCTGCTTCTTCGACAGGTTCGGCTGGCGGACATACCGATTCGTTGCCCCGCCAGCAGCTCGACTACACCACCGACCGCACCGTCGGGTCAGTCGGCCGCTGGCTGATCGTGGTCGCCGTGCTTGCCGTGCTGACCGTGGCGGTGACGATCTTGATCAACTCCCTCGGTGGTGACACCCGCAACGTCCAGGTGCCGGACGTGCGCGGAGAGGTGTCGGCTGACGCGATCGCCGCGCTGCAGAACCGGGGCTTCAAAACGCGCACTCAGCAGAAACCGGACTCGACGGTGCCGCCGGACCACGTCATCGGCACCGATCCGGGCGCCAACGCCTCGGTCGGCGCCGGCGAAGAGATCATCATCAACGTCTCAACCGGACCCGAGCAGCGCGAACTGCCCGACGTCTCGTCGCTGAGCTACAGCGACGCGGTGAAGAAGCTGAAGTTCGCCGGCTTCAGCCGATTCAAGCAAGTGGACTCACCGTCGACACCGGAGCTCAACGGCCGGGTGGTCGGCACCAACCCGCCGGCCAACCAGACCTCGGCAATCACCAACGAGATCACCATCATCGTGGGGACCGGACCGGCGACCAAGCAGGTCCCCGACGTGGTCGGTCAAAACGTCGACACCGCCCAGAAAAATCTCGGCATCTACGGTTTCACCAAGATCAGCCAGGCGTTGGTGGACAGCCCCCGGCCGGCTGGCGACGTGATGGGGATCAATCCGCCGGCGGGCGCGACGGTCCCGCTGGATTCGGTGATCGAACTGCAGGTCTCCAAAGGCAACCAGTTCCTGGTGCCCGACCTGTCCGGGCTGTTCTGGGCCGACGCCGAACCGCAGCTGCGGGCACTGGGCTGGACCGGGGTACTGGTGAAGGGCGCCGACGTCGACGCCGGCAGTTCGTCACACAACCGGGTGATCTATCAAAGTCCGGCGGCGGGTCAGAACATGAACAAAGACGGCAACATCACGCTGAAGTTCGGTCAGTAGCCGCCAGCGGCCGCACCGCGGCAGTCACCTCGTGCTCCAGCCTGCGGACCAACGCATCGTCACGCGCCTGTCCGCACAGCGTCAGCCAGTTGGCGAGCATCCGGTGCCCGCCTTCGGTGAGGATGGACTCCGGGTGAAACTGCACGCCGTGGATCGGCAGCGCGGTATGCCGTACGCCCATGATCACCCCGCTGCGGGTCCGCGCTGTCACCTCGAGTTCGGCGGGCAACGTCTCGGGCAGGATCGTCAGCGAGTGGTAGCGGGTCGCGGTGAAAGGATCCGGAAGCCCCTGCACCACACCGGTATCGGCGTGGAAGACGCTACTGGTCTTGCCGTGCAACAACTCCGGCGCGCGGTCGACGGTGGCACCGAAGGCGACACCGATCGCCTGGTGTCCGAGACACACTCCGAGCAGCGGGGTTTGGGCGTCGGCGCATGCGTGCACCAAGCCGATCGATGCGCCTGCGCGCTCCGGCGTGCCCGGCCCCGGGCTGAGCAACACCCCATCGAACTGTTCGGCCACGGCGGCCAGGTCAGTCAGCCGTGCGTCGTCGTTGCGCCACACCTGGGCCTCGACGCCGAGCTGGCCGAGGTACTGCACCAGGTTGAACACGAAGCTGTCGTAGTTGTCGACGACCAAAATCCGCACCGTGACAGGCTACCTTTAGTAACCCACCGGCCCCGCGGGTCGCGCGAACTGCATCCGGATCGGCTCGGTATGACCGACGATTTGCAGATCAGCGCGCACCGCTTCGTCGTAGCCCAACCCGAATCTGACGACATACTGCTTGTAAAGCGTCACCAGCGGAGCCGCGGCAAGCGCGGCCTGCATGGCCGTGGCGTCGCCCACCGCAGCGATCGTGTAGGGCGGACTGTAGGTTCGTCCGTTGAGCAGCAGCGTGTTCCCGACACAGCGCGGAGCCGAGGTGGCGATCAGGCGTTGGTCTTGCATCTGCACCGCTTCGGCACCGGCACTCCACAACGCGTTGAGCACCCCCTGGATGTCTTGCTGATGCACGACGAGGTCGTCGGGGGAGGCGTCCCGCGGGAAGCGTCCGTGGGCGTCGCGCTGTGCGTCGGTCAGCGTCACCACCAGACCCGGGCCGTGCACCGGAGCCGCACCGGCGTCTTCGCCGAGTTCTGCTGATCGCCTGAGCATCGCCGCCAGCGCACCACTGATGGACCGACCGTGTGTGGAGTCTATGCGGCCGGCCAGCGCGTCTCGTTCGGCACTGAGCCGGTCGACCGAGGCCTGCTCCGCACGAACGAGGTCGACCAGGCGCGGAGCGTCACTGCGGCGTATCTCCCCACCGCGGGACACCCCGTGTGTGGCGGCCAGCAGCAGCCCGGCCAACACGCACACCACCGGAACGCCGAGCCGCCAGGGCGAGCGGCCGTGCGGCCGGCCGCGACGTAGCCGACGCAAAAGTCTGGTGCTCCAGCCAGCCATCGGGTCTCCGTTCCCGAATCGAGACGCAGGGTGAGTTAGTCTCGTATCCGACAATTCTCCCTGCAGTCGCCATCGTGGCACCCGCTCTGCACAACTGTCCGAGGTATGAATGCCTAAGTCAAAGGTCCGCAAGAAGAACGACTTCACTGTCAGCGCAGTCAGCCGCACCCCGGTCAAGGTCAAAGTCGGGCCCTCCAGCGTGTGGTTTGTCGCGTTCTTCTGCGGCTTGCTGCTCATCGGTTTGGCGTGGTTGATGGTCTTTCAGTTGGCCGCCACAGGAACCGACGCCCCGGCCGCGCTGAACTGGATGGCGCAGCTCGGCCCGTGGAACTACGCGATCGCATTCGCTTTCATGATCAGCGGGTTATTGCTCACCATGCGGTGGCATTGAGTCACCTGATGCGCCGTGACCCAGCAATGTTGGTCCAGCGACGTCCCTCACGGGGCGGCCCGGTCACAATCACATGCGTGTGATTCATCCCCATTGTTGATAACGCCTGTGGATAACGCTGTCGGCCATGGTTGAGCCGGCTGGCACAGGCAGCCGGCAAGCCGAGTGGGCGCCCCGGACGACCGGTATCGCTGGTTGCGGCCTCGCCGGCGCGGTGATGGCGATTCTGAGCGCAACTGCGATCACCGATCCGCCGGGCCGGGTGCTGGCCGGAATTGCCGGGATCGGTCTGTTGATCTTCGCCGGCTTCTCGTGGCGGGCCCGGCCGAGGCTGGCGATAACTGAGCGTGGCCTCGTCGTCCGGGGCTGGTGGCGCAATCAGTCACTGCGGCCCGGTGATGTCACGCTGGCCAGGATCACCGAATTCCGCCGCATCGGACGCAAGGTGCAACTCCTCGAGATCGACACCGTCGACGACCGGTTGCTGGTGTTCTCCCGGTGGGATCTCGGCACCCAGCCGCTGGAGGTTCTCGACGCCCTCACCGCAGCCGGTTACACCGGGCCTCGATCAGGTGGACCGAGCGGTCCTCGGGCGGCGCTTTAGCAGCCGGTGCCGCCTTTAGGTGATGGTGATCGACTCGATCACGACGGGGTCGTTCGGCCGGTCGTTACGGTCCGTCGCGGTGGTGGCGATAGCGTCGACGACCCGCTGCGAATCCGGATCGACCACCTCACCGAAGATGGTGTGCCGCCGATTCAGGTGCGGTGTCTCGCCGACCGTTATGAAGAACTGCGACCCGTTGGTGCCCGGACCCGCGTTGGCCATCGCCAACAGATAAGGCTTGTTGAATTGCAGTTCCGGGTGGAACTCGTCGGCGAACTTGTAGCCCGGGCCGCCGCGGCCGGTGCCGGTCGGGTCACCACCCTGGATCATGAACCCGTTGATCACCCGGTGAATCACCGCGCCGTCGTAGAACGGGCCCGACGTGCTGCCGGAGGCGTTCTCGGTGGAGTACTCCTTGGTGCCCTGTGCCAGGCCGACAAAGTTGGCGACGGTCTTGGGAGCGTGATTACCGAACAGGGCGATCTTGATGTCCCCACGGTTGGTGTGCAGGGTTGCCGTGGCAGTTTGACTGGGGCTGGAGGTCACGACAGCACAGTCTGCCACTGGCGGCTAACGCTTCTGGTGACGGGGGCAACCGGAGGCCGCGATGGCGGGCCGACCCACATCCGCCCATTCGACCCGCGGTCGTCATGTTGATGGCAGTCTCAGAGGTCGGTAGCGCGGCTCCGTCGGGGCCGGGGAAGGCGGGAGATGGGCACGCAGGGGAAGACTCGGTTGACTCCACGGCAGCGCCTGACGCGGGGCCTGGCTTACACGGCGGTGGGTCCGGTCGATGTGACGCGCGGCGTCGTCGGGCTCGGACTCGACTCAGCACAGGCAGGTGCCTCAAGCCTGCGCCGCCGTTACCGGGAGGGCCGGCTCGCCCGGGAAGTCGCCGGGGCGCAGGAAACCATCACCCAACAACTGGCCGCCGCCCAAGACGTGGTGAGCGGCCTGCCGGCGGCATTGCACGACGCTCGGCGCTCACCACGCCGCGGTAAGCGGCCCTGGATCATTGCCGGCGCGGCCACGGCGGTGTTGGCGGGTGGCGCAGTGGCGTTCTCCATCGTCCGTCGCTCGTCGCGCCCGGAGCCGTCGCCGCGCCCGCCGAGCGTGGACGTGCAGCCGCAGGTGTGACGGCGGAAATTGTGGAGCCTAGGGTCTAAAACTGACGGACATCGTTGACAGTCCGGGTCTCCCAGCATTAGGAGACCTGCATGAGCGAACCGCAGCTGCCGCGAGAGGTCCGTCGCCGGTTGGCGATCATCCAGCACGCCGAGGAAGTGACCGGCAACGTAGCCATGACGTGCCGGTACTACGGGATCAGCCGACAGGTCTATTACCGGTGGCTACGGCGATACCAGGAACACGGCATCGACGGGCTGCGGGACCTCTCGCGGCGACCGCACCACAGTCCTAAGGCCACCCATGTCGACGTGGTCGGCAAGATTCTCTACCTGCGGCAGAACTACCACTTCGGACCCGGCAAGATCGCGATGTACCTCAAGCGCTACCACGACGTCGAGGTGTCCCAGTCCGGCGTCTGGCGGATCCTCAAGCGCCTCGACCTCAACCGGCTCCCGGCCTCCCAGCGCTACAAACGGCTCGACAAACGGTGGAAGCGCTACCAAAAACAGTTGCCCGGACATCAAGTCCAAATCGACGTCAAATTCGTTGAGCCACTGAAGGGGGCGGCCCGGCCGGCCGTCGGCCGGCGCACCAAGTACTACCAGTTCACCGCGATCGACGACTGCACCCGGCTGCGGGTGCTGCGTATCTATCCACGCTGCGACCAGAAGACCGCGATCCAGTTCGTCGACTACGTGCTCGAGCGACTGCCCTTCCCGGTGCAGATCGTCCAGACAGACAACGGCGCCGAATTCCAATCAGCCTTCCACTACCACGTCCTGGACAAAGGGGTCGGCCACCGCTACATCAAACCCCGAACCCCCCGCCTCAACGGCAAAGTGGAGCGATCCCACCGCATCGACGCCGAAGAGTTCTACGCCCTCCTCGACGGCCTCATCATCGACGACGCCAAGATCTTCAATAACAAACTTAAAGAGTGGGAGGACTACTACAACTACCATCGCCCACACGGCGGCCTCAACGGCCAGACACCCTACGAACGACTACGCCAGATAACCCAGACCCCGGCCGTAACCGATGAACGTCAGTCGCACAAATTGTGGAGCCTAGGGTGTCTGAGTTCATGACATGGAGTACCCCAGGTTTTGTTCCTACTCGGTTGCGAGGGCCGGGGTTGGCTTACTCGCAGTGTGTGAGGTGCCGGTGAGGGCGGCCTCGTACTCGGCGGGTGGAACATAGCCGAGGGCTTCGTGCAGGCGTTCCTGGTTGTACCAGGCCACCCATTCAGCAGTCGAGAGTTCGACGTCGTCGATGCATCGCCAGGGTTTGCCGCGGTTGACTAATTCGGTCTTGTAGGCAGCGTTGACCGCCTCGGCGAGGGCGTTGTCATAACTATCGCCACGCGACCCGACTGAGGGCGCGATCCCGAGTTCGGCCAGCCGGTCGGTATAGGCCAGCGATAGGTACTGACCGGATTCAACTGGTGGATGCAACACCGGTTTGTTGGAGTAAGAGTAGCTGCTCGTTGAATGCTTCGGCGGGAGTCTTCCAGCCGAGCGTCTTGCGGGGCCTGGTGTTGAGTGCGTGAGCGACTGCCTCGATCTCTTCTGCGGACCACCGCGAGAGGTCGGTGCCTTTCGGAAAGTACTGGCGCAGCAGACCATTGGTGTTCTCGTTGCTGCCGCGTTGCCATGGCGATTGGGGGTCGGCGAAAAAGACGGGGATACCGGTCTCGATCTTGAACTGGGCGTGGGCTGACATTTCCTTGCCGCGGTCCCAGGTCAGCGACCGGGCGAGTTGCTCGGGCAGGGTCGACATGGTGTTGGCCAGGGCGTTTTTCATCGTGATAGCGCCGTAGCCGGCCAGGGCCGGACCGCTTTTCGGGGTTTCCTTGTGCCGATAGCCCTCCTCGCGGGGGAGGTGAACCAGCATCGTGTATCTGGTCTTGCGCTCGACGACAGTACCGATCGCCGAGCGCTCCAAACCGATCAGGAGATCGCCCTCCCAATGTCCGGGAACAGCGCGGTCCTCGGCCTCGGCGGGCCGCTGGCTGATCAGCGCCTCAGGGGTGACATGGGCCCAGGTCTTTCGTCTCGATCGTTCCCGCGGCGCTCTGAGTGCGCGGCCAGTGCGTAAGCACCAAACCAGTTCACGTTTAAGCGCGCCACGACCCTGAATGTAGAGCGATTGGTAGATCGCCTCGTGGCTGATACGCATGGAATCATCCTCGGGGAAGTCGACTTTGAGCCGATTGGAGATCTGCTCTGGACTCCACGCTAGCGACCACGGTCGGTCCTTGCGGTGAGGCTTGTTGCGCCCGGTGAACTTCGGCGGCCGCGGCCCGGTGATGATGGTGCCGTCTGGTCGGCTGATCTGCCCGGACAGCCGTTCCTGGACATAGGCGTGCAGTCGCGGGTTGGCGACCAGTTTCGCAGTCTTCGGCCGACGCGAGGCAATGTCGGCTTTCCACTGCGCGACCGACGCCCGGTACTGCAGCTTCCCGCTACGGGTGGCAGCGTTGCGCCGCAGCTCCCGTGAGATTGTCCCGGGATCACGTCCGATCACCCGGGCGATCTCCCGAACACCCTTGTCCTGCACCTTGAGCAATGCGATCTCCTCACGCTCAGCGAAGGATAGGTAACGGCCCGAGGGCTGGAACTTCAGGTCGAACGGTGACATGCCGCCAGCGTTGTGGAACCAGCGCGCCCCGACCGCCTGCGCCACGCCGACAACGCCCGCGGCTTCTTCGGCGAGAAGTCCTTTGGCAATCTGCTCCCAGAACGCCCCCTCGACATGACGCTGATATTTCGGATGACCCGGCGACCGAAGTTTCGGGCGGATCGCCCGATCGGCTGCTTGCTGTCGACGAACCACCTGACACCTCCACGATCACGAGGTGTTGCGACGACCAGTTGAATCCGCCCTGCGATCCGCGGTCGGAATGATGGATCAACTCGGATAGTGTCGAATTCGACTGCCAAACTGCGTGGTTGAATGCTTGCAGCGGGAGGTCCTGAGTGCGCATCGTCGCCGAGACCGCCCAGCCGACGATCTTTTTGGTGCAGGCGTCGGTGACGAACGCGGTGTAGCAGAACCCTTGCCAGGTCCGCACGAAGGTGATGTCGGCAACCCACAAACGGTTCGGTATCGAGGCTTTGAACTGGCGGTTGACCAGATCAGCCGGCCGGGCAGCAGCCGGGTCGGTGACGGTCGTGAACACTGGCTTTCCGCGCTGCACGCCGTGCAGCCCGGCCAGCGCGCCCTGCCCGGCCTCGCGGGCCAGCTGCTCGACCGCCGCTGACCCGAGCGGGCCCACCTCGACCCTGCTGGCCACCGGGTCCAGAGCCGCGCTGACCTGCTGGTCGTGCTCGGCCCGGACGGTCACCACCACGAGCAGCCGTACGTCCCGGCTTTGCCGGCCGAGGTAGTGGATGAACTCGGCGGTTGATTGCCCCGCGTACTGCAGGTCGTCGACGACCAGCAAGACGGGTCCGCGGTCCGCCAACCCGGCCAGGAACGCGGCCGCGGCCTGGAAGGACCGGCGCCGTTCCATGTCCGGGCTGCCGTGCCACACCGGGGCGGGCCCGAGCAGGGCGGCCACCCCGGGCAGCAGGGCGGCCGCGGCCGGCGTGCTCGCCGAGCAGCTCGCGCAGCGCGCTCGCCGTCATCCGGGCCACAACCGGCGTCATCGCTTCCACGATTGGCTGCAGGAACAGGGATCTCTCCGCCTCGTAGCAGCGGGTGCGCAGCACGGTCGCGCCGCTGGCGGCCGCTTCCGCCGCGATGTCCTCGGCCAGCGCCGTCTTGCCGATGCCCGCCTCGCCGACGATTGCCACGACGCTTGCCGCTCCGGTCACGGCCCGGCCCCAGGCCTCTCGCAGCGCCGCGGTTTCCGCCGCCCGCCCGGCCAGTTCCCGCCGGGTTGGCTGCGTGCGGCGACTAGGGCGGGTCGGCGGTCCCGGGATGCGTTCGCCGGGCGAGCTGGCCCGCAGCACGGCCAGGTAGAGATCCTGAGTCTGCGGGGCGGGATCGGCGCCCAGCTCCTCGGCCAGCCGCTCGCGCAGGCCCGCGTACGCCACCAGCGCCCGGGCCGGGTCGCCCGCCGCCGCGCAGGCCGCCATGTACCACCGATGAGCGGTTTCATCGAGCGGGTCAGCGGCCATCGCGGCCTCGGCGTGCCGGATCGCCGTCCGGGTGTCATCGGCGGCCAGGGCCGCCTCGGCGGCGGCCAGGCGAGCTCGCCGCAGCTGGCCCCGCAGCTCATCGCGGGCCGGTTCGGCCCACGCGGAATAGGGCTCGTCGGCCAGCGCCGTGCCCGCGGCCATCAGCGCGATGGCTTGCTCGGCGGTGGCCAGGGCGAGGCCGGGCGACGCAGCCAGCTTCCGCTCGGCCTGGTCACAGTAGCCGGCGGCGGCATCGAGATCGACGCTGACCGTGGGTGAGCCGGCCAGCCGGTAACCCGGCCGTCCGCCCTTGATGACGTCGGGTCCGAGTGCTCCGCGCAGCCTGCTGACCAGCGAAGCGACGTTCTGCTCGGCCGCGGCCGGGGGCAGGCCGCCCCACAGGACCTCGACGATCCGCTCCAGCGGGACCAGCCCGGGCCGTTCCACCGCCAGGAGCTTGAGCAGGGTCCGGGATTTGCGGCTGCCCACCTCGCCGTCGGGCAGCTCAATGCCGTCGCGGATGACACCGAACGTGCCCGCCAGGCGCAACTCGATGCGCGAGGAACCATCGCTCCCCATAGCACTTCTTACCGCTGGTCAGCAGCGCGGGCAAGCAGCGCGGGTCAGCAGCGGGGCTCAGGCGGCCTGCTCGCGCGAGCACCACCAGGTGGACCGCCCGCCGACCGTGCCGTGCCGCATCTCGGCGCCGCAGCGTGGGCAGCTGCCGCCGGGGCGGCGGGCCGTGATGACCTCGCCGGTGTGCGCGCCGCCGCCTTCGGCCGTCGCGGAGGTCAGCACCGAACGCAGCGCGCGGTACAGCCGGTCGATATCCTGGCGCCGCAGCTGGCTGACCGGGCGGGCGGGCGAGATCCTGGCCTGCCACAGGATCTCGTCGGCGAGCAGGTTCCCGATCCCGGCGATCTTGGACTGATCCAGCAGCCGCGCCTTGACCGCGATCGTTCCCTTGCTGATCAGCGCGCGGAACTCGGCCGGCGTGACCACCACGGCGTCCGGTCCGAGCCGCTCGGGGCCGGGGTTGAGCAGGATGCGGCCCGAGGCGGCGCTTGTCGAACAGCGCCAGCCGGCCGCCGTCGGCGAACTCCAGCGTGAACCGGTCCCATTCCGCCTTGCGCGGCTGCGCGTCCCGGCCGGCCGGTCACCGCCCTCGGCCACCCAGCCGTCCTTCGCGGTGACCACCATGCGCCCGGCCATGCCGAGGTGGATGCCGAGGTCCGGGCCGGGCTCAGCCGACCGTCCGGGCCCGAGGTCTCGCACCAGATCAGCTTGCCGCGCCGGTGCGCCGCGGTCAGCATCCGCCCGGTCAGCGCGGCGCGCAGCTCGCCGGGGGAGTGCGGCCGGCAGACGTAGGTGTCAGCGTCGTCGACGCCGACGATGCGCCGGCCGAGGGCCAGGTCGGCGATCAGGCGGCGGGCAGTCTCGACTTCGGGGAGTTCCGGCATAACGCCTGCTCCGTATGGGCATCTCCAGCGTTAGCCCGGATCGCCGCGAACGGCGGCGAACCGGTCCGCGGCCCGGTCGAGCTGGGCCAGGATGTGCTCCTTGGCCGCGGGCCCAGCGGGGTGTCCGGCCGGGCGATGAGGTCCCGCAGGACCGGCACCAGCGGCGCGTACTTGGCCGCCAGGCGGGGCAGCTGCGGGCCCGGTGGTGTGGATCAGGCCGACCCCGTTGTCGGTGAAGTCCGAGACCTTGATCACCCGCGCCCACGGGTCGGCCTCGCAGGCTGTCCGCGACGTGCTCCCGGTACTGCTGGTGCTGGTCGCGGCCTGGCTCGTACTCCGGGTTGGTCACCGCGGCGACCATCTCGGCCACCCGCGGGCCGAACTGCGCCGCCAGCACGGCCAGCGCGGCCGCGGGGGACCGGCCGCGCCCGCGGCCAGTTCGGCCGGGTGGTCCTCCACCGCGTCGTGCAGCAGCGCGGCGCAGATGACGTCGGCGTCGCGGACGCCGTAGTAGGACATGATCCGGATCGCCACCCGCAGCAGGTGGTTGACGTACGGCTCGCGCTGTCCCTGCGGTCCGCGGCGTGCAGCCGGGCGGCCAGGTCCAGCGCCTGCTCCATCCGGCGCCGGTCCGCCTCGGGCCAGGACGCGATCTCGGCCGCGAACCGCTCCCGCAGTCCCGCCTCGCCGTAGGTCGAGGTGATCGCGTGCAGCGGCATCGTGGCCAGCAGCCGCCGCTGGTCGCTGTCCATGCACCTTACATACGCAGCACACCGTCAGCCGGTGATGCCGGCCATGCCCGCCGGCTCGGGCAGCAGCGGCAGGTAGATGGCGAACCGGGTCCGGCCCGGCTGGCTGGTCACCGTGATGCCGCCGCCGTGCGCGGCCACCACCGCGTCCACGATGGCCAGGCCCAGGCCGGTGCTCTTGCCCGCGGCGTCAGGTCCCGGGCCCGCGACGTGTCGGCCCGGGTGAACCGCTCGAACAGGTCGGGCAGCAGCTCGGCCGGGATGCCGGGACCGTCGTCGGCCACGCTCAGCTCGACCCGCGGCCGGCGGACTCGGCCGGACGCCGCGCTCCAGGCCGGCCGCTCCGCGCCGGCGGCCCGCCCCCGGCGGCCTCTACGCCGAGCGCCACGCTCACCGTGGAGCCGGGCGGGGTGTGCTTGCCCGCGTTGCTCAGCAGGTTGGCCAGCACCTGATGCAGCCGGTGCTCGTCGCCGCGCACCAGGACCGGCTCGTCCGGGCAGGTCCAGCCGCCAGTGGTGGTCCGCCGCGGGCGACCTGCGCGTCGCTGATCATCTCGATGGTCAGCCGGGACAGGTCGACCGGCTCCTGCTCCAGCGGCCGCCCGGCGTCCAGCCGGGCCAGCAGCAGCAGCTCGTCGACCAGCACGCTCATCCGGGCCGACTCCGACTGGACTCTCCTCAGCGCGTGCGTCACGTCGGGCGGCACCGGGCCCCGGTGGCGCAGGGCCAGCTCGGCGTAGCCGCGGATGGCGGACAGCGGCGTGCGCAGCTCGTGGCTGGCGTCGGCGGCGAACCGGCGCAGCCTCGCCTCGCTGGCCGCGCGGCGGCCCAGGGCCCGTTCGACGTGGAACAGCATCCGGTTGAACGCCGCGCCGACCTGGCCCACCTCGGTCCGCGGATCGGTGTCCGGCACGCCGGCCGGCATCGTGACCTCGCCCGTTTCCAGCGGCAGCTCGGCGACCTGGGTCGCGGTGGCCGCCACCCGGCGCAGCGGCCCGAGCGAGAACTGCACCCAGCTGGTGCCGAGGACCACGGCCAGCACAGCACCGCGACGCGAACACGCCGTGCTCGGCAGTTCTCGACCTGGTCGATCGTGTCCTGCACGCCGCTCAGCGGCAGCCCGGTGATCAGCACGGGCCCGTGCCTGGCCGCACCTTGGTCAGCCGGTACTGTCCCTCCAGCGAGCTCAGCGTCCTGGTGACGGGCGGCGCGGCCGGATCGCGCGGGCCGCCGGCAGGCCGGGCCCGGCGTCGGCCGGCTGGCCGGGGCCGTTCCCGCCCGCTCCGCTGCGGTCGCTGCGTGACCGATGGCACCGCGGTGGCCGCAGGGCCACCAGCGTCCCGCTGGTCCCCGGCCGAGAGCTGCAGCGTTCCGGGACCAGGCGGCTGTAGGTGACCGTGCTCCGCTGACCGTCGCCTCGAACGTGCCGGTCACCGCCCTGGCGGGCTGGGTCGGGTCCTGGTGCGGCGCGTAGCCGGCGCTGCGTGGCGGCCTGCAGCTGGTTGTCCAGCGACGACATCAGCGAGTGGCTGAGCGCGATCTGGGTCGCCACGCTGACCGCCACGCTGGCCATGGCCAGCAGCAGCACCAGCCCGATGATGAGCCGCCCGCTGATGGTCCGGCACGCGGCCAGGCCGGCGCAGCCGGCCCAGCTGCCCAGCGTGCCCGGCCGCCGCGCCATCAGCTCGCTGGCTTCAGCACGTAACCGACGCCGCGGACGGTGTGGATGAGCGGCATCCGGCCGGCGTCGATCTTCTTGCGCAGGTAGCTGATGTACAGCTCGACCACGTGCGCCTGGCCGCCGAAGTCGTAGTTCCACACCCGGTCCAGGATCTGCGCCTTGGACAGCACCCGCCGGGGATTGCGCATGAGGAACCGCAGCAGCTCGAACTCGGTCGCGGTCAGGTCGATCAGCTCGCCGTCCCGGCGGACCTCGCGGGCGTCCTCGTCCATGGTCAGGTCGCCGACCGCCAGCGCCCCCTCGGCCGTGGGCCCGGGTCAGGTTGGCCCGGCGCAGCAGCCCGCGCAGCCGGGCCAGCACCTCTTCCAGGCTGAACGGCTTGGTCACGTAGTCGTCGCCCCCGGCCGTGATGCCCGCCACCCGGTCCTCCACCGCGTCCCGCGCGGTCAGGAACAGCACGCACACCTGCGGGATCTCGGCCCGCATCCGGCGCATGACCTCCAGGCCGCCGAAGTCGGGCAGCATGATGTCGAGCACCACCGCGTCGGGCCGGAACTCGCGCGCGGTCCGGACCGCGTCGGCGCCGGTGCCGGCGTCTGCGACCGTCCCAGCCCTCGTAGCGGAGCACGCTGGCCAGCAGCTCGGCCAGGCTCGGCTCGTCGTCGACCACCAGGACGCGCACGGGCGTGCCGTCGGCCCGCTGGATGCCGGCGTTGCGGCCCGCTGGCCGGCCGCGGCCGGCTGCCGGGCTCTGCGTTCTCCATGTTCGTCAGGCTCGCTCGTCAATCGGTCGTGGCGCACGTGGTGCCCGGCCATCGCAGGCCGTGCGCCTCCGGTCTCGTCTCGTGCCAGTATGCCCAGGCTAAACCCGTACCCTGGCCCGCCTCTCGGGATCTGCTCTGAGTTTCCTCTCAGCGATCCCTCTCGACGGCTCATCGTGCCCGCGCAGTAGCGCAGGCTGACGACCCCGCGGCGGACTGCTCAGCGGCCGAGCAGCCGGCCGAGCTTGGAACCCGAGGCGACGGGGCCGCGCCGGCCTCGCGCAGCCCCTGGCCGACGGCCTGCCAGCCGCGGCCGCGGCCTGATCCCGCGACAGCGCCTCGACCTCGATCTCGCGCCACCGCAGCGGCTCGGCGCCGGGCTGCGCCGAGCCGGGTCGCGGTCACCAGATCGTCGGCCACCTCGACCAGCGGCGTCGCCGTCCGGCGCGGCCAGGCGCAGCACGGTCCGTTCGGTCTCCAGGATGGCGATGGGTGCAGCGGCCGGCCGGCGATGAAGTCGGCCACCCGGGCGGCGAGGCGGTCCGGCACCGTCCTGCCCGGCGTCGTCCCCGAGCGGGGCGTGCACCTCCTGGCGGGTGTCCTGGCGCACCGGCAGCTTGAGGTGCCAGCCCTCGTCGCCGCCGCCGATGCGCCGCCGCAGCGTGACCCTGTTCTGGATGAGGTCGAGATCATCGGTGTCGAAGTAGGTGGCGCTCAGATGGAAGTACCGGGCTGGGCGGGCGTGGCGCCGTCCGGCAGGCCGCCGAGGTCCGGCAGCGCGAAATCCGCCCTCGGCGTCGTACTTCTGCTCGGTCTCCAGGTGATCCCCGTGATCGTCCGTCACGGCCTCAAGGCTAGCATGGTAGACGGCGAACCTGGTGCCCGGCCGCTCGATGACCAGCGCGTCCGGGCCGGGCCGGGCCGGCGGGGACCGGACCGCGGGTAGGCGTCCACGTGCAGTCCCGTCAGCGCTGCGCTGGCCCGCGGCGGTCCCAGGCCCGGATGTGCCCGCCAGTGCCGCGGCCAGGGCATCGCCCCGCGGGGCCGAACCCGGCTACGTCCAGCGTGAGCGGCCCCGGCCGGGAAGCGTGGCCGGCCGGGTCCGCGGTGACCAGGGCCATCCCGGTCGGAGTCGACGATCCCGACGGTGCCCTGCCGCTGCCGGCCGCGCACCGGGGCGCCGGACAGCCGCCGGTGGCCGGGCCGGGACCGGAGGCTTCGGCCGGCCGCTCCTCGTCCAGCCGGCACGACCGGGGCTCCCGCGCGCCCAGCCACAGGCCCAGGCCCCACAGAACACCTGGGCCGGCACCGCCGTGCACCCCGGTCCGCAGCCGGCACGGCGGGCCCGGCCAGCGCAGGCGGCCAGCGCGGCCGGGTCGACGTCACGGCCGTCGGCGAGCGTGCGCCCGTCCGGCAGCGCGACGGTCAGCCCGGGCTCGATGACCACGCGTTCGGGTCCGGCCAGCGTTCCGCGCATCCGCATGAACCCGCACGGCGCCAGCGACCGGCTGGTCCACGGCCCGGCCGGGTCCCGTGCCGGCTCGAACGCCACCGACAGCTGGGTCCCGCGCACGTCCAGCGGCACCACCATCCGGGCCTCCGGCGCGGCCTGGGCCAGCCAGGCCGGGGCCAGGTCGCTCGACGCCCGACGGTGGCGATGATCCGGTCGTAGGGCGCGCCCGCCGGGTATCCCTCGGCGCCGTCCCCGCAGGCCACCGTGACGTCGGTGTACCCCGCGCCGGCCAGGTGCCCCCGGGCCTCCCGGACCAGGTCGGGGTCGATGTCGACGCTGATCACCTGGCCTGCGCGCCCACGACGTGGCGCATCAGCGCGGCGTTGTAGCCGGTCCCGGCGCCGATCTCCAGCACCCGCTGGCCCGGGGCCAGGTCCAGCTGGTCGAGCATGATGGCCATGATCGCGGGCTGGGAGGAGGAGCTGATCGGCAGCCCCGCCCTCGTCCCGCTTGGTCACGATCGCGTCGTCGCGGTAGGCCACCTCGGGCGGCAGGCCGGGCAGGAACAGGTGCCGCGGCACCGCGCGCAGCGCGTCGGCCACCGCTCGCTGCCGATCCGGTTGGCCGCGACGACCCGGGCGGCCAGCCGCTCCCGCATGCTGCGCGAGGTCAGCGTCCAAGCCGGTGCCTCGCCGCGGACCGCGGCCACGCACAGGGCGGCCAGCGCGGCCAGCCCGGCCAGCACGAAGATGTTGCCCGCCAGCAGCTGCAGGCCGTGCCAGTGGAACTCGTGGTACCACGGCTCGTCGCCGCGTGGCGAAGTAGGTCGCGGGCCCGTACCAGAACAGCCCGGCCGGGGTCAGCCCGGACTGGGACAGATCCCAGAACTGCGGCCAGGCGCCGAACACCAGCACCAGGCGCGCCGCCGGCCGCCCACCACGCCGGCCCGGACGGCGCCGCGCGCCCGTGCGCCCAGGTGGGCCAGCAGCGCGATGCCCGGCGCCACCCAGACCCAGTGGTGATCCCAGGTCAGCGGGGAGACCAGCAGCCCGGTCAGCGCGCAGGCCAGCATCCCGGCCACCGGGTGCCCCGCGCGGTACAGCACGGCCGCGGCGACCAGCCCGGCGAGCACGACCAGGATGGCGGCCACGATCCACGGCGCGGCCCCGGACGTCACGCTGCCAGCCAGCCGGGTGAGCACGCCGCGCAGCGACTGGTTGCCGCGGGTGCCGAGGAAGACGATCCGGTTGGCGTTCAGGAACAGCCGGTGCCACCAGTAGGTGCGGAGTCCGTGGGCACGATCACGTAGCCGAGCGCCACCGTCAGCAGCGAACGTCGCGGCGGCCGTGGCGGCCTGCCGGTACCGGCGGATGAGCAGCAGGTACGGGATGAAGATCAGCGGGGTCAGCTTCACCCCGGCCGCGATCCCGATCCCGATCCCGTGCCACCAGCGCGTCCGCCCGGCCAGCGCGGCCGGGGTCAGCAGGTCGGCCACGACCAGCAGCATGAGCAGCAGGTTGACCTGGCCCAGGCCCAGCGTCTCCTGCACCGGCTCGGTGAGCAGCGCCAGTGCGGTGACGCCGAAGGTGGCGCCCAGCCTGACCCGGGGCCGGGCCGGATAGCCCAGCGCGCCGAACACCAGCCACAGTGACAGCCCGAGAGCGGCCAGGCTGGCCAGCGTCATCGCCCAGCGCATCGCCGTCCAGGACAGCACCGACGCGACCGCGAAGACCACCGCGGCGAACGGGGGATAGGTGAACTGGACGCCGTTCTGCCCGGTCCAGTCGTACAGCGGCGAGGCCAGGTGGCCGTTGTAGGCGGGCGTGACGTGCCGGACGATCAGGCCGCCGTTCCGGTACACCACCAGGTCCCGCATGGCCGCCATCGAGGACAGGTGGGTAGCCAGGTCAGCCAGGTAGAGGCCCAGGACGGCCAGCGAGCAGCGCCGCGCCGGCCAGGAGCAGCCACCGGGCACCGTCCCGCGGTGTCCCGGCGGCTGCTGTGGTCTCCGGCCCGGTGGCCGCCGCTGCTGGCTCTGCCCGCACCGCCACGTCCCTTCCTCGGGTCTGAGAAAGGATAGTGGTTCGGCCTAGCTGATGCTCTGGGTGTCCTCGGCCGGGATGGTCTGCGTCTCCTCGGCGGGGGCCGTCTCGGTGGCGACCGTCCGGCGCGGGAGCGTCTCAACCGGGGCGGTCTCGGCCGGGACCCGGTCTCGGCTCCGGCCGGCACCTGGCCGGCAGGACCTGGTCCGCGGGCCCGTGTCGGCGGGCACCCGGTCGTAGCGGGCACCGTGGTAGCAGGCCCCGTGGTAGCAGGCGCAACGTCCTGGACCGGCCTGATCCCGGACGGCACGGAAAGGATCCGGCCTAGCGCCGCGCCGGCGATGAACACGATGAGCACGCCCAGTGCGGAGAAGAAGCCGATCTGCTCCATGACCCGGATGAACACCCGGGAGCCAGCGGGCACACCGCCCATGGGGACGTTGTGGTTCCACAGCGGGCTGAGGGTGACGCCCAGCACAAACCAGGCGCCGGACGCCGCGGCCAGCAGCGCGCCGAACAGCGCGACATGCCTGCCGGTGGCGATGATGAGCAGCAGGCCGCCCAGGAAGACCGCCGCGCCGGGCAGGATCTCCAGCCACAGCCGCGCCGTGTCGTAATGCCAGCTCACATCCGGCGTGTAGGCGTAATTGAAGTACGGCCCGACCATGGGGATCAGTGCCCCCCAGAGCCCGAGCAGGACCAGCAGGAATCCGCTGAACGCCCCGCGGCTGCGCCGCATCTGCAGCATTCCGGCCATGCTCACCACTTCCCGAGTTAGTAACGGTTGACGTTGTTAGCCGACCTTATCGGCCCCGCCTCTACCCCGGGTAACACGTGGTATTCGCCCCGGCGGGTATCGTTCGCGACGTGGATGCTGCGCTGCCCCGGAAGGGCAGCTCCCCGGGGCCCGCCCGGCCAGACCGGCGCCTGGTGCCGCGGACCGATCTGCTGCTGGCCGATCCGCGGCTGGCGGCGGCCGAGCGCAGGCTCGGCCGCGCCCTGGTCAAGGCCGCGGTCGGCCGCGCCCAGCAGCGGGCCAGAGAAGGCCAGATCACCCCGGCCGAGGTGGCCGACCAGGCCGTCGCCGAACTGCCCGCCTACGCCGCCGCCCTGACCCCGGTCATCAACGCGACCGGCGTGCTCGTGCACACCAACCTGGGCCGCGCTCCGCTGTCCGCGGCCGCGGTGGAGGCGATCGCGGCCGCGGCCGGCTACTGCGACGTGGAGTTCGACCTGGCCTCCGGCGCCCGCGCGCGCCGCGGCGCCGGCGCGCTCGACGCCCTGGCCCAGGCGGTCCCGGCGGCCGAGGCGGTGGCCGTGGTCAACAACAACGCCGCCGCCCTGGTGCTGGCCGCGACCGCGCTGGCCCGCCCCGAGGCCCCGGAGATCGTGATCAGCCGGGGCGAGCTGATCGAGATCGGTGACCGGTTCCGGCTGCCTGACCTGCTGGCCTGTACCGGTGCGACGCTCCGTGAGGTCGGCACGACCAACCGGACGACCGTCGCGGACTACGCCGAGGTGACCGGGCCGCGGACCGCGTTCATCTTGAAGGTGCACCCGTCGAACTTCCGCATCGAGGGTTTCACCGCCGCCGCCGGGGTGCCCGCCCTGGCCGAGCTCGGCGTGCCGGTGGTGTTCGACATCGGCTCCGGGCTGCTCGCCCCGCACCCGCTGCTGCCCGCCGAGCCCAGCGCGGCCGGCGCGCTGCGCGACGGCGCCGCCCTGGTCACCGCGAGCGGCGACAAGCTCCTCGGCGGCCCGCAGGCTGGCCTGCTGCTGGGCCGCGCTGACCTGGTGCGGCGCCTGACCCGGCACCCGCTGGCCCGCGCGCTGCGGGTGGACAAACTGACCCTGGCCGCGCTGGAGGCGACCCTCACCGGACCGGTACCGCCGGTCGCCGCCGCGCTGGCCGCCGACCCCGCCACTCTTTTCGGCCGGGCCGAACGGGCGGTGGCTGACCTGGCCGGGGCCGGACTCGACGCCCAGGTGGCGGCCGCGCGGGCGGCGGTCGGCGGCGGCGGTGCCCCCGGCGTCGAACTGCCCAGCGCGGCGGTGAGCCTGCCCGAGGCGCTGGCCGTCCCGCTGCGCAACGGGGCCGGGGTGTCGCGCGGGGAGCACCCGGCCGTGGTGGGACGCCTGGAGGCGGCCGGCTGCTGCTCGATCTGCGTTCGGTGCCACCGGAGGCGGACTCGTCTTTGGTGGCCGCCGTGCTGGCCGCCGCGCAGGAGTGATTCATGCCGGGGGCGCGCATGCAGGTGATCGCGACCGCGGGGCACGTCGATCACGGGAAGTCCGCGCTGGTGCGCGCGCTGACCGGGATGGAGCCGGACCGCTGGGCCGAGGAGCAGCGCCGGGGGCTGACCATTGACCTCGGATTTGCCTGGCTGACCCTGCCCGGCGGCCAGCGGCTGGCCTTCGTGGACGTGCCTGGCCACGAGCGGTTCGTGCCGAACATGCTGGCCGGCCTGGGCCCGGTCCCGGCCGTGCTGTTCGTGGTGGCCGCGGACGGCGGCTGGATGCCGCAGTCAGCGGAGCACCTGGCCGCCATCGACGCGGTCGGCATCCGGCACGGCCTGCTCGCCGTGACCCGCGCCGACCTGGCCGATCCCGGCCCGGCCACCCGGCAGGCGCTGGAGCACATCGCGGCGACCAGCCTGGGCCCCGTCCAGGCCGTCGCGGTGAGCGCGGTGACCGGCGCCGGGCTGCCCAGTCTGCGGGCCGCGCTGGCCCGCCTGGCCGCCTTCCTGCCCGTGCCCGACGCCGCGGCTCCGGTCCGGCTGTGGGTGGACCGGGCGTTCAGCATCCGGGGCAGTGGCACGGTGGTGACCGGCACGCTGCCTGCCGGGACCATCCGGACCGGCCAGGAACTGCTGCTCACCCCGTCCCTGCGGCCCGCCCGGATCAGGGGCATCGAATCGCTGAACGAGCCGGCCGGGCAGGTCAGCGGGGTGGCCCGGGTCGCGCTCAACCTGCGCGGCATCCCGGCCGGTGTGCCGGCCCGGGGCATGGCCCTGGTCGAGGCGGGCCGGTGGACGATGAGCACGGTGGCCGACGTCCGGCTGTCGGCCCCCGGTGCCGCCGCGGCTGCCCCCGGAGATGACGCTGCACATCGGCTCGGCCCGGATCCTCTGACCCGGGTGCGCCGCTGGGACCGGAAGGCCAGCGCTGTAGCCCGGCTGACGCTCCGCGATCCGCTGCCGCTGCACGTCGGCGACCATCTCCTGCTCCGCGACCCGGGCAGCGCGGGCATGACCATCCTGGGCGCCGCCGTGCTCGACGTGGCGCCCCCGGCGCTCACGCGGCGCGGGGCGGCCGCCGCGGCCGGCCGCGAGCTGGCCGCCTGGCCAGACTTCCCGGCCGCCGGTGACCTGCTGCGCCGTCACGGGCTGCTGCCGGCCACCGCGGTGGCGGCCATGGGCCTGACCGGCGGCCTCCCGCCGGCCGTCACCGCCAACGGCTGGCTCGCCGATCCCGCCCGCTGGCAGGAGCTGCGGGACAGCTCGCCGAAGCCGTCGCCGCGCACGCCCGGCGTGACCCGCTGTCGGCCGGCCTGCAGCCCGAGGCCGCCCGGGCCGCGCTGCGGCTGCCGGACCGGGCGCTGGTCGAGGCCCTGGCCCGGCTGCCCGCGCCGGCCGGTGCCCCGGCACAGGTCTGGCTCGACGGCGGGTACCTGCGCCTGGCGGAACCAGGTCCATCCCGGGCACCAGGTCAGTCCCAGGTACCCGGGCCCGCCCTCCCCCCGCAGGTGGCGGCGGGCGTGCGGGCCGTACTGGCGGACCTGGCCGGGGCGCCGTTCATGGCCCCAGACGCCGGGCGGCTGCGCGAACTCGGCCTGGACGGGCGGGCGATCGCGGCGGCCGCGCGTGCGGGCCAGCTGCTGCGCGTGAGCGAGCAGATCGTGCTGGCCCCGGGCGCCGACGCCGCGGCGGCCCGGGCCCTGGCCGCACTGCCCCAGCCGTTCACCGCCGCCGAGGCCAGGCACGCCCTGGGCACGACCCGGCGGGTGACCATCCCGCTGCTGGAGTACCTGGACCGGGCCGGGCTGACCCAGCGGCTGCCCGACGACCGCCGCCGGGTGCGCGGGTAACCGCTAGCAGCGCCAGAAAAAAGTCCGGCCGCGAGTGTATCGGCGGCCTGTGTCCGCGCCTCCGTCCAGACAAGAGGCTTGGGCGGCCGGCATGTGGCCGTCCCGGGGGAGTGTTAGGAGTGGATTATGTCCGTACTTGACGACGCGCCTGCGACGTCAGCATCAGCAGCCACGGGAGTATCCGTGTCCCAGGAGGTGGCCCTGGAGCGAGCCACGCAGTGGGCAAATGAGTACGCCGCCCAGCTGACCAACCGGATGCAGAACAACCTGGCCAGCCAGAACGGCCAGAATGGCGGGGGCCTGCGTCCGCACATCGGCGAAGTGACGGCGGGCGACCCAGTCACCGGCTTCTACGTGGCCTTCGACCTGGCCGTCACCTCACCTATCCAGTTCACCGGCCCGCCGCCGTACCAGCCCAGCAAGATCATCAGGGCGGGCGAGTCGGCCTTCATCGTGGCCTTCATGTTCGCCAACCCGCAGTCGGACCCGCCGCACGGCTTCCTCGTCCCGGCGAACATTCAGCTGTCCGACCGGAACTGGCGGATGACGCTCGACCAGCTCAACCTGAGTACCGGCGGCGCGCTGCCGCAGCTGGTCGTGACCAGCGCTTTCGTCGGCCCGGCCCCGGTCGTCCGGTGCAGATCTTCACCCTGCCCACCGTACCTCGCCCGGCCCCAACCCGGCGCTGATCGAGGCGCACGTCACCGTGGAGATCACCGACCCGGCGCAGCCGTACGCGGCCTTCGCCACGAACTTCTTCGACGTCGACTACGACCCCAGCTTCCTTGGCATCCCGTCTACGCCGGCGGGCTGGCGCATTGAGCTGCCCAACCGCTACCTGCTCTACAGCCACTGAGGGGGATCGAGCTGCCGCCGCTGCGAAGACCGGGCGCGGCAGCTCGCTGTCCGGGCTTCAGGCTGACAGCCAGACCGCGGTGTCGGGCGGCAGGCTCCCGTCCGGGGCCAGCGGATCCGGCTCGCTGGCCAGCAGGATCTCCCGGTGCGGCGGGAGAGGGACCGCGGCGCGGCCCAGGTTCGCGGCGAAGATGAAGCCCGGGTCCCGGGCGAAGGAGAGCAGGCCCGGCGCGTCGCCCGGCCCGCGTCGAGCCAGCGCAGGGTGCCGCGGCCCAGGGCGGGATGCTCGCGGCGCAGCCGCAGGGCGGCCCGGTACAAGCTGAGGAACGAGTCCGGGTCGCCGAGCTGCGCCTCGGCGCTGTAGCCGCCCCATTCCGGCGGCTGGGGCAGCCAGGGCGCGGCGGGCGACGCCGGTGCCGGAGAAGCCGAAGTCCGCGCCGTCCCGGGTCCACGGCAGCGGCACGCGGCAGCCGTCGCGCCCGGGTGACTGCGCCGCCGGTCCGGCGGAACCTCGGGTCCTGGCGCGCCGCCGCGGGCAGGTCGGTGACCTCGGGCAGGCCGAGCTCCTCGCCCTGGTAGATGTAGGCCGATCCGGGCAGGGCGAGCAGCAGCAGGGCGGCGGCCCGGGCGCGGCGGACGCCGGTCGCGGCGCGCGGGTGACCGAGGGCGATCAGCTTGCTGATCGTCTGCGGCCCGTAGCCCTCGTCCAGCTGATAGCGGCTCACCGGCCGGGGTACGTCGTGGTTGCCGATGACCCACGGCGCGCGCGAGCCGCCGGCCAGCTCCAGCACCCCCTCGATCGCCGTCCCGGAACCCGGCCAGGCCCCAGCTGGCCAGGATCAGCTGGAAGTTGAAGACCTGGGGCAGGCCGTCATGCGCGAGGTAGGGCAGCAGGGTGCCCGGGACGTCGTACCAGACCTCGCCGATCGCGGTCCGCGTGCCGGGGAACCCCTGCGCCGGGTAGGAGTCCAGGATGGCCCGCCAGGACCGGTAGAGCGCCTGCAGCTCCGGCCGGTGGTGGTAGGCCGACGGCGCGTTGATCGGCTCGACCACGTGGTCGGGATCGGGCTCGTCGGGCAGGGCCGGGTCCTTGTAGATCCCGTGCGCCACATCCACCCGCAGGCCGGCCACGCCCCGGTCCAGCCAGAACCTGATGACCTGCTCGAACAGGGTGTGCACCTCGTCGTTGCGCCAGTTCCAGTCGGGCTGGCCCGTGTCGAACAGATGCAGGTACCACTGGCCCGGCCGGCCGTCGGCCTCGGTCACCCGGGTCCAGGCGCCGCCGCCGAACATCGACTTCCAGTTGTTCGGCGGCAGCTCGCCGTCGGCCCCGCGGCCGTCGCGGAAGATGAACCGGTCGCGCTCCGGGCTGCCCGGCGGCGCCGCCAGCGCGGCCTGGAACAGCGGGTGCGCGCTGGAGCAGTGGTTGGGCACCAGGTCGACGATGACCCGGATCTGGTGCGCCTCGGCGTCCTTGACCAGCGCGTCGAAGTCGGCCATGGTCCCGAGCAGCGGATCGACGGCGCGGTAGTCGCTCACGTCGTAACCGCCGTCGGCCAGCGGGGAGGGGTAGAAGGGCGTCAGCCAGATGGCGTCCACGCCGAGATCGGCCAGGTAGGGCAGCCGGGACCGCAGCCCGGGCAGGTCACCCACGCCGTTGCCGTCCGCGTCGGCGAAGCTCCGCGGATACACCTGGTAGACGACTGCGTCTTCCCACCACGCATGCCCGTTCGCGCTCACGCCGCTGCCTCTCTGTCGCGGACCCCTCCTGCACCCTACGAGGGTCCGGCTCGTGGGCCTGACCCGGCAGGGCCGCTACAGTCGTCGTGGAGGCGTCTGGGTGCCTGGTGGTCCCCCCGGTCTTCAAAACTGGTGAGCGCTGCGCTGCGGCGCTGGCGGGTTCGATTCCCGTCCGCCTCCGCTGATGTGATGTCTCAAGACATCGAGGACACCGCGAACCCGCGTAAGGGTCGCGGTGTTTTCTTTGGCCAGCCTGGTGGCTTGCCGGTGGGCTGGTAGTTCTTGTCAGGGTTGAGGACGAGCTCGCGGATGAGCTCGCCGGTGTCGGCGTTGACGACGCGGATGTCCAGGTCCTGGACCAGGAGCAGGACGCGGGTTCCGGCGTGGGGGCGGCCGATGCCGATGTGGTGGAGCTTTCCGTTGTGGCGCAGGGTGACGAGCCCGGTGGCGTCGACGCGGTCGGTGCGGACCCGGTCGTGGGTGTCGGCGGCGCGGTCGCCGGGGACGGCCTTGGGCCGGGCGGCGTAGGCATCCGCAGGGGTCGCACGGCCGGGAAGAGACCGGTGCGGGCGGCGGGTGTTGCAGATGCCGGCGAAGGCGTCGAGCAGGGTCTGGAGCTCGGTGAGGGTGGCGGGCTGGCGCAGCTGGGCGCGGAGCCAGTTCTTCATGGTCTGCTGGAAGCGCTCGACCTTGCCCTGGGTCTGGGGGTGGTTCGGCTTGCCGTTCTTCTGCTTGACGCCGAGGCGGCGCAGCTCGTGCTCCAGGGCGTTGCGGCCGCCCTTGCCGCCGGACAGCCGGGTGGTGAAGACCATCCCGTTGTCGGTCAGGGTCGAGGCCGGGGCGCCGTACTGGGCGCAGGCGGCGCGGAAGGCCTGCAGGACGATCAGGCCCGGTGACCCGGGCGTGGGCCGTCAGCGAGAGAGCGTAGCGGGAGTGGTCATCCAGCCAGGTCAGGATCTCGGTATCCGTGCCGTCGGCGAGCGGGTAGTGGGTGAAGTCGGACTGCCAGCACTCGTTCGGCATGTCCGCCTCGAACCGGATGCAGGACGACTTCGGTCGCTTGGCCGGGTCCGGGTGTGACCAGCCCGGCCCGTGCCAGGTAGCGGCTGACCGTCGCCGGGGAGACCTTGACCTGGTGGCGGTGCTCCAGGTGCCAGGCGATGGTCTGCGGCCCGGCGTCCAGGCCCTGGCCGGCCAGGTCCTTGCGCAGCCGCACGATCAGGTCGGCCGCGTCGTCGCTGATCGCGGTGGGGGAGGTCTTCGGCCGCCGGGACCGCGGCTCGAACGCTGCCTCGCCCTCGGCCTGGTAGCGGGCCAGCAGCGCGTAGATCCAGGACCGGGCGACCCCGTAGGACTGCGCGACCTCGCTGACGGGGCGCTTCTCGACAGTAACGGCAGTGATGACCAGCCTGGCCTTTGACATCTCCGCAGCGTCTGACCAGCAAGATCACCGCTACCGGAGGCGCACCGCAAGTGTCCTGGATGCCTTGAGACACCCTGTCCTCGATGTCCTGAACCTAGACACCGTCCGCCTCCGCGACCGCCCGCGCAGCGTCCAGGAGCCAGCCGTCTAGCGGGCCAGCTCTTCCAGCGCGCGCCGTCGCTGGCGCTTGCCGAAGATCCCGATCAGCAGGCCGGGGACGATCGCGCACGGGATCGTCACGAACACGAAGAAGTCCGCCCGGCGCGGTCGCGGTGAACAACTGCCCGGCGATGAGCACGCCGCCCCAGGCGCCGAGGTGGCCGATGCCGTCGGTCCAGCCGGTGCCCAGCGACCGCATCCGGGTCGGGTAGTTGTTCGGATGTAGACGTACATGCTCCACAGCCACAAGACGGTGCCGGTCACCGCGATGATGAAGAACGTGGCCACGGCGGCCTTGCTGTGCGTCTGGTAGACGCCCCAGTAGCCGCCCGCGAACAGGACGGCGCCGAGGAGCTGGGTGTACTTGCGCTCGAACCGGTCGCCGAAGAACGCGTTGACTAGGTACGCGGCCGAGGCGACGACCCCGGGCCAGGCCGTGAAGGCGAAGACGGTTCCGGCGCTCCAGCCCCGGTCGAGGATCAGGAACAAGGTGAGCTGGCCGGAGCCGCAGTAGACGATGCCGCCGTAGCCCAAGGCCATGACCACCAGCAGCAGCACCGTGGCCACCACGTAGTCCTTGCCGAACGGCGCCAGCCAGCTGGTCTTCTCCTCGGCTACCACCTCGTACGGGCCGAGGTCGGGCTCCGGCAGCGCGCGCTGGCCGTTCTTGCTGACCCGGGTCTCCATCCGCTCCATGACCTGGCGGGCCGCATCCCGGCGTTCCCGGGCCTCCAGCCAGCGCGGCGACTCGGGCATCCGGAAGAACAGGTAGATCGCGACCAGGATGTTCAGCCCGGCCAGCAGCCACAGGTAGAGCCCGGTACTGGCTGGGGAACCAGTAGTGCGGGATGAGGCCGGTCAGGATGACCTCGAGCAGGAAGATGCAGACCACCTGGGAGACCATCATGATCCGCGGCCGGACCGCCGGGCCCATGATCTCGCTCATGAACACCACGTTGATGGCCAGGTAGCCGCCGATCCCCAGCGTGCTCCCCGATCGACAGCAGGGCCAGCGCCGGGAAGTTCGTCACGTACGCGAACGGCCAGATGAACACGCCCGCTAGGACCGAGGAGACGATCAGGGCCTGGCGGCGGCCGACCTTGTCCGCCAGCCAGCCGAAGACGTAGCCGCCGATCAGGATGCCGATGCCCACCTCCAGGGCGAACAGCACGTTGTACTGGCTGTGCGTGATTTCCTTGGCAGGCAGCCAGATGAACGGGTACATTCTCGCCGCGATCGCGTCGGTGGAGACCGCGACCGCCCACCCGATCTGCACGATCAGGCAAATTTCCCAGGCCATCGCGCTCATCGGCAGCCGGTCGATCCGGGCCGCCGCCTCGCCGGGGATGACCAGGGTGGTTCCGCCGGTGGCGGTCCCGGATCCCGAGGTATCTTGTGCCATTTCAGTTCTCCTTGCTGCCATCCGGGTTCAGGGGATGACGGGTAAAGCGGGCATGACGCCATTGCGAGTGGTAGACGAAAATCCCGTTTTGCCGTGGCTGACGGTGGTCAGCTGGCGCGGCCTTTGCTGTGTCTGGCGCAGGCCACGAAATCCAGGCGGCACCGGGTAATTGACGGCCGTTATGAGCAAACAGGCTCGTGATAGGTGCAATGGGCTTGGCTGATCGGGCTGATCAGCTCGCCAGGCGGTGATCCGCCGACCCACTTGGACAGGTCACCGGGCCTTCCCGGGCCGGTCCGGCCATGGCTGTGTCTAAGCCAGCAGGCATTGTTCCCCTCCAGGGCTAGGGAACACGAAACTTCGAGTTTCATCTCTGCTTTCCCGTGGCAGAGATCGCAGGCGATCGGCTCCTTAACAAAGCATGGATCCACTGTTACAGGGATTGTTGGACGCCTCGGACTGGATGTCAACCCCCGTCATTGGTGTCATTGCCTATAGGCATCTAATCCACTGATTCTGAATGGTCAGGTGGAGTTGAAGTTAACCAGAGTTGACTATGATTCAGGAGTGACGAAAATGTCGGCGTGCCCGGTTTCCCGCATCTGCCGGGCCCCGCCCTCCGGCCGCCCCGGAGGGCAACGCCGATACCCCCGGGCATGCGCCGGCCTCCCGCCAGTTCCGCACTGACGGGAGGCCGACTGTGGTGGACTGGGCCGCCGGTGACACCCTGCCAACCGCCGGAGATACCTCGGGAAAGAGCCGGCGGCAGCCAGCCGACGGCCCAGCGTCTAGCGGGCCAGCTCTTCCAGCGCCTTCTGGCGCTGGCGCTTGCCGAAGATCCGCGAGCAGGAGGCCGGGGAGGATCGCGCACGGGATCGTGACGAACAGGAAGAAGCCCCGCGGCGAGGCCATGGAGAAGAGCTGCCCGGCGATCAGGACGCCGCCCCACGCGCCGACGTGGCCCATACCGTCCGTCCAGCCGGTGCCCAGCGACCGCATCCGGGTCGGGTAGTTGTTGGGGATATACACGTACATGCTCCACAGCCACAAGATCCCGCCGACGTTGGCGAGGATGAAGAAGGTGGTCACGGCACGTGTGGCTGTGCGTGGCGTACATGCCCCAGTAGGCGCCGGCGAACAGGACGGCCCCGAACAGCTGGGTGTACTTGCGCTCGAACCGGCCGCCGAAGAACGCGTTGAGCAGGTAGACCGCGGAGGCGGCCACCCCGGCCCAGGCCGTGATGGCGAAGACGGTGCCGGCGCCGTAGCCGCGGTTACCGATGAGGAACAAGATGATCTGGCTGTTGCCGCCGTACACGATGCCGGCGTAGCCGAGCGCCATGACCACCAGCAGGAATACGGTGGCCACCACGTACTCCCTGCCGAACGGCGCCAGCCAGCTGGTCTTTTCCTCGGCCACCACCTCGTGCGGCGCCAGGTCGGGTTCGGGCAGCGGGCCCGCCCGCCCCGGCTGGCCCGTGTTTCCATCCGCTCCACGACCTTGCGGGCCGCGTCCCGGCGCTCCCGGGCCTCCAGCCAGCGCGGCGACTCGGGCATCCGGAAGCACCAGCAGTCGATCGCGACCAGGACGTTCAGCCCGGCCAGCAGCCACAGGTAGGCCTTGTACTGGCTGGGGAACCAGTAGTGCGGGATGATGCCGCCCAGGATGACCAGCAGCAGGAAGATGCAGACGGTCTGGGAGACCATCATGACCCGGGGCCGGACCGTCGGGCCCATGATCTCGCTCATGTACACCACGTTGATGGCCAGGTACCCGCCGATCCCGAGCGTGCTGCCGATGGACAGGATGGCCAGCGCCGGGTAGTTCGTCACGTACGCGAACGGCAAGATGAACAACGCGGCCAGCACCGAGGACAAGACCAGCGACGGGCGGCGGCCGATCTTATCCGACAGCCAGCCCATGGCATAGCCGCCGATCAGGATGCCGATCCCTACCTCCAGGGCGTACAGGACGTCGTACTGGCTGTGGGTGATTTCCTTGGCCGGCAGCCAGATGAACGGGTACATCCTGGCCGCGATCGCGTCGGTGGAGACCGCGGCCGCCCAGCCGATCTGCACGATCAGGGAGATCTCCCAGGCCATGAAGCTCATCGGCAGCCGGTCGATCCGGGCTGCCGCCTCGCCGGGGATGACCAGGGTGGTCGGTGCCGCCCGCGGCGGTCCCGGATCCCGAGGTATCTTGTGCCATTTGCGTTCTCCTTGCTGCCATCCGGTTCAGCGGATGGCGGGTAAAGCGGGCGCGGCGTTTTCGGGTGATAGACGGAAGTCCGGTTTGCCGCCGCTGACGGTGGTCAGCGGGCCGCGGCCTTTGCTGTGTCTGGCGCAGGCCGCGAATTTTTCGCGGCACCGGGTTATTGACGGCCGACGCGGACAAGCTGGCAGGCGACCGTGCCATGGACCGGGAATTAGGCTGATCGGCCCGGTGTAATCCGGCCCAAAATTCGGCCTGGACAAGTCGTCTAGCCCTGTCCAGGACAGTTAGGGCACGGCTGCGTATAAGCCAGACGGCATTGTTCCCTCCACGGCTCTGGGAACGCAAAACTCCGAGTCCTGTCCTTGCGCTGCCGCGAAGCAGATCGCAGGCGATCGGCTTCTTAACAAAGCAAGGATCCTCTGTTACAGGGATTGTTGGACGGCCCGGACGGAATGTCAACCCCAGGACATTGGCGTAATTTCGGCTAAATAATTGCTCTTAGGCAATTGCCTGAAGGCAGTCAATCCAGTGGCTCGCGGCGGCCGCGGGAATGCCGCTAAGGCAGAGTTGATCATGAATCAGGAGTGACGGGGGGGCCGATGTGACCGCTCTCGGTAAGACCGGGAATTGAAAGCCGGGATTTGGTGTCTGCTTGATCGTGCTCGCGGGCTGCTGTTAGCCCGCCAGCTCGACCGTCAGCCCGAGGCGCTTGGCCCGCCGCGGCCCGCGCTCCCGGTCGCTGGCGGTGAAGGTGCCGTCGACGCGGGCGAAGCGGACGTGGTGCAGCGCCCCGCCGCGGGGCAGGCCGTCCTCGCGGACCAGCCTGATCCGGTGGCCACCGGGCCAGGTCAGCTCGGCGGCGTGCTCGTCTCCCGCCTCCAGCTGGCCGTCCAGGGCCTCCCGGAACAGCCGTATCGCGCCCGCCAGGTCGCTGACGTGGTGCTCGATCAGCTCGAACCGGGTGGCCGCGCCCGGGCTCGGGCAGCTCCTGCGGCGCCGGCCGGCGCGGCGAGCCGGCCTGCTGGGCGATCTGGATCACGATGCCGTGCGCGCTGCGCGGGTGCAGGAAGGCCTCCCTATAGCCCGGGTCGCCCAGGCTGACCCCGACCGGCTCGATGCCCAGCGCCCGGATCCGGGCCAGCGTGTCCTCGATGTCGTCGGTGGCGAAATTGAAGTGATGCGGCCCGGCGCCGTGAGCGGCCAGGAAGCGCTCCAGGAAGGCCGCGTCGGGGCCGCCGGTCGGCGTCAGCAGCTCGACTTTCGGCCCCGCGGCGAAGCTCAGCTGGCCCCACCAGTAGCCGGCCGAGTCGCCGCCGTAGGCCCAGGTCCCGCCGAGCACGACCGCCGAACAGCTCCCAGCCGTCGGTCAGCGTCTGCGTGCCGATGGCGAAGTGATCGAAGGAGTTGCTCACTGGGACCTCACTTAACTTCCGGGGCCGGGCGTCAGTGGATCACGCTACCGGCCCGGACCCTGCGGTAGCGTCCGGCGCATGGCCATGGGTGGTCTTGACCCGCGGCGGAGCACCGCGGAGAACTACCGGGCGTTCAGCCGCGAAGCGCGCGGCCGCTCCCCGGCCTACGAGTCGCTGGCCGCCTCGGTCGCCGGCGACGAGGTGGTCCTGGACTTCCTCGCCGCGCTGCCGCCGCCCAAGCGCCAGCCCAACCTGCTGTTCGCCGCGGCCCGCTACCTGCTGGACGCCCCGCCGGACCTCGGCACCCTGCAGGCCCTGATCCGGCAGCACGAGGCCGAGCTGGCCGGGGTGATGCTGGCCCGGCGGACCCAGACGAACGAGCCGGCCCGCTGCGCCACGCTGCTGCCGGCGCTGGCCGCGCTGCCGGGCCCGCTGGCGCTGATCGAGGTCGGCGCCAGCGCCGGGCTCACCCTGCTGTTCGACCGCTACTCCTACGACTACGACGGCCACCCGATCGCCGGCCGCGACCCGGACGCGCCCACCCTGCACTGCGCCGTGCGCGGGCCGGTGCCGCTGCCCGCCCGGCTGCCCGTCATCGCCTGGCGGGCCGGGCTCGACCTCAGCCCGCTGGACGTGACCAGCGACGACGACGTCCGCTGGCTGTCCTGCCTGCTGTGGCCCGGGGAAAGCGGCCGGCAGGCCCGGCTCGCGCCGCGGTCGCCGCCGCCCGCCGCGATCCGCCGCCGGTGCTACCGCGGCGACCTGCGCACCGACCTGCCCGCGCTGGCCGCCCAGGCGCCAGCCGACGCCACCCTGGTCATCTACCATTCCGCGGTGCTGGCCTACGTCGCGCCGGAGGACCGGGAGCAGTTCGCCCGCGACGTCGCGGGCCTGGGCGCCGTGTGGCTGTCCAACGAGGCGCCCGGGCGTCCGGCCTGACCCTGTCCGGCGTGCCGCCGCCCGGCTGCCGGAGTGGACGTTCGTGCTCGGCCGGACGGGCAGACGCCGCTGGCCCTCGCCGACGGCCACGGCGCCTGGCTGCACTGGCTGGACGGGACGTCTGGCGGTCGCGTCAGTCACAGTCCCGATCATCGCGAGCAGCCCGGCGCGGTCATGACCGTGCTGGCGGGCCTGCCGTGAGCCGGCGGCCTGCCGCTGCCCGGCTGCAGCGTGACCGGGGACGGCGGCCACGGCGCCTGCGGCCAGCGCTCAGCCGCCCCGGCCAGGGCCGCGCCGGCGGCCGACACCGCGACCAGCCACCGGGTGACCCGCGGCAGTTCCCGCCAGGCCAGCAAGCTGGCCACCACGTCCAGCGCGTCGGACAGCGCCCCGGCCGCGACCCAGGCGCGCGCCGGTGCCGTGCCGGCCGCCGGACCCTGCAGGGCGGCCAGGGCGCCGAGCCCCAGGGCCAGGTCACGGGCGCCCAGCGCGCGGCCGAACACCCGCGCGGCCAGGTCATCGGCGGCCGCGCCCACCCACGGGCGGGCGGGCACCGAGGGCCGCAGCCAGGGCGGTCACGCCGAGCGCCACCCGCCCGGCCGCGACGGCCATGGCGCCGCGCCGCAGCAGCACGGCGTGAGCATCGAGGTCACCGGCGTCTCCCTTACCGGTACGAGTCAGCCCGTGGCAGGCGCCACGGCGGCAGCCACGGCCACTTTGCCGTCCATCCCGGCCGCCCGCAAGCCGGACGTCATGGCCTACACCGGCCGCGCGACCGGCTGCGTGCGGCCCGTTTGACAGCGCGCCAGGCGCAGGTCCGCCGCCGCGCCGCCTGAGGCGCAGCCGAGCGAATGCGGCGGAACATCGCCGGGGCGGATGTTGTTCACGGGGAATGATCGAGGACGGGTTCGCCGAGCTGCTCGGCGCGCAGCACCGGGGCGTGCTGGTCACCCTGCAGGAAAGACGGGTGGCCCCAGCTGTCCAACGTCACCTACGGGTGGGACGCAGACACGCAGACCATCCGGATCTCCACCACCGACGACCGGGCCAAGACCGCCAACCTGCGCCGTGACCCGCGGGCCAGTTTCCACGTCACCACCGGTGACTTCTGGTCCTACGTCGTGGTCGACGGGCACGCCGAACTGTCCGCGGTCGCCCGCGACCCGCACGATGCGGCGGTCGAGGAGCTGGCCGAGCTGTACCGCTTCGTGCAGGGCGAGCACCCCGACTGGGACGACTTCCGGGCCGCCATGGTCCGTGACCGGCGCCTGGTCATCAGGATCCGGGCCGAACGCGCCTACGGGATGGTCCGGCGCTGATGGCCGGTCGTGACACCGAAACGGTGAGAATAGGCTAGAAAACATGCTGTCTGATTCCTTCGGCCGGGTCGCTACCGACCTGCGGGTGTCGCTCACCGACCGGTGCAACCTGCGCTGCGCGTACTGCATGCCGCCCGAGGGACTCGACTGGCTGCCCAAGCCCGAGCTGCTCACCGACGACGAGGTGGTGCGGCTGGTCACGGTGGCGGTGGAACAGCTCGGCGTCCGCGAGGTCAGGTTCACCGGCGGCGAGCCGCTGCTGCGCCGCGGCCTGGCCGGCATCGTCGCGCGGACCGCGCGGCTGCGCCCGCGCCCGGAGATCTCGCTCACCACCAACGGCATCGGCCTGGCCCGCACCGCCGCGGCGCTGCGCGCGGCCGGGCTGGACCGGGTCAACGTGTCGCTGGACACCCTGCGGCCCGAGATGTTCCGCAAGCTGGCCCGCCGGGACCGGCTGCCCGACGTGCTGGACGGGCTGGCCGCCGCGGCCGAGGCCGGCCTGGCCCCGGTCAAGGTCAACGCGGTGCTGATGCGCGACCTCAACGACGACGAGGCCGTCCCGCTGCTGCGGTTCTGCCTGGAGCACGGCTACGAGCTGCGCTTCATCGAGCAGATGCCGCTGGACGCCCAGCACGGCTGGAACCGCGGCCGAGATGGTGACCGCCGAGGAGATCCTGGCCGCCCTCGGCCGCGAGTTCACGCCTCACCCCCGACGACCCGAACCAGCGCGGCTCGGCGCCCGCCGAGGCGTTCCTGGTCGACGGCGGCCCGGCCCGGGTCGGCGTGATCGCGTCGGTGACCCGGCCGTTCTGCGGCGAACTGCGACCGGGTCCGGCTGACCGCCGACGGCCAGGTCCGCAACTGCCTGTTCGCCCGGACCGAGAGCGACCTGCGCGGCGCCGCTGCGGGCCGGGGCGAGCGACGCCGAGCTGGCCGACCGGTGGCGGCGGGCGGTGGCGGTGAAGCTGCCCGGGCCACGGCATCAACGACCCGTCGTTCCTGCAGCCCGACCGGCCCATGTCCGCCATCGGCGGCTGACCAGCGGTGCCCGCACCGCCGGGGCTGGCCGGCCTAGCCTCGCCGGGGCGGTAGGCCGGGCCGTGCGCGTCGTCGCAGTGCAGGTCGGCGGCGGGGCACCGGCACTGGCGGCCGGCCGTCCGAGGGCGCATGGTCGACCTGAAGGTCGCGTGGGTGATCCCGTACTCGCGGGCCAGGAACGCCTCGAGGTCGGCCCGGATGGCGTGGCAGTCCGAGCCCGGCGCGACCAGTACGTGCGCCGAGGTGGCGGCCAGGCCTGAGGTGATCTCCCAGATATGCAGGTCGTGGACCTCGCTGACCTGCGGCCGGGCCGCCATCGCCGCCCCCACGGCGGCGGGGGACAGGCCCGCGGGCGCGGCCTCGAGGAAGATCCGCCCGGAATCCCTGATCAGCCCGGCGCCCGCGTGCAGCATCAGCACCACCACGACCAGCGTGGCGATCGCGTCGGCCCGGCCGAAGCCGGTGGCCAGGATGATCAGCCCGGCCACCGCGGTGGCGATGAACGCGTACAGGTCGGTGACCACGTGCTTGAACGCGCCCGCCAGGTTCAGGCTGCGCGGTGCTGCCCCGCCCGCCGCTGGCGCGGGCGATGAGCAGGGTCGCGGCGATGTTCACCGCTATCCCGGCCAGCGCCACGCCGAGCACCGTCCCGCCGGCCACCTGCGGCGGCGTCGATCAGCCGCCGGATCGCCGTGTAGCCGAGCCAGATCGCGAGCAGGACCAGGGTGATCCCGTTGGCCTGGGCCGACATGATCTCGGTGCGCTTGAGCCCGTAGGTGTACCCGCCCGCCGGCGGCCGGGCGGCCAGCCGCGCCGTGATCAGGACCAGCGCGATGGAGGCGGCGTCGGTCAGCATGTGCGCGGCGTCAGAGATCAGCGCGAGCGAGTGCGCGGCCAGGCCCGCCACGATCTCGCCCGCCATGAAGGCCAGGATCAGCGCGAGCGCGCCGGACAGCCAGCGCGCGTCCGCGCCGGGCGCCGAGCGCCGTGCTCGTGCCGATCGGATATGCCGGCCCAGGCCAATCTGGACGATATCCCGGCGCCGCTGGCTGAGGAGCTGGGGCATGAGCACCCTGGAGGACTGGACGGCCGCTGTCCGCGCCGCCTCGGACTCGATCGCGGAGCCGCTGAGCACCGCGGAGACCAGAGCCGTGCTGGACCTGACGCGTGACGTGGCACACGCCGTGGCCCGGCCCGCCGCCCCGCTGACCGCCTACCTGCTGGGCGTCGCGGTGGGCCGGGGCTGACCCTGCCGGACGCGTCGGCCGGGTCAAGCGCTGGCGGCCGGCTGGCCGCAGCGCGCCGAGCTGGCCGTCCTTACCGGACCTTACGGGACCGCCGTCCCGGCGAGTCGGCCGCCATCCCCCAGAGTGAGTACCGGGCGTATTCACCCGGCGACGAAGGATGGCCGATGAGCGATCGGCCACGAGCCGAGCCGCCCGACCCGACCAGGCGCGGGGTGCTGCTCGGCGCGGTCGGCCTGGCGGGCCTGGGCGGCGACGCTGGCCGGCTGCAGCACCGCGGCCGTCCCGTACGACGCCGACGAGGCCGGGGGTCCGGCGCCGGGCCGCCCGGCCGCCGCCATGGCCATGAGCCGCCTGCGCCCGTCATCGGCCACCCCGGCACCGGCTCGGCGCCAGCCGCAGCGCCGGCACGCCGGAGAGCACGCCCGCGGTCCGGCGGCGTGGTGCTCGGCGCCGCCGGCGAGATCCCGGTGGGCGGCGGGACGTCTTCAGCGCGGCCCGGGTCGTCGTGACCCAGCCGAGCCGGGGCCAGTACCGGGCGTTCAGCGCGATGTGCACGCACGTGGGCTGCATCGTCAACCGGGTGACCAGCGGCACCATCGACTGCCCCTGCCACGGCAGCCGGTTCACGATCACCACCGGCGCGGTGGTCGCCGGCCCGGCGCCCAGCCCGCTGCCCGGGAAGCAGATCAAGATCGCCGACGGCAAGGTCGTCGCTGCTGACCTGAGGCCGGCCCGGCCGGCGTGGCAGTATGGCGGGCATGGGCTCGCTCATGCTGCTGGATACGGCGTCGCTGTACTTCCGCGCGTTCTACGGGGTGCCGGACACGGTCCAGGCGCCGGACGGCACGCCGGTCAACGCGGTGCGCGGGCTGCTCGACATGATCACCCGGCTGGTCCGGGCCCGGCACCCGGCGCGGCTGGTCGCCTGCTGGGACGCGGACTGGCGGCCGGCCTTCCGGGTCGCGGCCGTCCCCTCGTACAAGGCGCACCGGCTGGCCGCCGACGGCGGCGAGGATGTCCCGCCCGCGCTGGCCGCGCAGGTCCCGCTGATCGACGAGGTGCTGCACGCGGCCGGGCTGGCCGTGGCCGGGCAGCCCGGGTTCGAGGCCGACGACGTGATCGGCACGCTGGCCGCCCGCGTCCGCCGGACCCGGTCGACGTGGTGACCGGCGACCGGGACCTGTTCCAGCTGGTCGACGACGCCCGCGGCGATCCGGGTCATCTACACCGTGCGCGGCCTGGTCAACCTGGACGTGATCGACGAGGCGGCGGTGAGCGCCAAGTACGGCATCCCGGGCCGCGCCTACGCCGACTTCGCCGCGCTGCGCGGCGACCCGAGCGACGGGCTGCCCGGCGTGCCGGGCGTGGGGGAGAAGACCGCGGCCGCGCTGATCCAGGCGTTCGGCAGCATCGAGGGCATCACCGCCGCGCTGGACGCCGGGCACGGCGGGTTCCCGCGCGGCAGCCGGGAGAAGCTGGAGAAGGCCCGGCGGCTACCTGGACATCGCCATGTCGGTCGTCCGGGTCGCCGACGACGCCCCGCTGCCGCCGGTGGACGGGAAACTGCCGGCCGTGCCGCCGGACGCCGGCCGGCTGACCGAGCTCGGCGAGCGGTGGGGACTGGGCTCGTCGCTGAGCCGGTTCGTCAGCGCCGTGGCCCAGGCCTAGGGTTGGTCCGTGGCGACTGTGAGCGACCTGTACCCCGCCGCCCGGCTGGAGCTGGTCCGCGACGCCGTCCGCGCGGCCGGGCTGGACGCCGTGCTGCTGACCCCCGGCCCCGACCTGCGCTACGTGACCGGCTACGACGCCAAGCAGCTGGAGCGGCTGACCTGCCTGGCCGTCCCGGCCGCACGGCGACCCGGCGCTGTTCGTGCCCCGGCTGGAGCTGCGCGCCGCGCAGGCCTCGCCGGCCGGCGCGCTCGGCCTGGACATCGTGGCCTGGGAGGAGACCGCCGACCCGTTCCGCCTGGTCGCGGACAAGCTCGGCGCGCGTCTCGGCCGTCGGCCTGTCCGACCGGATGTGGGCGCTGTTCGTGCTCAGGTTCCGCGACGCGCTGCCCGCCGCGCGGCTGGCGCTGGCCAGCGGCGGCGCTGCGCCCGCTGCGGATGCGCAAGAGCCCCGCCGAGGTGGCGGCGCTGCGCGAGGCCGGGCGAGGCCATCGACCGCGTGCACGCCCGCGTCCCCGGCTGGCTGCGGCCCGGGCTGACCGAGCGCGAAGTGGGCCCGCAGATCACCGAGGCCATCCTGGCCGAGGGGCACGCCACGGTCGATTTCGTGATCGTCGGCTCGGGACCGAACGCGGCCAGCCCGCACCACGAGGTCTCGGACCGGGTGCTGGCAGCCGGCGACGCCGTGGTGGTGGACATCGGCGGCACGATGCCGTCCGGGTACTGCTCGGACTGCACCCGGACCTACGCGATCGGCGAGCCGCCCGCCGAGTTCACCGCCTACTACAAGGTGCTGCAGGACGCCCAGGAGGCCGCGTGCGCCGCGGTGCGGCCGGGAGTGACGGCGGAGTCGGTCGACGCGGCCGCGCGCGAGCCGATCACCGCGGCCGGCTACGGCGCGGCGTTCATCCACCGCACCGGGCACGGGATCGGGCTGGAGGGGCACGAGGACCCCTACATCGTGGCCGGCAACGGCGAGGCGCTCGAGCCGGGCATGGCGTTCTCGGTAGAGCCGGGCATCTACCCCGGGCCGCACGGCGCGCGGATCGAGGACATCGTGGTCTGCACCGCCGACGGCTACGAGCGGCTCAACCACGCGCCGCGAGAGCTGGTCGTCGTCGGCTAGCCGCCGAGGGCGCTCGGCAGCCGGCTAGGCTGTCCGGGCCGTCGGTGGTGCGCGGTCCGGGCGGATCGATGCGGCCCTGGTTCTCGGCCAGGAACCGCTCGAACTGGGCCGCGAGCTCGTCGGCGGTCGGCATGGCCTCGCCCTCGCCCAGCAGGCCGGGACCGGCGTTGCCGGTCCCCTCGGCTTCCGCCAGGGCGTCGTACTGCTGCTCCAGCGCCCGGACCAGCTCGGCGACCTCGGCCGACTCGGCGACCTGCTGGTCGATCGCCTCGTTGGTCCGGGCTGAGGCCTCGCGGAGCTCGGCGTCGGGCAGCTCGAGCCCGGTGGCGGTGACCACGGACTCCAGCAGGGTCAGCGCGGCCGGCGGATAGACGGCCTGGGCCAGGTAGTGCGGCACCTGCACGGCGAAGCCCACCGCATCCCGGCCCGCCTCGCCGAGCCGCAGCTCGACCAGGCCGCGCGCGCTGCCGGGCACCTGGATCCGGTTCGCCATCCGCTGGTGCGCGCTGATCAGCTCGTCGCGGGTCGCCGTGCGCGATCACGCCGAGCGGCCGGGTGTGCGGCATCCCGGCCGGGATGCCGAGGAAGCTGACCGCGAGCCCGGCGCCGAGCCGACCGGTCAGGTCCAGGACCGCGTCGGTGAACAGCTTCCACTCATGATCGGGCTCGGGCCCGTTCAGCAGCAGGAAGGGCTGCCCCTGCTGGTCGCGGAGCAGGTGAAGCACCAGCTCGGGAGCCTCGTAGCTCTCCCAGCTGCTGTTGTTGTAGATCATCAGCGGGCGCCGGGACCGGTAGTCGATGAGCCGGTCGATGTCGAACCGCGCCACCGTCTCGTGGGGAAGCTGCTCAGCAAGTGCTCGGCGAGCAGGCGGCCGGCGCCGCCCGCGTCGATGAAGCCGTCCAGGTAGTGCAGCATCGGCGCATCCGCGATATCAGGCGCGGCGGGACCGAGTTCGTAGAGTTCTTCCGGGTTCCGCTGCATCCTTACAGTCTCGCACGGGCCGCCCGCTGCTGCCGCCGGCACGATCGGCGGCAGCCGGGCCTGAGGGTCACATTAGCGAACATGCCGTGATCATTCCGTTACGTCGTTATGTCTCCAGGGTTAGATCCATGGCGCTAACGTGACCACGTGGAGGAGATCGATCGCAAGATCGTGTCGTTGCTGGCACGCAACGGCCGGATGAGCTTCACCGAGCTGGGCCGGCAGGCCGGGCTCTCGGTGTCGGCCGTGCACCAGCGGGTACGCAGGCTCGAGCAGGACGGCGTGATCAAGGGCTACGCGCGATGTTCAACCCGGAAGACGTCGGGCTGCCGCTGACCGCCTTCGTGTCGGTCAAGCCGTTCGACGCCGCCGCCCCCGATGACCTGCCGCAGCGGCTGGAACACCTCGACGGCGATCGAGGCCTGCCACAGCGTCGCGGGAGACGAGAACTACATCCTCAAGGTGCGGGTGCCCTCCCCGGCCGCGCTGGAGGACCTGCTGTACCAGATCCGCACCCTGGGCGGCGTCTCCACCCGGACCACCGTGGTCCTCAGCACCCCCTACGAGAACCGCCCGCCGGACTTCTGAGCCCGTTAGCGCGGCCTCGGCCGCCAGGCCGTCGAGCATGACCGACAGCAGATAGTCGGTCCGTTCCGGGGCCTTCTCCGAACTCACCGCGACCCCGTGGACCAGCCGCATTACGTCCATGGCGGTGACATCACCCCGGATGACGCCCGGCTTGCTGCGCCTGCACCAGGAGTCGCTCGGTGGTCTCGCGCATGGTCACCCAGCAGGAGGTGATCAGCTCGGACTCGACGCCGACCGCGTCGATCAGCGCGCGCGACAAGCCGCGCTTGGTCACCAGGTAGCCGGTCAGCGCCCGCGTCCACGCTGGCGAAGGCGTGCCCGGGCGAGTCGCTCGCCATCAGCGCGTCGCCTTGGTCGCAAACCACACGGACCTGGGTGCGGAACACGGCCGCCTGCAGGTCCAGCCGGCTAGGGAAGTGGCGATACGAGCGTGCCGATGCCGACCCCGGCGCGCCGGGCGATGTCCTCCAGCGGCGCGTCGGCGCCCTTCTCCGCGAACGCCTCGGTGGCCGCGGCGATCAGCCGGGCCCGGTTCTGCCGTGCGTCGGCGCGCAGTTGCTCGGCGGGCCGCTGTTCGGCGGACGGCTGTTCGGCGGACGGCTGCTCGGCGGACGGCTGCTCGGCGGACGGCTGCTCGGCGGACGGCTGCCTCGGCGGGCCGCTGTTCAGCGGACGGCTGGTCAGATGGTCTGGTCATGGTCCTAGGCGTTAAATAGGGTTGCAAAACGGAGGCTGCCTCCGTATAGTAACCGGAGTAGACCTCCGTTTCATTCCTGATAGTACCGCCCGGCCAGTGGTCTGTCAGCCACCAGAGGTCCGAAGACAAGCTTCGCAGGGATCCCGCGCCACGGGAGCGCCCGGGATCCAGATCGCCGTGGAGGCATCGTTGTCTTCGTTTGCGTGGCCTCGCGGGCTGCGCGTGCCCGCGCGGCCAGGCGGCGGCCGGCGTCGAGCCGGGCGCGGTGTGGCGCTGGGCATCATGCTCAGTGCCCAGCTCATGATCATCCTTGACGCGACCGTGGTGAACATCGCCCTGCCGCACATCCAGACCAGCCTGCACTTCTCCCCGACCAGCCTGTCCTGGGTGCTGAACGCCTACACGCTGACGTTCGGCGGCCTGCTGCTGCTCGGCGGCCGGGCCGGCGACATCCTGGGCCGGCGGCGCGCTGTTCTCGGCCGGCATCGCCCTCTTCACCCTCGCCTCGCTGGTCGGCGGCCTGGCCACCTCGTCCGGGCTGCTGCTGGCGGCCCGGGCGGTACAGGGCGTGGGCGGTGCGCTGGCCGCCCCCGCCGTGCTCGCCCTCATCGTCACCAGCTTCACCGAGGGCCGCGAGCGGACCCGCGCGCTCGGTGTCTTCATGGGCGTGGTCACCGGCGGCTCCTCGCTGGGCCTGGTCCTCGGCGGCGTGATCACCGAGTGGCTGTCCTGGCGGTGGGTGCTGTTCATCAACGTGCCGATCGGCATCGCGGTCGCTGGCGATGGCGCCGCTGTTCGTGGCCGAGACGCCGCGGCCAGCCCGGCCGCTTCGACCTGGCCGGGCGCGCGTGACCGTCCACCGCCGGGCGTGGCCTTGCTCGTCTACGGCTTCGTCCGCGCCGCCGCCAGCGGCTGGGGCGATCACCTGGCGCTCGCCGCGTTCGGTGCCGCCGTGGTCCTGCTCGCCGCCTTCCTGGCCGTCGAGGCCCGGGCCCGGCAGCCGATCACGCCGCTGCGGCTGTTCGCCGACCTCAGCCGGTCCGGCTCCTTCGTGGCCCGGCTGCTGCTGATCGCGGGCATGTTCGGGGTGTTCTTCTTCCTCACCCAGTTCCTGCAGCAGGTCCTTGGCTTCAGCCCGCTCCGCGCCGGGCGTGGCCTTCCTGCCGCTGACCGTCGGTGCTGTTCGTGATGTCGCGCACCGCGCCCCGCCTGATGCCGCGGCTGGGCGCCAAGCCGCTCATGATCGCCGGGATGCTGCCGGCCGATCGCCTCGCTGGCCTGGCTGTCTCGGGTCTCACCCGCCACCGGCTACTGGTCCGGGGTGTTCGGCCCGATGGTGCTGCTGGGGATCGGCATGGGCCTGGTGTTCGTGCCGCTGACCACGGCCTCGCTGGCCGGCGTGGCGCCCGCGGACTCCGGGGCCGCGTCCAGCATGGTGAACGTGATGCAGCAGGTCGGCGGCGCCCTCGGGCTGGCCGTGCTGGTCGCCGTCTTCGGCACCGCCAGCCGCAGCGCCGCCCAGCACCCGCTGCCCGGCCTGACCGCGGCCGCCCAGGCTCAGCACGTGCTGGCGCACGGGACGGCGGCAGCGTTCGGCCTGGCGGCCATCCTCGACCTGGTCAGCCTGCCCGTGATCCTCGCGCTCGTCCGCGTCCCGAGACCAGCGGCGGCCAGCGTCCCGGTCCGGGCGGACGAGCCCGCGGTCTCGTGACCCTGCTCAGCTGCTGCGGCGGGTGGTGTCTTCGCCGTTCCAGGCGGCGATGTGCTTGGCCGTGTCGACGTAGTGCACGCAGTGCGGCAATCTTGTGGTCGGCGGTGAAGCGCCACAGGTGCAGTTCCTCGTCGCGGACCCGGCCGCCGCTGGGATAGGTGAGCTCGATGACGATCTGGGCGGCGACCTGGGTCTGGCTGGCCATCAGGTCGAGCACTCGGAACTCGTGCACGATGAACGTGTCGAGCAGGGCGAAGAACTCCCTGGCCCCGTCGATACCCTGCCGCGGCGCGACGACGCCGAGCCCCGCCCGCTGGCTGAACAGGTCGGCCCAGTCCGCATCCCAGCTGACGTCGTCGGCCAGCGGGGCCAGCATGGCGGCCAGGTCGCCGCGGCCGAACGCCGCGTACAGGTCGCTGACGATGGTGACGTGATCGGTCGTGGTCATGGTCATGCTGGGCTCCCTGGTCCGGGGCCGGCGGATGGCCGGCCATGACGGCCAGGGTGCGCCTCGGCCGGGCCGGGGGGATGAGCCATTCGGCTCAACTTCAGCGGCGGGTTTCCCTGGTCCCGGCGGGGAGCAGACCCACCTCCATGGCGTACACGGCGGCGCCCGCCCGGGTCCGGCGGCCGATCTTGTCGTAGACATGGGCGAGGTGGTTGCCCACGGTGCGAGCCGACAGGCTGAGCTCGGCGGCGATCTCGTGATTGGTCAGCCCCTGTGCCGTCAGCCGCAGCACGTCGACCTCGCGCTCGGTCAGGTCATGCGGGCGCGCCGCCCGGGGCCGCGGCATGCCCGCCGCCTCGGTCACCGCGGCCACCGCGTCCGGGTCCAGCGCGCCCGAACGCGCCTGGCCCGACAGGTCACCCGCCGCCGCGGCCAGCGGCCATGGGCGGCCGGCCGGGCCGCGGCTCGGTCAGCTCGCACAGCGCGTCAGCGGCGGCCAGCAGGCGAGCCTCGAACGGCAGGTCCGCGGCTCGCGCCGCCGCGGTGGTAGCCGGTGCCGTCGAGCCGCTCGTGATGGCTGGCCGCCAGGGGAGCGAGGCTGGCCAGGGCGGGGCAGCGTTCGAGCACCCGCGACGTCCAGTAGGTGTGCAGGCGGACTTGTTCCCAGGCGGCGGTGGTGAGCGGCCCGGGCCGGTCCCAGATGGAGCTGGGCACACCCGCCCGGCCGATGTCGTGCAGCAGCCCGGCCAGTTCCAGCTGACGAGCCCGTTCGGCGCCGAGCCCGGCCACCTCCGCAGCGCGAGCCGCGACCGCGGCCACGTGATGGGAGTGCCCGAGCAGGTAGCGGCCCTTCAGGTCGACCACGCACGCCAGCGCCCGGCACATGCGCCGCACTCCATCGGCGCCCGCCAGGCTGATCGCGCCGGGTTCGGCCGCGACGACCACGCGCCAGCATGTCCGGTTCGGCCAGCGGAGCCAGCGCCGCTTCGGCACACGCGGCAAACGCGCTGGCCAGGTCCGGGTCGAGATGTCCGCCCGCCCGTCGCCGGACCTCGGCCACGGCTCCGGTCCGGCCGCCCAGGGCGTGCGCCAGCACGCGCCTGCTCGGCGACGTGAACGACCCGGGCCGCCAGCGGCAGGTCGGCGCCCCCGGCGAGGCCTGGTATCCCGCGCCCGTCCCAGCGTTCGTAGACATGGTCCAAGGCCACGATGACCGCCTCGGGGAGCCCGAGCATCGGGCCCACCGCCCGGCCCACCTCACAGGATGAGCGCCATGCGGCGGTCCCGGTCGGTCGGCCGCGGTGTCCAGGAAGAACCTTCGTCATCGCGGCCTGCCGGCCCGGGGCCCAGGCCGCCGAACCTGGCCAGCTGACGCGACAGCATCGCCTCATCGCCGAAGTCGAGTTCTTTCAGCCACGCCTGGAAGGCGATGTCGTCATCGAAGTCGTCGGCGTTCTCTGAGGCATGGGAGGTGCACCCGATGGCCCGCACCAGCGCGGCGTGGAACACGACCGACAGCTCATCCGGCGCCAGGCCGAGCTCGCGGCCGAAGGCCGTCGCGACGGCGCAGGTCCGCAGCCCTTTTTCGAAGGGCACGCCCGGAGGCGATGTCAGTGGTCAGTGACACTGCCGCCAGTACTTCGGCTACCCGGGTCCCGGTCACGCCGCACCTCCGGCCACGGGGTCAGGGGCGGGGCGCGCGCGCTGGCCGGGGGTGCCGACCCGGCTCGCAGACAGGCCCACGGTCGTGCGCCCGGCCGGGGTGATCGCCGCGGCCGCCTGGTAGCTGCGCACCGCTTCGCCCAGCTGCGCCAGCGGGACGGCCACGACGGTCGCGCCCGCCGCGAGGGCCTCGTCCAGCAGGGCGGTGTAGGCATCGGGATCGCCGCAGGGCGGGGCGGCCACCACGATGTCGCGGCGGCTCACCTCGGCCGCGCGGTGCCCGTCCAGCTCCGCTCGGCCGTCCAGCTCCGCGCCGGCCGTCCAGCCGCGCGGCCGTCCAGCTCCGCGCGGCCGTCCGGCCCGCTCGCGAGCCAGGTCCGGGTCCGCTCGCCATCGCGGTCCGCGGCGGCGGCGCCCGGCCGCCCGGCGTCCAGCAGGGAGCCGAACGGCGTGGTCCCCGCCGCCTCGCCGAACGCGAACACCTGCCGCACCCAGCAGCGCTCCGCGGCTTCGGCGGCCAGCCCGGCCAGCGCCGCCGAGGTGATCAGCACCCGGGCCCGGCACGGCTTGAGCTGGGCGGCCAGGTCCGCCGCGGTCTGCGCCGGGCGCAACGGGACGGCGATGGCCCCGGCCGCCCGCACGGCGTGTACCGCCACCGCGTGGCTGGCCGCGTCGGCGACGAAGATCCCCGCCGTGTCGCCCTCCTGCACGCCCCGCCGGGACAGGCCCCGGGCCGCCGCGCGGACCATGCGCGCGAACTGCGGCCAGGTGATCACGGCGGCCTCGCACCGGGCCGGCGCCCCGGCGGTCATGCATCGATGAGCGCGGCGCCGCTGTCCGGCCCGGTCGGCCACGGCCAGGATGTGCTCGGTCACCGCCCGCGCGGGCCTCAGCTGCCCGTGCCGTCCGCGGCGGGGCCGGCCCGCGTCCGCCTCGATGCCTGCCCCGGCGCCGATCCCCATGTTCACCAGAACCTCCCGCTGGTCTGACAGCGGGCGGATCCCGGCCTGGAGCCGGGACCCGCCCGGCCGCTGCGGCGGGTTATCGACCGGTTCCCGCCCCCCCGCCGGGAACCGGCGCGGCGCCGGGCTCCAGACCCGCCGCCCCGTGCCTTAGCGACAAGTGAACGGTATGCCGCGCGGGCCCGGCGGCACATGCGCCGAACTATGCATTCCGATGTGCAGCTTCGACCGCGCCGGCCGGGCCGTATGCAGGCCGCTGTGCACATGTGCAGGTGCTGCTCAGCTGGGCGGCGCGTGCCGCGCGGCCCATGAGGCGATCTGTGTACGCTGCGTGAAGCCCAGCTTGGCCAGGATGTTCGCCACGTGCCGCGCCGCGGTGGCCGGGCTGATGACCAGCTCGTCGGCGATCTGCCGGTTGGACAGGCCCCGGGCGATCAGGACCACGATCTCGTGCTCGCGCGCGGTGAGCGGCGAGGCGGCCCGCGCCGACGGCAGGCGCGCCGGGTCGGCCCAGGCCGTCTCGCCGGGCCTGCCCAGGTCCGGGGCGCCCGGGTGCCAGGCCCGGCTGCCCCGGGCAGCGCCCGGGAGCGCTCGGGCGGCCCGCCGGGCGCTCGAGGTGCGGAGCCGAGGGCGTAGCCGACCGCGTCGTCGGCCGGCATCTCGCGGCCCTCGGCGAACAGGGCCGCCGCGGCCGCCGCGCCGAGGCGGCCGCGGGCCAGATCGAGCACTCTCCTCGACCCGGGAGCCGACGCCGGTCCGGCTGGCCCAGCGACTCGCGCAGCTCGCACGCGGCCCCGGCCAGCCGGGCGGCCTGCTCGGGCTGCTGCCGGGCCGCGGCCAGCGCCGCGAACGCCTCCAGCCCGCGGGCGATGCCGAGCCGCTGGCCGCAGGCCTGGCTGATCCGCAGGCTCTCGGCCAGCCGGTCCTGGGCCAGGTCGAGGTCGCCGCGGGCCAGCGCGACCCAGCCGACCCCGGCCAGGCAGCGGGCGATCTCGAGCCAGGCGTCCAGCTCGCGGAAGATCTCCGCGGCCGCCTCGAAATGCCGCAGCGCCATGTCGGCGTCGCCGCGGGCCCGGGCCACCGTGCCCAGCCCGTACTGGATCTGCGCCACCCCCCAGTGGTTGTTGTCGCTCAGCACCTCCAGCGCGGCCTCGTAGGATCCGCTGCGCCGACTTCAGCTTGTTCTGCCGGAGCGCGATGGCGGCCTTGGCGGCGAGGGCGAGCCCGCCTCCCAGTCGTTGCCCGCCGCCTCGGCGGCCTGCGATGGCCTCGTCGATGAGCTCGGCGGCGTCGGTGAGCCGGCCCGCCCGCAGCGCGGCCTGGCCGAGCGTCCGCAGCGCGGTCGGCACGGTGAACGTCATCGCCGCACGCCCGGCTGATCTCCAGGCCCTGCTGGGCGCTGCGCAGCAGCGTGTCGTAGTCCTCCAGGTCGAAGGCGATGTCGGCCCGGCTGGCCAGGGCCCGCCCGCGGACCTGCGGCGGGACTTCGCCGCCCTCCTGGACCAGGAACCGGTCGAACCAGGTGGCCGCCTCCCGCTGGTCACCCTGCGGCACCCAGATGTTCCGCAGCCCGGTGCACAGCCGCAGGCCCTCGGCGGTGTGCCCGTGGCTCAGCGACGTGGCCAGCGCGATCCGGAAGTTGCCGAGCTCGGCGACGCCGCGGCGGAAGATCGCCCGGCGCACCGGCCAGGGCGGCTCGCCCGCGGCGGAACATCCGGTCTGGCCGTGTCCTCGACCAGCGACAGGATGCAGTCCCGGTGCCGCAGGAACAGCCGGGACTCCTCGCCCGCGGCGACCAGCCGCTCGATGGCGTACTCCCTGATCGTGTCCAGCAGCCGGTACCTGGCGTCCCCGGCGGCCTCGGCGTCCAGCACCACCAGCGACTTGTCGATAAGCGAGATGAGCAGGTCGAGCACCGCGTCGGCCGGGATGGCCTCGTCCGAGCAGACCTGCTCGGCCATGTCCAGGTTCCAGCCGGAGAACACGGCCAGGCGGCGCAGCAGCGTCTGCTCGGCCTCGTCCAGCAGCTCGTAGCTCCAGTCCACGGCGGCGCGCAGCGTCTGCTGCCGCGGCGGCGCCGTCCGGTCGCCCGAGCCGAGCAGCTGGAACCGGTCCCGCAGCCGGTCGGCGATCTGCTCGACCGACAGCGCCCGGACCCGGGCCGCGGACAGCTCGATGCCCAGCGGGATGCCGTCCAGCGTCCGGCACAGCCGGGCCACCGAGGCCGCGTTCTCCTCGGTCAGGGTGAAGCCGGGCCGGGCGCCGGCCGCCCGCGCCGCGAACAGCCGGATCGCCTCGTGGCCGGCCAGTTCGTCGCCGGCCGCGTCGTCGGGCGGCAGGTCCAGCGGCTGCACCCGCCAGACCGTCTCGCCGCGGACCCGCAGCGGCTCCCGGCTGGTCGCCACGATCCGCAGCCACGGGCACCGGGCCAGCAGCAGCTGGACCAGCGTGGCGCACTCGGCGACCTGATGCTCGCAGGTGTCCAGCACGAGCAGCATGTGCCGGGACCGCAGCGCCTCGGCCAGCGTCTGCGGCAGCGGAACGCCCGGCTCCTCGCGCACCCCGATGGTGGCGGCGACCCGCTGGGCGGTCGGGCCCTCCCAGTCGGCCAGCTCGACCAGCCAGGCCTCGTCGAGGTCGGCCGCGCTCGAGCAGCATCACCCGCGTCGTCGTCAGCCGGCCGAGCCGGCGATCACGTCGCGGGCCAGCCGCACCGCGAGCCGGGTCTTGCCGATGCCGCCGGGACCGCTCAGGGTCAGCGCGCGCACCTCAGTGAGCAGCTTGGCCAGCTCAGCGAGATCACGCTCGCGGCCGATGAAGCTGTTCGGCTCGGCCGGCAGGTTGCCGGCCGAGGAGGGGGGTGGCGGACGGCATGGGTCCTCTGGAGTTCGCGCGCTAAAGATGGTTGAACAAGCCGAGTCTCCTACCGTACATTGTTCGCCCGCAGCGCAGGGGTTTCTAGCCGGCCTCGATGCTGACCGGGACGGCCTGGCTGTACCGGACCCGGCCGAAGTACATCACCTTGACCAGCGCCCACCACCGGGCGCCGGGCCGGGCCGTGGCCGGCACGGCGACCGCGAAGCGCAGCACCGCGGGCTCGCCCGGCGTCGGCCCGGAAGCCCTGGGCCGGCGGCGAGAGCATCGGCCAGCTGCCGAACGGCGAGACCAGCTGGGCCTCGCCGTGCACCGCGCGAGGCCAGCCGGCTGGTCACGCGTGACCCGGATCTCGCCGCGCCCGCCCGGCGCGAGCCGCAGCTCCGGGGTCGCCACGGCCAGCTCCAGCTCGGCGGCGCCGCGCCATGAAGTCGGCCTGCATCAGCTCCAGCGCCTCCTCCGGCGGCAGCTCCGGGTCGGGCCACCGGCGCTCGCCGACCGCGACCATGACCGTGTCCTCGATGACCTGGCCGTGGTCGTCGCGGATCCGGGCGGCCACGAAGTAGCGGCCGGGCGTCGGTCCCGCGCGTCCGCCCGCACGGCCAGGTCCCACGCCGCGTACTCGCCCGCCGCGAGGTCGTAGCTCAGCTCGCCGCGGCCGTCGACCGGCGATCCCGCTCGGGGCACGATCGAGCTCGACCTCCCCGCGGCGGGCCGGGCCCGGGCCGACGGTCACCGCAGCCGTGGCCGGTGGCTCGGCCGGGGTCGGGCAGGGCCACCCGGGTGGGGGAGAAGTGGACCGCGACCGGCAGGTTCCCGGCCGGCGCCGGGCCCTTGCCGTGCAGCCAGTAGCGCGCGTACACCGGCTGGACCGGCTCGACCGGGCCAGCGCAGCCGCGGACCGAGCGCTGTCGCCGGACCCTGCGCCGCCGGCGGCGCTCGCGCCCCGGCGCGCCACGCCGACCAGGGTCACCGTGCCGAAAGCCGGCATGTCGACGGCGATGGTGCCGTCGGCCACGGGCAGCGGCACGCCGTCGTCGGTCCCCCGAGCAGGTCGGCCAGCCACGCCTGGCGGACCGAGCCGGCCCGGGGCCGAGCCGGACCCGCGCCGCCGTGGCCCGGCCAGCGGTTTCCCGCAGCCGCACGGTGATCAGCGCACTCGCTCCGTCCGGTCAAGAACGGCGGCCGCGGCCGCCGTCCCGCGGCCAGCGGGTTGCCGTGCGGCTTGACCGCGCTCGAGCGTGACGCTGGCCGGCTCACCGACCGACCAGCAGGCTCGACCGCGGCGCCGCGACGTCGTCCGCGCGGCTCGGGTCCGCAGCACCGCGATCAGGTCGTGGTTGTAGGCCTCGGCGCTGGCCGCGAAGCCGGCCGCCCGCCAGTCGCCCGGGCCGCAGGCCAGCGCGTACTCGAACGTGTGGCTCCAGTGCTGCCAGGCGAAGCTGCTGCCGTCCGGCGCGGTGCGCGGCTCACCGTCGATCCAGATCCGGGACGGCCACGCGCTGCACGAGCGCATCAGCGACATGTGCAGCGTGCCGTCGGGGGTGACGACGCCGCCCGGCGTGCCCCGGTTCAGCAGCGCCACCGACCGGTCGGCCAGCGGCGCCGGCCGCGGCCGCTCGCCGCCGTCCGCCGGCGTCCTCGACCCGGCCTCCACCACGGCGTCGGCCAGGTCCCCGGCCAGGTCGCGCGAGGGCCGCGGCCAGCTTGTCCGGCCCGCCGGCCGCCACGACCAGCACCGGCAGGTCGGCCACCCCGCGCACGTCGGCGTTGGGCGCGAACGCGTCCGCCCGGCTGCGCGCCGCGGGCACCCACACCCGGCGCCGGCCCCGCGGCCGGCCAGCGCCTTGGCGTAGCCGGGGCCCGCGGCCGCCAGCGCCTCGGCGGTGAAGCTGTTCACGTCCGGCCCGCCGACCGCGATCCTGACGTCGGGCAGGTTGGAGTCCGCGTCCAGCCCGCCGTACCGCGGCCCGTCGGCCTGGCTGCAGGTCGCGGTCACCCCGGCCGCGGCCAGCGCCACCATCAGGTCGCGGATCTCCTCCTGCAGCGCGGGCCCGGACCGCCGTCCGGGCAGATGACCTCGGCCACCCCGATGGCCTGGACCGGGCCGCCGGCCGCCGCCGATCCGGACCCGGGCCGCAGCGCCCGAGCCCGAACCACTCGTAGGCCGGGCTGTCCAGGGTGTACCAGGTGTCCTCGGAGTCCACGTCCACCGCGCCGAACGTCCGGCCGATCACCGCCGTCGCGGTCTGGAACACCGGCAGCCCGCCGGGCACGTCGGCCGGGAAGCGGACCCGCAGCAGCCGGTCGTGCCCGCGGTAGCCGTCGACGTGGGTGCGGAACTCGACCCGGTCCGCGTCCTCCCACAGCACCGTCTCCTGGGTCACCTCGAGCTCGTCCAGGCTGAACGAGGCGACCAGCCGGCGGCCCACCGGGCACTGCTGCACCCGCACCGCAGCCGGCCCCGACGCCGAGCCCGTGCCCGGGCCCTTGGGCGACAGGTGCCACGGGCCCTCGCCGTGCCGGGGATGCTGCGCGTACTCATCCTGGATGACCAGCTCGTTGCCGGGGCCGGCCAGCAGGCTGACGCCGGTGCGCCGGTCGGTGACGCTGACCGTCCCGCCCCGCGCCGGGTCCGCGGTGACCAGGTACCGGCCGTTCTCGATGGCGGGCGGGCCGCCGGTGACCTCCCGCCACGGCCCGGCCGCCGCCGGGTCGCCCTCGGCGGCCGGCACCACCTGGTAGGTCCGCCACCCCAGGGCCGGCACGTCCCGGGCCGGGAAGGTGAGCGTCAGCTCGGCCAGCGACCCGTCCTCCCGCCGCTGGATGCCCTCGGCCAGGGCCGGCACCGGCCGCCCCGCCTCGTCGCGGACCCCGGCCCACCGGGTCCCGTCCGCCGGCCAGGACACCGTGACCGTGGCCAGCTGCGACCCGAGCCCGGGCCAGCCCGTTGAACACCCGGACCGGCTGGCCGCCCGGCGCCGCGCTGCGCCGCCGTGCCCGGCCAGCGCCGGCCGGACAGCGGGCCACCGCGTCGCGGCGCGCGCCGAGGCCAGTTCCCAGGCCTCCCGCCAGCCGCCGAGCAGGTCCAGGTAGACCTGGTCGGACTCGACCCCGGTGATGCCGTCGTGGTGCGCGCCGTAGGCCAGCAGCCGCCAGGCCTTGTCCAGCGCCGCGTGCGGGTACGGCGCCCCGGCCAGCCAGGCCAAGGTGGCGAACCGCTCGGCTTCGGCGACCGCGGTCTCGATGGCGCGCTGGGCCTGCTTGGTGTCGATGTAGGAGACGTCCTTGCCGGTGTACACCGGGTTCATGTCCCGGGTCTGCGGCGTGATCCAGCGCGCCCGCCGAGCCGCCGGCGTCGCCTCGGCCCGGACCGCGTCGAAGAACTCGCGCGGCACGGCGGTGGTGAACCGCGGCCACACGTACCGCTGGCCCCAGTCCCGGTGGATGTCGGTCACCCAGCGGGCCGGGATGACGTGGTCCGAGCCGACCGGCAGCATGACGTTCCGGGTCGCCGCGACCTGGGCCAGCGCGCGGAACTGCCCGTAGGCCTCGGCCTCGGCGGCCGCCAGGTCGGGCAGCGTGTGCAGCTCCCAGCCCGCGCCGTAGTGATGGGCCATGTAGCGCGGTCAGCAGGCCGCGGCCGTCGGGGGACGAGCCACTCGAACTCGCTGGGGAACTGCATCCGGCCGATGCCGCCCTCGGCCCCGGCCGGGCCCCACTGGTGGAACGGCCCGCGGGCCCACGCCGACGAGGTCAGCCCGGCCGCCGCCATCAGCCCCGGGTAGCCCGGGTCGTGCCCGAACACGTCGAGCATCCACGCCGACCGCGGATCGCCGCCGAACACGTCCCGCTGGAACCCGATCCCGTACATGGCGTTGCGGATGGTGGCCTCGGCGCTGATCAGGTTGGTGCTCGGCTCGTTGTAGTTACCGCCGACGATCTCCAGCCGGCCTTCGGCCAGCAGCGCCCGCAGATCTGCCCGGTCGGCCGGGTAGAGGTCGAGATACGGCTTCAGGTAGTCGAGCTCGGCCAGCACGAACTTGTAGTCGCGGTCCGTCCTGGCCTTGTCGAGGTGGGCCCGGACCAGCTCGAACGCGGCCCGGACGTCGGGCAGCGCGCCGTCCTCGTCCGGCAGGCTGAGCCGCGCCTCGGCGAACTGCCCCTGGGTGTTCCACCACACCGGGTCGTAGTGGAAGTGGCTGACCATCCACATCGTCCAGCCTGGCTCGGCCACGGTGATGTCCGCCTGCGGCCGCGACCCGCCCGGCCGCGGTCTCGGCCGTCACCGTGACCCGCCGCGTGCTGCCCGGCTGGTAGGGCGCGGCCATCTCGACCGGGACCTCATAGGCTCTTCCGCTCGCCCGGACCCAGCTCGGTGATCCGGAACGGCCCGGGGTTCCGCACGCCCGGGCCCCGAAACGTACACCGTGGCCGTACCGTCCGGGGCCGCCCTCGGCCCGTCGTTCTCCAGCGTCACCCGGACCACCTGCAGCGGGCGCTGCGCGGTCCCCACGAACAAGTCTGTCGATTCCACCCCGGCGATCCGCATGGTTTCATCGTGGCATGCGCCAGTGACTGAACCGGCCCCGCGTCGCGCAGCGCTCGGCCAGGGTCTTCGCGGCCGGGCCGAACTCGTGCCCGCCCGGGCGGCCCTAGCTCGCCGCGGCCAGCCGCGAAGGCCCGGGCCGCCGCGGCCGGGTCGGCGGCCTCGGTGATGGCCCGGACGACGACCACCCGGCTGGCTCCGGCGGCGAGTCACCTCGTCGAGCCGGGCCAGGCTGATCCCGCCGATCGCGAACCAGGGCCGGCCGGGCGCCGCCTGCGCCACGTGGCTGAGCAGGCCGAGCCCCGCGGCCGGGCGGCCCGGCTTGGTCGGCGTGGTCCACACCGGCCCGGCGCAGAAGTAGTCGACGCCGGGCTCGGCGGCGGCCGCGTCGGCCTGAGCCGGGCTGTGGCTGCTGCGCCCGATCAGCGGCGTCCGGGCCCGAGGATCTGCCGCGCGACCGGCACCGGCAGATCGTCCTGGCCCAGGTGCAGCACGTCGGCGCCCGCCGCCAGGGCCACGTCCGCCCGGTCGTTCACCGCCAGCAGGCGGCCGTGCCGCCGGCAGGCGTCGGCGAAGACCTCGAGCAGCCCGAGTTCCTCACGCGCCTCCAGGCCCTTCTCCCGCAGCTGGACGATGTCCACCCCGGCGCCGAGCACGGCGTCCAGGAACGGCACCAGGTCCCCGCGCGAGCGCCGGGCGTCGGTGCACAGGTACAGCCGGGCGGCGGCCAGCCGCTCCCGCAGGTCAGTGCTCACGGTGCCATCGTGCCACGCCGGTCACCCCGCCAGCCGTCCGCCAGGTGATATAGGCTGGAACAGCCGGGAAACAACCTGGCCACGGGAGCCCAGCGGGCTGAGAGGGAGGCGGCGCCTCCGACCGTCGAACCTGATCCGGGTAATGCCGGCGAAGGGAGTATCTTGACTGAGACCGCCGACGTCGTCGTCGCGGGCGGCGGCGTCATCGGGACCGCGATCGCCTGGCGGGCCGCCGCCGCCGGGCTTGACGTCGTGGTCGTCGACCCCGGGCGGCAGGACGCGGCGTCGCTGGTCGCCGCGGGCATGCTCGCGCCCGCCTCGGAGAGCCTTGTTCGGCGAGGGCGCGCTGCTCCGGCTGAACCTGCTCGCGGTCGGCCGGTTCGGCTCGTTCGCGGCCGAGCTGGAGGACGCCGCCGGCGTCGAGGTCGGGCTGCGCCGCGAGGGCACGCTCGCGGTGGCCTACGACCCCGGGGACTACGCGGCGCTGCTCCGGCTGACCGCCTTCCGCCGGTCGGTCGGCCTGGACGCCGAGGAGCTGAGCAGCCGGGCCTGCCGCGAGCTGGAGCCGTTCCTGGCCCCTGACGTGCACGGCGGCGTGCTGTTCGCGGGTGACTGGTCCGTCGACAACCGCCGCTACGCTGGCCGCGCTGACCGAGGCGGCGCCGGCGGGCCAAGGTCCGCTTCGTGCGCGGCCGGGTGCGGGCGGTCCGGGCCGGCGGCGGCCGGGCCCGCGGTGTCCGGCTCGCCGGGCGGCGCGGACATCGACTCGGCGCAGGTCGTGCTGGCCGCCGGCTGCTGGTCCGGCGGCGTGGGCGGGCTGCCGGACCCGCTGGCGGCCGTGTTCCGCCCGGTCAAGGGCCAGCTGCTGCGGCTGCGTCACCCGGCCGGGCTGACGCCCGTGCTCAGCCACACGGTCCGCTCCATCGTCCGCGGCACCGACGTCTACCTGGTGCCGCGGGCCGACGGGGAGCTGATCGTGGGCGCCACCTCGGAGGAACGGGGCGAGGACCGGACGGTGACCGCGGGCGCGGTGCACGACCTGCTGCACGACGCGATGAGCGTGCTCCCGGTGACCAGCGAGCTGATCCTCGCCGAGGCCTGCGCGGGGCTGCGGCCGGGCACCGCCGGACAACGGCCCGGTGGTGGGCCGCTGCGGCCCGGACGGGCTGCTGCTGGCCACCGGGCATTACCGCAACGGCATCTTGATGTCGCCGGTGACCGCGGATGCGGTCACCGCCCTCCTGGCCGGCCAGCCGGCCGCTCCGGAATGGGCGCCGTTCACCCCGCAGCGGTTCATCCGCGGCACGGGCATGCGCGTCACGGTGAGCGTCCAGGTGATCACGTCAATTGAACGGCGAGCCCCGCGAGCTGCCGCGACGGAGCGACGATGGCCGAGGCGGTCGCCACGCTGACCGACCTGGCCAGCGGCGTGGCGGCCGCGGTCAACGGCGACGTGATCGTGCGCGGATCCTGGGCCGCCACGCCGCTGCGCGACGGCGACCAGGTCGAGATCGTCACGGCCGTGCAAGGAGGGTGAGATGACAGATTCCGGTGTGCTGAGTGCTGACCCGTCGGCCAGGCCACCGCCGAGCCGTGGACGGTGGCCGGCGCGACGCTGACCTCGCGGCTCATCCTCGGTACCGGGGGAGTGCCGAGCCTGGAGGTGCTGAGCCGGGTGATCGACGCCTCCGGCGCCACCATGGCCACGGTGGCCATGCGGCGGGTCGGGCCCGGGGGCGGAGCCGGGACCCTGCTCGGCACCCTGCAGCAGGCCGGGATGCGCCATCCTGCCCAACACGGCCGGCTGCCACACCGCCAGCGAGGCGCTGCTGACCGCCCGGCTGGGCCGGGAGGCGCTGGGCACCGACTGGGTCAAGCTGGAGGTGGTGGCCGACGACCACACCCTGCTGCCCGACCCGGTCGAGCTGCTGGACGCGGCCCGGATGCTGGTCGCCGACGGGTTCACCGTGCTCCCGTACACCAACGACGACCCGGTGCTGGCCCGGCACCTGGAGCGGGCCGGGTGCGCGGCCGTCATGCCGCTCGGCGCCCCGATCGGCTCCGGCCTCGGCGTGCGCAACCCGCACAACATCGCCATGATCGTCGAGCAGGCCGGCGTCCCGGTCATCCTCGACGCCGGGATCGGCACGGCCAGCGACGCGGCCCTGGCCATGGAGCTCGGCTGCGACGCGGTGCTGATCGCCTCGGCCATCACCCGCGCCGCCGAGCCCGAGCGGATGGCCACCGCCATGCGGCTGGCCGTGGCGGCCGGGTACGCGGCCCGCACCGCCGGGCGCATCCCGCGCCGCTGGCACGCCCAGGCCTCCAGCCCGGTGGCCGGGCCGGCCGGAGCTCCCGGTATGAGCCTCCTGCCGCGGGCGCTGACCATCGCCTCCTCCGATTCCGGCGGCGGCGCGGGCATCCAGGCCGACCTGAAGGCGTTCGCCCGCTGCGGCGCGCACGGCATGTCCGCCATCGTCGCGCTCACCGCGCAGAACACCGCTGGGCGTCACCGCCATCCACGAGCTGCCGCCGGCCTTCGTCCGGGCGCAGATCGACGCCGTGCTGGATGACATCGGGGCCGACGCGGCCAAGACCGGCATGCTGTTCTCGGCGCCGCTGATCGAGGCCGTGGCCGAGGCGCTCGCGGACCGGAACCTGCCGCTGGTCGTGGACCCGGTCATGGTGGCCAGCTCCGGCGCCCGGCTGCTGCTGCCCGACGCGGTGGAAACGCTGGTCACGCGGCTGTTCCCGCTGGCCACCGTGGTGACGCCCAACCTGCCCGAGGCTCAGGCGCTCACCGGGATGGCCACCGAGGACCGCCTGATGCTGGCCGAGGCCCTGGTCAAGATGGGCGCTGCCGGCCGCGCTGGTCACCGGGGGGCACGGCGCCGAGCCGGTCGACCACCTTTTCGACGGCACCCGGCACCTGGCCATCCCGGTCACCCGGTGCCCGGTCGCCGCGACCCACGGCGCCGGCTGCACGCACTCCGCGGCGCTCGCCGCCGGGCTGGCCGCGGGCCTGCCGCTGGCCGACGCGGCCCGGCAGGCCGCCGCGGTGGCCGGCGACGCGGTCGCCCACGGCCTGGCCGGGCTCGGCGCCGGCGACGGCCCGGTGCACGCCCTGCACGACCTCGCCGTCCCCTGCGCCGCGTCCGCCTGAGTTCCCCTGCAGCGCTTCGGGATACTGCTACCCGGTGCACGCTGGGCTGGCGTAGACCAGGCCCCTCCCGATCAATGCCGCGTTCGGGTGGGCCGGGCCACCCAGGCGCTCATAGTTGAGCAGCACCCCGGTGCCGCGGGGCAGGGCCGCGGGGTGGATGTAGGTCCGCCACGAGACACTGCGCGGATCTTCCTGGAAGACCTTCTGGATCTCGGCTACGACATAGCTGGGCGGCTTCCCGGTGAGATAATTTCGGCACGCCCGGTCCGGCTGGCCGATGAAAGTGACATTGGCTGGCACGCCGTCCGCGCGGAGCGTGGCCTGCAATGCGCTCGGGTCGCGCAGTTCGTTGACGGTCACCTCGACCGTTCCGTCGGCCTGTTTCGTTACGGTAAAGGCCGCGAGCTGCGCGCTGCCCGTCGGGCTAGCCGGGTGGCCGGCCGGCGTCAGCGCCGTCGCGCCGAGAACGGCCCCGGCTGCTACGGCCGCGGCCCCGGCTGCCGCGCCGATCCGGCGGCGCGCGCCGAACCGCTCGGCCGCGCCGGGCGATCTGCTCCGCCGGGATGTCCAGATGCACGTCGGCAAACGGTTCCCGTACCGCCGCGACCAGCATGTCGTCGTAGATCATGCGGAACTCCCCTTTCCTTGAGCGGGTTCGAGCTCAGCTCGCAGCGTGGCGATGGCCCGGGCCAGATGAGCGGTTACCGTGCCCGGTGCGATGCCGAGCACCTCGGCCGTTCGGCTTGTGTCCAGGTCGAGGAACAGCCGCAGGGCGACCACCTGACGCTGCCGTTCGGGCAGCCGCCGCAGGGCGGCCATGATGGTGGAGTCGACTTGGCTGTCGGCGCCCCCGCCAGCCGCCAGATGCTCCCCGAACAGGCCGGGATCGGGCAGCGGCACCTCCCGGCGGCGGCGGCGCCACCGCGAGACGTTCGCGTTCAGCGCGGTGCGCACTACCCAGGCGGCCGGCGCCTCAATGCCCGGCCGACCGTATGCCAGGACGCCCAAGCCTGAGCGAAGGCCTCGGCCACCAGGTCCTGCGCCGTATCCCGGTCACCGACGCTTATCAAGACGGTGCGCAGGCAATCGTCCTTCGCGGAGCGGTAGAACTCCGCGAAGTCCAGCGGGCGGCTTCCCATACCCGTACAACGCACAACGGCGGCGCCACGCTTACCTGTCCAGCCGGACGACCGGCGGCAGGCGCAGCGTGATCAGCGGTAGGTGCCGGGCTGGACGCCGGCGTAGTACAGGAAGTGCGCCCTGGTGTAGGTGCGGTTGCCGGTGATGCTGGTATCCGGAGTGGGTCCCATGGTCAGGTCAGGCCAGGATGTAGTACCACAGCGGCGTGCTGGCCGCGAACGGCGCATAGACCGACCCGATGTCGGATAGGTCGGCCGGGCTGAGCGACGGGATGCCCATGGCCCGTGAGACGGCCTGGCCGGACGGCAAGCTCCAGGTGAGCTGGCGGAGCAGGTTGCGCTGGGGCAGGACCAATGGGGGAGGTCTCGGTGTGCGGGGCGATGGCCGGCACCGGCAGGTGAACAGGACTGAGGAGATGGTGGTGTCGATCTTCTTGTTGTTCTTGACGTTGCCGTCGCCGAAGGCGAAGAACGTCTGCCAGCCGACGTAGCGGCGCGCGGCCGGGTAACCGCCGAGCAGGTCGTCGCGGTCGTAGGTGACCGGGCCGTTGAAGTCCGCCTCGGCCGCGTCGAAGACCAGGCCGAAGAACGGGTTGGCGGCCGGGTTGGCCGAGTCGCCGGTGCCGCTGGTGAAGTTGGCCCGGTAGGACGGGCGGACCAGCGAGTGGCCGAAGCGGTAGCACGCCGCGCCGAAGTCGACCGGCATGAACGCATCCCCGGCTGGCGGCCGGTAGAACCGGTTGCCGCGGGCCAGCACGTCGTCGACGACCTGCTGCCCGGCGATCTGCGGCAGGTGCTCGTTGACCAGCAGCCACTGGTAGTGCCACAGCGTGACCTCGCGAGCGATCTGGTACTTCAGGTAATTCAGCGCGCGATCACCGGTCCGCGCGGCCGGGTTGAGCTGGCGGGCCGGGAGGCCCCGCGCGGCGGGAAGCGGGACAGATTCAGCTCGCCTAGGTCGGACAGCACCCGGTTCATGTGCGCGCAGTGCAGCCCGGGACCATCACGTTCTCGTCGTCGCGCGGGTCCGGCCGTGCCCGCGCCGGCCAGCAGCCGGCGCCGGGAGATACCGGGCCGTCCCGTGTCCTCGATCATCGTCGTCACGCTCCTGTCCCGTTGCTAGCTGGCTGCCCGCGTTGCCGCAGAGCCAGCCTGGGAGGCCGGATGGGCGGCCCCGTTCGTACCGAGGAGCGCGTCGGCCGGTGAAAACACCGGCTGGGTACGAATCGCGCAACGGCAAGTACAGCGGACGCTGGCCGCCGCATTGGCGCTCGGGGGCACTGGACCCGGCGGGCCAGATCGGCGGCTGATCATCGTGCCCAGGCGAGCCGCATCGGCCGGGGCGGGGTTCCCGATACATTCGGAAGAAATGTTTCGAGGGACTTGTCAAAACAACTCTTTCGAGAGTAGTCTTTCGAAACATGACTTCCGAAGAAGTTCACGCCAGCGAGGACGGCGAGCGGCTCAACCTGACCGACCCGAAGGCGATCCGGGCCCTGGCTCACCCGGTGCGCTGGACGCTGCTCGAGGCTCTGGGCCACGCCGGGACGCTGACCGCGACTCAGGCCAGCGAGATGCTGGGGGAGTCGCCTGCCAACTGCGCCTTCCACCTGCGGACACTGGCCAAGTACGGGTTCGTGACCGAGGCGGGCGGTGGCCGCGGCCGGGAGCGGCCGTGGCGCCGGTCCTACGAGAGCATGAGCTGGCACGCCGCGGCCGGCGATGACTCCCCGGCCTCGCAGGCCGCCGCAGCCCTGGACCAGGTGTGGCTCGACCGGTCGCTGACCCGGGCCCGCCGTGGCCTGTCCTCGACGACGTCCCAGTGGCCCAAGGGCCTGGATGAGGTGCTCGGCGGGTCGACCAAGACGCTGTACCTGACACCGGAGGAAACCGCTGAGGTCTTCAATGAGCTCAGGGAGACCTTCGACCGGCTGCTGGGGCCGAGCCGGTTCAAGGAGCGGCGTGATCCGAAGCGCCGTCCCGCGGGTGCCGTCCCGATCGACTTCATCCTGCTCGGATACCCGGTCCTGGACCTGCCGCCGCTACCCAGCGAGACCACTGAGGACGAGTCCGGCGAATTTTGAGATATATCTCGAATGTACTAAACTCAAGATATATCTTGTTTAGCACATATCCTACGGCACGAGGGAGCTGCCACCATGAACCCCGAGATCGCAAAAACCCTGACCGAGCAGCGCCGCGGCGAGCTCACCCGCTACGCCGCCGAAAGCAGGCGAGGCCCGGCCACGGGCTCCGGCTGGCTGAGCCACCACCTGCCGCGCTGGCACGTCAGCTGGTCGAGGACCATCCTGTCCCCGGCCGCAAGCGAGGGTGGCTACCCCGGCCAGCGGGACAACAGCGGATCGTCCCTGGTCATCATCATCTCCGCGCACCGCTGAGCACGACTGAATCGCCACGGCGAGACCTGGCCCGGTGCCGATACCGCGGCGCGGCTGATGACAGCGCCGGGCGGCGTCCGCAGTAGTTTCGCGCAACCGTTCGCGGGGATAGGGTTACATCGTCCGAAGTGCGACGACGCGGTGCAGACGCCACCGTGTGGGGTGGGGAACGAGATGTCTCATGCCTGATCGCCCGGCCACCTTGCGCGATGTAGCGGCGGCGGCCCGGGTGCACCCGGCGACCGCCTCGCGCGCCCTCAGTCCGGAGACCCGGGCCCTGGTCAGCGAGGACACCGCACGCCGGGTGACGGCCGCTGCAGCCGAGCTCGGCTACCAGCCCAACCCCGTGGCGCGCAGCCTGCGGACCCGCCGCTCCGCTACGGTCGGCGTGCTGATCCCGGACCGGTGAAGATCATTTACCTCGCGCCGGAGCTGGTCGTCCGTGGTTCGGCCACGGCGCCTCCGTCGGGTCGTCCCCGGCATGCTCGCGGCGGCTCTGCCGCGGCGAAAGGTGGTCAGGGGGTCTGGTTGGCCAGGCCGAGGTATTCGCCCAGCTGGTACTCGACGTCGAGGCCCTTGTCGGCGGCCAGTGCGCCGAGCGCGGCCGCGCGAGTGAGGAATCCCGGCTGTGTCAGCGAGTCCGCGAACTCGCCGTAGGCGGTGACCAGGTCCGCGTCTGGCGGCAGTGTCGCCCGGTTGACCATCGCCTTCGCGGTCGCCAGGGCTTGCCGGTCGAAGGAGGCGAGGCGGGCAGCCGTCGCGTCGACGAAGGCGTCGAGTTCCGCGTCGGGCAGGGCCCGGGTGACCCAGCCCCAGCGCTCGGCGGTGTCGGCGTCGTAGTCGGCGCTGCTGAGGATGGCCTCGAGCGCCCGGTCGCGGCCGATGGCGCGGGGCAGTCGCTCGGTTCCGCCTCCGCCGGGCACGATGCCGATGCCGGCCTCGGGCTGGCCGAAGATCGCCTTCTCGCGGCTGGCGTAGCGCAGGTCGCAGGCCAGCGCCAGTTCGTCGCCGGCCCCGCGGGTGCGGCCGCGGATGGCCGCGATGCTGACGTACGGGGCCTTGCTCAGCCGCAGGACCATGTCGGTCCAGACCGGGTCGTCGTCCTCGTGCTCGGGCACGGGGAAGTCGCCGGCGGCGGCGCCGTCGAAGTGGTTGATGAAGAAGTCGGGGACCTCGCTGGAGAAGACGACGACCTGGATGTCGGGGTCCGCCTCGAGCCCCGTGACGATGTCGTGCAACGTCACGATGGTCTCGGGGATCACCAGGTTCGCGGGAGGGTTCGCGAACGTGATCTTGGCAGTTCGCGGGGTCGTCCGCTCGAGGCGGATGGTGCTGGGCTGGCTCATCGGATGGCTCCGTTTCGCTGGTGGGCTTGGCCGGGGTCGAGTCTGACGACCGCGGAGTTGTCGTGTCTGGCGGTGATGCGGCCGGCGCTGCGCTGGGGGTGTACGGCAGCCGCCTGGGGTCGATGCACCGTCGCGGCTAGCGGCTCCGGCCGGTCATCGGTGATTTCCCGGGTAACTGCTCGCGCGCCGCTGGTTAGTGGCCTCACAGTGATCGGCGGAGTTCACCCTCCGGCTGTTTGCGCCGACTGCGCTTGGGGCCTCCCGCCGGCTCTACCGTCCGAGGAACTCGAGGGTTTTCTGGGCGAACTGGGCGTGGAACTGGAAGATGCCGCCGTGGCCGGCGTCGGGGTAGATCACCAGCTCGCTGCCGGGCAGGCGGCGGGCCAGGTCGGCTGAGTTCTTGGTCGGGACCATCTTGTCGCTGTCGCCGTTGGCGACGAGGACGGGCTGGTGGATGACGGACAGGTCGGAGGGCTGGGCCAGGCCCCAGCGGTGGATGGCCTTGAGCTGGGCGGCGTAGGACCTGAGCGAGATCTTTTTGTCCCGGTCGCGGGTGCGTTCCTTCAGGCGGGCCAGGAACTCCTGGCCGGCGCGGCGTCCGGTGGGTGTCCTGGTGAAGAACAGGAACTGTTTGGGGTCGGTGAAGGTGAGCAGTGCCCGGATGGTGTCGAGGTTCGAGATCCTGGTCACGTTCTTGATGCCCTCGCCTCCGGCGGGCCCGGTGCCGGCGAGGATCAGCTTGCGGACCAGCTGCGGTTCGTCCTGGGCGATTACCTGGGCGATCATGCCGCCCATGGAGAAGCCGAGGAGGTCGACCTGGTTCAGGCCCAGCGCCCGGATGAACGTGACGGCGTCCGCGGCCATCGCCTGGATGGTGTCCGGCGTCGTACCGGTGGTAGCGCCGACGCCCCGGTTGTCGAAGGTGATGACGTGGTGTCTGGCGGCGATGCCGTCGACGACCCGGGGGTCCCAGTTGTCCAGCACCGCGGCCAGGTGGGTGAGGAAGATCACCGGGACCCCGGTCGTGGGGCCGAGCTCGCGGTAGGCGAAAGTCACCCCGCCGGCGGCGATGGTGCGGGTCGGTGCGTCCTGGTAGGACGTCCCCACGTCGTCTGGTGCTTCTTGCTGGTTATTCACGGCCGTGCCTTTCTGCGGGCGGGATTTGCGTGAGCGGTGTCCGCGCATTGGCGGCTGGCGGCAAGACCGGGCGGTCGGCGGCCGGTCAGCCATCGTGATGACGACCTTGCCCTTGGCCCGCCCGCTCTCGACGTAGGCCATGGCGTCCTTGGCCGAGCCGAAGGGGAAGACCCGGTCGATGACCGGCCTGATGGTGCCGGCGTCGGCGAGGGCGGCGATCGCGCGGAGCTGCTCGCCGCTGGCCTTCATGAACAGGAACGAGTACCGCACATGGCGTCGCCGGGCCCGCAGCCTGGTCCGGGCGCTGAGCAGCACGGTCGTGAGGCGGACGACGGGATTGGCGCCGATCTGCCTGGCGAAGGCGGGGTCGGGCGGGCCGGCGAGGCCGATGGCGATGCCGCCTGGTCTGAGCACGCGGAGGGATTTTTCCAGCGTCTGCCCGCCGAGGCTGTCCAGGACCACGTCGTAGCCGCGCACGATGGTCTCGAAGTCCTCGCGTTTGTAGTCGATGACCACGTCGGCGCCGAGGTTCTTGACCCATCCGGTGTTGGCCGTGCCCGTGGTCGTCGCGACGTGCGCGCCGAGGTGCTTAGCGAGCTGGATCGCGATCGTCCCGACGCCACCGGACCCGGCGTGGATGAGGATCTTCTGGCCGGGGCGCAGGTCCGCCCGCTCGACCAGCGCCTGCCACGCGGTCAGCGCCACCAGCGGCAGGGCGGCGGATTCCTCCATGGTCAGGGTGGCCGGCTTGCGGGCGAGATCGTCCTGGTGGACGGCGGCCAGCTCGGCGAAGGTGCCGATGTGATCCTGGCCGGGCCGGGCGTAGACCTCGTCGCCAGGCGCGAACGACCGCACCGCCGGGCCCGCCCGCACGACCACGCCGGCCACGTCGTGACCGAGCACGAACGGCACCCGGTAGGGCAGGATCTGCTTGAACTCGCCGTCCCTGATCTTGGCGTCCAGCAGGTTGACGCTCGCCGCCCGCACCTCCACCAGCACGTCATGGGCACCGACACCGGGCTCGGGCACCTCGCGCATCTGCATGCCGTCTGAGCTGCCGTACCGGCCCACTACGAACGCTTTCATCACGTCTCATCTCTTTCCTCGCGCCGCCCGGCGCGCGAGCACGTGTGGCTGGGCAGGCACCTTGCCGGGCTTGCGGTCGTCGTGGGCGCGGCCCTCGGCCGGCGAGCGGCCAGGCTTCTGGCGTGCCCGTGACGATTAAAGTACGATCATAATATAATAACGTCAGGGGGCGCATATGGCAAGCTCCCGGGGCGAGCGGGAAGGAGCGCGGCGTGGCCAGATACGGCAAGCAGCACAAGGAGGCGACCCGGCGCCGCATCGTCGAGATGGCCGGGCGCCGGATGAAGGCAGACGGCATCGACGGCTCGGGAGTCGCGACCCTGATGGCGGACGCCGGGCTGACCAACGGCGCCTTCTACGCCCACTTCGCGTCCAAGGACGACCTGGTCGCCGCCGCGGTCGCCGGCCAGCTGCGCGCCCAGCGCGTGCAGTACAGCACCCAGTCGCCGGGCCGCGACGGCGTGGAGCTGTTGGTGCGTGAGTACCTGTCGGCCGCGCACCGCGACAATCCCCAGGACGGCTGCCCGTCCGCTGCCCTGCTCGCCGAGATCGGGCGCTGCGGCGATGCCACCAGGCGCGCCTACACCGAGGGCGTGCTGGCCATCGCCGGCGAAATCGCCGGCCGCCTCGCCCCGGACGATCCGCCCTCAGCCCGCGGCACCACACTGGGCTTGTTCGCCCTGCTGATCGGGACGATGCAGCTTTCCCGCGCTCTGGCGGACCGGGAGCTAACGGACGAGGTGCTGGAAACGGGGCCTCAGGAACGCCCTTGTGCTGATGGACGCCGGCGAGCGCGCCTGACGCATGGTGTTAAGCGCAGGACGGCCCCTTTCCCGGGGGCGGGTTACGGCGCGCTGGCCGGCGTGGCGTGCGCTGCCCGCAGCGAGACCTTGCCGGTCGTTCCGGGAGCGTTCCGGGCGATGGCGCCGGCCACGATCAGCGAGCCCGCGGGCAGCTGGCGGCCGTGGAGGGAGGCAGACCAAGTACGGCGAAAAGCGGCAGTGGGCTGGTCAGCGGCCTGTTAGTCGCTGAAGACTCGTTCGATGACTTCGGCGTTCTCGGCTGCCCCGGATCGGCCCTCCGCTCCCGAGCGTGTCCCCAGCCGCCGGGTAGTTCTTGATCGCGCTGCAGTGCTTTCGCTGGGGTGTCGGGATTAGATGGTTTCCCGACACCCCGCTGAACCGGCCCTCACCCGCCCAGAAAGACCGGACACCGGGTGATGAAACGGCGCTTCCAGCGGCTGGTTTGGGGCTCAGATTAACGCCGGCCTCCTGGTCCGGGCCGAGGGCGTCGCCGAAGGGTTCCGCCCGGCCGAGGGGGTGCTGCTGTTCGAGGACCCGGCGACCACCTCGAAGATCCCCGCGCTGGAGCGGCCCGCGTTCGCGAAGGTGGCCGCGGCCGCGCACCCGGGTGATGTGCTGACAGTGTCGGAGCTGTTCCTCCTGTGCCGCGACCTCGTCGACATCCACTCCGTGCGCGACTGGTGCACCGCGCGCGGCGTCGCCCTGCGCGTCCTGTCCGGCCCCCTGTCGAACTTCCACGACATGGCCGCGAACGACGCGACCACCGCGCTGCTCATCAACGTCATCATCTCTGTGGGGCAGTTCCAGCGCGACCTGCAGAGCGAGCTGACTGACGAGGGAATCGCCGCAGCCGAGGCCGCAGGTCGCTACCGCGGCCTGCCCACCCGCGTTCGACGGCGCCCGCCGCGAGGAGATCTCAGTAGGCCAGGCGACGGCGTCCCACCCGTAGCAGCCGAGGTGCCGGCCGGCCATCTCGATGAAGGTGTCCCGGTGTCCCACGGGACAGCGACCCGGCACGAGAGCGCGCCGCCGTCACAGTCCTTGGTTTCCGGGATGATGGTCCGCCAGCCGGGCTGGCGGTTTCGGCGGGAGAGGCGCTGCCCACGGCGCTCTATGAGCGCTGGACAAGCCGCTTCGGGTGGACATCCTCGACGGCATCGGAATGACCGAGAGGCTGCATATCTTCCTGTCCAACCGGCCGGGGCAAGTGCGGCCAAGCAGCACCGGCGTGGCGGTGCCGGGGTATCAGCTGAAATCCTCGATGAGACCGGCGCGCTGGTGCCGCCCGATACTCCTGGCACGCTGTACCTGCGCGGCGCGTCGGCCGCGACTGGCTACTGGTCCCAGTATGCGGCATCCCGGCAGGTGTTCCAGGGCGAGTGACTGCACACCGGCGACACCCACGCCCAGCTCCCGGTAGGTCGTCTGGGTGCCACCGGCGGCATCGATGAGCGCGACCCAGGCCAGATCCGTTTGGTCGATGTCTGTAAAGAGCAAGCCGAACACGCTCACATCGGCGATATCAACGTCGGGGAACGGGCTAGCGAAACCCATGAACAGTCTCCGTTACCTGTGTAGGCGAACGCAGCGATCAGAGAGTGGCCGCTGCGCCTGCGAGACGGTGCCGGGGAAAGCCGGATTTCATGGCTTCGGGCCGGTGGTGCGGCGTGTCAGCGCTGTTGCCCGGCATCCAAGAGCGCGAGGGCGTTCTGGATGCCCTGGTCGAGGACCTCATCGGCGAGCTGCCGGTCGGCCAGGGCGCGGGAGAGCTGCAGGGTTCCGGCCATCAGGGCGAAGACGCTGAGCGTCTTGGCGCGTGCCGAGGGCGGATCGTGCGGCGCCAGGCGGGCGGCGACGTCGTCGATGACGGCCAGCAGGCCGTCGGTGTAGGCCTGCCTGGTGGCGTCGGTGCAGCGGCCGATCTCGTCGAGCAGGGCGGCGGACGGGCAGCCGTCGCCGGGGTTGTCGCGGTGCCCGGCCGACAGGTATTCACGCACGTACTGCTCGGCTCCGGCGCGGCCGGGCGCCACCGCGCTGAGGCTTTCGCGCTGTTCGCGGAGCTGGTCGGCGACCGCGGTGGCGACCAGGTCTTCCTTGGATGGGAAGTGGGCGTAGAAGGCGCCGTTGGTCAGCCCGGCGTCGGCCATGAGCGTGGCGACCCCGGAGCCGTCGATGCCGTCGCGCTTGAGCCGGCGGCCGGCCGTCTCGATGATCCGCTGCCTGGTCGCCTGCTTGTGTTCTGTCCCGTACCGCGCCATACGCTCCTCCGCCCGCCGCAAGAACCACTTGCCGTCCGCCGGTGCTCGCCCAAGATAGTACGGGCGTAATCTATTATGCCCGTCAGGTCTCCCAGACGGCAGCCCGGCCGGCGGTGCGCTGCCGTCTGCCAAGTCCCGCCTCCGCCGTGAGCGCGGCGATCCCCCGGGCCGTGGATGCCGTCTCGCTGAGCCGGCGGGCGGCTGTCTCGATGATCCGCGCCCCGCCGCCCGCTTGCGCCTCTTCCGCTTCCCCTACCGCACCGGAGGATCCTCTCCCCGAGGAGGACGCTTGCCTATCCGTCGCTTCTCAGCATATGGTATTACGAACGTAAGGCAATCGAACGCGCCGGAAACCGTCGACCACAGCCAACTCACCGGAGGACCACATGGACACGTCGCGAAGTAGCTCGCAGCCCGCAGGACACATTGCCGTCGAGGGCCACGCCGGGGTGCTTGTCGCTCGTATCGACGGAGGCCCGCATGCGTTGTTCGATCCCGAGATCGCCAAGCAGCTGAAAGAGTTGGTCGATCGTGCAGACCGCGATCCGGACATCCGCGCGGTCGTCTTCACCGGTACGCATCCTGACCGCTTCTTGAGTCATTCTGATGTGCGCTGGCTACAAGAAGGTGGCACTGGATTCCCGCCGATCAACACGCGCATCGCCAAGCTCGTAGCGCGCACGGCGAGACTCATCAACAGAGTGCCGGCTGCCAGAACGCTCGCGGGGATGACCCGGCTCAAGACACTTCTGCAGCTCGACAGCTTCCATGCCACCTTCCTGAAGATGAATGCAAGCGGCACCATCTTCGTTGCGGCACTCAACGGTTCGGCACTTGCCGTCGGCGCGGAACTGGCATTTGCCTGTGATCTGCGCATCATGGCAGACGGGGAGCATGTCATCGGCCTGACAGAAGTCCTGCTCGCACTGACACCGGGTGGCGGCGGCTCTCAGCGACTGCCTCGTCTGATCGGTACTCAGCAGACGTTGGTCGCCGTTCTCGAAGGCAGGCCGTTCACGCCTGCAGAGGCTCTCTCGCTCGGTGCGGTCGACGAAGTGGTGCCACAGGAAAAGGTCCTCGCACGGTCGATCGAGCGCGCAGAGTATCTGAGCCTACGCTCGAAGAAATCTCTCGGAGCCATCAAGCGATCCATCTACTTCGGCAGCTCCCTGCCGCTCGAGGACGGCTTGCAGCTCGAGCACGCCGAGTTCCTGGTCAGAGATCAATCGAAGGAAGCTCAGAGGCGGATGCTTGAATACATCGCCGCCACGGACGCCACTGGCGAGCTCCCTTTGTTGAATCGTGAGACGTACGCGCGAGCACTCGGCGCCGGGCGATTCGGAGGTAGCCCAAGCGAGTAGATCGGGTCGATGTGGTGACCTCGTCTTGATCGGCGGTTCATCGCCTCGAGGCCGTTGCTGAAGCCAGCGTGCTGCGCCGCCTCGCCCCCGCCCGGGTCTTCGACAAGCAGATCCGCAAATTCAACCGGCTGGCCGGCGACGAGGTCTACGCGCGGCCAGGCACGATCGAATCGGCGCTTTTACTCGTCGTCCTCGTCAGGGGCATCGGGGTTGCGCAGGTCGCGGATGGCGCCCGGGGCCAGGTCCGGGAGGGCGAAAGTATAGGTCCCGTGGACGCCCAAGTGCCGGCTGACGAACGGGGAGAGCCGGGCCATGTCCTCATCGAGGACCGGATAGCCCTGGGCCCTGAGCTGGCGGACGGCGGCGTCCAGGTAGACGGTCGTCCAGATCGTCACGCAGTTCAGCACCAGGCCGAGGACGCCGAGCTGGTTCTCCAGACCGCGCTCGTAGCGGTGATACAGCTCGCCCTTCTTCCCGTGGCAGATCTTCCGCGCGAGGGCGTGCCGGCCTTCCTGGAGGTTGCGGATGCCCTTGATGTCGCGGCGGTAGGTCTCGTCGATGTCGATGTAGCTGAGGATGTGCAGCGACTTGAAGATCCGCCCGTACATCGCGATCGCCTCGCCGAGCGCGGTCGGGTGCCCATCGCGCTGCAGCGTCGTCACCACGTGGTAGGCCCGCACGGTCCCGGTGTAGATGGAGGCGACGACCCGCAGGATGTCCTCCCAGTTCCGGCGGATCTTGGCCAGGTCGATCTTCCCGCGGGCGAAGGTGCCCAGCGGACCGTAGTCGGCGTCGGCCTTGATCCGCCAGCCCTTCTGGTCGGGCAGGTCGGCCAGCGCGGGCCGGTAGGAGATGCCCAGCAGCTCCAGGAGGCCGAAGACCACGTCGGAGTAGGACCCGGTGTCTGAGACGACGATCTCGGGGAACTCGCCGCCGTCCAAGCCGAAGATCACGTCGACCATGTGCAGGGAGTCCCGCACCGTGCCGGACACGACCTTGGCGCCGCGCCCCATCCCGCGGTCATTGATGGCATTGAGCCACGTCATGCCCCTCTTGGACCCGAAGTACTTCCTGTTGGGCCGGGCGAACGCGGCCGGGACCGGGACGACGAACCGCATCCCGTCGACCGCGGCGACCAGGCCGCCGCCCCACGCCTGCGCGAGCAGAAGGCCTGCCTGGCGGGCGACCAGCGGGGCGTTCGCGGCGGCCAGGGTCTCGGGCCGGACGTAATTCTGGAAGACGTGCGACAGCCGGGCGCGCTCCAGCGCCGGGACGCCTTTCTTGGCGATGGGCCGGTAGCCGATGTTCATGGAGTGTGCGGCCAGGCACGCAGCGAGCGAGACCGGCAGGTCCTCGAGGCGAGACCGGCCGCCGGAGACGGCGGTGAAGGCCCCCGCGAGCTCCGGCGCCCAGGACATGACCTCCAGGATCACCTCGGGCAGCTCGACGCGGGGCAGCATGGCGGTGGCCCGGGCGCGCAGGTCGGCCAGCGACGGGGGCTCCTCGATGGCCTTGAGGCCGGTGAGGTGGATCTTCCCGTCGTCGCCGATGGTGACCTCGGTGCTGGCGGCCAGCCGGCCGCCGACTTCCCGGTAGGCGGCGTCCAGGGCCCGGGCGTGCTCGGCCAGCAGCGCGTCCGGGCCGCCGGGCAGGCCGAGGGTGGTCAGCACGTCGCCGCGGATCGCCGTCCACGCCTCGCCTTCCAGGAGCCGGGCCTGCGGGTTGCGCCACCGGGTGGAGGCGTCGGCGTAGATGTCGCGGCGCTTGAGGCCCCGCCAGAACTGCTCCAGCACGCAGAAGGCGTAGGCGTGCCGGCTGACGGCGCCGCCCTCGTGCGCGGGCTGGCCGAGCACCAGCGGCCGCCACGGGCCGGTCACCACGCCGGCCTTGATGAGGCGGCCGGGGACCAGCGGGGCGGGCAGGCGGCTGCGGTAGGCCAGGACGTCGGGCAGCGCCTGCATCGCGGCCATCACCGGCGCGCCCTCGGCGGTCGCGCCGAACGAGATCACGGCTGGCAGGAGCTTCAAGAACCCGATGACCGTCTGGTACCGGCTGAGCAGCCTGGCCCGCCAGTCGTCCGGGTCCTCGGCGCCGGGCGGCGGGACGGTCTCGCTGACCACGGCCAGCGCGGCGCGCAGGTCCGCGCGCGAGATGACCGCCTCGATGGCCTCCCACACCTGCGACACCCGCGGCTCCTCGTCCGGGCCGCCCCAGCCGTCGGAGTCGAACAGGGCCTCCACCGCGACAGCAAGGCGGGCTGACGCCCTGGCGAGCCGGGGGTGCTGGCGGGCCTTGTCCTTGTCCGCCTCCCGCTGTGCCCTGTTCAGCAGCTCGGCCGACATCAGCAGGTCCAGCAGCTCCAGGGCGTCATCGACCGACTTGGCCTCCAGGTGCCGGGCCGTGGCGAGCAGCGTCGCGAGCCGCCGGTCGTCGGGGTGCCGGCGGATCAGCCAGGCGTCCGCGGTCATCCCGTACCGGGCCAGCTCGCCCAGCCGGCGCGGCGGCACCGCCGGCTCGGCGCCCAGACTGGCTAGCCCGAGCGACTGGATCTCCGCCACCTGGTCCAGGGCCGCGATGATCGCCGGGCCGCTGCCGCGTGGCGGCGGCCCCTTGCGCCATCGCTCCAGGTCCGACACCCTCTTCCCCTGCGGGACGTCCAGCAGCCGGTCGAGCACGCGCCGCTGGACCGGGGTCAGCAACCCCTCCAGGTCGGCCCACAGCCGGTGCGTCGTGTCATCGCGCACCCGGGCGACCAGCCGCGCCAGCCGCGACACGCCAGGAAGCAGGATCTTCCGCTCGCGCATCCACGCGATCGCGTCAAGGAAGATCGCCTTCGGCCCGTCCCCGGACGTCCACGACCGGGCGGCCACCCAGGCGGCCAGCTCCTCCTGGGCCTCGGTGAAGTCCCGCAGCCCCTCCGCCCGCCGGATCTCCACCTGGTGGTCCGACAGCGTCTTCACCCGCTCGCCGTACTTATTCACCACCAGCGGGTCCGCCACGCCCAGCTGCCCGGCCACGAACTCGAGCACCGGAGCCGGCACGTCCAGCGGGTCATCCAGGAAAGTCCCCAGCCAGCGGGCAGTCACCAGCTGCAGCGCGAAGCCAACCTTCATGTGCTCACCGCGCCGCTGGCCAACGAGGTCCATGTCCTCGTCATCGAGGAAGAACACCCGCTCCAGGTCCGCCTGGGACGGGCTCCCCGCGTACCGGCCGTAGACCGCCGCCTCATCATCCGTCAGGAACTCAACCGGCATAAGGCGCACGGTAACGGGGCGACCACGGACGCCCCACCCAGAGCGACCAAACCGTTACAAGTCCATGCGCCCTCGATCGACCCACATTCGAACCATCCCGGGCGGTAACGCGACAGCGCGCGGGCTGCTAACGCCCAAAACGGTTCCATTGTGGGCCGAGGGCCGCTTCATCACCAGCCACATCCACGCCGGCACCCGCCACGACGGCCATCCCTACGCCTGGATCGACTGGGAATCCGCCGTCACCGCCCTCGACGGCCGCCGGCTCAGCTGCACCGGCTCCGAGGCCGGCATCCTGCGCATCGCCGCCAGCCCCGGCCACCCCGCCATCCCCGTCCACCTCGCCCGCGTGCTGGGCTCCCTCGACCACACCAACATCGCCCTGGTCACCACGGCCATCACCCGCGCGAACGGCTGACCGCGACAACCTGGCCGCCACCACGACAACCCGGGCACCACAAGGCCCCGCCGAACCCGCCGCCGGGGCCTTTCCCGTCACTGGACATGCCCAGCCAAAGCGTCGCCGTCATGCCCATCCAGAATGACGCCGGACAGCCGGCCGGCCCCGAGCTGGTGCGGATGCTCGGCGGGGAGCCCGGGGTCCAGCAAGAGCTGATGCGGTTCCAGGTGGAGACCGCGACCACGGTGTGCACCAGCCTGGACGAGGCCGGCCGCGAGCTGACCCGGCTCCGGCGGCTGGCCGCGGACGCCGCGGCACAGCTGGGCTGCCGCCTGGTGGCCGCCGGGGTCGCGCCGTACCGCACGCCCGGGCTGGCCGCCGTGACACCCCAGCCCCGGTACCGGGAGCTGGCCCGCCGGTACGGCCCGGTGGTGGCCCAGGCCGGCACCTGCGCCTGCCATGTGCACGTCGGGGTCCCGTCCCGGGACCTAGGCGTGCAGGTGCTGGCCCTGCTGCGGCCCTGGCTCGCCATCGCCGCCAACTCCCCGATCGCCGGCGGGCGCGATACCGGTGGGCCAGCTGGCGGCATGTGATCTGGTCCCGCTGGCCAACCGCGACCCCGCCGGAGGCGTGGCCGGACGCCGCCGCCGTCTGCCTCGACGCCGGCACCGCAGTGCTGCTGGCCGGGCTGACCCGCGCCCTGGTCGCCACCGCCTTGGCCGAGATCCGCCGCGGGGTGCCGGTGGCAGCGCCGCCGGCCCGGCAGGTCGCCGCGGCGCTGGCCGCCGCGGCCCGGCACGGGCTCACCGGGGCAGGAGCCGACCCGGTCACCGGGCAGCCCGCCGATGCGGCGGCGCTCCGCGCCCGCCTCCTGGATCATGTCCGTCCCGCGCTCAGCGACCACGGTGACACCGAGACGGTCACCGGACTGCTGGGCCGGCTCGATGACCGGGGGACCGGAGCCGACCGCCAGCGGGCCCTGTTCACCAGCGGCCTATCCACGCCCGCGTTCATCACCGCACTTGCCCGCGCGACGCTGTCCGGCTACGAACCAGGCCGCTGGCGTCGGCCCGATGCCCGGGTCCTGGCAGCGGCAGGCGCGCAGTAGTTCCGTATCCGCAGTAGCCGCAGTATGCTTCCATGCGCAGGCCATCATGGCCGCGTGCGAGGGAGCACCCGATGACTGACATGGAGGCCGGGCTGGCCACAGAGGCGGCGCGATGACGGCACGCAAGAACCCGGCCAGCGAACCGGGCCGGACGGCGATCCGGACCAAGCCGGTGCGGGTCACCGTCGACCTGGACCCGGCCACGTACACGGAGCTGAACCGCTGGGTGGGCGGCGCCGCGATCGCGGTCAACCCGGACTTCCCGCGGCTGCCGCTGGCGAAGGCGATCCGCGCGATGATCCACGCCACGACGGCCAGCGAGGCAGTGGCCAGCGCGGTCATCGAGCAGCTGCGCCAGGGCCAGGACTTAGCAGGCCATGACGCATGCCGGCGGCGAGAGCGCCACGTCAGGGTTCCGCGAGCAGATGGCCTGGCAGCTGCGGGCCGCCCGCGTGCTCACCGACCTGCTGGAGCGCGGCGCCCGCGAGGGCCTGCCCGTGCTGGAGTGGACCATCAGCCACACCGGCGCCCGGGTCACAGGCCGGTGCTACGCCCAGCCGGGCGCGGCCCGCCGGGCCGCGCTCGCCGCGTGGGCCGCGGCGCTCGGCATCAGGCTGGGCGAGGAATATCACAAGGACAGCCGGATGACCACGATCACCGGCACGGCTAAGCGGGAACGCACCCGGCACGGGTTCGCGACGATCACGCTCACCGGCGACATCTGGGAGGACTGACCGCCCGCCGACGGGGACCACGGGTTCGGTCCCGTACAGCCGCTGGCGCCAGCGATGGCCTGGCCGGGCCGCCGGGCGTCCCGGCGCCGGGGAAACGGCCGTTACCCGACACGACAGCGCAGCGCGGCGCCGCATGGCGCCATGCAGGTCACAGTGCCGGGGAACAATGCCGGGAAAACTACGTCGCTTCTCTCGCGCGCCTCATCTGACGGGGCTAGATGTACCATGCTGGCGGCCGGGTACCACCATCACCGGTGGAAGGACTGACGCCCGCCTCCGCGGATGACCTTCCGCCGCTGGGCGAGCTGCTCGTTGATGACCCGTTCTGGCAGTACCCGGCGTGGGGCCTGGTGCGGGAAGGGGCCGGGCACTTGCGTGCCTGGGCCGCTGCGGCTGCTTCTCCGGGTTACCTGGCTGTTGTCACTGAGACTGGCGGCATCACCTCCGTCACTGAATCTGCCGGGCGGATCTGGGCCGGCCTGGCTCGCAGATACGGGCCCTCCCTCGTGCTGCTCGAGCACCACCCCGCGCCTAAGTCCGGCGAGGGCATGGAGACCCTGGACCTGGTCCGCCTCGGCGCTGACGGGGGCCCGCACTGGTCCCGCGCATGGCCGACCCCGGAGGAGAACCCGCGTCACGCCGGGCTGAAACTGTGGATGGCCGGTTACGGGCACCAGATCGTCGGCAGGCCCGCGAGCTGGTTCGACTGGCGTGACGACACTAACCGCTGACTGCTCATGGCGCCCGCGCGACGTGGGTTCGCCCCGGGGGCTCCGGAGGCGGCGAGCGCGCCTCGCCCGGGATGGCGGAAGCGCGCTCTCGCGGTCCGCGAGCGTGGCCGCTGGCGGACCGCCCGCGGCCCGGTTTACGGCTCGCTGAAGTTGCCGCAGCGGACCGCGCTAGGCGCTGTCCCATTTCCACGTGGGCAACTGCTCACCCGCGAGGACATAGGGGCCGATATGCAGTAGCAGGCCAGGGCGCCTCGCCTCACCGGCCCGGGCATGAGCCCTCATCAGGACGGCGGCTCGCAGCCGGCGGCGGGACCACGCGGGCCCCGGCGCGGCGGCCGGGACGGCGCACCGGCCTGGAGCGCAGCCTGGACGGCGGCCGCGACGAGCTGCGCGGTCTCGGGGTCGATGACGATGTTCCGGCGGAGCAGCACGCGGCGGACCACCTGCCCGGCGTGCCGGGGCGCGTCGTGCGGGCCGATGGCAGCGGGCTCGGTCACACCTGGGACTGTAGAAGAAATGGCCCTGGCCCGGCTGCCGGACACGCCGGACCCGCAAACGCCCTTATGACCATCACGGGGCAGTGCCTGCCCGGCCCGGGGCTCCGCCGGTGATCATGTCGCCGACGAACGATTCTCGACAGGCCGAGGGGGCGGCCCCTGCGGCTGGGGCCTGGCCGGGTGCCCGTGGCTGGCTGGGATGTGCCGGGTCTGGCCGTATCGCCGAGTGGCGCCCGGGCTGGGGTGCCCGGTGCTGCCGCGGGGACTGGCGGCGGAGCGCCCGATCATGCGCGGTCCCAGGCGCCGGGCCTGGTCGGCGGGCAGCCCCGCCCGGATGGCGAGGCGGTGCAAGGTCCGCCGCACGTCGGCGGGGAACAGCCGCCCGCCGGTCCGCGTGGCGAACAGCGCCGGGATGCCGGCCGGGGCGTCCCGGGCGGCGAGGTAGGCGTCGATCCGGGCGGCGGCCGGGCCGGGCAGCGGCAGGGCCAGGCGCCGGCCGCTGCCGCGGGTGACCCAGAGCACCCGGCGGCCGCCGCTGGTGCCGAGGCCGGCGATGTCGGCGCTGGTCACCTCGCTGAGGCGGGCGCGGGAGAGCAGCAGGACGGCGGTCAGCGCCGCGGTGCGGGCGCGCTGCGGGCCGGGCGCGGTGTCGGCGGCGCGGATGAGCGCGGGGACCTGGCCGGGGGTGAGGGCCGGGGCAGGCGGGGTGCGCGGGCCGGGGCCGGGCCGGGCGATGCCGGCGGCGGGGCTGGCGCCGATGTGCCCGCGCCGGGCCAGCCAGGCGTACCAGCTCGAGATGGCGGCGAGCTTGCGGGCCGCGCTGGCCGGGGACAGCCCGGCGGTCTCCAGCTGCCGGGCGTACCGGGCCACGTGCAGCACGGTGACGCCGGTGACCGGGTGCACTCCTTGCTCCTGGCACCAGGTGAGCCACGACGGTGCGCGGCCGGGCCGCCGCTGCGGGGTGATGCCGATGTCACGGGCGTAGCGGGCCCGGGTGTTCTGAGACCGCCTGGCAGAAAGCCAGGCGGTTACCAGGAGGCTGACGTCCTCCCCGCCGTGCATGACGGGGATTCCTGCCGTGCCGCTCATGCGGCGCCTCGGGGTCAGAAGAGGAGGGGGCGGGCCGGAGGGAACCCCGGGAACCCCGCCCTGAAGGGCGGGGTGCGCCCGGCCACCCGGTCACCGGATCGGCGTCAGCGGCCGCGGCGACCAGTGCGGGTCCTGGGAGCTGGCTGCTGCTGCTCATAGCCGGATCCTGTCCGGATGATCCTCGATAATCTCAATTATCGAGGATCAATTGCCTCCCGGGTCGGCCAGCTTTGCGAAGAACTCAGCCGCGATCCGCAGCCTTGCCCGGGCCCAGGCCGGTACTGTACGGTGGTGACCGAACAGTATGTGCATTCGTGGGCGGACTGCAAATGTCCGGTTCCGGGTGACCTCGGCGAAATAAGGGTCCGCTCGCGTGTTTCGGGTCGCTAATGAGGGGCACTTCGAGCCCGGGTTCAGCCTGTCCCGGTGGTGGGGAGCTGCTCATGCCGCAGCCGATCATGCGACACATCGCTCGCCGAGCGGTGCAAGTCGCGATCGTGGCTGCCGGGATCCTGGCCGTCCTGCTGGTGTTCTCCCGGCAGGCGCACGCAGCAACCTCGCTCACCACCAGCGCCGGCACCAGCTCCGCGCCGGCCACCAGCTCCGGCACCGGCTCGGCCGCATCGGCGGTCACCTCGGCGGCGGCCCCGGTCACCTCCACCACGGCCCCGGTTAGCCCGGCGGCCGCTCCGGCCCCGGCCCCGGCTGCTACCTCCGCCCCGGCCCCGCCCCCGGCTCCGGCCGTGCCGGCGGTCACCTCGGCGGCGGCCCCGGTCACCTCGGCGGCGGCCCCGGTCACCTCGGCGGCGGCCCCGGTTACCTCGGCGGGTGCGCCAGTCCTGTCGGCCACCACCTCGGCGGCCGCTCCGGCCCCGGCTCCGGCCGTGCCGGCGGTCACCTCGGCGGCCGCTCCGGCCCCGGCCCCGGTTCCGCTCCGGCCCCGGTCCTACCTCCGCTCCGGCCCCGGCTCTCCTCCGCTCCGGCCCCGGCTGCTACCTCCGCTCCGGCCCCGGCTGCTACCTCCGTTCCGGCTCCGGCTCCGGCCGTGCCGGCGGTCACCTCGGCGGCGGCCCCGGTCCCGTCCGCCACGGCCCCGGTCACCCCGGCTGCCGACCCGGCCCCGGCGCCTGCCAGCTCCGCTCCGGCTCCGGCTCCGGCCGTGCCGGCCGCCACCTCGGCGGCCGCTCCGGCCCCGGCCCCGGCTCCGGCCGTGCCGGCGGTCACCTCGGCGGCCGCTCCGGCCCCGGCCCCGGCTCCGGCCTCGTCCGCTCCGGCCCCGGCGCCTGCTACCTCCGTTCCGGCGCCGGCTATCTCGGCTCCGGCTCCGGCCGTGCCGGCGGTCACCTCGGCGGCGGCCCCGGTCACGTCCGCCACGGCCCCGGTCACCCCGGCTGCCGACCCGGCCCCGGCGCCTGCCAGCTCCGCTCCGGCTCCGGCTCCGGCCGTGCCGGCCGCCACCTCGGCGGCCGCTCCGGCCCCGGCCCCGGCTCTACCTCCGTTCCGGCTCCGGCCCCGGCCGTGCCGGCGGTCACCTCGGCGGCGGCCCCGGTCACGTCCGCCACGGCCCCGGTCCCGTCCGCCACGGCCCCGGTCACCCCGGCTGCCGACCCGGCCCCGGCGCCTGCTACCTCCGTTCCGGCTCCGGCCCCGGCCGTGCCGGCGGTCACCTCGGCGGCCGCTCCGGCCCCCGGCACCTCGCGCGCCGTCGGCTGCCACCTCCGCCCCGGCGCCGACTGCTACCTCCGTTCCGGCGCCGGCCCCGGCCGTGCCGGCGGTCACCTCGGCGGCGGCCCCGGTCACCTCGGCGGCTACCTCGGCGGTGGCCCCGGTCACGTCCGCCACGGCCCCGGTTACCCCGGCTCCGGCCTCGTCCGCTCCGGCCCCGGCGCCTGCCAGCTCCGCTCCGGCGCCGGCTGCTACCTCCGTTCCGGCTCCGGCCCCGGCCGTGCCGGCGGTCACCTCGGCGGCGGCCCCGGTCACCTTGGCTGCCACCTCGACCGTGTCGGCGGCGGCCCCGGTCACCGGCGCGGCGGAGGGCCTAGTCACCGGCGCGGTCGGCAGCGCGGTGGACCCGGTCACCGGCGCGGTCACGAGCGCGGTGGTCACCAGCACGGCTACCCGCTCGGTTGACAGCGCCCCCGGTCGGCAGCGCGGTCGGCAGCGTGGTCGGCCCGGTCACCGGCCCGGTCGGCAGCGCGGTCGGCCCGCTTACCGGCGTGGTGGACCCGGTCACCGGCCCGGTCGGCAGCGTGGTCGGCCCGGTCACCGGCGCGGTCACGAGCGCGGTGGGCCCGGTCACCAGCACGGTTACCGCTCGGTCGACAGCGCGGTCGGCAGCCCGGTCGGCAGCGCGGTCGGCAGCGCGGTCGGCAGCACGGTCACCGGCCCGGTCGGCAGCGTGGTGGGCCCGGTCACGAGCACGGTCACCGGCCCGGTCACGAGCACGGTGGGCCCGGTCACCGGCCCGGTCGGCAGCGTGGTCGGCCCGGTCACGAGCACGGTCACCGGCCCGGTCGGCAGCGTGGTCGGCCCGGTCACCGGCCCGGTCGGCAGCCTGGTGGGCCCGGTCACCAGCACGGTCACCGGCCCGGTCGGCAGCGCGGTCGGCCCGGTCGCGCAGCGCGGTTCACCGGCGCGGTCGGCAGCGTGGTCGGCCCGGTCACGAGCACGGTCCCCGGCGTGGTGGGCCCGGTCACGAGCCCGGTCACCGGCCCGGTCGGCAGCGTGGTGGGCCCGGTCACGAGCACGGTCACCGGCCCGGTCGGCAGCGCGGTCGGCCCGGTCGGCAGCGCGGTCGGCAGCGTGGTCGGCCCGGTCACGAGCACGGTCACCGGCCCGGTCGGCAGCGTGGTCGGCCCGGTCACGAGCCCGGTCACCGGCCCGGTCGGCAGCGCGGTGGACCCGGTCACCGGCGCGGTCGGCAGCGTGGTCGGCCCGGTCACGAGCACGGTCACCGGCCCGGTCGCCAGCCCGGTCACGAGCCCGGTCACCGGCCCGGTCGGCAGCGCGGGGCCCGGTCGGCAGCGCGGTGGGCCCGGTCACGAGCACGGTCACCGGCCCGGTCGGCAGCGTGGTCGGCCCGGCCACCGGCCCGGTCACGAGCGCGGTGGACCCGGTCACCGGCGCGGTCGGCAGCCTGGTCGGCCCGGTCGGCAGCCTGGTGGGCCCGGTCACCAGCGCGGTCACCGGCCCGGTCGGCAGCGCGGTGGGCCCGGTCGGCAGCGCGGTGGGCCCGGTCACCGGCGCGGTCGGCAGCGTGGTCGGCCCGGTCACGAGCACGGTCCCCGGCGTGGTGGGCCCGGTCACGAGCCCGGTCACCGGCCCGGTCGGCAGCGTGGTCGGCCCGGTCACGAGCCCGGTCACCGGCGCGGTCGGCAGCGCGGTCAGCGGCCCGGTCGGCAGCGCGGTCACCGGCCCGGTCGGCAGCGTGGTCCCACCGGCCCGGTCACGAGCGCGGTCACCGGCGCGGTCGGCCCGGTCACGAGCACGGTCACCGGCCCGGTCGGCAGCGTGGTCGGCCCGGTCACCGGTCGGCAGCGCGGTCACCGGCCCGGTCAGCAGCGCGGTCGGCCCGGTCACCGGCCCGGTCGGCAGCCCGGTCACGGCCCGGTCGGCAGCGCGGTCGGCAGCCTGGTCGGCCCGGTCGGCAGCCTGTGGGCCCGGTCACCGGCCCGGTCGGCAGCGCGGTGGGCCCGGTCGGCAGCGCGGTGGGCCCGGTCACCGGCGCGGTCGGCAGCGTGGTCGGCCCGGTCACGAGCGCGGTCACCGGCGCGGTCGGCAGCGCGGTCGGCAGCCTGGTCGGCCCGGTCACCGGCCCGGTCGGCAGCGCGGTGGGCCCGGTCACGAGCACGGTCACCGGCCCGGTCACGAGCACGGTGGGCCCGGTCACCGGCCCGGTCGGCCCGGTCACCAGCGCGGTCACCAGCGCGGTCACCAGCGCGGTCACCGGCCCGGTCGGCAGCGTGGTCGGCCCGGCCACCGGCCCGGTCACCGGCCCGGTCGGCAGCGTGGTGGGCCCGGTCACCGGCGCGGTCGGCAGCGCGGTCAGGCCCGGTCACGAGCACGGTCGGCAGCGTGGTCGGCCCGGTCACGAGCACGGTCGGCAGCGTGGTCGGCCCGGTCACGAGCACGGTCCCCAGCGTGGTCGGCCCGGTCACGAGCACGGTCCCCGGCCCGGTCGGCAGCCCGGTCACCGGCCCGGTCGGCAGCGTGGTCGGCAGCGTGGTCGGCCCGGTCACGAGCACGGTCGGCAGCGTGGTCGGCCCGGTCACCGGCCCGGTCGGCGAGCACGGTCCCCGGCGTGGTCGGCCCGGTCACGAGCCCGGTCACCGGCCCGGTCGGCAGCGCGGTCGGCAGCGTGGTCGGCCCGGTCCCCGGCGTGGTGGGCCCGGTCACGAGCACGGTCACCGGCCCGGTCGGCGGCGCGGTGTCTACTGCCGTCGGCGTCCCGGCTCCGGCTCTGTTGTCTCCGGTCTCCGGTGCTGGTGTGCACGGTGTGGGCGGGTCTGTTTATGCCGCAGGCGCGATGGCAGATCGAGCCGTTGCGGCGGCGCCGGGTGGCGGCGCGGGCGGGGCTTGGCTGCCGAGCTCGCCGGCGGGGGCTGGTGGCGGCGGTGCGCCGATGCCGGCACCGGAGCCGGTGCTTCCCCAGCTGCCGGGCGGGCCCGGCGGCGCGAACGGCCCCGGCGGCGCCGGCGGCTCTGGCAGTGGCATCGGCGGGGTCAGCGGCGGCGGGGTGCCCTGTGGCTTGGGGGCTGCCCTGACCGAACGGCACACCCTGATCTTGCTGCGGCTGGCGCGTCGCGCCGCCGCCAAGGTCATCTGGCGCTCCTGCCTGCCGGAGGTGCCGCCCGCTTAAGTCCTTTCCTTCCCGATCGGTCCGTGCCTTCGGCGTCCGGGCCACCAGCGCCCGGCGCTGATCCCCTTGGAAGGAAAGTGACAGCACTGTGTGTATGTGGATGAAGTCCGCGTGCGTCGTGCTCGTCTGGGGCAGCATCTTGATGATGATCGTGGTGGCGGCTGGCGTGAGCCAGCCTGCCCGCGCGGCCCAGGCGAACATCCGCATTGCGAGTAGTACTACTGAGGTCACCGGTGCCGGCGCGGTGAGCGTTGCCGCCGTGTTCGTGACGGCGCCGCGCCCCGCTGCGGGGTATGTCGTGCAGCCCGGTGACACCCTGTCCGGCATCGCCGCGCGGCTGGCGGTGCGCGGCGGCTGGCCGGCTCTGTACGCGGCTAACCGGCGGGGCATCGGCCCTGACCCGGATGTCATCCGGGCCGGCGCCGTGCTGATGGTGCCGGGGCGGGTATCGCTGGCCCGTTACACGGTGATGGCCGGGGACACCCTGGCTGCGATCGCGGCGGCGCTGGCGGTGCACGGCGGCTGGCCTGCCTTGTACGCCGCTAACCGGCGGGTCATCGGCCCTGACCCGGGCGTGATCCGCCCGGGGACCGTGCTGGCGATCCCGCGCCCGGCGGCGCCGCGGGCGGCTGCGCCGGGCCCGGGCCGCCGCCGGTACCCGGCGCCGCCGTCCGCGCCGCCGGGCAGCGGGCACCCTGCCCTGCCGGGCAGGACCGGAGCGGCGGCGGCGGCCGGCATGCCGCCGTGGCTGATGACCATGCTGCTGGCCGCCGGGCTGGTCATCGGGACCGCGTTCCTGGCCGAGCCGGTGCTGGTGATCCGCCGCCGGCGGCGGGCCGCCACCCGGGCGGCAGCCCCGCCCGGGCCCGCCCGGGAGCCGGCGCTGGTGCCGCCGCCCCGGGTCCCCGGCCAGGGACCGGGCTCCGCGGGGTGCGCCGCGCCGAAGACCGGGATCGTCCTGGCTGACTATGACCGGCTCGTCGTGACCTACAGCAAGGATGACGCCACGGTGTACGTACTGCGGCCTCCCGGTGAGGACCCGGAGGCGATCTTGCGGGCCGCCCGCCTGGTCCTGCCGGAGGGTCCCTACCAGGAGCTGGCCGGGCGGCTGGGGGTGCCTGCCAGCTGGCCGATCATCCTGGCCGACTACGACCGGCTCATCGTGACCCACAGCGAGGGCGACGGCACGGTGTACGTGCTGCGGCCTCCCGGTCAGGATCCGGAGGCGATCTTGCGGGCCGCCCGCCTGGTCCTGCCGGAGGATCCCTACCAGGAGCTGGCCGACCAGCTCGGGGTGCCGGCCGGGCTGCCGATGGGGTAGCCGGCGCAGGCGGAGCAGAGGTGCCCCGCGGGGCAGGCCCGGGGCGGACGCTCCCGGCCTGCCCCGGGGCTGGCGCTAACGCTCGCCCGGGGGCGGCGAGGTCTTCTTCCGCAGCGATTCGACCAGCGCGGCCACGTGCCGCCGGTCCTGGGGCGTCAGCTCGTCGATGCTGGCGATCAGGAGCTCCCGGTCCCGGTCGCCCGGGCCGTCCTGGCCGGCGGGGACCTCGTCGTAGTAGTGCAGCCCGGTGGACTCCGCGGCGGCGGCGCGGACCGCGGAGACCGGCACGTCCAGTCCCCTGGCAAGCGCGTCGATCGTGACCGGGCGGGGCGGCCGGGTCAGGTTCCGCGTCTGGGTGAGGGTGTAGAGGGTGGACCGGGGCAGCCCGCCGCGCCGGGCCACCTCGCCGTAGGACCAGCCCTGCTCGCGCATCCGCTGCTGGATCAGCCGCTGAAGCGGGTTCAGCGCTGGCTCCGGCGCCGCGGCGGGGGGCGGCTGCTCCGCGGGAGAGTCCTGCTTGCCCCCGGTCGCCTGCGAGGTCATGGCCGCCAACCTAGCCCTCCTTCCGCTCAGGAGCCTTGCCGTGATTTCCCGGGAATAGCCGGGACTGGACGGCATTGACCGGCTCAGGACGGGTACTGTACGGTGGTGATCGTACAGTACGTTCGCCAAATAGCGTACACCAGGTCCGTGCCCCGGCGCCACAGGGGCGCCGGGCCGGGTAACCCCCGGGCTGCCCAACCGGGGAGGCGATCGCCCCGAAGAGCGCCTGTCCGGCTCGCACAGCTGGCCTGCCGTGCAGTACCGGAGGGGGTTGCACGGCAGGTGAGGGGGGCCGCCCCGACCGCAGGGCGGCCCCCGGCTACTTCCGGCACCGGGTAGCGAGCATGCATACGAGGAGGAGCAGGCCCGGCACCGCAGTCGCAGGGCACGTGACTGCCGGGCGCCCGGCACCCTCCTGCCTCCGGCGGGTGCGCCCAGGCCCGTCGAGGTGCCCCGGCTGGCCAACGGGGTGGAGCTGCTCGGCGAGTACAAGGACTCCGGCTACAGCCAGCCGCCGTCGCTGGTGCGGCGGCCCGGCGGCCCGGTCATCCAGATGCCGGCGCTGCGGTACCGGGTGGGGCTCACGGCACCATCCAGCGCAAAAACAACGTTCAGGATCACGGCCAGGTAACGGTGATCGGCCGGAGGCCGGGCCGGCTGTTCGGTGCGGTGTTCCCGGAGTGCAAGGTAGCGGCTCGGGCTGGTTACCCGGCCCCCTCTGCAGCCGGGGCTCGCTGGAGGGTCCGGTACACGGTCGCGCGGGAGACGGTGAACAGCTCGGCGAGGCCGGCGATCGTGTAGTCGCCGGTGGCGGCCATCCGCGCCAGCTCGCGCTGCTGCCTGGCGGACAGCTTGGGCTGCTTGCCGCGCAGTTTGCCCTTCGCACGGGCGACGGCCATGCCCTCGCGGGTCCGCACCCGCACACCGGCCTCCCTCGCCGGTGCTCACTACATCAGGCCGCAGCCCTCACCTCGGGGAGGTGGCCATCCCGGCGTGTCGAGATAACAGAGAACTCGGCGAACACGGCCAGCATGTTGAAGAACACCTTGGACATGGGGTCGGCGGGGTCGTAGATGCTCCCGCCGAGGGACAGTCGGACGCCGCGGGCGTATTCCGGTCGCCCGCAGTATGGATGTTTACGTTCGCGCAAGGCCGGTAACGCCAATCAAAAGCCCGGTTCCCTCCCCCGCTCCAGGAGCCGGGTACCGGAGCCCGGTCCTGCCCCCGTGGGCCGGGCTTCCTGATGGCCCCAGACCATAGAGCTAGCTCAGTGGCGTGCTGGTCGCCGACGTTGGCCCGGGCGACGCGTTCCTTACCGGCGGCCCTTCGTGGCCGCGATGGCCTGGTCCACCGTCTGGTAGATGCCGAAGATCTGCGTCAGTCCGGTGATCTTCAAGATCTTCAGGATTCGCTGCTGCGTGCAGACCAGGTCCAGCGAGCCGTCGTGGGCCCGCACCCGCTTCAGGCCCCCGACCAGTACCCCGAGGCCGGCAGAGTCGAGGAACCCGACCTTGTCCAAGTTGACGACGAGCTGGTAGCTGCCCTTGCTGACCAGGTTGATGACCAGCTCCCGCAGCCGCGGCGCGGTATACATATCGATCTCGCCCTGCACGTCGATGACCTCGATGCCGTCCTGGGCGTGGTGACCCAGCTTCAGATCCACATGTCCTCCAGCGCCATGCCCGGCGTCATCTCGGGCGTCCATCCCGGCGCCGCGGGCCGGGGAAGCCGAGCCAGGGCTGATCCTCTGCCGCATCAAGCCACGTTCCATTATCAGGCGTATACGGAATGTAGCGGCTGCCAGGGTCGGCGGGCACTCGGTCCCGGGCCGTCACTGTTGTCCGGGGTTGCGGGTGAGCAGCTGGTCGTACCTGGTGACATCAGGCACGGGCCGGGTGCCGGCGGGAAGCGGGGGAAGCAGCCGTGCGGTCCAGGGACCGGTACACGGTGGGCCTGCTGACGCTGAACAGGGCGGCGATCCCGGCGACGTTGTAGTCGCCGCTGTCGTGCATGCGGCGGATCTCGCGGTCCTGGGCGGGCTTGAGCCGGGGCTGCTTGCCGCGCAGCTTGCCGTTCTGGCGGGCGATGGCCATGCCCTCGCGGGTGCGCTGGCGGATCAGGTTGGCCTCGAACTCGGCGATGACGGCGAGGATCTGCAGGAACATCCGGGCGAACGGGTCGTTCCAGTCGTACACCGACCCGCCGAGCGCGAACCGGACGCCCCGATGGGAGACGGGGCCGGGGAGGATCAGTACAGCGGTTGGCGTTAAGGGCGGCTGGCCTGATAGTGGCCGACGCGAACCACCGCCTGTGTGTCGGTAGACGCTCGTTTGCCGACAATTAAGCGAGCGGTCATGTCGCTCCAGGCCAGCAGTGCCGGCAACCCGTGCCGGGAATCAACGGCGGGAAACGTCAGCGGTCCGCGTTATCGTCGTCGGCATGCTGATCGGGTACGCCCGTGTGTCTACCGCCGAGCAGAATCCCGCCCACCAGGCCGATGCGCTGGCCCGGGCCGGTGTCGCCGAACGCGACATTCACATCGATACCGCCTCCGGGGCGAAGGCGTCGCGGCCCCAGCTCGACCTCGTGCTGCAGCTGTTGCGTGAGGGCGACACGCTGGTCATTACCCGCCTGGACCGGCTGTCCCGCTCGGTGCTGCACCTGATCACCCTTGGCGCCGAGCTCCGCGGCCGCGGCATCGGCCTGAAGGTCACCGAGCAGGGCATCGACACCACCACCGTCGAGGGCCGCGCCATGTTCGGCATGCTGTCGGTGCTGGCCGAGTTGCAGCGGGAGCTGATCGTGGCTAACACACGTGATGGCCTGGCCGCCGCCCGCGCCCGCGGCCGCGCCGGCGGGCGGCGCCCGAAACTGACACCAGACCAGGCCGTCTTGGCCCAGCAGCTGTACGACGGCGGTGAGAAGACCGTGGCCCAGATCGCGGCGATTTTCAAGGTGCCACGGTCGACGGTGTACGGGCATCTGGATAAGGCAACCGTCGGCGCGCGCCCGCGGGGGCGCGTGCCGGCCGGTTATGCCTGGCCGGTGTCGCCGGCGGAGTCTGGGTCGCGTAGCGGTCGCAGGCCGGCGGTCGGCGCAGAAGTGGTGAAGGTGTAGCGGCCCAGGACATTGAGGTGGGCGTGTCCGAGGGGGGACAATCGTGCGAGGTCCTCGTCGCGGACCGGGTAGCCCTCGGCCCGCAGCTGCTCGAGCGCGGCGTTCATGTAGAAGGTGTTCCAGGTCGTATCTTGGGCAGAAAATGTTGATCTTGCTGTCTTTGCTGGTAGTTCGCTTGCGGTCGCGTCTGCGAAAGAACGAGAGAGTCAGGCTACCGGCCGCGTGCAGTGCGCCATGCGTCCCAGACCTCGGGCCGGAGCTTGCCCCGGTCGGGAACGGGGAGGCCAGTGGCACGCGCCCAGGCGCGGACCTCGGCGGTAGAGGGTTCAGGCGCGGCCGGGGCATCAGCGATGCCGGTTGTCTCCGAGGTGGGTGCGATGCGCTGAATGGCGGCGTCCTCGGTCTCGGCCCAGGTGCGGGCGGCGGCCAGGAACCGGTATGTCCATTCCTCGGCGAGTTGGCGGGTTTCGCAGAAGATGATCGGGACGTTGGGCCAGCGGACCTGCAGTTCGGCAAGTCCGTCGGCGACGATGGCGGGGTGGACGCGGTTGAGTTTGAAGATGGCCGAGTAGCGGTCTTCGACTACTACGGCGGCCCGTGGCAGGGCGGCGAGTGCGGCCAGGGCGTAGCGGAGCTTGCCGCCGGTGAGGCTGGCCACCAGATCGGTCAGGGACTTGCGTTCGACGGAGGCGATCAGCCTCCCTTCCGCGGTGATGCCGTAGTCGCCACAGGGCAGAGCGCGTTTGACGGTGGTGACCTGCTGGCCGTTGAAGTGGTAGGCGTACTGTTCGTGGGAGTCGACCATGATCTCCAGGTCGGGGATTCCAGCGGCCCGGGCGGTGGGGGTGCGCACGTTGGGGCGGGCCTGCTTGCGGGTGCGCGGAGACTGCCAGAAGACGGCGTCCCGGCCCCGGGCCTGGGTGAACACGATCTGCGAGCGGTTCTCCCGGCCCCGGTCCAGCACCAGGTCGATCGCGGCACCCCGCCGGACGCAGGAGCGCAGCGCGACCCGCTCGACGATGGCTGCCTCGCCGGGCCACTCCTCGGCCGAGACGGGGTAGCAGTAAAGCGCCTTGACGCGCGGCCAGGTGCCTGAGGTGCGGAACACCATTCCCCCGGCGAGCGGGAGACGCAGCAGGTAGGGCAGCTTGGAGTCCGGGTCGGGGTTCGCGGCGATCAGCAGCTCCACGATCGTCAGCCTTCCACCCGGCCCGGTCCGGGTGCCCGGTGGCCCAGACGGCGCCGGAGCTCGAGATTCTCGCCGTGAGCGGCCTCCAGAGCGGTCTTCAGTGCCTGGACCTCGTCACGGTGACGGCGTTTCAGCTCGGTGATCTGGGCAGTGAGGGTCCGTACCACGCTGCTGGGCTGGTCGGGATCAGTCCGTTCCGGCCGGATGGTCGTGGTGGTCTGCTGCTGAGACCGTAGCCGTTCCACCCGCTGGCGGATCTCGGTGGTGCGGTAGAGGAAGTCCAGCGAGACGCCCGCGGTCTGGGCCAGACCCCGGAAGGTGACCGGGTCTCCCCGCCGGACCATCTCGCGCAGGCCTTGTTCTGCGCGGGTCTTGGCGGCGGCGCTCTTGGCAGCGGCGGCCCTGCGGAGGTTGCCGGAGTTACCGCGCATCAGCGTTTCCCCCGTCCTGGCCGGCGGTGATGGCGTCGGTGCGTGCGGCGACTCCGGCGCCTCGGACGGCCTGGACGCTGCCATCGGCGAGCCGGGTCTGCTCGATGGTGCCGATGATCCGGCCGAGCGCGTCCTGTTCCTGCAGGCGTCCGGCCAGCCACACGTTCTGGGGGCTCATGTCCTGGCCGGTCCGGGTCTTGAAGGCGGCGCGGCGCTCGCCGATGAGCTGGCCGGCGCGCAGCTGCTGGGTCTTCAGCTCGGGGAGGAAGGTCGCGTCGGTGGTGAACTTCTCGCACGTCAGGCAGGCGTTGCCTTTCTCACAGACCTGCCGGGGCGGCAGCAGGCACCACCCGTTGGGCAGGATCCGGTCGGTGCGCTTATCCAGCTCCAGCATGTCGTAGAGATCCCGCGGATCGACCTTCAGGTCACGGCCGTCGGTGGTGATCTTCCGGTAGCGCAGGAACTCCCGCTCGTGCGTCTCGGCCAGGGTTTCGGCGTACTCCATCGTCATGGCCGGGGTCAGATGCCCCATATACCGCTGGACGACATGCAGCGGGACGCCGGCGTTGAGCAGGCTGGTGGCCTTGGTATGCCGGAAACGGTGGACGCGGTTGAAGTCGACCACCCGTCCGGCGCTGTCGCGGATGTCCAGCCGCCGGGCGAACTCGTTGAGAAGGGCGTTGATCCGTTCGTAGGGGTAGTGGCGGTCAGCCTTGCGGTTCATCTTGGCGGCCAGGAACAGGTAGGCCGGTGTCACACCCGGTGCCCACCGTGGCCCGAGGTGCTCATCGGCCCAGCGCCGCTGTTCGTCGATGATGGCGGCGATCTCGGCGTCGACGAGCATGGTGTCGGGTGCTCCGTCGATCTTCGTCTGCTGGTAGCGGAGCCTGGCGACGAACCCGTCGCTGTCGTCCTGGCCGGGGGCGGTGAGCCGGTTCAGCGGCAGCAGCGGCTGGCGGTCGAGCATCCGGATCTCGCTGACGCGCCGCCCGGTCCGGGCCACGAGCATGACGATGCGCATGGCCTGTTCGTCTGCGAAGCCGCCCTCCTCGACGGGTGCGCCGATCAGGTGCAGGTTGGCCATGATCTGGGAGAGCGCGGTGTCGTCGATGACCTCACGGCGTTCGGGGCTCACCGTGGTCCGCCGGGTTTCTCCCCGCCGCCACAGTCTGGCGTGCTGCGGGCCGAGCCGCAGCCAGCCGGGCTCGTCCAGGGCCCGTGCGGCGCTTTCCCGATGGTCGTGCATGAACAGGTAGAACTGCTCGACGTTGGTCGCGATGTCGTTGACCCGCAGGTCCGACAGCGGCTTCCCCCGATTGGGGCCAGTGCTCGCCTTCAGCGTGCGGATGTGGCCGAGGAACTCGAGCATGAGGACCCGCACCCCAGCGGGGTCCTCGCACAGCCACGGCGGCGCCGGGCCCTGTGCGTTAAGCCATGTGGAGAACACGCCGATCCCCGAACGGATCGCCCGCAGGCTAGTCCAGGTCAACGCACCGGTCTCCAGCGAAACCTTGAACCACCACTGCACCCCGGCGCGAAGCCAGACTGGCTCCAGATTGTGGAAGTACAGGCTCAGACCTTCCGATGGCTCATGCGGGCGGCGCGGGATTCTGGGGTCCAGCGCGAGACTCCACTGCTCCCGGCGCCACCACGGCCGCCGATCGTAGGCCGTCCAGAGCATCCGGTAACAGCGCCGGAGCAGCGTGGTGGTGTTGAGCATCCAGTTCTTGCCCGGCAGCCTGCCCTTCCGCCGTGCGTAGGTGGCGGCCAGCGCCCGCTCCCACTGGCGCGGGGTCTGCTCCATCAAGGAGCCGTGGAAGGCCGGGTGGTCTTCGGCCGTGCTGGCCAGCCAGCGGATCAGTGACTGCAATGCCGCCACCGGGATGCGGCCGCCCAGCTCGATGATCCGCCAACAGCACCAGGCCAGCTCACGATCCATCGGATCGGCCAGCAGACCGAACCGGAGCCGGAAACCGCGGACGTCGGTGTTCAGGCTGAACACCGCCATATCCTCATGGCTCAGGCCGGCCGGGACGAGCTCCACCGTACGGAACCGCTCCGGGACGGCCGCCCACATGGCGTCCAAGACCCCGGGCGCGTAGCAGCCGGAGTCATCGCGCATGGTCTCCAGCAGCTGCTTGGACCCCATCAGCGCGGCCCGACCTGGGCCGCGTCCCTGGCAGCCCGCCATCCAGCGGTGAGCTTCGCCCAGTCCGCGACGGCTCTGAGCTCGGCGTCCTCGGTGACGTGAGCGTAGGTGTTCAAGGTCGTCTGCACGTCTGCGTGCCCGAGCCGGCGGCTCACCACGTGCACCGGGACGCCTGAAAGCAGCAGGGCGGTCGCATGAGAATGGCGGAACCAGTGAGGTGTCCATCCCTCGGGGACCTGCCCGGCGAGCTCGCGCCGGAGCCGGTCCACCAGGTCATAGACGCTGTCGGGCTTCCATGGGGCGAAGCGGGGTTCACGGTTGAGGTTGACGAAGACGTAGCAGGCGTCGAAGTCGTCGGTGGCCAGGTCCGCGCCGAGCTCGCACAGCTGCCACACGTACTCGCCGTAGAGCCGGTCGGCCTCATCGGAGATATAAAGGCGCCGGTAGCCGCCCTTGGCCCGGACCTCATGCTGATGCTCGCGCGGAACGACCTCGATGAACGGGGTGTCACCGCGGCCGGTGTGCCAATCGCGGTGCTGCAGCCCGAGCGCTTCGCCCAGGCGAAGCCCGGTCCCGGCAAGAAGGGACCACAGCAGCCGGTTACGGACTGATCCCCGCCACTCCCGGGCCTGGCCATCCCAGCTCGCGCAGGCGTCGCAGATCCGGTCGATCTGCCCCGGCGTGAGCGTCGGCGGCGCTGCCCGTCGCGACTGACGGACCCGGATCACCGCCTGGCGCCGGCCCTTGCGGCGGGCGATGTGCTCCAGCAGCGGCTTGTAGCTGCCACCCCGCCCGTGCGTGATCCGATACAGCTCCCCGCCCACGTCGACGCCGTTGAGCTGGTGATAGGTGTAACAGGACAGCACCGCCCGCAGCCGCACCGCGATCGTCGACTCGGCGAACCTGGCCGGACCCGCCTCCAGCGAGACGACCTGCGGGCCCTCTCCCGTCCGCAACCAGGTCAGGAAGCCGCCAACGCCCTCCAGCGTCACCGCGTCCCAGCCCAGCCCGAACTGCTCCAGGTACTCCCACCACAGCGCCAGCGCCCGCGCGTACGACTTCACCGTGTTCGGCGAGACCCGCTGCACCCGCAGGTACTCCAGATACTCCTCGGCCGGCCCGACAGGAACGTGGTCCCGGCCCAGCACCGTCCACGTACGCTCCCGCCCGGCAAGACCAGCCGCTGCGACCGGCAAGCCCAACCCTCTAGCGCGTTCGTCATGGACGGTAGCGTAAAGACCGCAGATAGCTCGTACGCAAGAGACACGCCGAAGCCTGAACAGCTCTCTTATCCTGCGTCAAAGACAAGCTCTGGCAACCCCGGATAACACAGCACGACGGCGTTGAGCACCAGGCCGAGCGCGCCGAGCTGGTTTTCCTGCCCTACCTGGTAGGCCGCCAGATCTGGCCGCGCTGGCCGTGGAAGATTTTCCTGCCCAGCTGGTGCCGGGATTCCTGCACGGTGGTCTGGGCGTGCACGGTGCGCCGGTGGGTGTCGTCGACCGGGTCGATCATGGCCAGCAGGTGCAGCGTCTTGTCGATGCGCCCGTACTCGGCGAAGGCCTGCCCCAGCGGGCTGGGATGCCCGTGCCGGCCGAGCATGCGCAGCACGTCGTAGGCGCGCACGGTGCCGGTGACCAGCGACCCGGCCACCCGCAGCATGTCCGGCCAATGCCGGCGGATCTTGCCGAGGTTGACCTTGTTGCGGGCGATCGCGTTCAGCGCCCCGTAGTCTCCTGCCTGGGCGCCGGGCGGGGTCGCGCGCCAGAACCGCTGGTCGCCCATGTCGGCGATGCGGGGGGAGAACCGGTAGCCCAGCAGCGCGAACACCCCGAAGACCATGTCCGAATACGAGGCCTCGTCGGTGGCGATCACCTCCGGTTTCGGCCCGGCATCCAGGTTCAGCAGCGTGTCGAGGATGTACAAGCTGTCGCGGGGGGTGCCGGGCACGACCGTGGCCCCGATGCCGGCGACCTGGTCATTGATCGCGTTCAGCCAGGTCAGCCCGCGCCGGTAGCCGAAGTACTTCGGCGAGGGCCCGGCATTGAGGGTCCGGACCGGGACGACGAACCGCAGCCCATCCACCGAGGCCAGCAGCCCCCCGCCCCAGGCCTTTGCCAGCGGCACCCGGGCCTGGGCCTCGATCAGCAGCGCGTTCGCGGCCGCGTGGGTGTCGGTGCGCAGGTAGTTCTGGTCCACATGCGACAGGCGGTCCCGTGTCAGTGCCGGATTGTCCGGGCTAGTCACCGGGGTCAGGCCGATGTTGCATGCCTCGGCGACCAGCAGCGCGGCCACGCTGACGGGCAGGTGGTCCATGCGCGGGCCGAGCGCGCCGAGGTGGGTGTACTGATCCAGGAATCCGGTCCAGGCGTGGACTTCCAGCAGCAGGTCGGGCAGGTCGATCAGCGGCAGCATCGCCGCGGTCCGCCCGCGCAGGTCCGTCAGGGACGGCGGGTCACCCAGAGCGTGCAGCCGCTCCACCGACAGCCGCATCCGCCCGCCTTTGCCGGGTACCACCCGTAGCCGCGTGTCGTCACCAGCCTCGGCCAGCCGGGCGGCCATCTGCTGCCAGGCCGCATCCAGCGCGGCCGCCTTGGCGGCCAGATGCTGCTCGACCGGGGTGGTCAGCCCGAGCCCGGTCAGCACCTGGTTGCGCATGCCCTCCCACTGGCGGCCGGCCAGCAGCCGGGCGCGGGGATCACCCCACCGCGATGAGGGTGCGGCGAAGATGTCCCGCACCCGCAGCGCCTTGTGCAGCTGCTCCAGCACGCACACCACGTAGGCGTCCCGGTCGACGGCACCGGCCGGCAGGTCCGTGTTGCCGTGGACCGCGCGCGACCAAGCTGGCGGCACGATCGTCTGGTCGATGTCGGACGGCGACAAGGGGCGCCTGCGCACCCGCCGGCGGGACAGCTCCGGCAGCGCCCGCACCGCGGCCAGCACCCGCCGGCCGGACGCCGCCGCGCCCAGCACCGGCGAGGCGCCCAGCAGCTCCAGGAACGGGCGTACCGTGCGGTACCTGTCGGCCAGCTGAGCCCGCATCGCGGCGTCTGCCCCGTCGTAGTCATCGGGCACCAGCTCGTCCACCACGGCGGCCGAGGCGGCGACCTGCTCCCACGGGGCGACGTGCTCGACCGCTTCCCACACCGCCGTCACATCCAGCCCGCCCCCACGGTCCTCCGCCGCGACCAGGACACCTTCGATGGCGTGATGCGCCCGCGCCAGCATCCGGGATGCCTTCTCCAGCCGCGGCAGGGCGGCCAGCCGCTCAGCTTGCGAGGCCCGCCGCGCCGGGCTGATCAGCCGGGTAGCCATCAGCTGATCGAAAACATCCAGGGCGTCATCGGCAGCGGATGCTTCCAGATGCCGCGCGACCGCCACCAGCGTGGCCGTCCGCCGGGGCTCGGCCAGCTCGCCCACCGCCGCCGCCTTGCTGCCCAGCCCGTAGCGGGCCAGCGCCGCCAGGCGGTTCGCCGGCACGGTGGTCACATCCACGGCCCCGGCGCCGATCCCGGCCAGCTCGTTCACCCGGTCCAGCGCGCGGACCATCTCCGGGCCCGAGTTCCGCCGTGGCGAACGCCGCAGCCGCTCCAGTTCCGAGAACCTGGCCCCGTCGCTGACCTGCAGCAACCCGTGCAGACGCGCGGGCAGCATCGGATCGGCCGAGGTCGCGGCCTCGGACAGCATCACGTAAAGCCGCACAGCCGCGGCATCCCGGACCTGCGACACCAGCCGGGTCAGCACGCTGACCCCGGGCAGCAGTACCCGTTCGCGGCGCAGCCAGCTCACCGCCTGCGCGAACAGCGCCGCTGGCCCCTCGGCATGCGTCCAGGCCCGCCCCTCCAGGAACGCCCGGAACAACGCCGTCGCCTCCGCGTCCTCGAACGGACGGTAGCCGTAGGTCCTGCGGATCTCCCACGCATGCTCGTAAGCGGTCTTCGGCCGGTCAGTATAGGCCTTCACGCACGAGGCGTCCGCGATGCCCAGCTGACCGGCCAGATACTCCACCACCGGCCAGGGCACATCCCGGGGATCCTCCAGGAACCGGCCGAGATAGCGCACCGTCCCGATCTGAACCGCCAGCCCCAGCCGCGAATGATCACCGCGCCGCCCGGCGATCAGCTCCAGGCCCCGCCCATCAAGGAAGAAGAACCGCTCCAGCTCCGACCGCGACGGCACCCCGGCGAACCGGCCGTAGGCCGCCATCTGCGCGTCGCTGAGGAAATCCGCCGGCACGAACCACACCGTAGACCTGGTGCGAACAGCACGGTTTCTCGATGGCCACCATCATCCGCGGCCTGGTCGCCAAGTTCCCCGACGACCAGCATGACCAGGATCGCCAGTCCAGGATTCTTTGCCGCCGAGCCGTCCCGGCTGTTACGCGTTCTCATTCGCCGTGAGTGCCGGACGTCACTCTGGGCGAACCGCGGGTGCTGGCATGTCTCGCCAATGAGCGTCTGCGTCCACGCTCAACCTGGGCGTCGGGATTTCACCATAGCGGCTCCGTCCGGCACTGGCGGCACTCCGGCTGCCGTCACTGAAGGTGGCGGCAGGGCCGACATGCGGCGCGCGAGTAACCGATATGGGCGGGTGGCTCATTTCGGCGGTGGATCGGCGAGATCGCACAGATCGGGGTTTACGGGGTGGGCGCTCCGGGGCGGGGGCGGGTTCTTGTTTGCTCGTGTGTACGGCGGCGGGCCGGGCCGCGGCCTTACCGGCTGCCGGGGTTGCCGTCGCTGTCGAGGCCGAGCCGGTGGTGCGCGACCTGGCGGGCCATGTCCAGGACCGCGGGGTTGTCGTGCAGGACGAAGTTGGCGTCAGCGGCCAGGATGATCCCGTTCAGTTCGAAGGCGAGCCGGTCGGGGTCCTCGCCTGCGGGGAGTTCGTTCTGCTCGATGGCGGTGGCCGCGAAGCCTCGGAGCAGGTCCACGAACCCGGCCTGGAAGGCGGCGACGCTTTCCTTGACGGGGCCGGGGCGGGTGCCCATCTCCAGGGCCGCGCCTGCGAAGAAGCAGCCGCCGGGGAAGGTGCGGCGCTGCAGGTGATCAAAGAACGCCTCGCACACCGCCGCGAGCTGGGCCAGGCCGGCGGGCGCCGCCAGGGCGGGCTGGACGACTTCTTCGGCGAAGATCCGGCCTGCTTCTTCCACGGTGGCCAGCTGTAGTTCCTGCTTGGAGCCGAAGTGCGCGTACAGGCCGCTCTTGCTCATGCCTATCGCGGCGGCCAGGTGCCCGATCGACAGGCCCTCGAGCCCGTCGACGGTGGCCAGCGACGCGGCGGCGCGCAAGATCGCGCTGCGGGTGCGTTCCCCGTCGGCGCGCGTGCGCCGCTGGGCGCGGGTTTCCTGGCTGGCTGTCTGGTGCATTGTCTTGACAAGATAGCACGATCGATCGTATTTTCCTTAGTACGAACGATCGTGCTAACTAGGCCGGAAAGGACCGGGAGGTCTGGACCGGCCGCGGTGGCACCAGAGGAGAGGGGGCGGTCATGGCCGGCAAGGCAGTGATCAGTCTCAGCACCGGCCTGGAGGACCCGGAGAAGGTGACCGTGGCGTTCCTCGTCGCGGTCGGCGCCGCCGAATCAGGGCGGCCGACCCTGATGTTCCAGGCCAAGGAAGCCGTCCGGCTCGCGCTGGACGGCGTGGCAGCGGGCGTGGCATGCGATGGCTGCCCTCCGCTACCCGACCTGCTGGCCCGGTATGACAAAGCCGGCGGCCGGTTCATGGTCTGCCCGGTCTGCTTCAACGCCAAGCAGCTGGACAAGGGCGGGCTGCTGCCCAACGCCGAACTGGCCGGCAGCGTCCAGCTGTGGGAGTGGATCGGGGACGAAGGAGCGACAACCTTCAGTTACTGAAGACCGCGTCCAGGAGCGAGCACGTCATAGGCGCCCGGCGCGCCGTCGCCGGGCGCCCATCCCTTGACACTCCCGTCCCCGGAGTGCCGATCGCGGTCCGGGTACCTACCACGAGGGTGGATACGGCCCCGCTACGATCCGGTCCTGGGATACACGCCAGGGAGCCAGCCCGCCTAGATCTGGCCGTTCGGGGCCGCCCGGTCACGGCCAACTAGCTTCCCGGAGAATGCGCCGACTCGGCGTTCCGCGCCTTGCCTGTCCGTGACATTCTGGCGCGATCACCTTCCGTAGCGATGGCCGAACAGGCACGGAGTCACGGCAGCGGCTTCTACCGAGTTGATGCTCACGACCCTGTCGGGACAGCACCGCCGTCGCCGTGCTCACGATAGGTGACGATAGATGCTCATGGCGAACGCGTAACACCCGCCACGGGGATGACGAGCCCCGCTGACCGGCCGCGGCAAATCAGCGGCCCGAGATAGGCAAGAACAGCGAGGCCGTCGTCTCAGCAGGGAATCGCCATCCGAGACCCCGCATCGGAGCCGGGTGCCGGCAGGCGGGATCAGTCGTCCTCGTCAGCGTCGTATTCGGCCTCGCGCTGAGCAGCGTTTGCGTCCACGACGTCGCTGAGGACGCGCCAGGCCCGCTCTACGGCGCTGCTCGCGTCGAGGGTGAGCGTCTCCAGCTCGTCGATGTCGCCCTCATCCCAGTATTCACGGACGTGGCCGTGTTCCAGGGCCTTCTCGATCCAGATCCCGCGGAAGGCCTGGTTCAACGCCACGTAGGCGGCTTCCAGGTTCTCGCTGATCGTGGCCCGCTCGCCGTAGTCGAGGTAGATCTTGCCCTCGCGCAGCGGCGGGCGTTCCTTGATGATCCTCACCGCCGGGCGGTCATCGTCATCCTCATGGTCTTCGTTGAACAACAGGTCATCCGGCACGGCGCAACGGTACAGACCATGATGGCCATCCACACCGCTTAACGCCAACCGCTGTACCGATCCTCCCCGGCCCCGGAGTGCTCTGGTGCTGGCGCCGTCAACCGGTTCGGACCGGCTGCTGATCTCGGCGGCAGCGACCTGGCGCTGGAGGCGGCGGGCGTGGCGGCCGGCGCGGCGATGGGCGCCATCGGCGGGCTGGCCACCCGGCTGTGCCTGGGCGCCAACGGCCGGCCGCTGGGCCGGGCCGGCTGGCTGGCCGCTGGCATGTGGGAGCCGGTCACCGACGTCATTTCCGGCGCTATCAGAGATAATGCGCGGGAGTCAGGTCCCGCCGCAGGACGCCGTCCCCGCGGACGGCCCAGGTCACGGCCGTGCCCGCGGGGGCGGCCGACGGGTTATCAGAGGTAATGGGCCGTTACCTCTGATAACCGGCAGACTTCCACGAGAACCTCGTGGCCACGGCGTATCTAAATTCAAGTTACCCGGGTTCCGCAGATTACCGATGACCGAGTGTTACATGAGGGCCTGATGAGCTGGGCAAATGAAGGAGGCCATAGTGACATGGCGTGTCACTAGGCGACTGTGAAATGGCAGGTCACACGCACGCTGGGGAGAATCTGCCAGCTGGGTGACCCAGAGCGGCCACCGACACCGGAAGACCCCTACTGACTACCCGTCACTCATGCAACAACTGACCACAGTAGTCTGCGATACATCTACTGCACTGATATGTCTGGCTGGATCCGTAACCTACTCGCATTAACGCCGCCGAGCGACGTGTAACGACCGCCTGCAACCTGCACCGATGCGTCCGCCTAGTGACACGGGCATTTTCGGACATCTTCGGTAGTCTTAGCAGTTCAGAGGCATTTCGTGCCGCTAGTCAAGACGCTTATCTGCGGAACCCAGGCTGGCGGGAGGCCAGTACCCGTGGGCAGCGACGTTATCAGCGGAAAATTTGGGCCACTGCTCTGGGATCCCCTTCGGGCTAAGGGCCAGCCCTGAGGAGCGGGTCAGGGCTGGCGCGCAGGCGAAGTTCGGGGGCAGCCCCGTCGCGCGCGACCGGTCTTCGGCGCGATGCTCGCAGTGGGACCGGCGCCCGGCCGGCCGCAGGCCGGAAGGAGGCGGGCTGGTGAGCGCTAGCGGGTACCGGCGCGAGGCGCCGCGGCTGTTCACTGCCGCGCTTGGCGGTGCGAAGGCTGAGCCAGGCCGGGCCGGGATCATGAACCCGGGCGTCTTGGTGCAGCCAGCCATGACTGCGGGCTACCGCGGTGAACGCGAAGGAGAAAGACAATGACAACTGCGTGCTATGCGCCTGCTGATGCGCTGGCGCCGGAGGTGCCGGGCAAGGTGTTCCGGTCGGAGCTGAACCCGGTGGACTTCCTGCACCGGGCGGCGTACATGTACCCGGACAAGACCGCGGTCGTCTACGGCGGGCGGCGGTATTCCTACCGGCAGCTCGCGGAGCGGTCGTGGCGGCTGGCCAACGCGCTGCGGTCGGCGGGGCTGGGCAAGGGCGACCGGGTGGCCACGCTGCTGTTCAACTCCCCGGCGATGCTGGAGGCCCACTTCGGGGTGCCGGCGGCGGGCGGGATCCTGGTGACGGTCAACCACCGGCTGGCCAGTGCCGAGATCGGGTACATCCTGGCTCACAGCGGCGCCCGCTACCTGCTGCTGGATGCCGGGCTCGAGACGCTGGCCGGGCCGGCCGGGCTGGACGGGGTGACCGTGATCCGCTGCGCGGATACCGGCGACCCCGGGGATCCGTACGAGGAGTTCCTGGCCGGCGCGCCGCCGGAGCGGCCGGCCAGCTGGCTGGAGCACGAGGAGGAGACGATCTCGGTCAACTACACCTCCGGGACCACGGGGCGGCCCAAGGGGGTGCAGTACACCTACCGCGGCGCGTACCTGAACGCGCTGAGCGAGGTGATCCACGCCGGGCTGGGCGCCGAGTCGGTGTACCTGTGGACGCAGCCGATGTTCCACTGCAACGGCTGGTGCTTTTCGTGGGCGGTCACCGCGGCCGCGGCACGGCACGTGATGATGCGCGGGGTGGACCCGGCGCGGGTGTGGGAGCTGATCAGCGCCGAGGGGGTGACCCACTACAACGGGGCGCCGACCGTGCAGCTGATGATCCTCAACCACCCGGCGGCGCACCGCCTGGACCGGCCGGTGACCGCCATGGTGGCCGCCGCGCCGCCGTCGCCGACGCTGTTCGCCCGGATGAGCGAGCTGAACTTCCGCGTCGTGCACGTGTACGGCCTGACCGAGACCTACGGCCCGACCACCGTGTGCCCCGAGCAGCCGGCCTGGCGCGACCTGCCGGCCGCCGAGCGCGCCAGGCGCCTGGCCCGCCAGGGGCAGGCCTACATCACCGCCGATCTGGTGCGTGTCGTCGATGAGCAGATGACCGACATTCCCCGAGACGGGCAGGCGATGGGCGAGGTGGTCATGCGCGGCAACATCGTGATGAGCGGCTACTTCCACGACCAGGCCGCCACCGGCAAGGCGTTCACCGGCGGCTGGTTCCATTCCGGGGACCTGGCCGTGTGGCATCCCGACGGGAACATCGAGCTGCGCGACCGGGGCAAGGACATCATCATCTCCGGCGGGGAGAACATCTCTAGCATCGAGGTCGAGCAGACGATCGCCGCCCATCCCGCGGTGCTGGAATGCGCGGTCATCGCGGTCCCCGACTCGCACTGGGGGGAGCGGCCCAAGGCGTTCGTCACCCTGAACGAGGGCGCTGCGGCGGCCCCTGGGGAGATCATCGCGTTCTGCCGCGATCGCCTGGCCCACTACAAGTGCCCGGACTCGGTCGAGTTCGGGCCGCTGCCGAAGACCTCGACCGGCAAGATCCAGAAATTCGTGCTCCGCGACCGTGAATGGGCAGGGCACGACAAGCGGATCGGCGCGGCGTAGCGGCCGCCGGACGGCCCCGGGGGGGACTTGCCCGGGGCCACCCGGCCGTGGCGGGCCTGTTACCGGCTGCCCGCGGCCGGCGTGCTGGCGTCTGGCGTGCCGTGCAGGTAGGTCAGGACGGCCAGGACGCGCCGGTGGTCGTGGCTGGTGGCTGGCAGGCCGAGCTTGAGGAAGATGCTGCGGATGTGCGAGTCGACCGTCTTTTCGGTGAGCACCAGCCGCTCGGCGATCCCCTGGTTGGTCTTGCCCTCGGCGATCAGGGCCAGTACGTCGCGTTCCCGGACGGTGAGCTTGTCCAGGGGCCGTTCGGCGCGGGCGCCGGCCAGCAGTTCCGAGACGACCTCGGGGTCGATGACCAGGCCGCCGACGGCGACCCGCCGGATGCTGTCGATGAACTCCGCGACGTCCATGACGCGTTCCTTGAGCAGGTACCCGGCGCCGCGCGGGCGCTCGTTGATCAGCCGCAGCGCATAGTGCGCCTCGACGTGCTGGGACAAGATGAGCACGCCGATGCCGGGGGTGGCCGCGGCGATCCGCGCGGCGGCCTGCAGGCCCTCGGTGGTGTAGGTGGGCGGCATCCGGATGTCGATCACCGCGGCATCGGGAGCGTCCCGGTCGATGGCGGCGAGCAGTTCCCCGGCCGACCCGACGGAGGCGGTGACGGTGATTCCCGCGTCGGTGAGCAGGCTGGCCAGGCCGGCGCGGAACAACACCGCGTCCTCGGCGATCGCTACCCGCATGGCAGCTCCGCGCGCAGGCAGGTGCCCTGGCCTGCCGGGCTGCGCAGCTCCAGCCGGCCATCGAGCGCCGCGACCCGGTCGGCGAGGCCGCGCAGGCCGCTGCCCGCGCCCAGGCTGGCCCCGCCCGCGCCATCGTCGGTGATCGTCAGGATCAGCGTGCCGTCCGCGTGCTCCAGCGTCACCTGCGCCGCGGCCGCGGCAGCGTGCTTGATCACGTTGGTCAGCGCCTCGGAGACGGCGAAGTACGCGGCCGTCTCGACCGGCCCGGGCAGCCGGCCCAGCGGCGGCGCTGTCAGCGTGACCGGAACGGGCGAGCGGCTGGTGAGCGCGCGCAGCGCCGGCACTAGCCCTTCGTCGCTGAGGATCGCCGGGTGCAGCCCGCGCGCCAGCGCGCGCAGCTCGCCCAGCCCCGCGCGCAGCTCCCCGGCCGCCTGCTCCAGCGCGCCCCTGAGCGCCGGGTCGGCGGCGGGGCCGAGCCGGGCCTGGGCCGAGCGCAGCATCAGCCCCACCGTGGTGAGCCGCTGCTGGGCGCCGTCGTGCAGGTCGCGCTCCAGCCTGCGCCGCGCGTCATCGGCGGCCTGCACGATCCGGGATCGCGACGCGCGCACCTCGACCAGCTGCGCCTCCAGCTGCGCCCGCAGCCCCTCGATCTGCTGCACCTGCTGCCGGACCCGGTCGTTCAGCGTGCGGTTCCACTGGGCGAGCTCGCCGGCCTGGGCGCGGATCGTGTCCTGATAGTCCTTGATCCGCAGCAGGCTGCGGATCCGCGCGCGGAACTCCGCTGCGTCGAACGGCTTGGCGAGGTAATCGTCGGCCCCCGCGTCCAGGCTGTCGATCCGCGCGGCGGCCGCGGTCCGCGCCGTCAGCATCAGCACCGGGATCGCCCGCAGCGCGTCATCGGAGCGGACCGCCTGGACCAGGTCCCGGCCCGAAACCCGCGGCATCATCAGGTCGGTCACGACCAGGTCGTATGGGCGCGCCCGGAGCTGTTCCAGCGCGGCTTGCCCGTCCGCGGCGACGAAGACGTTGTACTCGGCCGCGAGCAGGTCCCGCACGTACGCGCGGAGATCGGCGTTGTCCTCGGCGTACAGGATCGTGCGCCTGGTGCCGTCGAACGCAGCCTGCGCGGCCGCGTTCGCCTCCTCGACGTCATCTTGGGGCGCCGCCTCGCCCAGCGCGAGGAACCCGGCGGAAGAGACCGGGTCATCGCCCGCATCGGCGGCGGCGTCCTCCACGACCGAGGCGGGGTTGAGGTGCCCGGACCCGAGCGGGATCGTGACGCGGAACACGCTGCCCTTGCCGGGCTGGCTGTGCGCCGTCACCGTGCCGCCGTGCAGCGCGGCGATCTCCTTCACCAGCGCCAGGCCGATTCCGGTGCCCGGGTACTCCCGGGCCGCGCCGCCGGCCCCCTGCCGGAACCGGTCGAAGACGTGCGGCAGCTCATCTGGCGCGATTCCCGCGCCGGTGTCGGCGACCGTCAGCCGGAACTGCTCCCCGGCGCGCTCGGTCCGCACCTCGATCCAGCCCTCGCGGGTGAACTTGACCGCATTGGACAGCAGGTTGACCAGCAGCCGGTCGAGTTCCTCCCGGTCGGCGTACAGGTCCGCGCCGTCGAGCCGGCCGTCGAGCGTGAGCCGCAGGTCCACCCCGCGCAGCCTGGCCGCCGAGCCGAACTGCCCGGCGCGCTGTTCGATGAACCGGTTGATGCCGGGCATCGGCGCGCACCGCAGCTCCATCCGCCCGGCCTCCAGCTTGGCCAGGTCCAGGATCTGGCTGATCAGCTCCAGCAGCCGCTGCTGGTTGCGGCGCATGACCTCGAGCTGCGCGCGGACCGGGCCGGGCAGCTCGCCGTAGCGGCCGCCCAGGACCTGCTCCAGCGGGCCGAGCGTCAGCGTGATCGGCGTCCGGAATTCGTGCGAGATGTTGGCGAAGAACTCCGTCTTCAGCCGGTCCGTCTCCTCCAGCACCGCGATCCGCATGTTCTGCACCGAGGCAGAGATCAGGCCGGCGATCGCGTGAAAGGTGTCGGCGTCGCCCTGATCCAGAGCCGGATACAGCGGCTGGGCCTCCGTCAGCCGCCCCGACAGCAACAGCCCGATCGGCGCGCCGTCCGCGATCACCGGGACGCAGATGAAGTACGGCAGCCCGAACGCCTCCCGGACCCGGTCGGTCAGCGGCGTGCGCTCGGTCTTGCCCGTGACGATCAGCAGCCCCCCGCCGCTGGCGAACTCCGGCGGGAACTCGAACTCCAGCGAGCCGAAATGCTCAGCGTGCTGGCCGAGGAAACCGGCCCACTGGCCGGGCCGGTACGCGTGCTCACGTTCGGTCGGCATCAAGACCACCGTGCGGTCCATGCCCAGCGCCGAATTGATCGCGCCGATGGCCGTCTCGAAGATGGCCGAGATCCGCGTCTGCGCCCCGATCGAGTGCTGGAGCTGGGACAGCAGCGCGAACCCCCGCTGCTTCTGGCGGACCTGATGGCGCAGCCCGGAGATCGCGTACTCAAGCTTCAGGTTCTGGCCCGCGACCGCGTCGACCTGGCGTTTGTAATACGCAAGCTCCTGCGCGACGGACTCAGGCGCCGGGTCGGTCATGGCGTGCCTAGCAGCTGAGAACCGACAAGACCCCGGTCCAGTTGTGCGACTGCATCACCGGCCCGGCCTTGGCCGAGCTCGCAGCCTCCGTACCAGCCGAACAGCGGCACCTTCGAGCCGACCGCTTCCTGCACTCCCTGCGCTTCTTCGAAGTCCGTGCCGTTGTATGCGCTGGCCCGCCCGGCGCAGTCGATGTAGACCGCCAGCACCGGCTCCCGGTCACCGACCGCGGCCAGAAGCTCGCCGGCGCGTCCGCGGACATAGCCCAGATCCAAGGTGCGCCGCATCAGCTGCACCTCCGTCCCGGCCTGCATGTCGTCGCCGAGCATCACCAGCCCGCCACGCTCGCGGTCGATGTCCATGCACAGCCGTACCGCGTAATCCTCATCGCGGGCCGCGAACCGATCGCCGTGATTGATTCCGAGCGTGATGTAAAGCGGGTACTCCTGCCAGCTGTTGTCCTCGCCGAACATGCGCGCAACCGCCTCAACCGCGGGCCGCCCGTCGAACTCCAGCACCACGTTGCCCTCCGCCCTGGTGATGGTCTTGTAGCTGGTGGACGGGGCGCACCCGTGCATGATCATCGTGTCCATCCGCACGCCGCCGGTCAGCGCGAGCGCCATCGCGCTGTGCTGGACGACCTGGTCGTCGAACCACTGGAACCCCGGGCTGAACTGCATGTCGCCGAGCAGGCCCCCGCCCGCCACGGCAGGCCACTCGCCCAGCACCTCGCCCATCCCGGCGATCAGCGGCGTCGGCGCGGTCATGTTAATCAGCGCATCACCCGGCTCCCGGCGCCGGACGATGTCGTACAAAAGCAGCAGGCCGGGCAGTTCGCGATAACCCCGGCCGGCGATCTGGCGGCCGAGCGCGGCACCGACCGCGCGCTCGTTGCCGGGCAGGCCGCCCTCCAAGAACATCTCCGCGTGCACATCCCCGGTCGCGATCGCGGCCACCCCGGCCTGGAAGCCCTCATAGCCCATCCGGTCGCTGGTGATGACACCGACCGCCGAGCCGCCGAACAGCCGCGGCCGCGGCCCCACCACCGACCGGACCCCGTCGCGGAACGCGACCGGATCATGCTTGGAGGTGGCGAACATCAGAACCAGGTCACAGGCATCCAGCAAGCCCTGGGCGAACGCGGCCCGGGCCGCGTCGGCCCCTGCCTCGCGCGAACCCGGCAGTTCGCTGAAGCCCACCCCTGCGCGCATGCGCCGCGCACCCGCTGCCATACCCGGCCCCTTCGTCTGATGCGAGCGTACACCCCGGGTTCCGGGCCGATCAACGGTTCTCCGGCCGCCGCCGGACCCGGCCGCTCACCCCCCCGGGTCACCGCCATCCCCGGCGCCCAGCAGCCGCGTCAGGGCCTCGGCCGAGAGCTGATCCTTAGGCAAGAAGCCGACAGCGCAGCTGCGCTCGAGCCGCCCGGCGTAATCCCCCGCGTCACGGGTCGAGATCAGCACGATCGCCGGAGACCGGCGCCCGCCGCCGAGCCGCCGCGCGACCTCAAAGCCGTCGATACCGGGCAGCTGGACATCCAGCAGCACGACCCCCGGCCGCAGCCGGGCAGCGGCCCGGATCGCCGACACCCCGTCCGCGGCCTCGCCAAGGACCGTGTAGCCGGCCTGCTCAAGCAGCACCCGCACCCACGCCCGGAAACCCTCATGGTCATCGACGATCAGCACGCTGGCACCCACCCACCGGATGATCGCACACCCGGCACACGCCGTCATCAGGGCTAACCCTGACCCAGCTCCAGAGCCGGGGCATCACCGGCACAGGCATCCCGGGCGGAACGGTTTCCGGCGCTTGCTGGCCAGGGCCTGGTGACGTTCGGTAACGGCACATCACCCGCCAGTTCAGCACCTCGGTAACCGTGACGCGTCAGGGCACTCCGGGCTGCTGACCCGCTGCTGACCATGCGGTGCTGCGCCGCGCTACCTTCACTCGGCGGCCAGGTTAAGGGCAGGCCCTGAAGTCTGCCTCAGGGCCTGCCCGCACGCGAAGTTCGGGGCCAGCCCCGTCGTGCGCCACCCGTTCCCGCTGTGATACTCCCAGCATGGCTAACACCCAGGGCGCGGCCGCGGCGGGCCGCATCAAGCGGCAACGGCAGGCCAGCGACCCGATGCCTGCGCCAGCGCACCACACAGCCGGGCCCGCCGCGTGCGCGGCCGGCGAGCTGACCGCCTACGAGCCGCCCTGGCTGGTCGGCTACCGGCTGGCCGCCGGGCCGCGGACCTACCTGCTGCGGGCCACCTGCACCACCCGGGACGGCGGCACCCAGATCCACGTGCACCAGGCATCCGACGGGCCGCCGCTGACCGTCGACCTGTACCAGCTGCAGCAGGCCCTGGCCGCCTCCGCCCCGGCGCCCGGCGAATCATCTCCTGACCGCACCTCAGAGGCCAGCCGGCCTGCCCGGAAGGAAACATGAGCCATGAGCACCATCATCACCGCGCTGATCACCCGGGCAACCCGGCAAGCCAGGACGGCCTACCGCCGGGCAGGTGCGGCTCTGGCCACCGCCGCGCTGGCGGCGCTGGCCCTGGCGATCATGGGCAGCGGCACCGCTTCGGCCAGGCCGGCCAGCCCGCCCGCTCCCGCGGCGATACGCACAGTTGCCGGGCCCGCCCCCTGCGCCGCTCTTCCGTTCGAGGGGCCGACGTGGATGCACGACCTCGGCAACTGTCTGTGGTCTCGCAAGCTGAGCGAGATCGTGATCCCCGGGTCGCACGACAGCACCACCTACAGCTTGAACACCGCATTGGCGGTCACCCAGTCCGAGGATCTCACTCACCAGCTGGACGACGGCATGCGGGAGTTCGACATCCGCGTCGAGTACGCCAACCCACTCGGTAGTCCAGGTTGGAACTGGTACGCGCACCACGGTTCAGGGATTACCGATCAAGTTTCCACCTGGCTGACGCTGTCGAGCATTTTCTCTTCCGTCGCGCAGTGGGCGCAGCAGCCCGGCCACGAGCAAGAGATCATCCTGCTCAACCTCATCATGGAGAACAACACCGACGACCTCGGCGCCTGCGTTGGGCTCTATCAACAACTGGGCGACGCCCTGGTGAGCCCCTTCGAGCTCCAGCAGGCCTTCGGCACCACCGACCCCGGCCAGGTGACCCTGGGGCAGCTGTGGTCACTGCCCGATCCCCACAACTATGCGCGCGTGATCATGGACAATAGTCAGTGCTTGGCCAACAATTTTGGCTCCGGCCCCGCATGGGGTTCCTTCTCGCCGCCGGGTCAAACCCTGTACTCGGGCTACTACGCCGACCAGTGCACCGCCGACGGGGTTGCCGGTTACGGTCCTCAGGTGGATGGCATTACAAAGCTGGTGCTTCAGGCGGCGGGAAACCGGGCCACTGTGGGACCCACCAGTGAACCTATTCCACCGGGTCCGCCGAAGGTCGGCGGGTTGTACGTGCTCAGCATTCAAGGAACCCCGGAGTTCGATTGCCTGAAAACACCAGCGAGCATGGTGCCCGACGAGCGCAAGGTCCTCGAGGCCCTCGGCAGCGCATGGTACGAATATCCGTCGATTAGGCAGAGCCTGAACATCATCTCCGCGGACTTCGTCCAGGACATCCCCCTTCTCGATGAGGCCGCTGCCGCTGACCAGGACGGACGCTCGGCCGCGCCCCCCGCCCCGACGATCACCAACTATACCGGCGGCGACGGTCAGGTCACCGTGGCCTTCTCCGACACGAACTACGGGCCCGACCCGATCACCTTCGACACGGTGACCGCAACCGACAAGACTAACCCCGCGGGCAGCCAGGCCGCGTGGGGTGACAGCTCCCCGCTCACGGTGAAGGGGCTGTACAACGGCGACGTATACCTGCTCACGGTGACCGCGACCAGCGCCGACGGCACCAGCCCGCCGTCGCAGGAGGGCGGGCTCCAGGTGGGGGTGCCGCCGAAGGTGGTCAGCGAGCCGGCGGCGAACGGGATCGTCGGCCAGCCTTACTCCTCGGGGTTTACCGTCACCGGGGCGCCGCCCCCGGCCGTCACGCTGGTCTCCGGCGGCCTCCCGCCCGGCCTGACCCTGGGCAGCGACGGGACGCTGACCGGCACCCCCACCAAGGCCGGCAGCTACACGTTCACCGTGCGGGCCAAAAACCCGTTGAACCACGCTGACGCCACCGCCACGGTCACCATCTCCGGCATTGCGCCCGCCGCCCCGACCATCACCGGTCTTACCAACGGCGACGGTCAGGTCGGCGTGGCCTTCTCCGACGCGAGCACCGGGACCGACCCGATCACCTCCTACTCGGTGAAGGCAACCGACCAGAACGACCCCACCGCGCCGCCGGTGACCGCCACCGGCCCCGGCTCCCCGATCACCGTGAAGGGCCTGACCAACGGCGACCCGTACGTGTTCGCGGTCGCCGCGACCAGCGCAGACGGCACCAGCCCGTGGTCGCGCTCCAGCGACGCGCTCAACGTGGGGGTGGCGCCGGTGATCGCCGCCGGGCCGGCGAACGGGACCGCCGGCCAGCCCTACTCCTCCGGCTTTACCACCACCGGGGCGCCACCCCCGGCCATCACCCAGGTCTCCGGCAACCTGCCGCCCGGCCTGACCCTAGGCAGCGACGGCACGCTGACCGGCACCCCCACCAAGGCCGGCAGCGACGAGTTCACCGTGCAGGCCACCAACCCGGTCGGGATCTACAGCGCGAGCGTCACGGTCACGATCTCGCCCGCCACGCTCGGGGCCGCGCCTCCCGCGCCGGGCGGGCGGCAGCTGCGCGCCACGATCTGCGCAACCCCGGCGGGCCACCAGCCCGTGTGCGCCGTCCGGACGCTGACCGGCCCCCTCCCGCCGCTGGACGCTAGCGCCGCCGCGACGCTGCTGCGCGGTACGGTGACCTACGCGGTCGGCCGCGCGACCGCCGGCTACAGCACGCTCACCCTCAGCGGTCAGCGTCCGATTCCCGCGGGCAGCTACACGCTGATCCTCCGCTACGGGCACCACGCCATCATCGTCCCGGTCACGATCCGGTAGGCCAGGCGCCCCGCTGCCCGGAAGAGCGGGACGGAGGGGACTGACTCGTAAATAGGCGGATGCGACGGGCGGCAGCGAACCTCAGCTGACGACTGGGGTCAGCTTCCGGGGGTCAGGCTGCTGGCTCCTGACCGGCGGCGGGCTGGAGGGTGACGGTCTTGCCGGTCAGGCGCTCCAGCCTGCGGATGAGGTCGCGCTCGCGGTGTCGGCTGTCGGAGCGGTGCTGGTAGTAGCCCTGGCCGAGGTCGTGGTAGCTGGCGTCGGGGTCGGAGAGCAGGTGCCAGATGATCGTGAGGATCGAGTTGCCTACGGCGACGATCGCGCGTCTCTTGCCGCGGCGGCGGGCGATGCGGTGGTACCTCTCGCCGAGGAAGGTGTCGGTCCTGGCGGCAGCGGAGACGATCTCGCCGAGGGTGGCGGCGAGCCAGGGGTTGCCCTTTCCGCTGGAGCCGCCCTTGGACTTCCCGGCTGAGCTGCGGTCGATGGGGGCGAACTTGGCCCAGGAGACCAGGTGCCCGGCGGTGGGGAAACGGCTCATGTCGACGCCGATCTCGGCGATCAGCTCCTGGGCGGAGGTCACCCCAACGCCGGCGATCTCATCCAGCTGCTCCACAGCGCGGGCGTAGGGGGGGAGCAGACCAAGTAAGCCCATTAGGGGCAATGGGCTGGGACAGCCCCGGACTCCTGCGTGATTCTCACTGTTCGGGGCTGGTTGGTTGCAGTTCGGTGAATTGCGGCGTGAGGGATGGTCGCTCGCCGTTACGTTGCGTGGGTCCCGGTTCGGCGTGGCCGGAGAGGGCTAGCGGGTGACGTCGATCGAGCGGACTGCCTATCCGCAGTTCAAGCGCCTGACCACGGCGCGGGTGCTTCATGTGTTCTTCACCCCGGCGGCGGATGAGGTCGCCTGGGCGGGGGAGCGGACTGCGAGCCCGGAGGCGCTGCTGGCGCTGGTGGTGGACCTGAAGTGCTTCCAGAAGATGGCGCGGTTCTGCTCGCGGGACGAGATCCCCCAGGTCGTCACTGACCACGTGCGGCACTGCCTGGGGCTGCCCCCGGAGGTCGAGCCTGATCACGGGGCAGCGCGGACGGCCAAGTGGCACCGCAGGCAGGTGCGGGAACGCCAGGGCGTCACCTATGACCAGCGGCGGGCCCGGGCTGTGGCGGCGGCCGCGATCCGCGAGGCGGTGGTGGTGAAGAACCACCCGCCGGACCTGATCAACGTGGCGCTGGAGCGGCTGGTCGAGTCCTCGCTGGAGTTCCCGGCGTTCTCCACGCTGGACGAGATGGCGGCCTCCATCCGTGCCGAGGTCAACGCGGAGATCTTCGCGGGCATCGTCTCCCGGATGGGCGCAGACGGCCGGCAGCGGGCGCAGGGACTGCTGGCCATGGCGGGGCCTTACGGCAGGTCGATGTTCGACCGGCTGAAGAAGCCGGCCCAGCGCGCCACCTGGTCGCGCTTCAAGGCCCAGGCCGAGTACCTGGACCAGGTTGACGAACTGGGCGACACCGCCCGCTGGCTGGAGGGGGTCGCGCCAGCAAAGGTCGCCGACTTCGCCGGCGAGGCGGCTGCCCAGGACGTGGACACGCTGTCGCGGTATGAGGAGGCCAAGCGGCTGGCGCTGGTGGCGTGCCTGGTGCACACCGCGCGGATGCGGGCCCGCGACGACCTGGCCGAGATGCTGTGCAAGCGGGTGGCGGGCATCGTCCAGAAGGCCAGGGCCGAGCTGGAGGAGATCCGGCTGCGGCAGCGGGCGGTGTCGGAGCGGCTGATCGGCACCTACCGCACCGTGCTGGAGCACCTCGACCCGGACGGCGAGACCGCCGACCAGGAACCGGGGCAGGAGGGGGCCCGGGCGGTGGCCGCGGTCGAGGCGGCCGGCGGGTTCACCGCCCAGCTGTCCGACATCGAGGAGGTGTCGGCCTTCCACGGCGACAACTACGAGGTGCTGGTGCACCGGTTCTTCCGCAAGGACCGGGCGGTGATGTTCGAGCTGGCCGGCAAGCTGGAGCTGGTCGCCACCTCCAGCGACGCCTCGGTGCTGGCCGCGCTGGAGCATGCCCGCGCCTACCATGCCATGCGGCGTGACCACATCCCGCTGCCGCCGCCCGCCGGCGGCGGTGAGGCCGACTCGGGCTTTGCGTTCGCCTCGGGGAACTGGCGGCGGGCGGTCACCGACCGCCGCCGCCCCGGCATGGTGGTCCGGCGGCACTTCGAGGCGATGGTGTTCACCTACCTGGCCGAGGAACTGCGCACCGGGGACATCGCAGTATCCGGCGCCGGGGAGTACGCCGACTGGCGGGCCAACCTGCTGCCCTGGGAAGAGTGCGAGCCGCTGCTGGAAGGGTTCTGCGCCGGGACAGGCCTGCCCGCCACGGCGGCCGGGTTCACCGAGCGGCTCCGGCACGCCCACCTCGACGTGGCCGCCGCGCTGGACGCCGGCTACGAGGACAACGCCGACCTGGTGATCGGCGAGGGCGGGATCCCGGCCCTCAAGCGGCGCCGCAGCGCGGGCACGCCGCAGGCGGCGGAGAAGCTGGCGGAGGCGATCGCGCGGCGGATGCCCGAGCGGTCGCTGCTGTCGATCGTGGCCCGCACCGCCTACTGGCTCGGCTGGCACCACCACTTCGGCCCGGCCTCCGGCTCCGATCCCAAGATCTCCGACCCGCTGGGCCGGTACTGCATGGCGGTGTTCACCGGCGGCGTCAACATCGGCCCGTACGAGGCGGCCCGGCACATCGCCGGGGTGTCGGCCCGGGAGCTGTCGATGGTCCGCAACCGGCACATCGACCTGAAGAAGCTCAACGCCGCGATCGCCACCGTGGTCAACGCGTTCGCCGAGCTGGACGTGGTGAAGGCATGGGGCGACCGCACCGCGGTGGCCGCCGACGGCACCCAGGTGGAGACCTACATCGACAACCTGCTGGCCGAGACCTCGATCCGGTACGGGGGCGTCGGCGGGATCGCGTGCCACTACGTCTCCGACACCTACGTGGCGCTCTTCTCCAGGTTCATTCCCTGTGGCGTGTGGGAGGCGGTGCACCTGATCGAGGGCCTGCTGGCCAACAAGTCCGACATCCAGCCCACTGCCGTTCATGCCGATACCCAGGGCCAGTCGGCGCCGGTGTTCGCCCTGGCCACCTTGTTCGGGTTCGACCTGATGCCCCCGCATCCGCAACTTCCGGGACCTGATCTTCTTCCGCGCCAGCGGGCACCTGGCCTACGCGCACATTGACGAGCTGTTCGGCGAGCGCGGCCGTAACGTGATCGACTGGAAACTGATCGAGCGGCACTGGCGGGACCTGATGCAGGTCGCGATCTCCATCAGCGAGGGCCGCCTGAGCTCGGCCACCCTCATGCGGCGGCTGCGGTCCAACTCCCGCAAGAACCGCATCTACAAGGTCTTCCGCGAGGTCGGCCGCAGCGTCCGGACGGTGGCGCTGCTGCGCTACCTTGCCGACCCCCAGCTACGGGCGCGCATCACCGCCGCCACCAACAAGGTCGAGTCCTACCACGGCTTCGCCCAGTGGCTGTCCTTCGGCAACAACGGCGTGCTGGCCGACAACGACCCCGCCGAGCAGGAGAAGCTGATCAAGCTCAACACCCTGCTGGCCAACCTGGTGATCTTCCACAACGCGCTGGACATCATGGACGTCGTCCGCCACCTGGTTGCCGAGGGCTGGCTCATCACCGCCGACCAGCTCGCCGCGATGTCCCCGTACCTGCGCGCCCACATCAGCCGGTTCGGCGCCTACGCCACCGACGACCTCACCCGGCAGCCCGAAGCGTTCAACCCGGTGCTCAAAGAGGTCGACTTCACCGCCCGCAGCCTGGCCGCCTGACAGCCCGCCTCAGTCGTCACGTGTCCCGAGGGGGCGTATGTGATCCAGCTATTGCGACCGATGGGGAACGAGGTTCCAAACCCGCGCTGACCGCATCGCCGGCAGGGGGTTGACAACCCTATTTCATTGCATCATGATGAAACGAAATAGGAGGCGCGGGAGGTCGTCATGTCAGTCACCATCACCACCGCCTCGGCCAGCCAGCCGCTCAACGTCCTGGGCGAGCAGCTGCGGCCGCTGACCCCGGCCGGGCTCAGCATCGAGGTTTTCGAGACCACCGGGCCGGAGCAGGTGGGGCCGCCGCCGCACCGCCATCCGTGGGATGAGCTCTATGCCGTGCTCGACGGCACGCTGGAGGTCTTCGACGGCCAGGCCTGGCGCCAGGCCAAGGCCGGCGCATGCGCGTGCATCCCCGCCGGGCAGGTGCACGCTTACCGCAACGCCAGCCCCGACTGCCGTTTCCTGACCATCGTCGGGCCCGGTCACGCGCGGGAGCTGTTCGAGCAGCTGGATGCCGAGGTGACCACCTTGCCCCCCGACATGGGCACGCTGCTGACGGTGGCAGCCCGCAACGACGTGGAGGTCGTGCTGGCCGGATGACCGTCACCAGGCCTTACCGCAGCCCCGCCCGGCAGGCCCGCCGCCAGCACACCAAGCAGGCCATCGTCGAGGCGTTCATCGCCCAGCTCGGCGATCCCGGGCGGGCGACGCTGTCCCCGGCGGCCGCCGCCCGGGCCGCCGGGGTGTCGATCAGGACCGTGCACCACTACTTCCCCGACGCCGACGCCCAGCTCACCGCGGTCGCGGATGAGGTCGAGGCACGGCTGTACCCGGACCCGCCCCCGCTGCCCCGCACGCCTGCCGAGCTGCCGGACCTGGTCACGGCGGTCTACCGGTTCGCCGAAGGCCAGCTGCCCCTGCTGCGCGCCCTGGTCCGCAGCAGCCTCGGACCAGAGGTCCGCGCCCGCCGCCGGGCCGAACGGCTGGAAGCGATCAGGAACGTGCTGGAGGGCATAGGCGCCGGCCAGGCCGAAACCCGCAACGCCGTCGCCGTGGTGTCCTTGCTGGCCAGCGCCGACGCCGGGATAGTGCTGGCCGACCAGTACGGGCTCGCCCTCGAAGAGGCAGGCCGTGCCTGCGCCCAGACAACCCGCGCCATCATCGACAGCCTCACCGCCCAGGCCGCGGCGGCCCCGCGCACACAGTCCCGCCGGCGGACCGGCCGGGAACCGCGGTCACCGCCCCAGGCCGGCCGCCGGGTGCCCGGGTGATCTGGGTCGGCAGGGTGAACCCCGCCTGCGACCATGCACGTACCTAGGTACGGCGCGGCCATCGCCTGCCTGGTGGGCGCTGCCGGTCACGCCAGCTTGAGCACCGCGCGAGTGCGGGGAGGGACCACTATGAGCGAGGGCGATGGGCCTGCTGGCCGGGCTGAGCCGGTCCTGGCGGCTGACGGCGTGGAGCCGACCGGGGAACAGCGTGCCGCGGCGGCCGCGATGCTCCAGATGATCTGGGGCATCCACATCTCCCGGGCCGTGTACGTGGTCGCAGAGCTGGGCATCGCCGACCTGCTGGCCGGCGGCCCGATGACCGCAGCGCAGCTGGCACAGGCCACGAAGGCGCACGAGCCGTCGCTGTACCGGGTGTTGCGGCTGCTCGCAGCGCTGGGCGTGCTGACCGAGCATGACCACCGCTCGTTCAGCTTGACGGTCCTGGGGGAGCGGCTGCGCGCCGGTGTCCCGGCCTCGATGCGGTCGTGGGCGCTGCTGGTGGACTCCGGCGGCGGGATGAGGTCGTTCGAGCCCATCATCGAGACGGTCAAGACGGGCAGGCCCGGCCTCGACATCGCCTACGGGATGGGCCTGTTTGAGTTCCTCGCCGCGCACCCGGACCTGGCGCACAAGTTCCAGGCCGCGATGTCGGAGCGGACCGCGGCGTTCGCGCCCAGCGTCGCCGCCGGATACGACTTCTCGCCGATACGGACCGTGACTGACGTCGGCGGCGGCAACGGCATACTGCTGGCAGCCATCCTGCGAACGCACGGCCACCTGCGCGGCGTACTGCTTGACCGGCCGCCGGTAGTCGCCGCCGCTGCCGAGGTATTCCACGCGGCGGGAGTCGCCGATCGCTGCCAGATCGTGCCAGGAGACTTCTTCCACAGCGTCCCAGACGGCGCGGACGCCTACATTCTGGCCAACGTGCTGCACGACTGGGATGACGCAGATTCGGCGCGGATCCTCGGTACCTGCCGCCGGGCCATGGGCCAAGACGGCCGTGTGCTGATCGTCGAGCGGCTGATCCCCGACGACCCGGCCCGCGCCGTGCCTGTCCTGCTGAGCGATCTGACCATGCTGGTCGTCACCGGCGGCCAGGAGCGCACCAACGCCGAGTACGCCCAGCTCCTCGCCCAAGCCGGCCTGAACCTAGCCAGCATCCGGCCAGTAGCCCCTCCCTACGGCGTCATCGAAGGCCTCCCCCGGTAAGCAAACAAGCCCCGCCGCCCCGGCCGTCGTCACCACCAGCCCGGACGACGGGTAAGACCGGGGGCAAAAGCCTCGCCCGGCCCCCACCACCCCACCATGCCCCCACCTCGCTCATCCTGCACGGCGCAACACCGCTGCAGCCCCTGGAAAGCCAGGCAACCCGCCAAGACCGCTGGCCTGCCAGCTCGCGAGATCGAAGGATGAAAAGGGCTCACTGATCCCCCGCGCCCTGTCACCGCCCGCCGCCTTCTCAGCCGATAACTGTCATTATCCGCTGAGAACGGCTAGGATCTCAGCGGATAACGACGCTCCCGGCGGCATGGAAGCCAGGCGGAACTCAGCGGATAAGAGGGGGCGATGCGCCAGTGAGCGACTCCGTCGTCCCGCTGCGCCCTGTCGCCGGCGCAGCCGAGGCCGCCGGGTCTGCCCTCACCGCCGTGCACCGGCACCTTGACCGGTGCAAGCTGTCACCTAACACCGTTAAGGCCTACAAGCGGCAGGTCACCGCATACGCCGCCTGGCTGGCCGAGCGCTCCGCCTATCACGGCGACGCGTTCGCCGACCTGGTCGGCGCCGAGGGAGCCGTCACCGCCTGGCGGCGGCACCTGATCACCACCAGGGCCAGCCCGTCGAAGGTCAACCAGGCCCTGGCCGCCGTGACGCTGATGTACGAGCAGGCCGGGCTGCGCATCACGGTCAAGCGGGTCCGCGTCCCCAGGCCCGGTGAGCCCGACGCGCTCACCCGCCAAGAGGATGCCGCGTTCCGCCGCGCGGCCGCGCGCCGGGGCCCCCGCGATGCCGCGATCATCGCGGTGCTGCTGGATGCCGGCGTGCGAGTCGAGGAGTGCGCCCGCCTGGATGCCGAGGACTTCGCGATCACCGCCCGCACCGGCGAGGTCCGCCTCCACGGCAAGGGCGACGAAGTCCGCTCCGTCCCGCTGTCCAGGCCCGCCCGGGAACTCGTCTCGGCATGGCTGGACGTGCGCGGCCGTCACCCCGGCCCTATATGGACCGGGCAGCGCGGCCCACTCACCATCTCCGGCATCACCCAGGTCGTGCTCGCCGCCGGCGCCAACGCCGGCATCCCGGGCCTGCGCCCCCACCGATGCCGGCACACCTTCGCCACGCGCCTCCGCCAGGGCGGGGCCGACCCCGCCCAGGTCCAGGCCCTCCTCGGACACGCCTCCATCGACACCGCGGCCCGCTACTTCCGCGCTGGCCCAGCCGAGAACGCCGCCGTCATCGAGCGAGTCTTCGATCAATGACCGACCGCTGACCAGCCCGTTGTCCCTTTCCGGCTTACTTGGTCTGCCCCCCATGTGGAGGAGTACCGGCGGATGATCGGGGCCCAGCTCAACATCGGCGAGTCCCGTCACTTCCTGGCCCGCCGGGTCTTCTTCGGCAACCTCGGCCGCCTTACCAGGGGGTATGAACGAGGTATGGAGGACCAGTTGGGCGCGCTGGGCCTCGGGCTCAACGCCATCACCTGGTGGAACTCGTTGTACATCGACGAGGCGGTGAAGCAGCTGGAGGCCGGGGCGATGGGGATCAAGGGCGGCCGGATCGGCCCGGAGATCCGCGCTCGTTTGTCCCCTCTGGTGTTCGAGCACATCAACTTCCACGGCTTCTACCCGTTCCACCGCCCTGACCTGGGCGAAGGGCTCCGCGACCTGCGCGACCCCAAAGCCGCCGGCCACGAAGAGGACTGACCCTGTGGCCCCCACTCCCGCTCCGCCCGCCGACGCCGACACCCTGGTCCGGGTGCTGGCCCTGCTCGGCCGCACGGTCACCGCAGACGGCGATGCTCCGCCGGAGCTGGCCGCGCTGCACCTGACGCGGACCCTGGTGGCGGTGGCCGAGCAGCAGGCCGTCGCCGCCGAGCACGCCGCGGCCAAGGCGGGCGGCGGGCGCCTGCCCGACGGTCACGACGTCGCCGACCATCAGGGCACCTACGACCTGGCCACCGCCAAGGCCGCGCTGACCATGCTGGCGGTGACCTACTGGCGGTCCCAGCGGCTGCACGCAGGGGTCCAGGCCCTCGCCCACACCTTCACCGGCGCCGACGCCCGCCACAGCGAGCAGGACGGCGGACGGGACCTGGAGGAAGAGGAGCCGGAGAACTCGCCGGTGGAGCTGGTGTGGGACCTGGCCGTCCCGGCGGCGGCCGCGACCGAGGCGATCCTGTCCTTCCTGGGCGCTGTCGCCGTCGGCGATGATCCTCGGGGGAGCGTGCAGGCGCTGGACGTCGCCACAGCGCTGCTGGTCAGTGTCGGCCGTCGCGCCGGGCGGCTGCGCTCGGCGATCGGGATGGGTCCCGTCCCCGGCTTCCTGGGCGGCGACGGCCCGGAGTGAGCAGGGGTGAGCCGGAGGATTCAGGTGTGTTCCGGAGCTGTCTCCTCGCGGATCTGTTCGCGGAACTCGCCGGAGGCCCGGTCGTCGGGGAGAGCGTCCAGGAAGAGCTGGAGTTCGTCGGCGACGCGGGGTGAGTCGATCTGGCGGAAGATGTGCAGCGCTTGACGGCCGGTGGCGATGGCCTGGTCGGCCTCGGCCACCGCCCCGGGCCTGTCATTCGTCCTGCCCTGACCCGGACAGGCCCGCCGTCTCAAGACCACTCGTAGTCGAAGTCCTCGCCGAAGGCCACCGGCCGGTCGCCGTCCTCGGCCAGCAGTTCCTCCAGCGCCAGCTCGTCGGCGCCCTCCAAGTCGTCTACAGGTCTGTCACGGTCAGGCGTTGCCAACCCAAGGGTTCCTCCGTCTCAGGCAGCCCGTGGGTGCGGATGGTGTCGATGACGACAGAGATCAACGGCGAGGTTACGCGCATCCGGGACAGCACGGCGAGACGCCCGCGCCGATCCTCCAGCCGAGCCGCCGCAGGTGAGCCTCGCCGCGTTCCCGCACCGACGCCTCGTACGGCCATATCGGGCAGGGCAGGCGGGCAGAGCAGCATGATCGGACCCTCGCCGCACCGGGCGCAGTCGCCACCAGGAACTCCCCTGCAGGAGCGCACCGTGCGCAGAACCGGGCACCGCGCCACAGCGCACCGTGCGGGATCAGCCACTCGGTCTCCAGATCGGCCTCTGCGATCTGCAACGCACTCCGCACCGTCCACACATCTCGCCATCGCGGATCCGGCGCACGGTGCGCGACCCGCTGCACGGCGGCCTTGGCGGTCAACCCGTACCCGGAACACCGGTTCCGCCTGCCCGCCAGGTACGGAATCCCGGGCTGTGCAGCCGACCGGCCTCGTGCTGGGGAACGGGGACTGTGCAGCATTGGATCTCCCGAAGGGGGAAGAGAAGGTCGCTCGATCGTGCCCCGGATTATATCGCGTATAATAACTAATTATCTGCGATACTGGCCGACGCGAGCATGTGACTTTCAGAGCTTTATGACGTCTTTTCTTGGACGCTAGGTGGCGCAGTGCCGACATGATGTCCATCTCGGTTCCGATCTGGGCAGCAGAGCCTCGTGCGAAATCCTCTGCGCCAAGCGTTCCCTGTGTTCGGCCATCAGGATCTACCCCAGTGACAATCACGAAGTCGCGATGGATGGCCATGACCATGACCATGACCATGACAGAGTGATTGGATTCCCGGTCGCTTCGCCGCCTGTCCCCTTCATGCCGAGTCAGTCCATACAGATACCGCCGACGGCACTGGCTATTCCACCATGTCACCATCACGGCGGACACGTGAGTCGCGGGGAACGACAGATCGCCAACCTCGCCGGGCCGTGTCCGGTCCGCAGCACGCAAGATCAGGGGCCACGTCCTGAGAATGAGATGCGAGACTCACACGGCAGTCCATCCGCCGTCCACGACCAGGGTCTGACCGGTCATGTAGGAGGATGCGTCGCTGGCAAGGAAGATCAGGGGACCCTCCAGCTCGTCGGCGTCGCCGCCGCGTCCCATTGGCATGCGCCGCAGGCGGCGCTGCCCCGCCTCGGAGCTGAACAAGTCTTCGGTCATCTCGGTGCGGAAATAGCCTGGGACCAGTGAGTTCACGCGCACGCCGCTGGAGGCCCATTGAGCGGCGAGCTCCCGGGTAAGGCTGATCACCGCACCCTTGCTGGCGCAGTATCCCGCTTCGGGGATAGTCCAGCTCGCCGCTGAGCCGAAAAATGGCCCTCAGCTGGGCGCGCGGCAGCAGCCGGCGGCGGAGCCGCCGGCTGGGGTTGGCGGGCGGGCGGTGCGGGTCCTGGCCAGCCGCGTTCAGGGTTGTGTGGCGCGGTATGGGTCAGGCAACGTGGTGAGTGCGTGCGGGGTTGTCTTCCGCGGGCCCGGCCCCGGGTTCGGGGGTGCGGCAGAGGGTGACTTCGAAGCCCTCGGCTTCGATCTCGCGGACGAGCCGGCTGATCTTGCGGCGGGTGGCGGCCTGGCGCTCGTAGTAGTCCGGGCCGAGGTCCTGGTACCGCATGCCGGGGTTCGGCAGGAGCTTGTGATAGACCTTCAGCTGGGTATTGCCGACCGCGACGCAGGCCTTGTTCTTGCCGCGGCTGCGGGCAAGCTTGCGGTACCGGGCGCCCTCGCGGGTCTGGGTACGGCCGGCGCAGATGGCGGTCTCGCCGAGGACGCCGCCGAGGTAGGTGCTGCCCTTCTTGTGCCGGGCCTGGCCTTTGCGCTTGCCGGACTGCTTGTCCAGCGGGGCGCGCCGGCCCAGGACACCAGGTGACCGCCGGTGGCGAACCTGGTCATGTCCACGCCGGTCTCGGCGGCGGCGTCCTCGGCGGAGCGCCGCCCCCACCCGGGCATCGACTCGGCCTGGGCCAGCTGCTCCTCATACGGGGCCAGGAGTTCTTCGATCACCGCGGTGAGCTCGCTGATCTGGGCGTCGATCTGGTCGATGCGGCCCAGCATGGTCTTGAGCAGGCGGGCGTGGTGAGCGGTGAAGAACTCCGCGCCCTCCAGGGCGTGCTGCAGCTCGGTGATCTTGGCCCGGGCCCGGGTGCGGGCCAGCTGCGCGAGGGCCTTCGGGTCGCGCTGGCCGGCGATGAGGTGGTCCATGATGTCCCGGCCGGTGACACCGTGCAGGTCGGTGATGACCGAGGACAGCTTGATCGCGGCGGTTTCCAGGAGCTTCTCGGCCCGGTTCTTCCCCCGGGTCCGCTCGTTGATCAGGTCGCGGCGGTAGCGGGTGTGCAGCCGGATGATGCGGAACTCCTCCGTGGCGGCGAAGCACGGCCGGACCGCGCCGCGCTCGAAGCACTGCGCGGGCCAGCTGGAGTCCGACGGGTCCCGCTTGGGCCGCCCGGGCAGGTTCTTGACCTGCTTGGCGTCGGCCAGGACGCAGTCCAGGCCCTCGGCCTCCAGCCGGAAGAACGGCCCCATCCAGCAGGTGGACGTGGCCTCCATCACCACGGCGGGGACCTGCCAGGACCGCAGCCAGTCCGCCAGCGCCAGCACCCCCCGCTTCGTGGTGGCAAAGCTCCGCGTCTCCGCCGCCCGCCGCGCCGGGTTCTTATCCGGCGGGACCCTGATCGTGGCGTGCATCTCGGCCTTGCCGATGCCGGTGCCGCAGACCCGGTCCCGGTACAGCGGCTCGTCGGTGACCTCTTCCACCGGCCTCTCACCTCTTCCTTTCCCGGACGGCCGGCGCACTGGCGCGCTAGCCTGCGAGGCGGGACCGCCCGGGGAGCCGGGGGCTGCGCGGAAACTGACCCGCGTGCTCGTAGCGACAATCAACGGCCCCTCGGAATCCGGCTCCCGGCGTCAGGCTAGCCCGCGGCCTCAACCGCGACCATGGAAGCAACGACGTCACGGGCGGTCCCGCCGGCTATTTTCACGCCGGTACGGCGTCGCGCGCAGCGATATCTGGGGCTAGTACTCCAGCCGTAGATCGTGATCTTGTTGCTGAGGCGCCGCGGACCGTCGGTCGTGCGGACGAGATCGACCTTCGTCAGCGTGGGCGTCCGTTCCTTCTCCGTATGTCTGAGTCCGCCGACGGAGGGAATCCTTAATCTCGCTGAGCCTGGCCGCCGCGGCCGGGGTCCACGCCGTCCTTTGTTCGCTGGCACGCAGTGCGTCGTCGATCTCGCTGAGCTTGGCGGTGGACACTGCGCCTGCCCGCTCGATCAGGTCGTCCCGGCTCAGGGTGGTCAGCCAGGTGCACGGGGTAAAGCCCGGCCACGGGAACGCGAACCGCAGCACGCCTTCAAAGGGCAGTCCTTCCGGGACGCCGACTGCCACCTCGATTCCCAGGCCGGAGATGTCGGTATCCGCTGGAGCGACGACCTGCATCGCCTGGAACCCGGATGGCTCGTCTTCCGACAGCAGCACGACAGGCCGTCGCTCGTCGAACTCGACCCACCAGATCTCGCCTCGTCGCATGTGTGCTCCTGGGTGTGAGATGGCAGGCGGATGCTACGCCGGCCGCGGGTGGACGTGATGCAGCCTCGCCTGCCGCCCGGGCCGTTGATCTTGGGTCCGGTACTGGAGACGGGGCGGCCGCTGTCTGATCATCTGGGTTTGTGACGACTCGCGATGATCTTCTGGCGGCCGCTGGCCCAAGCGTAGACCCTGGCCGCTGGCTGGGGACATTCGATGAGCTGATGACCCGGGCCGGTGCCCGGTTCAGCCGGGTGGAGCCGCGGCGCCGGGCCCGGGCGTTCGTGCTGGGCCTGCTGGCCGAGCTGCCGCGCAAGAACTGCTGGACGATCGCCGAGCATGCCGGGGAGCGGACTCCGGACGGGATGCAGCACCTGCTGTCCCGGGCCCGGTGGGACGCCGACGGGGTCCGCGACGACGTGCGCAGTTACGTCGTGGAGCAGCTGGGTGATCCCGGCGCGGTGCTGGTGGTGGATGAGACGGGGGACGTGAAGAAAGGCACCGCCACGCCGGGGGTGCAGCGGCAGTACACCGGCACCGCGGGCCGGATCGAGAACGCCCAGGTCGCGGTCTACCTTGGCTATGCTGCCCCGGGCGGGCACGCGCTGATTGACCGGGCGCTGTACCTGCCGAAGTCCTGGACCGGTGACCCGGGCCGCTGCGAGGCGGCCGGGATTCCTGGACACGCGGCGTTCGCGACCAAGCCGCAGCTGGCCAGGCTGATGATCGAGCGGGCCGTCAGCGCGCGGGTGCCGTTCGCCTGGGTGGCCGCCGACGAGGCCTATGGGGATAACGGGCCGCTGCGCACCTGGCTGGAGCAGCAGCACATCGCCTATGTGCTGGCCGTCGCGCGCGATCACCGTGTCCCCGCCGGGGTCGGCCGCACCGTCCGCGCCGATGAGCTCGCCGCGCGGCTGCCCAGGCGTGCCTGGCAGCGGCTATCGGCAGGTGATGGTGCCAAGGGACACCGGTGGTACGACTGGGCCTGGGTCACCATCAGCAACCCTGGCCCCGGACACCGGTGCCTGCTAATCCGCCGGAACCGAAGCACCGGGGAACTGGCCTTCTACCACTGCTACTCCCCGCAGCGGGTCACGCTCGCCGCCCTGGTCAAGGTCGCCGGGCTTCGCTGGACGATCGAGGAGAACTTCCAGGCCTGCAAGGGCCTGACCGGCCTGGATGAGCACCAGGTGCGCCGCTGGAACTCCTGGTACCGGTGGGTCACCCTGGCCATGCTCGGCGCCGCCGTCCTCACCATCGCCGCCGCCATCGAATCCGCCCGCGGCCCGGCCGCGGCCGGGCAGATCCCTCTGACCCGCAACGAGATCGCCCACCTCCTCGCCGCAGTGACTGCCCCACCGGGCCGCGACGCCGGGCACCGCCTCCGCTGGTCACACTGGCGACGCCGCCACCAGCACCGCGCCCGGACCTGCCACTACCAGCGGCAAATAACCCAAGACCATGCAACATAACGATCTACGGCTGGAGTACTAGCCCGTTGATGGATGCCACATTGATGATGACGCCTGAACCGCGGGCGATCATTGCGCGCCCGACGTGGTGGCAGTAGTTGTACAGGCCATGCAGGTTGACGTCCACGACACGACGGAACAACTCGGGCGACTCCTCCTGGGCGGGCTGGACGGAGGTGATGCCCGCGTTGTTGACCAGTACGTCCAGGCGGCCCGTCCAGTCGAAGGCGGCCTGCACCGCCCGCTGCGCGCTGGCCTCATCGGTGACGTCTGCGCCCATCGGGCAGATGAGGCCGTCAGCGGAATGAGCGAGCGTGCTGAGTGCATCGGCACGCCGGACGACCGCCAGCACGCGGGCACCGCGAGACGCGAGGCATGCGGCAAAGCGCCAGCCGAGCCCGGAAGACGCTCCGGTCACGATGGCCGTCCGGTCTCGCAAGTCAAACAGCGGATCGACTGGCTGGTCCATGTCGTCTGACCTCACAGTCCTACGTCGAGTGGCGCGGCGGTCGCGGCCCGGACCTCATCAACCGTGACTCCCGGGCTGACTTGCCGCAGTAGCAGGCCGTCGCCGGTGACGTCGATGGTGCCGAGGTTGGTGATGATGCGCTGGACGCATCGCTTGCCGGTCAGGGGCAGTGTGCAGTCGGTGACGATTTTGGGCGTGCCGTCCCTGGCGGTGTGTTCCATCATGACGATGACCTGTCTGGCGCCGTGGACGAGGTCCATGGCACCGCCCATGCCTTTGATCATCTTTCCGGGGATGGCCCAGTTGGCCAGGTCACCGCGGGCGGACACTTGCATCGCGCCCAGGATGGCGATGTCGATGTGCCCGCCGCGGATCATCGCGAAACTAATGGCGGAGTCGAAGTACGAGGCGCCGGGCTGGAGGGTGACGGTTTCCTTACCGGCGTTGATCAGGTCGGGGTCGACTTCGTTGTTGTAGGGGAACGGGCCGACGCCCAGTATGCCGTTCTCGGACTGGAATACGACATGGACGTCGGGCGGGATATGGCCGGGCACGAGGGTGGGCAGGCCGATGCCGAGGTTTACGTACTGGCCGTCACGCAGCTCGGTGGCGACGCGGTAGGCGAGTTCCTCACGGGTCAGGCTCATGACGGGCTGCCCCTGTGTGCCGGGCGGGGCCGGGTGGTGCGCTTTTCGATGAGCTTGCCGTGCTCGCCGACGGCGACGACGCGCTGGACGAAGACGCCGGGCGTGTCGATGTGTTCGGGGGCGAGCTCGCCGGGTTCGACCAGTTCCTCGACTTCGGCGATCGTGATGCGGCCGGCCATCGCGCACAGCGGGTTGAAGTTGCGGGCCGAGGCACGGTAGGACAGGTTGCCGTGCCGGTCGCCGCGGGCGGCCCGGACCAGGGCGAAGTCGCAGACGATGCTCCGTTCGAGCACGTACTCGCGCCCGTCGAAGAGCCGGGTTTCCCTGGCCGGGGAGGCGACGGCGACCGACCCGTCAGGTCCGTATCGCCACGGCAAGCCTCCATCAGCGACCGGGGTGCCGACCCCAGCGGGGGTGTAGAACGCCGGGATGCCGCTGCCCCCGGCGCGGAGGCGCTCGGCAAGTGTGCCCTGGGGACACAGTTCCAGCTCGAGTTCGCCGGATAGGTACCGGCGGGCGAACTCGCGGTTCTCTCCGACATAGGAGCCGGTAATACGCCGGATGCGTCCGGCCGCGAGCAGGATGCCGAGCCCTGCGCCGTCCACGCCGCAGTTGTTCGATACCGTGCGCAGGCCTGTGGCGCCTTGCGCGTGCAGTGCGCCGATCAGGTTGCTCGGGACGCCGCACAATCCGAAGCCGCCGACGGCCAGGGAGGCTCCGTCGTTGATGTCCCGGACCGCGTCCGCTGCGGAGGTAATGGTCTTGTCCATGGCTAGGTTCCGGGGGTTTCGGGCCGGTAGTAGCCGGCGGTGGCTCCGCCGTCGATGTTGTAGACAAGGCCGTTGGTGTAGCTGGCTTCGGCGCTGAGCAGGTGGGCGATGGCCCTGGCTATCTCCTGGGCCTGGGCGAAGCGGCCCAGCGGGACGGCGGCCTGGTAGAAGTCGTATTCCCCGGCCGGGCTGTCCGCGAAGATGCGCCCGGCCATCGGCGTTTCCACGAAGGCCGGGCATACGACGTTGGAGCGTACGCCGCGGGCGCCGAAGTCCAGCGCCATGCACCGGATGAGCCCGACCACGGCGTGTTTGGACGCAGCGTAGGGCGAGTAGCCTTGGGCGCCGGTGACGCCGGCGTTGGAGGCGACCGCGACGAACGCTCCACCGGTGTCGAGCAGCAGCGGCATGGTGTGCTTGGCGGTCAGGAAGACACCGGTGACGTTGACGTCGAGGGCGCGCCGCCACGCGGGTTCATCGGTGGTGATGACGTCGCCGAGTACTTCGATGCCGGCGCAGGCGGCGACAGCGTCCAGCCGCCCGTGCCGCCCGGTCAGGCCGGCGATGGCGGCGGCTACCTGTCCGGTGTCGGTGACGTCGCCCGGGAGCTGCTGGCTGGTGCCCCCGGCCGCGGTGATGGCTCGCGCCGTCTCGGCGATCCCGTCCGCGCTGCGGTCCAGCAGGCCGACCGCGTAGCCGCGCCCGGCGAGTTCTATGGCGGCGGCCCGGCCGATGCCCGAGCCGGCTCCGGTCACCAGCGCGACCGGGGCCGGTCGGCTGGTGCTCATGCGGGCACGGCGCTGACGGGCGCCAGGCCGAGCGCCGCCCGGTATTCGGCGGGGGTGGCGACCGGCCGTCCGAGGACGTCGGCGAGCTTCTTGGCGAGTTCCAGGCACTCCAGGTTGGAGGTGATGCGGTCGTCGCGGTGTGGCCATTTCCAGTAGGTGTCTTCCATGCCGACCCGGATGTGCAGGCCCATGGCTGCGGCGAGGGTGGCGAGGTGCATGGAGGCGCGCCCTGCGGCGCAGACCAGGATGAGGCCGTCCGGGTCTACGTCGCGGATCGCCCCGACGGTGCGCTGCAGCCCTTCGGTCATCTGCCGCGGGTTGTTCATCGGGCTGCAGCCGGGCAGGGCCGGCAGGATGAGCCACACTGCGGGGGTGGTGAGGAGCCTGCTGCGGATGAGGAAGCGGTCGGCGTTGGAGACGTCGGCGTCGGTGTAGACGGCTATTTCCGGGATGCCGCCGCATTCGGTGATCAGCCGGGTCTTTTCGATCATCATCGCGGCCGGCTTGACGAACAGGGAGTCGCCGATGTAGGTGGCGGTGGTGTTGACCGGGGAGGCGTCCAGCAGCCGGGAGCGCAGGACGCGTTGCATCGCCTCCCATTCGCCGTCCAGCGCCGCGACCATGCACCCGTCCACGGCCAGGTCGGGGAACTCCTGCTTCAGCGGGTCGATCACTTCCTTGAACCGGCCCTCGTCCAGGGTGTTGTAGCCGTCGTCGTCACGGACGTGGATATGCACGGTGCTGGCGCCGGCGAGCAGGCACTGCCGTGCCGATTCGCGGATCTGGTCGGGGGTGATGGCCTGGTGGGGGTTCTGCTGGTGCTGGAAGAACGCCCCGGTGATCGCGACCGAGACGATCAGTTTGCCGGGGATGTCCCACGGCTCGGAGACCGGCGCGTCGTGGAAGGCGCTATGTTCCAGGTCGAGTACGGTGGGCAGGCCGTAGGGGCGCCAGATCATGCGGTGCCGTTCGCGGTCCAGGCTGCTGCTGACGCGGTCCCAGTCGATGTCAGGCATGTGGTTCCTCCAGGAGGGTTCGGTTGGTGCGGTCGCCGAGGGCTGGCTCCCAGCGAGGGTGGGCGGGGGTGGTGCGGTCCTGGCGGAGCCAGCGGGGCTGGCCGTAGATGGACTGGCCGCCGTCAACGACGATCGAGGCGCCGGTCAGCCACCCTGCGGCGGGGGAGGCCAGGAAGGCGACCGTTTCGGCGACGTCGCCGGGTGTTCCCAGCCGGGACAGGGGTGTCTCGGCGACAAGGTTGTCGCGGACGCCGGGCTGGTTGAGCATGGGCGCGGTCATCGCGGTCTGCAGGACGCCCGGCAGGACGCAGTTAGCGCGGATGCCGTAGACGCCGAGCTCGGCGGCCAGGCCGCGGACCAGGGGCTGCAGCGCGGCTTTGCTGGTGGTGTAGGCGCTGACCTGGTCGCTGTGGATGAGGGCGAGGTTGGAGGAGATGACTACCAGGCATCCGCGGTTGCCGGCCGCGGCCATGACCTGGGCGGCGGCCTGGCAGACGGCGAAGGTTCCTACCAGGTTGACGTCGATGTGCCGGCGGAAGGTCTTGGCCGGCATGGTGAGCAGCGCGCCGAACTTGGCGTACCCGGCGTTGGCGACGACCAGGTGGGGCGGGCCGATGCGGCTGGCGATCTGGCCGAAGGCGTCCCGGACGGCGTCGGGGTCGGTCTGGTCGGCTGCGAAAGTCTCGATGCTGGCCGGGGGGAACTGGGCGCGTACCCGGCCGGCGAGCTCGCGGGTGCGCTCGATGCCGGCGATCCGGTAGCCGCCTGCGGACAGGCGGCGCAGGATCGCGGTCCCGAGCTCTCCGCCCGCGCCGGTGACCACGGCGACGGGGCGGTCTGGCGTGCTCACCGGCTGGTCTTGCTGCCGGCCAGCAGCCCGGTCTGGCGGGCGACCACGGGCAGTATGCGGTCCAGCCAGTCACGCAGCTGGGCGGGCGCCTGGTCGTTGCCCCAGTCCAGGCTGAGCGGGGTTATGGAGGCGTGGCCTGCGGCGAGAGCGGCGAAGTCGGTGCCGGGTTCGGCGTGGTAGCCGGGGTCGGTGTCGGAGTTGACGCCGAAGCTGTAGTAGCCGCGGCCGAACTCCTCGGTGTGCTCCTCGACCAGGCCGCCGCGGCGCCATGCCCGGCGGCCGAGCGTGGTGATCTCGATCGGGCCGGTCAGGGCGCGGCCGGGGACGTTGACGTTGAGGATCGACCGGCGCGGGGGCGGGTCGGCGATTACCGCCTGGGCCAAGGCGATGGCCAGCGCGGCCGAGCCGGAGAAGTCATAGCCAGCGCGGTCGACGAGGCGGAACCGCCTGTCGGAGGACTGCTGGGAGATGGCCATCGCGGGCAGGCCGAGCAGCGCGCCCTCGGTGGCGGCGCCGACGGTGCTGGAGTAGGTGGAATCGTCGCCGAGGTTGGCGCCCTCGTTGGCGCCGGAGATGACCAGCTGGACGGGCTCGGCCAGGGAAGTGAGCAGGGCGACCCGCACGCAGTCCACGGGCGTGCCGGTGCACGCCCACACCGGGTTGGCGGTGTCGTCGTCGGCGAGCTCGACCCGGACCGGGCGGCGGAAGGTGGCGCTGCGGGCCGTGCCGCTGCGCGGCCCGTCCGGCGCGACCGTGATGACCCTGACGCCGGCCGCGATGAGGGCCGCGCGGACGCGTTGTATTCCGTCGGACTGGTAGCCGTCGTCGTTGGTGAGCAAGATGGTCATCGGCGGGCCTCCGAGGCTGCGGCGGCACGGTCGGGCAGCAGGACGCGGGCCCCGGGAACGGTGGCCGGCTCGCCGAGCAGCGCCCATTCAGCGGCCAGGAACCCGCAGATGGGGCCCATGGTCACGCCGACGCCGCCGAACCCGCCGCAGGCGATCACGGTGGGATCGTCCTGGTGCGGTCCGAGTAGGAACTTGTCGTCGGTGGTCAGCGGGTACAGGCCGGTCCAGCCGGACTTGAAGCCGAGGTCGCCGACCGGGAACCGGTCGGCGAGGGCTTCGGCGACCCGCTCGAGGTAGCTGTCGGTGACCCGGCGCGGGTAGTTGTCCGGGTCGGCGGTCGCCAGCTCGTCCTGGATGACGTAGGTGTGCATGCCGGCGAGGAGGGAGTCGGGGCCGTCCTGGCGGAAGTACAGCGCCTCGCCTCGGTCCCCGGGCATGTACAGGTTGACCATCGGGACCGTGTAGCCCAGCGGGCGGGGCAGCCGGACCTGCGCGACCTCGTGGACCTGCGGGACGATCGGCAGCTCATGCCCGAGCAGGGCGCCGACCTGTCCGGCCCAGGGCCCGGCGGCGTTGACGACGATATCGGCGGTCACATCACCGCTGGTGGTGATCAGCCGGTGTCGGCCAGAACGGTCACGCTCGTGCGCCTGCACCCGGGTCCGGGTACGGACCTGGGCGCCGAGGGCTTTGGCCTCGGCGAGCAGGATGTCGCACAGCTGCTGCCCGTCCAGGTGCCCGTCGTTGGGCCCGAGCAGGCCCCCGGCAAGGTCGCCGGTGCGCATGTCGGGCACCAGCCGCTGCAGCCCGTCGCGGTCCAGCAGGACCGAATCGTGCACCCCGAGGCTCTTCTGCACCTCTACGGCGGCGCGGAGCTGGTCCAGGTGCGCGCTGGTGCGGGCGATCCGGACGTTGCCGATCCGGGCCAGGTGCAGGCCGTGCTCGGCCTCCAGCCGGAAGAACAGCTCCCGGGCGCGGACGCGGATCTCGATGTTGAGCGGGTCGGTGGTCTGCACGTTATAGACGGCGGCCGACCGGCCGGAGGAGCCGCTGGCGGGGTGCTCTCGCTCCAGCACGGTCACCTCGCTGGCGCCCAGCTGTGCCGCGCGCAGGGCCGCGCCGCACCCGCCGACGCCGGCTCCGATGATGGCGATGCTCGGCTTGGTCATGATGGCTGCTCCGAAGTACTAGGAGAGGGGGTCAGGGTTTCGAGGATGTAGAGGTTGGCCAGCGTGCCGCCGTCGACGAGCACGTCGATGCCGGTGATCCCGCTGGCGGCGGGGGAGGCCAGGAAGGTAACGGCGGCCGCGACCTCGCCAGTGGTGACCATGCGGCCCATCGGCACCCGGCCGAAGCTGGTCTTCATGGCCTGCAGCACCCCGGGCGTGGTGGACTCCTCGGCCATCTGGGTCAGCGTCCAGCCGGGGCTGACGGAGTTGACGCGGATCCCGCGCGACGCGAGTTCGGTGGCGGCGGCCTTGGTCAGCCCGATCAGGCCGGCCTTGGCGGCGACGTAGCTGGAGTAGGGGCCGTCGGCGCCGTGGGCGTCGATGGAGGCGATGTTGATGATCGACCCGCCGGCGGTCATCCGGCGGGCTGCACGCTGGGTGACCAGGAACGGGCCGGTCAGGTTGACCGCGAGGACCCGGTTCCAGCCGTCCAGGGTGATGTCCAGGAAGCTGGCCTCATCGGCGATCCCGGCGTTGTTGACCACGATGTCCAGGCGGCCGTGGGCGGCGAGGACCTCATCCAGCACGCGTTCAACATCCCCGGCGTCGGCGACGTCGCCGGCGTGCGCCGAGACGGTGTGGCCTGACGCGGCGAGCGTCGTGCACGCGGCGTCGAGCGTTTCCTTGGTCCGGCCCATGAGCGCGACGCGGGCCCCGTGCCCGGCCAGGTCCGCGGCGAAGCTGAGGCCAAGGCCGCGGCCGCCTCCGGTGATCAGCGCGGTGCGCTGCGCTAGCTGCGCCATGTCAGCTGCCGACCTTGTTGCCGGCGGCGATGAGCTCCCGTAGCCGGACCCGTTCGCCTTCGGCGCCGTCGGTGAGCTGGTAGGTGGCCAGCCCGCCGCCGCCGCGGCTGACCTGGCGCAGGGCGGCGAAGAACGCGGCCGGGCGCAGTGTCTCCGGGGAGAACACCCCGGCTGGCGGTGTCTGGCCGTCCAGCATCAGCACGATGCCGGCGGCGGCTGGCACGCCGGTGGCCTCGGCCATCTCGGTGTGGGCGCCGGAGGCGAACCGCAGGCCGGTGCCGTTGGTGTGCACGTCGATGGACAGGCCGCTGCCCAGCCGCGGAGACCGCTCGCGGGTGTCGCGGTAGGCGGAGAACAGCGCGACGGCGTTGTCGGTGAGCCGGTCGGTGGCCGGGCCCGCGCCGATCCGCTGGGCGTCGATGGCGTAGGCCAGCGACCACGAGACGATCAGGGATTCCTGGGGGGTGATCGCGCCGTAGTTGCTGCTGCGCTGGACGGGCAGGAAGCGGGGGACGGTGAGCGGCTCGGGATGGGCGAGCCGCACCACCTGCTGGGTGCCGACGGTGCCGGGGAAGGTCACGTGCTTGCGGTCCAGGCGGTCCCAGCCCGGTGCGGGGTGGATGGCCCCGTCGGGGTCGACGAGGTTGAAGCAGTGCCAGAAGTGCCGGATGGCGGCGTCGGTGATGTCGTCGACATCGACCGTCCAGTGGATCTCCACGCTGTCGACCGGGCCGAGGTAGTCCACCGCGGCGCGGATGAGAACGTTGGTGGTACCGGGTGAGGAGCCCATGCCGATGAGCGCCCGCACCCCGGCGGCCTCGGCGGCCTCGGTCCGCTCGAGCATCGGCAGCACCACGTCGGCGTCGTCGCAGATATCGAGGTAGTCGGTGCCGGCCGCGATCGCCGCGTCGAGCAGGGCGGTCCCGGTCCGGTAGTAGGGGCCGGCAAGGTTGGCGACCAGCCGGGCCGAGGTGAGCAGTTCCTCGAGCCGGCCGGGATCGGCGAGCGCGTCGAGCTGGAGGACCTGGGCGCCCAGGGATTCGGCCCTGGCCCGGGCCTGCGGGCGCCAGGACCGGTCGACCGCCACCCAGCGGTGCAGCGGGCTGGTCCGGGCCGCTGCCTCCAGCATGGCCTGGGCTTGCGAGCCCCCGGCGCCGATGACGACAACATCGCTGGTTTTCATGAATGCTCCTTGCTGAGCGGGCTGGTGTCGTGGTGGCTGAACATGCCGGTGATCGCGCGGCGGTCGAGCTTGCCCGAGGCGGTGCGCGGCAGGTCGCCGGCGATCAGGAACTGCTCGGGAACGGAATAGTCGGGCAGGCGGCGGGCGAGCGCGGCGCGGGCGTGATCGGCGTGGAACCTCATGCCCGGGCGGAGCTCGATCACCGCCAGGACCCGCTGCTGCAGGACCGGGTTGGGGACGCCGAACACGCAGACCTGCCCGACGCCAGGCAGCGCCGCGATCTGCTCCTCGACGTCCTTGGGCAGGACCTTCTCTCCTCCTCTGTTGATCACGTCATCGGTGCGGCCAGACAGGTACAGCAGCCCGCCGTCGTAGCGGGCCAGGTCGCCGGTGCGCAGCCAGCCGTCGCGGATCTTGGCGGCGGTGGCCTCCGGCAGGTTCCAGTACTCACGCATCCGGGTGGGGCCGCTCGCCCACAGCTCCCCGACCTCACCGGGCGGGACGTCGGTGCCGGTCTCGCTGACCAGGCAGACGCTGACGCCGGGCGCGGGGGTGCCTACCGACTCGCCGTGATCTGCGGCGAGCTCGGGTGGCAGGAAGCTGACCGCGGAGGTGAACTCGGTCAGGCCATATCCATGGTGCAGGCGAAGATGGGGCCACCGGCCCGCCAGCTCCCGGATCCAGGCGCGGGGCATGGGTGATCCGCCGTACTGCACGTCGGTCGCGGGAGCGAACACCGCCTCCGCCCCCTGACTGATCATGATGAGCCGGAGGATGCTCGGCACGGCGGCGACGAACGTGGCGGCGCGGTCCCGGGCGGCGGCTACCGCCTGCTGGGCGTGGAAACGGCGCAGCAGGTCGGTCCGGCCGCCCACGATGAGCATGTGGCCGAGCTGGTCGACGAAACCGGTGTTGTGGAACAGCGGCACCATGACCAGCGTGCTGTCGTGCCGTCCGGTGCCGATGACCTCAGCGAACACGGTGGAGGCGTCGGCCAGCGCCCGGTGGGTCAGCACCGCGCCCTTCGGGTTTCCTGTCGTGCCGGAGGTGAAGCTGATCAGGGCCGGCTGGTCGCCGTCCACCACCGCCGGGCCGGGATCTGCGGCCTGGCCGCCATCGGCGTCGGCGAGCCCGGCCGCGTGCAGCAGCCGCCGGGCGGGACACGCGGAGGCGAGGACGTCCTGCTCGTCATCGGTGAGCACGACCCATGCGTCCACCCGCTCGGCCAGGTGCGCGAACTGGGCCGGGCTGAGACGGGTGTTCGCCGGGACGGCGACAGCACCGAGGGACAAGGCCGCAAGGTAGGCGTGCACCCAGGTGATGGTGTTATGCCCGGCCACCAGGATCCGGTCGCATTCGGTTACGCCGCGCGACCGCAGCGCCTGGGCGGTGCCGCGCACGGCGGCTGCCAGCTCGGCGTAGGCCTGCGTGGTGCGGCCGCTGGTCAGGGCGGCCGCGTCCGGGGTCCTGGCTGCCCAGTGAGCTAGAGCTGCGGGGATGGAACCGAAGCGGCTGCGCAGTGGCGGGCCCTCCAGGGCAGGCATCTTAGAACCTCGCCCCTGGCCGCACCGTGCGGGCGGCGTCCAGCAGCGCGTCGAAGCCCATCGCGACCACCGTGCCGGCCTGCTCGAGGTTGGCGGTGGCGTACCCGGTGTAGGTCCAGCCGGGCATCG
>CAWEFS010000018.1:0-34404 GCA_963808375.1 uncultured Actinomycetota bacterium | reverse complement strand
ACACCAAGGCGGGATTAGTTGTAGGGACGGACGCGTATTTTCACGTACGGGTCCTGCTGGTGCCGCTTCTCAAGCTCCTAGACGACGCCGTCGTGGACCGCCGCGGTCACCGAGGCCGCCAGGTCAGCTGAAGCGGACGTTCAACGTTGCCAGGCCGAAAATCTTCCGGCCACCGGATTTCGCGCCGACGATGACGACACCCGTGCGGGTCTCCGGGTCCAGCGACTTGATCCGGCCGCTGTACTCGATGTCTGCGCCGTCAAGGGCCGCCACGATCACCGGCTGAGACAGCCGCACCGCGTAGCGGGTGACCGCACCGGGGTCGCCCGACCATGCGGAGGCGAACCCGACACCCAGGCCCATGGTGAGCATGCCGTGCGCGATCACATCGGGCAGCCCGGCCATCTTGGCGATGTCCTCGTTCCAGTGAATCGGGTTGGCGTCACCGGCCACGCCGGAATAGTTCACCAAGTCGCCGCGGGACAGTCGGGCGTGGCGCACCGGCAGCTCCTCGCCAACCTTCACGTCCTCGAAGGACGGCGTCCCGGGCGACCGGGTCGAGCCAGCGTCGGCGATCCGGATCTCGCTGTCGGGACGCACCGTCTTCACATAGGGCTCGCCGGTATCTTCGGCTGCGGAGAAGCCGACGTCGTGCATCATCGCTCTCTGCACGACCGCCTTGATCGCCGGATCGACATCCCCGGCGGTGAGGCCGACGACAGTGGTGTGCAAGGTGTGCACCCGCTCGCCGGCACTGTCGGTGAACGTGTTGGTCACGGTGATCAGGTCTCTGCCGGCGAACCTGCGCACCGACGACAGTTCGACGTCAGTGTGCAGTTCGTCGCCGGCCACGATCGGACGGTGCTGCTCGAAGACCTCTTCGGTCTGCACGTAGGTGTCGTAACCGACAACCACCGACTCGAACAGCAGCCGATTGGCGACCATGCCCGGTATTGACGTGAACGTCAGCGGCGCCACCACACCCGAGTATCCGAGCGCGGCTGCCGCGGCGTCATCCCGGTGCGCGGGGTGATAGTCCTGCACCGCACGGGCGTATTCGCGCACCTTCTCGCGGCCCACCTGGTAGGTGTTCTCCACCTGGTAGTAGTGGCCGACCCGCGCTTCGAGTGCCGACGTTTCTGCTGCTGCGGTCATAAACTACCCAACTTTTCTACCGGCTTGTTCGCTGAGGCCGACGCAAGCACACTAACGCGGCGGCACCGTAGCAATAGACGCCGATACGCTTCGCCGGTTCGTGTCCGTGTGGCCTTCCTGATGCTCGTCACGCGCTATCACGGTGTCTGTATCATCGCCCCGCCTTCAACGAGGTACGCATCATCGCCGACGTGAGCGCTGACCTTCATATGGTCCTCGACCGTGTCGTCCGCGCGGTCGACGGCAGTCACGATGACGCCGCGGCCCACGCCGGCCACCGGGGCCGGCACACTGACCGAACTTTTTCTGATCTCGCGATCGGCCGACCAGGCCTTGGTGCGTGAGAAGCAATGGCCGCCGTAGAAATACCTGGTTGGACGCGGCTGGCAATCCGTTGCTGGGCCGAGACTAGCGCTTTGGGACGGCAACGGCGCTTGCGACCCAATTTCAACTTAAGTTCGCTCCTCTAGTGGACCACGACCCAGCAACTCGAAGCCGCATAGCGACTGGACGACAAAACGGGTCCCTCTCACGGGTCCCGGCGGGGAGCGGCGCTTGCCCAACCACTCCTAACCACCCGGGTATCGACTTAGGCCGATTAACACGATAATTGACTCATGACGAAGGTTTTGATGGTGATTTCCGCGGCCGACCGTTGGACACTCAACGACGGGACAGCGCATCCCTCAGGGTATTGGGCTGAAGAGGTGGCCGTGCCCTACCGCATCTTCACCGAGGCCGGATGGGACATCGCCGTCGCCACCCCGGGTGGCAAGGCTCCGACGTTGGATCAACGCAGCCTCGGGATCTCCGGCGGAATGCCTTGGACGCGCCGCAAAGTCAAGCGCTACCTGCACCGCATCCAAGATGTGCTCGGCCACCCGGTATCTCTGGACACTGTCGCTCCGGACGACTTCGACCTGATTTTCTACCCCGGCGGGCATGGCCCGATGGAGGATCTCGCCTACGACGAGACGTCCGGTGCGTTGCTGGCTCATCGCCTGGCCTCGGGGCAGCGGCTGGCCCTGCTGTGCCACGCGCCTGCGGCAATCCTGGCGGCAACCGGGCCTGGCGGCACATCACCGTTCGCCGGCCGCAAGATGACCGGGCTGTCCAACCGCGAGGAGCTGCTCAACCGCTTCGCCAAGAAGGCACCGTGGCTGCTGGAGGACAAGTTGAAGGAAGCCGGCGTGGACTACTCGAAGGGTTTTCCGTTGCGCCCTCACGTGGTCGTCGACGGAAATCTCTATACCGGGCAGAATCCACAATCTTCGGAAAAACTTGCGCAGCGCCTCGTGACAGATATCGTCGGCGCCGCCGGGTGAGCTCCGACAGCGGCACACGGGTACGTTCACCGGCTTGCGCAGCAGACCGAGATTCGATGGCAGCAGATGCATGTCTACTGTTGAGTTCATCGACACCGACCTGCGGCCGCGCGGCTACCGGCTCGTCGGTGTCTTCGACAACGACTCGGATCCGGCGGCGTCGATGACTCATTTCCGGGTACAGCATCATCGCGCGTGCCATCCGACCAAGCTGACGGCAACCAGCGCTGAACCGTCGGTGAGGTAAGCCAACGGCCGTGTCGCGTTGCTCCAAGATTGCCGGCGGCTACGACCTGTGACGGCACGAGCCGCTCAGTGCTGAGTAGACCGTCGCCAACGCCCCCTACGCTGCGCGAAAGCGCATCTTCCTGCAGCTAGCCGGTGGGGTCGTAGATGTCTCCGCTCGTGAGTTGATGCGGACCGGCAATAAAAGACGTGCGGTGCAGCAGCGGCGTGATAACGGCATCGAAAAACGACGGCAGCAGACGATAGAAGGCGATCATGGGCCTGTTTACGATACCGACTTGGCGTTCACTCGACCGTCTTTGACCAGTGGCACTCACGATGGCATCAGCGATGGTGTCCGCGGAGTATGCGCCTGGCGGAATTCGGGGAGTGCGACCAGAATAGTTCGCCGCCGTGTGGTACACGGGAGTGTCCACCGGGCCAGGGTTGATGCCGTGAATCCTGATTCCGCTGATGTGTCGGTTCTCCTGGCGCAGTGCGCGCACCAAACCGCTGATCGCGAACTTACTGGCGACGTAAGCGGATTGGTAGGGCACCGCGGTCGTTCCCAGCAGTGAGCCAACCAGAACGAGATGCCCAGCACCTCGACTTCTGAAATGGGCCAAAGCGCAACGCGCGACGTTGGCAGCTCCAAGCAGATTGGTGCGGACGATACCGTCGAAAACATCGGCCGGAAGATCCTCGAACCGGCCGAATGCGGTGATGGCCGCACATTGCGCTACCACGTCGATACGCCCGAAACGTGTGATCGCGTCGTCAAACACCCGTTCCACTTGCTGCACCTGACTGATGTTGGCGGCGTGGACGACGACCTCGGTTGCGCCACGTTCGCGGCACTGTGCTGCTACTCGTTGTAGCGCGAGTTCGTCGCGTGAGGACAGAACGAGCCGCGCTCGCCGGCGGGCGAAGCCGAGGGCCGTCTGTTTACCAATTCCGCTGGATGCGCCCGACACGAGAACCACCTCCCCGCATCGCATTTCGTCCGCGAGTGTCATGCGAGCGTCGCATTCGTGCGGTGGCGGTCGGCGGCGGCTAATGCGCCCAGAGTCGCGACAGCAGCCACCGGTGTCCAACCGCCTCGCATCTGCGCCAACAGCGCGGCACCAACGGCGACCGGGGCGAGCAGCGCGACAGCATCTCGACGACGCGCCCGCACCCGGTCAACGGCCATCGGGGTACCGGACAGGAGGTTGGCCGCGACGACAACCGCTTCTGGCGCTCCAGCGCGACCGAATCCAGCGGCCCGCGCAACGGCCAACACGCCCCAGAACATCAGGGAGGCATCGTGTATTCGCCTTGCGCTCCAACTCTTCGTCATACGACCTCTTTCCTTGTATCCTGTTGCCGCAGTTGAGCCGACGGCACCCTCGGCCAATCCGTTGATGAGTTCTTGCGCGGCTGCCGCGGAGGACCACTTGGGTGCCCACCCCAATTCGCGCTCGATTCTGGAGGTGTCCATCAGCGGCGAGTTCGTGGCCACGTCGTACCACCCTGGCGTCACCGCCACGATGCGAAGGCGACTGAGCAGCAGGACGGCCCGTCGCATGAGGCGGGGATCGATCGGCACGGGACGGGCCTTGATCAAAGCGGCGATGCCTCGGTGGTCCAGCACGTCAGCCGCTACATTGAACGACCCGTGTGCGTGGTTGAGCATCAGAGCCACCACGGCCTCGCCGACGTCGTCGGCATGCACGCATTGCAGCCGCAGACCGTCCGGCAGGGGCACTACCGGCAACGCCCCAACGCGCAGCAGTTTGATGGCAGCGCGCGGAAGGAACGAACCCACGTAGAGCCCCCGAAACAGGAAGGCCGCTTCCCGCTGCACCACCACGGTGGGCCGGAATCGCGCCACCACCATCTCCGGATGGTCAAGAACGAATCGATCCAGGAGCTGCTCGACGAGGACTTTGTGCCGACTGTAGGTGGAGGTGTGCTGACCCGTGATCGGCCAGCTCTCGGCGACCGGCTCGCCGAGCCCCGGAGCATAGGCGCTCAGGCTGGAGGCGTACACCAAATGCGTGACTCGCGCCGCCGTCATCGCGTCGAGAACCGCCCGGGTGCCCAGAACGTTTGCCCGGTACAGGTAATCGGTATCGCGGACCGGCTGAACTGACAACGCCAAGTGGATGACCACGTCCGCTGACCGCATCGCAGAACCAAGCAGAGCCGCAGCGTTGGGCGCCGCAAGGTCGACGGCGTGCCAGCAAATCCGTTCATAAGGGCGGCCGTGAACCGGGGGTCGGCGGCACACGCCGATCACTTCGGCATCCGGAACACGGGTGGCCAACGCCCGCAGCACCCCGGTACCAACGTTGCCGGACGCACCCGTGACAAGAACCCGAACACGCTTGCGCGAATCGGGCGCCGCGTCGAGACGGGGCTTCCCGGCATGATCTTGCATGGTGATCCTGGACTGACGGAGCGCGGCCGTCCATCGTGAAGTGACGCATAGCGCTGCTATTGGATATTCGGTCTACTACTGAACATACCGTTCAAAAGCTCCGCGGCAAAGTTCGGTCGGCAAGCCGGCGCCGGTGCGGGCCAGAAATCGCTCGCGGCGAGGCGAGCAACTTCCTAGGATCCTCGTCCATGGGCACTTCGGTTACTCCCGACGAAGCGATCGACGCGATTCGAGGTAGCGGAGGGGCCCAGCCGGGTCAGCGTGCGCTGCACGCAAAAGGCACCTTGTATCGCGGGACCTTCACCGCTAACGCCGAAGCGGCCAAGCTCTCCCGTGCGAAGTACCTCGACGGCTCGGCGGTACCGGCGCTGGTTCGGTTTTCCAACGGGTCAGGTAATCCGAAGCCGCTTGACGGCTCGCCCGGCGTACGTGGGCTGGCGCTGAAGCTCACCCTTCCCGACGGGTCGACCACTGATGTGTCGACGCAGACCGCGAGACTATTCGTCTCGAGCACCCCGGACGGGTTCGTGGATCTATTGAAGGCGACCCGGCCCGGCCCGCGGGCTCGGTTGCGGTTGGCCAAGTACGTGTTGACCCATCCCCGGTTCGTGCGAGCCTTGCCTGTGGTGCGCGACGGCAACCGGATCCCTGCCAGTTACGCCAACCTCGCATACCACGGCTTGCACGCGTTCCGCTGGATCGCCGGCGACGGCAGTGCCAGGTTTGTGCGCTACCACTGGTGGCCGGTGGCGGGGGAGCAGTTCCTCTCGCAATCGGCTGCGCAGGGCAAAGGCCCGGACTTCCTCACCGACGAGTTGAATACCAGGTTCGCAAGCGGGCCGGTACGGTTCGAGTTTCGCGTGCAGGTGGCCGGTCCCAAGGATTCGACGGTCGACCCGTCCGCGCCGTGGCGCAGCACCGAGGCAATCACCGTCGGTAGCCTCGATATCACGGGCCCGGACGCTGAGCGCGAGCACGACGGTGACATCGTCGTTTTCGACCCGACGCGGGTGACCGACGGCATCGAGCTCTCCGCCGACCCAGTGCTGCGGTATCGCACCCTCGTCTATTCGAAGTCGGTCAAGCTGCGCACCGGCGTGGACCGCGGTCCCGAAGCGCCCCCCATCTAGCGCGGCTGATCGCGACCGGCTGGCCCTTGCGCCGGGCTTGCTTTAACAGCTTTCGGTTTCGGCGCCGTGCGGAGGGGTAGAGGTTGGCTATGGGTCCCGGCGAGCGGCGTGAGGACTATTCGACCGTGGCTCCGGACGATGGCAGCAAACCGCAGTCGCCGACCGACCTGACGAAGCCCTCCGTAATCTATGTGCTGCGTACGACCGCCCGGCAGTTCGGTCGGGATCAATGCACCGACCTTGCTGCCGCGCTGACGTACTACGCGGTCCTGTCACTGTTTCCCGCGCTTCTTGTCATGGTTTCGCTGCTGGGCGTATTCGGGCAAGGTAAGCGCACCACCGACGCGGTGCTGCAGGTCGTCCGCGGTCTCGGTCCGCCTTCTGTCGTCGACACTTTGCATGCGCCGATCCAGCAGCTCGTCAACTCGCCGTCGGCCGATTTCGCCCTAATTGCCGGCTTGCTGGGGGCCCTGTGGTCGGCGTCGGGATACGTCGGAGCGCTCGGGCGCGCACTGAACCGGATCTACGGGATGGAAGAGGGACGTCCGATTTGGAAGCTGCGTCCGCTGCAGCTGGTGCTCACAATGTTCGGTCTCATCATGGCCGCGGCCGTCGCCTTCATGTTGGCCGTCAGCGGGCCGGTGGCCAAAGCGGTCGGTGATGTCGTTTCCGCCGGACACGAGGCGTTGACAGTTTGGAATATCGCCCGCTGGCCGGTGATCCTGATTTTCGTCATCGCGGCGGTCGCCATTCTCTTCCACGCGACACCGAATGTACGGCAGCCTAAGTTCCGCTGGATCAGCGTCGGCGCGGCTGTCGCGATCCTCGTGTGGATTGCAGCGTCGGTGCTGTTCGGCGTCTACGTGGATAACTTCGGCAGCTTCAACAAGACCTATGGGACGCTGGCCGGCGTCGTCGTGTTCTTGCTGTGGCTGTGGATCACCAATCTCGCACTGCTGTTTGGCGCTGAATTGGACGTCGAACTCGAGCGTGGCCGTGAGTTGCAAGCGGGGCTGCCGGCCGAACGCGACCTGCAACTGCCACCCCGTGACACCCGCGGTATAGAAAAGAACCGGGCCAAAGACGAGCGCATCGTCGAACGGGCTGAAGAGTTACGGCGCTCGCGGGGCGCCGACGAATAGCCACCTTGCCAGGCGAAGCTGCCGAAATGCCGTGGCGCAGCCGCGTTAGATCATCGAACTGTGCTGCGTGCGGGCTTAGCCCCTCCACCCGCCTCAATGGATCTTCGTCAAGGTGAGCGGCACAGGATCGGTCTCAACAGGGTCGGGGTTCCCGCAGACATGCGCGTCAGAGGTTGACCAGTAACGCCCCTTCAAAGTGTCTGGGTTCCAGGTGTAGTGCGCGACACCGGGACCAGTCGTACCGTCACCGCACTGAATTGCTCCGCGGGAACGCACCTCGACCGTCCACTGGTTGTTCACATACCGCGCCACGGCGTGATCGCTCGAACCTCCTTGCGCAATGTCCAAGTCAGCACATCCATCACCGCAGGAAGTGAAGACCCACGTGTTGGGGTGGGAACCGTCGGAGTAATAGGTGACTGCCCAGTATCTGCCGTCCATCTGGGTGGCCGGTGACGTGGAGGTAGAGGACGGGCTTGAGGTCGTCGGCCTGGTCGAATGCTTCGCCGGCGCTCCCGCACAGCCGACGGCTGTGGCGACGATCGCCACGGCAGGAATGGTCACTACCGCTACGCATCGTGCGCAACCCATCATGTGTCCCCCGGCCTCGACGACTAACTCCGCAGTTACCCGGGTAGTTAGCACAACCAGCAACGGCAAACCGGTGATTCGAACAATCGATCGGCGCCTCCACACCGAACGGATTCGCACTGCACTACGACTCGACATCCGGGTCGGCTGTGCCCGCTTCTGGACATGGCATCCCCGACCTCCCCGATTGCGGTGCGACGGACGCGGGTATCCGCCGCTGGCAATCACCTGGATCGAAGGCGAGCGCGATGACTACACCGGACCGGGTCATGCCCCGCCCGGACGTCTCCGGCCGGCTGACCAGGCGGTTGCTCACGGTCGCGTTGGTGCCGGCGATCTCCGGCGCGCTGTACGGCTACGACACCGGGATCATCTCCGGCGCTCTCCTGCAGATCACCAGAGACTTCAGGATTGCAGAGGATTGGAAGCAGGTCATTGCGGCCAGCATCCTGCTCGGCGCCGTCATTGGAGCGTTGGCTTGCAGCTACCTCTCCCAACGACTGGGGCGCAAGAGGACGCTGACTATCGTCGGCGCGGTCTTTGTGGTTGGCGCATTGTGGTGCTCGATTTCTCCTAATCCGATGCTGCTATCACTCGGCAGAGTAGTGCTGGGATTCGCAGTCGGCGGTTCAACGCAAACGGCACCGATGTATGTCGCTGAACTGGCACCGAAGCAATATCGAGGGCGATTGGTGCTTTGCTTCCAGATCGCGATCGGAGTCGGAATCCTGATCGCAACGATGATCGGGGCGTCCGAATTCATCCCCTGGCGGGTCTCCATCGGCGTGGCTGCCGTCCCCGCTGCGCTGATGTTGGGCGTGCTACTGCGCTTACCGGAAAGCCCGCGCTGGCTGATCAACCAAGGCCACACAGACGAAGCCCGCCGCATGCTCGAGCAAGCCCGGCCGCCCGGATATGACGTGGAGGAAGAGCTGCAGGAGATGACGCAGCTAGCCCTTGAGGAGCAGGCGGCGGGTGTCGGCGGCTGGTCCGCCCTGCGACTGGCCTGGGTGCGTCCCGCACTGATACTCGGCTGCGGTATCGCCATCTTCACCCAGCTCAGCGGCGTCGAGATGATCATCTATTATTCGCCAACGATTCTGACGAGCAACGGTTTTGCCGCCGACCATGCCCTGGACGTTTCTGTCGGGCTGGGATTCAGTTACCTTCTCGCCCAGCTTGTGGGTCTCAGCATCATCGACAGAGTGGGCCGACGTCGGCTCACGCTGCTCATGATTCCAGGCGCGGCCGTCAGCCTGTTCGTGCTGGGATGCCTGTTCCTCGCCGGCGAAGACAGCCCTGACTATGTGCCGTTGATCGTCCTCTGCCTGCTCGCTTTCATGCTGTTCAACGCGGGCGGACTGCAGCTGATGGGGTGGCTCACCGGCTCGGAGACCTATCCGTTGGCGGTGCGAGCCGCCGGCACTGCCGCGCAGTCCGCTGCGTTGTGGGGCACCAATCTGTTGATCACCCTGACCCTGCTCACCACGATCAGTGTCATCGGCGTCGGCCCGTTGATGTGGCTGTATGCGTTGTTCAATGTCTGCGCTTGGTTCTTCGTGTTCGTCCGCATGCCCGACTTGACCGGCAGGAGTCTGGAAGAAATCGAAAGCAAACTTGCTCAGGGGAAGTTCCGGCCTGCCGACTTCGCCGATTGAGCTCGGGCGACGCAAATTCGGGCTACACGGAGGCAGTGACCGCGCGTCGGGTCAGGCCGGTTGGCCGACAAGAAAGTCGAGCGGCGCGAGCGGGCCGTATGAATGAAGTATCGCCGGATCTGCTGCACGACCTGGACGCCGCCTTCAGCACGGGTCGAGCGCCGTTCTGCGGCACGCTGTTTTGATCCTCAGCGGCGCGATGCGTTGTGTCACAACTGTTCTGGTCGTTCTCGATTACGCTACAGGTGCGTCTGCGGCTCCGCTCGGACGTTTGGCTCCACCCGATCTTGACGCGTCACCGACAATTGGTTTCAAGGGCGCACGAAGGGTCGGGCCATGGCGACTTTGGTATCGGTGAACGTCGGTCTGCCGAAGAATGTGTCGTGGAACGGACGCACAGTGTTCACCGGCGCCTGGAAGCAGCCGGTGCTCGGCCCGCGTATGGTCCGCCGGCTGAATGTCGAAGGAGACGGCCAGGGTGACTTGGCCGGGCACGGCGGCGAGAACCGTGCGGTGTTGGTTTATCAGCTTGATTCATACCGGTTCTGTTCGCAGCAGCTGGGCCGCAACGATTTGCGGCCCGGTCATCCACACCGTCCTTCGGCTGGTGGTCAGCGCTGTCGAGGGCGTGCTGGCCGGACAGCTAGCGGTTGGAGGTAAGGCCGGTGGGTCGGGTAGCGGTGATCACCGGCGGCAGTCGCGGAATAGGCGCGGCGACCGCATTGGTTCTCGCCAAGCAAGGATTCCGTGTCGTCGTGAATTACCGGTCGAGTGCCGGGGAAGCAGACGAGGTGGTCCGCGCCGCAACCGGCGCCGGGGGTGAGGCTGTCGCGATTCGGGCGGACGTCACCGTACCGGACGATGTGCACGCGCTGGTCGATGAAACTCGACGACGCTGGGGTCAGGTCGATGTGCTTGTGCACAATGCGTTGATTCCCTACGACGTCACGTCGTTCGCCGAACTGACCTGGCAGCAGCTGGGCGGCAAGCTGGACCAAGAACTGCTCGCCGCTTTCCTGGTCACCAAAGCCGTTGTGCCCGATATGATCTCCAGCGGATACGGCCGCCTCATCTATCTCAGCACGGTATTGTCCCGCCAGCCCCGCGAAGGCATGATCACACTGGGTACCGCAAAGGCGGCGCTGGACCAGTTCGTCCGGTTCGTCGCCCTCGAGCTGGCGCCAAAAGGGGTCACCGCTAATCTCGTCGCACCCGCGACAGTGGCCGAGACGAAGGCGAACAAGTTGCTGGACGTCGAAGAAGTGCACCGGCTCGGCACCAACAATCCCATGGGTCGCCTAGTGCGTCCCGACGAGGTGGCCAAGACGGTGGCTTTCTTGGCGAGCGAAGATGCCGGTTTCACGACTGGCCACTATCTGGAGGTCAACGGCGGCCTCTCGATGAACTGAGCAGAGTTCGGCCACCGGGAAACGTTCCCCGGGAAAGGGTTTAGCAGTGCATGTAATCGACCTGGCCTTCGTCGGACGCGGCACTCACGAGGAACTGGTCGCGACCGTCGCCGACCAGGAAGGCTATTTCGAAGACGAGGGTGTCCATGTGGCCCTGCGCGATGGAACCCGATGGAACACCAAGCGTCTGCGCAGCTGTGCGACCATCGGCCTCGGCCGCGCGCTGTTGTCACGGCTTAACGAGGGCATCGAGTGGACCGCGTTGAACGTCAACACGCACCGTCCACTGTTTTGGTTTCTCGGCGGTGCCACCGTTTCGTCGATGGCGGATCTTCGCGGCCGTCGGCTCGCGGTTCATGCGCCCGACAGCCCGCCTGGATGCTTCGCGCGCATCGTGCTGAGACAGCACGGTCTGGATCCGGACCACGACCTGCAATGTGTAGTGCGGCACCCGGGTGATTACCAGATGGACCTCCGGCGCCTTCGGGACGGTTCTGTCGACGCGGCGTACGTCGGAAGCACTCTGGGGCCCGAGCAGATCGCCGAGGAGGAGGGTTTCCACGTGCTCGCGTGGGTGGGAGACCACTTCCAGATCCCCACCGTGGGAATCGCGGTGGACGCAAGCACAGTCGAGATCGACAGTCCGGCGGTGCGGGCGCTGGTGCGGGCCAATCGGCGCGCTCTGCAAACGATGGCGGACCGCCCGGAACTGGCTGTCGACTACATCTCGACTTTCTTGGACCGGATGACGCGCGACGAGGTGCAGCGGTATCACCAGCACTACGTCCGTCCGTATTACACCCGAGACGGCCGCGTGGACCTCGACACCGCCCGGCACGCCGTCAAGGCGGTCGCAGACGAGCTCGGTGTCGCAGCGGTGGCTGCCGAGACCTTCTACGGCCCGTGCTTCGGAGGTGAAAGCCCCGACAACCAAGGAGATGCTTAATGGACGCCGGTTCGCCCTGAACAACGATGGCGGTGCCCCGGGGCGGTTGAGAAGTTCGCCGGTGCTTCGGCGATGATCAAGCGGCGCGCAGGTATTCGATGGGGCTGCGGTTCGTCGCTGCGCGCCGCGGCTGCCAGCGGAACATACCGGCGCCCTGTGCATACGACAGGTGTCCGCCCAACGCGCCGCCGACGCTGATCGCCGTCAAGCCGAGCAAGCTGTATATCCGCGCCGCTCGCTTCCGCTCCCGTCCGTAAGCTCGATAGGACAACAGAAACAACGATGCGCCAATACCATTCGACACCGCGTGAACGAGCCCTACCCGCTGCTGTCGCCGGTCGAGCAGCGGGTAATCGGCCCACCCGGCCAGCACGGTCGGCGGCGTGGCGGCCAGGCCGACGGCAATTAGCCGACGCGCCGCTGTGACGTCTTTGAAGACGACGTCGAACACCGCGGAGGTCATCCAGGTGCCAATGGGCAGGGTGATCAGCAGCGGGTGCACCGGGTGGCCGAGCCAGGACCCGCGGAGCGCGCCGGCGAAGCCGCTACGGTCCAGCAACCGCCCGACGATGCGAGAGGTGGCGCGGGCCGGTGCGTCGAGAGCCTCAACTTCTTCGACGCTGTCCAAGACGTGATGGAGGTTCATTCCGGGTGTCTACCCCCGTCTCAGGACGCCGAATCCAGTAACCCTTGTTCGCCGAAGGCGCGTTCAGCCCCGAAGTCCGGTTATTAACCGTTGCACGCTTCGTGTCAGTGACCGGGGGACATGGTCAGGATCCATCAGGTCGTTCTCCGCCAGCTGGCCCGCCTCACCGGCGATGGTCGTTGCGGTGAACGGCCTCAACGTACGGCCGCCTCCGCGCAACGCCTCGATGGCCTGCCGCAAGGATCCCGAATCGAGCAACGATTGCCTGAACTCATCGACTGACACACCCAGGTGCTCCGCCACCAACTCGTCACGTACCAGAACGATCCGTTGGCGGACGTCGTCGTTTTCAGACTCATCCGGTTCGGCCTCGATGGCTACGTCGCACTCGCTGTCGAACCCCATGGACCGGTTATTCAGATTCGACGAGCCGATCCGCAGCAACCGGTCGTCGACCACCAAGACCTTCGAGTGGACATAAACCGGTGTGCCGCCGTCGGTCGTCGGCCAGTAGACACCCAGTCTCTGATGCTCGTCTGCTGCCCACAGCACTTGGATGAGCCGGTGGCGGGCGCTGTCCATCGCCTGCCGCTCCAGCGGGTTGTTGCCGCGGCGCGGAAGGACGATAACGATCTCCGGACCGTCATCTTCTTTCAGCCGGGCGGCCAGCGCTTCGACAAGACGCCGGGCTGCGAGATATTGGTTCTCCAGAAAGATGACGTCACGTGCCGCGGCTATGGCCGCAAGGTTGAGTGCTTCTACCTCCCGGACCTCAGGGCGATCATCCAGTTCAGGAAGGGTCCGCGCGATGCCGACGTCGACATTGCGCAGCAGCGGCTCCAGGCTGGTCGGCCAGACGATGTGCTTCGCGGCGATCGGGGCAAGCGTCTGGTCCGTTGCGGTCTGCCACCGTGTGACGGCCTGTTCGCCGAGTGCCCGGGCCGCCGCGCCGTCGACTGCGGCGGCCACTTCGTGCCGCGGCCCATAGCTGCGCCCCAGGGTGCGGCGGCTGTGATTGTCGTGCTGATGGTCGCGGCTGTCCCACCGGTCGACGGTGAAGTCGATGCCACCGCAGAACGCCAAGGCATCGTCGATGACTGCGATCTTCTGGTGATGAACCGAGCCGGTCGGATGCGCACCGTCGACGGCGAAGTGGATTCGCCTGCTGCTGATCTGGTTCACCAGCGCTACCGGTGTAAGCCCGACCCAGATGCGGTCGAACGGGGACAGCAGGCGCAGATTCGATCTGAGCAGAAAGATCTGGAGGTCGGCTCGTTTCCACAAGATCCAGTAGAGGAAAGCGCCCAGCTGGTTCGGGCCGGGAAGGGTTTTGGCGCCGCGTTCGAATGCCATCCGTGCGTCGAAGTCCCAGCCAATCAACAAGATTCGGTGTCGGGCACGCAGCATCGCCGCCTTCGCGTGCTTGAAGTAGTCAGCCGCATCGATGATGCAGGCGAATTGATCAGCATGCGCAATGCGCCAGCACGTCTCGCCGGGTTTCAGCAGTCGATCGTCACGCACGCAGATTCTTTCGACGCTATGGGCAGACCAGCGCAGACATAGCCCGTGTCTACCACATTCACGTGCCGGTGCCGGGATCGCTACCGGTAACGTTGATGGGCAAGCAACCTCTGTCAGCGCATCGAAGGAGCCATGTCGTACTACCCGCCGCAGGGACCTCCTGCCGGACCAGTGGGGCCGGGACCAGGACCAGTAGGGCCGGGACCAGGGGGCCCACCCGGTCCGTGGCCGCCCTACGGTGGTCCTCCTCAGTGGCCTCAACCCCAAGGTCCGTACTGGCCGCAACCGTATTGGCCCGGCCCGCCGCGACGGTCCCACAAGGCAATCTGGATCACTGTCGGCGTAGTCGCCATCGCGGCCGCGCTGATGGTGTTGGTCCTGGCTTTGGCTGGTGAGGGTGGCGATTTCAAGGCTGCGCGGGCCCATTCCGGGTCCGCTGAAGACCAAATCAGGCAGACCGTCAGAAACCTCGACGATGCCTACAACCGATCCGACGCCTCGACCCTGACCGCTCTGACTTGTGACCAGCGCAAGGATTCACCCAACTTTCATGCGCCCAGCGACGCCGAACTCCGCCGCATGCTTCAACTCACCGGCCCGGAGACCACGTCGGTGACGGATATCGTCGTGACCGGCGACCGCGCCACCAGCCGGGTGACCACGACTTTCGCGAAGTCACGCAGCCGACCTTCCGGTGCAGAAGTGTTCGTGCGCGAAGGCGGCATCTGGAAGATCTGCGGCCACCCTCGCACGATCTGATCACTGAGCTTCGCTCGCGTGCGATGGCACAGTCGGACCGGCAGTCAGCGCGTACTTTCGTCAGCGATGTTGTGTCGGGACTGGTGTAAACCCGGGGCGTCTGGGTCGTCGCCTCGGTGTTCCAGCTGGTCCTGTAGCTCGCGTTGTTCTTCAGTCGCTTGGGTGGCGTCCTTCGGTGCGGGTGGCGGGTCGCTGTTGACCTTCTGATCCACGCGGAACCTCCTCTGCTCAGGTCAAAGCAGGGTCTCCCGAATCCGGGGCTTCGAAACCCCGATCGGACCCGAACACGACTCGCGGCGATCAGTCGACGCGGCGCAACAGGCCGGCGTCGAGTTCGTCGATCGAGCGAACACCGCTGAGCGCGAGCAGCAGATCCAGTTCGGCGATCAGGTTCTGCAGCACCTCGGCCACTCCGCGCCGGCCGGCCAACGCCAGACCGTAAATGTGTGGGCGTCCCACCGTCACGGCGTCAGCTCCGAGGGCCAGCGCTTTCACGATGTCGGCGCCGCTGCGGATCCCGGAGTCGAAGATGATCGGGATGCGGCCCTCCACTACGGCGGCGATGTCCACCAGCGCGTCGGCGGCTCCGATAACCGAATCCACCTGCCGGCCGCCGTGATTGGACACCACAATCCCGCGCACCCCGACATCGACGGCGCGCCGGGCATCGTCGGGGTGCAGCAACCCCTTGACCAGAATCGGCAGGGCCGTCCGGGCGCGAAGGGCGGTGATGTCATCCCACGTCAGTGACGGTCGCGAATATGTGTCGAGGAATGTTTCGACGCTCGCCCGCGGTAGTGGGGAAACCAAATTACGGACGAAGTTGCCGGGCACGTTTCGCGCCAACGACAGCAATGTCTTGACCGCTGCGCGGGTGACCTGAACCGGTGGCCGCTCGCCGGCAGCCTTGGCCGCCGCCACCCGACCGCGAACCGACGCCATGAAACGCTCGTCCGAGGTGTACTGCGCGATCCCGATCGCCTGCGTGAACGGCAACGAAGCGATGTTGAGATCTTGGGGACGCCAGCCGAGCAGGGTGGTGTCCACGGTGACCACCAGGGCGTCCGCAGATATCGCTTCGGCGCGGCGGATGAAGCTTTCGACCACGGCGTCGTTGGTCGACCAGTACAGCTGGAACCAGCGCGGAGCCTTCGGCGCTACCTGGTCCATCGCGGTGGCGGTGTCTTCCATGGACGCCGACCCTTGATTGGAAAAGATGTAGGGCACCCCGACAGAGGCCGCAGCGGCGCCGATCTCGACGTCGGCGTGTGGGTACACCAGCCCGGCGGCCCCGACCGGCGCTAGGAGTATCGGTGCGGGGAGCCGACGGCCGAGCAGTTCGACCGTCAGGTCGCGTTCAGAACAGTCCCGCAGCATTCGGGGCACGATGGCCCAGCGGTCCAGGGCGGCGCGGTTGTTGGCGATTCCGCCGCCTTCACCGGCTCCGCCGGCGACGTACGCCCACGCCTGCTTGGACATCTTCGACTTCGCGGCCCGCTCCAGTGCGGCGAAATTCGTGGGCACCGCCGGTGTGTGGCCGAAGACGCCGTTGCGGTAGATCGTTTCCTGACGTTGCCGACCCGGCTGAGCTCCGGCTGCTGTCATCGCCATCCCATCTGTCCCGGTACGAAGCCGACCGTGGGCCACGCTAGTCCGCACGCCGGCGGAGGGCCCAAACCCCGGGACAGACTAGCTACCCTCCTGATGACTGAGCTGCTGCGAATCGTGGCGGGCCAGCCAGCGCGTAAAGGCGATCAGGTGCCGCGCGCGTTCGGTGTCCTCGGTGAGGTCGTGCAACCGGGCGGGGAGCAGGTCGTGCAGCAGGAGATGCCCTTGTTCAGCGCCGTCCGGCGAGACGACCCGCAGCGGACGGCCGTCCGACTCGGCGAAGACGTTGGCGGCGTGGCGCAAGGTGTCGCGTATGCCGACGGTGCCGCCCACCGGATCCTTCGACGGCTCCGGATGCATCACGTCGGCCACGAAGAAGGTTTCCAGCGGATCGGTGGTGTAGTCGCGGGTCAGATGAAGGCCACGACGAGCAATCTTCTCGGTAAGCACTGATCGGTCAAGCAACAATACCGACGCTGCGTATGCCGTAACTGAGGCGATCAGCAAAGGGAACAGAGTCGGCCAGGCGTGCGTGAGTTCGAGGGTGAAGACTATCCCGGTCAGGGGCGAGCGCATGACGCCGCCGACTACCGCGGCCAGTCCGAGGATCGCCCAAAATCCTGGGAACACTGTTGGCAGCCAGTGTCCGACCAGGGCTCCTAACGCACCGCCGATCATGAACACCGGCGCGAGCACGCCACCCGAGGTGCCCGATCCCAACGACAACGACCAGATCACCGTTTTCACGACGAGGATCCCGATGATCAGCGACAGGGTGGCCTGACCGGTGAGTAGCGCGCCGATGACGTCGTAACCGACGCCCAAAGCACGCGGTTCGACCAGGCCGCCCAGACCGATCACCACACCCCCGATCGCGGGCCACCACATCCAGTGAATGGGCAGACGCGAAAAGGCGTCTTCGGCTAAGTACACCAACCGGGTGGCGGCAATGGCGACCACGGCGCCGCAGATACCGATGATGAGGGCCAACAGGTCGAACTGCCAGCGGATGTTGCTCAAGGGCGCTTCGACGGGAAATATCGGCGCGGCACCCAGGATGAACTGGCGCACGATCGTCGCCACCGCCACTCCGGCGGCCACCGGAACCATGCTTCGGGGGCGCCATTCGAACAGCAGCAGCTCAACTGCCAGGAGAACGGATGCGAGCGGCGAGTTGAACGTCGCCGCCATGCCGCCCGCGGCGCCGGAAACCAGCAGGATCTTCCGTTCGTCGGCGGTCAGATGCAGGTACTGAGCCAGAATGGAGCCCAACGCGCCACCCGTCATAATGATCGGGCCCTCGGCCCCGAACGGTCCGCCGGTGCCGATGCTGATCGCCGCGGAAACGGGTTTCAGCACGGCAACTTTCCGGTCAACGCGACTGCCTCGCGTCAGAATTGCCTCGATTGCCTCCGGCATGCCGTGACCACGGATCTTGTCAGAGCCGAACCGGGCCATGACTCCAACAATCAGGCCACCGCTGATCGGTGCGCCCAACACAAGCCACCACGGGTGGTGCTGCGCTCCGGGAGCTATCAGGTCAACGGCCCAGCGTTGATAGAACACCAGGTTGGTGACCAGTCCGATCAGCCGTAGCAGGCACCAGGCCGCACCGGCCGACAGCGCGCCGATGGGCACTGCGAGCGCTGCCGTCAACAGCATCCGCCGGTCGACGGCGAAGTCCGCCAGGCGCCCGCTCATATCCGGACCTCTTCTCCGATGCGGTCGATGACTCGCCCGAGGCTGAGTGCGGTGGTCGATCCTGTCGCCGCATCGGTTTTGGCCAGTGCGTCACGCAGGACTCGTTCGCGGCAGGCGGTGACACGCCGCACAGTCGCCGCGCCTCGAGGCGTCAGCTCAAGGTCGACGGCCGAGGCGTTGGCCGGGCTGACGCTGCGCGACACCAGCGGCAGCATCGCCGGCCGCGCGATCAGTCTGGTCACCGACGAGACGCTCACATGCAATTGGGCAGCCACCGCTGAACACGACGCGACGCCAAGATCGGACACGGTGAACAGCAGTCGCATCTGGGCAAGGGTGAGCCCTACCGACTCAGCGCTGTGTTCAGCGAGCAGGGCGAAAGTCCGCACGGCGCGCAGGTAGACGGCCAGATCATCATCGCTGAGAAGGTCGACCATTTCAGAAGTATTGCATCGTGCAAAGCTTCGGTTGCGGCAGAACTCGGTGTTCACGTTGTGTTGTCACAGCCTTCACTTCAGCGGCCCGGCGTCGACCGAAAGGCGTTGCGACCGTCCAGCACAGCACCTTTCCACGGCAGCTGCGGCGTCTTTAAGGTGTAGGGGATTGAGACTCTTATGGCGCCGGTGAGTGGGGACTGGGCGCGGCTACCCAATGGACCGAGGACCCGATGACTGACGACGCTGACGCCCGTCCGCTGACCGCGTTCAGCTTCAGCCCGAACCCGCCGCCGATCAGTCCGGCGCCGCTCAACCGGAATTGGATGGCGGCGACTCGCAGGGGTTGGGCGAATCGGTGTCTGCCGATGCTGATCGCCAACCAGAGCGGGTGGGTGGTGCACAATCCTTGCGCGTTCAGCGCGACGTGGCTCGGGCCCGAAGACCGCACCGGTGTGATGATCAATCCGGACAGCCGGGACGGTGGCCAGTTCCTGCCCAGCAGCCACTTCGGTTACGGCATTTTGACCTGGCATCTGCCGATCGTCTTCCGTACTCCACCCGGGTACAACCTGTTGGTCCGCGGGCCGGCGAATCATCCGAAAGACGCCGTCTTTCCACTGGAAGGGTTGGTCGAATCCGACTGGATGACGGCAAGTTTCACGATGAATTGGAAGTTCACCCGCAAGCTGATGCCGGTGCGCTTCGAGGTCGATGAGCCCATCTGCATGCTCGTGCCGCAACGGCGAGGTGAACTGGAGAGTTTCGTTCCGGAGCTGCGCCACATCGATTCCGACGAGGACCTCCGCCGTAAGCATGACGCTTTCCTGCACTCCCGCGACGAGCTGGGGCAAGTGCAGGCCGCGACGGATACCACCGCGGCGGTGCGGCCGGCATGGCAGGGTGACTACACACGCGGCACCCAGACCGACGGTGAGGCCGGCGCGCAGGACCACCAGACCCGCCGCCACCTTCGTTCCTTTGTCGACCGTCGTCACGACCTGCCGCAATGAGTGCCGTTCACCCGCTCCGCTGCTGGCAGAACGGACGGGCGGTAGTGTCTCTGGCGTACAACTGGCTGTTCGTGCGCTCGAGTAACCGTGGCGCCGCTTCCACCATGGCAAACCGATCGCAGGAAACGGGTGTTAGATGAGCACGACCGCAGGCGCCCTGGTGCCGAGCTTGCAGACACTGCGCCGCATCGGTGCGGTCGTCGGCATGGCCGTCACGATGCTGACGGGGCCGCAGGCGTTGCACCGCGCGGGCGCCGACGCATGCCCGAACATCGACGTGATCTTCGCGCGCGGGACGCTCGAGCCCCCGGGTGTCGGTGCGACCGGACAAGCGTTCGTCGACGCGCTGAACGCGCATCTGGCGGGCCGCAACATCGGCGTCGACCCGGTGAATTACCCGGCGTCGCTGAACTTCCAGACCGCTGCCGACGGCGTGGCGGACGCGGCGAACAAAGTGACATCGATCGCCGCTGATTGCCCGAACACCAGAATCGTGCTGGGCGGCTACTCCCAGGGCGCCGCGGTCGCCGCGTACACCACGACCGACAACATTCCCGACGGCTATCCACTGCCCGACGGCATCACCGGACCGTTGCCGCCTGCCACCGCCGCGCATGTGGCGGCCGTGACCCTGTTCGGGAAACCCTCGAGCGGGTTCCTAGATCTAGTTGACCGCAACGCGCCGCCCATCGTCATCGGCCAGAACTACGCAGGCAAGACCATCGAGTTGTGTGCGCCCGGTGATCCCGTCTGTGACCCGGGTGGCCGCGACCGGGCTGCCCACAGCTCCTACAAGAGCAACGGGATGGCCGACCAGGCCGCAGAATTCGTCGTCAACGAAGTCGCTCCGGTCGACTGAAGCCGGTTTGGCACCCACACAGGCCCCCGCGGGGCTAGCGGTCAAAACGAGGATGTAGACGTGCTCGAGACGCACCCCTTCGACCGGGCGCTGCGCCTAAGAACCATCGATGACACCAGCCGGCGGGGCCGGACCCAACCCGAATGGGCGAACATGGTCGGTCCCTTCGGAGGCATCACGGCCGCAACCCTGCTACACGCAATCGAGACGCACCCGGACCGCCTCGGCGACCCGCTGGCGCTGACCGTGAACTTCACCGCCCCCATCGTCGAGGGCGACTTCGAGATCCTTCTTCGAGTTCCGCGCACCAATCGCACCAATCAGCACTGGATCGTCGAACTCGTTCAAGACGACGCCGTAAAGACCACTGCCACCGCTGTATTCGCTCTTCGACGGGATACCTGGGCCGACACCCAAGCCGCCCCGCCGGACGCGGTGCCGCCAGAGGATATCGCCTCGGCTGCGGCCGACGGCCTCCCCGTCTGGGTAGGCCGTTACGACATGCGCTTCCTCGAAGGAGACTTCACCAACCGGAGTGGGCAACCTGATCCGTCGTCGACCACGACGGTCTGGATTCGCGACCGTGCGCACCGCGCGATGGATTATTCGGCGCTGACTGCACTGTGCGACGTATTCGTCCCTCGGATCTTTTTGCGCCTCGGCCAATTCGTTCCGGCCGGGACGATCTCGTTGACGACTTATTTCCACGCGGATGCAACGCAAGTCGACGCGATTGGCAGTGACTTCGTCCTCGGCACTGCGCGCGCCAACCGCTTCTATCAGGGCTACTCCGATCAGAGTGCGCAGATGTGGACGCGGGACGGCACTTTGCTGGCCACCACATATCAGATCGTCTACTTCAAGGCGTAGGCCGAACGCGGGATGCCCACCCCTTAAAAGCACGTCTCGTCGATACGCGCTTCGAGCGTGCGGCGCTCGCCGAGATCGGCCAGGTTGATGCCGAACCGGTGGGCTAGCACGTCGATGATAGCTGCCGCGTCGTTCAATTGTGTTCTTCGCGTGACGCCGTCGCGGTGAACGGCGAGATCACGACCGATCAGATTCCACCGGTCGCCATCGATCACCAGCGCGACCAGCAGACCGTTGACGAATATCGATGAGGGATGGGTGGAGACGTACCAACTGCCCACGGTCAGGTCGATCAACGGCTGCGGTCGGGAGGTCAACTGATAGAGCGCCTGCCACTGGTCTCGCACACGTGCGCGCAGGACCCAGCCCTCGCCCCGATCATCGAGGCGATACGGTTCGTGAGCGGTCTGCTGAACGACACCGGATTCGAGACGCAGCGGAGAAGTCGGCGTCTGGCCACCGAATCCGACATCCACCAGATACGCGCCCGCAGTGTCGGGGATCGTCACGGCCAGCACGGTATGCGTCTGTGCCGGCAGTGGTGCATCGCCCTCGAGGTTCCAGACGACTCGGCCGGCCAGCCGTCGCACTCCGAAGCCCAGCTCGGTCAGCACGTGGCCCATCAACCCGTTCTGTTCGTAGCAGTAGCCACCCCGCCGCCGACGTACCAACTTGTCGGCCAGAGCGCGAGGGCTCAGGTCGTCCACCGGAACACCGAGTAGCGGATCGAGGTTTTCGAACGGAATCGTGCCGGTGTGGGCGGTTATCAGCGCCTGCAACACATTCAGAGTAGGGGTGATATCACCGCTGTACCCGACGCGGTCGAAATACCCGGCAAGATCCAGCACCATAGCGCCATTGTGGCCCCGAGTACCGGTGGTCGGCGGGAGCATTGCTGACGTGACCTACTCAAGAAAGTCCACCGGTTTGGTGGTCATCGATCCCTACAACTACTTCATCTCCGATGGTGGAAAAGTGTGGGATCGGCTCAAGAGTGTGGCCGAAGCCAACAGCGGTTCGCCAACACCGACTTGGATCTGCAATTGCGGAAGCACGGTGTCGAGCGCCTCATCGTCATAGGACTGCGACACTCCAAGAACGCGATCGAGCGATGCCATACCCAGATTCGTCGCTCGCCAACCGCGCGATGATTCGCCGGCGTGAGCCCATGCGCGCCGTCAGGTTCGGCTAGGTCAGGATCGCCGAGAGGTAGCCGGAGTTCGCGCCGAACGAGGCCAGCTCATCGTCGGGCAGCTGGAAGCCGTTGGCGGCGTACGCCTGCTCGGTTGTCCGGATGTCGACGCGCCAACCGTGCGCGGAGAGGTAATCGGCGGCGGTGTTGCGATCACCGGTATAGAACAACTCCGCGAGGTCGATGTCAGAACCGATGCGCCGGGACCGCTCCGTGAGTTTCTCCGCCCAGTCCGACGGAATGTTGCGCAGATCCAGGTGTTCGGTGGCGATCCGGCTGCCCGGTGCCGAGAGACCAGCGATGTTGTCGAACAAGCGGTCCTGCGCCTCGGGCGGCAAATAGACCAGTAATCCTTCGGCGCTCCAGGCGGTCGGCCGGCTGGTGTCGAACCCGGTCTCCTTCAACGCCGATGGCCAGTCCTCGCGCAGGTCGATCGCGACCGTGCGGCGCTGCGCGGCGGGTTCGGCGCCCAGGGCGGCCATCGTCGTCGTCTTGAACGCGATCACCTGCGGTTGATCGATCTCGAAGACGACGGTGCCGCGCGGCCACGGCAGCCGGTAGGCCCTGGTGTCTAAGCCGGAAGCCAGGATCACGGCCTGGCGAATTCCGGCACCGGTTGCCTGCAGGAAGAACTCGTCGAAGAACCGAGTGCGCACCGTGATCTGCTCGTTCATCGCCCGCCGATTGAGCAGCGGATCGTCGGTTTGGCCGATCTCGCCGTCGATCAGCTTCACGAACGTGTCGATACCCACCGCGCGAACGAGCGGGTCGGCCCAGGGGTCGTCGAGCAGCGGATCGGGATCCTTCGAGGCCATCGCCCGGGATGCGGCGACTGCCGTCGCGGTCGCGCCAACACTGGAGGCCAAATCCCAGCTGTCGTTTTCGGTGCGGGTCATTTCCGGACCCCTCTCTATCCAAGGCTGAACATTACTTAGACTAGTTAACTTACCTCGGCTCAACTGTACCTGGCCTTGGGGCCGGCGCTTGCACCCGCAACCCGCGGGGTACATGCCTGCCATACCCGTGCGAGACGGAGTGAGGATGTCGGCGGATTCGGATTGCCCGAAACGGATGGAATTCGGGCCGTGCGGCGGGGTGCGGCCTGACGGCCAATGTGAGATGCGCCCCGGGCCGTGCGCGTTCGTCGACGTGGTGGCATGGTCAGGCGCTCCAGCCGCACCGCGACCCGCCGTTGCCCCCTTAATCCTCGCCGACTTCAGCGCTACCCCTTTCGATCGCGACGACATCGCGGCGACGGCCGCCATCTTGTCGCGAGGGTGTGATGCCGTCCTCGTCGGTGAACACCAGAACAAGCCGGACTTTCCGCCCACTCTATTCGGATCATTGCTGCTGGATGCCGGCGTGACGCCGTGGATCACGTTGTCGTGCCGAGACCGCAATCGCGTCGTTCTGGAGCAGGAGCTGCGGGGTCTGCGCAGCATCGGCGTGGACACCGTGTTGTGCGTTACCGGTGACGGTCGCGGCTACGACGTCCGCCCTGACGTCACCCAAACTTTCGACCTCGACGGGTTTCGCCTGTTGTCGCTGGCCGCCTCGGTCGGAGTGATAGCCGCGGCGCCGGAGACACCCACCGCGCCGCCCGTGCATGCCCGGCCCGCGCGGCTGGTGGAAAAGCAGCGTGCCGGTGCGAGTTTGGCGGTGCTCAACCATGTGCCGTTTCCGGACATGATCGCTGATTTCGTGAAAACGGCGCGGTCGGCCGGATTGACGATTCCGGTGCTCGCTGCTGTCGCGGTGTTCACCGACAGCGTTTCAGCGGCGGTATTGCAGGGATTGCCCGGTCTTGAACTCGACCCAGCGGTGACCGAGCAGGTGCTCAGTGCAGCAGATCCGGTGGCGGCCGGCATCACGGCAGCAGTCATCGAAGCCCGAGAACTGCTGGCCATCGATGGCGTCGAGGGTGTCAACGTGTCAGGGCTGGCGTCCGCGTCGGGCACCCGCATCGGCGCGGAAATCAAGGCGGAGGTCGGTCGTCGAATCAGGATGGAGGCGGTGGAGGCGCTGTGAGCGAAGCCATGGAAGCTGAGTTCGACACGGTCGCGGAATGGACCGCGCAGGCCGCGGCCGACCTGGGTCCCGACTACCACGTGCCGGCGGGATGCCGGGGCAGCGGCAGTCCCGCCGCCTTGGACTGGCTTATCGAGCAGATGCGGTTGAGACCCGGTGACACCTTGTTGGACTGCGGTGCCGGCGTTGGAGGTCCCGCCGCCTATGCGGCCCGCGAACGCGGTGTGCAACCGCTGCTGGTGGAACCGGAAGCGGGCGCTTGCCGCGCGGCGCAGCGATTGTTCGGCTACCCGGTGTTGCGCGCCGACGGGTCAGCGCTGCCGCTGCGGGACGGCAGCTTTGACGCCGCCTGGGCGCTGGGGGTCTTGTGCACCACTCCGGATCAGTTGACGTTGCTGCAGGAGCTGCGGCGCATCGTGCGGCCGAAAGGATGCATTGGGTTACTCGCCTTCGTGGCGCGCCGCGACCTGCCCAGCGACCGCACTGAAGGCAACCACTTCCCGACGTCTGGCCGCCTGCGTGATCTGGTGCAGGACTCACTGCTGCGGGTCGAGCACTGGCTTTGTACGGCCGATCTTCCCGCAATACCGGAGGAGTGGAACAAGCGGGTCGGCACAGTCACCAAGACGCTCGCTGACCGGCATAAGCACACGGAGGCTTGGCGGTTGGCCGAACGGCAAAGTTCAGGTATCGCGCGGCTACTCGAAGACGGCGCCGTGACCGGCGAGTTGTTGGTGCTGCGTCATGCCTGACCGGCGGCCCGGAAGGCGGCGGTGATCTCGGCGACCCTCGGGTCGGCACGCAGTTGCTCGAGGGTCTCGGGGAGCGGGAGCCGCCAGTTCGGGTATTCGTCGACGGTGCCCGGCAGGTTCGGTTGCCGGAGCTCGCCGACCACGTCGTAGGGGGAGACCAGTTTGAGCCGGCTGGGCGTGGCCGCCAAGAGCCGGTGCATCGCCAAGACGATCGTCGTTTCGTCCGGGTCAGGTGTCGTGTCCTCGTCAGGCAGCAATCCCTCGGAGCGCAGCAACGCCAACCACTCGGCGCGCTCCTTCGCAGCGGAGGCCTGCTCAGCCGGCACATCGTCGAGCAGGCCGAGTTCGGCGCGGGCCCGGACATGCTCGCCGCGCAAAAACCCGGGCGCGGTGGGCAAGTCGTGGGTGGACAGGCTGGCCGCTGCTCGCGCCGGCCACTTCGCTGGAGGAAGAAGCGGTTCGTCGGGTTCAGACTGATCTCGGGTGAACCAGGACACTGCGCACCCGAGCATCCCCCGGTCAGCCAGCCCTTCGGTGACCTCCGGTTCGACGGTGCCCAAGTCTTCGCCGACGACGACAGCTCCGGCCCGATGCGCTTCCAGCGCCAGAACCGCGAGCATAACGTCGGCGTCGTAGTGCACGTAGGTGCCGCGGTCCGGGCCGTCGCCGGGCGGAATCCACCACAACCGCCACAGCCCGGCGACATGGTCGATCCGCAGACCGTCGGCGTAGGTCAGCACGGCGCGCAACATATCCCGCAACGCGGCGTAGCCGGTGGCGGCCAGCCGGTCCGGGCGCCAGGGCGGCAGGCCCCAGTCCTGCCCGCGTGGAGTGAAGTTGTCCGGCGGAGCTCCGACACTCACGCCGGCGGCGAGCACATCGGCAAGCGCCCAGGCGTCGGCGCCGTCAGCGTCGACTCCCACCGGAAGGTCGTGCAGCACGCCCACAGCCATGCCGGCATCCCGCGCTGCAGCCCGCACGGCTGTCAGCTGCTCGACACAGCGTTGCTGCACCCAAGCGTGAAACGCCACCCGCGGCGCCAGCTCGCGGCGAGCCGCCGTCACCGCCGAACCGCCGACCGCACGCAGCGGCTCCGGCCAACGGGTCCACCGGCCGCCGTGCCGCTCGGCCAGCGCGCAGTAGGTGGCCCAGTCGCGTAACCCCTCGGACACACCGGAACTCGACGACTCCTCCAGCGGAGAAGGCCGGCCTGCGGCGCGCCACAGCAACTCCAGCGCCGAGCGCTTGGCTACCCACACCAGGTCATGGTCGATACGTTCGGTGCTGGCCGAGACGCGCAGCGCGTCCACCTCGGCGCGGGTGTCCGGGTCGGCGCGCCGGTAGGCGTCGAGGTCCTCGATGCGCAGCGCCAACGGGTTGGCGAATCGCCGGCTGGACGGCGTGTACGGCGAAGGTTGTACCGGATGAGTGGGACCCGGTGCGCCCAGCGGGTTGAGCAGCACCGCGCCCGCGTCGTGCTCATTGGCGGTCCAGTCGATGAACTCCCGCAGGTCGCCCAAGTCGCCGATGCCCCAGGAACCGGCCGAGCGCAGCGCATACAGCTGCAGCATCCAGCCCCAGGTGGCCGGCGTCGCCGGCACTTGCGGCGGGGCGGCCACCAGAGTGGCCTGTTGGCCGTCCCGAGTGTGCAGCTCATACCAACCCGGTGGTAGGTCGGCGGGTACCTCGTCACGCACCTCGATCCGGTCGCCGTCCTCAGCGATCAGCTCAGCGGCCCCGGGCAGCGGCTGGGGACGGCCGTCGACGCGCGCAGCGACCGTGGGTTTCATTACGCCTGCTTGGTCAGCTTCGGTGAGCTTCACCAATTCCCGATGCCGATCGGCTTCGGTGCCCGCGTCGACTTCAAGCAGCCCGAGCACCCGGATCACCACATCGGCATCGACCTCGACCGGTTCCCGGCGTTCGTTGCGGTAGGAAGTCGCCACCCCGTGTGCTGCGGCTAGCCGGCGCAGGTCTTCAGGTACCGGTTTCGGGTTCGCCATCACACCGCACTTATACCCGGGCGCCGGGTTTCCACACGCAGCGTGCGCCCGCTTCGGCGACCAATGCGGCGAGCTCAACCCTTGAACGACCGCAGGACCGCTCGAGAAGTTATGCGACACAATTCGTTTGACGACTGCGGCGAGCCCGAGGCGTGGACCGGTCGCTACTGGCCTTTCAGGCTGCCGATCCGAAGCGAGTAGTCCGTGGACTTCGGTTGCGGTTGTTTTTCCAGGTTTTCGACGTAGGCTTGCGGGTCGCGGTCGATGATCTCGAGTCCCTCGGTGGTGGGGTGCTGGGCCATGAATTCGCTGAATTGGCGGCCCAGCGCTTCACGCAGACCAGCGGAAGCGTTGCGACGGAAATCGGACAAGCCTTCGCGTTCCTCTTCGCTCATGTGGTCGTCATTGGCCACCCGGGTGCGGCCGACTGCGGCCCACCATTCATCGGTGCCGATGCGGGCGGCGTTGGCGTCCCGCACTCCGTCGCGAATGTCGTTGTGGTCGCCGATGGCATCCAGCGTCTCGCCCTCAGGATCGTCGATACCGCGTTTGAGCAGTTGCGGGTAGAAGATCTTCTCCTCGATGTAGGCATGCACGTCGAGCTTGTCAGCGAGCGGGCGCCATACCCGCTCGAGTGCTCGGGCATTGACCGGCGTTTGCGCCTGCAGGTAGTCCAGCTGCGCGAATTGTTCGCGAAACCAGTCATGGTCGGCGAGGATCAACATGGTGATGTCAGCCATCTCTACTCTTCGCCTCCCTTGCCGGCTACAGGTTGAGGCCATCGTGTCGCATGCCGCCGGAACCCGTCAAACGCCCTTGGCCGCCTTCCCACCCACAGTGAGCAGATCGGGAGTAAACGGAAGCGTCACGGTCCTTTACTGCGCTAGTGAGGGCGCGGCTACCCCATCGAGCGAGGCGGTATCAAATGAGCCCTAGCGCTGAACGCCGTCGATTGGCCTGTCCGGCAATCAAATCCGTCCGCGCCACCGGCTGAAGTGCAGAACGATACCGCCATATTTCGCACTAGTACACGTATGGACCGTTCGAGTGAAGCGTCGGGCCGGTTGAGCAGCGGTGGCGTCAATCGTGTAGTCGGACCTTGACTGTGACACGTCCCTCGTGGTCGCGCTCGGCCACCGCGTGTCCGCTGTGTTCCCTGCCCTCCAGCCGCAGGGTCAGTGGGCCGCCGGCACCGAGGAAGTTGCGCCACCACGTCTTGGCCTCCGGCATGTGCACGCTAACTGTGACCTGGTCACCGTTTCGGCGGTAAGCCACGGGAATGCTGAACTGGTTACCGGAGCGCCGCCCGTTGTAGGTCAGCATCGCGATATTGCGGTGTACCAGCCGGCCGAGGCGCGGCGAGTTGGCCAGCACGGCAACGGGTACGTTCAGCAACGGCGCAGCGCGAAAGAAGAGCCGCTCGAGTGTCTTCAGTCGTGCTGATGCCATCGTCATCTCCCGATCACTTGAGGTGTTGGCTGTCGTGGCGATTCAAGGCGTGGCGACCATTATCCGCTCGGCGTCTTCGAAGCGTCCCTTGGCATCGTGAGGCCCCAGACCAGGGCCAGGGCATGTCGTCGCCGGCGGCTGGCCCTAGTCTCGAAGCGTGGTCATCTCCTATGACGATGCCCTGCGGGAGCGCATCCGGGAACATCTCGCGAATCACGACAGACGGATCGTGAACGACTCGACCAAGCGTCACGCAGCGGTTGCGGTGGTCCTGGTCGACTCCCAGATTGGCGAGGACAGAGTCGACCCCGCGCCGGTGGACGACTGGATCGCCGGGCGCCCGATGCCGGCGGCAGGTCTTGACGGCCGCATGGTCGACGTGTCCGGTGGCGCAGCGTTCCTGTTGTCTCGCAGAGCGTCTCGGCTCAGCGCGCATGCTGCGCAGTGGGCACTCCCCGGCGGCCGGCTCGATCCGGGGGAGACCGCCGTCGAGGCGGCGCTGCGAGAACTGCACGAGGAGGTCGGCGTAGACCTAACCGATGTGGCCGTTTTGGGCCTGCTCGATGACTACCCGACTCGCTCCGGTTATGTCATCACCCCGGTGGTGATCTGGGGCGGTGGACGGCTTGATCCGCGACCGGCGCCCGACGAAGTGGTGGCGGTATACCGGGTGGGTCTGCATCAATTGCAGCGCCAGGATTCGCCGCGCTTCATCGCCATTCCCGAGAGCTCACGACCAGTCGTGCAGATCCCGTTGGGTAACGACCTCATTCACGCACCGACCGGTGCTGTGCTGCTGCAGTTGCGTTGGCTCGGCCTGGAAGGGCGGCACGATTCAGTCGCTGAACTCGAGCAGCCCGTCTTTGCCTGGAGATAGCAGGACCTGCGCTCGAAGTCCATGGCGAACTCGAGCGCAGGGCCTCGCGTCTTTCAGCCCCGAATCAGCTTGTGCTGCAGACGCTATGTTTTGTCGGGACTGACTGCATCCTTCAGCTTGCCGACGACGCCCTTCTCAGTGCCGAACGCAGGCGTCTGCGGTTCGCCCCAACTCCCATCGTAGGTGACGTACAGCTTGGGGTCCGGCGGCGGTCCGTGCTGTAGGTCGCCCAGCGGTCGCGTGTCAGTGCGAAACCGGTTGACGTGCCGCCCGTCTGGTGCGGTGCCGAAAGCCCAGCGACCCTTGTCGGCGTCGGCACCATCGGACAGGTGCCACAGTTCGCTGGCGTGTTCCTCGTACTCTTCATCGAACAGGTCGTTGGGAGCCACGACACCTTCCAGTCCGTCGGCCTGCAGTTCCTCGATGGCGGCGAGCCACATGTTTTGGTGATAGGTATCGCGGGCCAGGTTGAACTTGAGCATCGCCTTGACGCCCGGGTCGTCGGTCATGTGCCACAACCGAGCGGTCTGCACCCGGCCCTGGGCCTCAGCCGCCACGTTGGCGTGGAAGTCGGCCAGCAGGTTGCCGGACGCCACAATGTATTTGCCGTTCCAGGGCGCGCCATGACTGTCCGAGAGGGTCGGTGCCCCGCCAGAAACGATGGCCTGTTGCGGGTCCATACCGCCCATGACCGCGGCTACCACAGGGTCGCCGAGAGCATTTTGCGTGGCGTTGGTCGCCGGAGCACCCTCCAGCAGTCGGGCGATCATGGTGGCGATCATCTCGACGTGTCCGATCTCTTCGGTTGCCACGTCCATGATGAGATCTTTGTACTTGCCTTTCATACGACAGTTCCACCCCTGCATCAGGTACTGCATGGTGACTGTCATTTCGCCGAACGCGCCGCCGAGCAGCTCCTGCAGCTTCTGCGCGTAGACAGGGTCGGGCTTCTCGGGCTTGACGTCGAATTGCATGTAATCGGTGTGCCTAAACATCAGGACCTCTAATCGATTCGAAGATTTGACGAGCCGGTCTGGCCGCAGATCCGCTTCATGGCTGAGCGGTCTCTCTGCGATACCCACACTTAGGGTGGGCAAACCCACCTGGTCGCTGCTGTGTGCCGACTACCGCCGTCCACGCCCGGATACACGTTCGCGCTCGGGCACACGCCTCCGCTCGGGCACAAAAGGCGGCGTCGTGCTGTTCTGCCAAGCATTGCGCGGCGGCGAAGGGAACAAGTTGTGAAGATCCGGTTCGGGGTGGGGCTCGGTGCGGACACCGCTCCGAGTCAGCTAGCCGACATCGTTGATCAGCTGGAGAACTCTGGGGTGGATTCACTGTGGTTCTCCGAATTGGTCTATACGCCGGCGGTGGACCCGGTGGTGGGCATGGCGTTTGCATTGGCACGGACGAAGCGCTTGAAGGTGGGAACCTCCGTTGCGGTACTGCCCGGGCGCCATCCCGTGCTCGTCGCCAAACAGCTGGCATCCCTGGCGGCCGTGGCGCCCAAGCGCGTGCTTCCGGTGTTCGGATTGCGGTCGGCCATCCCGGCCGAGCGCGAGGTCTTCGTCGTTCCGGACGGTGAACGTGCCGCAGTGTTCGACGAGTCGTTGCGGTTGTTGCGCTTTGCGCTGGCCGATGGCGCGACCGACTGCTCCGCCGGCTTTCGCGGCCGGTACTTCACGGTCAGTGGTGTCGCGATCACCCCGCGGCCGGCGCCGCCGCTGGATATCTGGCTGGGCGGCTCGGCGCCGGCGGCGTTCCGGCGCATCGGTGCTCTGGGCGACGGCTGGTTGGGTAGCTTCCTCACGCCGGACGAGGCCCGGTCAGGGCGGCTGGCGATCGAACACGCTGCCGCTGAAGCCGGCCGGCAGATCGAACCCGACCACTTCGGGATTTCGCTGGCCGTCGCCGACGGTGACCTGCCACCGCAAATGGTCGCCGCCGCGCGTCAACGCCGGCCCGACCTCGATCCCGGTGCCGTGATCGCGGCGGATTGGGAGCAGTTGCACCGTCAACTCGACGGGTATGTGGAGGCCGGCTTGACGAAGTTCGTCATCCGGCCGGCCGGTCAGGCGTCGCTGGCGGCTTTCATCGACCGGTTTGTCGAGGAGTTATCCGGGCGGCAGGACTGACCGGGCGTACCATGTAGTTAGCTTTGCAAACGAACCTTGGATGCCGCAACAGGAGGCTGCGATGGCGCGAACTGCCGGGGACACGTGGGACATTGTCAGCAGTGTCGGCTTCACGGCGCTGGCGGTGACCGCGGCGCGTGCGCTCGACGCCGCGCTCGATCCGCCGCTGGCCGGTGACGGTTACGCTGCGAAGTTCGTTGCCGCGGCCGGTGAACCGAATCTGGCTGCCGCAGTGGCTGACACCGACATGAGCAGTGCCGCGGCGTTCAACGCCCAGTGGGTCGGCGTGCGAACCCGCTTCTTCGACAACTTCTTCACCCGTGCCGGCCGAAGCGGTGTGCAGCAGGCCGTCATCCTGGCCGCCGGTTTGGACAGCCGGGCATACCGATTGGCGTGGCCGGCAGACTTCACCGTCTTCGAGATCGACCAGCCGCGGATCCTCGAGTTCAAGCAGCAAGAGCTCGACCGGCAAGGCGCGGTGGCGGCCACGCGACGTGTCACGATAGCCACCGACTTGCGCGACGACTGGGCCGGTGCGCTGCTCGCGGTAGGCTTCGATGCCGGCCGTTCGACGGCCTGGGTGCTCGAGGGTCTGCTGCCCTACTTGCCCGGTGCTGCCCAGGACGCGCTGTTCGAAAAGCTGCACGAGCTGTCCGCCCCGGGCAGCCAGGTAGCCGCCGAACTGGGGCCGGAGCCGGGCGAGGTGCAGGAATTCGCCGACAGCATCCCGCCGATCGCCCAGGACGGCACCCAGCCGCAGATCGCGGATTTGTGGTACGACGATCCACGCACCGACACGAAAGCCTGGTTAGCCGCACACGGTTGGGCGGTCCACGGCGCCGACCTGGTGCAGAAGGCCGCCGAGGAGTACGGCCGGCCCTTCGAAGAACTGCCGTCGGCCTTCGAGCGACTGATGCGTAGCAAATTCTTCACCGCAACGCGCAAGCCGTGACGTGCCACAGCTCAGCTTGACCCGCCGTGTCATAGCGACAGACGTTGAGCTGCAATAACGTTCCTCACACTGCACCTCGCCGGGCGACGTCAGATAGCGGTCAGCTCGACCGGCAGCTCGTCGGTCAATACCGACTGAGCGAGCAATTCTCCGAGCAGCGGCCCGAACTTCATCAGATTGCTGCCCACGAACGCGACGACGTTGCCGCGGCGAGTGACCGTCCAGCCGTCCCCGCCGTCGTCAAGCCATGGTGCGCGCACCGTCACGCAGTCCACCCGGTCGACGACCGTAAGTGACGGGAACATGTCATGCACCGCGTCGGGGTCCGGCGTCGGCTGACCGAAAGCCCAGCGTCCGGTGCTGCCGAGCGGTAACCCGTAGCCTTCAGGTGATGACAGGCACGCCGCGCCGGTGGCGTCGGCGCCTTCGTAGGTGAACCGAGTGTGCGGGCCGAATTCGATGTCCAGTGGGCCGTGAAGTTTCGGCGTCTCTACCCCCGCGCAGATCAGCACGCAGTCAGCCGTCACGACGGTGCCATCGGCAAGAGTTGTCGCACCGTCATCGGCCACCGACACCACCTCGCCGCGGCGCACGTCGACCCGCTGGGCCAGCGCGGTCAGGGCCCGACGGATGCGCAGGCTGCCGCCGAGCGGATCGAAGACCCCGTGTTCCCACGGGACAGCGAGAAACGGTATGCGTGCGGCGATCTCGATACTGCTCAACAACTGAAATCTCGCATCGGCGGCCGCCATCGCCGCCGTGGTGTCCGCACCGGCGCCGGCGGCGATGAAACCTTCCGCACCGAGCAGCCGGCCAATGCCCAGCTCCGCCTCCCAACGCTGCCAGCCGCTGCGTGCCCGCATCGCCAATTCACACAGGACAGCGCGCCGGTGAGCGACCCGAAAGATCCGCGCCAATCCGATCGACTGTTCGCCAAACGGCGCACCGCGCTCGAAGACGGTCACGGTGTGTCCCCGCTTGGACAGCTCGTAGGCGGCGGCCAGTCCGCAGATACCCGCACCGATGACAGTGATCATGCGTGATTTCGATCCCGGACAACCGTTTTCACTGCATTAGAAGAAGAACCCAGCGTAGGGCGCGTCGGGAACGGCGAACAGACGGTCAGCGAGCCCGATTGCCGCCGGGTCTTCGGCGCGGGCCAACCCGGCGACAGCCAACGCGCGCCAAGTCGACCCGCCGAGAAGTACGGCGGACAGACCCGCCACCCCGACATGCACATCGGGGTGTCGATCCGCCGGTTCGGCGCCGCTGTGGCTGAGCGTGAAGGCCGCCGTGTTGTCGGCCAGCAGCGGGTCGTCGACGGCGACGGTGACGGTGCCGTCGCCGAAATACCGGCGCGCGGCCAGGGCTCGGCCGACGTCGACGATGCGAAGCCAGGTTTCGTCATGTACAGCGGTTACCCGTACAGCCCGGCGGTCAACAAGCAAACAAGGTAGTGGATCGTCGAGGGGCAGCATCCAGAACACCACCCGGTCGATCAGGTCGAGACCCAGCAGGAAACGCAGCAGACCCAGGTAGGCGTCGGTGGTGGGCGCAAAGAAATCCTCCACCACGATGGTGCGCTGGTCGCTGACGAACCAC
>CAWEFS010000017.1:0-321804 GCA_963808375.1 uncultured Actinomycetota bacterium | reverse complement strand
CCTGACATGTAGCCGAGGTTGGCGGTTGTGCCGAAGAGGTATCCGTCGGCGTCGAGCATGTCCGGGACGGTTGCCGCCAGCGCGGGCCGGACGACCACGTCGACCCCTTGAAGCTCGGGATCTTTTGCGCCGGCGAGCACGGCCTCGAGCACCTCCCGCGTGCCCGGCGAAGGTGTGTGATGCACTACCAACAGCGTCCTGCTCACGACTTGATCTGCAATGCAACGGCTTTCTTCATCGCTTCACGGGCACGGCTGCGGTCCCCGGCGTAGTCGTAAGCGCGGGCCAGCCGATACCAACGTCGCCAGTCATCGGGCTGGTTGCGGACTTCCTGGCGCACAGTGTCGAACAACGCGTCCGCCGCACTTCGTTCCAGGCGGCCCGAGCGGCGGCGCGGCAAGGCGCTGACATCCAGTTCCATCCCCTGTGCGGCGACGAGGCGAGCCAGCCGTTGATGCGCGAAACCGGTTCGCAGCGTTGCGATCATTGCCCACAGTCCTACTGCCGGAAGGAACAGCAGCCCGATGCCGAGGCTAATGGCCGCCATCCGGTCCGAGCTGATCAGTAGGACGGCGGTACGGCCCAGCAGAACCAGGTACAGCAGTAGCGCCAGGCACATGAACGCGATGAGCGCCTGTATTCGCAGACTGTTCTGGGTCATTGCAGGCCGAGCAGCGCTTCGATACCCAGCGTCAAGCCGGGCCGTTCCTTGATGCGGCGAACCGCGAGCAGCACGCCCGGCACGAATGAGGAGCGATCAATGCTGTCGTGGCGGATGGTCAATGTTTCACCCGCTGTGCCGAACAGCACTTCTTGATGAGCGACCAGTCCGGCCAACCGAATTGAGTGCACCGGGACGCCGTCGACGTCGGCTCCACGGGCGCCCGGCAGAGCGGTGCTGGTGGCGTCGGGGTTGGGTGACAGGTCTTTCCGCGCGTCGGCAATCAGTTGGGCGGTACGCCTGGCGGTGCCCGACGGCGCGTCGGCTTTGTGCGGGTGGTGCAGTTCTATGACCTCGACCGATTCGTAAAACGGCGCGGCCTGCTGTGCGAAGTGCATCGACAACACCGCGCCGATCGCGAAGTTCGGTGCGATGAGCACGGCGGCTTCCGGTTGGGCCGCCAGCCACTCCTGTACCCGCGTCAGCCGTTCATCAGTGAAACCGGTGGTCCCGACGACCGCGTCAATACCGTTGTCAACAAGGAACTTCAGGTTGTCCATTATCACGTCGGGGTGCGTGAAGTCGATGACGACTTCGGTGTCGCTTTCGGTGAATAGGCTGAGCGGATCACCGGCGTCCACTTCGGCCGACAGCGTCAGGTCGTCGGCGGCTTGCACGGCTTGGACCATCGTCGCGCCAACTTTGCCTTTGGCTCCCAGAACTCCTACCCGCATGGGATTCACCCTAGACCGGCGACGATGCGGGGCCGGGCGGCCCCGAGGAGGAGCCGGTCCATTTCATCGCGCCGGTGACGATGCGGGGCCGGGCGGCCCCGAGGAGGAGCCGGTCCATTTCATCGCGCCGGCGACGATGCGGGGCCGGGCGGCCTTGAGGAGGAGCCGGTTCACGCAGTCGGGCGGCAACGATTCACAGTGGGTTGTTCATCCACAGGTGGCGGTGTGCGAGTCGGTCAGTGACGCCCTTAGCCGATATTATTCGAACGTGTGTTCTATTGCTGTGGTTGAGCCGTCGCAGCTTGCAGCTGCCCTCGACGCGCTCGACGCCGCAGTGCAACGCCTCGCCGAATTGCCCTTGGGCACCTGCGCGCCCGCTGTGCGCCTACGGGCGTTGGAACGCCTGGAGACTGCGCGACGCCGCCACAACGTCATCTCCCAAGACCTGATCCACACCCTCGCCGACGAAGACCGCGCCGAACTGGGCGGACCCGCCCATCAAGTCATCGCCGACACCTTGCGCATCACCGGCGCCGAAGCCCGCCGCCGAATCCGAAACGCCGCACAAGTTGCCCCGCGCCTGACCCTGACCGGCCAACAATTACCCCCCGAGCTGCCCGCCACCGCAGTGGCCTGGCGCCACGGACGCCTCGATGAGCAGCACCTACAGGTCATCGCCACCTTCATGCGCGATCTACCCGAGCACACTGCGGCCCCGGTAGCTGAGAGGGCCGAACGTTTCCTGGCCGAACATGCCACCACCTTGCGCCCCGACCAGCTTGACAAAGTGGCGCAGCGCTACGCCCTATTACTCAACCCGGACGGACGATTCTCAGAAACCGATCGCAGGCGTCGACGCGGCTTCACCTGGTCACCTCAACGCCGCGATGGAATGAGCGTCGGCAAGCTGACCGCCACCCCGGACTTGCGCGCTCATCTTGATGCGTGGCTGGCGCGGTTCGCCGCTCCGGGCATATGTAACCCGGACGACCAAACTCCGTGTGTCGACGGCGCGCCGAACGACGACAACGCGGCCAGAGACCTGCGCAGCCACGCCCAACGCCAACACGATGCCCTCTACGCCCTAGTCCGCAGCCAGTTAGGCGACCCCGCCCTCGGCCAACACAACGGTTTACCAGTCACCGTCATCGTCTCGACTACCCTGGCCGAGTTGCGCAACACCGCCGGACAAGCCGTCACCGCCGCGGGCACCCTACTACCCATCCGCGACCTCATCCGTTTGGCCGGCGCCGCCAACCACTACCTGGCCGTCTTCGACGACCACCAGGCCCGCCCGCTCTACCTGGGCCGCGCCAAACGCCTGGCCACCGCCGACCAGCGCATCGTGCTGCACGCGTCCGACCGCGGCTGCAGCTTCCCCGGCTGCGACGTGCCAGGCTACCTATGCGAGGCCCACCACATCGACGACTGGGCCCACGGCGGCCCCACCGACATCGACAACTTCACCTTCAACTGCCGCCCCCACCACAAACTGCACGACCACGGCTGGCGCACCGTCAAACAACCCGACGGCAGCGTCCAATGGAGCCCGCCACCAAACCGACAACTGCCCGGCGGCACCAACACCTACCACCACCCCGAACGCCTCCTTCCCGACGACGGCGCCGGATGACTGACTAGTCCGGGAAGCTGTACTGATCACTAGGCCGCCCTCGACCCGGTGATGAGCGCCGTTCAAAGGACACCAGCAGCGCTGCTAACAAAAAGTGCATACCGCTGCTCGGCTACCGGAGCAGAAATCACGCCAAAGGTGCTGCTTCCGTCAGGTCACGCAGGAGTGCACGAACAGCAGCACCGGCCAGCAGACGACCGACATGAGCAGCGCCGCCAAGGCATCGCCTCCGTGCTCAATTGCCACCTGCCGCCAACTGGACCCGGACAACACGGACACGATCGCACCGAGGATCAGATAGGGAATTGCCGCCAGCAAAGCGACCTCGAGAACCAGGCCGATGCTTACCGGGTAATTGAGGAATCGCCGCCACAAACCGAGCACGACCAGCACGCCGCTGGCGTCGTCGGCCGGCTGTTCCTGTGGACTGTTCTCAACCATCGCGACCCCTCCTACTCAACCCACACAGACACCGGAACTCCACAACACTGGCCAGAACGCAATGGACCCGAGGACCGACATCACCAACCGGAAACCCTGTAGATGCTCGAGGTGAGTGGTATGGGCTCCGGTCCAAAGGACGCCCATCGCTAGGTACGGAACGTCCAATAACAAAGCAACGCAGACCCATTCAGCGACGGTGAGTTGAACGCTCAACACCCGCTCGAACAAAGCCAGCATGAAGCCTCCTTCAGATCGGTGCGGCGCCTCGCAGATGCTCGAAGATCAACGACGTCTGCGTGCCCGCGACATCAGCGTCGGCGTTGAGGTTCTCTACGACGAACGAGCGCAGGTCCTCGGTGTCGCGAGCCGCCACGTGCAGGATGAAATCGTCTGCGCCTGCCAAGAAGTAGACGTCCATCACCTGCGGCTTGCGTCGGATCTGCTGGATGAAGCTGCGAATCTTGCCGCGTGCGTTGGACTGCAGACTGACTGAGATCATCGCCTGCAACGGCCAACCGACGGCAACAGGGTCGACGTCGGCGTAGAAGCCGCGGATCACGCCGAGGTCGACCAACCGCCGCACCCGCCCGTGGCAGGTCGACGCAGCAATGCCCAACTGTTCGGCGAGCGCACTGTTCGTGATCCTGGCGTCGGTGTGCAGCAGGCTGAGGATCCGGCGATCCACCTCGTCAAGATCAGCCGGTCGAACAATCTTCGGCGCACCCCGGGAGCTAACCCGCCGGTTCGAAGATGCTTCAGGCACTACCGGATCATAGAGAATCAACGTCGTGAACGTTGCCCACCTGTCGTACGTTCTTCACAATAAAAGGATTGCCTTCCTCGCCAACCGTCGCAAGGAGCGAGCATGCGGGTCGGAATTCCCACCGAGGTCAAGAACAACGAACTGCGGGTGGCCATTACGCCTGCCGGAGTCACCGAGCTAACTCGTCACGGCCACGAGGTACTGGTTCAGGCAGGTGCCGGCGAGGGCTCGGCGATCACCGACAACGACTTCAAGGCCGCCGGCGCTCAGCTGATCAGCACCGCTGAGCAGATCTGGCGCGACGCGGATCTCGTGCTGAAAGTCAAAGAGCCCGTGCCGACGGAATACGCGCTGCTGCGGCGAGAGCAAACTTTGTTCACCTATCTGCACCTGGCCGCGTCGCGCAGCTGCACAGCGGCGCTGCTGTCAGCAGGCACAACGTCCATCGCCTACGAAACGGTTCAGACAGCCGACGGTGCTTTGCCGCTGCTGGCTCCGATGAGCGAGATCGCCGGTCGGCTCTCCGCTCAAGTCGGCGCCTACCACCTGATGCGTGCCCAAGGCGGCTGCGGAGTTCTGATGAGTGGCGTCCCCGGCGTCGATCCGGCCGACGTGGTGATCGTCGGCGCCGGCACCGCTGGGTACAACGCCGCGCGGGTCGCCAATGGCATGGGAGCCTCGGTCTCGGTGTTCGACGTCAACATCGACAAACTGCGCCAGCTCGACGCCGAGTTCGGTGGACGAATTCGCACCCGATACTCCTCGGCCTACGAGCTTGAGGATTTAGTCCACCGCGCCGACCTGGTCATCGGCGCGGTGCTGGTGCCTGGAGCGAGAGCCCCCAAGCTCGTGTCGAATGCGCTCGTGTCGCAGATGAAACCAGGCGCAGTGCTCGTTGACATCGCAATCGATCAGGGTGGCTGCTTCGAGGCCTCCCGCCCGACGACCCACGATGCACCGACCTTCATGGTGCACGACGCGGTGTTCTACTGCGTGGCGAACATGCCCGGTTCCGTGCCCAAGACGTCGACATCCGCCTTGACCAACGCGACGATGCCGTACGTGCTCAAGCTGGCCGACCGCGGCTGGCGGGCCGCTTGTCAAGCGGATTACGCGTTGGCCAAAGGTCTTTCGACGCACGACGGCGCGCTGTTGTCTCCTCAGGTCGCCACCGACCTGGGCCTGCCGCTCACCGACGCGGCGATGGTCCTGAGTTAGATGTCGACAAGGGCGGCGATGATGCCGGCGGCCTTGCCTGTGCGGGCCTTCGCGAATTCGGTTCCGGCCCAGAGGTTTGTGCCGTGGGGATCATCGGCGGCAACTGCGGCGGCCCGGATCGGCGCGGTCATCTGATTCACTTCGGGATAACCGATCGGCGCGACATCGTCGAGCAGCCGGGTGAAATCGTTTTCCAGACCCCGGGCGTACCGCCCGGAGAACGCCCGTGTCACAAGGGTATTGGTGAAGTGCGGGTGAGTAAGCGCGCTGCGGTGCGCGGCATTGGTGCCCGCTTCGTCGCTGAGCAACAACGCGGTGCCGATCTGTGCTGCGACGGCACCTCTACTCAACACGCCGGCGACATCCTCGGCGGTGGCCAGGCCGCCGGCTGCGATCAGCGGAACGCCATGTGTGGCACTGATCCGGTCCAAGAGCCCTTCCAACGACTCTCGGCCCGGTTCGCGGTCGGGTGCGAACGTCCCCCGATGGCCGCCCGCCTTCGGCCCCTGCACCACCAGACCGTCAGCCCCTGCTGCTACGGCCACCCCGGCCTCGTATGCCGACGTCACCGTGATCAACAGGATGATCCCTAGTGCCCCGAACCAGTGCAACACATCTGGTGACGGCGCACCGAAAGTGAACGACACCACCTCGGGCCGGACGTCGGCGATCACCTCGAGTTTGCGTTGCCAGTTGTCGTCGTCGCCAAAGTGAGGTCTGCCCACCTCGACGTCGTAATGCTCGGCCAGTTCGTCGAGCTCTTCCGCGTAGTGATCCAGCGCGACGTAGTCGGCGGCACTGGGCTGAGGCACGAAGAGATTGGCCCCGATCGGACCAGTCGTTTTGGACCGCGCGGCAGTGATGTCGTCGGCGAACCGCTCCGGAGACACGTAACCGCCTGCGACGAAACCCAGTCCGCCGGCGTTCGACACTGCCGCCGCCAAGGCAGGGGTGCCCGGGCCACCGGCCATTGGCGCGCCCACCACGGGGACCGCCAGATCCCAGAAGCCCAGAACCATGGCTTTACTTTACGATCGCCCGAAGTGGTTGAGGCAACGACCGTTTCGACCGGTAGGGACCCGCGACGGCGACGCCGTAAGGCTTACCCAACAATCGGCGGGCCACCATGTTGACCTCGTCGACGGTCACCCGGTCAAGATTGCGCAGCGTGCGGTCGATGCTGCGGTGTTCGCCATAGTTGAGTTCGCTGCGACCGATGCGGTTCATCCGGGAACCGGAGTCCTCCAGGCCGAGCACCAGGCCCCCGCGTAGCGAGCCTTTGGCGATCCGGCATTCCGCCTCGGTGATCCCGTCGCGAGCGATTGATGCCAGCACCTGCGCTGCCACCCGCGTCACCTCGCCGAAACGCTCGGGCTGACAGGCTGCATAAACCGAGAGCGCGCCGCTGTCGGCGAAGGTGTCCAGCGCGGAGTACACCGAATAGGCCAGCCCGCGCGATTCGCGAACCTGTTGAAACAACCGGGAACTCAAGCCACCGCCGAGCGCGGTGTTCAACACCTGCAGCGCCCAGCGGTGCTCCCAGTACCGGCCCGGCGTGCGCACGCCCAGCATCACATGGGTCTGCTCGGAGTCCCGGTTGGCCAAGGTCAACTGCGGACGCCCGGTCACCCGCCCGGTGCCTTTGCGCGGAGCCAACGCCTGCCGCCCGCGAACCAGGCGCGGGCCGAAATGCTCGCGGACCAGGCCGACCACCTCGTCGTGGTCGACATTGCCGGCCACCGCGACAACCATGCGTTCCGGCGTGTAGCGCCGCAGATGGAACGAATGCAGCTGGTCGCGCGTCATCGCCGACACCGATTCGACCGTGCCGATCACCGGACGTCCCACCGGATGAGTGCCGAACAGCGCGGCGAGGAACAAATCGGCCAACGCGTCTTCGGGGTCGTCGTCGCGCATCGCGATCTCCTCGAGCACGACGTCGCGCTCGAGTTCGACATCCTCGGCGACGCATCGACCGTTGAGCACCACGTCGGCCACCAGGTCGACAGCCAGTTCGAGATCGCTGTCGAGCATGTGGGCGTAGTAGCAGGTGTGCTCCTTGGCGGTGAACGCGTTGAGCTCACCACCGACGGCGTCGACTGCCTGTGCGATGTCCACCGCGGTACGCGTCGGAGTGGATTTGAACAGCAAGTGCTCCAGGAAGTGCGCTGCTCCGGCTACCGTGGTGCCCTCGTCGCGGGATCCGACGCCGACCCAGACACCCACCGAGGCGGAGTGCACCGCGGGCAGAAACTCCGTCACCACCCGCAGACCGCCCGGCAAGGTACTGCGCCGCAGTGCGGCGGACGGCTCGGCGGTGTGCCGGCCGCGTCGCAGCGGCTGGCTGCCCTTCTTAACTGCCGGCAGTTGTGGCATCGGCTGGCGCGGCCTGAGAACCGGCCTCACTTCCGTCGGTGGCAGCAGCGTTGCTCGACTGTTCGGCGGTGTCTGCCGAATCCTCAGCGATCGGCAACAGCGAGATCTTGCCGCGCTTGTCGATGTCGGCGATCTCCACCCGCAGCTTGTCGCCGACGTGGACCACGTCCTCGACCTTGGCGATGCGCTTGCCCTTGCCAAGCTTGGAGATGTGCACCAGGCCGTCGCGGCCCGGCAGCAGCGACACGAACGCACCGAAGTCGGTGGTCTTGACGACGGTGCCCAAGAACCGCTCGCCCACCTTGGGCAGCTGCGGATTGGCGATGGCGTTGATCCGGTCGATCGCCGCCTGCGCCGACGGACCATCGGTGGCGCCGACGAAAACCGTGCCGTCGTCCTCGATGGAGATCTGCGCGCCGGTCTCTTCGGTGATCGCGTTGATGATCTTTCCTTTGGGACCGATCACCTCGCCGATCTTGTCGACCGGCACCCGGATGGTGGTCACCCGCGGGGCGTACACGCTCATCTCGTCGGGGGCGTCGATCGCCTCGGCCATCACCTCCAGAATGGTTAGCCGGGCGTCCCGGGCTTGGCTGAGCGCTCCGGCGAGCACTTGCGACGGAATGCCGTCCAGTTTGGTGTCCAATTGCAGTGCGGTGACGAAGTCTTTGGTGCCGGCCACCTTGAAGTCCATGTCACCGAAGGCGTCTTCGGCGCCCAGGATGTCGGTCAGGGTCACAAACCGGCGTTCGGTCGATTTTCCGCCCTCTCCTGCTTCAACCTCCACGTCGTCAGACACCAAACCCATTGCGATGCCGGCCACCGGCGCCTTCAGCGGCACGCCGGCGTTCAGCAGTGACATCGTGGACGCGCACACCGAACCCATCGACGTGGAACCGTTGGAGCTCAACGCCTCTGACACCTGGCGGATCGCGTACGGAAACTCCTCGACGCTGGGCAGCACCGGCATCAGAGCCCGCTCAGCCAGCGCCCCGTGCCCGATCTCCCGGCGCTTGGGTGAGCCGACGCGGCCGGTCTCGCCGGTGGAGAACGGCGGGAAGTTGTAGTGGTGCATGTAGCGCTTGGAGGTTTCCGGCCCCAGCGAGTCGATCTGCTGGGCCATCTTCACCATGTCGAGTGTGGTGACACCCATGATCTGGGTCTCGCCGCGCTCGAACAGCGCGCTGCCGTGCGCCCGCGGTATCACGGCCACCTCAGCGGACAGCGCGCGGATGTCGGTGATGCCACGGCCGTCGATGCGGAAGTGGTCGGTCAGAATGCGCTGCCGTACAAGCTTTTTGGTCAGCGCACGGAATGCGGCGCTGACTTCCTTCTCGCGGCCGGCGTAGGTGTCGGCGAGCCGCTGCAGCACCTCGGCCTTGATCTCGTCGGTGCGGCTGTTGCGTTCGGCCTTACCCGAGATGGTCAGCGCGGCGGCCAACTCGTCGGTGGCCACCGAGGACACCGAGTGGTAGACGTCGTCGCCGTAGTCGGGAAACACCGGGTAGTCGTTGGTCGGTTTGGCGGCCGCGCCGGCGAGCTCCTGTTGGGCGGCGCACAGCGCGGCGATGAACGGCTTGGCCGCTTCCAGCCCTTCGGCCACAACGCTTTCCGTGGGCGCCTGCGCGCCCCCGTCGATCAGTTCGATGACGCGTTCGGTGGCTTCGGCCTCGACCATCATGATCGCCACGTCGGCGTCCGGACCGCTGCCCGACACCACCCGTCCGGCCACCACCATGTCGAACACAGCCCGCTCGAGCTGCTCGACCGTGGGAAACGCCACCCAGGTGCCGTCGATAAGCGCCACCCGGACGCCGCCGACCGGCCCGGAGAACGGCAGGCCACCCAGCTGCGTGGAGGCCGACGCAGCGTTGATCGCCAGCACGTCGTACAGCTCGTTGGGGTTCAGGCTCAGGATCGTCACGACAACCTGGATCTCGTTGCGCAGACCGTCGACGAAGGACGGGCGCAGCGGGCGGTCGATGAGCCGACAAGTCAGGATTGCGTCGGTGGACGGCCGGCCCTCGCGGCGGAAGAACGAGCCGGGGATACGCCCGGCGGCATACATCCGCTCTTCAACGTCGACCGTCAGCGGGAAGAAATCGAAATGGTCCTTGGGGTTTTTGCCGGCGGTGGTCGCCGACAGCAGCATGTTCTCGTCGTCGAGGTAGGCGACGACGGCGCCGGCGGCCTGCAGGGCCAACCGGCCGGTCTCGAATCGGATGGTACGGGTGCCGAAGCTCCCGTTGTCGATGACGGCGGTGGACTCGAAAACGCCCTCTTCAATTTCAGCTACAGACATGGAAGTCCGCGGGCCTCTCTACATATTCAGCTGTTTCGCATCGTCACAGACAACCTCAGAGGGCAGATTGACCTGCATGGTTAGGCCTGTGTCCGGCTACGGCCGTCGATCGAAGCGGCCGACCCGCCCCAGTGTGGGGAGCCCGGCAGCCACTACCGAAGACCGCCCGATACAGGTGTGCCTTCTCCTCGGTCGATTTGTTTGGTCAGTGACGCGCTGGGACGGCGCGCGGATTGCGCGTCCGCACCAGGTTCAGGCCCGAAGGGCCTAGAACGACCTCACTCTACACGCCTACCTGGCGGTTCTTGCCTGCGCGGTCGGCCGCAGACAGCTGTCAGCAGGAGCACTGCCGACTCCTCAGCGACGCAGACCCAGTCGTTCGATCAGGGAGCGGTAGCGCTGCACGTCAACCTGCGCCACGTACTTGAGCAGCCGGCGACGCCGCCCGACCAGCAGCAGCAGTCCACGCCGGGAGTGGTGGTCATGCTTGTGCACTTTGAGGTGCTCGGTCAGGTCAGCGATCCGCTTGGTCAGCAGCGCGACCTGGGCCTCCGGCGACCCGGTGTCCGTGTCGTGCAGGCCATAGGTGCCCAGGATCTCTTTCTTCTGCTCGGCTGTCAGCGCCACGAGATAATCTCCATCAATCGGTCCGCGTTCCAGTAATGCTGCGTGGCGTCCGCTGCACCCGGCTCTGCCGCGCTTGCGATCGCCACGCCTGCTGTGTGGCGACCCGCTGCACCCGGCTCTGCCGCGCTTGCGATCGCCACGATCCGGCGCGGCCACCGCGAACCGCAGCACGCACCGTGTCGTGAGGCAGTTTAGCAGTGCACGCGCCATAGCTCGGGCGAGCGTCGTCGCCGGGCTAGATCAACCCGCGGTGAGCAGCGTGCGCGCGCGAACAGTGTCGTCATCCATCGCGGCCACCAGTTCCTTCACCGAGGCGAACTTCTGCTGACCGCGGATGCGCGCCACGAAATCCAGCGCGACGTGCTGCCCGTACAGATCGGCGCTGCTGTCCAGCACATAGGCCTCGACGGTGCGGGTACGCCCGGAAAACGTCGGGTTCGTCCCGATCGACACCGCGGCCTGGTAGCGCTCGCCGGGCAGGACGGACCCGGCCATCGGCCCATGCCCCAGCACGGTGAACCAGGCGGCATACACCCCGTCCGCCGGGATCGCCGAATACATCGGCGGTGCCACGTTGGCGGTCGGAAAGCCCATCTGCATGCCACGGCCGTCGCCGCGGACGACGACTCCCTCGACCCGGTGCGGTCTGCCCAGCGCCTCAGAGGCCGTAACCACGTCACCAGCGTCCACACAGGCACGGATGTAGGTCGAGGAGAAAGTCACGGTCTGGGCGTCGTGGTACTCCGAGACCAGCGACATCGACTCCACCGCGAAGCCGAAACGCTCACCGGCCCGGCGCAAGCCCTCCACGTTGCCGGCGGCCTTCTTCCCGAAGGTGAAGTTTTCACCGACCACGACCTCGACCACATGCAGGTTCTCGACCAGCAACTCGTGCACGTAGCGTTCGGGGGTCAACTTCATGAAGTCGGTGGTGAACGGCATCACCAGGAAGACGTCGATGCCGAGTTCCTCGACCAGCTCCGCCCGCCGGGTCAGCGTCGTGAGCTGGGCGGGATGACTGCCGGGAAACACCACTTCCATGGGATGCGGATCGAAAGTCATCAAGACCGTGGGCACGCCGCGCGCCCGGGCCGCTTTGACCGCGTGGGCGATCAATTCGGCGTGTCCGCGGTGTACGCCGTCGAACACCCCGATGGTCAGGACGCATCTTCCCCAATCCGTGGGGATCTCGTCTTGTCCCCTCCATCGCTGCACGAGACCAAGCGTACGGCGCGACCGCGTTTGCGGGCAGTGCGGCGGGTACAGCTCTAAACTCCTGTTGTGCGCCCTGATCACCCTTACGAGGAGCCACACTGGCTGAGCGCGGTTGCCCAGAACTATCTGAAGGTGATCTGGAACGCGCAGGAGTGGTCGCGGGAGAAAGTCAGCACCAAGATGCTGGCCGACCGCATCGGGGTGTCGGCGAGCACCGCATCGGAGTCCATCCGCAGGCTCGCCGAGCAGGGCCTGGTTGACCACGAGAAATACGGTGCGGTGACGCTGACCGAATCGGGGCGCCGCGCCGCGTTGGCGATGGTGCGCCGGCACCGGCTGCTGGAAACGTTCTTGGTGCAAGAACTCGGATACGCCTGGGACGAGGTGCACGACGAAGCCGAGGTGCTCGAACACGCCGTTTCCGATCGGCTGATCGCCCAGATCGACGCCAAGCTCGGCTTTCCGCAGCGCGATCCGCACGGCGACCCGATCCCAGCCTCGAACGGAAAAGTGCCGACACCGCCGGCCCGTCAATTGTGGGCGTGCCACGACGGCGACGCCGGAACGGTGGCCCGCATCTCCGACGCCGACCCCGAGATGCTGCGTTATTTCGACAGCATCGGCATCAGCCTGGACTCTCGGGTGCGGGTTCTGACGCGCCGCGAGTTCGCCGGCATGATGTCAGTGGCGGTCGAATCAACCGACGGCGCGCGCTCAACCATCGATCTGGGCAGCCCCGCCGCTCGCGCTATCTGGGTGGTGTCTTGAGCGTCTTGGCCGGGTCGGCTCAGCGTTCGGCGCGCTGGTAGGCGGTGACGACGACGGCTCCGCCGAGGCCGATATTGTGCTGCAGGGCCGCGCTGACGCCGGCGACCTGCCGCTTGTCGGCCGCGCCGCGTAACTGCCAGGTCAGCTCCGCGCACTGCGCCAATCCCGTCGCACCAAGTGGATGACCCTTGGAGATCAGACCGCCGGACGGATTGACCACCCACTGCCCGCCGTAAGTGGTGTCGCCATTGTCAATCAGCTTGGGCGCCTCTCCTTCGGAGCAGAGACCCAGCGCTTCGTAGAGCAGCAGCTCGTTCACCGAGAAGCAGTCATGCAGCTCGATGACCTGAAAGTCCGCCGGACCCAGGCCGCTCTGTTCGTAGACCCGTTGTGCGGCATGCACATTCATGTGATACTCGATGAGCGCTTTGGCGCTGCCGTCGAACGTCGAGGAGAAGTCGGTGGTCATGGCCTGGCCGACGATCTCCACCGCCCGGCCCGCCATTCCGTGTTCGTCGACGAATCTCTCGCTGGCCAAAATCGCGGCGCCCGAACCGTCCGAGGTAGGCGAACACTGCAGCTTGGTGAGCGGGTCGTAGATCATCCGCGACCCCAGGATGTCGTCGAGTGAGTAGGCGTCCTGAAACTGCGCGTACGGATTGTTCACCGAATGCTGGTGATTTTTGAAGCCGATCCTGGCGAAATGCTCAGCGGTGGAACCGAATTGCTGCATGTGTTCGCGTCCGGCGGCGCCGAACATCCAGGGCGCCACCGGGAATGCCAGGTCGGTGATCTCGGCCATCGCCTTGACGTGTTTGCCCATCGGCTGAGCACGGTCATCGTAGGTCGAGGCCAGCGAGCCCGTTTTCATCTTCTCGAAGCCGAGCGCGATGGTGCAGTCGGCCAGCCCACCCCGAATCGCTTGCGCAGCAAGGTAAAGCGCGGTCGACCCGGTTGAGCAGTTGTTGTTGACGTTGACGATGGGAATGCCGGTGATGCCCAGTTCGTAGAGCGCCCGCTGGCCGGACGTCGATTCGCCGTACACATAGCCGACTTGGACCTATTCGAGCCCTGCTCGACGGCGCGGTAGTCGATGCCGGCGTCCTGCAGCGCCTTGGCGCCGGACTCCCGGGCCATGTCTGGATAGTCCCAGCCTTCACGACGGCCGGGTTTCTCGAACTTCGTCATACCCACGCCGATGACGTAGACCGTGTTCACCATCGAAACAGCGTACGGCTACAGCGTCGCCGGCCGGATGACGACCATAGATTTGGTGTGTGCGCCGTCGTCGCGCAACAGCGCGATCACCCGACCGTCTTTGCTGCTTGCGGCGTAGACGCCCTCGATGCCGCAGGGTGGCAAAGGACGGCCGTGCCCGACGGCTTCGGCTTCCTCGGCGTTGAGTTCGCGGCGGGGGAAGATCAGCAGGCACGTCTCGTCCAGGCTGTAAGTCAACCTCGGTCGCTGCGCGAGGTCATCGAGCCCCGTTGCCTGGTCGAGCCCGAAGCGGCCTACCCGGGTGCGCCGCAACGCAGTCAGGTGTCCACCGACGTGCAGGGCTTCGCCCAGATCGCGGGCCAGCGCGCGAATGAAGGTCCCCGACGAGCAGTCCACCTCGACGTCGAGGTCGACGAGTGCATCATGGCGGCGGGCGCTGATGAGGTCGAATCGGTCCACCCGCACCGGACGCGCCGGCAGGTCGACCGAGTGGCCTTCGCGGACCAGCCGGTAGGCCCGCCGGCCACCGACTTTCACTGCGCTGACCGCTGACGGCACCTGTTCGATTTCGCCCCGCAGACCCGCGAGCGCCGCGGCGATCGAGGAGTTCGTCAGATGTTCGGCCGAAGACTGCTGAACCAGTTCACCGTCGGCGTCGTCGGTGGACGTGGACTGGCCCAGCCGGATGGTGGCGTCGTAGGACTTCGACGCTGCGGTCAACAGACCCAGAATCTTCGTCGCACGATCGACGCCGATCACCAGCACACCGGTGGCCATCGGGTCCAGCGTCCCGGCGTGCCCGACCCGGCGGGTACCGAAGATCCGCCGACACCGCCCAACCACGTCGTGGCTCGTCATCCCGGCTGGTTTGTCGACGACGACGATGCCCGGACCGGTCGGACTAGCGGTCACAGCACGATCGCGGTGAGCACCAGTCCGGCCTGCACCAACCACCGCCCGCGCAAGGCCGTCAACGCAGGACCGGATTCCGTCGTGCCGTCGACCAGGATCTTGGAGACAAACTGGCCGGCGCTGTATGCGCCCGGATCGGTGTCGAACACCACGTGGGCGTCTTCGAAGCCGAGCCACCGCCGCGCCAGGGGGAACCACGCCTTGTAGGTAGCCTCCTTGGCGCAGAACAGGATTCGGTCCCAGTGCAGGCCTTGGGGCAGCGTCGTCAGTTCGGCGCGCTCCTCGGCGACGGTGATGGCGTCCAGAACGCCCTCGGGCAGGACGTCGTGGGGTTCGGCGTCGATGCCTACCGAGCGCACCGCGGCCTGCCGGGCCACGACCGCACCGCGGAAACCCTGGGTGTGGGTCAGGCTGCCGACGATGCCGTCCGGCCAGCGCGGGTCACCTTTCTCGCCTTTGAGGATCGGCACCGGCGGCTGCCCGAGCTGTTGTAACGCCAGCCGCGCGCAGTGCCGCACGGTAATGAATTCATTGCGCCGCTTGGCCACTGACCTGGCGATCAGCGGCTCCTCCTCCGGCAGCGGGGCCAGATCCGGCGGGTCGGCATACACCTCGCAGGCAGCCAGATTGGTGGGATCCTGCGGCAGCACCTTCGACAGCAGCTCCGCAGCCGTCATCGCGCCTGCCGCTGGCGCAGCCGCTTGCGGAACTGCTCGGCCTGCTCACGCATCTCGGGGGTAATGGCGAAATGGCCGCCGAAGTCGTTGAGGTAACCCGGCGCATACTGCGGGTCCGGCAGCACCTGCCGCAGCCAGCTGTAGGGCTTGCGGCGTCGCCACTCGCGCGGATAGCCCACCGATACCTCTTCGAAGCGCACCCCGTCGTAGTAGGTGGTGCGCGGGATGTGCAGGTGGCCGTACACCGAGCAGACGGCGTTGTAGCGGGTGTGCCAGTCGGCGGTCTCGGTGGTTCCGCACCACAGCGAGAACTCCGGGTAGAACAGCGCGTCACACGGTTCGCGCACCAGCGGAAAGTGGTTGACCAGCACGCTGGGCGTCATCCAGTCCAGCTGCTCGAGCCGGGCGCGGGTGACGGCCAGCCGCTCCCGACACCACGCCGCACGGGTGGCATACGGCTCCGGGGAGAGCAGAAACTCGTCGGTGCAGACCACGTTGCGTTCTCGTGCAATGGCCATGCCTTCGGCTTTGCTCGTCGCTCCTTCGGGCAGGAACGAGTAGTCGTAGAGCAAGAACATCGGCACGATCGTGGCCGGTCCGCCCCGTTCGGTCCACACCGGATAAGGATGCTCAGGGGTGACGATGCCCATCTCGTCGCACATGTTGACCAGGTAGTCGTAGCGGTCGCGGCCGAAGACCTGCTGCGGGTCTTTGCTGGTGGTCCACAGCTCGTGGTTGCCGGGCACCCAGATGACTTTGGCGAATCGGCGACGCAGCAGATCCAATGACCAGCGAATGTCGTCGACGCGTTCGGCGACGTCACCGGCGACGATCAGCCAGTCGCCGGGCGAAGACGGGAACAGCGACTCGGCGACAGGCTTGTTGCCGGTGTGACCGATGTGCAGGTCGGAGACGGCCCACAATGTCGGTTGTCCGGCGCCCTTCGGCTGGTCGGCTGTCACGACTCTCCACCCTAGGCGATCGCAAGCGCGGCGAAGCCGGGCGCAGCGCGTCGCCGACTCTCCACCCAAGGCGATCGCAAGCGCGGCGAAGCCGGGCGCAGCGCGTCGCCGACTCTCCACCCAAGGCGATCGCAAGCGCGGCGAAGCCGGGCGCAGCGCGTCGCCGACCGCGAGCTCAGGACCTGTCCTCCTATTACGTCTTCTGGGCTTCTGTTAGTTGCCCTAACCTGATGCGGTGACGATCACAGCGAGACAATCCGAGCCGTCCGTGCGCCGCCGGGTCCGGCAGTTCAGCGGCAAAGTCTTGGGACGACTGCTCCGCCTGCCGGCGGAGTGCACCGGTTACACCGTGCACCAGGTCAAGATCCCGATGCGCGACGGCGCACAACTGGCGGCCGACCACTATGCGCCGAACTCCGGGCAGGCCGGCACCGTGCTGGTGCGCGGCCCCTACGGTCGCGGCTTTCCGCTTTCGCTGATCTTCGCAATGCTGTACGCCGCTCGCGGCTATCACGTGGTGCTGCAGAGTGTGCGCGGCACCTTCGGCTCGACCGGGGTCTTCGAGCCGATGGTGCACGAGGCCGCCGACGGGGCCGACACCGTCGCGTGGCTGCGGGAACAACCCTGGTTCACCGGCCGGTTCGCCACCGTAGGAGTGTCGTACCTGGGGTTCACTCAATGGGCGCTGCTGTCCGACCCGCCGCCGGAGCTGGCTGCCGCGGTGATCACTTCGGGGCCGCACGATTTCGGCGAGTCGTCCTGGGGTACCGGCTCGTTCACGATCAACGACTTCCTGGGTTGGAGTGACATAATGGCCCACCAGGAAGATCCGGGCCGGCTCCGATCCGGCATACGTCAGCTCAGAGCGCGCCGCAAGGTGGCCGACGCGGCACGTCAGGTACCGCTGGGGGCGTCCGGCCGCGCACTGCTGGGCGACGGAGCGCCCTGGTTCGAGTCCTGGCTGGAGCACTCCGATCCCGATGACCCGTTCTGGCAGCCGATGCGCTGCAATGCCGCCTTGGAGCGGGTGCAGGTCCCGGTGCTGCTGGTCGGCGGCTGGCAGGACCTGTTCCTGCAGCAGACGCTCGAACAGTACCGACGATTGCGCGACCGCGGTGTCGACGTGGCGCTGACTATCGGGCCCTGGACGCACACCCGGCTCCTTTCGGCCGGCCTGGCCGTCATCACCCGCGAGTCGCTGCAGTGGCTGGAAACCCATTTGGGCGACACCCGGATGCAGCCCCGTCGCGACCCGGTCCGCGTCTTCGTTACCGGCGAGGGCTGGCGAAGCCAGTCAGACTGGCCGCCCCCGACCAGCGCGCGGGTGTTGTACCTGCAACCCGACAGCGGCCTGGCGGACACCCCGACGCAGCATCCGCAATCGGTGACCTTCCGCTATGACCCCGCTGACCCAACACCGACGATCGGCGGCCGGCTGCTGTCCCCGGACGCCGGTCACCGCGACGACAGCCGGCTTGCGCGGCGCAACGACGTATTGAGTTTCACTGGCGAAGCCCTCGCCGAAGAGATCTACGTGCACGGCAATCCCGTTGTCGAATTACGGCACGCCGCCGACATTCCGCACGTCGATCTGTTCGTGCGGGTCAGTGAGGTCGACACCCGGGGCCGGTCCCGCAATGTCAGCGACGGCTACCAGCGGCTGACCGACGCGCGCCCCGACGGCAACACCGTCACCGTCGAACTCGACCCCATCGCGCACCGGTTCAGCGCCGGCTCTCGCATTCGCGTCCTGGTCGCCGGCGGCTCCCATCCCCGCTACGCGCGCAATCTCGGCGCCGGCGAACCGGTGGCCACCGGCCGGCAGGTGAGATCGGCCGTGCACACTGTGCACTTGGGACCGTCCCGGCTGCTGCTGCCGGTGCCCGAAGACTCCGCCGAAGCGGACCCGGCGGGGCGTCCGCCTGCTGATGCTTAGGAGCCGCCGATGGACATCTTCGCCGACTGGCAACGCGGTGCATCACGTCTGCGGTGGCGGTCGTCGACGGCCGCCAACCACGGGGCGGAAGTCGAGGTGTTCCACCGCCGGTGCGGCACACCAGGGGCACCCGCATTGGTCTGCGTGCACGGTTTCCCGACGTCGAGCGTCGACTTCTTCGCGCTGACCCGCGAACTGGGCGAAGACTTCGACATCTTTATGTTGGACTTTCCCGGCTATGGGCTTTCCGACAAACCGGTGGCGCCGCATGTCTACTCGTTGTACGACGACGCTCGCCTGCTGATTCACGCCATCACCGAGGAGTGGCAGCTGGGGCGGTATACGATGCTCACCCACGATCGCGGCACCAGTGTGGGCATGATCGCCCTGGATGTGCTGTGTCAGTCGCCGGACCTCACGGCGCCGACCGAAGTGATCCTCACCAACGCCAATATCTACCTTCCGCTGGCCAACCTCACCGCGTTCCAAAGCGCGTTGCTCGACCCCATGACGGCGCGTGACACGGCACGCGCAACGACACCGGAGATGCTCGCGGCCGGTATGGGAGCAAGCACATTTCTGCCTCGCCGTGCCCTCGATGACCCTGAGATCGCAGCACTGGCCGCGTGTTTGGCTTTCAACGACGGGATCACGGTGCTGCCGGACACGATTCAGTACCTCAACGAACGCGCTGCCGACGAAACGTCTTGGCTCGACGCACTTTCTCGCAACACCATCGATACGGCGCTGGTGTGGGGGCTGCACGACAACGTTGCTCCGCTGCGTGTCGCCAACTTCGTCTGGCAGAACTATCTGAAGGACAAACCCGGCCGGAACCGCTACTGGATACTGCCGACCGCAGATCACTACCTCCAGTGCGACGCTCCGCGTCAACTGGCCCAAGTCGTGCGGCTCACCACACAGGGTGACGAGGTTCCGCTGCAGACGCTCGGCGAGGAGCCCGACGGCGCCGTGCTCGTCGACCGTACGTCGCCCGCCGCGTCAGCCGACGAGGGCGCGCACGCGGGCGGCGACGCGCTCTAACGCCGCGTCGTCGTGTATCGGCGCGCCCAGCGCGGGCGTCACCGGCAACTGCACCCAGCTGGCGCAGCCGGCGTACTCCGGAGCGCGAGCCATCCGGCACGGCTCAACGAGCGGCACCGCCTGCACCACCAAGACGGCCAGCCGGTGCTTGGGCCGGAAGTTGAGCCGGTCGGCGCGCACCGACGCCGCGGTCCAGATGTGCAAGTCCTCGATCGCCGGCAGGTTCTCCGGACGTTTTACCGCTATCGCAGCGACGACTTTGGCCGCGGCCCGCACCACGATGCCGTCGGCGGTGCTGTCGGCGGCGGCCTCGTCGAGCAGGTGGCGATGTTCGGGCCGCACCCGTTCGGCCTGGCTGTGCGCGACCGTCGGAAACAACACGAACTCCTGCGCGGCGACCTCGAACCGCTTCTCGTGGATACCGCCCTTGCGCAACAACACTCGCTGGCGACCGTCGAGCAACGCGTGCACCACCGCGCTCCACTCCTTGAGCGCGGGCGTGGTTCCGGTAGCCATCAGCTCAACGATAGGGCGGGTGCGGCCGGTGACCGACAGGGACCGCCGAGTGACTACGGTGAGCCCATGACTGACGACATCCTGCTGATCGACACCGACGAGCGGGTGCGCACCCTCACCCTCAACCGGCCGGAATCCCGCAACGCGCTGTCCGCGGCGCTGCGCGACCAATTCTTCGGTGCCCTCGCCGATGCCGAGACGGACGACGCCGTCGACGTGGTGATCGTCACCGGCACCGATCCGGTGTTCTGCGCGGGCCTGGACCTCAAAGAGCTGGGCGGGCAGTCGGCGCTGCCCGACATCTCGCCGCGCTGGCCGGTACTGAGCAAGCCGGTGATCGGCGCAATCAACGGCGCCGCGGTCACCGGCGGCCTGGAAATCGCGCTGTACTGCGATGTCCTGGTCGCCTCGGAACGCGCCCGGTTCGCCGATACCCACGCTCGGGTGGGGCTGCTGCCGACGTGGGGGCTCAGCGTGCGGCTGCCGCAGAAGGTGGGCGTCGGCCTGGCTCGGCGGATGAGCCTGACCGGGGACTACTTGTCCGCTGCCGACGCGCTGCGGGCGGGTCTGGTCACCGAGGTGGTGCCACACGACCAGTTGCTGGCCGCCGCCCACCAGGTGGCCGCGTCGATCGTCGGCAACAATCAGCAGGCCGTGCGCGCGCTACTCACGTCCTACCACCGCATCGACGACGCGCACACCGCCGAAGGGCTGTGGCTGGAAGCCGCCGCGGCCCGGGAGTTCCGGACCAGCGGCGACGACATCGCCGCCAACCGCGAGGCCGTGCTGCAGCGGGGACGCGCGCAAGTGCGCTGAAGCGCTATTGACCGCGGACGACGGCTGTCGCATCGCTGGTGGCGGGTTGGCCGTTCGGCCCCGCACCGCTCAAACGCGGTCAGCCGAGGGCGGCGTGCAGCGACGCCACCACGTCGTCGACCGGCCCGGCGGTGTTGTAGCCGGCGGCCAACCGGTGACCGCCCCCGCCGAACCGGGCGGCGACGGCCGCCAGATCCACGCCGGCTTTAGCCCGCATCGACACCGACCACTGCTGCGGTTCGATTTCTTTGAACACCGCCGCCACCTCCGCCTGCTGGGTGGTGCGGACGATGTCGACGACGCTCTCCACCTCTTCTGCGCGCGCGGCCGACCAGTCCGCATGGCCGACGATCGCGTAAACCAAGCCGCGACCGCCGACGGCCTCCGGCAGTAGCTGCGCCGAACTCAGCACGCGGGAAAGCATCGGCAGCCAGCCGAACGGGTGGGAGTCCAGCAGCAGCCGGCTGATCGCGGAATTGTCCACGCCGACCTCGACAAGCCGCGCCGCCAGGCGGTACGCCCGGGCGCTGGCCCAGCGGAACGAACCGGTGTCGGTGACCAGGCCGGCATAGATACAGTGCGCCACCTCTATGTCGATCGGCTTACCCCAGGCGTCGAGCAGTTCGGCAACCAGCATCGTCGTCGAATCCGCGGACGTGTCCACGAAGTTGGCGGTGCCGAACAGCTGATTGGACGCATGGTGGTCGATGACCAGCACCTCACCGTCGGAATCGGCCAGATCACCCAGCGTGCCGAGCCGGCTGATGCTCGGGATATCTACGGTGACCACTAGATCGCAGTCGCGGCGCATCGCTTCAGGGCGCACCAGCAGCGCGGCGCCGGGCAGCGAGCGCAGCGACTCGGGCAACGTCGCCGGGGCCGCGAAACTGACCTCGACGTCTTTGCCACACCGGTCGAGGACCAAAGCCAGCGCCAGCCCGGCGCCGATGGTGTCGGCGTCGGGGTGCACATGGCAGATGACCGCGATTCGGCCGGCCGCGGCCAGCAGGTCCGCCGCACCGGCGGCGTCGACGCGCCGCGCGTCCTCGGTGAGCTCAGTCCGCTGGTTGATCGCCGTCACCGCTGTCCTCAGCGTCGTCGAACTCCGGTTCCCGGTCGCGGTACGGGTCCGGGTCCCCGGCCGGCTTGGCGCCCGAGCGTACCTTAGCCAAGTCGGCGTCGGCGGCGCGGGCTCGGGCCAGCAGCTCATCCATCCGCTGGACGCTGTCCGACGTGGTGTCCCGCACGAAGGTCAGGGTGGGCGTGAACCGCACGCCGGTGCCCGCGCCGACCCGGGTCCGCAACACTCCCCTGGCCCGCTCCAACGCTGCCGTGGCGGCGTCGTAGTCCGGCTCGTCGTCCAGCGTGCGCCCGAGCACGGTGTAGTACACCGTGGCGTCATGCAGGTCGTCGGTGACTTTCGCGTCGACGACGGTCACCCCGACCAGCCCCGGGTCTTTGATCTCTTGTTCGATCGCCGAGGCGACGATCGTGGCAATCCGCTTGGCCAGCCGGCGCGCTCGTGCCGGGTCAGCCATCGGCGACGCTCCCAGCCGCGGACGTTGCGCTGGACCGCGGGCTCATCAGGTCCGTTCTTTCTGCACCAGCTCGTAGGTCTCGATGACGTCGCCCTCTTTGATGTCGGAGTAGCCCAGCGTCAAACCGCACTCGTAGCCGTCGCGCACCTCGGTGACGTCGTCCTTCTCCCGTCGCAGCGAGGCGATCGTCTGGTTCTCCGACACCACGATGTTGTCGCGCAGCAGCCGGGCTTTGGCGTTGCGCCGCACCACCCCGGAGGTGACGAGGCAACCGGCGATGACACCGACCTTCGACGAGCGGAATATCGCCCTGATCTCGGCGCGGCCCAGCTGGACCTCTTCGTAGATCGGCTTGAGCATGCCGCGAAGCGCCTTCTCGATCTCGTCGATCGCCTGGTAGATCACCGAGTAGTAGCGGATGTCCACGCCTTCGCGGTTGGCCAATTCGGTGGCCTTGCCCTCCGAGCGCACGTTGAAGCCGATGATCACCGCATCCGAGGCCGACGCCAGGTTGACGTTGGTTTCGGTGATGCCGCCGACGCCACGGTCGATGACGCGCAGCTCGACTTCGTCGTCGACCTGGATGCCCATCAGGGCTTCTTCCAGCGCCTCGACCGTACCGGCGTTGTCGCCCTTCAGGATCAGGTTCAGCTGGCTGGTTTCCCGCAGTGCCGAGTCCAGATCCTCCAGGCTGATCCGTTTGCGGCTCCGCGCCGCCAGTGCGTTGCGCTTGCGGGCGCTGCGCCGGTCGGCGATCTGGCGGGCGATGCGATCCTCGTCGACGACCAGCAGGTTGTCTCCGGCACCGGGTACCGAGGTGAAACCGATGACCTGCACCGGACGCGACGGCAAGGCCTCGTGGACGTCCTCGCCGTGTTCGTCGACCATGCGACGCACCCGGCCGTACGCGTCGCCGGCGACGATCGAGTCGCCGACCCGCAGCGTGCCGCGCTGAATCAACACGGTGGCCACCGGGCCTCGCCCGCGGTCCAGGTGCGCCTCGATCGCCACACCCTGGGCCTCCATGTCGGGGTTGGCCCGCAGGTCCAGGGCGGCGTCGGCAGTCAGCAGCACCGCTTCTTCCAGCGCCTCGATGTTGGTGCCCTGCTTAGCGGAGATGTCGACGAACATCGTGTCGCCACCGAAATCTTCCGCCACTAACCCGTATTCGGTGAGCTGTCCGCGGATCTTCGCCGGGTCGGCGCCTTCCTTGTCGATCTTGTTGACCGCCACCACGATCGGCACGTCAGCAGCTTGGGCGTGGTTGATGGCCTCCACCGTCTGCGGCATCACACCGTCGTCGGCGGCGACCACCAGAATCGCGATGTCGGTGGCCTTGGCGCCGCGGGCACGCATGGCGGTGAACGCCTCGTGACCGGGAGTGTCGATGAAGGTGATGAGCCGCTCGTTGCCGTCCAGGTCGACAGCGACCTGGTAGGCGCCGATGTGCTGGGTGATGCCACCGGCTTCGCCCTCGCGGACGTTGGCCTGGCGGATGGTGTCCAGCAGTCGGGTTTTACCGTGGTCGACGTGACCCATGACGGTCACGACCGGCGGCCGGGTCTGCAAGTCTTCCTCGCCGCCTTCGTCTTCGCCGTACGTCAGGTCGAAGGACTCCAGCAGCTCGCGGTCCTCGTCTTCAGGGCTGACGACCTGGACGTTGTAGTTCATCTCGCTGCCCAGCAGCTCGAGGGTCTCGTCACCCACCGACTGGGTGGCAGTCACCATCTCGCCGAGGTTGAACAGCGCCTGCACCAGCGCGGCCGGATTCGCGTCGATCTTTTCGGCGAAGTCCGACAGCGACGCGCCGCGGGCCAGCCGGATGGTCTCGCCGTTGCCGTGCGGCAACCGCACGCCGCCGACGACGGGCGCCTGCATGTTCTCGTACTCGGCGCGTTTCGCCCGCTTGGACTTGCGGCCCCGCCGGGGCGCGCCACCGGGACGGCCGAACGCACCGGCGGCGCCACCGCGCTGCCCGGGCCGGCCACCGCCCCCACCGGGCCGGCCGCGATAACCGCCACCAGCAGGCGGGGCGCCGACACCGGTACCGCCACCACCGCGGTAGTTACCGCCACCGCCCCCACCGGGACGACCACCGGCGGGAGCACCTGGCCGGCCGCCGGCATTGGGCCGCGGCGCACCTGGCCGAGGTGGACGGCCCTGTCCGGCACCGCTCGGGCGGGGCGGCATGTTGCCGGGCGAGGCACCCGGGCGCGGCGCTCCCGGCCGCGGGGCACCCGGACGGGGCGCGGGCGGACGTGGAATCGGCCGGTCGACGGGTTGCGCCGAGGAGAACGGGTTGTTGCCGACGCGCGGCACGCGCGCGCCGGGCTTGGGGCCTGGAGTCGGGCCCGGACCTGCACCCGGACCACGTCCGGGTGGCACCGCACTGGGGCCGGGACGCGGCGGGACCGGCGGCGGAGTGCCGGGCACCGGCGCGGCGGGCCGCGCAGGGGCCGGGGTTGCCCTGACCACGGGTGCCGACGGCTCGTCTTCCGGGGTCGCCGACGGCGCCGCCGGAGCGGCGGCCGTGGCGCCGTCTCCACCGGCCGCCGGCACGGTCGTGCCGGTGGCCGAGCCGTTCCCACCGGCCTGAACGCCAGGTCTGCTGCCGGCTTTGGCTGCGACGTTCGACGCCTTCTCGGTGGTCGCCTTGCCGCCGCCGAACGACTCGCGTAGGCGTCGGGCGACGGGGGCCTCCACCGTCGACGAAGCCGATTTGACGAATTCGCCCTGCTGGCTCAGCCGGGCGAGCACTTCTTTGCTGGTAACACCGAGTTCCTTAGCCAACTCGTGTACGCGGGCCTTACCTGCCACTACATCTCCTGTCCATGAGGCGACAGCGGTGGTAGGCCGCGCCTCGGGTTTAGCTATGACGCATGGTCATCGGGACTTCACGGTGTGCTCATGTTCTTCGCTGCCTGTTCTCTTGCCGAGGGTGCCGAGCGTACGAACCTGCTCGACCACCGCGGAGGTGTCCGGTGTACCGGTGATGCGCAACGCTTTGGTGAAAGCTCGCCGCCGGATCGCTTCGTGCGCGCACTGCGGTGCCGGGTGCAGCCACGCACCCCGCCCCGGCAGGTTACCTGCTGCGTCAACGATCACGGCCGATTTGCCGTTCCCGGTCGACACAGCCACCACTCGAAGCAGTCCGACGGCCAACTCTCGCTTTCGGCACCCGACACATGTGCGCACCGGACCTTCGCTACGCCGATGCGCCGAGGCCGAAGTCTCGCGCTGGATCACGGTTGAGTCTACCGTCCGGGCGGCCGGTGAAAACCACCGGACGTGCTGGGCCGAAGAACCCGGTTCATCGCCGCGGCCCGGAGCCGCGTCGTCGCCACCGCTAGCTCCCGCGGGCAAGCCCGCGGCTGACGCCGTGCTCCGGCGGACCGGCGGGTTGTGCCGGTGAGTCGCCGCGGATGTCGATGCGCCATCCGGTGAGCCGCGCCGCCAGCCGGGCGTTCTGACCTTCCTTGCCGATGGCCAGCGACAGCTGGAAGTCGGGCACTACCACCCGCGCCGCCCGTAGGTTCTGGTCGATGACGGACACCGACACCACTTTGGCCGGCGAGAGCGCGTTGGCCACGAAACGAGCCGGGTCCTCGTCGTAGTCGATGATGTCAATCTTCTCGCCGGACAGTTCGCTCATCACATTGCGCACCCGCTGCCCCATCGGGCCGATGCAGGCGCCCTTGGCGTTCAGCCCCGGGACTCGCGAGGCCACCGCAATCTTCGACCGGTGCCCGGCCTCCCGGGCGACCGCGACGATCTCGACGGACCCGTCGGCGATCTCCGGCACCTCCAGCGAGAACAATTTGCGCACCAGGTTGGGATGAGTTCGGGACAAGGTGATCACCGGCTCGCGGGCCCCGCGGGTCACGCCTACGACATAGCACCGCAGCCGGTCGCCGTGCTCGTAGGTCTCACCGGGAACCTGCTCGGCCGCCGGGATGACACCCTCGGACCCTTTGGTCTCACTGCCCATCCGCACCACGATCAGGCCCCGCGCGTTGGCACGGCTGTCGCGCTGGATCACTCCGGCGACGATTTCGCCTTCGCGAGTGGAGAACTCGCCGTAGTTGCGCTCGTTCTCGGCGTCCCGGAGCCGCTGCAGGATCACCTGTCGGGCGGTAGTGGCCGCGATCCGGCCGAAACCTTCAGGCGTATCGTCCCATTCGGACAAGACATTGCCGTCTTCGTCGGTCTCGCGGGCGAGCACCCGCACCCCGCCGGTCTTGCGGTCGATATCGATGTGAGCATCGGCCTGATGGCCCTCCGTGTGACGGTAAGCGGTGAGCAGCGCGGATTTGATGGTCTCGACGACAACGTCTACCGAAATGCCTTTGTCCGCCTCGATCGCATGGAGGGCGGCCATGTCGATGTTCATGCGCCCCTCCTCCCCATCGCTACGCTCTGCATCGTCGGCGGCGGGTTCATGCGCCGCTCCTCCTCATCGCTGCGCTCGAAGTCGCCAGCTCCAGCTCCTGCTGTGCCGGCTGCGAAAACTCAACCTGCACAACCGCTTTGGCGATCTGATCCAGCGCTATCTCGCGCAGCGTCCAGGCGCCGCGGCCGTCGCGGACCACCAGGGTCGTCGTCGTCCCGTGCGTCTCACCGACGCGGCCGGTCAATTCGGACCCGTCCGACAGCACCAACTCGACCTTGCGGCCGCGCGCGCGACGGAAATGCTTCTGGCTGGTCAGCGGCCGCTCCACACCTGGCGAGCTGACCTCCAGCACGTAAGCGGTGTCCGTCGCGCTCGGGCCGTCCGGCAAGTCGTCCAGCAACGTCGAGGCCGAGCGCGACAATTCGGCGACGGTGTCCAGGTCGAGTGCGGTGTCACCGTCGGCGATCACCGTGATGCGCGGCGGGCGTGCGTGTGCGTCGATGACGACGTCTTCGATGTCATAGCCTGCGCACGCGAAAGTCTCACGGAGTAGCTCGATTACTTGCGTCTGCGACGGTAGCCCGGTGGCCACAGCGAGCTCCTCATCTTGAGTTGTCCGGTCAACGGCCGGATGTCGCCCGGCAGGCGGCTCCAGCGGCCATCCGGCGCGCGGCGGTTGGCGTTCCAGTCGGAACCAGCTAACCAACCATACGCCAGGAAACGGGCGCCGGTCGCGATCGGAGTTTCCCAGGTCCGCGTCACGGACAGGACTCGTCGCAATGGCAGGATGTTGCTGTGCTAAGGACCGTCCCGGTTGTCAGCAGGCGACGCGTGCTTGCCGGCGGCACCGCACTGGCTGCGCTCGGGCTGCTCCCGACGGGATGCGGTGCGCCGCCCCCGCCGCCGCCGCGAGTCGACGACCTCAAGGCCCAGTCCGACCTGGCGCGCCGCGACAGTGAGTTGGCCGCCGCCGCGGCGGTCGCCGCAGCAGAGCCCACGGCCGCCGCGCTCCGGGAGGTCGCTGCCGAGCGGGCGCGGCATGCCCAGGCGCTGGACACCGAGATTGCCCGGGTGGCAACCGGCTCGGCGACCACGACCGCGGAGTCGTCGGCTACGACCGGCCCGACCACCAGCGCGGCGGCAACGCCCCCGCCGTCGCTCCCCGACGTCGTTAACGCATTGCGGGACTCCGCGGAAAGCGCGCGCCAAGTGGCTCTGACGTTGTCGGACTACCGGGCCGGGCTGCTGGCCTCGATCTCGGCTTCCTGCACCGCTGCCGTCACGGTGGCCCTGGCGCCGGGAGAACCGGCACCTTGACAACCCCACAGACTTCCCCCGAGCCTTCCACCCGTCCGACCGATCAGCCCGCCGCCGCACTGTGCGACGCACTGGCCACCGAGCACTCCGTCATCTACGGCTACGGGATGGTGTCTGCGCATTCCGACGCCGAGCTCAACCCGCTGGTGTCTGCTGCCCTCAACGAGCACCGGCAACGCCGCGACGATGTCGTCGCGATGCTGGCGGCGCGATCGGTGACGGTGCCCGTCGCGGCGGCCGGCTATCAGTTGCCGATGCCGTTGACGAACGCGAATGACGCCGCCCGGCTGGCCGTCCGGATGGAGGGCGACACCGCGGTGGCCTGGCGAGCGGTCGTCGAGCAGGCCAAAACCACCGACGACCGCGGCTTCGGGGTGAACGCCGTGACGCAAAGCGCCGTGCTGGCCGCGCGGTGGAACCAGGTGCTGGGCGTGTTCCCGCTCACCACGGCGTTTCCCGGCGGCAGCGAACCCTAGCCTGCCCACTCAGCCCGATACGGCTGCCGCGATGTCGGTGACGGCGCTGTCGGTGGGCAGTTCGCGGGCTTGGCCGCTGAACCGGTCGCGCAGTTCGACCACGCCGTTCGCCCATCCCCGGCCGACTACCACTATCCAGGGGACTCCGAGCAGCTCGGCGTCCTTGAACTTCACCCCCGGCGATGCCTGCCGGTCGTCGAGCAACACCTCGACACCCAACCGGTCCAGGCCGGCGGCCAGCGCGCCGGCTCCGGCGCGGGCGTCGGCGTCCTTGTTGGCGATAACTAGGTGTACGCCGAACGGCGCGACTGAGGCCGGCCAGCGCAAGCCCAGTTCGTCGTGATGCTGTTCGGCGATGACGGCGACCAGCCGTGACACTCCCACCCCGTAGGAGCCCATGGTCAGCCGCACCGGCTTGCCGTCTTCGCCGAGCACGTCGGCGCTGAACGCATCGGTGTACTTGCGACCCAACTGGAAGATATGGCCGACCTCGATCCCGCGCGCCGCAACCAGCGGCCCGGCGCCGTCGGGCGAGGGGTCACCGTCGCGCACCTCGGCGGCCTCGATGACTCCATCGGCACTGAAATCGCGTCCGGCCACCAGGCCGACGACATGCCTGCCCGGCTGGTCGGCCCCGGTGATCCAGCTGGTGCCGTCGACCACCCGCGGGTCCACCAGATAGCGCACCCCGTTGTCGAGCAGCGCCTTCGGTCCGATGTAGCCCTTCGCCAGGAACGGATAGCGCGCGAAGTCGGCGTCGTCGAGCAGCGCATACTCGGCCGGGTCGAGGGCAGCACCGAGCCGGCGGTCGTCGATCTCGCGGTCACCGGGCACTCCGATGCCCAGCAGCTCCCAGTCCCGGCTCGGGTGGCGCACTTTGAGCAGGACATTCTTCAAAGTGTCGGCGGCGGTGACGGCGCGACCCAGGTCCGCTCCGTTCGCCCAGTCCACCAACGTCGCGATGGTCGGTGTGTCGCCGGTGTCGTACACCACCGGTTCGGGCAGTCCGTCCGACTACTTCCGCGGGAGCGACGTCCGGACGCGCGGTCGTGACGGCCTCGACGTTCGCGGCGTAGCCGGACTCCACGCACCGCACGAAGGTGTCTTCGCCGATCGGGCTTTCCGCGAGGAATTCTTCTGAGGCGCTGCCGCCCATCGCGCCGGATACCGCCGACACGATCACGTAGCGCACCGCGAGCCGGTTGAAGATGCGCTGATAGGCCTCGCGGTGCGCGTGGTAGGCGGATTTGAGGCCGGCGTCGTCGACGTCGAAGGAGTAGGAGTCCTTCATCACGAACTCGCGCCCGCGCAAAATGCCGGCCCGCGGCCGCGCTTCGTCGCGGTATTTGGACTGGATCTGGTAGAGCACCAACGGGAAGTCCTTGTAGGAGCTGTACTCCCCTTTCACCGTCAGGGTGAACAACTCTTCGTGGGTGGGCCCGAGCAGGTAGTCGTTGCCGCGGCGGTCTTGGAGCCGGAACACCCCGTCGCCGTACTCGGTCCAGCGATTCGTCGTTTCGTAGGGCGCTCGCGGCAGCAGCGCGGGGAAAAGGATCTCCTGGCCACCGATGGCGTTCATCTCGTCGCGGACGACGGCCTCGATCTTGCGCAGCACCCGTAGCCCCAGCGGCAGCCACGTGTACAGACCGGGCCCGGTCGGCCGCACGTAGCCGGCCCGAATCAGCAGCTTGTGGCTGGGTACTTCAGCATCCGCGGGGTCGTCGCGCAGCGTCCGCAGAAAGAGCTCGGACATCCGGGTGATCACAGCGGGCCAGCCTAGCCAAGGGTCGACCGCGAGATGGCAGCCACGGCTGTGCTTTCCAGCGCAATCGCAACCCTGGCTGCTGTCTCGCGGAGTACGGAACTCTCAGAGATCCCCGGCGTCGAACGCTTCTTTGACTTCCTGCGCGTGGGCGACTTGCTGTGCGCTGTAGCCGATCAGCAATGCCACGCCGCCGGTCAGCAGCGCCACCCCGGCCACCCAGATCAGGCTGTAGGTGTAGCCGTGGTCGAGCGCATGCAGTTGGGCAGCGTTCATGTACTTCACCGGGCCGTTCGTGCCGCCCAGATACAGCGTGCGCGACGTGATGACAGCCTGGATGACCGCCAGCACCACCGGTCCGCCGAGATTTTGCAACATCATCACAATCGCCGACGTCGGCCCAATCCGGTCGAAGCCGACATCCGTGATCGCGGCCAGGGCGAGCGGGACGATGGTCATGCCGATACCTATTCCACCCAGTGTGATCAGCGCCACCAGCGTCGGGAAGTACGGCATGTTCCGATCGAGCGTCGAACCGAAAAGCATGGCTGCGAACACCAAAAATCCGCCGCTGATCACGATCACCCGCGGGGAGAACCGGGTCACCAGCTGCGAGGACACCCCCAGCCCGATACCGAATGCGATGGTGAACGGGATGAAGCACACGCCCGCGCGCAGCGCGCTGTAGCCCATCAGCTCCTGGACGTACAGGCCGATCAGCACAGTCACGGTGAACAGCACGCCACCGCCCAAGAAGATCGCCACGAAGGTGGCCAGCCGATTGCGTTCGAAGAACAGGTCGAAAGGCACGACAGGATTTTCGGCGGTGCGCTCGACGAGTGCGAAGGCGATGAAGGCGGCAAGGCCTATCACAGCCGAGCCGATGGTGGTGACCGAAATCCAGCCCTTCTCCGGACCCATCGAGAACGCGAAGACCGCCGCAGTACAGGCCACCGTCGCCAGCACCGCCCCGGTGGCGTCGAGCTTCATCCGCTCCTTGTGCGTTTCCCGCAGCGCGGTACGGGCCAGATAGATCATCAACAGCCCGATCGGCACGTTCACCACGAACGCCAGCCGCCAGGACACTTCGGTGAGCGCTCCGCCGACCACCAGACCCATCACCGAGCCGATGGCGCCCATCGCACCCAACACCGCGGTAGCGATGTTGCGGGACGGCCCTTTCGGGAACGTGGTGGCGATCAGCGCCAGACCGGTCGGTGTCGCGATGGCCGCGCCGATCCCTTGTAGCAGCCGGGCGGTGACCAGCGTCGCGTCGTCCCAGGCGATTCCGCACAGTGCGGAAGCGATGGTGAACAGGGCGACGCCGACGATGAAGGTGCGCTTGCGGCCGATGGTGTCGCCAAGACGACCGCCGAGCAGCATCAACCCGCCGAAAGTCAGCACATATGCGGTGATCACCCAGCTGCGGCCGGCGTCGGACAGGCTCAGCTCATTCTGGATCTTGGGTAGCGCGACGATCGCGATGGTGCCGTCCATGGTCGCCATCAGCTGCATGCCGCCGATAGCGACAACCGCGAAGATGAATCGGCGAGAAGGCAGCCAACTCGGCAGGTACCTGTTGGTGTACCGGTTGGCGTTGTCTTGGGCGGCGGCCTCGGGGACGGGCATGGGAACCGCTCCTTCCGGGCGTTCGGGAGTCCACGCGCGAACCACCCGCTCTGCATCATTGAGAGCCGTCATAAGAAGCTACCCTACAGTACTCTTAAGATACGTTTAAGGGCCGAGCGATCCGACGGCTCCGATCACGACGATCGCCGGCGGCCGGACACCCTCCCCGCGGACAAGCTGTGGCGCATCGGCGAGGGTGCCTCGCAAAGTGCGCTGCGCGGCCGTCGTTCCGTTCTCGACCACCAGCACCGGCGTATCCGCAGGTCGGCCTCCTTTCAGCAGAACTTCGGTGAATAGTTCGATGCGTTCGACCGCCATCAGCAAAACGATGGTGCCCGTCAAAGCGGCTAAAGCGTCCCAATTGACTAACGATTCGGGGTGGTTCGGCGCGACATGGCCGCTGACCACCACGAATTCGTGGTTGACGGCTCGATGAGTGACCGGAACACCGGCCAGAGCGGGTACCGCTATGGCACTCGTCACACCTGGCACGACGGTCACCGGAACTCCGGCGTCGGCGCAGGCAAGTACCTCTTCATAGCCGCGGGCGAACACGAACGGGTCACCGCCTTTGAGGCGCACCACGAACTTGCCGGCTTTGGCGTGTTCGATCAGAACACTGTTGATGGCCTCCTGGGCCATCGCCCGGCCGTAGGGAATCTTGGCAGCATCGATCACCTCGACGTGCGGGCCCAGCTCGGCGAGTAGTTCCGGCGGCGCCAGCCGGTCTGCGACGACGACGTCGGCTTGGGCGAGCAGGCGGCGGCCACGGACGGTGATCAGTTCCGGATCTCCCGGCCCGCCACCGACCAGCGCCACCCCGCCCCGCACCACGTCAGGGCTTTCGACGGCGATGACGCCGCTCTGCAGGGCCTCGTGGATGGCCGAGCGGATCGCCGCCGACCGGCGGTGCTCGCCGCCGGCGAGGACCCCCACCGACAATCCGGCGTAGTCGAAGGACGCCGGCGTGACGGCCGTGCCCTCGACCGCGACGTCGGCGCGCACGCAGAAGATGCGGCGCCGGTCGGCCTCGGCGACCACCGCCGCGTTCACCTGCGCGTCGTCGGTGGCCGCGATGGCATACCAGGCGCCGTCGAGATCACCGTCGCGGTAATCGCGCAGCGACAAGGTGATCCCGCTCATCGCCTCGACCGCCCGGGTGGCAGCGCGAGTGATGACGTGCACGTCGGCGCCGCTGCCGATGAGCAGCGGAAGCCGCCGCTGCGCGACCGATCCGCCACCCACGACGACGACCTTCTTGCCGCCGAGCCGCAGGCCGGCGAGGTAGGCGTTCGGAGTCATCGCGTTCCACTCAGGGCAGCGGCGCGGGCGACGAAGCGCGTCACTGAATGCGGCGCCGCGGCCGGATGGGTGTGCAGATAGGACGCATGCACCCCACTGTGCACCGCGCCCTCGCGCACCGGACCACGGCCGGCACCGGAGTAAACCCACGCCGGCGGGTAATCGGCGGTGAAGGTGACCGCGGTGCGGTGGAATTCGTGCCCGACCCGACGCTGGCCGGTTTGGTAGAGCGGCGAATCGGCGGCGGCGACAGCATCGCGGTAGCCCAGCGTCAAGTGTTCGGTGAACCGCGCCGAGCCGGCCAGCACGCCACACATCGGATAACCGTCTAGTTCGGACGCCAGATAGGTCAGCCCGGCGCATTCCGCGTGCACCGGTGCACCGGCCGCGGCGAGCGCGTTGATCTGCCGGCGCGCGACGTCGTTGGTGGAGAGCTCGGCGGTGAACTGCTCCGGGAATCCGCCGGGCAGCACAACCGCGCGACTGCCATCTGGCAGCGGGTCGACGCGCGGGTCGAACTCGATCACGTCCGCACCGGCAGCTGCGAGCAACTCCGCGTGTTCGGCGTAACCGAAGCTGAACGCCTTGCCGGCCGCCAGCGCCACAGTGACCTCGCGCTCCGTTGGGTGAACGCCCACGGCGGCGGCCGGTGACCACGGCGGATCGCTGACCCGCGCCCCCGCGACCGCCGAGACCGCCGCGACGTCGACGTGCCGGGCGATCAGGGTCGTCATCGCCGCGACAGCCGAGTGCGCTTGGCCGCCGCGTTCGACGGCGGGAACGAGGCCCAGATACCTTGCCGGAACCGCGATCTCGTCGACCCGCGGGATGGCGCCCAGCACCGGCAGGCCGGTGTGCTCGCAGGCCTGCCGGAGCACCTGCTCATGTCTGGCCGAGCCGACCCGGTTGAGAATGACTCCGGCGAGGCGGGTGCCGGTATCGAAGGTCGAAAACCCATGCAGCAGTGCGGCGATGCTGTGACTCTGTCCGCGCGCGTCGATGACCAGGACGACCGGGGCGCCGAGCAGACCGGCGACGTGTGCGGTGGAGCCGGGCGCCGGGATGGCCGCCGCAGAGTCGACATCGCCGATCCGGCCGTCGAACAGCCCCATGACGCCTTCGATCACCGCGATGTCCGCGCCGGCGACGCCGTGCCCGTACAGCGGCCCGACGAGCTGCTCGCCGACCAGCACCGGGTCGAGGTTGCGCCCCACCCGGCCGGCGGCCAGTGTGTGGTAGCCGGGGTCGATGAAGTCGGGGCCGACCTTGAACGGCGCGACACGGTGACCGGCCTGCCGCAGGGCACCGATCAATCCTGTTGCGACGGTGGTCTTTCCACTGCCCGACGCGGGCGCGGCGATCACCACGGCGGGGACGGTCACCGCGCGCTCACCATTCGATGCCCCGCTGGCCTTTGCGCCCTACGTCCATCGGGTGTTTGACCTTGGTCATCTCGGTGACCAGATCGGCGACGTCGATCAGCTGCGGCGGGGCGTCGCGGCCGGTGATGACGACATGCTGACCGTCGGGCCGGTCGACCAGGGTGGTGACGACGTCGTCGACGTCCACCCAGCCCCACTTGAGCGGGTAGGTGAACTCGTCGAGCACATAGAAGTCGTGTTGCTGCGCGGTCAACCGACGGGCGATCTCAGCCCACCCATCGGCAGCCGCCATCGCATGGTCTGCTTCACTGCCGGACTTGCGCGACCAGGACCAGCCGGCGCCCATCTTGTGCCACTCGACAGCTCCGCCCACCCCCTGCTCGTCATGCAGTCGGCCGAGTTGGCCGAAAGCGGCTTCTTCGCCGACCCGCCACTTGGCGCTCTTGACGAACTGGAACACCGCGATGTCGAGCCCAGATTGCCAGGCCCGCAACGCCATTCCGAAGGCCGCCGTCGACTTGCCTTTGCCCGGGCCGGTGTGCACGGCCAGGACGGGTGCGTTGCGCCGCATCCGAGTGGTCAGCCCGTCGTCGGGCACCTGAAGCGGACGGCCTTGTGGCATAGCAGAATTTTGCCTGCTCAGGCGGCATCACGCACGGCTTGGATCAGGTAGTCGGCGCGCAGCTGGTCCAGACGCACCGTGGGCGCGCGCAGTTGGCCGGCCAACTCTTGCGCCAATCCCAGCCGCACGAACGACGTCTCGCAGTCCACCACCACCGCCGCCGCCCCCTGAGCGACGAGCCGACCTGCCGCGATCCGGCTGCGGCCCAGCGGGTCCGGCCCGGCGGTGGCGCGACCGTCGGTGAGCACCACCACCAGCGGACGCCGCGCCCGGTCCCGCACCTTCTCACGCAGTATCAGTTGATGGGCGGCGAGCAAACCTTCGGCAAGCGGGGTTCGGCCGCCGGTGTCGAACCGCGCCAACCGACGCCCCGCGATATGCGCCGACGACGTGGGCGGCAGCAGCAGTCGGGCGCCCTGCTGGCGGAAGGTGATCACCGCGACCTTGTCGCGCCGCTGATAGGCGTCGCGCAGCAGAGACAGAGTCGCCCCGCTGACCGCGGCCATCCGGTCTCTGGCGGCCATCGACCCTGAGGCGTCGACGACGAAGATCACCAGATTGCCTTCCCGGCCCTGGCGGACCGCGCGGCGCACGTCAGCCGGGCCGGGCCGGACCGGTCCGATGCCGGTGGCATGCTCGGCGGCGGCCAAGACGGTGCCGAACAAATGCAGGCCGTGCCCGTCGCCGTCAGTCGCCGCCACCACCGCGCCGGAGGCGTTGCGCGCCCGCGACCGCCGCCCCGGCTCCCCGTCGCCGATCCCCGGCACTGTCAGCGCGCGAGTGCGGAAGGTCTGCGACGGCGGCGCGCTGACCCTGGTGGGCTGAGGCTGGGCCGGGCGGTGCGCGTCATGTTGCGCCGCAGGGCCGTCAGCCGATTGGCCGCCGCCGGGCGGATCAGGGTCAGGTTCGCGGTCGCCCGGTGAGCCATCGTCACCGGCCGCGGCCAGCGCTGCGTCGAGTTGGTCTCGGTCGATGCCGGGGTCGTCGAACGGGTCGCGGCGGCGCCGGTGCGGCAACGCCAGTTCGGCGGCCAACCGGATGTCGTGTTCGTCGACGGTGTCGGAGCCGCGCCACGCGGCATGCGCGACGGCGGTGCGGGCCACCACCAGGTCCGCGCGCATCCCGTCGACGTCGAACGCGGCACACAGCGCGGCGATGCGACGCAGCTCCTTGTCCGGCAACGCAACCCGATCAACCAACGCGCGGGCGTCGCTGATTCGGCGGGCCAGCTCGGCGTCGGCGTCGGCGAACTGGTCGGCGAACCCGTCCGGGTCGGCCTCGTAGGCCATCCGCCGGCGAATGACCTGCGTGCGAACGTCGACGTCGCGCGAAGCGTGCACGTCGACAGTGAGCCCGAAGCGGTCCAGCAGTTGCGGACGCAACTCGCCTTCTTCGGGATTCATGGTGCCGATCAGCACGAAACGGGCCTCGTGGGAGTGTGAGATGCCGTCCCGTTCAATGTGCACCCGGCCCATCGCGGCGGCGTCGAGCAACACATCGACCAGGTGGTCGTGCAGCAGGTTGACCTCGTCGACGTAGAGCACGCCGCCGTGCGCGCGGGCCAGCAGTCCCGGCGAGAACGCGTGCTCGCCGTCACGCAAAACCCGTTGCAGGTCAAGCGATCCGATCACCCGGTCCTCGGTGGCGCCGATCGGCAGTTCCACCAGCCGGGCTGCGGCGCCGGACGCTGCCCCGCCGGCGGCCGAGAGCAGCGTGGCCAGGCCGCGGACCGCGGTCGATTTGGCTGTGCCCTTCTCGCCGCGGATCAGCACCCCGCCGATCTCGGGTCGCACCGCGGCCAGCAGCAGCGCGAGCCGCAGTTGGTCGTGCCCGACAACGGCACTGAACGGATATGGCTTCACAGAACCGGCTCCCCGGTTGACTGGTGCGGCCCGTTTCCGTCCGCCGACGATGCAGGCCGGATAGCGGCCTGAGGAGGAGGCGGACCACCTGGGCGAAGCATCGGCACGTGCGGGACACCACCGTCGAGGAAGTCCTCACCGTCGCGGACGAAGCCGTGCTGGGCGTACATGTCGGTGAGGTAGATCTGGGCATCGATCCGGCACGGATAGTCGCCGACGTCGGCCAAAGCAGCGCGCAGGAGCCGGGTGGTGTGGCCGTGTCCGCGGGCGCTGCGCTTCGTGCACAACCGACCGATCCGGAACACCTTTCGGCCGCCGGCATGCTCCTCCATCAGCCGCAAGGTGCAGATCACCTCGCCCACCGGAGTTTCCAGCCAGAAATGCCGCGTGTCGGCGAGCAGATCACGCCCGTCCAGTTCAGGGTAGGCAGAGGCCTGTTCCACGACGAAGACCTCGACCCGCAGCTTCAGCAGCTCGTAAAGGGTCCGTGCATCGAGGTCTTTGGCCCAGGCCCGCCGCAGTGCAACAGTCATGAGCCGCCCGCCGACGAGGTAGGCCGGGGACCGGCCTGAGGAGAAAGCGGGCCGTTGGGCCCGGTCTTCAGCGCTTCGGTGCCCCAGGACCAAACTTCGTCGAATAAGGCCGGCTCACGGCTCAGCTGCACTCCCAGGGAGGGCACCATCTCTTTGAGCGTCGGCAACCAAGACTGATAACGGTCGGCGAAGCAGCGTTGCAGCACTTCCAGCATCGCCGGTACGGCGGTGGACGCTCCTGGCGAGGCACCCAGCAACCCCGCGATACTGCCGTCGGCCGCGCTGATCACCGTGGTGTCGAACTCCAGCAACCCGCCTTTGCCTTTGCCGCGCCGGATGACCTGGACTCGCTGACCGGCGGCGGTCAGTTGCCAATCCGAATCCACGGCCGTGGGCGCGAACTGGCGCAGCACATCGACGCGGGCCGGCTCGGAGAGCCGTAGCTGGGCGAGCAGATAGTTGAGCAGGGACCGCTGGCTGACGCTGACACCGAGCATGGACAGCGCGTTGTCCGGTCTGACCGAGCGGGGCAGGTCGCTGAGGCGTCCGTGTTTCAGAAACTTCGGCGACCAGCTGGCGTACGGCCCGAACACCAGCCACGGCTCGCCGCCGACGAAACGCAGGTCGAGGTGCAACGCCCCGAGCGGTGGCGCCCCCGGCGCCGGTGCGCCGTACACCTTGGCGCGGTGCGCGGCGGTCAGCTCCGGCTTATCCGTGCGCAGGAACCGGCCCCCGATCGGGAAGCCGGCGAACCCCTTGATCTCCGGGATGCCGGATCGCTGCAACAACGGCAGCGCGTTGCCGCCCGCTCCGACGAACACGAACCTGGCGTTGACACAGCGATTTTCACCGGTGTGCCGGTCGCTGATCGACAGCGTCCAACCGCCGTCGGAGTGCCGAGACAGGTTGCGCACTTCCTGACCGAACAAGGCGATGATCCCGCTCCGCACGCTGAATGCGATCAATTGCCTGGCCAGCGCACCGAAATCGACATCGGTACCGTCGGGCGCCCAGTTCAGTCCGATCGGCTCGGAGAAGTCGCGACCGGCGGTCATCAACGGCAACCGGCGAGCGAATTCTTGTGGATCGAGGATCAGTTGAGTGCGGGCAAACAGCGGATTCGTCGCCAGCGCTTCCCGGCGACGACGCAGATAGTCGACGCCCTCGGCGCCCTGCACGAAACTGGCGTGCGGCACTGGGTTCAGAAAGCCGCGCACGTCGGTCAGGACGTCGTTTTCGGCCGCGTAAGCCCAGAACTGCCGCGTCACCTGGAACTGCTCGTTGATGCGCACCGCTTTGCTGATGTCGATCGACCCGTTCCGCTCCGGGGTGTAGTTCAACTCACACAGAGCGGAGTGGCCGGTGCCGGCGTTGTGCCACGCGTCGCTGCTCTCGCCGGCTGCGGCGTCCAGGCGCTCGATGAGGGTGATCGACCACCCGGGTTCCAGCAGCCGCAGCAACGCGGCCAGGGTCGCGCTCATGATTCCGGCGCCCACCAGCACGACATCCGTCTTCGAGGTCACAGCTAGCTGCGAAACTGACACCGGGTCGCGAGTCCTTCGTGAAGATTGCCGTAAGGGTTGCCATGGATCCGTCGACCCAGGTTATCCCGCGCGGGTGTGGCCGGACCGGCCCGGCGAGGGGCCCCACGGCGTCGACCCGCTTCACCCGGCTTGCAGCCGCGCTCGCAATCGACGGGGCCCATGGCGTCGACCCGCTTCACCCGGCTTCCAGCCGCGCTCGCAATCGACGCAGCCCCACGGCGTCGACCCGCTTCACCCGGCTTGCAGCCGCGCTCGCAATCGACGGGGCCCATGGCGTCGACCTGCTTCACCCGGCTTCCAGCCGCGCTCGCAATCGACGCAGCCCCCGGCCCGGCACGATTTAAGCTGGCGTCGTGACTGGCTGGCAGCCCGACGTCCTGCCCGGCTACTGGCAGCGAACCATGCCGCTGGGACCGGACCCCGACGGTGAGGGCGAGATTGTCGCGACCCTGGTGCGCCGGGGCCGGGGCGATGAAGCGGCGGCGCGCCAGGATCGCCGGCATGCCGTCTTAGCGGTGCACGGATACACCGACTACTTCTTCAACACCGCGCTGGCCGACCATTTCGCCGACCGGGGCTTCGTGTTCTACGCCTTGGACCTGCACAAATGCGGACGGTCCTGGCGCGCCGGCCAGACCCCGCACTTCACCACCGACCTGATTCGCTACGACTGCGACCTCGATCAGTCCCTCACTGTCATCACCGAGGACACCGGCTCGCCGCGGATTCTCATGTACGGGCATTCGGCGGGCGGGCTGATCGCGTCGCTGTGGCTTGACCGGTTACGGCAACGTGGCGCCGCCACGAAGACGGGCGTCGGCGGGCTGGTGCTGAACAGTCCATGGCTGGAGGTGCCCGGTCCGGCCGCGTTGCGCTGGGCGGTCACGTCGGCCGCAATCGGTGGGTTTGCACGGCTGGGCAAAACCTGGGTCGCCCGCCCGCCCGGGGTGGGCGGCTACGGCGCCAGCCTGCACCGGGATCACCACGGCGAATTCGACTACGACCTGGCCTGGAAGCCACTGGGTGGGTTTCCGGTCAGGTTCGGCTGGCTGCACGCGATGCGCCGCGGACAGGCCAAGCTGCATCGCGGCCTGGACGTGGGCGTGCCCAATCTGATTCTGCGCTCGGACCACACCGTGTCCGACGCCGCCGATCAGCTCGCGCTGGAACGCGGCGATGCGGTTCTCGATGTCGCCCACATCGCCCGCTGGGCGGGTTGCATCGGCAACCGCACCACCATCGTCCCGATCCCGGACGCCAAGCACGACGTTTTCCTTTCCCTGCCGCAGCCAAGGCGACTCGCCTACCTCGAACTCGACAACTGGCTCGCGCAGTACCGGCAGGCTGAGCTCGGCCCGCTGGCCGAAACTGACGCGGCGAGCTCGTCGCAGAACGGGTGAGGTGCGTGGAGACCTACGACATCGCGATCATCGGAACCGGTTCGGGCAATAGCATTCTCGACCATCGGTACGGCGGCAAACGGGTGGCCATCTGCGAACAGGGAACGTTCGGCGGCACCTGCCTGAATGTCGGGTGCATCCCGACGAAAATGTTCGTCTACGCTGCTGAAGTCGCGCAAAGCATCCGCGGCGCGGCCTGTTACGGTATCGACGCGCACGTCGACCAGGTGCGCTGGGACGACATCGTCTCGCGCGTCTTCGGGCGAATCGACCCGATCGGAATCAGCGGTGAAGACTACCGGCGGTCCTCCCCCAACGTCGACGTCTACAACCGGCACACCCGGTTCGGGCCCGTGCAGCCGGACGGACGTTATCTGCTGCGCACCGACGCCGGTGAAGAGTTCGCCGCCGATCAGGTGGTCATCGCCGCCGGTTCGCGCCCGGTGGTCCCGCCGGCCATCCTGCAGTGCGGCGTCGACTACCACACCAGTGACACAGTGATGCGCATCGCCGAACTGCCCGAGCATCTGGTGATCGTCGGCGGCGGCTACGTTGCAGCCGAGTTCGCGCACATCTTCTCTGCGCTTGGAGTTCGAGTCACCCTGGTGGTCCGGGACGGCACGTTGCTACGCCACTGTGACGACACCATCTGCGAACGGTTCACCCGCCTGGCAGCTCAGAAGTGGGAGCTGCGGACGCACCGCAACGTCGTCGGCGCCCATCAAGCCGACTCGAAAACCGTGCTGGAGCTCGACGACGGCTCTGATCTGCCGACCGACCTGGTGTTGGTCGCCACTGGGCGCACCCCCAACGGCGACCTGCTGGACGCCGATCAGGCCGGCGTCGAAGTCCGGGACGGCCAAGTGCTCGTCGACGAGTACCAACGGACGTCGGCGCGCAACGTTTTCGCCCTCGGCGACATCTCGTCCCCCTACCAGCTCAAGCACGTCGCCAACCACGAGGCGAGGGTGGTTCAGCACAATCTGCTCCGCGACTGGGACGACACCGACGCCATGAAGGTCACCGACCACCGGTACGTGCCGTCAGCGGTGTTCACCGAACCCCCCGTGGCCACCGTCGGCCTGACCGAGAATCAGGCGGCGGCGAAAGGGTTCGACGTGTCGTCGGCAGTACAGAACTACGGAGACGTTGCCTACGGCTGGGCAATGGAAGACACCACCGGGTTCGTCAAGATCATCGCCGAACGCGGCAGTGGCCGCCTGCTCGGCGCGCACATCATGGGCTACCAGGCGTCGTCGCTCATCCAGCCGCTGATCCAGGCGATGACTTTCGGACTGACCGCCAACGACATGGGCCGCGGCCAGTACTGGATTCACCCCGCGCTGCCTGAGGCCGTTGAGAACGCGCTGCTCAATCTGGACTGACTCCGGTTCAGCGTCAATCCGGTTGATCGGTTCTTCGGTGTCCTTACCTTGATGGCCTCTCCGGTGTAGAACGGTGCTCATGGGCCTGCCCTGCCAGCGCAGCCTCGAGAAACGTCGGCGGTGAGCCGCGATGCATGAGTTGTCGCTGTGCCAGGCGATCGCCGGCGTGGTCAGGCCGTACGCTGACGGCCGTCGCGTCGACGTCGTTCGCGTGAAAATCGGTGCCCTGCGCCAGGTGGTTCCCGAATCGTTGTCGTTTTGCTGGACGCTCGTGCGGGACTACGAAGATATGCCGGAGGCCGAGCTGGAACTCGAGTTCGTCACCGCAGAGGTGCGGTGCCGCTCTTGCACCCAACAGTCGACAATCACCTCTCAGTGGTGTTTGTTGTGCCCGCTATGCCAGAGCGCCGACGTCGAAGTGCTTCACGGCGACGAATTCCTGGTCACTTCACTGGACGTTTCATGAAAGGTGCCGACCATGGGTAGGTTTCATCGCCACGACGACGGCACCGTGCATAGCCACAGCCACAGCCACGACCACGGGTCGCAAACCCCCGAGCTTGACCACGGGGATCACCGCGGCTATGACACCGGCTCTCAGCGTATCGACGTCCTGGAGGCGATTTTCGCCGAGAACGATATCCGCGCCAAACACAACCGAGAGATGTTCGAGCACAACGGGGTTCGTGCCCTCAACCTGATGAGCTCACCCGGTTCCGGCAAGACCACCGTGTTGGGCGCCACCCTCGACGAATTGGCAAGCGAGATCGCTATCGGGGTGGTCGAGGGTGACATCGCTACCGACCTCGACGCGGCCCTGCTGAACGGGCGGGGCGCACAGATATCGCTGCTCAACACGGGCGACGGGTTCGGCGGCGAATGCCACCTCGATGCGCCTATGGTGCACCGTGCGCTGCACGGCCTCGACTTGACCGACCTGGACCTGATCATCATCGAAAACGTCGGAAACTTGGTCTGCCCAGCGGAGTTCGACGTCGGTGAGCACGCGAAGGCCATGGTCTACTCGATCACCGAAGGCGACGACAAACCCCTGAAGTATCCGGTGATGTTCCGCGCCGTCGACGTGGTGCTGCTCAACAAAATCGACTTGGTTCCTTATCTCGACGCAGACGTGAACAGGTACATCGCCCGTATCCGTACGGTCAATCCGACGGCGACGATCCTGCCGATCAGTGCTCGCACCGGCGATGGGATGGCTGCCTGGTTTGGTTGGCTGCGGCGGTTCACCGCAGCCAACCCGACCTGACTCAGTCCGCGTCCATCAGAGTCAGTAATCGCCGCCGCGCCCTCAGGAACGCGTCTCGCCCCGAACCGTGCCGGCAGTGTGAGCGGGGCCGACCCGGTCGTCGTCGAGATCAGTTTCGGGTTGCTCGCCTGCAGGTTGCTCGTCTGCGGGCGTTGCCGTCGCGCCACCAGGAGTGCTCTCCGGCGCCGGCGCCTTGCCGCCCGCCGATGCGATCGGTTTGACGCCCCCTTCGGCACCACTTTCACCGCTCGGTTTCGCTTCGGTCTGGCGTCCCTCGTAGGGCGGTACTGCCGGTTCGGCGGGCTGCGGCGGGAGATTTCCGGCGCCGCCGCTTTGGTCCTCTTCTGTGTCGCCATGCGACGGGACCTCTTCGGCGCCCGGGACGTCGCCTTCCGGCCGGTCAACAGGCCCACCACTGGGCTGATCGGATCCGGTGTCTCGCGATCCGATTTCGCCGCGCTCGGACTGAGGTTCTTCCGACAACTGGTTGCCAGGTGTGTTGTCGTCCATGATTCCTCCTCCTGACCCGCCTCGCACGCTGCTACTAGGGTCTTCGGTGGCGTACCCGAGCGCTTGTGACCGAAACCACCTCGACCGGCGCCGGCCTCTTCAAATCGATTGCAGCACAGCAGTTGCAAGTGACTCGCAAGACCGTCGACCTCAGCGGGAAGGACATGCACCGGACAGTCGCTTGCCGCCGCATTCGACCCAAAACACTACCCCTGCAGCAAGCCGAAAACGGCGGAATTCCGGAAGTCCGTACCAGATTTCCGGGTCGCCGCCAGATCGTTGACAACTCAAGTCCGCCGGAGTAGACCCAGAATTTAACGCCGCGTAAGCGGGCCGACGGTCGACTCCGGCGGTGTGAGGGGCCCAGCCCGGTCCCGGAAAGCTGCGGTATGCCAACGGAAGCAGCAGTCAAAGCAGAACAAACTCTGATCCATGTACTTTGGATCAACGCGGGCCTGAGTTGCGACGGCGATTCGGTGGCATTAACTGCCGCCACCCAACCCAGCGTCGAAGAGATCGCGCTCGGCGCGCTTCCCGGGTTGCCGAAGGTCGCCGTGCACTGGCCCCTGATCGACTTCGAATGCGGGCCCAATGGCGGCGCCGACGACTTCCTCGAATGGTTCTTCAAGGCGGACCGCGGTGACCTCGAACCGTTCGTCCTGGTGGTCGAAGGCTCAATTCCCAACGAGCAGATCAAAAGCGAGGGGTACTGGTGCGGATTCGGCAACAACCCGGCAACCGGACAACCGATGACCACCAGTGAGTGGCTGGACCGGCTGACACCGAAGGCGACCGCGGTGGTCGCCGTCGGGACGTGCGCAACGTACGGCGGCATCCACGCGATGGCCGGCAACCCGACCGGGGCGATGGGGGTTCCCGACTACCTGGGCTGGGATTGGAAGAGCAAGGCCGGGATCCCGATTGTCTGCGTCCCGGGCTGCCCGATTCAACCGGACAACCTGTCCGAGACGTTGACCTACCTGCTGTACATGGCCACCGGACAGGCGCCGATGATCCCGCTCGACGACGCCTTGCGGCCGAAGTGGCTGTTCGGCCACACCGTGCATGAAGGTTGTGACCGGGCGGGCTATTACGAGCAGGGCGACTTCGCCACCGAGTACGGATCACCGAAATGCATTGTGAAGCTTGGCTGTTGGGGTCCGGTTGTCAAATGCAACGTGCCAAAACGCGGGTGGATCAACGGGATCGGCGGCTGCCCCAACGTCGGAGGTATCTGCATCGGGTGCACCATGCCGGGGTTCCCGGACAAGTTCATGCCATTTATGGACGAACCGCCGGGCGGCAAAGTTTCAAGCGCCGCCGTCGGAGTTTACGGCTCGCTGATGCGCACCCTGCGCGGTATCACCGGGCGCACCGTAGATAAAGAGCCGCGCTGGCGGCACAAGGGCGCAGAACTCACCACAGGCGCCCGCCGCACTTGGTAGCGGCCCAAAGCTCATCAACAACAGAGAGTGAAGCTCGATGACAACGATCATTCCCAAGCCGTCGCAGGCTCAGCGCGAACCCGGCCAACTGGTGGAAATGGCATGGGACCCGATCACCCGGATCGTGGGCAGCCTGGGCATCTACACCAAGATCGATTTCGAGAACAGAGAAGTGGTGGAATGTCATAGCACGTCGTCGATCTTCCGCGGCTACTCGCTGTTCATGAAGGGTAAGGATCCCCGCGACGCGCATTTCATCACCAGCCGCATCTGCGGAATCTGCGGTGACAATCACGCCACCTGTTCCTGTTACGCGCAGAACATGGCCTACGGCGTCAAACCGCCCCACCTCGGCGAGTGGATCGTCAACCTGGGCGAGGCTGCCGAATACATGTTCGACCACAACATCTTTCAAGAAAATCTGGTCGGCGTAGATTTCTGCGAGAAGATGGTCGCGGAGACCAACCCGGGCGTATTGGCCAAGGCCGAGAACACCGCGGCGCCGCACGCCGACATGCACGGCTATACGACGATCGCCGACATCATGCGGTCGCTCAACCCGTTCAGCGGCGAGTTCTACCGTGAGGCGTTGCAGGTCAGTCGGACCACCCGGGAGATGTTCTGCCTGATGGAGGGCAGACACGTACACCCGTCCACGCTGTACCCCGGCGGGGTCGGCACGGTCGCGACCATCCAACTGATGACCGACTACCTGACCCGGCTGATGCGCTACGTCGAATTCATGAAGAAGGTCGTGCCCATGCACGACGACCTCTTCGACTTCTTCTACGAGGCGATGCCCGGCTACGAGAAGGTGGGCCTGCGCCGGACCCTACTGGGCTGCTGGGGTTCCTTCCAAGACCCCGAGGTGTGCAACTTCGAGTACAAGGACATGGAGGACTGGGGTCGCAAGATGTTCGTCACGCCCGGTGTGGTCGTTGACGGCAAGCTGGTCACCACGTCGCTGGTTGACATCAACCTCGGCATCCGAATCCTGCTGGGCAGTTCGTATTACGACGACTGGGTAGATCAGGAGATGTTCGTGAAGACCGACCCGCTGGGCAACCCGGTGGATCGGCGCCACCCGTGGAATCAGCACACCAATCCCCGCCCGCAGAAACGCGACATGGAGGGCGGCAAGTACACCTGGGTGATGTCGCCGCGCTGGTTCGACGGCAAGGACAACCTCGCGCTGGACACCGGCGGCGGCCCGCTGGCCCGGCTGTGGTCGACCGCACTGGCGGGGCTGGTCGATATCGGCTACGTCAAGTCCACGGGCCACAGCGTCCAGATCAACCTGCCCAAGACCGTGCTCAAGGGCCCGGTCGAATTGGAATGGAAGATTCCTCAGCACGGCAGCAACACGATCGAGCGTGACCGGGCGCGGACCTACTTCCAGGCCTACGCGGCGGCGTGCGCGCTGCACTTCGCGGAAAAGGCGCTGGTCGAGATCCGTGCCGGCCGCACAAAGACGTGGGAGAAGTTCACCGTGCCCGAAGAAGGCATCGGTTGCGGCTTCACCGAAGCGGTGCGCGGGGTGCTGAGCCACCACATGGTGATCCGCGACGGCAAGATCGCCAACTATCACCCGTATCCGCCGACCCCGTGGAACGCCAGCCCGCGGGACAGCTACGGCACGCCGGGGCCGTATGAGGACGCGGTGCAGGGCCAGCCGATCTTCGAGGAGAACGACCGGGACAACTTCAAAGGCATCGACATCATGCGCACGGTCCGCAGCTTCGACCCGTGTCTGCCCTGCGGCGTGCACATGTACCTGGGGCAGGGCAAGACAATCGAGCGGCTGCACTCCCCGACGCAAACGGCCACTGGGGAGTGATCGATGGCAGGTCGCCCCGAAGAGTCACAGAGGGAGGCGCAATGGCGCGCGGCGGGCGACCGGATCCAGACGCTTCTGGACGCCACGGCGGCGGGCGGCTCCGCCGCGCGTGACCGCGCCGAGCAACTGGTCAGAGAAGTGGTCGAGCTGTACGGCGAGGCCTTGGCGCGGATCGTCACACTGCTCGACGATCCCTGCGCTATCGACCGATTGGCCAAGGACGATTTGGTCGCCAGTTTGCTGCTGGTGCACGGGCGGCACCCTCATGACCTGCGCCGGCGGGTGTCCGACGCGCTGGAACGGGTCCGGCCCTATCTCGGTTCGCACGGCGGTGACGTGCACCTGCTGGCCATCGTCGACGATGTCGTCCAACTCCAGTTCTCCGGCAGCTGCAAAAGCTGTCCGTCGTCGGCGGTGACGCTGGAGCTCGCAGTCGAAGACGCCATTAGAACTGCCGCACCGGAGGTTTCATCGATCGAAGTGGTGGCCGCTGACTCGGCCTCGGCGGCAAAAGTGATTCCCGCCGAATCGCTGATGGCCAAAGTTCATGCCAACGGTGCTGCCTGGCATCCGGTGCCTGATCTGGCCGAGCTGGCGCCGGATGAAGTCGGCGGCTTCGTCGTCGCCGGCGTCTCGGTCCTCGCTTGCCGTGTCGGTGACCAGGTGTACTCCTACCGCGACCACTGTCCGGCGTGCGACGGGTCACTGGCCCGCGCAGGGCTGCATCGTGGTGTCGGCGCAGAGCCGGTGTTGCGATGTCCACGCTGCGGCAGCGACTTCGACGTCGTGCACGCCGGCGCCGGCCTCGATCCCGACGCTGGCTGCCACCTGGACCCGGTGCCATTGCTGGTCCGCGACGGGGTGCTGTCGCTTGCCGTCCCCGCCGAAGCGATCGGCGCGGCATGAGCAGCTCCTTCGACGTTTTGGCCCGCATCACCGGCACCCGGCGCGAACCCGAGCCGGTGGGTCAGCGGTGCGAGATGTGCTCGGAGCAGATCGCCGACGAGCACCAGCATGTGGTGAACAACGCTGCCCGCCAGTTGATGTGCGTGTGTCGCGGCTGCTATCTGTTGTTCACCGACGATCAGGCCACGCTGCGCTACCGCGCGGTTCCTGACCGGTATCTTGCCTTTCCCGACTTTGCGCTGGATCGACGCACCTGGGAGGCGCTGCAGATCCCCGTCGGTGTGGCGTTCTTTTTCCGAAATTCGACCCAAGACCGCACCGTGGCGTTCTACCCCGGGCCGGCGGGCGCCACCGAGTCCGAACTCGACCTGGAAGCTTGGACAGCGATCAGCGCCGCCGAACCGCGGGTGCGGCTCATCGCCGACGACGTCGAGGCGCTGTTGGTGCGGATTCCCGGTGATACCGAAGCTGAGCAACCGACCTGCTACCTGGTTCCGATTGACGCCTGTTACGAGTTCGTCGGCAGGTTACGAATGTTGTGGCGCGGCTTTGACGGCGGACAAGAAGCCCGCGTGTTCATCGACGACTTTTTTGCGGGGCTCGCGGCGCGCAGCACTGAGCGACGACCATGACGGACTTGGCATTCGCCGTCGTTGACGTGGCGCCCGAACCCTATGCGGCGACGCCCACGCTGAACGCGCGCGTCCTCGTCACGGCGTCGGGTGGCGATCCGGTGCACGCGATCGCCCTGCGCTGCCAGGTGCGCATCGAACCGCTGCGGCGCGGCTATTCCGACGAAGAAGCTGCCGGACTGACCGATTTGTTCGGGCCGCGGCAGCGCTGGGCAACCACGCAGCGCACCTTCTTGTGGCAACACAGCGCGGCCATGGTGCCGGGGTTCACCGGAGTCACTGAAGTGGTGCTTGCGCTGCCGTGCACGTACGACTTCGAAGTTGCGGCGAGCAAGTATCTGCACGCGTTGCGCGACGGAGCGCTACCGCTGCAATTCCTGTTCAGCGGCACAGTTTTCACAGCAGGTGAGCGCGGATTTTCTGTGCAACCGGTGCCGTGGGACCGGGAGGACCGCTACGACATGCCGGTCAGGGTGTGGCGGGATTTGGTTGCACAGCATTACCCCGACAGCGGGTGGGTTCGGCTTAGTCGGGACACGATGACGGCTTTGACCGCCTACAAGTCGGCGCATGGACTCATCGGTATCGACGAAGCGGTCACCATGCTGCTGGCTGCGGCTCCCGAGCGGGTCCGATGACTGCCAATTGGGACCGCGCCCGCGCCGTGGCCGACGCCGTGCTCTACGAGGGCTATCTGCTCTACCCGTATCGTGCCAACTCTGGAAAAAATCGGTCTCGTTGGCAATTCGGGGTTTTGGGCCCTCCCGGCGCGGCCGAGGCGGGAATCGGTGAAGACGAGTCTCTTTCCGCGCAATTCCTGATCCGAGACGGACACACCATCGCGCTGATCGTGCGCTTCCTGCAACTGCAACATCGCGGCGCCGAACGGCAGACCGGCGACGGGCGCTTCGAATCGGTCGACGAGCTGACTACCGCCTCGAGGTTCTGGCTGTCCTGGGATGAGGCGGTCGAAGTCGAATTGTCTTACGTTGTGGAATCAACCCGAATACCGCAGCAGTGGACCCTACCAGTAGTGGCGCCAGGGGGAACAGACGTCGAAACCGTCGACGGCGGTCGGCTGGTACGCACCCGGCAGGAAGTCCGCGCAGCGCTGGACGTGGCTGTCGAGCGCGACCATCACCTCGACCGAGTCACGATTCGTTTGCACAACACCGGCGTTGCCGCGACCGACAAAGACGATTCCATCGCCCGGTCACTGATCGGCGCTCACATCATCGCAGAAGCGGTTGCCGGAGAATTCGTTTCGCTGCTGGACCCACCGGCAGATGCCGCCGCGGCGGTGGCCCGCTGCCGCCAACACCGGTGTTTTCCGGTGTTGGCCGGTGCAGCCGGTGAGCGTGATCTGTTGCTGGTTTCACCGATCATTCTCTACGACCATCCCGAGATCGCCGAACAGAGTGAAGGCGCGCTCTACGATTCCACGGAGATCGACGAGATCCTCACCCTGCGGGTGATGACCATGACCGATGCGGAGAAGGCTCAGGCTCGCGCCACCGATCCACTGGCCGCACAACTCATCGACCGCTGCGATGCGATGTCGCCCGAAGCGATGCAGCGGCTGCACGGAGTACTGCGCAATCCACGCAGCGGCCACACAGCCGGCCAGCCGGGGCTCATCCCGGAAGTGCCCGAAGGTGCGCAGTGGTGGGATCCGCTGGCCGACAACGCCGTCCGTCCCGACCTTGATGCCGTTTCGGTGAACGGCGTTCGCGTGGCCCGGGGCAGCCGGGTGCGGCTACATCCGGCTCGACGCGCCGACGCGCAGGATTTGTTCTTCTCCGGCAAGACCGCGCGGGTCACCTCGGTACACGAAGACGTTGACGGCAACCAACATGTGGCCGTAGTCGTCGAGGATGACCCGGCTGCAGACCTACACGACTGGTACGGCCGCTACCTGTACTTTGCGCCCGACGAAGTGGAGCCGCTCGACTCGGACAGAGAAAGGAATCCAACATGGAAATTCTAGGCTGGGTGTTCATAGTCATCATGGCGATGATCGCTCTGATCGCGGTGGGTTTGGGGTTGCGATCGATTCCGGATGCCAGACGGTATCTGAAGATCCGGCACATGTAGCGTTGCGGCGGTTTTATGGCGTCCCGCATTCTGGTTGCCGGCATCGGCAACATCTTCCTCGGTGACGACGGCTTCGGCCCCGAGGTGCTGCGTCACGTGCCTGAGCGGCTCGCCGACGGGCACGGCGTGCGCCTGGTCGACTACGGAATCGGGGGCGTACATCTGGCCTACGACCTGCTCGACGGCTGGGACGCTGTTGTGCTCGTCGACGCCCTGCCCAACCGCGGATCGCCGGGCAGCCTCCACGTTTTCGAGGCCGACCATGCCTCGCTGGAAGCAACGGGAGCGGTCGACGCGCACGGCATGGACCCGGCAGCCGTCTTCGCCAGTCTCCGCGCCCTCGGCGGCGATGATCCGCGGACCATCGTGGTGGGATGCGAGGTCGCCGACGTCGCGGACGGGATCGGGCTCAGCGCGGCCGTGGAATCCGCCGTTCCGGGTGCGGTGGCGGCGGTCGAGTCGGCAGTGGCGATGCTGCGCGCCGACGACGGCAGCCGGGAGGTTTGAAAGATGTGTCTGGGGATTCCGGGTCAAGTCATCCAGATGCTCGATGGCTACGGCGGGTATCTCGCGCTGGTCGACGTCGCCGGGAAGGCCCGCAAGGTCAACGTCGGCATGCTGCCGGACGAGACGTTCGCCGCCGGGGACTGGGTGATCATCCATATGGGCTTCGTGGTCGACAAGACCGACAAAGCCGGCGCCGACGAGGCAATGGCCGGCCTGGAGTTGCTGGGCCGTGGCCGCGACGAACAGGGTGCCGACGGGCCTCCGATTGGCGGTCGAGATGTCTGACCTGTTGTTGAAATCCGACGACGTTCGGCAGCGGTTCACCGTGACCGGCGTCGTTCAAGGCGTTGGCTTTCGCCCGTTCGTACACCGGATCGCCAGCGAGTTGGGGCTGGCCGGATTCGTCGGCAACGATTCCGGTGCGGTCTTCCTCGAGGTGCAGGGACCGGCAACACGTGTCAGCGAGTTCGGTCGTCGCCTCTATGCCGAAGCACCGCCGCTGGCCCGAATCAGCGGCGTATCCGTCGTCGACATCGACACCAACACCGCAGACGCCGCGGGTTTCCGAATCGCGGAAAGTCAGCCGGCCGCGGCAGCCACCACAGCGATTCCACCCGACATCGCGTTGTGCGAAGACTGCCTCGCCGAACTGTTCAACCCAGACGACCGGCGTTACCGGCACCCGTTCGTGACCTGCACCAACTGCGGGCCTCGGCTCACCATCATCAAGGCGCTGCCCTACGACCGGCCGGCCACCACCATGGCGGCGTTCGCCATGTGTGACCGCTGCGCTGACGAGTATCGAGATCCGGGCAACCGCAGGTTTCATGCGCAGCCGATCGCCTGCCCGGACTGCGGGCCGTCGCTGTGGTTCGCTTCGACGGCCGGCCGGGTGAACGGATCGGACGCAGCGCTGGCCGCCACCCAGCAGGCGCTGGCCGGCGGTGCCGTCGTCGCTGTCAAGAGCATCGGTGGCTATCACCTGGCCTGCGTGGTCGACGATGACGCGGTGGTCCGGGGGCTGCGCCTCCGAAAGCAGCGGGGCGACAAGCCTTTTGCCCTGTTGGTCCGCGACCTCGACGTCGCCCGCCGGTACGCGCGGATCGATGACACGGAGGCCGCGATCATGAGCAGCCCGGCCCGGCCGATCGTGTTGCTGCGACGCCGCCGTGACGCGCCCGTGGCCGACGCCGTCGCTCCGGGCAGCCCACTGCTTGGACTGATGCTGCCGTATTCACCGGTTCATCACCTGCTACTCGCGCCCGTCCCGGGAAGCCACGCACCTGTACCGGATGCGCTGGTACTGACCAGTGCGAACCGCTCCGATGAACCCATCTGCTTCACCGAAGATGATGCTGCACAGCGGCTTTTGCCGCCTACGTCCGCTTTGTGCGACGCGATGCTCGACCACAACCGGCCCATCCAGGTGCCGTGCGACGACTCGGTGGTGCGCGTCTTCGACGGCCGGGAACTGCCGATCCGCCGATCCCGCGGTTACGCGCCGCTGCCCGTCGATCTCGGACGCACCGGCCCGGCTGTGCTGGCTGTCGGCGGTGAATTGAAGAACACGTTCTGCCTCACCGACGGCCCGCGCGCGTTCATGTCCGGGCACATCGGCGACATGGGCAACTACCAGACACTGCGGGCGTTCGAGCGCGCGGTGAGCCAGCTCAGCGAAATGCGGCACCCCCCGGCGCGGTTGGTCGCCGACCTCCATCCGGGCTATCAGACGCGGAGTTGGGCCGAACGCCATGCTGGCGACCGCCCGCTCGATCTCGTTCAACACCACCACGCGCACGTGGTGTCACTGCTCGCCGAACACGGCCGCCTCGGTGAACCGATCACCGGAGTCTCCTTCGACGGCACCGGGTACGGCTGTGACGGGTCGATCTGGGGCGGAGAGATACTTGCACTCGGGCGCGACAGCCACCGCTTCACCCGGGTCGCCAACCTGATGCCGATGCCGCTGCCGGGCGGGGATGTCGCAGTGCGTAATCCGTTGCGGCTGGCGCTGTCCCAGCTGTGGATGGCTGGTATCGCTTGGACGCCGGAGCTGCCGCCGGTCGCGGCCGCCGCGTCCGCCGAACTCCGAGTGACGCTTTCCCAGCTGCAGAGTGGTGTGTGCTGTGTTCCGTGCTCGAGCATGGGGCGGCTGTTCGACGCCGTCGCCTCCCTGCTGGGCATCCGGCATCGGATCGACTACGAGGCCCAAGCCGCAATTGAGCTCGAGGTGCTGGCCGAATCGGCCGGCGGGTCTGCGCCACCACCGTTGCGGCTGGATGTGGGCGCCGCCGGGGAGATCGATCCGCGCGGCATGATCCGGGCGATCGTGTCGTCGTGGCGCGCCGGTGTCCAACCGGCGTTGCTGGCGGCCGCATTTCACGAAGCGATCGCCGTCGCGGTCGCAGAGGCGGTTGGCCTGGTTGCCGGCGCCGTGCGGTTGGTGGGCCTGACCGGTGGGGTGTTCCAGAATGTCTTGCTGCTCGAAATGTGCCGAGATCGTCTGACCCAAGCGGGGTTCGAGGTGCTGACCCACCACACCGTCCCGCCGAACGACGGCGGGCTGGCGCTCGGTCAGGCAGCGATATCCATACTGAGCGCCCTGGATTCCGATGTCGGGGCACAGGAGGGTTGATTGATGACGACCACCGCGATCGACCGCGGGCTGGGTGCCGACCTGGCCGCCGATCTCGCCGGCACCGCGCTCACCTTGGCCAGGCGGTTCGCGGCAGGCGCCACCATGTGGTCGATCGCACCGGGCTGGGAGCCGCACGCGCTGCACATCGCGGTGGAGTTCATCCATCCGGTGATCGTGGGCAAGCGAGCATTGCCGGCCGTGGCGCTGACCGGACCTGACGTGGTGGACTTGGTTCGGGTGTCGGCGCGTTCCGGCGACATCGTGATCGGCGTCGGCGCTGCCGACAACCTCGCAGTGCGATCGGTGATGCGCCGATGTCCGGCCTGGGGCGCCACGACCGTCTGGGTCGGCAGCGGCGAGCGGCCCGAACGCGGCGCGGCTGACCATGTGCTGTGGCTCGACGATCCCGACCCGAGGGTGCCCGCGACAGGCGGCTTCGTGCTGTTCTACCACCTGCTGTGGGAACTGACTCACGTCTGTTTCGAACACCCTGGCCTGCTCAAGCCGGCCCCCGAGGAGCAGGGGTGCGTCACGTGCAGCGACGAGGGCCGCCTCGGTGAAGTGGTAGCGGTTTCCGGTGACGGCATGGCCCGGGTGCGCGTTGCCGGGGAGCTGTTGACCGTCGCGACCGCGCTGGTCGATCCCGTCCGATCCGGTGATTTGGTGCTGGTGCACGCCGGGACGGCGATTGGCCGCGTCGGCGACGAAGATGCCGGCACAGCCGGCACCGAGGAGCGACGCAGATGAACCACGTCGACGACGAAGGTGCCGGCACAGCCGGGATCGAGGAGCGACGCCGTTACCCCGTGCGCAAGGAGGACGGTTGATGAGTGAGGAACCGACCAACTTTCTGTATCCGTTTCTGGATGCGCAGGAAGATGACCCGCAGTCGCTGCTGGCCGACCTGACCGCGTCGGCACAAGCAAAGGCGGCCGAAAGCCTGGCGCTGCGCCGATCCACCCTGGAGGCAAACGACGAACTGCTGGCCGCTGCCGGCGCCGAGATGGCCCGCCGGTTCGCAGCGGGAGGACGGTTATTTACTTTCGGCAACGGCGGCAGCTGCACCGACTCCACGACCCTGGCGAAACTGTTCGCGCGCCCGCCACTTGGCGAGCCGCTCCCGTCCTGGTCGTTAACCGCCGATCAGGCGATCCTCACCGCGCTGGGCAACGATGTGGGATACGAGTTGGTGTTCGCCCGGCAATTGATCGCCCGCGCACGAGGAGGAGATATCGCCATTGCCATGTCGACCAGCGGCAGTTCGCCCAATTTGGTGGCAGGGCTCAAGGAGGCCCGTAGCCGCGGTCTGTACACCATCGGCTTCGCCGGTTACGGCGGCGGTGCCTTCGCGAAGAGTCCAGAAGTCGACGTCTGTTTCGCGGTTCGGTCACAAAGCGTGCACCGCATCCAGGAGGCACAGGCGTTGTTGGGTTACCAGCTGTGGCTGATCGTGCATGAACAGCTGGCGCAACAGAGGACGGCGGTCGGATGAGTAGATCGACAGGCGAATACCTATCCGCGGGACCCAAATTCAACGAGAGCCAGGTTATCGAGCGAATCGAGTCATTCCGACGACGCCGTCCCCGTCTGCTCGACGACCACGTGACGCTGGCGCACGGAGCGGGCGGCAAAGCTTCAGCCGCCCTGATCGACGCGGTGTTCATGGAGGCGTTTCGCAACCCGTTGCTGGAGTCGCTCGGTGACAGCGCGGCCATCGCGTTGCCCGGCGGCGACCGCGTCGCCATATCCACCGATTCATTCGTGGTGCAGCCCCGGCAGTTCCCCGGCGGCTCGATCGGTGAGCTCGCGGTGCATGGCACAGCCAATGACCTCGCGGTGGCAGGAGCTGTGCCGCAATGGATTTCAGCGGCCTTCATCCTCGAGGAAGGCTTTTCGATCGCCGACCTCAAAGAAATAGTGGCCAACATGGCGGCGGCGGCCACACAGACCGGTGTGCAGGTTGTCACCGGTGACACCAAAGTGGTGCCCCGGGGTGCGGCCGACGGTGTGTTCATCACCACCACGGGCGTAGGGGTTATCCCCGCGGGACGCCAGCTGTCAGCACGATCGGTGCAATGTGGTGACAAGGTGCTGTTGTCGGGAACGATGGGTGACCACGGGATGGCGGTGATGCTGGCTCGCGGCGACCTGGCCATCGAAGCTGACATTCGTTCCGACACTGCCTCGGTGAGCCCGCTGGTGGAAGTGTTGCTGGCCGCGGCGCCGTCCACCCGCTGGCTGCGGGACGCGACCCGCGGCGGGGTAGGCACGGTCTGCAACGAATTGGCTCAGGCCTGCGGTCTGGCGGTGGTGCTTGACGAAGAGCGACTTCCGGTGCGCCCGATGGTCAATGGGGCCTGCGAGCTGCTGGGCATCGATCCGCTCTATGTCGCCAACGAGGGCAAGTTCGTCGCCGTCGTCCCGCCGGACGAGGCTGAAGCCGGGGTCGCCGCCTTGCGGTCACATCCGTTGGGTGCCGATGCGGCCGAGGTCGGGGTCATCGTCGCCGAGCCTGCGGAGACTGTGGTGTTGCAAACCGGGTTCGGCGGCTCGCGGATCGTCGACATGCTCGTCGGTGATCCGCTACCGCGGATCTGTTGAGAGACGTGGCGATCGCAAGCGCGGCGAAGCCGGGCGCAGCGGGTCGCCACGAGAAAGGAGCGACCGAAATGTGCCTTGGCATACCCGGGCGAATCGTCGAGATCACCGACCGTGCAAATTGTTTGGCAAAAGTCGACGTCAGTGGTGTTCAGCGCACCATCAGCGTGCGGCTACTGGAGGACGACATGCCCGAGCCCGATGAGTGGGTGCTGGTGCATGTCGGCTTTGCGATGGCCAAGATCGACGAAACCGAGGCGCTGCTCACGCTTGCAGCGGTGAAAAAGCTCGGTGACGCCTACGCGACCGAAATGGAAGCGTTCGACTCGTCGGCCATCGTCTGATCGGAAGGAGTTTCCCCCGTGAGATTCGTCGATGAATTCCGCGACCCGGCGGCGGCCCGCAAACTGCTGGTCGCGATCGAGCACCTGGCTGGTCAAGGCGGCGAACACTTTAAGTTCATGGAGGTGTGCGGCGGGCACACGCACACCATCTACCGGCACGGCATCGAGCATCTGCTGCCGGAGAACGTCGAATTGGTACACGGTCCGGGCTGTCCGGTGTGTGTGATCCCGATGGGCCGAGTCGACGACGCCATGTGGCTGGCGCAGCAACCCGACGTGATCTTCACCTGCTTCGGCGACATGATGCGGGTACCCGGCTCACACGGCAGCTTGCTGGACGCCAAGGCCCGCGGCGCCGACGTGCGGTTTGTCTATTCACCGTTGGACGCCTTGAAGATCGCGGTCGACAGGCCGGATAGGCAGGTGGTGTTTTTTGCCGTCGGGTTCGAGACCACCGCACCCTCGACTGCGGTGACGCTGGTGCGCGCACGAGAGTTGGGCTTGCGCAACTTCAGCGTGTTCTGCAACCACGTCACGATCGTGCCGCCGATCAGAGCAATCCTGGAATCTCCGGACTTACGGCTCTCCGGCTTCATCGGACCCGGACACGTGTCGACTGTCGTCGGGAACCGGCCGTACCGGTTCGTGCCGGACGTGTACAAGAAACCGTTGGTCGTCTCCGGATTCGAGCCACTGGACATCCTGGCGTCAGTCGCGATGCTGCTGACTCAAATCCGTGATGGCCGCTGTGAGGTGGAGAATCAGTACTCGCGGGTGGTGCCCGAGAACGGCAATCCGGCGGCGCTTGCGCTGATGGGCAAGGTGTTCGCACTGCGTCCGCACTTCGAATGGCGTGGCCTCGGGTTCATTTCGCAGAGTGCGTTGCGGTTGAGCGACGATTTCGCGGAGTTCGACGCCGAACTGCGTTATGCGATGCCCGCTGTGCGGGTCGCCGACCCGAAGGCGTGCCAGTGCGGCGAGGTGCTCAAGGGTGTGCTCAAGCCTTGGGAATGCAAAGTTTTCGGTACGGCCTGTACTCCGGAGACGCCGATCGGAACCTGCATGGTTTCCCCCGAGGGAGCGTGTGCGGCTTACTACAACTTCGGCCGGATGCACCGCGACGCAGTCAAGCTCGCGGAGTCCGCCCGGCGGGGGTGAGCGTGGCGGCACCATCTGTCGACACTCGGGGCACACAGATGTTCGCCCGTTACGCCTACGCTCCCAATGCACTGGGTTATTGCGGTCCGCCGCTGGCGACGACACTACGGGACGGCTCGGCGGAGGACGTGCGGGTCGCCGCGACGAAGTTTTCCGGCGCCTGGCCCTATCTGCAAGTGCTGTCCAAGATGACGGGTATCCGCGATCCGCTGGACCACCGTCTCGTCGATTCCTACTGGCTCGGCGGTGGTGTCGGCGCCGAGTTGGACCGCAACCAGTTCGTCGACGAGTTGCTCGCGCTCATCGGCCCGAAGGCTCATCGCTACTGGTCGCATGTCGGCCCGGAATTGGTGAGCGAAGCAGCGGCCAATCACTGCTTTCATGTGTTCGGGGTGTACCCGTGGTCGCGGTTGCTGGGCCGCGGCCTCGACGAGCATCCGCTGAGCGTCTTGGACAATTGCCGGATTAATTGGGGCACAGTGCTTTCCCGCGACGGCGGCAGTGTTCAGGTCGCGTGCCGGAAGCTCGTCTGGGATGGTCACGCGCTGGCCCTGTGCGAACCGTCGGTCCGTCGACTCGACGTTTGGGCCGACGGGTACAGCGCGGTTCCCGATGTGGCGGTCGGCGACACGGTCGCGATTCACTGGGGCAGGTTGTGTGGCCAGTTGCGGCCCGAGCGGGTTCAGGCGCTCGCCGACGCCACCGCACGGCAGCTTCGGGTCACCAATCAACGACTAGCGCGGACGTAGGTTTGCGAAGAAGCAGTCTTAGGCTGCCCATCGCGGCGCGGGTCAGCGCTAGCCCGGTTGAGTCCCGCTCCCCTGGCATTGCGGGCACAGGCCGTGCAAGGTCAGACCGGCCTGCTCGGAAAGCCGGAAAGAACTGCCCGCCATGGCGTGTTCCAGCGCCGAACTCAACTGCCCCGCGGGAACTTCGATGATCGAGCCGCATCGGATACACACCGCGTGATGGTGCGGGTCTACGGCCAATCCGTAAGTGGTGACCCCGTTCTCGAGAGCCAGCGCGTGCAGCACACCCTGGTCGACCAGCGTGGTCATAGTCCGGTAGATGGTGGCGAGGTCCGGTGGCTGCGCGTCGGCGGGCAGACACTCGCGTAACCGCTGGTCTATTTCGGCGACGGGCAGATGACCGCTGACCGACTCGAGCACTGCGAGCACTGCGATCCGTGACGCCATCCGTCGCAGCCCGTGGGCGCGCAACACCTCACCAAGCCGTTCGATGACGGCCGGGTCCAGAGTCGATGGCTTGGCCACCGACCCATTATCGCGCCTCAACGAGTGCGACGACAGGAGATCGCGCGCCCGCTTGTGGTGGTTCTGTGGTTGACTGCTGCCGCCGAGTCCGCTGGAGTGCCCCACCTGCAAAGAACTCGCAGCAATGTTGCGAATCCACCGCAAGACGGTTGTCGATTGTTTACCGTTTTTACGGCCGGGATATTTCCGGCGCGGAAGGGGCGGACATGCTCGGCGGTCGCCCGCACGGGCAGTCATCGGCGCGGTGGAGAACACCGAACGGGCTGACCCCGGACGAGTTGGGACGGCTGGCATCGATGGCCGCGGTCATCGTCGCGCTGCACCTCATCGGCTGGATCATCTTGGTAGTGGTCGTCGAACCTGCACACCTGACCGTGGGCGGCAAGGCATTCGGCATCGGCATCGGCATCACCGCCTACACCCTGGGCTTGAGGCATGCATTCGACGCCGACCACATCGCCGCCATCGACAACACCACCCGCAAGTTGATGAGCGAGGGGCACCGGCCGCTGGGCGTCGGCTTCTTCTTCTCGCTGGGCCACTCCTCGGTGGTGTTCGGATTGACGCTGCTGCTGGCGCTCGGACTGAGGGCAATCGTCGGGCCGGTTGAGCAGGACACCTCGGCGTTGCACCACTACACGCGGTTGGTCGGGACCACCGTCTCAGGAGTGTTCCTGTACCTGATTGCGGGCATCAACATCGTGGTCCTGGTCGGTATTCTGCGGGTGTTCGCAAGGATGCGCCGCGGCGTTTACGACGAGGCCGAACTCGAAGAACAGCTCAACAACCGCGGATTGCTCAACCGGTTCTTCAACCGGTTCACCAGATCGATCACCAAGTCGTGGCACATGTACCCGGTCGGGGTGCTCTTCGGGCTCGGCTTCGACACCGCGACCGAGGTCGCGTTGCTGGTTCTGGCCGGTACCAGCGCGGCTGCCGGGCTGCCCTGGTATGCGATCTTGTGCCTGCCCGTGCTGTTCACCGCCGGAATGTGCCTGCTGGACACCATCGACGGGTCGTTCATGAATTTCGCGTATGGCTGGGCTTTCTCTAATCCGGTCCGCAAGGTCTACTACAACCTCACCATCACCGGTTTATCGGTGGCAGTAGCGCTGCTCATCGGCAGCGTGGAACTGCTCGAGCTACTGGGCAATCAGTTCGGCTGGAGCGGTGCGTTCTGGGCTGAACTCAGCGGCGTCGACCTGAACGCCATCGGTTTCCTCATCGTCGGCATGTTTGTCGTTACCTGGGCCATCGCCTTGCTGGTCTGGCGCTACGGCCGGATTGAGGAGAAGTGGACCCCGGCCGCCGACTTGCTCGACAGCGGCACGAACGGGACGTGACATGCCGCTAGCTCATGATACGCAATCGAGGGTCCGTCTACGGACCCATGACGTCAACGAAGCTCGGGCGATCATGGAAGATCGGGTGTCCCGACACATGTTGCGCACGCTGGACCGGCCGGAACGACTTGACTTCAGGCTTCGCCAGGCAGCGCTGGACAGCATCACGTTCCTCGAGGTTTCCTACGGCCGTGCCGTCGAAATCGTCACACCAGGGCCGGTCGACTTCTATGTATTACAGCGAACCCTGCAAGGGACCTGCGAAATCAGCACGTCTTCAGCCGAATTCGCGATGCGCGCGGGAGATTCGTATGTGGTGAATCCGGCTACGACGTACCGCAAACGCTGGAGCACCGATGCCGTCCAGCTGATGATTCGACTTCCGCGTGGCCTCGTAGAGCAGCTTGGCGGCGTCGACACCGACGAGCCAATCATTTTCGAAGAACTCGCGAAGCCATTGCCCCCCATGCTCGACGACCTCGTCATGTTCTTCTGGCGAGATGTCATGACGGAGCGGCGCGCGCGCTCGCGTGCGGTCGACCGCAGCGCAAGTAGGCACCTCATGACAGCAGTGCTGCACACGCTGCCGAATTCGGCCAATGCCGACCTCGCGCCGAAAGATCTGCCGGCCTGCTTACCTCGCGCCGACGAGTACATCCGACGAAACCTTGCGCACCACATCGAGCTGGCGGATATCGCCGATGCGGCCGGCGTCAGCACTCGGTCCCTGGAAACGGCGTTCCGCCGCTGCTGGCGGACCACACCGGTGGCTCATTTGCGCAATCTGCGGCTGGCTGCCGCCCGCCGGATGCTTACTCATCCGGTCGCCGGAATGTCGGTCACAGATGCGGCATTCGCTGCGGGCGTCACGCATCTGGGCCGTTTCTCACAGAGCTACTTTCGTCGGTACGGCGAACTTCCCTCCGAGAGCCTCAGCCGCGCATCTGCATCCACTAACTGACCCAGCGACCGCCACGTCGCTCATCAGCGGCGTCGGATTCAGCAGGCCAAGTTAACGGAAGACTAACCAAAAGTGGATAGTCGATGTCACCGGCGGATAGCAGCGTCCACTCCGAAAGCGCATCGTTCTCCTGAGACTTAGGCCAGGCAGACCATAGGCACAGGAGGAGTCCATGTCTTTCGTCACGACACAACCGGCGATGCTGAGCGCGACGGCAGGCAACCTGCAGGGTCTCGGCGCTGCGCTGAGCGCCGCGAATGCGGCCGCGGCAGGCCCGACCACCGGTGTCGTTCCCGCCGCCGCTGATGCGGTATCAGCGCTCACAGCGGCACAATTCGCCGCGCATGCCCAGATGTATCTGGTCATGAGCGCCCAGGCCGCAGCCATTCACCAGATGTTCGTGACGAACATGGCCGCGAACGCCGGTTCGTACAGCGCCGCCGAAGCCGCGAATGCACTCGCCGCCGGGTGAGGACCGGCAATGGATTTCGGGTCGTTGGCGCCGGAAATAAATTCCGGATTGATGTATGCCGGCCCAGGCGCAGGGCCGCTGCTGGCCGCCGCAGCGGCCTGGCAAGGGCTGGCGTCAGAGCTGGACTCGACGACAAGCTCCTACTCCTCAGTCCTCTCAGGACTGACGAGTGAGTGGCAGGGTCCGGCTTCAGCGTCGATGACAGCCGCGGCCGCACCCTATGCGGCTTGGATGAGCACGACCGCGTCTCAGGCCCAGCAGGCGGCCGCACACGCCACGGCGGCCGCAGGCGCCTACCAGTCGGCGTATGCCATGACTGTGCCTCCGCCGCTGATTGCGGCCAACCGGGCGCAGCTGACATCGTTGGTCAAGACCAACCTCTTGGGGCAGAACACGCCGGCAATCGCGGCCACTGAGGCGCAGTACAGCGAAATGTGGGCCCAAGATGCCGCGGCGATGTACGGCTATGCGGGCTCGTCGGCGGCCGCGACGACCATGACACCGTTCACCGCACCGGCACCGACCACCAATCCGGCCGCCGCGGTCCCCCAAGCCGCCGGCACCTCCACCGGCGCCGGAACCCAGACGATGCTCTCTCAGCTGACGTCCGCGATCCCGCAGGCGCTTCAGGGAATCGCCTCGCCCGCAGCAGGGTCGACATCGGCTACTTCATTGACGTCGGGACTGTCCGGGATTCTGGACCTGCTGGCCGGCAACTCGTCGTCAACCACGGGGCTCTCGGGACTTTTCAACGACCTGTTTTCGTCAAGCGGTCTCGGGTTGAACGACAACTTGTGGAACACCATTTTCTCGTCCGGGTTCTACATGCCCGGCAACTTTCTCGGCAACATGGTGGACTTCCTGGCCCTCAGTGCGGAGGGGCCGGCAGGCGATGCTGCCACTGCGGCGGAGGGTGCCGCAGGAGCCGCAGCGGAGGGGGCGGCCGCGGGAGGTGCCGCGCTAAGTGAGCTTGGTGGTGCGGGCGGTGCGGTGTCCGCTGCGATGGGCCAGTCCTCGATGATCAGTGGGTTGTCGGTGCCGGCAGCTCTGGGCAGGGCCGCGACCATCGGCGGGTTGTCGGCGCCGCCCAGCGTATTGCCGGCGGCAGGGGCGATAAGCCCGTCAACCGGCTTACTGGGAAGCACCCCCATCAGCGCGCCTCCGGTTGCGGCAGGCATGCCGGTAACGTCGCCCTTGTCGACGGCGGGAATGGCCGCCAACGGGTCTCACCTGGCCACCGTGCCGAAGTACGGGAGCAAACTCACGGTGATGGGACGTTCACCGCTGGGTGGTTAGCCGAGCTGCGCCGGCTGACACACTGGCCGGGTGCCCGGTTCGATCTGCGACGTCCTCCCCGGGGCCGCCGCGTTGCTTGGGGTGCCCCAAGGCGCTGACGTCCTCGGCCTGACCGAGACGCTCGGTGCCGTGCGTCGGGTGGCGATCTTGCTCGTCGACGGGATGGGTTATCACTTGCTGCCTGACCTGGCCGATGACGCGCCGCTGCTCGCGTCGGTGCTGGCCGGTGCCGGCGGCCGCCTCGACCAACTGACCTGCACCTTTCCGGCGACGACCCCGACCAGTCTGGTATCGCTGACCACCGGTCTACGGCCGGGCCAGCACGGGATCCTGGGCTTCACCGTCAAGATGCCCGCCAGCGACCGCGTGCTCACCCACATCGCCTGGCGGGACGACCCGTCGCCCGCACAGTGGCAGCCGGTCCCGACCTGGTTCGAGCGGTTAGCCGCCGCGAAGATCAGCGCCCGGGCCTTGCTGCCGGCGCAGTTCCTCGGCAGCGGCCTCACCGAGGCCGCTTATCGTGGCGCGCAGTTCTGCGCGGCGAACTCCGGCCAGGACTACGCCCGGCAGGTCAGCGACAACCTGGCGGCGAGCCCCGGGCTGGTGTATGCCTATACCTCGGAGCTGGACACCGCCGCGCACCTGTCCGGGATCGGCGCACCGCAGTGGCATGCCGCGGCGGCGAGCGTCGATGCGTTGCTGACGCGGCTGGTCGATGCGCTGCCTGCGGATGCGGTGCTGCTGGTAACCGCCGACCACGGCGGCGTCAACGCCCCGCCAGAGGCGCGGATCGATTTGGACGCCGACCCACAACTGGCCGCCGGCGTCCGAACCGTCGCCGGTGACCCACGAGTGCGCTACTTGCACACTGCACCCGGCGCGGCAGCCGACGTGCTGGCCGCCTGGCGGTCGCTGCTGGACGGGCGAGCCGAGATTTACAGCCGCGACGAGGCAGTGGCGGCCGGGTTTTTCGGCAGCGTCCGGCCCGAGCACCTGCCGCGCATCGGCGACGTCGTCGTCGTCTGCACCGGTGACACGGCGGTGCTGGCGAGCCGACACGAACCACCCGAGGTAGGCCATCTCATCGGCATGCACGGTGCGGCGACGCCGGCCGAGACGGCGATCCCGCTGATCGCCTTCCGCGGCTGAATGGCGTTTCAGGCCCGCGCGGCCTCAGCGTGCGAGCGGGCGGCGTCGACGGTGGCGGTGAACAGGCGCAGATCGTCGAGGGATTCTTCCGGATGCCATTGCACGGCGAGGGTGAACCGGTCGCCGGGCAGTTCGACCGCCTCCACGACGCCGTCGCTGTCCCAGGCGCTGACGACCAGCCCGTCACCCACTTTGTCGATGGCCTGGTGGTGAGAGCACTTGGCGTGCGCCGACTCGCCGACCAACGCCGCCAGCCGGGTGCCCGGCACGGTCCGCACCGCCAAGGTGGCGAACTCAGCATTGCCCAGCTGATGGCCGCCCCGCCCGGTGACGTCGGGCAGGTGCTGATGCAACGTTCCGCCGAGCGCGACGTTGAGGGCTTGGGCGCCGCGACAAATGCCCAGCACCGGCAGCTTCCGGTCGAGCGCCGCGCCGAGCAATGCGAACTCCCACGCGTCGCGGTCTGCTCCGGGCTGATCGGTGCGCGGGTGCGGCGATTGGCCGTAGCGCGCCGGGTCGATGTCTCCACCGCCGGTGATAACCAGACCGTCCAGACCATCGATCACCCGGCTCGCGATGGCGGCGTCCACCGGCTGCGGTGGCAGCAGCACCGCGACGCCGCCGGCCAGCGTGATGCCCTGAAAGTAGCTCGCCGGCAGAAAACTGGCACGAACGTCCAAGTTTCCGCTCTGCGTCTGGTCGAGATAAGTGGTCAGACCGACGAGCGGCCGAACTGGTCTAGCGCCTCGGGCACCGTCGGACCTCACGCGGTGTTGTTACCAGGTGCTGGTGCGGAGCACGATTTCTGCGGCCAATTGCGCGGTCGACTCGTGGACATTACGGCGCCCAACCAGCTCGGCGACGCGGTAATCGGCGTACACGAACCGCTGACTGGCGTCTGCGACCGCCCGCGCGGCCGGTGAACTGACCAGCGCGGTGGTATTCACCTCTACCGGTGGGCAGTCTTCGTCGCGGACGAGCCCGCTCAGGTCGGCGACCCGGGGATGTCCGCGGTCGATGGCGATAAGACCAGTGAAGCGGTCCAGTCTGGTCGCCGCCAGCTCCCAGGCCACCTCCGCGCCGGTGCGATCGCCGACCAGCACGCCCCACTGGATTTCCAGCGCGTCGAGAATGCCGATCACCGACTTCGGTGTCAGCCGCGGTTCGGGGCCGAAGACCAGTGTCCGCAGCGACGCAGTATGCAGCCGATCACACACGGCGTCGTAAGCCGCAAGTGCCCGTTGCGCGGCGCCGAGCACCACCACGACGGAGCCATTCTCCGGGCCGGTGTCGCTGACCGGGATGGGGAACCCGTCGACGGTAGTCATCATCGTCGAAGGCACTTTGGAAAGCTACGCCAATCGGCGTATGCCCGCTAGCCGTTTCGACGAGTCTTTAAGTTATTTAAGGCTTTTCTCAGTGGCCGGCACTTTTCTGCAACACGGATGTAACTCGCGCACAGCCTTTTTGGACGCCCTGGTCAGGTATCCGATGCCAGCGCGGAGACGATGGTGGGACGCGGCGGAGCTCCGTGGCGCACCAACTCGGTGATCGCAGCGACGTCGGCGTGCGCGGCCAACAAGTCGGCCATCGCATCCAGTTGAGCGTCGCGGCGGGCCGCCACGTCGACGTCGTCAGCGACGACGAAGCCGTTTCGCTGCGCGGCGTTTGCCGCCCCGGTCAACCATTTTCGCCGGAATGCGTCGTTGTCGAACAGGCCGTGCCAATGTGTGCCGAACACCGCGGCGCGTCGGTAGCCCTGCGGAGTTCCCTCGACGGCGAACCATTCCGACTCACTGCAACGCGCGACCCGGCCGTGGTGGATTTCGTAGCCGGTCAGCGGATTCTGCCAGCGGCGCAACGCCTTTGCCGGCGCGAACACAATGTCGGCATCAAGCAGCGCCAGGCCGTCGACCTGTCCGCACCGGGTCTCGACCCGATCGTCGATGGTTCGGCACAACATCTGGAAGCCGCCGCAGACACCGAGCACGGCGCGGCCGGCTGCGGCGTGCGCCATCACGGCCTGGGCCAGCCCTTGTTCGCGCAGCCAGCGCAGGTCGGCCACCGTGGCCTTGCTGCCCGGCAGCACGACGACGTCGACGTCGGCCAGGTCGGCGGGGTCGGCCACCCAGCGCACCAGTACGCCGGGCTCGCAGGCCAGCGCCTCGACGTCGGTGGAGTTGGAAATCCGCGGCAACCGGACGGCCGCCACCCGCAACCACTGCGAGCCGCGCGGGCGCTGCGGCACGCCCAGCACCCGGGCGCTGACCACCGAGACCGAGTCCTCCGCGTCCAGCCACAACTCCTCGGCGTACGGCAGCACCCCGTAGGTCGGCCGGCCGGTCAGCTCCGCCAGCTGCTGCAGCCCGGGCGTCAACAGCTCCGGGTCGCCGCGGAATTTGTTGACGAGGAAGCCGGCGATGAGCGCCTGGTCGGCGGGTTCGAGCACTGCGACGGTCCCGAACAGGTGCGCAAGCAGACCACCGCGGTCGATGTCCCCGACCAGGACCACCGGTAGGTCCGCCGCCCGCGCCAGCCCCATGTTCGCCAGATCTGTTGCACGCAAATTGATTTCGGCCGGGGATCCGGCACCTTCACAGATCACCACATCGAATTCGGAGCGCAGTCCGGACAACTCGTCGGCGACGAGACACGCGAGCCGGTCGCGGTGCGCCAGGTAGCCGGCGGCTGTCACCGAGTCCGCCACCTGCCCGCGGATCACCAGCTGCGATGTCCGATCGCTGCCTGGCTTGAGCAAGATGGGGTTGAACCGGACGCTCGGTGGCAGCCCCGCGGCACGCGCCTGCATAGCCTGGGCTCGCCCGATCTCACCGCCTTCGACGGTGACGACCGAATTGTTCGACATGTTCTGCGCCTTGAACGGCGCCACCCGAATCCCTTTGCGCGCCAGCAGCCGGCACAGACCGGCGACCACCATGGACTTGCCGGCGTCGGAGCTGGTGCCCGCGACCAGCAGCGCCCCGCTCACCTTCTTCTGGTGGTGCGGCGACTGTGCGGATTCCTGCGCGACACGCTGCGGCGGGGTACAGAACCGCACAGTCGCGCCACGAACGTCACAGTTGGGTCAGGATCTCGGCGCCGGAGTCGGTGACCAGCAGGGTGTGCTCGAACTGCGCGGTCCACTTGCGGTCTTTGGTGACCACCGTCCAGCCGTCGGCCCAAATCTCGTAGTCCAGCGCACCGATGTTGATCATCGGCTCGATGGTGAAGGTCATGCCCGGCTCGAGGATGGTGTTGACGGCGGGCTGGTCGTAATGCAGGACGACCAGCCCGTTGTGGAAGGTGGTGCCGATGCCGTGGCCGGTGAAGTCGCGGACGACTTGGTAGCCGAACCGGTTCGCATACGACTCGATCACCCGGCCGACCACCGACAGCGCGCGCCCAGGCCGCACGGCTTTGATCGCGCGCATGGTGGCTTCGTGGGTGCGTTCGACGAGCAGTCGGTGTTCCTCGCTGACGTTGCCGGCAAGAAACGTCGCATTGGTGTCACCGTGGACCCCGTCGAGGTAGGCGGTGACATCGATGTTGACGATGTCGCCGTCCTCGATGACCGTCGAATCGGGTATGCCGTGGCAGATCACCTCGTTCAGCGAGGTGCAGCACGATTTCGGGTAGCCCTTGTAGCCCAGCGTCGACGGGTAGGCGCCGTGGTCGACCATATAGTCGTGGGCGATCGCGGTCCAGGTGATCGGTCGTCACGCCCGGGGCCACCGCTTTGCCCGCCTCGGCCAAGGCGCCGGCCGCGATCCGGCCCGCGACGCGCATCTTTTCGATCACTTCAGGCGTCTGCACCCACGGCTCAGTGCCCTCGCGTGCGGTCGGCTTTCCGACGTACTCCGGGCGTGGAATTTGTTTGGGCACCGGCAGGGTCGGCGACTGCACGCCGGGCGACAACGCGGCGCGGACAGGCATGTGGTCAGCGTACTGCCCGGTGACGATGCAGGCCGAAAACCGGCCTGAGCAGAGGCGGGCCATCGAGCGGACGATCACCGGACCGGCGAAGCGGGCGTGAACCGGCGCCCAACTTGACCGACCCATCGGGGGCGCCAACGCTCAGCTGGCCTCAGCTGGCGCACAGCTCATCAACGAGGCTGTGGCGCAATCAGCTCGGTGACTGAACGCCGGCCGGTGCCACTGAGCTCGTCAAACACCATCCGGATCGCCATCACCGCAGTACCGCTGTTAGACGCAAGTTCATTAGAGCTGAGAAGAAACTTAGAAAAGTTTCGGTATTTCCTTGAAAGTCCGCTACCTTCCCGCTTACGATCCGTTCGTCAGCGGTTCGCTCACATGAGAGTCGGAAAGCTCATGAGCGAGTCACTGACAGGGGGGACGGGCACCCCGACACCATCATCGAGCGATAGCAAGTTAGGAGCCTCGCACATGAGCAAGCACACTCGTACCTCGCGGCGCCGTCGTATCGCGGTTGGGCCTCGGCGCCACTGGCGGTGGCCTGCTGGCCGCGGCGTTCATGCCGATGGGCATCGCCCTCGCCGACACCCAGGCGCCGCGCCGCGGTGGGCGACGTCGGTCTCTGCCCCATCGACATGCGAGACCACCCCTGACCCGTTCTCGTGATTTTACCGGTTTCGCGGACGTCGACGCGAACGGCACAACACTCGCAACGCAAGGCTATTCTCGACCAGCAACTCAATATCGATAATTCCGCCCTCGCTGCCCAGATTGACTACGACATCGACAACAATGAACCGTTCTCATTCGGCGCACTCGACGGGTTCCGGCCAGGAGCCTTCGGCCTCACGCTGCACCCCGACTGACACGGCGACGACCGACCTGGACCCATTCGAGGACGCGTTCATCAACAACGACGGGAACCTGCCAGCCGGCACCACGCTGCCCGACGGGATGACATATGGCAGACGCAAAATCGTACGATTACGCTCTCAATCAGCTGCTTAATTCCCGACCAAGTTAGCGCAGTTAGACGCGCATAGCTGACGGCGACGGCTACACGAGCGTGATCGGTTACACTGACGGCGGTTCCCGACAACGACCCAGCCGCCGACTTCGTCCAGATTTTCGACCACAATGCGTTTGCTTACCCTGTCAGCCCCGATACTCCGACCGACTTCCTGGGCCAGTTGGCTTCGTTTGACGACCAGTTCTTGAACGCCTTCGGACTAGGTGGCCCGCTTGACCAGTTCGTAGACATGTTCACCGGCAGCTTCAGCACTGCTGTCGACCCACTCGGCGGCCTGGGTGGCACGACCGCCGACCAGCTCACTGGCGTGACCGGTACCGGCGCCGACACGCTCACTAACCTGGGTGGTACTGGCGCCGACGCGTTCACTAACATTTTCGCGGATCTCGCCAGTATCTTCTGATCAGCTAGCTCGGCAAGCAAGACGCTGTCGCCCGGTCGCGCATGGCGCGGCCGGGCGACTTGCTGTCGGCGCCCAGTGAACACCGACGCCGCGTGTGTGGCTTCTGGTCGACACATCCGCGCGGCGTGGATAGCCCACACTCGATGGGGAAGCTCAGGTCAGGTAGTCGCCTGGCAGCTGCTGCAGCATGAACTTCAGCATCCGGACTGCGTATTCCGAGCCGCCGCCCCCGACGATCAGCGCGGCGAACGCCATGTCACCCCGGTAGCCGGCGAACCAGGCGTGCGAACCACCGGGGAATTCGGCTTCACCGGTTTTACCGAACACCGCCCCGCAGTCGGAGATGTCGGTGGCGGTGCCGTTGGTCACCACCAACCGCATCATCGGTCGCAGCCCGTCGAGCATCTTTTCGCTGATGTCGGTGTTGTCGCCGGTGACCTTCGTGCTGCGGCCTTCGATGAGCCGCGGCAGCGGGGTGCGGCCGGCGGCGACTGTCGCTGCGACCATGGCCATCCCGAACGGACTGACCAGCACTTTGCCCTGGCCGAAGCCGTCCTCGGTCCGTTCGGATTCGTCGACCGTCGGCGGCACTGACCCCGTCACCGTCGGGATCCCGTCGATCTCATAGTCACGGCCGATTCCGTATTGGGCGGCCGTCGTCGTCAAGCCACGCGGGGGCATCCTGCTGGCCAGCTCGGCGAAGGTTGTGTTGCAGGAACTGGCGAAAGCTCGGGACATCGGCACGACGCCGAGGTCGAATCCCCCGTAGTTGGGGACGATGCGCTGACCGATGTCCATGTGGCCCGGGCAGCCCAACATGGTGTTCGGGGTGGCCATGTCGCGTTCGATGGCCGCGCCGGCGGTGACCATCTTGAACGTCGAGCCGGGCGGATACAGCCCGGTGGTCGCGACCGGGCCGTTGGCATCAGCAGCGGCGTTCTGCGCGACGGCGAGGATTTCACCGGACGACGGCCGGATCGCCACGATCATCGCCTGACGGCCCTGATTGTCTACGGCGTGCTGGGCGGCGTTCTGCACCGTCCGGTCCAGGCTGATGGTCACCGACGGTGCAGGTGACGGCTCTACCTCGTTGAGCACGGCGACGTCGACACCGTTCTGGTTGGTGCTGACGATCCGCCAGCCCGCCTGGCCGTCGAGTTCGCCCAACACGGCTTTCTTCACCTCATTGACGATGGCCGGTGCAAACCCGTCGTCGGTCGGCAGCAGGTCGGCCTGCGGCGTGATCACCACACCGGGCAGGTTGCGCACCAGCGGGGCCAACCGGTCATTGTCGTCCTTGCGCAGCGTGATCAAGTCGAACGGTTTGCCCGAACTGGCCTGCTCAGCGATCTGCTGAGGGTCCAGCGTGTCGTCGAACGGTCGCAGCGCATCGACGACCGCATGCGCCGTCGCGATCAGATACGGGCCGGCCTTACCGGCGTCCAGCGTGTAGTGATAGACGTTGCCCGGCGCCAACACATCGGATCCGCCGAGCTCGTTGACCGAGGCTCTTTGCGGCGGATCGGCCCGCAGCGCCAGCATCTGATGCTCGCCGAGCCGGGGATGCAGATCGGTGGTATTCCAGCGGACCTGCCAGCGACCTTCGTAGCGGGCCATCTTCAGCTGACCGTCGTAGGTCCACATCCGTTTCTTGGGCAGATGCCAGGTGTAGCGGTAGTTGATGGTGCCGGTGTCTTCGGTGTACTTGGAGCCGAGGACCTGAGTGTCGAGGTGGGTCGCCTGCAGACCGGCCCACGCCGCATTCAACGTTTCCTGCGCCTCTTCCTGACTGTCGGTGAGCCGCGAGGCTCCCGCCGTGTCACCCACGGCGAGCGCGGCGAAGAACCGCTCAGCCGAGGGCAGTGGACCGTCCGGACGCGGCGTGCACCCTTGCACGGCACCCGCAGCCAGCACCGACCAGACATGTGACTCGAGATACCAGAGTGAATTTCGTTGCCATTGGGGCTGATGTTAAAGCTGAGGAGAAGCCGCGAGCGGCGACACACCGAAACTCAACCGTTATCCGCTCGCTTGCCCCGCCGCACGCCCTCTTCTGCGCCGAGATTTAAACGTCGGCGCCCTTGTCGGCGTGTCTTCGCAGCCGTTTACGTGTCGCGGGGCCGCCTAAGGAAGCGCTTAGTCGAGCAGCACCGTCGCGAACGCGCCGACCTCGGCGAACCCGACCCGGGCGTAGGTGGCACGCGCAACCTCGTTGAAGTCGTTGACGTAGAGGCTGGCGATCCGCCCGGTGCCGACGATGACCGCCGCCAGCGTCGCGGTGCCGGCCGCGCCCAGGCCCTCGCCCCGCCGCTCGGGATGCACCCAGACGCCCTGAATCTGCCCCACCGCCGGCGACTGTGACCCAACTTCGGCCTTGAACACGACCTCACCGTGCTCGAAGCGGGCCCACGCGCGGCCCGCCGCGATCATGCTGGCCACCCGGCGCCGGTAGCCGCGGCCACCGTCGCCGACACGCGGATCGACTCCCACCTCACCGATGAACATGTCAACCGCGGCCACCAGATACGCGTCGATCTCGTCGGCCCGGACTTGGCGCACTTCGGTGTCGAGCGCACAGGTGGGCATCCGGTCCAGCGCCAGCAGCGGCTGACGGTCGCGCACATCGCGTGCCGGACCCCACGCGGACTCCAGCCGCCGCCACATCGGCAGCACCAGTTCAGCGCGGCCCACCAGGGACGAGCACCGGCGCGCTGCGCTCATCGCCTCGTCGGCGAACGCTTTGAGATCGTCGGGCCGGCCGCGCAACGGAATCAGGTTGGCTCCGGCGTAACACAACGACTCCTCGGCACCGCGCCGGGTCCACAATTCCCCGCCGATGGCGTTGGGATCGATCCCGTAGTCGGCAACCCGTGCGGCGACCATGCACGACCCAACGGGGTCATCGTCGAGGACACGACGCACTGCGGCCGCATCGCGCACCACTGACACTCGTCGCTCGTCGGCCACGCGAGACAGGGGCGGAGCCGACATAGTGCGTCTTTCGTTGGCGGCTGGGTGGGCCAATCGGCCTTGCGCGAATCCGTCGACCGACTACGTCAGCTTACGGTGACAACCGGTGATCCAGTAGATCTCGCGGTGCCCGGTTCGTCGCCGTGTTCGCCCGCGAGTCGCATGGCCTCCTCGATCAGCGTCTCGACGATCTGCGCTTCGGGCACCGTCTTGATCACTTCGCCGCGCACGAAGATCTGGCCTTTGCCGTTACCCGACGCGACGCCGAGGTCGGCCTCCCGGGCTTCGCCGGGACCATTGACGACGCATCCCATCACGGCGACGCGCAGCGGCACGTCCAACCCGTCCAGCCCGGCGGTCACCTCGTTGGCCAGGGTGTAGACGTCGACCTGCGCGCGCCCGCAGGACGGGCAGGACACGATCTCGAGCCCGCGCGGCCGCAGGTTCAGCGACTCCAAGATCTGGGTGCCGACCTTGACCTCTTCGACCGGCGGCGCCGACAGCGACACCCGGATGGTGTCACCGATGCCCCGGGACAGCAGCGCACCGAAGGCGACCGCGGACTTGATGGTGCCCTGAAAGGCCGGGCCCGCTTCGGTGACGCCCAGGTGCAGCGGGTAGTCGCACTGGGCGGCCAGCAACTCGTAGGCCCGGACCATTACCACCGGATCGTTGTGTTTGACGCTGATCTTGATGTCACCGAAGCCGTGCTCCTCGAACAGCGACGCCTCCCACAGCGCCGACTCGACCAGAGCTTCCGGTGTGGCCTTGCCGTACTTGGCCATGATCCGCTTGTCCAGCGATCCGGCGTTGACGCCGATTCGGATCGGTATGCCGGCCGCACCGGCGGCTTTGGCGACCTCTCCGACGCGGCCGTCGAATTCTTTGATGTTGCCGGGGTTGACCCGGACCGCGGCACAGCCGGCGTCAATGGCGGCGAAGATGTACTTGGGCTGGAAGTGGATGTCGGCGATTACCGGGATCTGGCTCTTCTTGGCGATGACCGACAAGGCGTCGGCGTCTTCCTGACGCGGACAGGCCACCCGCACGATGTCGCACCCGGTCGCGGTCAGCTCGGCGATCTGCTGCAGGGTGGCGTTGACGTCGTGGGTCTTGGTGGTGCACATCGACTGCACCGAGATCGGGTGATCGCTGCCCACGCCGACGTCGCGGACCATCAGCTGGCGGGTTTTGCGCCGCGGCGCCAAGGTTGGTTGGGGCAGGTCCGGCATGCCGAGACCGACATCGCCGACGCTCATCGTGTCCTCTTTCCGAGCTACTGAAACAGCCTGATCGGGTTGACCAGATCAGCGGTGACGGTCAGCAGCATGTAACCGACCACCAGCACCAACACTACGTAGGTTGCGGGCATCAGCTTCAGGTAGTTCACCGGCCCGGCAGCGACCTTGCCGCGGGCAGATCTGATCATGTTGCGAATCTTCTCGAACACCGCGATCGCGATGTGTCCACCGTCGAACGGCAGCAACGGCACCAGGTTGATCACCCCGAGAATGAAGTTCAGCTGTGCCAGGAACAGCCAGAACGCCTCCCACAGTCCGTGGTTCACGGTGTCCCCGCCGACGATGCTGGCGCCGACCACGCTCATCGGCGTGTCGAGGTCGCGGTGCCCGCCGCCGATGGCGTGCACCAGCGCGCCGACTTTGGTGGGGATGGCCATCAGCGACTTGCCGAGTTCCACCGACAGACTGCCGGTGAACGCGAAGGTGGCGGGAACCGCGGTGACGACGTTGTAGTGCGCCGGCCCGAAGCTCGGCGCGGCCACGCCGATCACGCCGACCGTGGCCGGGACGGCGCCGCCCTTGCCGTTCGAAACCCAGCGCTGGGTTTGGGCGACGTCGACGTACTTGGTCATCTTCGTGCCGTTGCGTTCGACGACCACCGGAACGCTGCCGTGCAGTTTCTGCACGGCAGCGGCGAGTTCGGCGAAGTTGGACACCGGCTTGTCGCCGACTTGGACCACCACGTCACCGGGCCGGATGCCGGCCTGCGCGGCCGGCCCTGGGCCCGTGCAGGGCTCGAGCTGGCCTTGCTTGACTTCTCTTGCTGCACAGGCGGTTTGACCGACCACGGCAGAGGCCGGCGGGTGCAGGTTCGGCAGCCCCCAGGTGACGGCGATCAGGTAGATCAGCACCAAGCCGATGACGAAATTCATCCCCGGTCCGGCCAGCAGAACCACGCTGCGCTTCCAGGTCTTCTGCTTGTACATGGCGCGGTCACGTTCGTCGGGCTCGAGCTCTTCAACCGCGGTCATTCCGGCGATGTCGCAGAAGCCGCCCGCCGGGACGGCCTTGAGCCCGTACTCGGTCTCGCCACGTCGCGTCGACCACAGCGTCGGACCGAAACCGACGAAATAGCGGCGCACCTTCATGCCGGTCGCGCGCCCGACCCACATGTGGCCGCATTCATGTAGCGCCACCGAAATCAATATGGCAAGAGCGAACAGCACGATGCCGATCACGAACATCATCGCGTTGGTAGGACCTCCTGTGTGGCTCGATCAATCGCCACCCGGGCCGCTCTACGGGCCCAGCGCTGCGCGTCGAGTACGTCATCCACGGTAGCGGGTTCGGCGACCCACTGGTCGGCGGCGTTGAGCACGTCGGCGATTGTGCGCACGATGGCCGGGAAACTGATCCGGCCGGTGAGGAACGCTTCCGCCGCCTCCTCGTTGGCAGCGTTGTACACCGCGGTCAGGCAACCGCCGGTCCGTCCGGCGCGCCGGGCCAGCTCTACTGCGGGGAAGACCTCGGCATCCAGCGGCTCGAACCCCCAGCTGCTGGCGGCGCTGAAGTCGCAGGCAGCGGCCGCGCCGGCGACCCGTGCGGGCCAGCCCAGCGCCAGCGCGATCGGCAGCTTCATGTCCGGCGGACTGGCCTGCGCGATGGTCGAGCCGTCGGTGAAGGTAACCATCGAGTGCACGATCGACTGCGGGTGCACCACGACGTCGATGCGCTCGTAGGGGACGCCGAACAACAGGTGGGTTTCGATGAGTTCGAGCCCCTTGTTGACCAGCGACGCCGAATTCAGTGTGTTCATCGGGCCCATCGACCAGGTGGGATGCGCGCCGGCCTGCTTTGGGGTCACCTGCTCCAACTCGGCGGCCGACCAGCCGCGGAACGGGCCGCCGGAGGCGGTCAGCACCAGCTTGGCGACCTCGCCGGAAGTGCCGGCGCGTAGGCATTGCGCCAGCGCCGAGTGTTCGGAGTCAACGGGCACGATCTGACCTGGCTGCGCCGCCCGTAACACCAGCGGACCCCCGGCGACCAGCGATTCCTTGTTGGCCAAAGCCAGGCGGGCACCGGTGGCCAGCGCGGCCAGCGTGGGTCGCAGACCCAGCGCGCCCACCAGAGCGTTGAGCACGACGTCGGCCTCGGTGTTTTCCACCAGCCGGGTGACCGCGTCGGGGCCGCGGTAGGTGACATCACCGACCGCCTCGGCCGCGTGCTCGTCGACGACGGCGATGTCGGTGACACCGGTCGCGGCGCGCTGCCGGGCCAGCAGCTCCGGCCGTCCACCGTAGGCGGCCAGACCCGCCACCTCGAAACGGTCCGGATTGGCGGCGATGACCTCCAACGCCTGCGTCCCGATCGAGCCGGTGCTGCCGAGCACCAGCACCCGCAGCCGGCGGTCGGCGGGCGCTGCAGCAAGATCGGTCACCCACTTATTGTGCCGTGCGCCCGCCCGCGATCGTGTGGCAGCGCGCAACCTGTGGCAGCGCGTCGCAGTCCGGCAATCCGCACGACTGGTCGTAGCCTGATGGATGACGAGAGGGGCCGCTGACATGGCGCATGTCCGGAGTAGCGCGTTGGTTGCGACCGGTATCGCCGCCGTCGCCGTCCTGGGGTTACCGGCGTGTACCCGAACCGAGGTCCGACCGGCTCAATCGTCAACCGTGACAACGACGGTCGTCGTCACCACAGTGACTTCTTCACCGCCCACGACGACGACCTCTGCGGTTGCCGCGGGTAGCCCGGTCGGTGCAGGCTGCGCGAACTATGAACAACAGGTCCCCGTCGGGCCCGGCTCGGTCAGCGGCATGGCCAAGGACCCGGTGACGGTGGCCGCGTCGAACAACCCGCAGTTGACGATGCTGACCCAGGCGCTGTCGGGCCGGCTCAACCCGGATGTGAACCTCATCGACACCTTGAACAAGGGCGAGTTCACGGTGTTCGCCCCGACCGACGACGCGTTCGCGAAACTCGATGCGGCCACGACCGACCGGCTGAAGACTGACGCCCAATTCCTGAACGCCATCCTGACCTACCACGTCGTGAATGGACAGTTGACCCCAGCGCAGGTCGACGGCGTCCACCAGACGCTCGACTCGAACACGACACTGACCGTCACGGGCACCGCCAACGAACTCAAAGTCAACAACGCCGGCGTGATCTGCGGCGGCATCGGCACCGCCAACGCGCAGGTGTACATGATTGACACCGTCTTGATGCCGCCGGCTTCGGTGAATCAGCGCTATTACCACTGATTGAACGACGCGGCTCGGTGAGCCGCCGCGCGACTCCTGGCGTCACCTGATGCAATGCCGGCCAATCCGCGACCGCCGTCGCTCCGAATCCGTGTCGTCGGGCAGATTCGGGCGGCGAAGGCCGGCGACGCAAAGGAGTACAGAGCAATGACGCACCTTCCGGGCAGACGGTTCGCGGCGGTGAGTCTGGCAGCGGTCGCTGTCGTCGGCCTCTCGTCCTGTTCGAGCAAGTCCGATTCGGCGAAACAGACGAGCACCAGCCCGGCCACGAGCACCGCGGGTCCGGCGATGACGGCACCGTCCGCCGGGCCCGCCGGCGGCCTGATCGGTACCGGCTGCGCCGACTACGCCGCACTGCATCCCAGCGGACCGGCGTCGGTGACGGGTATGGCACAGGACCCAGTGGCCACGGCCGCGTCAAACAACCCGTTGCTGTCCACCCTGTCGTCAGCGCTGTCGGGCAAATTGAATCCACAAGTGAACCTGGTCGACACACTGAACAACGGGCAGTACACGGTGTTCGCGCCGACCAATGACGCCTTCGACAAATTGCCGGCCGAGACGATCGACAAGCTCAAGACCGATTCGCAGTTGCTGAGCAAGATCCTGACTTACCACGTCGTCCAGGGCCAGGAAACCCCGGTGAAGGTCGACGGTGCGCACAAGACATTGCAGGGCGCCGATGTGAATGTGGCGGGCACCGGAAACGACCTGAAGGTCAACAATGCGGGTTTGGTGTGTGGAGGGGTGCACACCGCCAACGCAACGGTCTACATGATCGACACGGTGCTCATGCCGCCCGGTCAGTAGCGTGCGCCACTTCACGTAGGGCACTCCGGTTTGCGGGGCTGCCCTGGGCCGCGAATCAGGTTGCTGCGCAGCCAATCCGCGACTTAGGCGGTGACGAATACCGAACATGCTCGCACTCGCGCTGATCGGTGTCGTCGGAGGCCTGATCACCGGCATCTCTCCGTGCATTCTGCCGGTCTTGCCCGTCATTTTCTTCTCCGGCGCACAACACGCCGCACCGGATATCACAGCACCGTCAGACACCGGCACGGTCGCGGTCCGACCGCAAGCTGCGCTCGGCGACAAGCTGCGCCCGTATCGGGTGATCGGCGGTTTGGTGCTCAGCTTCAGCATGGTCACGCTGCTGGGTTCGGCGTTACTGTCGCTGCTCCATCTCCCGCCGGACGCCATTCGCTGGGTCGCGTTGATCGCGCTGGTCGCCATCGGGCTCGGCCTGATCTTTCCGGCGTTCGAACGAGTGCTGGAGCGGCCGTTCGGGTATCTGCCTCAACGCCAGTTAGCCACTCGCAGCAACGGTTTCGGTCTGGGTCTGGCGCTCGGCGTGCTGTACGCACCCTGCGCAGGTCCGGTGCTGGCAGCGATCGTGGTGGCCGGCGCCACCGCACGGATAGGTGCCGACACCGTCGTGCTGACCCTTGCCTTCGCGGTGGGTGCGGCACTGCCGCTGCTGTTCTTCGCACTGGCCGGCCAACGATTATCCGTCCGTCTCAACGCGTTTCGGCGGCGCCAGCACCGAATCCGAACTCTAGCCGGTGTCCTGACGCTCTCGCTGGCGGTGGCGCTGGTGTTCGACCTCCCCGCGCGGCTGCAGCGCAGCATTCCGGACTACACCCGCACGCTGCAGGCCAAAGTCGGTGGGAACGAACGCATCCGACACAAGCTGCAACTCGGCGGCATCGTCAACGCGCAGAACGCGCAGCTGTCCAACTGCAGCGACGAGGCCGCTCAGCTGGAACAGTGTGGCCCGGCGCCCGCCCTCACCGGCATCACCGGATGGCTGAATACGCCCGGCGGCCGACCGGTCGACCTCAGGTCACTGCGGGGGAAGGTCGTCCTGATCGACTTCTGGGCGTATTCGTGCATTAACTGTCAGCGCGCCATCCCGCATGTCGTCGGCTGGTATCACGCCTACCGCGACAGCGGTTTCGAGGTCATCGGCGTACACACCCCGGAATACGCGTTCGAGCAGGTTCCCGCCAACGTCGCCAAAGGTGCTGGCGACCTTGGCATCACCTATCCGGTCGCGCTGGACAACCGCTACTCGACGTGGACGAATTACCGCAACCGGTACTGGCCGGCCGAGTACCTGATCGACGCCGGCGGCACAATCCGCCATGTCGAGTTCGGCGAAGGCCGATACGACACCACCGAAACCCTGATCCGGCAGCTGCTCACTGCAGCCCGCCCAAGCAGCCACTTACCGCGGCCCGTCGACTTGGCCGACACCACACCGCAATCGGGGCTCACTCCGGAGACGTATTTCGGCGTGGGGAAGATGGTCAACTACCGCGGCGGCGGGGTGTACGACGAGGGGCCAGCGACGTTCAGCTATCCGCCGACGCTGGCCGCCGACAGCTTCGCCCTGAGCGGCCCGTGGTCGCTGGACTATCAAGGCGCAACGGCTGACAGCGAACACTCCGGCATCAAGCTGAACTATCGCGCCAAAGACGTCTACATCGTCGTCGGCGGCGCCGGTACGCTCACCGTGACGCGAAACGGCACGTCGAGCACACTGCCGGTCAGCGGCCCCCCGACCTCGCATCAGCTAGTCGCCGGCGACAAAGTCGCGCCGGGAAGCCTCGAGGTGCGGCCAAGTCCGGGACTGCAGGTGTACTCCTTCACCTACGGCTGACCCATCCGGCACGCGTTCGGCTCCGAACCAACGTTGTCAGCAAACAACACGGGCCCGGTCACTGTGTCACTGGTGCGGAGCCCGAAACCGCAGGAGCAGAGATGAGAGCAGCGCGCAAAGCAGTCATAGCCGCGGGTATCGCGGCGACCACGGTCACAAGTCTCGCGGTCGCCACGTCGCCCATTGCGGCAGCAGCGGACCTGGTGGGCCAGGGATGCGCCGATTACGCGGCGCTGAATCCCAGCGGCCCGGCCTCAGTAGACGGCATGTCGCAGGACCCGGTGGCGACGGCAGCGTCGAACAACCCGGAGCTGACGACCCTGACGTCGGCGCTGTCCGGCCAGCTCAACCCGCAGGTGAATCTGGTCGACACCCTCAACAACGGTCAGTACACGGTGTTCGCGCCCACCGACGCAGCATTCAACAAGCTGCCCGCGTCGACCATCGATGAGCTGAAGACGAATTCAGACATGCTGACGAAAATCCTGACTTACCACGTAGTGCAGGGCCAGTTGAGCCCGGCCCGGGTCGACGGGATGCAGAAAACGCTGCAGGGGGCGAACGTAACGGTGACCGGCCAGGGCAACGGCCTCAAGGTCAACAACGCCGGGGTGGTCTGCGGCGGAGTGCCCACCGCGAACGCCACGGTGTACATGATCGACACCGTGCTGATGCCGCCGGCATAGGGCTGCGCTGCGGCCTCTTTGGAGTCGGTCATCCCATACGCTAAGTAGTGAGGCGGTCGCTCCGTTCAGCGGAGCGGTTGCTCGGATACCGCCGGCTAAATGGAGGGCTCCCAGTTGTGATTCCGGCTGGCTACACCCTCCTGCTGGTCTGCGGACCGTTTGCTGCCGTGGCGGTGGTGTGGCTGGCTGAGAGAGTCGGCGTGCCCTATCCGGTCCTCTTGGTGGGTGTTGGAGCGTTGCTGTACCTGGTGCCATGGGTCGGCACGCCGCAACTAGCGCCCGAGGTCGTGTTCTACGTCTTTTTACCGCCGTTGCTCTACTACGCGGCGGATTCCATCGCACCGGACGAACTGCGCGCGAACGCCCGAACGATCGGTCTGCTGGCGGTAGGGCTGGTAGCGGTGACCGCAGCCGCGGTCGCCGGTGTGCTGGTCGGTGTGGCGGGACTGCCCCTGGCGGTCGCCGTGGTGGCGGGAGTAGTAGTGGCACCGACCGACCCGGTCTCGGCTACGTCCGTTTTCCATCGTTTGCAAGCGCCGCAGCGGCTTTCCACGATCGTCGAAGCAGAGGGGCTCACCAACGACGGCACAGCTTTGGTCCTCTACCAGGGTGCGGTGGGCACGGTGGTGGCCGGGGCGGTGAGACCCGGCCATCTGGCAGTGACCCTGCTTGCGGCTCCGGCAGGTGGAGCAACGCTCGGCCTCGCGATTGCGTGGCTGGTTGTCCGGCTCCGCCGGAACATGGAACAGCCGGCGCTGGAGATCACCGTTTCCCTAGCGACGCCCTACCTCACTTATGCGGCCGCCGAGGCCCTCCACTTATCGGGCATTCTGGCCACCGTCGCCGCCGGGGTTTACACAGGATCACATCTCAGCCATATCTATGCTCCCAGCGCCCGTCTGCAGGCGTCGGCTTTCCTCGATGTGCTGGTCTTTCTGCTCAACGCCGTCCTGTTCACACTGGTCGGCATGCAACTTGCGCGCGTGGTGCATCACGTGCCCGGCCACTCTCTGCTGGACCTCGTGGTGATCGTTGCCGCAGTGGTAATCGTGGTCTTCACGCTACGAGCGGGTTGGGTCCTTTTCGGACCGGCCACCGCGTGGCTGCTGGGCCGCACGCCTGACGGTGACGACTGGCGCCACCGTGTGGTCCTTGGCTGGGCCGGCCTGCGCGGCGGCGTCTCGCTGGCAGCGGCGCTGGCAATTCCGCTGCACCGTGCTGACGGCTCGCCGTTCCCTGACCGCGAGCTGGTGATCCTGGTGGCAGGCGGAGTGATCGTAGCGAGCCTCATCATTCAGGGCGCGAGCTTGCCGTGGCTGCTGCGCCGGCTCGGGCTCGAGCCCGAGGACTTCCGCACGGATGAAAACAACGCCTGGTTGAAGGCCGCCCGGGCCGCGCTGGATTCACTGAATAGGTACCCCGACTCGAGCGCCGGAGGCCCGCCGGATGCTGCTACCGAATCTGTCCGTGCGCTGTACGAGGCCAGGGTCCGGCGCCTGCAGACGGCTGTCACGAACGATGAGGCGGCGGGTGGCGCCGACGGCAACACCGACGAGATGGAACGGTATCAATCATTGCGGCTGGAATTATTGAATGTCGAGCGGTCGGTGGTGTTCGCTTTGAGGCAAGAAGGTCGCATCAATGCGGCGTCGTGGCGCCGAATGGAGCGGCACCTCGACCTTGTGCATGCCCGGCTCCGACGCTCTTGAGCATTCGACCGGCTGAAGGTAACCCTCGTAGCCACCGATTTCACCATGCCATTCCAGTGCGTTGAACAAATCCCAGTCCAGCTTCGTCTCGGCCTTCGAACGCGCTGCGTCAGAATCGCTCCAGAAGTCTCGACAGGCCGACCTCGAGGTGCAGGGCGGCACGCAAATTGTCAACGACTCTGTCGGTGCTGCTAATGTGCGACTGCTCCTCAATTACTTGATAGACGATTGCAACTAATGACGCTCAGAACAGTCGCTTTCTCTCGTCGACTTTGCAGGTCGTGAACCCTCCGCTAACCCCAAATCGGCCGGGGCACAAACGTATTGGCTTTGCTGCGCGGAGAGACATGCACGGCGTGCACGCCTGGTTTCGTCGACAACTCCGCCAGAAGAGTTTCGAGATGCGCCTTATCGGTATGCCAATGTTGTACTGATTCGGGTTTCTCGGACAGATCCGCGAGAACGCGCTTGAGTTTGTCGGCCTTTGTGCCGTCCTTTTTGTCGTCTTTGGGCTTGTCCGAGCCGTTTTCCTGGCTGCCCGCCGTCTTTTGGTCGTCGCCCTTCGCGGCCGCTTTGCCTCGGGCGCTACTCGCTGCCACGGCCCGGGGCACGGCACCGCCCAACGCGCCACCGGCCAGACTTGCCATACCTATCTGGCTGAACAGCGTTCCGGCACCGTCTGCGGCGACCACCGGAGCGGCGGCTGAGCCGGTGCCCTGCAACACGCTGGCAGCCAGCCGGATCGCCGGCGTGGCGGTGGCCCACCCCGGCGGCACCGACATCGCGCCCACCGTTCCCGCCTGGCCCAACTCGGCCGACAGCGCCCCGACCGCAGGGCCCACTGCAGGCCCGGCCGCTGACGCCGCGGCTGCGGGGCCTGCCACCGGCGGGTACAGCACTCCGGGGATCAGTGGAACCGGGAGCTCGCCGTCGGAAAAGCCTGTCGCCGCCAGCGAGTAGCCCAAGGTGCTGCTAACCAACGCAACTCTTGCCGGCAGGGACGAGGTGGCCGGTAGTTCGAACAGCTCGAGGCCTTTTTCGAACGGGGACAGCGAGCCGAAGGGGTTGAACACGTCACTGATCAGAACCGAGAGATAGGAGGGAAGTGTCGCTTGAGCCGGGGCCGCCGCGGCGGGAGCTGCAAGGCTTTGCAGCGCCGAGGGCACCGCGGCCATCGACTGTGCCACGGCCGACTGCGTGCCTGCGCCGGCTGCCTGGCCGACCGTTGCCGATTGGGCAGCCGCACCGCCAGGAATGGTGATCTGGGGCGGCGGGGCGAACGGCGTCACCTGCGTGGCGGTGGCGGATTGGGCGGCGTACTCGTACATCGCGGCGGCGTCTTGGGCCCACATATCGGCGTACTGCGCCTCGGTGGCCGCGATCATGGGCATGTTTTGCCCGAAAACGTTGGTCGCCACCAGCGACGCCAGCTGAGCGCGGTTGGCTGCGATCACCGGCGGGGGCACGGTGGCCGTGAACGCCGTCTCATAGGCGCTCGCTGCCGCACCGGCCGCAGTGGCAGCCTGCTCAGCCTGCGCCGCGGTGGCGCTCAGCCACGCCGCGTACGGGGCCGCCGCGGCCGCCATCGACTCCGCCGAAGGGCCTTCCCAAGAAGCGGTCAATCCGGAGATCAACGAAGAGTAGGAGGCCGTCGAAGCACGGAGCTGGGCGGCCAGCCCATTCCAGGCCGCCGAGGCGGCCAGCATCGAATCCGCCCCGGGACCGGCATACATGCGACCGGAATTGATCTCCGGCGCCAACGCCCCGAAATCCATTGTGGCCGAAGTCTTAGCTCGTGGCCACGGCGTTGGCGGCCTCGGTGGCCGCATAGGAACCGGCGCTCGTTCTCAATGTATTCACGAACATTTCGATGGATCGCGGCCGCCTGAGCGCTCACCGCCTGAAAAATCTGAGCGTGTGCCGCGAACTGCGCCGCGGTCAGCGCCGAGACTTCATCCGCTGCAGCGGGCACCACCCCGGTCGTCGGGCCCGCCATCGCCGCATTCTGCAGATTGATCTGCGAGCCGACCCCCGCCAAATCGGCGGCAGCAGCAGCCAACTGTTCCGGTTGGGTGTTCACGAAAGACATGAGTCGTTACCTTTCCTCGTGAGTGGGTGATCAGTCTTCGGGAATCACGATGATCGTGGCGGTGGTGGCCGCGCCCGGGATGACGCCGGGCACTCCGCCGATGGAACGGGCGGCAGTACCGCCGGTTGCGGCCATGGCGCGTCCCGCCGCACCCGACAGGGCCATATTGCTGAACAAACTGCCCTGGCCGTCCGCCACGAGCGCCGCAGCGGCGGCGGTATGGCTGGCTTCCGGCAACACGACGGCGACCGGCCGGATTGCCGGGGCCGCACTGGCCCAGCCTTCAGGCACCGACAAGCTGCCGACCACGCCGGCGCGGCCCATGCCCGCCGAAACCGCTCCACCTGCTGGGCCGGCGGCTGGTATAGCTGGCCCGCCGACCCCGGCCGTCGACGGGACACCGCCGCCGGCCACGGATGCCACATTGCTGAGGGCCTGCCCGTACGCCACTTGCATCTTGTAGTTGTTGAACGGAGCGAGAAAGCTTTGAACGCCCAGGTCGTAAAAGGACCCGAAGGGGCTGAAGACCTTCGACGGATCGTAAGGCCCGATGGTCGCGTTGAGGAAACTTGTCGCCAGCGTCGCCAGAGTCTGTGCGGGGGTGAACGGCGGATCGACCGCCTGGGCAGGCACCGCAGCCGCAGGGGCGGCCGTGCTTTGCACCGCCTGGGTCAGCGCCAAGTTCTGTGCCTGCGTTCCGGCGGCTTGCGGAACGGTGGCGGCTTGCGCGGCTGTCCCGTCCGCCTTGGTGGTCTGCGGTGGCTCGCTGAACGGCGTGAGCTGTGCCGCGGCCGCCGACGAGCTGGCATAGCCATACATCGCCGTGGCGTCTTGAGCCCACATCTCGGCGTAATCGGCTTCAGTGGCCGCGATCGCCGGCGTGTTCTGACCTAAGATGTTGGTCGCGATCAACGACATCAGCAGGGCGCGGTTGGCCGCGATCACCGGCGGGGGAACCGTGGCAGCGAAAGCGGTTTCATACGCGCCCGCGGCGGCTCTTGCCTGGCCGGCGGTCTGCTCAGCCTGGGCTGCGGTGGTACTCATCCACTCGATGTACGGTGCGGCCGCTGCGGCCATAGTGGCCGACGAGGGACCCTGCCACTCGGCGCCCAGTCCGGTTATCGCTGACGAGTAGGACGCCGCCGCGCCCTGCAGCTCAGCAGCCAAGGCGTCCCAGGCCGTCGCGGCGGCCAGCATCGGTCCCGAACCCGGCCCGGTATACATACGGCCGGAGTTGACCTCCGGCGACAACATGCCAAAATCCACCGCGACACCCCGTCTCGAGATCCACCGCTGAAGCCGAAAACCCCGGGCTGCAGAAAAGTGACCCAAGGTAACAATCTCCTTGTAGTGGAATCGGGAGTTACCCACTCAGCGATGTGGTAAACGGTTTCGCGGCGATCCGTTTACCTCAGCGCCATCTATGCGGGCCGACCGGCGCCGGCGGGGTATGCCAGAATGGCGGAAACGCTGTCGATTTGAGCTGGAGGGTGTGCTGTGGCCGGCACTGAGTTGGAGCGCTTGCGCGAGGCCAAGGTCGAGGTGGCCGAGGTGCCGTCCGCCGCGTGGGGCTGGAGCCGGATCAACCACCACACCTGGCATCTCACCGGCGTAGTCATCGTGATCTTCCTGCTGGCCATGCTGCGCGGCAACCACGTCGGCCACATCGAAAATGCGTACCTGGTCGGGTTCGCGGTGCTGGCGCTACTCGTCATCGGCCGCGATTGGTGGGGTCGCCGGCGCGGCAAGCTGCGCTAGACGACTCAACCGCCGGTGGCCAATTGACCGCAGGCCGCGGCGATCTCGCGTCCGCGAGTGTCGCGCACCGTGCACGGTACGCCGCGGTCTCGCACCCGCCGGACGAATTCGCGCTGCACCGATTTCGGGCTGGCATCCCATCGGCTGCCGGGTGTCGGATTGAGCGGGATCAGGTTCACATGGACGAGCGGGCCGAGCGCCCGGTGCAACTTGTCGCCCAGCAGGTCAGCCCGCCACGGCTGGTCGTTGACGTCGCGGATCAGCGCGTATTCCACCGAGATTCGCCGACCGGTCGACTCGGCGAAGCAGCGGGCGGCGTCCAGCACGGTCGCGACGTTCCACCGGTTGTTGACCGGCACCAGCGTGTCGCGTAACTCGTCGTCGGGCGCGTGCAACGACAGCGCCAGGGTCACACCGAGTCGTTCATCGGCCAGCTTGCCGATCGCCGGGGCCAGACCAACAGTCGACACCGTCACCGACCGGGCCGAAATCCCGAAGCCGTGCGGCGGGGCTTCCGTGATCCGCCGCACCGCCGCCACCGCCCTGCCGTAGTTGGCCAGCGGCTCCCCCATGCCCATGAAGACCACGTTGGACAACCGGTCGCCGTGCTCGTCGCGCAGGGCTGCCGCCGCGCGCCGCACCTGCTCGACGATCTCAGCGGTCGACAGGTTACGGTCCAACCCGCCTTGGCCGGTGGCGCAGAACGGGCACGCCATGCCGCAACCGGCTTGCGAGGAGATACACACCGTCGCCCGCCGCGGGTAGCGCATCAGCACCGACTCGAACGTCGTCCCGTCGACCGCGCGCCACAGCGTCTTGCGGGTCTCGCCCGCGTCACACGTGACGTCCCGGACCGCCGTGAGCAATTCCGGAAACAGCGCGTCGGCGACCCGGTCACGGACAGCGACCGGCAGGTCGGTCATCGTTCGCGGGTCACCGGTCAGGCGGCCGTAATACTGCTGCGCCACCTGGTTGGCCCGAAACCCGGGCAACCCCAGCTCGGCGACAGCCGCCGCGCGGCCTGCCGCATCGAGGTCGGCGAGATGGCGGGGCGGCAACGCGCGCCGCGGAGCGTCGAACACCAGTTGTTGCGTCATGATCACTGTCCAGTGTGACCTGCCGCGCTCGAAGGATGCCAGGAGTTTCGCGCCCGGGCCCACGGGTATGGGGCAGCGGTGAGTCGACATGCCGATCTCGAGCGGGTGGCCGATCGGGTATTCGGCTGGAAGCAGCTGCGCCCGGCGCAGCTCGACGCGATGGAAGCGGTCCTGGCCGGCCGTGACGTGGTGGCGGTGATGCCGACCGGATCCGGCAAGTCCGCCATCTATCAGGTGCCGGCCATCTTGCTCGACGGTGCGACGCTGGTCATCTCGCCGCTGATCGCGCTGCAGCAGGATCAGATCGCCCAGCTCGACGACGTCGCCGCGCCCGAAGCGGTGGCGATCAACTCCCGGCAGGGCACCGCGGCCATCGACCGCAGCTGGGCAGCGGTGGAGCAAGACGAAGCCCGCTACATTTTCCTGGCGCCCGAACAGTTGGCCAAGGACGACGTCATCGCGCAGCTACGGGCAGCCGACGTTGCGTTGGTGGTTGTGGACGAGGCGCATTGCGTGTCGGCGTGGGGTCACGACTTTCGGCCCAGCTACCTGCGCCTCGCCGACGCCCTCCGGCAGCTCGATCGGCCGCCCGTTGCTGCCCTGACGGCCACCGCGTCTCCGGTGGTGCGCCGCGAGATCGTCGAGCACCTGGATCTGCGCGACCCGAAGGTGATCGCCACCGGATTCGACCGACCCAACCTGCACCTGGAGTCCGAGCATTTCCTCGACGACACGGAGAAACGGGACGGCGTCATCAAGGCGGTCAGCCAACTTGACGGCCAGGGCCTGCTCTACACCGCCACCCGCAAGGACGCCGAGTTTTACGCCGCCGAACTGAACGACCGAGGGGTGTCGTCGGCTGCCTACCATGCCGGTCTGCGCTCGGCGGACCGCGATGAGGTGCACCGGCGTTTCCATGACGGCTCCTACGACGTGATCGCCGCGACGTCAGCGTTCGGTATGGGCATCGATAAGGCCGACGTGCGCTTCGTCGTGCACGCCTCGGTGCCCGACTCCCTGGACAGCTACTACCAGCAGATCGGTCGCGCCGGCCGCGACGGCGAGCCCGCTTTGGCGCGGCTGTTCTATCGGCCGGAGGACTTGTCGCTGGCCCGGTTCTTCACCACGCAGCGCCCCGACGAGGGCCTGCTGGCAAACGTGTACGAAGCACTGCGCAACGGCAAGCCCCGACGGCTGAAAGACCTGCAGGCCGAGCTGAATTCGCGCAGCCGACAGCTCACCAACGCCGTCAACCTGCTGGAGCTGGCCGAGGTCGTGACGTCCGGGCGCTCCGGCTTCCACGCCACCGACGCCGACACAGCGACCGCGGTGCGGCGTGCCGTCGACGTCGCCGACGCCGCCGAACGCGTCGACCGCACCCGGGTGGAGATGATGCGCGGGTACGCCGAGACGCGCGACTGCCGGCGGCAGTTCCTGCTCGGCTATTTCGGGGAACAGCTGGCCGAGCCGTGCGGGAACTGTGACTGCTGCGCGGCGAACGCCGCGCAGGGGCGCAAGCCGGAAACTCAACGGTCGCCACTTCCCGTGGACACACCCGTCGAGCACAAGGAATGGGGCTCGGGCGTGGTGATCAGCGGCGAAGACGACCGCATCACTGTGCTTTTCGACGACTACGGCTACCGCACTCTGTCGTGGGAGGCGGTCCGCGCCAGCGGGGTGTTGCAGGTCCGCTGAGCGGCCCGGCCGCCCCGATCAGAGCAGCAGCGCCAGGACGATCCAGCCCATTGCGGCCGCGGGCAGGTAGCCGTCGAACCGGTCCAGCACACCGCCGTGACCAGGTATCAGGCTGCCCATGTCCTTGATGCCGAGATCCCGTTTGACCTGCGATTCCACCAGGTCGCCGAGCGTGGCGGTGACGACCACCACCAGGCCCAGGCAAGCGCCCACCCAGATCGGCTTGTGCGCGAGCAACGTCACGCCCAGCACCGCCGCGGTGATCCCGAACAGCAGCGAACCGGCCAAACCTTCCCAGGATTTGCGCGGGCTGATTGTGGGGACCATCGGATGTTTCCCGATGAGCACACCCAGGGTGTAGCCGCCGACGTCGGTGAAGACCGTTCCCGCTGCCAGCGAGAAAGCCAGCGCGTGACCGTGATCGAGGTAGACGGGCAAGGCGGCGAATGCGGCGAACAACGGTACCCAGACGGCCAAGAAGACCGACGCGGAGACGTCGCGCAGGTAGTTCGTCGGGGCCGCGGCTTCCGAGGCGTGTGCTGCCCGCCGGCCGTGCGGACTGAGCAACCGCCAGATCATGCAGATCACTGCAGTGCCCCCGAATGCACCCAACGCCCCACGCACGTTGAACGGCCCGGTCAGCCAGATCATGGCTTGGCCGCCGACGACCAGCGGGATCACCGGAATGACGTAACCGGCAGCACCCAACCGGCGCGCAACCTCGCACGTACCCAGCAGTGCGCCGGCCGCGAGGGCCGCGACGAAACCCCACGGCTTGTCCCACAGCAGGCTCGCGATGATCCCGCCGCCCAGGACGGCGCCCACCAGGATCGCCACCGGCAGGTTGCGTCCGGTGCGCGACTTCTTCGCCGCATCGGCTTGCCAATCCGGCTTACCCGCCGGCTTGTCGGGCGGTGAATTTGCGCCGGTATCGGTAGTGGCCACGGACCTGAACGGATTCAGCTGCTGAGCGGTCGTCAGACCTCGAGCAGCTCGCCTTCCTTGTGTTTCACCAATTCGTCGATCTGGGCGACGTACTGGTGCGTGGTCTTCTCCAGGTCCTTCTCGGCGCGGCCCACGTCGTCCTCGCCCGCCTCCCCGTCTTTGCGGATACGGCCCAGCTCCTCCATAGCTTTGCGCCGGATGTTGCGCACCGAGACCCGGGCCTCCTCGCCCTTGTGTTTCGCCTGCTTGACCAGGTCGCGACGGCGTTCTTCGGTCAGCTGCGGTACCGCCACCCGGATGAGGGTGCCGTCGTTGGTCGGATTCACCCCAAGATCGGAATTGCGGATGGCCGTCTCGATGGCATGCAACTGGTTGGGCTCGTAGGGCTTGATCACCACCAGGCGTGCTTCGGGAACGTTGATGCTGGCCAGCTGCGTGATGGGGGTGGTCGCCCCGTAGTAGTCGATGACGATCCGGGAGAACATGCCGGGGTTTGCCCGGCCGGTGCGGATAGTGGCCAAGTCGTCGCGAGCCACCGACACGGCTTTTTCCATTCGCTCCTCGGCGTCAAAGAGCGCCTCGTCGATCATGTGCGCCGCTCCTCCTCATCGCTCCGCTCTGCATCGTCGCCGGCGGTCATGTGCGCCGCTCCTCCTCATCGCTCCGCTCTGCATCGTCGCCGGCGGTCATGTGCGCCGCTCCTCCTCAGTTTCACCGGCCGTCACGGGTTGCTCCCGTTCGAGACCAGCGTTCCGATTTTCTCACCTGACACCGCGCGCGCGATATTGCCATCGGTCAGCAAATTGAACACCAGAATCGGCATGCCATTGTCCATACACAGACTGAACGCCGTCGCGTCGGCCACTCGCAGCCCCCGATCGATGACTTCGCGGTGACTGATCGAGGTGAGCATCTCCGCATCGGGGTTCTGCCGCGGATCCTCGGTGAACACCCCGTCGACCGCTTTGGCCATCAGCACCACGTCGGCGCCGATTTCCAGCGCTCGCTGAGCCGCTGTCGTGTCGGTGGAGAAGTAAGGCAACCCCATACCGGCTCCGAAGATGACCACCCGTCCCTTCTCCAGGTGACGGCGAGCACGTAGCGGAATGTAAGGCTCGGCCACCTGCCCCATGGTGATCGCCGTCTGCACCCGGGTGGCGATGCCTTCCTTTTCCAGAAAGTCCTGCAGCGCAAGGCTGTTCATTACGGTGCCGAGCATGCCCATGTAGTCCGAGCGGGTGCGTTCCATACCGCGCTGCTGCAGCTGGGCGCCGCGAAAGAAGTTACCGCCGCCGATGACGACGGCGACCTGCACGCCGCTGCGGACCACTTCGGCGATCTGCCGGGCGACCTGGGCCACGACGTCCGGATCCAGCCCCACCTGTCCGCCGCCGAACATCTCTCCGCCGAGTTTGAGCAACACCCGCGAGTATTTTCGCCGGTTCGCCGCCGGTGCGACGCGCTGCCCGGGGTCGGTCGGGGAAGCCGGAATGCCGTCGGCGCTGATGCGGTCCTTGCTGATCGGCTCCGGCTCGGTCATCAGACTCCTCGCATGACTGTGCCGTCCCGGCTTTCGGCCCGGACGGCGGCAGCTCCATCCTGCCTCATGGCCGCACCGGAGGTAATCCCTAGTTCCGACTTCTGCGTCGAACGGCGAAGACGTGCCATACCGAAACCAACCTTTCGAGGCCGATGCACGCTCGCAGCCAAACTTAATAGCCGTCCGGCGTGCCGTTGCCCAAATACGCCAGTTGCGCAGCGGTCACGATGCTCCGGTCCAGAATGTTGCGGGTGTCCACGACGACCGCGCCGCCCTCGGCGCAACGGGCAATCGAGTCCCAGTCGAGTTCGTTGAATTCCGGCCATTCCGTGAGCACCAAGATGGCGTCAGCGTCTTTGGCCGCAACGTAGGGATCACGGGTGGTGGCTACCGGTACCCCGCAGGTGTCGATCATGTCGAGTCGCGGGTCGTATGCGGTCACTTGAGCACCGACCGATCTCAAAGCGGCGCAGACCGCGATCGCCGGTGAATCCCGGATATCGCTGGTCTCGGCCTTGAACGTCAGGCCCAGGGCGGCGACTTTCAGCTCGTTGAGCGGCCGGTCCAGCACACGGCGCAGAGTCACCACGATGCGTTCGGCCTGGGCGTCGTTGGACCGCCGTGCCGACTCGACTTCCAGCAGCGCAGTGCCGTGCATCCGGCCGGTGTGCAGCAGCGCCGCGGTGTCTTTGGGCAGACACGAACCGCCCCAACCGGGGCCGGGCGCCAGAAAGTGCGGGCCGATCCGTTCGTCGGCACCCATGCAAGCGGTTACGGCAGCGATGTCGGCGCCGACTCGGCTGCACAGCTGAGCCAGCGAGTTCACGAACGACAATTTGACCGCCAGGAAAGCGTTGCTCGCATACTTGGCCAGCTCGGCGCTTTCCAGGCTCATCAGCAAGATGTCGTCCGTGTCACCCTCGTAGAGCCCGGCGACCAGCACAGCTGCGTCCCGCCCGTCGGCGGTATCCGGAAAGGTGCCGATGACCACCCGCCCGGGGTGGCGGAAGTCGTGCACGGCGTGGCCCTCCCGAAGGAATTCCGGGTTGGAGACGGTGCGAACGCCGGTCTCGCCCAGCGTTTCACTGAGCCGACGACAGGTGCCGACCGGAACGGTCGACTTCACCGCCAGCACGGCTCCCGGTCGCAGCACGTCGCTCAGCCCGGCCACCGCGCGATCCACCGCGCGCAGGTCTGCGCTGCCGTCGGCGTTGGTGGGGGTCGGCACGCAGACGAACACGATGTCGCGGTCGGCGAGCGCGCGGTACTCCGACGTGAACCGCAGCGTGTCCCGCTGCAGCCCGACTGCCAGCAGGTCGTCCATCTCCGGCTCGTCGATCACGGCGCGGCCCTGGCGCAATTCGGCGACCCGGTTGGGATCGGTGTCCACGCACACCGTGTCAAAGCCCTTGACGGCCAGGCACACCGCGCTGGTCAGCCCCACATAGCCGGCCCCGACCACCCCGACTCTGGTCGCAGGCTCGGCGCTCATGCGCACTCCGCGAGGAGCTGGCGGGTGGCGTCGAGGACCTGCGCCGGGCTGATCATCAGCAGCCCGCGGTCGGGGCGCTGGCCGTGCGGGTCACCGCAGATGCCCGCCCACATCGTGATGTGCCGGCCGTCACCGCGCGGACCCCACCGGCTGGGCGGGGTCGGCCCGAACAACAGCACCGACGGTGTGCCGGTGGCGGTCGCGATGTGCGCTACCCCGGTATCGCCGCAGATCAGCAGCCGGCAGTCGTCGACCAGGGCCACCAGGCCCAAAACGTCGAGCTGTCCGGCCACTACTGAGGTCTCCGGCAGACCCGCCTGCGCTGCGATGGCGTCGGCGAGGGGTTTTTCCGCTGCCGATCCGGTCAGGGCGACGCGGTGGCCCGCGGCTTTCAGGGCGGCGGCCACCACGGCGAACCGGTCAGCGGGCCAGCGGCGCGACGGTGCCGCAGCGCCCGGGTGAATCACGACGACACCGTCGCGCCGCGGATACCCGGGCGGACGGCTCAGCGTCAAATCTGCTGCATCGCAAGTAATCCCGGCTGCGGCCAGCAGCGCGCACCAGCGGTCGACCTCGTGGATGTCATTTCGCCAGGCCGGACCGGTCACCGACGGGTAAGCCGGATTACTGTGCGTGACAATGGCTGTCGGCTTAGTCGCAAGCAGATCAGCGATGCTTTCCGGGCCGCGGCCGTGCAAGTTCACCGCCAGATCCGGTGACCCGCCGGACCAGTGCAAGTGTCCGAGGCCGGCGGTCGGCAACACGTCGTCGACCGCTCCGGACAGCATCGCGAGCCCGGTCAGCGGTTCGGGCGTCGCCAGCACTATGCGCGCCGACGGGTAGCAACGCCGCAGTCCGCGCAGCGCCGGTATTCCGGTGAGCAGGTCACCAAGACCCAACGCCCGCAGCACCAAAACGGTTTCGACGGGCAAGCCCGACGTCAGGGCCACGATGATTCCCACGACGAGCACACCACCAGCTCGCGCACCTCGCATCCCGCGGGCTGGCTCAACGCGAAAACGACTGTTTCGGCTACATTGTCAGGGTCGTTGAGTTTGGCGTCCGGCGGCGGCTTGTACTGCTCGTCGCGCCCGTCGAAGAAGGGCGTGTGCATTCCGCCCGGAATCAGCAGTGTCACCCCCACCTCCCCGGCCAGTTCCGCGGCCAGCGCGCGGGTGAACCCGACCACCCCGAATTTCGAAGCGCAGTAGGCGGTGGCGTCGCTGACCGCTTTGATGCCCAGCGTCGAGGCGACGGTGACGATGCGTCCGTGCGTCGACTTGAGATACGGAAGGGCCGCCCTGATCACCGCGGCGGTGCCCAGCAGGTTGACGTGTACCACCCGTTCCCACTCCTTGGCCGGCACGTTGTCCAGCGGGCCGCAGCTGTCGATCCCGGCGGGCGTGAAGACGCCGTGCAGCTGGCCGTCGACCGAGTCGGCCAGTTCGCGCACGGCGTCGTCGACCGTCGAAGTGTCCGCCAGATCGGCCCAGGCATAGCGAACGTCACCCTGCGGCTTGGCGATATCGATCACCAGCGGAGTACCGCCGTGACTTTGCACGGAGCGCACCGTCGCCGCGCCCAGCCCCGAGGCGCCGCCCGCGATCAACACGTTGCCCAGATTCTGCGCCATCAGTCAGCCTTTCTCTAAACCCGTCGCTGGGAAGGGTCGTTACGTGACCGGGTCATTTCGCCCTCGCGGCGATCAGCTTCGACGACGAGTAGCCCGGAACAGTGGGCAGCAGCACGACCTCACCCCCGTGTCGTTGCACCACTTCGGCTTCGGGCAGTTCTACACCGGTGTAGTCGCCGCCTTTGACCCAGATGTCCGGCCGTACCCGCTCCAGCGCCGCGGCCGGTGACGTCTCGTCGAACACCGCGACGCCGTCAACGCAACCCAGCGCCGCCAGCACCCGGGCCCGGTCCGCTGCGGGCACCACCGGCCGCCCGTCGCCTTTGATCTGCCGCACTGATTCGTCGGAGTTGATCAGCACCACCAGCGCATCGCCCAGGTCCCGGGCACGACGCAGCAACCGCACATGTCCGGTGTGCAGCAGGTCAAAGCAGCCGCCGGCAGCCACCAGGGTGCCGCCGCGGTGTCGCACCCGATCAGCCAGTGCCAATACGGCTGCCATTCCGGTGACAGCACCTGAGTCGGTGGACAGGTCGACTCCACCGGGCATCGGCAAGACACTGGACACCGCAGCGGCTCCGCCGGCCGCGACGAACTGCGACGCTGCCGTCACCGCGTCGGTGGCCGCCTGCAACGTCTCGGCGCCGTCCGCCAGCGCGACGGCCGCCGCCACCGCGAAACGGTCCCCCGCGCCGCAGGCGTCGCTGCGACCCGGTCCGGCGGTCTCCGGCGTGACGATGTGCCGGCCGCTGTGCCGGTGATCGGCGAACATGGCACCGCGGGCACCTAGCGTGACGCAGACTGCGCCGACGTCCCATTCTTCACACAGTGCCGCTGCGAGCTGACTGACTTTCGTGGTCTGCGGCGAAAAATGCTGTGCCTCGCCTTGATTCGGCGTCACCAAAGTGCATCCGCGGACGGGACGGGCACCGCGCGGGTGCGGATCCCACACCACCGGGGTGCGCTGCACTTCCGTCTCGAGCAACCCGCGCAGTTCGGCGTGTGCGGCAACACCGCGACCGTAGTCGGCGACGCAGATCGCGCCCGCCTGGTGCACGGCGGCCGCTACCTCCGCGGGCAGCGGGCCTTCGGCAGCGTAGCCGTCGCCGTGGTCGATGCGGACCACCGACTGGCCGCCCGCGCGGATCCGGATCTTGCTCGCCGTGCCGCCGCTCAACGCCATCGGAAGCACTGTGATGCCGGGGTAGTCGGCGGCGAACAGCCCCGCCAGAGTGCGGCCGGTGGAGTCGTCGGCAGTCGCGGTGATGAGCACCACGTGCGGGTGGACCCTGGCGGCCAGCACCGCGGCCAAACCCGCTCCGCCCGGGCGCTGCCAGATTCGCTCGGGTTCCACCACCGGTACCGGCGCCTCCGGGGAGAGCCGGTTCGCCGACCCCTCGACATCGACGTCGAGCATCGAATCACCAATGACGACAATCGGTTTCACGGCGTAAGCTCTTTTCCGCCGAGCAGCACCTCGTCGAGCGCCGTGCACAACCCGTGTACCAGCACCATGTGCACTTCCTGCACGGTGGCTGTCGAGTCGGCTTCCACGCAGATGGCATCGTCGCTCATCGCCACCAGCGGATTGGGCCCCGGACCCGTCAGCGCCCAGGTCGTCACGCCGATCTCCTGGGCGGCCTTGACCGCGGCGAGCACATTGCGGCTGGTGCCACTGGTCGACAATGCGACCAGCACATCTCCGGGCCGGCCGTGCGCGCGCACTCCGCGGGCGAACATCTCCTCGATGCCGTAGTCGTTGACGATCGCAGTCGCCGCTGAGGTGTCGGCATGTAAGGCTATGGCCGACAACGGTTCTCGCTCATCTTTGAAGCGGCCTACCAGTTCGGCGGTGAGATGCTGAGCCTCGGCGGCGCTGCCACCGTTACCGCATGCCAGTAGCCGCCCGCCTCCGGTGAGGACCCGGGCCAGCTGCCCGCCCCACTCCGACAGCCGCTCAGCCGAGGGCTGCACCCGTTCCAGCGCCGCAACCAGTTCGGCGATCTGACGTTCGATCATGCTGCACCTCGACTCGCTATCTCGGCGACTGCTGCCACGACGTCCCGGGCGGCGATGTCGTTCAGGCATGGATGCCCCGGCACCGGGCAGGTCCGTGCCCGGCTGCCGCGACAGGGAGCGTCCTGATCACCGAGCAGCGTCACTTCTGCGCCGTACGGGCTCCACCGCACGGCCGGAACCACCGGCGCAAACAACGACACGATCGGTGCGCCGACCGCCGCCGCCAGATGCGCAGGCCCGGTGTTGGGCACCACCACGGCGCGCGCACCGGCGAACACCGCGCCGAGCTCGGCCAGGCTGGTCTGTCCACCCAGGTCCACCGCGGCGTCCCCGGCGACCCGCGCGGTCAGTTCGCGATCACCTGCTGTCCCGGTGACCACCACCCGGTGACCGGCTGCCGCGAGGGCGCGGACCACTTCGGCGCTTTTGGCTGCCGAAGGCTGGCGGGCCGGCACCGCCGCGGCCGGGTGGTAGACCACATAGTCGCGGGCGCTGAGCACGGCCCGCAGCGCCGCACCGGGCCGGGGCAAGCGGTTGACCCGCAACCGCCCGTCGTCGCCGGCGGGCAACCGGCACCCCGCGGCCTCGGCCAGGGACAGCGCCCGCCGCGGCTCGGGGATGTCGTCGGGCACGTGATGCCGCAGGTCGAGCAGTTTGCCCGGATAGTCCTCACAGATGGCACCGATCCACGGCACTCCCGCCATCCGGCAGATCAACGCCAGCGGCAACGGCGACTGATGAAACGACGTGAAGATCAGCACTTTGTCCGGCCGCTCCGCGGCGATCGAATCAACCAGCGACGCAACCCCGTCAGCACTGAGCGGGGGCGCGTCGAAGTCGACCCAGGCCGCCGCCCACTGCAGTACCCGGTCGACGCCGGGCAGCAGCTGGGCTGCCGCGCTGCCGCGCGGCCCGGCCAGAAAGACCACGCGGTCATGACGCGCGGCGACGGCGCGCACTGCCGGACCGGTGATCAGCACGTCCCCCAGACTGTCGAGCCTGGCAACCAACGCGGTGCTCATCGAAACCCCTTGAGCACCAAAGACACCGCATCGTCCAGCGAATCTGCCACCCGGGCGTTCGCGTGCGCGTCGGTGATCTCGGCCGGCCGCGTTCTGCCGGTGGGCACCAGGATCGCCTTCGCCCGTGCGGCCTGTGCGGCGGCGACGTCACCGCCGGTATCACCGATCATCACGCAGCGGCGGGTCTCGACACCCAAAGCGTCGGCCGCCGCGATCACCATGCCCGGCGCGGGTTTCCGGCAGGGGCAGCCACCTTCGTGCACGCAGACCTGCCAGCTGTCGAACGGTCCGAGTAGTTCATCGACGCGAAGGTTGACCGCATTCAGTTGTTCCGGGCTGATCAAACCTTTGGCCACCCCGGACTGATTGGTCACCACGGCGAGCAACAGGCCGTGCTTGCGCAACCGCCCCAGCGCACGCTGCGCGGTCGGCATGGGCACCACGCCGGCCGGGTCGTTGAGATAAGGCCCGTCTTCGATGAGGGTGTCATCGCGGTCGAGCAACACCGCCAGCGGTGGCTCGGCCGGTGCAGCACGGAAAAGCCAGGCACCCCAAAGCCGCTGGGCCACAGCGACCGGCGGGATGAGCACGCTGGACACCGCCATCGCGATCACCTCACGCACGGTGCGCGGGCCCGCGGCAATGCGGCGCAGCGTGAACTCGGCGGTCAGCGCCAGCCAGCCCAGCGCCGCGACCATCGCGGCCCTGCGCTGCCGCGCAATTGCGGCGACGAGCGCGGTCAGCGCCGCACCGGCGGTCAGCACATGCATCGGCAGCCGGCCCCGACGCTCCCCGACAGCCGGGCGCCAGCCGCGACCGTGTTTGCGGCGCATCAGTGCGTCATCGGAGTTGCCGCGCTGGGCGCGCACGCTGCTCAACACCGACGGGCGTCCGACCGGCACCGGATGCTCAGTGTGCCGCGCGCCCTGCACGATTCGCCCGCCGGACCGCGTCAGGCGCAGCGCGATGTCGGCATCCTCGCGGTAGGCACGCGGGAAGCGTTCGTCGAACCCACCGCAGGCCACCAGCGCCGAACGCCGGTACGCCATGTCAGCGGTGATCCACTGCGCAGTGGCCAGCCCCAGCGTCCGCCGCTCGTCGTCGGTCGGTCGTCGTGGATTGCCCTGCGCTCGGGGCGCCGGCACGGTGATCTTCCCCTGCGACCCGACCACCGAAACGTCGGCGTCGCGCAGATCCCCGGCAAGTTCGTCGTACCAGTCCGGACCCGGCACGACGTCGTCGTCGAGGAAGCAGACCCAATCAGCCGCAGTGCTGCGCCAACCGACATTGCGGGCCGCAGCAGGACCGCGACCACCCGAGTGCAGCACCCGGATCGGCAGATCGGTCTCCGGCAGGGCCAACGGCTGCTCGGGTGCTGGCCGGTCGTCGACCACGATGACCGCGGCGGGACGCGGTCCGCGCGCCGCGGTCAGGGCGGCCACCAGCCGGTTCAGTGCAGGGCGGCCGATCGTCGGAATCACCACCGCGTACGCGGTCGTCATTGGGCGTGCCGCCGGATCAGGCAGGGCCCGATCGCCAACACGTCCAGCGGCGCGCTGCCAAAGCACTCCAGAGCGTCGCGCGGGCTGTCGACCATCGGTCGTCCCGCGGTGTTGAAGCTGGTGTTGACCACCACTGGAACGCCGGTGCGCGCGGCGAACGCCGAAATCATGCGGTGCAGCAGCGGCCGCTCGGCGTCGACCGTCTGGATGCGCGCGGTGCCGTCCACGTGAGTGACCGCCGGGATGCGGGCCCGCCACTCCTCGGCTACGTCGTGCACGAACAGCATGTACGGGCTCGGCAGGGGTCCGCGGGAGAAGATCTCCGCGGCCCGCTCAGCCAACACCATCGGTGCCACCGGCCGGAACTGTTCACGGCCCTTGACCCGGTTCAGTCGCTCCAGGTTGGCGGTATCGCGCGGGTCGGCGAGCAAAGACCGGTTGCCCAGCGCCCGCGGCCCGAACTCGGAGCGACCCTGAAACCATCCGACCAGCGCGTTGCCGGCCAGCGCGTCGGCCACCGCGGTCGCGATGTCAGATGGCCGCTCGTAGTTGACGTCGGCCTCGTCGAGAATGCCGGCCACCTCGTCGTCGGTCCAGCTACGCCCGAGGGAGGCGGACGGCATCGGGGCGACCGGTTCGCGGTGCTCGGCGGCCAGCGCCAGCGCTGCCCCGAGCGCGGTGCCGGCGTCGCCGGACGCCGGCTGCACCCAGATGTCGCTGAAACCGCCCTCGGCGAACAGCCGGGTGTTGGCCACGCAGTTCAGCGCCACGCCACCGGCCAGGCACAGGGTTTCGGAGGTGGTGCGGGACCGCAGCCAGCCGACCAGCCTGAGCAGCACGTCTTCGAGCACCCGTTGCACGCTGCAGGCCAGATCGGCGTGCGCAGGGTTCAGACCGGTATCGCCCGCCTCGCGGGGCTCGGTGAACTCGGCGAAGTCGACCGGTTCGGTACGAAACGTCCCGTCACCGCACGCGTACACCAGCTCACTGAGCCGGTCGGCGTAGGACGGTCGCCCGTAGGAGGCCATCGCCATCACCTTGTACTCGTCGCTGGACCGTTTGAAGCCCAGGTACTCGGTCAGGCTTTCGTACAGCAAACCCAGTGAGTGCGGAAGCTCTTGGGAAGCAAGGATATCCAACTTGCCGTCGCGGTACTCACCGGCCAGCATCGAGGTGGCTTCACCGCGTCCGTCCACCACCAGCACCGCGCTGTCCGGTTGCGGTGAGGCCAGCGACGTCGACGCGGCATGTGCCACGTGGTGGCGCACATGGCGGACGATGCCGGGATCTAGACCCGGCAGCGCCGCGGCAAGGAACCGGGGCGCACGCCGCGCGTACAGCGTGCGCAGGTACTCCCAGTCCTGATCCTGGCCGGCCAGCGCGCCGCCGGCCACCTCGGCCAGTGCCGGATCATACGAATAGCCGACCGCGTCGAGGTCGGCTGCGGTAATGCCGCCCTGCTCCAGACACCAGCGGGCAGCAGCGGTAGGCATCTCCCAAGTGGAGAACGCCACCGCCTGTTTGCCGTGCTTACGCCGGGAGAACCGCTCCTCCTCAGCGGCAGCAACGACCCTTCCGTCGACGACGAGCGCTGCCGCCGGGTCGTGAAAGACCGCGTTGATGCCGAGAATCCGCATCGTGGCACTCCTGGAGGTCGCAGAGTCGGGTCGCGAACTGCACATGTGTGTTTTGCTTCTCGGGAAGCAGTTACCCACACTTCTCTGCACTAAACGGTCACGGCAGCAAAGCGGCTTGGGTGCGGAACCAGTCGAGGGTCTCAGCCAGTCCGTCTTCGGCGTCGACCTTCGGCTCCCAGCCCAGCAATTCACGAGCGCGGCTGATATCCGGGCAGCGACGCTGCGGATCGTCCTGCACGGCGGGAATGTAATGGACCGGTGAGGTGCTGTGGGCCTGGTCGCGGATGATTTCGGCGACGCGCAACACGGTGAGTTCAGCGGGGTTTCCGATGTTCACCGGGCCGGTGATGTTGCTGGCGGCCAACGCAAGCAAACCGCCCACCGTGTCGTCGACGTGGCACAGCGATCGGGTTTGACGACCACTACCCGCGACGGTGATCGGCTCGTTGCGCAGAGCCTGCAGGCAGAAATTGGGCACCATGCGGCCGTCGTCGGCACGCATCCGCGGACCATAGGTGTTGAAGATGCGCGCCACCGCCACATCGGCTCCCCGGGTGCGGTGGTGAGCGAACACCAATGCTTCGGCGAACCGCTTGGCTTCGTCATAGACACTGCGCGGACCGATGGGATTGACGTTGCCCCAGTAAGTTTCAGACTGGGGATGGGCCAGCGGATCACCGTAGACCTCGCTGGTCGAAGCCAACACGAAACGCGCACCGCAGCGTTCGGCGATTTCCAGGGCAACCGCGGTGCCCTGCGAACCGACCCGCAGGGTTTCCACCGGCAATCTCAGGTAGTCGGGCGGCGACGCCGGGGACGCAAGGTGAAAGACCGCGTCGAACGGGCCGTGCAACCGCGGATCCGCGCACGTCTGGGTGATGTCGTGCGTGATCAACTCCAATCCGCCCCAGCTGCGCAGATCGGCAACGTTCGCCGCTGAACTGGTGGACAAATTGTCCACGCACACCACCTGCGCGCCGGTGCTCAACAGGCGGTTACACAGGTGAGTGCCCAGGAAGCCTGCTCCACCCGTGACCAGGACGCGGCTCAGCTCAAGCACCCCGCGCGGGTACCCACTTCACGCTCCGGCAAACGCCGCTCCGGCAGCCGAGCCGGTGACGATGTGGGCCGATGGCCCGAAGAAACGTGGCGCCGGCAGCGGTTTTCACCGGCCGGCGGCCGGGTAGCTCACCGACATGGAGCACCCTGGGCCTCGCACTTCTTTCGTCATTGCAACCAGGGACCGCGCCGTCGACCTCGCCGAGACGCTACATCGCCTGCTGGACACCACGTCGTGTCCGATCATCGTGGTGGACAACAGCTCTCATGACGACAGCCGCGACGTCGCCCACGCGATCTCCCGCAACCACCCGCACGGCGGCCGGGTGCGACTGATCGCGCTGGACAGCAACCAGGGTGCGGTGGCCCGCAATATCGGCGTCGCGGCGTGTCAGACGCCGTACGTCGCCTTCTGCGACGACGATTCCTGGTGGCAACCGGATGCGACGCAGATCGCCGAAGAGGAGTTCGACCGGCACGCTGATCTGGCGTTGCTGGCCGCCCGCACCGTGGTGGAGCCGGGCGCACGCACCGACGCGTTCAGCGATCTGTTGGCCGACAGTCCGCTAGGCGGGCCGCCCGGCCTGCCCGGTCCGCTGGTGCTGGGATTTCAGTCTTGTGCGGCTGTGGTGCGTAAAACCGCCTTCGAAGCGGCGGGTGGTTTCAGCCCGATCCTGCATTTCCGCGGTGAAGAGCAGTTGCTCGCACTGGATCTCGCGGTCGCCGGATGGTGGTTGTGCTACTGCCCGACTATGGTCGCTCACCACCGGCCGTCGCCACGGCGCAAAACGCCTGCGGCACAACGGGCACGAGTGTTGCGTAACGACTTTCTCACGTCGTGCATGCGACGACCGCCGTCGGTGTGCCTGGCTAAAGCCGTGCCGCTGCTGCGCGCGGCCGCGAGCGACCGGTCACATCTGCGCGCCGCGGCCGAGGCGCTGACCCGGCTGCCTGCCGCGTTGCGCAACCGCCGCGTGTTGCCCCCGGAGTGGGAGCGCCAGGTGCGTCTACTCGAGGCGTCGGCCAGATAGACTGTCGTGCTGGCCAACTCAGCCCCGGCGTCAGCCGGATTGGCGCCCGCTGACCGATAAGGCAGCGAGCCTGCCCGCCGGGACGAGACGCTGATACACCTTCAGCGTGTCCGCGGCGATCCGGTCCCACGAGTAGCGCGACTCCGCCCGGCGCCGTCCGGCCGCACCCCATTCAGCGAGCCGGGCCGGATCGGACAGCATCCAGTTGAGCCCGGCCGCACAGGCCGACGGATCCTTGGGCGACACCAGCAAACCGGTCATGCCGTCGACGACAGTGTCCAGCATTCCCCCGACCGCCGTGGCCAGCACGGGCACGCCGCACGCCATCGCCTCCACCGGCACAATGCCGAACGGCTCATACCACGGCGTGCAGGCCACCACGTCAGCGCGGCGCAACACCGCCGGCATGTCCGCACGCGAGACGGATCCGCATAACCGCACTCGGTCGGCGACACCCAGTTCGCGGGCCAGCGCCGAAAGCCTTTGCGCCTCAACGTTATCGGCCAGCACACTGGCAGTCGGGCCGCCGACGATCACCAATTCGGCGTCGGGAACGGCCGGCATGGCCTGAATCAGGATGTCGAAACCTTTGCGCGGCACCAATCTGCCGATGGAAATGACACGACGCGGACCCTGGTGTCTGACTACGGGATCGGGACGAAAACGCGACAGGTCCACTCCGCACGGAATCACCGAGATCCGCGAGCGCGGCCGACCCAGACGGACCAACTCGAACACCTCGTCGGTGCAGGTCGCCGCCACCCAGTCGGCGTTGCGCGCCAGCGACTGTTCTAATTCGTGGCGCGCCGGCGGGCTGGTGTCCTGCACACCCTGATGCCGCCGCTTGACCACACCCAGGGCGTGGAAGGTCTGCACAGTGGGCACGTCACACAACTGCGCCGCGCGCAGAGTCGCGATGCCGGACATCCAAAAATGGGCGTGGGCGACGTCGGGGGGCTCGTCTTGCCACTGGTCGGTCAGGAACTGACCGAAGTCCGGCATATGCGCCAGCAACTCGTCTTTGGGCAGCGCCTCCGGCGGTCCGGCCGGCACGTTCACCACGGTGTAACCGTCCGGGGTCGGTACCCGTTCGGGCAGATCGGGACTGTCCCGACGGGTGTACACCACCACCTCGTGGCCACGTCGGGCCAGCGCAGCCGACAGCTCGGCGACATGGACGTTCTGGCCGCCGGCATCGACGCCACCCAGCACCGCCAGCGGGCTGGCGTGCTCGGAGACCATGGCGACCCTCATCGGGCCGCCGTTGCCTGCCGGCTGCTTGCCAGAACTCATGCGCACACCTCCTCGATCAGCTGGTCCCAGTCCCACAGGAACCGGTCGAGGCCGAAGTATTTCAGCGCGATCTGACGCGCCGACTTCCCGGCGGCGCGCGCGGCCTCCGGATCGGCGATGTAGCGGCGCAGTGCATCACCGAGGGTGCCGACATCGGCGCTGACGACGCCGGCCTCACTGGGCACCGTCAAGGGAATCATCGTAGAAGCCACCGCCACCACCGGCATGCCGAGGTGCATCGCCTCGAGCAGAGAGATACCCAGCGACGTCCAGCGCGCGGTGTGTAGATACACCCGACGGCGCGCCACTTCGTCGAACAGGTTCGGCGGCGCAACATCGCCGCGCCCGTGCACCCGCGCGTCGTCGGCTTCCGCTTGGTTGAGGTCGCGAGTTCCCATGCCCCACACGTCGATCGGAGCCCATGCCGACAACCGCCACAACAAATCGGTGCCCACGACCCGGTTGCGCCGAACCGGTTCGTTGATCATCGCCGCGACGGCGGCCAGTTCGCCGGTGTAGCGGTCGCCGGGGTCTTTGATGCCGTGGGTGATGACGGCGGTCGGGGCGACACCGTTGTCCCACATGAGGCAGTTGAAGTCGGTGACGTGTACCAGCGTGATGTCGCGGCGATCGGCGACCGGGTGACGGCTTTCGGTCGGCGACGGCCGCGGTGCGTTGTGCTCCACGTAAACCGCCGGGAAGTCCCGGCCTGGACGGCGGCCAGACCACGCCGTCAGCAAGTCGATCTCTTCAGGCCGTTGCAGCACCGCCAGATCGATGGGCTGATCGACAAGTCGTTCGACTTCGATTTCGCGTGCGCCCGGCCAGCGGCGCCCGCACAGGCCGCGACCGTCGGCATCCCTGGCGGCGTTCACCGGCAGCAAGTATTGGTGACGACCCTGCACGAAGGCTTCCGTCCAGGAGCCATGCACGTGCCAGAGCAAAACGTTACGCGTCGCTGGCGCTGGCATGCGAGAAGTACTTCCCGGCTATTTTGGCAGTCAAACATTCACCGAGCGGGCGCCGGACCGGCGCGCGGCCCTACGACGCTGTCAGGCCCTGGGTGGCCGGACCCTCCAGCAATGTGCCGTCAGGCGCGAATCGTGAGCCGTGCAAGGGGCATTCCCAGGCCTTACTGGCATCGTTCCAATTGACGATGCCGCCCAGATGCGGACACACCGGCGAAACTCGATGCTGCACACCGTCAATGGTGCACCGGGCTTGCAGATGCCACGGCGGGCCGGTGACCACACCGCCGTCAGCCGGTGCGGATCTGCCGGTGCGTGTCACCGGCGCCACCCACCCTTTGGTCAGATGGAATCCGACTTCGAGGTTGGCCTGCACCGCGGTGGTGACGCCGGTCAACTCGTGCGGGCTCCACGCGGCGAACGCCCTGGACCAGTCCATCCGCCCACCCAGCAGCCGGCTGCTGAGCATGAGCGCCGCCGCGGCACCCCCGGTCATCCCCCACTTGTTGAAACCCGTTGCGACGAAGATTTTTTCGTTGCCCGGCAAAATGGGGCCGACATAGGGCAACCGGTCGATCGGCGTGTAGTCTTGCGCCGACCAGAAGTGCGTCCGGACGGCACCCGGGAAGTGGGTTTGCGTCCACGAGGACAACTCGTCGAGTTCCTCAGTCGGGCTCTTGCGGCCCACCGTGTGACCGGCACCGCCGACAATGAGTCGTTCGCCGTCGCCGGTCGGGGCGTAGCGCACCGATCGTGTCGGTGACCCCGCGGAGATGAACATCGGGCGGGTGATCTCCCCCGGCACCTGGAACGCGAACGCGTACGACCTGCTGGGCTTCAGCCTGGCGAAGAAGCCGCCCCGGTCCAGAATCGGAATGCCGGTGGCCAGTACGACCTGCCCGGCGTCGACGTCGACGTCGCTGCCGTCTGCGCCACCGGTGTGGACGCGCAGCCGCAACCGGTCACCGCGCTCGGACACCGACCGCACCCGGGCGCCTTCGGACAGCCGCCCGCCGCGGTCACCGAGCTCTGCGATCAAACTGTCCAGCAAAGGCATCGGATCGAACTGAGCCTGGTCGGCCAACCGGACACCGCCGTGGTAGGGAAACGGCACGCCGGCGTCGTCGTCCCACTCGGCGTCCAGACCGGCGAGGCGGGCCGCCGTCAGCTCGGCCCGCGCGGACGGCACCTCTTTCGCCGATTGCGCATAGGTGTAGTCGGCCTCGCGCTGCACCGGAATGCTGCGATGTTCACAGTGACGCAGCAGCCAGTCCTGACCCTCTCGGCTGCCTTTCACATAGTCGCGGGCCAGATCGGCGCCGTGCCGGGCGACGATTTTCGTCAGCGAGGTGCCCTGCAACAGGCTGATTTTTCCGGTGGTGTTGCCGGTCGTGACAGCCCCGGCGGTGCGGGCTTCCACTACCAGCACGTTTTTGCCGGCCCGGGACAGCAGCACCGCTGTGATGAGGCCGGTGATACCCGCTCCCACGACGACTACGTCGGCTGACGACGCTCCGTCGAGGTGGTAGACCTGGTGAGCTGGTGCAGGCCGGTCGTGCCACAGCGACGTCATCGCGCGGGCATACCCGGCCGCGCTTCTGCGCCAAACCGGCACACCTGCGTGGGCAGGAGAAGTGCGCCAGATCACAAAAAGCCGGTTGGGCGGCCTCACCAGCGGGAAACCCGATACTCGAGATGGCTGAAGCAGTTGGCGGGCTCGGGATGTTTGAGGCTGCCTCGAGACGGGAATGTTGCGGAACGCGGCGCGGGTGACCACGCCGAGGGCCGATCGAAACCGGTCGGTTTGACCAACCGAACTCAGAGCTAATGAGGAGGGTCCATGTCGGACGACAAGGACAAGAGCGGACCGGCCGAAGGCGTGCGCGGCGTTGTCGAGGACGTCAAGGGCAAGACCAAAGAGGCCGTCGGAAATGTGATCGGCCAGGATGATCTCGCCCGCGAGGGCTCGGCTCAGCAGGAGAAGGCCGAGGCTCAGCGCGACGCGGCCAAGAAAGAAGCTGAGGCCGACTCGGCGCGCGGTGGTGCGAAGGCGGCTGAGGAGAAGCAGGAATCGCACCAAGACTAGAAGCTTGACAGTAAGCGATGGGCCCGGTCCGATCACGGACCGGGTTCATCGGCATTTCGGCACGACTTTGGGGCTGACCGCATTCAGCCGAAGAGCGGTAGTGCCCGCTTCCGGGCCAGTGCGTTCATTCCGCGCTGGATGCTGTCCTGCACCTCCCGGTACTTCTCGTCGACATAGTCGTCATCGGCAGCGCGGTCGGGATCATGGTCCAGCTCGACCGCGGGCATGAAGCGAGTGCGAATCTTGGCAGGCAGCGGCAGCTGCGGGAGCGCCGCCGGGGCGATACCCCAGGGCAGCGAGACCGCCAGGGGGAACACCTTCAGTCGCAGCACCTTGTCCAGCCTCAGCGCGCGCGCCAGCCCGTCACCCCGGATCAGCACCGGCATGGCGTCTGCGCCGCCAACCGTGGCGATCGGCACGATGGGGACACCGGCGCGGATCGCCATCTTCACGAAACCCTTCCGGCCGGCCAGGTTGGCCCGGTCGCGCTCTCGCCACGGCCGCAGCGAGTCGACTTCACCGCCGGGCCACAATGCGACGTCACGTCCCTCGGCCAGCGCGGTTGCGATTGCATCCGGAGCCGCCGGCAGCACGCCCATCGAGCGGAAATAGCGGCCTATCCCTGGAATCGCCATCAAAGCGTCGTGCGCTGTTCCGTTCAGTGGCCGCGACTGACCGAACCGCCGCCACCATTGCAGGCCAACGGTCCAGGCATCCCAGACGAATGGCGCGCCGGAATGGATACCGATCAACAGCACCGGTGACTGCGGCACGTTCTCCCAGCCGTCTATTTCCATCCGGAACCAGTAGTCAACGAGCAGATTCCAGAAGTACTTTTGCCGCTGCAACGACGCCTCGTCTTGGCGAACCAACTCCCAATCACCGGCGCGCTGCGCCACCCAGCCGCTGAAGCCCCCGCTCAGCTGCTCGCGCCGCTCGTTCATCGCGGCCCTCGCCTGCTCGGCATTCTGCTGAGCCTGGTCGCGGACATCTTTGGATCGGTGATCTGTCTCACTCATGCCTGCGGTGTACCCAACTCTCGGCGCGAGCCATCGCCGAAACGAAACCTCCCCGCGTCCGTCGACGCGGGGAGGTCTTTGAACTGCGCAACGCGTGTTACGAAGTCGTCCAGATAAGGACGTCCTCCACTCCGTCGTTGTAGACGACACTGTCCGGGGGGGTGCCGGTGACATTGAAGTAGATCTTGCCGCTCGACTGTCCACCCTGACCGATGGGTGCCGGGCTGATGCCGTCTGGCGTGGCCTCGTCGATCACCCGATAGTTCGTCCCGTCGTCCGCTCGGGCATTGAAGTCAGATATCAGCGGGGTGACGGTGCCGCTGTTTGCCACGGCGGTGATGTCGGCCTGCCAAATCTGCCCCGAGGGATTGAGCACCGGCAATGTCACATTGCTTGGCTGCAAATTGCTCACCGTGTAGGCGGTGACCAGCGGACCGTCAACGAGCTGTTCGCTGGTGCCCAGCCGTTGAACGGTGGGATTCACTGCGGCTGCTGTTGCTGCAGTGAAAATTGTGACGGATGCGATCCCGGCTGCGCCGATCGCAGTTTTCATGGCGACCCTGGTGAAATTCACGCGTTAACCCCTTTCATCGATGTTGGAAACATATGTCGCGACGCCGCTCTTCGCTAGAGCGCCGCAGCATGTATTCCGCAATAACCAAAGCATGACACTTTTAAACTTTTTCGAATACCAATGCGCCGAATTCATTGTCGGGGACGCGGTTGGCCGGCAAATTAGAAGGCAAGTAGCTGGTTCGAAACTCGAATTGCTTGCACCGTAAATGCTTGGTTCTCGCCGCCGCGCCCTCGATTCGGGCACACCGCTGCCGGGGGCTGAAGCGGCCGGTGATTAGCGGGTGGACGGGCAGGGTAGCCGGTCGACAGACCGATGCGGAGGCGACATGCGACGGGTTATCGACCGCATTCACGCCCAACGTCGCGACGACCTCGAACCGACCGCCGGTCGGGAAAATTGGCGGCACCGACTGATCACCATCGGTCACGACCCGTGGAAACCGTGTTGAACCGTCGTAGCGCCGCGCTGCGGAGAAGCGCCACCGGGCGTCGACCAGAGGAGGACGTTTGATCATGGAACGTGGCAGCGGAAAACACAGTCCACGAGAGGACGAAGCGCTCAAGCAGGAGCTTCGCGGAACCCTGCAGGGCAATCGGTCCAGCCGCGCTGAGGAGTGGCGGGACCCCGAGCCGCCGGCCGACGACGATCCAGACGTTCCGATCGCCGGTCTGCCGCCGCAGCGGCCCTGACATCCCTCTGCCGCCGCAGCGGCCCTATACGCCCAGTACCCACTGGTGGCCGCCCCGTGCTCTGAACACCGCCTTCCGCCTACAGCAGTTCCGAGGGGTGCTCGTAAGTCCCGGTGGCCTGGAAGATGACCCGCCGCGCAATCTGTACGGCATGGTCGGCGAACCGCTCGTAAAAGCGGCCCAGCAAAGCGAGGTCGACAGCGGCGGCCACGCCGTGCCGCCAACCTGGATCGACCAGGACGGCCAGCGTGTGGCGGCGCAGGTCATTCATTGCGTCGTCGTCGCGGCGGATTTGAGCCGCCTTGGACGGGTCCAACGAGGACAACACGTCGAAAGCGCCGGTACCCAAAGCAACTGCCAGGGCACCCATTTCGGCGAAGTATCCCTCGACCTCCACCGGCACCGCGCGATTGGGGAAGCGGCGGCGCGCGATCTTGGCGATGTGTGCAGCCAATCCGCCCATCCGTTCGGCATCTGCCGCGATCTGTAGCGCACTGACCACCGACCGCAGGTCTGCCGCCACCGGCGCCTGCAGAGCCAGTAGGCGCAGCGCGATCTCCTCGGCGTTCGCCCGCATGGCCGCAATGTCCTCTTGCCCCAGAATTACGCTCTCAGCGCGCTCGAGATCAGCCTGCAGGAGTGCTTCGGTGGCACGCCGGATGGCCCGGGTGGCCATGCCACACATGTCGCTCAGCCGGGTTGTCAGTGCTTCAAGCTGCTGTTGGTAGGCGGTCCGCATCTTCGACGGTTCAGTCCTCGCACGTCGTCGCAAACTGCACGTGGCAGCTCGATTACCCCGTGGGAGATCTGCCTACACTTCGCCGGAGTTCGCGGAGGTCGGGTGATGAACTCGTCGAACTGTTGGGTAAGCCCTGTTCTGCCGTTGACGGTCGCCGGCGCCGAGCAAGGCGAAGACTGAGCGCTCAGCGTCCTCGAACTCGACGGTTGTGCTTCTTGATGGCGTCGACCAACTCCGGCTTGCTCATGGTCGAGCGGCCGCGCACATCAAGCCGGCGCGCGATTTCCAGCAGATGTTTCTTACTGGCATTGGCATCGACGCCCTCGGCGGATTGGCCGCTGTTCTGCGGACCGCCACCTTCGGCGAGTTGGTCGGACGGCCCACGTTTCTCCTTCGGCTCCCAGTGGTCGCCGACCTTCTCGAAACTGTGCTTGACCGCGGAGTACGCCACCCGATGGGCGCGTTCCTCGCTGCCATACTGGTCGGCCGCGGCGTCGTGGGCCTTGGCGAAGGTCCGCTGCGCTTTGTCGTTGGAACGCTGCAGGGTACTGGGCAGCTCGCTCTTCTTCGGCTTGCCGCCCTTAGTAGTCTTGGGCATCAGACACCTCCCGGTCTTCTCATCCTGCCAGCCGAGTCACCCTTCGGCGGCTTGTTGCGCCCACGCGTAGGCCAACTGAAGGAAGTCGGCACCGGCCAGGGCGGTGAAGCTACCCGCCACCAGCCGGGTGAACCGCGGCGCAAAGATCAATCCGATGACGAATGCGGTGGCCACCCACACATCCAGGCAAAACGGGCAGGTCAGCAGCTCGCCCAGACTGTGCCGCAGCTGGCTTTGCTGTCGGGGTTTCTCCTGAAGCTCGGCCGGACCGCCGGTCCCGGCGTAGTGGGTGAACGGCACCCGCAGCGGGCTGGTCACCGCGTCTTTGGTCAGCGTGCGGGACAACTTGTGCGTGCCCGCAGTGACGGTGAGCAAGTCGATGACGCGCCACCGGTCGGGCAGGGTCCGGCCGGTGAGGGCGGCCAGCAGCGCTGTCAGGGCAACCAGCGAGCTGTAAATGACCAGAACCGCCACATAGCCGCTCAACGGGCGCGGGTCGTCGCCGCTGTAGGCGCCAGCTTCCTGCCGAGCCCGCTCGGCCACGGCCGCGCCGGCTTCCGCTGCTTCAGCCACTAACACTCCTCTATCGGCGTCCAGTCCCGATGCGGTTACCCGGAGTGGGTGTTGCGCAATCCACACCGATCGCCGCCGGGAAGTGCGGACGTCGGCGTTTCTCGACGAGCGGCGCGGGTACAAGACACCGGACCAACGAAAGGACGGTTGTCGTGGCTGATTCTGCCGCCGACGCACCTGCTGTGCTGTTCGACCTTGACGGGACCCTGGTCGATACCGTTTTCCACCATGCGGTGGCCTGGCATCGCGCATTACTCGACGTCGGCCAGGAGGTGCCGTGTTGGCGCGTCCAAGGACTTGTGGGCCGCTCCGGGGATGAACTCGTCAAGACTCTCATCGGCGAGGACTTGGCCGAGAAGCATGGCGACGAGGCGAAAGAACGGCACAGCCGTTACTTCGCGGAATTCGAATCAACCCTGCGCGCAACGCCTGGCGTTCGCGGTCTGCTGGAAAAGCTGAACGATGAAGGCTGGCACACCGTGCTGGCTTCGTCGGCCGGCGAGAAGACCTTGGGCTTGCTGCGCAGGGTGCTCGACGTCGACGACCTGCTGTCCGAGGTGACCTCCAGCGCAGACGCCGAGGAGGCCAAGCCGGATCCAGACATCGTCAATACCGCACTCGAACGAGTCGGCCGCGACGAGAAGCGGGCGATCTTCGTCGGTGACGCGGTGTGGGACATGGAAGCTGGCAAGCGCGCCGGGGTGCCCACGGTAGCGGTGCTCTGCGGCGGGGTGGCCCGTGAGGCGCTCGAACAGGCCGGTGCGGCCGCCGTCTACGACGACCCAGAGGACATCTTGGATCACTTCGAGGATTTCATCGAGCTGCTGCGGAAGTGACCGGCGTCAGGTGAGCGAATCCCCCGACTGGTAGCGCTGCGAGTCACCGACAAACTTCAAGTCACCGATGTCTTTCACCCACAACCGGCCGACCTGGTGGTCGGCCGGTTCTGGGCAGCTTCTGTTCTGTTGTGCGCCAACGCAGGTCGGGTCAGCCCAGGTGCGCCGAGAGCAGCCAGGCAGGCATCGACTTGCGCCCGTTTCCCTCGTCACGCAACTCCACGGGCATGTTGGGAAAGCCGGCCTCCGGGATGTTGGCGTGGATACGGGCGGGCCGGATGTCGTCGACGACCCAATACTTGGAAACGGCCTGGCGCAATTCGGCTTCGGTGACGGCGTTGGCCGGCCCGGCCGGCATGCCGGCACGGTCGAAGACCAGGACGTAGTAACGGGCACCGGGTGCCGCGGCGCGCACGATCGACTGCTGGTAGCCGTCGCGCAGGTCCACCGGCATGGAGTGGAACAGGGTGCTGTCCACGATGGTGTTGAAACGGCCTTCAGAACCGGTCGGATAGCTGGCGAAATCAGTGATGTCGGCGACCTCGAAAGAGGCATTGTCCAAGTCCTGATCGGCCGCTTTGGCTCTGGCCAACTCGATCGCGGTGGGCGATGCGTCGAGCCCGACGGTGCGGTGCCCCAATGCGGCCAGGTGCAAGGACAACGCGGCTTCACCGCAACCGGCGTCGAGCACGTCCCCCGTGACCTTGCCCTGATCAATCAACGCCGCGATCTCTGGCTGTGGTTCGCCGAGACTCCACGGCGGCCGCACACCTTTGCCGAACTCTCCAGCTTCTCCCCGGTAGGCGGGGTCGAAATCGAAGTCGAATTCCTGTACGTCGGTCATGTTCCATGTATATCAACTTACCTGATATGTGTCAAGAAACTTGATAAGTGGGAAGACGCCGTCGTCAAAGCGGTCGGCCAAGAACAGAACTGATTGCTGGGGCGCTGGGTGAGGTCAGGCTTGCGCGGCTGAGGCGATGCGCGCCCACGGCTGAGCCTCTTCGAGCTCGTACGCCAGCTCCAGCAGCAGCGCTTCGCGCCCGATGTCGGCAGACAGCATCATGCCGACGGGCAGGCCGGCCGCTGACTGCGCCAGCGGCAGCGAGATTGCGGGCTCGCCGGTGACGTTCTGCAGCGGGGTGAACGCCACCCAACTGATCAGCCGGTCAATGATCTGTTCGTAGTCCGCGGTGGGGTCGAGGTGGCCGACTAGCGGCGTCAGATCGGCGAGCGTCGGGGTCAGCACCGCGTCATAGCTGCGAAAGAACCGGGCGGTGCGCCGCCGGATCGCCCGCAGCCGCAGGATCACCCCCGGCATCCGGTGCAGGTTGCGACCGGCTTTGCGGTCGAGGCCCAGGGTGAGGTTGTCCAACAGCGAGCGGTCGAAGGACACACCGAACACCCGCCGCCCGGTCCGCACCTGGGCCATCGCGAGCAGCGCCCAGTAGAGCACGAAGTCGGTGACGAAGCTGGCCGGGACCGGCGGCTGGTCGATGCGCTCGACGTGGTGGCCGAGTTCTTCGAGCAGGCCGGCCGACTGCAGCGTCAGGTCGCGGACCTCCGGACTGCACTCGCGTCCCACCGAACGGGTCAGCACCGCGATCTTCTGCCGTTGCCGGCCGGGGCCGGTGACATCACCGATCGGCCGCAGCCGCCGGTCGCGCCGACTCCTCTCTGCTTCCCGGTAGAACGCCGCCGTATCGCGGACCGATCGGGTCAACACCCCGTTGGCGACGATGCCGACCGGCATCCTGCGCATCTCGTCATCAAGCGGTAATCGGCCGCGCGACGGCTTGAGCCCGACCAAACCGTTGCAGGCGGCCGGTATCCGGATCGAGCCGCCGCCGTCGTTGGCGTGCGCGATCGGCACCGCGCCGGCCGCGACGAAGGCGCCCGAACCTGATGACGAAGCTCCGGCGGTGTGTGCCGGGTTCCACGGATTGCGCACCGGCCCTAATCGTGGATGTTCGGCTGACGCGCTGAACCCGAGCTCCGACATCTGAGATTTACCCAGAGGGATCAGTCCGGTGCCCAGGTAGAGCCGGGTGAAGTCGCCATCGGCCACGGCCGGGCGAGGTTGCCAGGCGTCCGTGCCCTGCATCGTCGGCATGCCCGCCACGTCGACGTTGTCCTTGATGAAAGTGGGCACGCCGCTGAAGCTGCCCCGCCCAGACGGTGCTGCGGCCTCGGCGCGCGCGCGGTCGAACGCCTGGTAGGCCACGCCGTTGAGCGCAGGGTTGACGGCTTCGGTGCGGGCGATCGCAGCCTCGACCACCTCAGCCGCCGATACCTGACCGGTCCGGACGGCCTCGGCGACCCCGACCGCGTCGAGGTCCCCGAGCGCGTCGTCGCCGAAGGCGTGCATGGGTTGCATGTCGCGCTCTCCCGGACGCGTCAGGCCTGGCCTACCTCGAACCGGACGAACCGAGTCACTTTCACACCGGCCTCGTCGAGCAACGCCTTGACGGTCTTCTTGCCATCGGACACCGACGGCTGCTCGAGCAGCACGACGTCCTTCAAGAAGCCGTTCAGCCGGCCCTCGACGATCTTGGGCAACGCCTGCTCCGGCTTGCCCTCGTTACGGGAGGTCTCCTCGGCGATGCGGCGCTCGTTGGCGATCACATCTTCGGGCACGTCGTCGCGGCTCAGGTACCGCGCTTTGAGCGCGGCGATCTGCAGCGCGACGGCGTGGGCGGCCTCGGCGTTGGAACCTTCGTACTCGACCAGCACACCGACGGCCGGCGGCAAGTCGGCGGCCCGCTTGTGCAGGTAGGTTTCGACGGTGCCGCCGAAGAACGCGACACGACGCAACTCCAGCTTCTCGCCGATCTTGGCCGACAAGTCGCCGATGGCCTGCTCGACGGTCGTACCCGCCGACTCGCCGGAAATTGGGGAAGCTTTGAGCGCATCGAGATCGGTTGCTTTCGACGCCGCGGCAGCCGAGACAATTTTGTCGGCCAAATCCTGGAATTCGGCGTTTTTGGCGACGAAGTCAGTCTCGGAGTTCAGTTCGATCAGCGCGCCGTCCTTAGCGGCCACGAGGCCCTCGGCGGTGGCGCGCTCGGCGCGTTTGCCGACGTCCTTAGCACCCTTGATGCGCAGCACCTCCACGGCCTTGTCGAAGTCGCCGTCACTGTCGGCCAGCGCGTTCTTGCAGTCGAGCATGCCGGCGCCGGTCACCTCGCGCAGCCGCTTGACGTCGGCAGCGGTGAAGTTCGCCAATGGTCAGCCTTTCCTAGGAAGCGTCTGTGGTTGATTCGGTCGCACCCGCAGCGGCTTCGGTGGGGGCACTTGCTGTCGCCGCCGCCAGCAGCTCCTGCTCCCATTCGGCCAACGGCTCGGCGGCTTCGGCTTCGGGCTTACCGTCGCCACGCCCCAACCCGGCGCGGGCCTGCAGGCCTTCGGCGACCGCGGAGGCGATGACCTTGGTCAGCAACGCGGCTGAGCGGATGGCGTCGTCGTTACCCGGGATCGGGTAGTCGACCTGGTCGGGATCACAGTTGGTGTCCAATATCGCGATGACCGGGATGCCCAGCTTGCGGGCCTCGCCGACGGCGATGTGCTCCTTATTGGTGTCGACGACCCAGACCGCCGAGGGCACCTTGTTCATGTCGCGGATGCCGCCCAGGCTGCGTTCCAGCTTGTTCTTCTCCCGGGTCAGGCCCAGGATCTCCTTCTTGGTGCGGCCCTCGAAGCCGCCGGTCTGCTCCATCGCCTCGAGTTCCTTGAGGCGCTGCAGGCGCTTGTGCACCGTGGCGAAGTTGGTGAGCATGCCGCCCAGCCAGCGCTGGTTCACATACGGCATGCCGACCCGGGTGGCCTCGGCGGCAATGGACTCTTGCGCCTGCTTCTTGGTGCCGACGAACAGCACCGAACCGCCGTGCGCGACTGTCTCTTTGACGAATTCGTACGCCTTATCGATAAACGTGAGCGTCTGCTGCAAGTCGATGATGTAGATGCCGTTGCGGTCGGTGAAGATGAATCGCTTCATCTTGGGGTTCCAGCGTCGGGTCTGATGCCCGAAGTGGGTGCCGCTGTCCAGCAGCTGCTTCATGGTTACTACGGCCATGCGAGTGCCTTACTTGTTTCCGGTTGTCCGCCCGGCGTCGGGTTGATGCCGGGCCCTGGTGTCTGCGGGATGCCAGACCCGCCTGTGTTATCTGGCGGGACCGCGCGGCATCCGGTCGGTGAGCAGACACGCGAAGTCAGCCCGCTTTGGCGAGCTGCGCGGTTGAGTTTACACGCCGCTAGCTGGTGGTTTGTCCACAGCGCGGCGCGGTGACGTCTGGCGGTGGCGCAGGCACCGCGGTGAACTGAGCCGGTGCGGTTCTTCGCGATGCTACCGGCGGTGATGCTGCTGGTCATCGCCCCGGCGCGAGCGGACGACGTCCGGCTGAACTGGCCGTTGCGGCCCCCGCCGGCGGTGCTGCGCGGCTTCGACGCGCCCCAGCCGAACTGGACTGCCGGCCACCGCGGCGTCGACTTGGCCGGAATGACCGGTCAACGGGTCTACGCCGCCGGGACGGCCACCGTGGTGTTCGCCGGTCAACTGGCCGGTCGCCCGGTGGTGTCATTGGCGCATCCGGGCGGTTTGCGGACCAGCTACGAACCCGTGCGCGCCGGCGTCCAGGCGGGGCAGCGGGTGGACAGTTCGACAGTGATCGGCGAGCTGGTGGCCGGGCACCCAGGATGTCCGGCCGCGGCGTGCCTGCACTGGGGCGCGATGTGGGGGGCGGCGGCGCGGGCCGACTATGTCGACCCGCTGGGCTTGCTGGCCGCGACGCCGATCCGGCTCAAACCGCTACATGGGTAAGCCAAGCAACACAGATAACAATCGCCACAACAGTCTCCGCTCCCGGGGCGCACCGCTTGTTGCCTGCCTTCGAGCGACAATCCGACTCCGCTACAACCGCATAGCGGCCGAGCGAAAGCCCAGGTACCGGTGACGTACCGCATCGTCGCTCAGAGCCGGGCACAACGCGTATCACCTCATCCCGAGGCTTGCGTGACAGCTGTGACACGCGAGCCATACCCGTCAGGCCCGGGGGTGGGCTTGGTCGTGCACCGCTCGTAGTCGGGCGACGGTGACGTGGGTGTAGAGCTGGGTGGTGGCCAGGCTGGCGTGGCCGAGAAGTTCCTGCACGATGCGCAGGTCGGCGCCACCTTCGAGCAGGTGGGTGGCTGCGCTGTGGCGCAGTCCGTGCGGCCCGATGTCCGGCGCCCCGGGCACCGCGGCGACGGTTTGATGCACCACGGTGCGGGCCTGTCGGACGTCGAGCCGCCGGCCGCGGGCGCCGAGCAGCAGCGCCGGGCCGGACTCGGCGGTGGCAAGCGCGGGTCGTCCCTCGGCCAGCCACGCCTGCAGCGCGGCGGCGGCCGGCTCGCCGAAGGGTGCAGTGCGCGGCTTGTCGCCTTTGCCGATCACCCGCACCACTCGATGCGCGGTGTCGATGTCGTCGACGTCCAGTCCGCATAGCTCGCTCACCCGAATCCCGGTGGCGTACAACATTTCCACGATCAACCGGTCCCGCAACGCCAGCGGATCTCCTTGCTCCGCACCGAGGTTCGATGCGGTCATAGCGGCCAGCGCCTGGTCCTGGCGCAGCACCGCCGGCAGCGTGCGACGCGTCTTGGGTGTTTGCAGCCGCGCGGCGGGGTCGTCTGCGATCAGGCCGCGGCGCACCGCCCACGCACTGAACGCCTTGACCGCCGAGGTGCGGCGGGCCAGCGTGGTCCGCGCTGCCCCGGCACCGGCCGCGACGGCCAGCCAGGACCGCAGCAGCGGCAGGCTCAGCGCCTGCAGGCCCGAGTCCGGGGCACGCTCGGCCAGAAAACTGAACAACGACCGCAGGTCCGACAGGTATGCCCGACGGGTGTGGGCTGAGCGGCCGCGCTGCAGCGCCAGAGAATTCGTCGAACTCGTCGAGAATCGCCTCCACTTCCCCACCGTCGCAAACCTGCGCGACGGTGTTCAGCCGACGCGCCGCAACGTGTCCGGGGTGAGATCTTTCAGCGTGGGATAGCCGTCGATGGCCATGATCAGGTCGGCTTCGGCCAGCAGCGAGCGCAGCACGTGCACGATCCCGTCGACCCCGTCGAGGGCCAGACCGTAGGCGTAGGGGCGGCCGACGCCGACCGCCGTGGCACCCAACGCCAGCGCCTTGACGATGTCCGAACCGGTACGGACACCGGAGTCGAACAACACCGGCAACCCGTCGGCCGCCTCGACCACCCCGGGCAGGCACTCGATCGCCGGCAAACCGCCGTTGGCCTGGCGTCCGCCGTGGTTGGAGCAGTAGATGCCGTCGACGCCGCCGTCCTTGGCGCGCCGGGCATCGTCGGGATGGCAGATTCCCTTGAGCAGCAGCGGCAATGTTGGTCAGCGAGCGCAGCCACGGCAGGTCGTTCCAGGTCAGCGACGAGCCGAAGATCTGCGTCCAGCGCCGCACGACGCCTTGTGGATCCTCTTCCGGGGACCGTTCGAGGCCGGCGAGGAAGACGGGGTCGCTGGTGTAATTGGCCAGGCAGTGTCCGCGTAGCTGCGGAAAGTTGGCGGTGCTCAGGTCCCGCGGCCGCCAACCGGGCGTCCAGGTGTCGAGCGTGACGATGATGCCCTTGACGCCGGCGGCCTCCGCCCGGTGCACCAGGCTGGCGGCCAGTTCCCGGTCGGGCGGCGTGTAGAGCTGGAAAAACCCTGGCGTGTCGCCGAATTCAGCGACGACGTCCTCCATCGGATCTGCGGTCAGCGTCGACATCACCATCGGGACGCCGGTGCGGGCCGCCGCGCGGGCCGTGGCCAGGTCGCCATGGCCGTCCTGAGCGCAGATACCGATCACGCCGATCGGGGCCATGAAGATCGGCGACGGCAGCGTCAACCCGAACAGCTGCACCGACAGGTCGCGCTCGGTGGCGCCGACGAACATTCGTGGCAACAGCCCCCAGCGCTCGAAGGCAGTGCAATTGGCCCGCTGGGTGCGTTCGTCGCCGGCGCCGCCGGCGACATAGGACCACACCGAAGCCGGCATCGCCGCAGCGGCTTTCGCCTCCAGGTCGGCGAAAGCGATGGGCATCGTAGGCACGACCCCGCCGAGGCCCTGCAGATAGATCTCGAACTGGTAGTCGCTGTAGGCCATGCAGCCAAGGATGCCAGCAGGCGGTCAGTCCGGAGCGCCGCCCGCCTCGGCTTGCGCCAGCTCCTTCTTCCACTGGCGGAAGGTCTCTTCGGTGCGACCGCGCCGCCAGTAACCGGAGATGGACGCCCACTTGGCCTCCACCGCGCGTTCTTTGCGGATGTAGGGACGAAGGTTGTGCATCACGGCCTGCGCTTCGCCGTGGATGAAGACCTGCACCTGCCCGGGCAGCCACGGAGCGGTTTTCACCGCTTCGATCAGCGGAGCGTGGTCGCCGGCCCGGTCCTCCGGCACCAGGTCGGCACGTCCGCCGCGGTATATCCAGTGCACCTGCACACCTTCCGGCACGGTGAGGGCAATCTCGTCCTCAGGTCCGGCGACTTCGATGAATGCTTCGCCGACCGCGTCGTCGGGCAGCGCCGCCAAGGCCACGCTGATGGCCGGCAGCGCCGACTCGTCGCCCGCCAACAGATGCCAGTCGGCAGACGGATCCGGGGCATAGGCACCACTCGGGCCCATCAGGTAAACCGGCTGGCCGGGTTGCGCTGCTGCCGCCCATGTTCCGGCGGTGCCGTGCTCTCCGTGCGTGACGATGTCGAGTGCCAGTTCACGCGACACCGGGTCGGCGCGACGCACGGTCAGGGTGCGAACGACGGGCCGGCGTTCGGCGGGCAGCTCGTTGAAGCTGTCCAGCGTCAACGGCTGCGCTAAGCCGGCCACGTCGACGTCGTCCGCGACGAACACCACCTTGACGTAGGAATCGGTGAATTCGCTGGGCTTGAACGTGTCGAAGCCGCTGCCGCCCAGCACCACCCTGACCATGTGCCGGGTGAGTTCTTCGCGGCCCAGCACTTCAAAGGTGTGCACTGGTCGACCCGCCACGTTCCCTCCTGCCCTGGCCACGGCCCGTTGGCTGTCGGGCTCCCGGCCGACTATACGAGGGTTCCAGCACCGCCCCCGGACGCCGGACGATGCGCCACCAGCCGCGGTGATGCTCTGTCAGGGGCGCCACCTCCAGCATTGCCCCCGGGCCCAGCACCCGTCCCGGCGCGAGCCCGGACGTTCCCCAGGCGGCGGCCCGACCGGATCGAGGTACTTACCCCGTTTCTGCCGGAGCGGATCTGCCCCGTTGATACGGTGCGCATGAAACGAGGAGGATTAATGAGCCGGAGCACTTATCCCTTCATGGCCGCGGCGATGGCGGTCGGTATGGTTGCCTCGGCTTGCAGCAGTCCTTCACACTCGGCCACCAAGACCACATCGCCGGTCCCGGCAACGCAACTGCGATCGCTGATACCCACACCGGGGAACACTCAGCGCACCGATGGCCCGGATTCCATTCCCGATAACGGCATCCACCTGCACTTCCTGGTCAACGGATCGCCGACCGACGTTATGGACTCGTACAAGACCGCGCTCGAAGGCAAGGGCTGGGCGGTGACCGTCGTGAGTTCAGGTGGCTGGGGCGGAGCCGGCGGCGCCACCTACACCGGGACGCACGGCGACACCTACGGCGTGTTCGGCGGAGGAGGCTCCACCAGCGCTACCGACATCAGCGCCTGCGCATGGCCGTCAAAGCCCTCGAACCCGAACTGTGGTGGCGGCAATCGAGGATAAACACCTCGAAGGTGTGCAGTGGTCGACCGGCCACGATATCTCCTGAAAAGCTTCGCAGTCTGCTCGGACTCCCGCGATTATCCGAGGCGTCCACGGGCGCCCGCCCGTCGCCGAACAATGCGCCACTGACCGTCGCGGCGCTCCGTGAGACCTGCTACCTCCAACATCGCCAACGGGCCGAGGACGTGCCCCGTCGAGACGCCGGCGGCGACGGCGATCTCCTCGACCGTGGCGACGCCGCGGCCCGGCAGCGCCTCATACACGCGCCGCTCGGCGTCGCTGAGCCCGTCCAGGATGGTCGTCGGGTGGGCCTCCTCAGGCGCCAGTTCGCCGATTCGGCCCACGAACTCGACGATGTCCTCTGCGCGGGTCACCAGCTCGGCGCCGTCACGCAGCAGGACATGACAACCCGCCGACGCCGACGAGGTGACCGGCCCGGGCACCGCGCCGACCACACGGCCCAGGGCCCGGGCCCAGGCCGCGGTGTTCGCCGCACCGCTGCGCAGACCGGCCTCCACCACCACCGCCGCCCCCGCCAGCGCCGCCACCAGGCGATTGCGGGTCAAGAATCGGTGCCGCGCCGGCCGCACACCGGGCGGGTACTCAGTGACCACCAAGCCGTCGGCGCCGATGCGGTGCAGCAGCGCCGAGTGCCCCGCCGGGTACGGGATGTCCAGACCACCGGCCAAGACGGCGACGGTCACTCCCTCGCATGCCAGCGCGGCCCGATGCGCCGCGCCGTCGATGCCGTAGGCGCCACCGGAGATCACCGCGACGTCGCGCTCGGCCAAGCCGGCCGCCAGGTCACCAGCCACCTGCTCGCCGTAGCAGGTGGCCGCGCGGGTCCCGACGATGGCGGCGGCGCGCTGCGCGGTCTCGTCGAGCCGCGCCGGACCCAGCGCCCACAACACCATCGGCGCTCTGCCCTGCGGCTTGACCACGGCTGCGGCGCTGGCGAAGCCCGCAAAGGCCAGCACCGGCCACTCGTCATCTCCGGGCGTGATCAATCTGCCGCCGCGACGGGCCAGTAGGTCCAGATCCTCCGCTGCACAGTGCAATTCACGTCGAGCTTCGGTGTGCCGGGCCAGCGCGTCGTCGATGTGGCCGCGTCGGACCCGCTCGGCGGCGTCCACCGGACCCACTTGTTGCACCAGTGTCGCCAGTTCGCCGCACGGCGGTTCGACCACCCGTGACAGGTAGGCCCATGCACGCTGCTCGACGGTGGTCACCGGTCGGCTCCCATCTGCCGAAAGCTCAACGCCGATGCGACCTCGTCACGTCCCGGCGACGGGCGACCTGCCAGATCACACAGCGTCCACGCAACCCGCAACGAGCGGTCCACGCCGCGGATGCTCAACAGCCCCCGATCCAGTGCGGCGCGCAGCGGCTCCATCGCCGCCGCGGACGGCCGAAACTTCCGCCGCAACAGGGTGCCGCTGACCTCGGCGTTGGTGCGGAAACCGTGCGGAAGCCAACGCTGCGCGGCGGCGTCCCGGGCCTGCGCCACCCTGCTGCGCACCTCAGCGGTCGGCTCGGCCTCGGCGGTGGCAAAAGCAGTGAGCCGTACCGGATGCATCTGCACCCGCAAGTCGACACGGTCGAGCAGCGGCCCGGACAACCGACCGAGGTATCTGCGTTTGGCCATCGGCTTGCAGATGCAGTCGCGGGGATCTGCCGGTGCACACGGGCACGGGTTTGCGGCCATCACCAGCTGAAATCGCGCCGGATAACGTGCCACTCCGTCGCGACGGGCCAGGCGGATTTCGCCGTCCTCCAGCGGAGTTCGTAGTGCTTCCAGTGCGCTGACACCGATCTCGGCGCACTCGTCAAGGAACAGCACTCCCCGGTGGGCCCGGCTCACCGCGCCCGGTCGGGCCATCCCCGAGCCGCCACCGACCAGTGCGGCGACGCTGGAGCTGTGGTGCGGTGCCACGAACGGCGGCCTGGTGATCAACGGCGTGGCGTCCGAAAGCAGACCGGCCACCGAGTGTATGGCCGTGACCTCCAACGCTTCGCTGTCCGACAGCGGTGGCAGCAGCCCCGGAAGGCGTTGCGCCAACATGGTTTTGCCGACACCTGGCGGTCCGGTCAGCATGAGATGGTGGGCGCCGGCAGCGGCGACCTCGACCGCGAACCGGGCCTGCGACTGGCCGACCACGTCGGCCAGGTCCGCCGACGGCTCGGCGGCAGGAGGCACCGCGGTGTCCGGTTCCGGGAGCCGTGCGGAGCCGCCGAGCCAGCCCTGCAGTTGAGCGAGGCTGCGCACACCCAGGACCCTGATGCCGTCAACCAGGCCCGCCTCGGGCAGATTCTCGACCGGCACCACCACCTCCGACCATCCGCCGTCCTTGGCCGCCAATACAGCCGGCAGCACACCGCGCACTGGCCGCACTCGCCCGTCAAGAGCCAGTTCGCCCAGCAGCACAACGGTTTCCAACTGTCGCCAGGGTGTTTTGCGCTGGGCGGACAACACCGCAGCGGCTAAGGCCAGGTCGTAGACGGAACCGACTTTCCGCAGCGTCGCCGGCGACAGCGCCAGCGTCAGCCGCGACATTGGCCACTTGTTGTTGCAGTTGGTGATCGCCGCACGGACGCGGTCTCGCGATTCCTGCAAGGCGGCGTCGGGCAGACCGACCAAGTGCACGCCGGGCAGGCCGGAGGTGATGTCGGCCTCGATCTCCACGATCTGGCCGTCCAGGCCGCGCACCGCGACGGAAAAGGCCCGCCCCAACGCCATCAGCCGACTCCCTGCACATGGATGACCTCCGGCGTGCGGCGCCGGCCCAGCCGTATTCCTATGACGTCGATCCGCACGCCTGACCAGCTGCCGTTCTGGGCGGCCAGCCAGAGGGCGGCGAGCCGACGCAGCCGGCGTACCTTCTGCCCGGTGACTGCCTGAGCGAGCCCACCGAACCCGTCCCCGGTTCGCGTTTTGACCTCGACGAACACCACCGTGTTGGTGGTGGGGTCGCCGGCCACCAGGTCCAATTCGCCGTACCGGCAGCGCCAGTTGCGGCTGAGGATCGTCAATCCCAGGCCGGTCAGATGGTCGGTGGCCACCTGCTCGCCAAGCGCACCGAGTTCACCCCGCGTCAACGTCGTCATGCGGCCACCTTGCGGGGCCGGGCCGACAACTGCAGCCACCCGCCGAGCCGATTCCACGGCTGGCCAATCAGTTATCCCCAGCCGCGAGACGGTCCACAGCCCGCGACCCGTCGCGGGAGACCGATCCACTGCACCAGGAGTTCAAAACGGGCACGCGCTGACGAACGCCGATGAGAGACCGCGGTGAGAATCGCTTCCCGTTGTGACCGCCTGCGCGGCAGGCGCACGTTGACGGCAACCGCATTGGTGACGATAGTAGGCCGATAGCCCGTCGGGCAGGCACCCGATAGAACGCCTGAAGTGAGGTATGCGGTGGCGGACGAAGCGAACGGCGGCAGCGGCCGGGCAGTGCCGGGTGCCGAGACTGCGGACCCGGCGACCGTGTTCGCCGCGCTTGCCGAGATCATCTACCAGGGCAGTGATCCCGCCGAGGTGTACGCCGCGATCTGCATCGCCGCGACGCTGGTGGTCTCCGGCTGCCACCACGCCAGTCTGCTCGTGCGCCGGAACGGCAATTACGTGACGGTGGCTGCCACCGACAAAATCGCCCAGCGTATCGACGACTTCGAACGCAGCACCTGCGACGGTCCGTGCGTCGACGCGATCGAGGAGGAAAACCCTCAGATCGACACGGACATCACCACCAACTGTCAGTGGCCGCAGCTGGCTGCCCTGTTGATCGAAGACACGCCGGTGCGCGGTGTCATGGGCTTTCGACTCTTGGTAAATCGACGCAAGACCGCTGCGCTGAACCTATTCAGCGACACTCCCAACGCCTTCGACGACGAGTCGGCCGGGCAGGCCATCGTGTTGGCCGCATTCGCCAGCGTCGCCATCAACGCAGTCGCGAATGGTGAAGACGCCGCCACCATGCGACAGGGGCTGGTCAGCAACCGTGAGATCGGCAAGGCCCTCGGCATGTTGATGATGTTGCACGGATACTCCGAGGAAGAGGCGTTCGCCACACTGCGTCGCCACTCCCAGCACCTGAACATCAAGCTGGCGGACGTCGCGCGACAGGTCATCGAACAGCGCGGCCAACTCGGCGAACTCGGCGAACTGGTTTAAGGAGCAGCCTCAAAGGGCCTCGGCCAGCGCGGCCAACGTCTCCGCCGAGGAGTGGATGGGCCGCCAGCCCAGTTGCGTCTTCGCCTTACTGGTGTCCATCACCACCGATGTCCGCCCGGCGTGCAGCCATTCCAGCGCCGACGGGACGTAGGGCAGCCGCGTAATCGCCTCCGACGCCGCGGAAGCAGCCGCGGCCGGCACCCGAACCGGCCGACCACCCAGCGCTTTTGCCACATCCGACAAGGTGATCAATCCTTCGCCGGCGATGTTGTAAGCCCCGGGGGGCGCCGGTGCCGTAGCGGCCAGCGCGATTGCGGACGCGACGTCGTCGTGATGCACGAGCTGCATCGGGACGCCTGGATCAGGCACCACCGGCTTCAGTGCCGGGATGGCCTTGACCACCGCGCGCACCGGTGCAGGCAACTTGTTCCACGGCATCGCGTCGGCCATCATCTGCGCTTTGGGTCCGGCTACGATGCACGGCCGCAGGATGAACACTTCCAGCGAGGAGCCGTCGGTGACGTCCGACAGCGTCGCTTCGCACGCCGCCTTCTGCTCGGAGTAGTAGTGCTCAGCCGATCCGCGCGCCGGCACGTCCTCGGTCAGCGGTGTCGGATTGTCCGGGTAGTAGCCGTACGCCGCGACCGACGAGGTGTACACCAGACGCCTGGGCCGCTGCGCGGCTACCGTCGCCTCGAACACGTTCCGGGTGCCCTCCAGGTTGACGCGGGCGCTTTCCTCGCGTGAGCCCATGATGATGAACGCGAGGTGGACCACCACATCGACGTCGGCGACCAGCGCGTCGACCGCCTCGCGGTCGGTGATGTCGCCCTGCTGGTACACCGTCTTGGTCCAACCCAGCGTTGACGTGTCGAACGGCCGGCGAGCCATCCCGACGATCTTCTCGACCGCCGGTTCGTGCTCCAGCGCCGTCACGGCCGCTTTACCTATCTCACCGGTCGGACCGGTCACAGCGATGCTGAGTCCCATCCGCGAAAGCTTCCCGCGATGCCCGGCCGCGAAACGTGCCCGCAACAGATCAGGTGTGAGGCAGGCTGGATTGGGATACAGAAGAGGAAAGAACCTAGCATGGGAGAAACTCATGGAGCTGATGCCACCGGCCGATTCGATGTTTTTGCTCGGCGAATCGCGCGAACGCCCCATGCATGTCGGCGCGCTGCAGCTCTACCAGCCGCCAGAAGACGCCGGGCCAGACTTCGTGCGCGAGTCTTACGAAGCGATGGTGGCCCAGACCGACGTCCAGCCGCTGTTCCGTAAACATCCGGCGTTTTTCGGTCCGCTGACCAACGTGGCGTGGTCGGTGGACAAGGAAGTCGAGCTCGACTATCACTTCCGCCGATCCGCTCTGCCCAGTCCCGGCCGGGTGCGCGACCTGTTGGAACTGGTCTCTCGGCTGCACGGCAATCTGCTCGATCGCCACCGTCCGCTGTGGGAAGCACACCTCATCGAAGGTCTCAACGACGGTCGCTACGCGGTGTACACCAAGTTTCATCATTCGCTGCTCGACGGGGTGTCGGCGATGAAGATGATGCAACGGGCGTTCACCACCGATCCTGACGACGACGAGGTCCGGGTGCCGTGGGCGCTCAAGCCGCGCAAGCACCACAAGAGCAGCGGCGGGGGGCCGTCCATCTTCCAGAGGTTGACCGACACTGTCGGTGCTGCGGCATCGCTGGGGCCGTCGACGTTGAACCTGGCCCGCGCGGCGCTGCTCGAGCAACAAATCACGTTGCCGTTCCGGGCACCCAAGACGATGTTCAACGTCCGGATCGGCGGTGCCCGGCGGGTCGCGGCGCAGTCTTATTCGCTGGACCGGATCAAGGCGGTGAAGAACGCCGCCGGCATCACCGTCAACGACGTCGTCCTGGCGATGTCCGCAGGCGCCTTGCGCGCCTACCTGCTCGACCAGAACGCGCTTCCCGACACCCCGCTGATCGCCATGGTTCCGGTCAGTCTGCGCAAGGAGGACGGCGGCGGCGGAAACGCGGTCGGCGCGGTGTTGTGCAACCTGGGCACCCACATCGAAGACCCCGCGAAACGTCTGCAGGCGGTCACCGAGTCGATCAGTGACACCAAGAAGGTGTTCATCGAGTTGCCGCAGGTCGAGCAGCTCGCGCTGTCGGCAACGGTCGTCGGCGGGCTGTTCCTCGGAATGATTCCGGGTTTCATCCGCACCGCCCCGCCGCCGTTCAACATCGTGATCTCCAACGTGCCGGGTGCTCATGAACAGCTGTACTGGCGCGGTACGCCGCTGGTCGGCAACTACCCACTGTCGATTGCGCTGGACGGTCAGGCGGTCAACATCACGGTCGCCAACAACGCCGACAACCTCGACTTCGGCCTGGTTGCCTCCCGCGGCGACGTCCCGCACATGCAGCGCATGCTCGGACATCTCGAGGCGGCACTAAAAGACCTGGAGCGCGCCGTCGGCGTCTAGCGCCCGGCTACTCGGGCAGCCGCAGCTCGGGCTTCTCGACCTCTTCGATGTTGACGTCTTTGAACGTGATCACGCGTACCTGCTTGACGAATCGGGCGGGGCGGTACATGTCCCACACCCACGCATCGGCCAGGCGCAACTCGAAGTACACCTCTCCGTCGGCGTTGCGCGGCACCATTTCGACACTGTTGGCCAGATAGAACCGGCGCTCCGTCTCCACGACATAGCTGAACTGCCCCACGATGTCCTTGTATTCGCGGTACAGCGAGAGCTCCATCTCGGTCTCATACTTTTCGAGATCCTCGGCACTCATCTCGTCAGCCGTCCTCCTCGCCGATCAACGCGGCCCAATTGCCCGGCTCCTCCTCATCGCGCTGCGCGCTCTGCATCGTCGCCGGGCCGGCCCAACTGCCCGGCTCCTCCTCATCGCGCTGCGCGCTCTGCATCGTCGCCGGGCCAGCCCTCATCTTTCCCCACCCGCACTCGCCATCCTGACCCGGTGGGGACGGTTGACACTCGGCCACCACCCGGGTGCCCGAGCCAGTTGCCACCCGCCGGACGTTGATGAACGAGTAACGGTGCTGCGGGGACGGGCCGAGGTCGGTGAGTGCCGCGGAATGCGCCGGTGTGCTGTAACCCTTGTGCTCGGCGAAGCCGTAGCCGGGGAGATCAGCGTCCATCGCCACCATCATCCGGTCCCGGCTCACCTTGGCAAGCACGCTCGCCGCGGCGATACATGCCGCCGCCGCGTCGCCACCGATGACCGGCAGCGACGGCATCGGCAGTCCCGGAACGCGGAATCCGTCGCTGAGCACATAGCCGGGACGTACCGACAGGCCCGCCACCGCCCGGCGCATGCCCTCGATGTTGGCTATATGCACCCCGCGCCGGTCCACCTCGACCGACGGGATGAACACCACGTGGTAGGCCAGCGCAAACCGGCGGATCAGCGGGAACAGCTTCTCGCGCGCCTTCTCAGTCAACTTCTTCGAGTCGTCCAGTAACGCCAAACTCGACAACCGGCCCGGCCCCAACACGCAGGCCGCCACCACCAGCGGTCCCGCACAAGCGCCGCGGCCCACCTCGTCCACCCCGGCAACCGGGCCCAGACCGCTGCGGTACAGCGCTGACTCCAACGTGCGCAAACCCGAAGCTTTGCGGATCACCGTCCGCGGCGGCCACGTCGCGACCACGGCTAATGACCTTGTTGCGGATTTACCGATCCCACACCACGCCAACGTGACGGCGGCCAGACGATGAGCCGTGCCTTGCCGATGACGTTGCCGACCGGCACTGTGCCCGCCGCCGGGTCGCCGGTGCACAGCAGGCCCTTGAGCGCGTCGTCGGGGATGCTGGTGCAGTGCGCGCGAGAGTCCGCCGAATGGGTGCGGTTATCGCCCATCACCCACAGTCGACCCTTCGGAACAACGACCGGACCGAATTCGGTGCCCAGGCAGGGATAGATCGCCGGGTCGGCCATCATCGTCGACGGATTCAGATACGGCTCGCTCAATCGCTTGCCGTCGACGGTCAAACCGGTGGCAGCGCGACATTGCACCGCTTGGCCGCCCACCGCGATCACCCGCTTGACCAGGTCGTTCTCGTCAGGTGGCACGAAGCCGACGAATGATAGCGCGTTCTGCACGGTGCGCACCGCGGCGTTGTGCGACCGGATCGATTTGTATCCGATGTCCCAGGGCGGCGGGCCCTTGAAGACGATGACGTCACCGGGCTGCGGCGAGGTGAAACGGTAAGTGATCTTGTCGACCAGGATTCGGTCGCCGACGCAGCCCGCGCATCCGTGCAACGTGGGCTCCATGGATTCCGACGGAATCAGATAAGGCCGCGCCACGAAGGTCAGCATGACGTAATAGAGCACCACCGCAATTACCGCAAGGATCGCCGTTTCCCTGAGCGCGCCGCGTTTCTTGTCAGGTGGTTCAGTGACTGGTTCCTCAGCCTCGGCGACGGCCTGATTGGGATTGGCCGGCCGGCGGGTGGCGAGGTTGGGCTCCGACGGACCAGCATCGGGTTTGGGTTCAGGCGACGAGTCCGTGGTGTCAGTCACGAGCCAAGCGTAGCCACGCCCGGCGACGATGCAGAGCGCGCCTCAGCGATGAGAAGCGGCCGGGCGTTCAAGGACGCCGGGTGAGGGCGCGGCCGCAGCGCCGGTCAGCGCTTCTCTTTGATCTTGGCTTTCTTGCCGCGCAGCTCACGCAGGTAGTACAGCTTCGCGCGGCGAACGTCACCGCGGGTCACCACCTCGAGGTGGTCGATATTGGGCGAATGCACCGGGAACGTCCGTTCGACGCCGACGCCGTAGCTCTCCTTGCGTACCGTGAACGTCTCGCGGACGCCGCCACCCTGCCGGCGGATCACCACACCCTTGAAGACCTGGATGCGCTCCTTGGCGCCCTCGATCACTTTGACGTGCACGTTGAGGGTGTCGCCGGGGCTGAAGGTCGGGATGTCGTCGCGCAGCGACGCCTTGTCGACGAAGTCCAACGTGTTCATCTTGGAAAGACACTTCCTCGCGGTCGCGGCTGCGGGCAGCGACCTACGCCAACGGCGCGGTCACCCAGCCGATTTATTCGGGCATGTGGTGCATCCCGCAGCAGGCGGGCGCGACAGACAACTGCTCCATTGTGCCAGACGCCGCTCACGCAGCGAAATCACAGCAAATCACCGCGCACCGCTAGCCACCGATCAGCTCAGCGAGTGGTTTCATATGACTGCACAAGCAGGGTCTCGGCCGTACGGATCCGCTGAAGCCGCACTACCCTGATGCGACGGGCGGACAGCAGCGCAGCGGGCCCCGGATCTTCCAGCAGCTAACAACATCAAGGAGGGGCATGTCACCGCGGCCGCCGACGCTGATCGTCGCCACCGTAACGGTGGTGACGATGCTGGTGGCGGCCTGCGAAGCGAAGGTTTACGGCGCTTCCGGCGCCAAGCCGATGTCGACGCGCTCCGCAGCGGTCACCCGGCTGGCGCAGGCGATTCGTCCGCCTGAGCCGACGCCCTCCGGACTGGGCGAGCTGCCCGCCCGTATTCAGCAGGCCACCGCCCAGGCTGCAGCCGAGGGCGCCACCATCGCGGTTGCGGTGTTCGACCGGGTCACCAACCAACTGGTGGCCAACGGCAATGAACAGATCCCGGGGATCGCTTCGGTGGCCAAGCTATTCATCGCCGACGAGCTGCTGCTGCGCGAGGCCCAGGGCGCCACGCTCTCCGCAGAAGATCGCACCGCGCTGGACGGCATGCTGCGCTCCTCCGACGACGGTGCCGCCGAACAGTTCTGGGCTCAGCTGGGCGGCGACGCCATCATCACCGAAGTGGCGGGTCGGTACGGGTTGACCGGCACGGCGCCGCCCAGCGACGGGCGGTGGTGGAACACGATCAGCACGCCCGCCGACCTCATCCGCTACTACCGGATGCTGCTGGACGGGTCCGGTGGCCTCCCGCCGGAGCGGGCGACCACCATCATCGACAACCTCGCCCAGGCCACGACGAACGGAGCCGACGGATATCCGCAACGCTTCGGTATTCCGGACGGCCTTCCTGCCGAACCGGTCGCGGTCAAACAGGGCTGGATGTGCTGCATCGACGAGGACTGGATGCATTTGTCGACCGGAGTGATCGGCGCCGACCGGCGCTACATCATGGTTGTCGAGGATTTGCAGCCCTCAGACGACGCGACCGCACGCGCAACCATCACCAAGGCAGTCGAGACGATGTTCCCCAGCGGCCGGATTTGAGCGTCCGGCAGGCTGTTCACTCCGCGCAGAGATCCGGACGCCGCTCCCGGGTGCGTTGCCGGGCAGCCTGTTCGCGCCAGGCTGTGATTCGGGCATGGTCGCCGGACAGCAGAACCTCGGGCACGTCGAGGCCCCGCCAGCTCGGTGGCCGGGTGTAGCTAGGCCCTTCCAGCAACCCCGCCAGCCGAGAGGAGTGCGAATCCTCCTGCAACGAAGCCGGGTTGCCCAGCACACCGGGCAGCAGACGAAGCACCGCCTCGATCATCACCAGCGCAGCCGACTCCCCGCCCGGCAGCACGTAATCACCGATCGACACCTCCTCCACCCGCATCCGCCGGCGGGCGTCCTCGATGACCCGTTGGTCGATGCCCTCGTATCGCCCGCAGGCGAACACCAGATGTGGCTCATTGCTCCAACGCTGCGCATCGGCCTGGGCGAACAGCGCACCTGCGGGCGTCGGCATCACCAGAAGTGTTTGTTCAGAGCAGATTTCGTCAAGCGCTGCGCCCCACACCGGCGCCCGCATGACCATCCCGGGCCCACCACCGTACGGCGCGTCGTCGACTGACCGGTGCACATCGTGTGTCCAGCGCCGCAGATCATGCACCAGCAGCTCGACCAGGCCCGATTCGATTGCTTTGCCCGGCAATGACTCTCGCAGCGGAGCCAGATAGGCCGGGAAGATGGTGACCACGTCGATTCGCATGGCAGTTCGCTACCCCCGGCCCAGATCGAGCAGGCCCTCCGGAGGGTCGATCTCGACGGTGCCGTCCTTGAGCGACACCGCGGTCACGATCGCACTGAAGAACGGCACCAGCAGTTCTTCCCGGCCATCGTCGGCCTTGACCGCCAGCAGTTCACCGGCTGCGGTGTGCAGAACCTCGGCGACGGCGCCGATGTCCTGGCCTGAGGTGGTACGCACCCGCAGGCCTTCCAACTGGTGGTCGTAGTACTCGTCGGGGTCGTCGATCGGCGGCAGGTCCTTGGAGTCGATGACGAACAGCCTGCCCCGCAATGCATCGGCACCGTCCCGGTCGGCGATCCCGGCCAACCGCAGCAGCAGCCGGTTGCCGTGATCGCGAACTGTCTCGACGACATAGTCGCGACCCGGCCCCGATTCGCCAGACTGTTTGGCTCGCAACGTGATCCCGGGCGCAAAGCGGCGGTCCGGATCGTCGGTGCGGACTTCGACGACAACCTCACCGGTGACGCCGTGCGCTTTGACCACGCGCCCGATTGTCAATTCCATGGCAGCCCCACGGCGATGTTCCGCTACTGGTCGGTGTCCACCACGTCGACGCGGATGCCGCGACCGCCGATGCCGGCCACCAGGGTGCGCAACGCCGTGGCGGTGCGTCCCCCGCGACCGATCACCTTGCCGAGGTCTTCTGGATGAACGTGCACTTCGACGGTGCGACCGCGTCGACTGGTCACCATGTCGACCCGCACGTCGTCCGGGTTATCGACGATCCCGCGGACCAGATGTTCGACGGCGTCGACGACGACAGTGCTCATGGCCCCGGTCAGCTCTCGGCCGCGGGCTCAGCCTGCTCGCCGGCGGTCTGAGCCGGCTCGGCAGCTTGGTCGGTGTCGGCCTTTTTGACCGGAGCTTTCTTCGCGGGCGCCTTTTTCTTCGGAGTAGTCGCCTCGGTGCTGGGCGCACCGTCGGCGGCGGCCAGTGCGGCGTTGAACAGCTCGAGCTTGCTGGGCTTGGGCTCGGCCACTTTTAATCTGCCCTCGGCGCCGGGCATGCCTTTGAATTTCTGCCAGTCGCCGGTGATTTTCAGCAGCTTCAGCACCGGCTCAGTCGGCTGGGCTCCCACGGACAGCCAGTACTGGGCCCGTTCCGAATCGATCTCGATCAGGCTCGGCTCTTCCTTGGGGTGGTAGCGGCCGATGACCTCAATCGAGCGGCCATCGCGGCGCGTGCGTGCGTCAGCGACAGCGATGCGGTACTGGGGATTGCGGATTTTGCCGAGCCGGGTGAGCTTGATTTTGACGGCCATGGTTGAGCGACTTCTCCTGTAGGTGTCACGCTGCAATTCAGCGGCCCGGACGGGGCGTCTGGACCCGGTTTTGCCTCGCGTGTGTGACCGGCGGCGCGAGCACTCCGGCGGAAGCGGGTCGCGGGGCGGACAGCCGCCGATTGTGCCACAACGCGGCTGTGCAGTGAAAATCCGTCGATCAGGGCGGCGTCGCAGACGGCGTCAGCGGTCGAAGCATCTGGTCTCGGCTCGCCGGCTCATCCGCCAACCGTCGGGGGTGCGACGGAACTCGTCGTCGTACCACAGCCCCAGCAGCATCGTTGTGGGCTTCTCGGACGTCGACTCGGACGTCGACTCGGTGGGCTCAGCGCCGCCGAACACCATTGGGTTGAAGCAGAACGTGCGTGCGGTCGCGCAATCACCGGCCAACTGAATCGACGGCAGGCCGAGCATGTGCGCGTAGTTGGCGAATCCGGGCAGCACCTCAGCCAGCCAGGCTTTGACCTCCGGGAACCTGCCTTCGATGCCGCCCATAGCCCGGTAGTCGATATAGGCATTGGCGGTGAAGACGTTGTCGAGGTCGTCGAATCGGCGCTGGTCGATGGCGGTCGAGTAATTCACCAACAATTGTTGGATCTCCAACCGGTCGGAAATCTCGCCCTGGCTCAACATGGGTCGATTCAACACTTCGGTCGTAGCCCCGATCCTCCTGGGCTATTGTGACCGGCCATGCGGAACCTCATCACTGCATCGGCGGCCTACCTCGCCGCTGTCGCCTGCGCGATCGCATTCAGTGCCGGGATGGCAGCGGCCGACACCGACGTGCAGCCAGTCGGCTCGGTGCCGATCCCCGATGGGCCGGCTCAAGCGTGGATTGTCGCCGACCTCGACAGCGGTCAGGTGCTGGCCGGCCGCGATCAGAGCGTGCCCCATCCCCCGGCCAGCACGATCAAAGTGTTACTGGCGCTGGCAGCGCTGGATCACGTAGGTCTGGACGACACGGTCGTCGCCGACGGTACCGACGCGTCGGTTGAGTGCAGCTGTGCCGGCGTCAAAGCGGGCCGCACCTACACCGCCCGTCAACTGCTCGAGGGCTTGCTGCTGGTGTCGGGGAACGACGCCGCCAACACGCTGGCACACCTGCTTGGTGGTCAGCAGGCAGCAGTGGCCGCCATGAACGCGAAGGCCGCGGCGCTGGGCGCGACGAGCACGCAGGCGGTGACACCGTCCGGTCTGGATGGGCCCGGCGGCTCGGGCGCTTCCACCGCACGCGACCTGGCCGTCATCTTCCGCGCAGCGATGGCCGAGCCGGTGTTCGCGCAGATCACCGCGGAACCGTCGGCGATGTTTCCCGGTGACGGCCCTGACCACCAGATCTTCAACCAGGATGAGCTACTGCAGCGGTACCCCGGCGCCATTGGCGGCAAGACCGGCTACACCGACGCCGCCCGCAAGACCTTCGTCGGCGCCGCCGCGCGCGACGGTCGTCGCTTGGTGATCGCCATGATGTACGGGCTGGTGCATGAGGGCGGTCCGACGTACTGGGACCAGGCGGCCAGCCTGCTCGACTGGGGCTTCGCGCTCGGCCAGCACGCCGCCATCGGCACCCTGTAACATCTGCGTGCGAAGCATCCGCCCGTGGTGGTCGTCTGCCCGCTGAGTTAGGCTTTCACTGCCGTGGCGTCCTGTCCCGCAATGGTCGAATCAGGCTCACACGGATTCGTGTTGACGCCCGTCGACGCCACCCAAAACGGGTTGAGCATCCAGCCCTCACCAGAACGCGCCGGTCTTCTCCGAGACCGATCACTGCGCGCGAGAAAGCCAGGAACAGAGGGTCAACGATGGCCGAGCATGACGAAGCTTCACCGCGTTTTCATCTGCAGCCACGCAACGGCGACTTCACAGTCGAAGAGTCGTGGACCGATCGTCTTGTGGTGGTATCTGTGGGCGGAAGCGTTGACATGCTCAGCGCTCCATGGCTGACCGAGGCGATCGATGCCGCGCTGGCCAAGAATCCTGCCGGATTGATCATCGACCTGTCCAAAGTCGACTTCCTCGCGTCGGCGGGAATGAGCGTCTTGATGGCAACCCACAGCGAAGCTGACCACTCGCGGGGCTTCGCGGTGGTCGCCGACGGCCCCGCCACCTACCGGCCGCTGACCCTGATGGGTCTCGACGAAGTCCTTCCGCTCTACCGCACGTTCGACGATGCACTGAGCAAGCTGCAAAACGGCTGACCCTGCATTGCGCTGAGCAGAGCGCTCAACAGCGGAATGCGCTGATCTTCGATGTCGGGTTGTGGCAGCACCGTTCGCATCAGTGCAGCGCCGTCGAAAGTGTTGGCCAAAACCGCCACGATGACCGGAAACATTTCCCGGGGTACTTCGTCAGCTCCGGGCAGTACCCGCGCCGTGTCCAAAATCTTTGTCCGGTACTGATCGAGCACTTGCTGCAAGGTGGCGCGGAGCTTTCCGTCGGTGCGTGCCGCCACCATCAGCTCGTAGAGCACAGCGTTGGTGGACGTGGCGGTGATGTCTCGCAGAATCGTCAGCACCGCCGCCCACGCCGGTCGGTCGGCAGGTATCTCGCCAACCCGCTCGGTGAACAGGTCCAGCTGGCGGCGCAGCACCTCGTAAGCGGTGGCTGCCATGAAGTCACCCATGGTGGGAAAGTGGCGAAACAGCGCACCTTCGGACACCTGCGCACGCTTGGTGATCACCGCTGCCGAAGCCCGGGCATACCCGATCTCGACGATGGTGGCGATGCTGGCGTCCAGCAGCCGGGCGACGGTCTCGTCCCGACGCTGCTGTTGGGTCCGGGCCACGTCAGAGCCGCGCTGGCGCGTGTGACGCGCCGGAGTGTCTGGCCGCTCGCAGGAACCGGCCCGATTTCACCGTTTCACCATAACCATCGCGGAAAACCCCTGCGCGGTAGACAATCTCGCCACCGACGCCGGTGGCGACGACGGCAGCATCGTTGCGGTTGACCATCCGCCGCAGGCCGCCGTAGAAGGGCACCGCTTCCTCGTGATAGCCGTCTACCGAATTGTCGAGACCGACCGGGTCGATGACCACAAAGTCCGCGCGATCCCCGGTGCGCAGGGTGCCCGCGTCAAGGCCGAACCAGTCGGCCACCTCCGCGGTCAGCCGGTACACCGCACGCTCGACGCTGAGGAACGGCCGGCCGGCCCGGTTGGCGTCCAGCACCCGTTTCAGCAACCTCAGCGGGTAGTTGTAGAAAGCCATGTTGCGCAGGTGTGCACCGGCGTCGGAGAAACCCATGTGCACGCTGGGCTCGGCCGCGAGCTTGTCGAGCTGCTCGGGACGATGGTTGGCCACGACGGTGGTCCAGCGGACATTACGCTCGCCGTTCTCGACCAAGACATCCAGGAACGCGTCCAACGGGTGCAGCTGCCGCTCGTCGGCGATGGCCCCGAACGTCTTGCCGACCAACGACTCGTCCGGGCATTCCACGATCACCGCGTCGTGGAAGTCGCGGTGCCACAACGTCGGCCCGAGCTTCAGCCGGTCGAATTCGCGCCGGAACCGACGCCGGTAGCCGGCGTCGGCCAGCAAAGTGTTGCGCTGCAACTCGTCCCGTAGGTGCAGCGCTGCGGTACCGGCGCCGAACTCTTCGAACACCGGCAGGTCGATTCCGTCGGAGTACAGCTCGAAGGGCACGGGCAGATGCTGGAACCGGACTTGTGCGCCCAGCACGGCGTTGAGCAGCCGGGTGACCGGACCGAAGATCCGCGCTGCGCCCGGCATCGACTTGGCGTCCGCCGACACCAGCAGGCTCATCCGAACACCGTTGCGGCGGCCCAGCATTCGACTGCTGGACAGAAAGAACAGCAGCCCCGACAACGGGTTGGCGACGTCGGGGGCACTCTGCAGAATCCGGTTGCGCGTGCGCAGCACCGAAATCAGTTTGCGCCGCTCGCGCCACGTCGCGAACGTCGAGGGCAGCGCGCGCGAGCGGTAACGGTCCCCGTCGAGTTTGTCGATGGCCGCGTCCATGCCCGAAAGCCCGAGCAGGCCGGCGTCCAGGCTCTCCTCCAGCAACGCCGCCATCCGGTCCAATTCGGCATCGGTGGGCGACACGTCGTCTTCGGTGGCCCGCCCCAGCCCCAGCACCGCGGTGCGCAGATCGGAATGACCGATCAGCGAGCCCACGTTAGGCCCGAGCGGCAGTTCGTCGAGCGCACGCACGTACTGCGCGGCCGACGACCAGGTCTTCTTGGCTTCCAGTGCGTCCAGCACGTATTGCCGTGGCACGGCCTCGACCCTGCTGAACAGATCCGCGGCATCGGCAGCATCGGCGTACACCGTCGACAGCGAACAGTTGCCCAGCAGCACCGTGGTGACGCCGTGGCGCACCGATTCGCGCAGTCCGGGATCTAGTAACACTTCGGCGTCGTAATGGGTGTGCACGTCGATGAATCCCGGCACGATCCACTTCCCGGCCGCGTCGATCACCTCACGGCAACCTGTCTCGTCCAGCGAGCCGGCCGACACCTCGCACACCCGCCCGTCGCGGATGCCAACTGTGCGGACCTGCGGGACCCTGCCGGTGCCGTCGAACAGCAGGCCGTCGCGGATGATCACGTCAAAGGCCACGGTGGCTCTCCCGTTCGTCGATTCCAATTACCTTAGCACAATAGTGAGCGCTCACAATCTTTCTGAAACGGCAGCGGCTCACCGGGTTGGCGGTACCGGCAAGATGACGCCCGGCGGCACGTCACCAGTGCGCCCAGCCGTCGCCGGGATGACGATCTGGCCGCCCTTCTGACCGCACTCGTCACTTTCGACGCTGACGGTCATGACGCCATGCAGCGGGCCGTTGCCCTGCGGCTGGAGCGACAACACCTGCGTGGTGGTCTGTTTTGCGGTTGCGCCGGTCGGCCCGAGGCACGGGAACAAAACCGTCTCGGGCCGGGACTGCCAGGCGCCGTCGCGGAAATCCAGCACCAGTGGGCGGTCGCCGCCCTGCGCGCTCGCGACGGAGTGATTGTTGTTGTCGAGCATGATCCCTGCCGCGACGCATCCGGTTGGCGTGCATCGCGAATGGAACGCCCACCAAGTCGTGACGTTGGGCGGCTGCGGGTCCGGGGTGCCGTTGAATGTCTGCTGTTCGCGGTTGACGTCCACCTGATAGGAACCGTCGAGTTCTTGACCCGGCGCGGGAGTCAGAGTGGCATGACTGGGCGCGGCGGCAGGCGGGGGGCTCGGCGCTGGACCGGCGGCCTGAGGCGAGTGGCGGGCGTCGTTGCGTTCAGCGGCGATGGTAACGACGAGAACAGCACCGAGCAGGACCGCCGCGGCTCCGCTGGCCCCGCCCAGCAGAAGCCACGGCCACCTGCGCGCGTCAGCCTCGACCGGCGATGACGGGTCGGTCCGCGATCGACCGAGGCCGAAAAGGGTCCCCGGTCCAACGCGGGTGGCTCGGTTACTTCGCCGCCGAGTTCCCGCCGCGACGCCGGTGTCGTCGTCGGGATAGTCCAAGACATCGGAGACGGCCATCGTGGCCTCCGGGCTGTACTGACCGACCCACCCTCCGGTCCGCGAAATGAGCGCATCCGCGAACTCCCGGCAAGAACCGAATCGGTCGGCGGGCCGGCTGGCCAGTGCGGTGGCCAGCACAGCATCCAGCGGCGCCAGCTCGGGGCGGCGGTCGCTGAGTTTGCGCGGCGCACTGCTCGGTGGGTGACCGCTGGAACTGTGCTGCGGTGGTGCGCCGGTGAAAAGGTGAAAGGCCGTGGCCGCCAGCCCGTACTGATCGGCGCGCCCGTCGAGGCGGGTGCCCATCACCGACTGCTCAGGGGCGACATAACCGGCTGACTTTGCCGCGGCGTAGCCGCTGGTCACCCCACCACGTTCACCCGAATGTCTGGTCAGACCGAAATCGGTCAACAGGATTCGCTGCTCACCTTGCGCTGCATCGGTGAGCAGAATGTGGTCGGGCCTGACGTCACGATGCAGCAGCCCCCGATGGTGGGCGAGGTCGAGCGCCTCGGCGACCGCGGCGACGATGGCCAGGACCTCACCGGCGGGCATCCCGGACGGATACCGTTCGGCAACGAGCTGGGCCACGCTGGTCCCGGAGACGTATTCCGTTGCCAGCCACAGGCGCCCGTCGCACTCGCCGCGGTCGTACATCTCCGCGATGTTGGGGTGATACAGCCGTGCGACGATGTCGCCTTCGCGGAGAAATCGCTGCCCGAATTCGCTGTCGGCGGTGAAAGTCGCGGGCAAGACCCGCAACGCGTCCTGACGGGCCATTCGGGGATGCTGCGCGAGATACACCTCGCCCATCGCACCGAAATCCAGCATCCGCAAGATGGTGTAGCCGGCGAAGTTCGTGCCGCTGGCCAAGGCCATGCGCAAAGTCTAACGGTCGGCACTTCGGGTGTTTGGCTCAGAAGAGCTGTCCTCGCAAGATGACCCGATCCGGGTTGTTGAGCACCGCAGCGCTTCGGCGGGGATCGGCGGCGTAACACACCAAGTCGGCCGGCGCCCCGTGCTCCAAGCCCGGCCGGCCCAGCCAGCGGCGAGCATCCCAGCACGCCGCGCCCAGCGCGTCGGTTTCGGTCATGCCGATGCCTTTGAGCGCGTCCACCTCGTCGGCGATGCGACCGTGAGCGATCATGCCGCCCGCGTCGGTGCCGGCATAGATCGGCACACCGGCCTCGCGGGCCGCGGCCAGCCGTCGAGGACTTTTCGCGTACAGATCGCGCATGTGGTTGGCATAAGCGGGGTACTTGCCGGCCGCGTCGGCGATGCCGGGAAAATTCTCGAAGTTGATCAGGGTCGGCACTAAAGCGGTGCCCTGACTCAGCATCAACGCGATGGTGTCGTCGGTGATCCCGGAACCGTGCTCGATGCAGTCGATGCCGGCGCCGATCAGTCCGGGCAGGGCGTCTTCGGCGAAGACGTGGGCGGTGACCCGAGCGCCGTGGGCATGTGCGGCGTCGATGGCTGCCTTCAGCACCTCGTCGGACCACAGCGGAGCCAGATCACCGACCGTGCGGTCGATCCAGTCGCCGACCAGCTTGACCCAGCCGTCGCCGCGCCGCGCCTGCTCCGCGACCGCCGCCGGCAGCTGCGATTCGTCTTCGATGTCGATCGGCAGGCCAGGTATATACCGCTTCGGACGGGCCAGGTGTCGCCCGGCGCGGATGATCCGCGGCAGGTCGTCGCGGTCGTCGAGGCTGCTGGTGTCGATCGGAGCACCGCAGTCGCGCAACAACAATGCACCGGCTTCGCGTTCGGTTTCGGCCTGCCGGGCCGCTTCGTCGAGGTCGACCGGACCGCCCGGACCTAACCCGACATGGCAGTGCGCATCGACCAGACCGGGGATGATCCAGCCGCCGTCGAAGACGGTGTCCGCGCCGGCGACCGGCTCGGCGCTGATCCGTCCGTCGACGATCCACAGTTCGAGTTGCGTCTCGTCAGGCAGCCCGCGGCCTCTCACGTGGAGTGGCGCGTGCAAACGCACGTTCGGCTACTTCTTGCCCGGGAAATTCAATTTGGACAGGTCGAAGTCGGCCAGTCCGGGGGGAAGCTCATTGAGGCCGTCGGGCAGATGGGACAGGTCGGGAAATCCTGGGGGCAGCGCCCCTACTCCGGGCGCGAACGCGCCCCTGACCTTCGATGGTGTGGGCCCACGTGCACCCTTTTTGCCCTTCTTTCCTTTGCCTGCTCTGGCTTTCGCGGCCTTGCGCGTCGCGGATTTGCGGCCCAGTCCTGGCATGCCACCGAGCATCGACGACATCATCTTTCGGGCCTCAAAGAACCGGTCGACGAGTTGATTGACTTCCGACACCGTCACACCCGAGCCGTTGGCGATGCGCAGCCTGCGCGATGCGTTGATGATCTTCGGGTCAGCCCGTTCGGCCGGGGTCATGCCGCGGATGATGGCTTGCAGCCGGTCGAGTTGCTTGTCGTCGACGGCGGCCAGCGCGTCCTTCATTTGACCGGCGCCGGGCAGCATGCCCAGCAGATTGCCGATCGGGCCCATCTTGCGGATGGCCAGCATCTGCTCGAGGAAGTCCTCCAACGTCAGCTCGCCGGAGCCGATCTTGGCGGCGGCGGCTTCGGCTTGCTGAGCATCGAAGACCTGCTCGGCCTGCTCGATCAGGCTCAGCACGTCGCCCATGCCCAGGATGCGGCCGGCCATCCGGTCGGGGTGGAAGACGTCGAAGTCGTCCAACTTCTCGCCGCTGGACGCGAAAAGGATCGGCACCCCGGTGACTTCACGGACCGACAACGCGGCACCGCCGCGGGCGTCGCCGTCGAGCTTGGTCAGTACGACACCGGTGAAACCGACACCGGCGCGGAACGCCTCGGCCGTGGTGACGGCGTCTTGGCCGATCATTGCGTCGAGGACGAACAGCACTTCGTCGGGGCTGACCGCGGCGCGGATTGCGGCGGCTTGTGCCATCAGCTCGTCGTCGATGCCCAAGCGGCCCGCAGTGTCGACGATGACGACGTCGAAGTGCTTGGCGTGCGCCTCGGCGAGGCCCGCTGATGCGACGGCCACTGGGTCGCCCGGGCCGGCCGGCAGGGCTGGGTTGACGTCAGCCGTGGCGCCCGGGTGCGGCGCGAACACCGCGACGCCGGCTCGCTCCCCCACGATGCGCAGCTGGTTGACCGCGCCTGGGCGCTGCAGGTCGCAGGCCACCAGCAGCGGGGTGTGTCCCTGACCGCGCAGCCACGCGGCCAGTTTCCCGGCCAGCGTGGTTTTCCCGGAGCCTTGCAGACCGGCCAGCATGATTACGGTCGGAGGTGTCTTGGCGAATGCCAGCCGCCGGGTCTGACCACCGAGGATGCCGATGAGCTCCTCGTTGACTATTTTGACGACCTGTTGCGCAGGGTTGAGCGCGCCGGACACTTCGACGCCCTTGGCGCGCTCTTTGATGCGGCTGACGAACGCCCGTACCACCGGCAGCGAGACGTCGGCTTCGAGCAGCGCAAGCCGAATTTCGCGGGTCGTGGCGTCGATATCGGCTTCGGTGAGCCGGCCCTTTCCGCGCAGCCCCTGCAGGGCACCGGTCAACCGGTCGGACAGCGATTCAAACACGACAGTCAGCCTAGGCGATCGCAAGCGCGGCGCAGCCGGGCGCAGCGGGTCACCGCCAGCGGCCCAGCCGATCGCAAGCGCGGCGCAGCCGGGCGCAGCGGGTCACCGCCAGCGGCCCAGCCGATCGCAAGCGCGGCGCAGCCGGGCGCAGCGGGTCGCCGTCACCAGTCCGGCACGCCAGCTTCCGCCAAGGCATGCTTTGTGGCCGCCTTTCAGCGACTTCATCGCCCGACATTGATGCCTGGCCACGTTAAGTCGCTCGAGGGCGGGCACAACGGCTTGCCGGCTTGAGACGTTTGTGGCGCAGTAAAGACGACGAGAATTGGCGCGTAAGCCGAATACAAATTCAACGAAGACCTAAACCATTTCATCCAGAATCCCGACGAGAACTGCGCCAGGCCCAGCTGTCGACATCCAAAACCGTTCGGCTGCAAGATAAACCGACGGTGTGACAGCCTGACGTCCAAGCTTGTGTAAACGCGCGGTTAACGACACCTCACTGTTAAATCCCAGCGACGAATTTGTTAGCGGCCTATTACACCACCCGGGGCCGCCGAAGCCGGATTGTTACGGTCCGCACACGACCGTTAAAAGACAGTTACCGCGCCGTTCTCCCCGGCAAACCTCAGGGAACCTTAAGACCGTGCAACGGGGCGCCCCCCGTCCGAAGGGGGCGACCCGACTTTTTTGGATCAGCGGACCCTCGTGAGGAGAACTGCATGTCGTTCCTGACCGCACTGCCTGAAGCTCTGCAGGCAGCGGCCGCCCAACTCCAGGGCCTTGGCTCGACCTTCGAAGCCCAGAGCTCTGCGATAGCGGCCCCGACCACCAGCGTCGCTCCCGCTGCTGCGGACGAGGTGTCGGCCCTGCAATCACAGATTTTCTCCACTTACGGCACTCTGTATCAGCAGATCAGCGCGCAGGCCACCGCAATTCAGCAGCAGATTGCTCAGAACCTCGGTCTCAGCGGCGGTTCCTATGGTCAAGCCGAGGCGACCAACGCGGCCGCGGCTGGGTCCGGAAACTTTCTGGACGACATCGTCTCAGGCTTTCAGGCCGTCTTCGGCGGGACCGGGACCTACGGCCTGTCCGGCAACTTCTCGAACATCGGCAACATCGGGTTTGGGAACTACGCGTCTGCCTGCTCTGACTTGCTCGGCCTGGCCGGTGGTGGCCTTCTGGACACCTCCAGCCAGGGCATTCTGCCGGATGCGGCTGGGTTGGGCGCCGGGTTGGCCGGCTTCAACGGCGCCGCTTTGGACAGCGGTGCAGCAGGTGCGGCTGGGGCAGGAGGCTTCGGCGGTTTCGGCGGAGCGCCGATCCTGGCAGGCGTCGGTGCGTCCAGTTCGGTTGGTCAGCTGTCAGTGCCGCCCGGGTGGGCGGCTGGCGAGGGTGCCGCGGTGGCCGGGACTGGCCCAGTGCGGTTGGCAGGCTGGACCAGTCCCACCCCGAGCGGTGCAGCACCGGCGGGTACGACGGTTCCGGCCGGCATGCCGGCGATGGCCACAGCCGGCAAGTCCGGTGGCCTGGGAGCACCCCGCTACGGCGTCAAGCCGAAGGTCATGCCCAAACCGACAACCGTTTAGAACCAGCTCGCAGCCACAGCAAGCCGGATAGCAGCTTTTTCACTCATACGATTAGAAAGCGACATCAAATGGTTTTCGACTATTCAGCGTTCCCTCCGGAGTGGAACTCCGGACGGATGTACGCCGGTGCCGGCGCAGGACCGTTGATGGCCGCCGCTTCGTCGTGGGGCAGCTTGGGTGCCGAATTGCAGCAGGTGGCCGCGTCCTACGAGGCGATCGTGGCTAACCTGACCAGCGACGAGTGGACAGGTCCATCCTCGCAGTCGATGGTCGCCGCGGTGACGCCGCTCATTTCATGGTTGCAGCAGACCGGCGCAGCCGCGGAACACGCCGCTACCCAGGCCACTGCCTCGGCGGCAGCATATGAGGCGGCTTTCGCCGCGACCGTGCCCCCGCCGGTGATCGCGGCGAACCGAGCGCTACTGTCTGCGCTGGTCGCCACCAACTTTCTGGGTATCAACACCCCGGCGATCGCTGCCACCGAGGCGCACTACGCCGAGATGTGGGCGCAGGACGCCGGAGCCATGTACGGCTACCAGGCGGCGTCCGTACCGGCCTCGCAGTTGATTCCGATCGCCCCGCCGACGCCGGCCACGACGGGCACCGCCGGGATTTTCCAGGCCGCCGCGGCGCCCGCCGCCGCCACGGATCCCCTGTCGACGTTGATCGGTGACCTCCAGAACGCGCTATCAGGGCTGAGCAGCACCGGCACCGGGTTGGGCGGTGCAACCTCTCCCCTCGATGCGCTCAGTCAAATCTCCGGCATCCCGTCGATATTCAACGGCATCAACGGTGCGGTGAACACCTCGGCGTGGTTCGTGATGAACGCCATCCCTACTGCCGTTTCGCTGGGACACACCCTCGGCGGTGTGGGCAGTGTCGCCGTCGCCTCCGACATCACCCCCTTGGGCGCGGGTCTAGGCACCGGCATGACGCTCGCTGGGTCAGTTGGCTCCTCCGGCGCCGCCGGCTTGGGCGGGGTGAGCATGGTGGCCGAAGCTCCGGCGGTGCTGGCAAGTGCGGGATCGGCGAATGCGGTCGGCGGCCTGTCGGTGCCGGCCGGCTGGTCGGGCGCCACTCCAGAGCCGGTCACTCTTGCCGGAACCGGATGGGCCGGCGGCACCGAAGGTCCAGCTCCGACGAATGCGGTGCCCGCCGGTATGCCAGCGATGGCCAACGCCGGTCGCGGCGGCCTCGGCTTCGGTGGCCCGCGCTACGGCACGAAGCCCATCGTCATGCCCAAGCCGGTCGGTGTCGGATAACCGAACATCGGGCTCGCAGGGGGCCGGTGCTGCGGCGGAAATCCGCCGCACCGGCCTCGTGCTGTGAACCGCTCAGCTGACTCGGTTGGCGCGGTCGTCGGCCATCGCGGCGTTGAGCACGGCGTACAGATCGCGCTCGACTGCCGCCCGCACATCCGGGGTGGCCTCAGCCCTCGGCAGCACGACGCAGAACACGTCGTCGACCGTCGAACCCAGCGTCGCCACCTTCGCCCATACGATGTCGACCCCCGCGCGTTCCAGTGCGCCGGTGAGCAACGCGAGCAAACCCGGCCGGTCCGGGGCGCGAAGCTCCACGATCATGTGCCCCGGCGTGCTGCCGGCGAACCACCGGATGCGCGGCGGGGCGGTCGAGGGATTGACCGGGACACCTTCCTGCATGGTCGACCCGAGGGGTGGCTCTGCCCGAGCGGCGTCTCGACCGCGCTGCTCGAGCACGCTCAGCACGTCGACGTCGCCGTCCAGCGCGGTGACAAGTTGCTGGCGCAGCAGCTTTTCGGCGGCGGGTAACCCGAACTGCGGCGAGACCATGAAATCGTGGATGACCGCGCCGTCGTGCACGTTGACCGACGCCGAGTGCACCCGCAGCGAGTTGAGGGCCAGCACGCCTGCGGCCTTCGAGAGCAGCCCTCGCTGGTCCGGAGCGATCATCACGGCATGGTAGAGACGCCGACCATTGGCCCGCCGCAACTGCACATGCACACCGTGCTCCGCGGCCAGCGAAAGGTATTCAGGGTCAATGGGATCAGCCTGCGGCAACGGCTCACCGGCCATCGCCAGCCGGCACCGGCGCACCAGGTCGCCGACCAGCGACGCCTTCCAATCGCTCCACACGCCCGGCCCGGTGGCCAGTGAATCGGCTTCTGTCAGCGCATGCAGCACGTCGAGTACCACCGGGTCCCCGCCCAACGCCGCACAGACGGTGTTGATGGTCCTCGGGTCGTTGAGGTCATGGCGGGTCGCAACCTTCGACAACAGCAGGTGCTGGCTCACCAACGTCGAAAGCATCTCGATGTCGGAAGGCCACATACCGAGCCGGGTGCCGATCTGCTTGACCAGCTGCGCACCGATCAGGCTGTGGTCAGTGCCGCGGCCCTTACCGATGTCGTGCAGCAACGCCGCGAGTACCAGAAGATCCGGTCGCGCCACCCGAGTGGTGAAAACCCTTGCGCGCGCGACTGCTTCGACCAGATGACGATCCACTGTCCAGATGTGGATGACGTCGTGCGGCGGCAGGTCCCGGATGGCGCTCCACTCCGGGAAGAGCCGGCCCCACAGTCCGGTGCGGTCGAGCGCTTCGATCGTGGTCACGGTGGCCGGGCCGGCGGCGAGCAGGACGAGCAGATTCTCCAGCGCCTCGCGCGGCCACGGCGTGCGCAACTCCGGCGCGGAATCGGCCAATCGGCTCAGCGCCGAGGTTGCGATCGGCAGCCCGGTCACCGCCGACGCGGCGGCCACCCGCAACACCAGCCCGGAATCGCTTGCCGGCCGGGCGTTCCGGGCCAGCGTAATCTCACCGCTTGATTCGACGACACCCTCGTCCAGCGGTCGGCGCGGGCGCCGTCGTATCGCCGCCATGCCGCGCCGCGGTAACGCGTTAGCGGCGGTCCGTAACCCGGCGTCGACGCGATAGCTGACGGTGCGGGCCACATCGGACAGTGTCCGGGAAAGGTCATATCGGTCACCCACATCCAGGGCGGCGCTGATCTCGTCGGCGTACTGGGCCAGCAACTGGTCGTGCCCGCGACCCGAGACACGGTGCAGTTCGGTCCGCACGTTGAGCAGAATGCGATAAGCGCGGGTCAGCGATCCAGCCTGCAAGTCGGATTCCCCGGCGCTCAGGCGGTCGGTGAGCTGCGCGACGGCCAGGGCGTCCAGCAGCTGAACATCGCGCATGCCGCCGCGACCGAGCTTGAGGTCCGGCTCAGCGCGGTGAGCGATTTCGCCACTACGACGCCAACGCGCTTGGGTCTCTTCGACCAGTCCGGCGAAGCGTGCCGGGATCGTGCTGCGCCACTGCCGGCGCACTCCGTCGATGAGGAGCGCCGACAGCCTTCCGTTGCCGGCGATGTGGCGGGCCTCCAGCATGGCCAGCGCCGCCGACACTTCGGTGTCGGCGACCTGCAGCGTCTCACGCACGGTGCGCACACTGTGGTCGAGTCGAATGTTGGCGTCCCACAACGGATACCACAGTTGATCGGCGACGGCACTGACGGTGTCGGCGGGCAGATCGTCGTGCAGCAGCAGCAGATCGAGGTCGGAATACGGCAGCAACTCGCGGCGGCTCAGTGAACCGGTCGCAACTATCGCAAAGCCGCTCTCCGGGGAGATGCCGATCTGCGCCGCCTTGGCGGTCAGCCAGAATTCGTGCAGCTCCTGCCAGGCCTCACGCAGCGCGCCCGCATCCAGGGGATGCTGCGTGCTGTGCAGCAACTCCTCCCGCGCAGCCGCTAAATCAGTTGCCGGACATGCCGAATGCGCCGGCTGGTGGCCTGAGCTGTCCGGTTGTGAAGGCCCGGGTGGTTCGGGTCGGCGCTGTCCCATGCCCGTTCAGTATGGTCCGTTCGGTCCGTTCGGTCCGTTCAGAAGGCTCTCGACGGGCCTCATACCGCATCGGCTCCGCGTTCGCCGGTGCGCACGCGCACAACGGTGTCCACCGAACTGACCCACACCTTGCCGTCGCCGATCTTGCCGGTGCGTGCGGCGCGGACGATGCTGTCTACCACCTTGTCCACGGCGAAGTCGTCAACCAGGACCTCTACCCGCACCTTGGGCACAAAGTCCACCGAGTACTCGGCGCCCCGGTAGACCTCAGTGTGCCCCTTCTGTCGACCGTAACCCTGCACTTCGCTCACCGTCATCCCCAACAGGCCCGCCTGCTCGAGGCTCGTCTTGATGTCCTCGAGCGTGAACGGCTTCACGATCGCGGTGATCAGCTTCATATCTTCTTCCCTCCGCCGGGTGTGCTGGGTGTGCAGGAATCGAGACGCCGACAGTCGCGAAGTCGTAACCGCTCTCAGCGTGCTGGGCTTCGTCGATGCCCGCGACTTCCTCCTCCGCGTCCACGCGCAGCCCGATGGTGTATTTCAGGGCTAGAGCCAAGATAAGCGTGCCGATGGCCGAATAGGCAAGAACGCTGGATGCACCGATAGCCTGTCGGATCAGTTGGGCGAAGCCACCACCGTAGAACAGTCCGGCCGAGGTGTGCCCGCCGCCCCCGGCGATCGCGATGGTCTGCGGCGCCGCGACCAGTCCCACCATCAGGGTGCCCGCAATCCCGCCGACCAGGTGAACGCCCACCACGTCCAGGGAGTCGTCGAAGCCGAGCTTGAATTTCAACCCGACCGCCAAAGCGCACAGGGCACCGGCCACGAACCCGATCACCAGGGCGCCGATCACGTTGACCGAGGAACACGACGGGGTGATCGCCACAAGTCCGGCCACAATGCCCGAAGCCGCGCCCAGCGTGGTGGCGTGCCCGTCCCGGATCCGCTCGGTGAGCAGCCAGGACAGCATCGCCGCGGCGGTGGCCACGGTGGTGGTGATGAACGTCGAGCCAGCGACTCCGTTGGAGCTGGTCGCCGAACCGGCGTTGAAGCCGTACCAGCCGAACCACAGCAGACCCGCCCCGAGCATCACGAATGGCAGATTGTGCGGTCGGGTGGGATTGCTGGGCCAGCCTCTGCGTTTCCCCAGGACGATTGCCAGGACCAGCCCCGCGACACCGGCGTTGATATGGACCGCGGTGCCGCCGGCGAAGTCGATGGCGTGCAGTTTGTTCGCGACCCAGCCGCCGTGGGCTGCGGTGACACCGTCGGCCGCGAAGACCCAGTGCGCGACCGGGAAATAGACCACGGTGGCCCACAGCCCGGCGAACACCGTCCAGGCGCCGAATTTCATCCGGTCGGCCACTGCTCCTGAGATCAGTGCCACCGTGATGATGGCGAACATCAGCTGGAACGCCACGAAGACTGTCTGCGGCAGGGTCCCCGCCAGCGCGATCTTGGTCTCCGCGGTGCTTCCGCTTGCGGCAGCGCCGTTGACCCCGATCAGGCCCTTCAGTCCCCAGTATTGCGTCGGATTCCCGGCGACATTGCCGACGTCGTCACCGAACGCCAGCGAATAGCCGTAGAGCACCCACAGCACCGTGACGACGCCCATCGCGATGATGCTCATCATGATCATGTTGAGCACGCTCTTGACGCGAACCATCCCGCCGTAGAAGAAGGCCAGGCCCGGCGTCATCAACAGCACGAGCGCCGAACTGGCCAGCATCCAGGCGGTGTCGCCGGTGTCGGGAACACCCATGGTCGGGAACTGATCCACTGCTCTTCACCTCCGGTTGGCGCCGCCACGGCAGCCACGGGCAAGACCGATTGACTTCGACGACAATGCAAAGTCGTTGTTTCGGCATCAGTGCCGGCGTGTTTCGCCTGAGTAACGTCTCAGACGGCGCAGCTAACAAACTCAGCCGAGCAAACTCAGCCGAGCAACGCGTCGACGAACGCGGCGGGTTCGAATGGCGCCAGATCGTCGGGCCCTTCGCCGAGCCCTACCAACTTCACTGGCACACCGAGTTCCTGCTGGACACGGAACACAATGCCGCCTTTGGCCGTTCCGTCCAGTTTGGTCAGCACCGCGCCGGTGATGTCGACGACATCGGCGAACACCCGGGCCTGTGCCAGCCCGTTCTGCCCGATCGTCGCGTCCAGCACGAGCAGCACCTCGTCGACTGCGGCGCGCCGGGTCACGACGCGCTTGACCTTGCCCAGTTCGTCCATCAGACCGGTCTTGGTGTGCAGCCGTCCGGCGGTGTCGATGACGACGACGTCGGCACCCGCCGCTATCCCCTTGTCGACGGCATCGAAGGCCACTGACGCCGGATCGGCGCCCTCGGCTCCGCGCACCACCTCCGCGCCCACCCGAGACGCCCAGGCCTGCAGCTGATCGGCGGCGGCGGCCCGGAAGGTGTCGGCGGCGCCCAGCACGACGCGCCGGCCGTCAGCGACGAGCACCCGGGCCAATTTGCCGACGGTGGTGGTTTTCCCGGTGCCGTTGACACCGACGATCAGCAGCACCGAGGGATGGTCGGCGTGCGGCAGGGCGCGGATCGAGCGGTCCAGGTCGGGTTGCAGCTCGGTGATCAGCACGTCGCGCAGGATGGCGCGGGCATCAGCTTCGGTGCGGACGGTGCCGCTGGCCAGCCGGCTGCGCAGTTGGGTCACCACTGATGTCGTGGCGGTCGGGCCCAGGTCGGCGATGAGCAGGGTGTCCTCGATGTCCTGCCAGGAGTCCTCGTCGAGGTCGCCGCCCCCAAGGAGGCCGAGCATGCTGCGGCCCAGGGTGTTCTGCGACCGGGCCAGCCGGCCGCGCAGGCGTTCCAGCCGGCCCTCGGGGGGTGCGATCTCCTCGATCTCCGGGGCTGCCGGCGCGGGCGGGGCTTCCGGGGCTGCCGGCGCGGGCGGGGCAGACGGAACCGGCGGTACGGTGGGCGCCTCCTCGACCGGCGCGGGTGCCGGTGCAGGTGCCGGTGCCGGTGCGTCCAGGATCCCGGGCTCGGTCAGCACCCGGTCGGGGATGGTCTCGGCAACCGGCTCGGCAGGAGCGGCTGGTTCGTCAACCGCAATCGTCTGGCCCTGTGTCTGGCTGAAAGTGATGCCCGACGACGTGGTGTAGCCGCCGGAGCGGTCCAGGGTGTCGGTCTGCGGGCGGGTGCTCAGGCTGATCCGCCGGCGCCGGTAGCGCGTCAGACCGAGCACCAACGCCACGATGACGATCAGAACCGCGGCGACCGCGAGGCCGATCCACACTGCGTCGGGCACGAATTACTCCTCGCTATCGAGAACTGCTGACCAGCTGACCCACCGGCTGCCCCCGCATCCGCTGGGATATCACCGCGGTGATGCCGTCACCCTGCATCGTCACGCCGTACAGGGCGTCAGCCACCTCCATGGTCGGTTTCTGGTGGGTGATGACGATCAGCTGCGAACGGGCGCGCAACATTTCGAACAACCTCAGCAGGCGCCGCAGGTTCACGTCGTCCAGCGCCGCCTCCACCTCGTCCAAGATGTAGAACGGCGAGGGCCGGGCGCGGAAGATCGCCACCAGCATCGCCACGGCGGTCAGCGACTTCTCACCGCCGGACAGCAACGACAGCCGTTTGATCTTTTTGCCGGGCGGACGGGCTTCCACCTCGATGCCGGTGGTGAGCATGTCGTCAGGGTCGGTGAGCTTGAGCCGGCCTTCTCCGCCGGGGAACAGCGCTTCGAACACCCCGCGGAACTCACGTTCCACGTCGACGAAAGCGTCGGTGAAGATCTGCAGGATGCGCGCGTCCACGTCGGCGACGACGCCCCGCAGGTCTTTGCGCGCGGCCTTGACGTCTTCGAGTTGGGTGGCCAGAAAGTTGTAGCGTTCCTCCAGCGCGGCGAACTCCTCCAGAGCCAACGGGTTGACCCTGCCGAGTTCGGCCAGTTCGCGCTCAGCGCGCTTGGCGCGGCGCTCCTGGGTCGGCCGGTCGAACGGCATGGGCGCCGGTGCGGTCACCTGCTCGCCGCGTTCCCGGGCCTGCTCATACTCGGCCACCTCGAGCTCGGTCGGGGGCAGCGGGACCTGCGGGCCGTATTCGCCGACGAGGTCGTCGGGTGCCATCCCGAACTGCTCGAGCACCATCTGCTCGAGCTGCTCGATGCGCAGTGCTGCCTGCGCCTTGGCTAGCTCATCGCGATGCAGCGACTCGGTGAGCGCACTGAGTCTGGCTTCCAGCGTGGTGACTTCGTCGCGAGCAGCGGCCATTGCCGTCGATCGCTGCCGGCGTTCCAGAGCCAGGGCGTCGCGATGGCGCGCCGCCGCGCCGACCACCTCACTGAGCCGCTGAGCCAGCAATCTCCCGGAGTCGGCGACCGCTGCGGCCACCGCCGCAGCGTGCTCCCGCGCGGCACGGGCCTGCTGGGCGCGCAGCCGTGCCTCGCGCTCGGCGGCGGCTGCCCGGCGCAGCGAATCGGCCCGTCCCCGGACAGCGTTGGCGCGTTCTTCGGCGGTGCGTACCGCCAGCCGGGCCTCTACTTCAGCGGCGCGAGCGGTCTCGGCGGCGGCGGCGATCTGCTCGCGATGCTCGGGCTCGACGGTCGACGCCGGCTGATCGTGTTGGGCGTTGTGCAACCGGGTTTCCAGTTGGCCGAGTTCCTCGACGGTGTGGGCACGCCCGGCTTCGAGCTCCTCGCGCTGCCGCACCAGCCTGCGCCACTCCTCGTCACCGCTACGGGCGTCTTGACCCAGCCTGCCCAGCTGCTCGTAGATCGCGGAGATGGCCGCGTCGGATTCGTTCAGCGCAGCCAGCGCCTGTTCGGCAGCATCCTGGCGGGTGGCTTGCTCACTGAGCGCACCGGACAGGGCGGCGGTCAGCTGGTTCACCTGAGCCTCGGCAGCGGACAGCTCGGCGCGGGCTTTCTCGATTTCAGAGGTGAGTTCCAAGGTGCTGGGTTTGCGGTCCGAGCCGCCGCTGATCCAGCCGGCGCCGACCAGGTCGCCGTCGACGGTGACGGCGCGCAGCCGTGGACGGGTGGCGACCAAATCCAGGGCTTCGGCGAGTTCACCGACCACCGCCACGCCGGACAGTATGGCGGTCATCGCTCCGCGCAGCTTCGCCGGCGCCTCGACGAGCTCGACCGCCCACCGGGCGCCCGCGGGCAACACATCGGCGGGCGGGCTGCTCTCGGCGGGCCAGTCACTGAGCACGATGGCTGCCCGGCCGCCGTCGGCCTGCTTGAGCGCAGCCACCGCGGAGTGCGCCGCTTGGAAGCTGTCCGCGGCCAGCGCGTCCGCGGCCGCTCCCAGCACCGCCGCCAATGCCGCCTCGTAACCCGGGCGAACCTTCACCAGGTCAGCGACAGATCCCAACAGTCCAGTGCCGCCGAGGTTTGCACTGATCCAGGCGGCGCCGTCCTTGCGCTCCAGGCTCACCGACAATGCGTCGATGCGGGCCCGCAGCGACGCCACTGCTCGTTCGGCAGCGCGCTCGGCGGACTGCAGTTCGGCCACGCGTTCGTCGGCCAGCCGCACGGCGGCGACACTGCGGTCGTGGTGTTCGTCGAGCCCCACCTCACCTTCGTCGAGCTCGCCCACCCGGGTCTGCACGGTTTCGAACTCCGCCTGCGCCTGCTGGGCGCGGGCCGCGGCTTCTTCGATGCGCTCAGACAACTTGTTGACGCTGTCGTCGGTCGACTCCACCCGCGCGCGCATCGTCTCGACCTGACCCGCCAGCCGGGCCAGCCCTTCGCGGCGATCCGCCTCCGCGCGGACGGCAGCCATGTGGGCCTTCTCCGCCGCCACGACACTGTGCTCACGTTCGGCCAACTCCGCGCGGGCAGCTTCCAGCCGGCTGCGGGTCTCGGCCAATTCGCCGAGCAGCTGCTGCTCGGCGGCCGCCACCTGCTCGGCCTCGACCACCAGCGCGTCGGGATCCGGACCAGTGGTGAAAGCCGGCGCAACGTCGAGATGCTGTGCCCGCTCGCTGGCGATCCGCACCGTCGCGCTCAGCCGTTCAGCCAGCGCCGACAACCTGAACCAGGCCTGCTGCGCTGACTCGGCCCGCTCCGAGAGCGCATCGACTGCGGCTTCGTGGGCAGCCAACTCGTCGGCCGCCACCGTCTTGCGGGCAAGTATCTGGTCGTGCTCACGACGCAGGTCGGCCTCCGCCGACGCAGTGTCGGCCAACTCTGCCTGCCGGTTGACCACGTCGTCGGCGGCAAGCCGCAGCCGGGCGTCCCGCAGGTCGGCTTGAATGGTCTGCGCCCGGCGCGCCACTTCGGCCTGGCGACCCAGCGGTTTGAGTTGACGACGCAGTTCGGTGGTGAGGTCGGTGAGCCGGGCCAGGTTAGCTGACATCGCGTCGAGCTTGCGGACGGCCTTCTCTTTGCGTTTGCGGTGCTTGAGCACTCCGGCGGCTTCCTCGATGAACGCCCGACGGTCCTCCGGTCGCGACTCGAGGATCTCGGCAAGCTTGCCCTGCCCGACGATGACGTGCATCTCCCGGCCGATGCCGGAGTCGCTGAGCAGTTCTTGGACGTCCATCAATCGGCAACCGCTGCCGTTGATTTCGTATTCGCTGGCGCCGTCGCGAAACATCCGGCGGGTGATCGAGACCTCAGAGTATTCGATGGGCAGCGCGTTGTCGGAGTTGTCGATGGTGACGGTGACCTCGGCGCGGCCCAGCGGTGCCCGCGAGGACGTGCCCGCGAAGATGACGTCTTCCATCTTCCCGCCGCGCAGCGTCTTGGCGCCCTGCTCCCCCATCACCCAGGCCAGCGCGTCGACCACGTTCGATTTGCCCGAACCGTTGGGGCCGACCACGGCGGTGATGCCGGGCTCGAAGCGCAGAGTCGTCGGCGAAGCGAAGGACTTGAAGCCCTTCAGCGTCAGACTCTTGAGGTACACGGCCTGCCAGACTACCGCTGAATTGCCCGACTCCTCAGCACGCCATCCCCGCGCGCATCATCGCCGAGCCAGCGCTGAATTGCCCGACTCCTCAGCACGCCATCCCCGCGCGCATCGTCGCCGAGCTAGCGCTCGGTGAAGCCGCTGATCGGTTCCCCGGCCGACGACCAGTCGGCGACCACGTTGTCCACCTGGCCGGGAGTGGCGTCGCCTTGCAGGAGGTCCAACAACTTCTCGCAACTGTCACGCGGGCCTTGCGCGACGACCAGCACCCGGCCGTCAGGTTGGTTGGCGGCATAGCCGGTCAAGTCGAGCTCCCGTGCCCGCGAGCGGGTCCACCAGCGGAACCCGACGCCCTGCACCCGTCCGTGCACCCACGCGGTGAGCCGGACGTCAGCCATGGTCGACGATGTCGAAGGTGATCTCGGTGCCGGAGTTCAGGGTGCGCCCGACGGTGCACACCTGGTCGACAGCCCGAGTAACCACGAGTCGCAGCCGCTCGGCCTCCTCGTCGGTCAAGCCCGACAGGTCCAATGCGAGCGTCTCCTGCAGCAGCGGATAACGCTCCTGTTCGCGGTCAGCAGCCCCGGACACTGTGACGGTAGCCTGGTAGTCGTCGCCGAGACGGCGGGCTAAGGGCTGGTCGCTGGACATGCCGCTGCACGCGGCGAGCGCGACCTTGAGCAGTTCACCCGGTGTGAATACCCCGTCGACGTCTTCGGAGCCGATCAGCACCTGGGCACCCCGCGAACTGTGTCCGGTGTAGCGGCGCGTGCCGGTGCGCTGCACCCACAGTTGCGTCATGGATTCTTTTCTACCGTGCGGGCGACATACTGCCTGTTATGGCCACCGTCGTCGCGTTCCACGCCCACCCGGACGACGAAGTGGTCCTCACCGGCGGCACGCTGGCCCGCGCAGCCGCAGTTGGGCACCGTGTCGTTGTCTTGGTTGCAACCGACGGGCGGGTGCACAACGAAGACGACTGCGATCGCTTGGCTGAATTGCGCTCGAGCGCAGCGATTCTGGGAGTGCACCGAGTCAAATGCCTCGGATATGCCGACAGCGGCTTCGGGCCGCAGTTCCTTCCGGACCCGCCGGGACGCGTCAGATTCGGCCGAGCCGATGTCGACGAGGCGGCAGGACGGCTTTCTGAGGTACTTCGCGACGAGAAAGCCGATTTGTTGCTGAGCTACCAACTCAACGGCGGCTACGGTCACCGCGACCACATCCAGGTCCATCATGTCGGGAACCGTGCCGCTGCGCTCGCGGCCACGCCTCGAGTGCTGGAGGTGACGATGCCTCGCGAACTATTGGCATGTGTGAGCGCTGTGGCACGGCTGCTGCGGCTGCCCGAACCGTACAACCGCGAGGTGCTTCGCACTGCCTACGCGCCGCGGTCGACGATCACCCATCGCGTCAACGTCTTTCGGTTCGCGCGGCAGAAGCGCGACGCTTTGGCCGCGCATCGCTCGCAGATCGGCAGCACCGGCCCGGCGGCGCGTATGTTCGGAATATTGCTTCGGCTTCCGCCGCAGGCGTTCGGCGCGCTGTTCGGCCGCGAGTGGTTCATCGATCCGACGCTGCCGTCAGGCGCGATGCGCCGCGACATCTTCGACTGATCGCAGGTGGGTTTGCCGTCGACAGTAGGAATGATGAACGCCCGCAGCAGCTATTCGCCGCAACGACTTGCACGGTCGACGGCATAAGTCAGCGCCGCGGTCGGGGCTGGCACCTAGGGCAGTAAGACGACGAGCGGTTCATGAACTTCTCCCGGCGGATCACCGCTCCACAGCGCCGGCAGGGTCTGCCTTCGCGGCCGTAGGCATCCAACGACCGGTCGAAGTAGCCGGACTGCCCGTTGACATTCACATACAGCGAATCGAATGACGTGCCGCCCTGCGTCAACGCGTCCCGCATCACGTCGGCGGCCGCCTCGAGCACCGCCGTCAACTGTCGACGGCTCAGAGCATCGGCGAGGCGAGCACCGTGCACCTTTGCCCGCCACAGCGCCTCGTCAGCGTAGATGTTGCCGATACCGGACACCACGGTTTGGTCCAGTAGCTGACGCTTGATCTCAGAGTGCTTGCGGCGTAACACGTTGACGACGGCCTCGACGTCGTACCGCGGGTCCAGCGGATCGCGCGCGAGATGGGCGACGGGGGTTGGGACGACGCTGCCGTCCACGGTCACCAGATCCGCCAGCAGCCAGCCGCCGAACGTACGTTGATCGACGAAACTCAGCGTGGTCCCGTCGTCGAGCAACGCCGCGATCCGCACGTGGTCGCTGCGCGGCACCTGACCCAGCAGCATCTGCCCGCTCATGCCGAGATGAATCACGAGCGCAGTATCGGAGTCAGGCCCGTCGAGCGTCAGCCACAGGTACTTACCGCGCCGGTCGGTGCCGGTGATGCGGGCGTTCAGCAGTCGCGCCGTCAGATCCGCGGGGCCGGCTTCGTGCCGGCGCACGGCGCGAGGATGGTGCACGCGTACTGCGGTGATGGTCTTTCCGGCCACCTGAGCCTGCAAACCGCGCCGCACCACCTCGACTTCGGGCAGTTCGGGCATCGTTCAGGCGCTGTCCAGCGCGTCCAGTGCTGTCCAGGCAGTGGCCGCCGCCTGCTGCTCGGCCTCCTTCTTGGAGCGACCGACGCCGGAGCCGTACTCGGTGTCGGACACGATGGCCACGGCTCTGAACACCTTGTCGTGATCCGGACCGGTCGAGGTGACGAGGTATGACGGAGCACCCAGGCCCCGAGCCGCGGTCAACTCCTGCAGGCTGGTCTTCCAGTCCAGTCCGGCGCCCAAGGTCGGCGCGGTGTCGAGTAGCGGACCGAACAGCTGCAGGATCACGCGGCGGGCAACCTCGATTCCGTGATGCAGGTATACCGCCCCCAGCAGTGATTCCATTCCGTCGGCCAGGATGCTGGATTTGTCGGCTCCGCCGGTGTTGATCTCACCTCGCCCGAGCCGCAGATGGGCGCCCAGGCCGTCGTCGGTGAGCCTCCGGGCGACTTCGGCCAGCGCCTGAGTGTTGACGACACTGGACCGCAGTTTGGCCAGGTCTCCCTCTGACCGCTCGGGGTGGCGGTGGAACAGCTCGTCGGTGACGGTCAGTCCCAGCACCGCGTCACCGAGGAACTCCAGTCTTTCGTTGGTGGGCAGCCCGCCGTGTTCGTAGGCGTAGCTGCGGTGGGTCAGCGCCAGGGAAAGCAGGTCGTCGGGCAGGTCGGCACCGAGCGCGTCGAGCAGCTCTTGATGCGCCCGGGTCATCGCCGGATCCCCGGGCCGTTGTCGTCCTCCGACCCGGAATCCACCAGCATGCCGGCCAGCTTGGCCCACCGCGGGTCGATCTGCTCGTGGTGATGTCCGGGCTCCGCGGTCGCCAGCTGCACGCCGCAGTCCGGGCACAGGCCGGGGCAGTCCGGCCCGCACAGCGGCGCGAACGGCAATTCCAGCCCCACAGCGTCGACGATGGGTTGCTCGATATTGACTGTGTTGTCGACCACCCGACCGACCTCGTCTTCTTCGGTCGTCGCTTCGGTGATGCTGTCGGGGTAGGCGAACAATTCGGTCAGGTGCACCTCGACGTCGCTGGTCACGGGCGACAGGCAGCGGGCGCACTCACCGGTTGTCGGCGCCCGCACCGCCCCGGTCACCAAGACGCCCTCGGACACCGACTCAACTCGAAGATGCACGTCCAGAGGGGCACCGGGCGGAATGGCGACCAGCTCCATTCCGATCCGGGTGGGGCTGGGCACCGTCTGGTGCCACTCGAACATCGACCCGGGGCGTCGCCCTAACCGGGTGATATTGAGGGTGAGCGGCGAGGTCGCGGCGTGCTGTGCCGTGGAGCTGTTGTGCCTGGCCATAGGGCAATGCTACGGCGCGGGCCGCGCACAGATGCCCGCTGTGGTGGACCCCAACGGCCGGTGTCAGCGGGTCGCGTAGTCGTGCGTGCCGGCCGCCGTGCGCAATTGGTGGCGGCCGCGGCTCACCGAACGCAACGTTCCGTTGAGGTAGTCCTCGAATTCGGCCAGCTTGCCGTCGACGTAGATATCGCATTCACCGCGTAACCGGTCGGCTTCGGCGTGCGCGGAGTCGATCAGCCGGGTCGCTTCGGCGGTGGCCGCCTGGACCACTTCGGTCTGCGACACCAGGCGCTGCTGCTCCTTGATGCCCTCTTGCACGGCTTTCTCGTAGGAGATGTTGCCGCTTTCGACCATGCGGTCACACTCGGCCTTGGCACGGCTGGTGCTGGCCTCGTATTCGCGTTTCGCCGACGCGGCGATGCGCACCGCCTCTTCGCGCGCCTCACCGACCATCCGCTCGCTGTGTTGGCGGGCTTCGCCGACCATCCGGTCGGCTTGCGCCTTCGCGTCGGACAAAATGCGGTCCGCCTCCGCGCGGGCGTGATTCAGCATCGATTCGGACTCAGTCGTCGCCGAGGACACCATTGAGTCGGCGTGCGCCTTCGCGTCGTGCAGCATCGAGTCGCGGGCGTCGAGCACATCTTGGGCGTCGTCCAGTTCTCCGGGGATCGCGTCTTTGATGTCGTCGATCAGCTCCAGAACGTCGCCGCGGGGGACGACGCAGCCCGCCGTCATCGGCACGCCACGCGCTTCTTCGACTATGGCGCCCAGTTCGTCCAGCGCTTCAAACACTCGGTACACGGCAGCACCCTTCCGGCAGTTGTTGTTACCAGTGTGCCTGGTGTTGCCTTTGTGACTGCGCTGCCGGACTCGGTGTGTCGCAGCTTCATATCGAGGATCGGAGCTTTGCCACACTGCAACCCTGCCGACTTTATGTCGCTCACTGCTATCGCGGCAAAATGAGCCCGGGTCCACTGCTGCCTAGACTGGCTGATACCCCGGCCGGGTAGCGACGCCGAAGGTGTCCACGACACCATGTAAGGCTGGAGTTGCCGGACTAGCAACTGAGTGGAGGGTTTCCGTGGCGAGCACCGTGCTGGGTGCGATCGGCCGGGCATTGGCCTTGGCAGGGTCGATGACGTGGGAAATCCTATGGGCGCTGATCTTGGGCTTCGCGCTGTCGGCCATGATCCAGGCAGTGGTGCGTCGCTCGACCATCGTCAGCTTGCTGGGCGATGACCGACCTCGCACGCTGGCCGTCGCCGCCGGGCTAGGCGCCGCGTCATCGTCGTGCTCGTATGCCGCGGTGGCGCTGGCGCGATCGCTGTTCCGTAAGGGCGCGAATTTCACCGCGGCCATGGCTTTCGAGATCGGCTCGACGAACTTGGTGGTGGAGCTGGGCATCATCCTGGCTTTGCTGATGGGCTGGCAGTTCACCGCCGCCGAGTTCGTGGGCGGCCCGCTGATGATCGTCGTCCTCGCGGTGTTGTTCCGGCTTTTCGTGCGATCCCGTTTGATCGACGAAGCCCGCCGACAGGCTGACCGCGGACTCGCCGGCTCGATGGAGGGCCACGCCGCGATGGACATGTCCGTGCAGGGCGAAGAGTCGTTTACGCGACGACTGTTGTCCGGACGGGGATTCACCTCCGTGTCGCACGTGTTCATGATGGAGGTGACCGCGATCCTTCGCGACCTCGTGTTGGGTTTGTTGATTGCGGGCGCGATTGCGGCCTGGGTGCCTCAAACGTTGTGGCAGCACCTGTTTTTCACCGACCACCCGCACTTGTCTGCGCTGTGGGGGCCGATCGTGGGTCCGTTTGTGGCGATCGCGTCGTTCGTCTGCTCGATCGGGAATGTGCCGCTTGCCGCGGTGTTGTGGAATGGCGGCATCAGTTTCGGCGGAGTCGTCGCATTCATTTTCGCCGACCTGCTGATCATTCCGATCCTCAACATCTACCGCAAGTATTACGGCACGGCGATGACGCTGACCTTGCTGGGCACCTTTTACGCCGCGATGGTGCTGGCCGGGTACCTGGTCGAATTACTGTTCGGAGCCGCAAATCTGGTTCCCAAGACGCGCAATGCGACGGTCATGCACGCCGGCATCTCGTGGAACTACACCACCTGGCTCAACATCATCTTTCTGGTGGTCGCCGCGGCGCTGGTCGTACGTTTCGTCAACACCGGCGGTATGCCGATGTTGCGCATGATGGGCGGTTCTCCGGATGCGGCGGAAGAACACGAACACGGGCACCATTGCCACTAAGAATGCCACTGAAAAAGCTACTGAAGAAGCCACTGAAAGCAATGAAACCAGCTGAGCGGCAACGGCTCAGCGGCGATCGCGCAGCTTTTCGGCGAGCCGCCGATTCACCGGTTCGGGCAGCAGTTCGCTGACATCACCGCCGAGCATGGCTACCTCTTTGGCCAGTGACGACGACACGAACGAATAGCGCGGGGCGGCGGCGACGAAGAACGTATCGACGCCGGCGACGTGCTTGTTCATCTGTGCCATCTGCAGTTCGTACTCGAAGTCGGTGCCGGTACGCAGACCTTTGACGATGGCGGTCAGCCCGCGCACCCGCACGAAGTCCACCACCAAGCCAGAGCCGGACTCCACTCGCAGATTGGGCAGATGCGTCGTCGACTCGTTGATCATTGCGATCCGCTCGTCGATGTCGAACATGCCCTGCTTCTTCGGGTTGACCAGGATCGCGACGATCACCTGATCGAACTGAGCGGCGGCGCGTTCGAAGATGTCGACATGGCCCAGCGTCACCGGATCAAACGATCCCGGGCAAACCGCTCCGCTGGACACCCGATGACGGTAGCGCACCGGTCAGGCCGGACCGCGCTCTGATTCGGCGAGTTCCAGGCGGGTGTCGCCGTATACCCGCGGCTGCCACGGCGACCAACCGGCGGGCCACACCAACGGCGCACCAGCGCGGGACCGCTCCACCACGACGACCGTGCCGACGCCCGCCCATCCGCGCCCGGACAGCGCTGCCAACACGGCCTGCACCTCGGACGGGGGAAGGTCATAGGGCGGGTCGGCAAACACGAGATCGACCGGTGCCTGGGCGTCCGCTGACAGCACGGCCGCCACGGCGCCCCGGCGCACCGTCGCACCCGGCAGGCCCACAGTCTCGATGTTGCGAGTCAACACCGCTGCGACCCGCTGGTCGGATTCGACGAACAGCGCCGATGTAGCTCCCCGCGAAAGTGCTTCGAGCCCTAGTGCACCCGAGCCGGCGTAGAGATCGAGCGCGGAGATGCCCCGGAAGTCGATCCGTGTCGTCAAAATGTTGAACAACGATTCGCGGACCCGGTCGGTGGTGGGGCGGGTGCCGCGCGGCGGCACAACAAGACGGCGACCACGGGCGACCCCGGCAATGATCCGCGTCAACCGACCTCCATCACCGATGACGGTATCAATCCAGCCTTCCGTGATGGCAGCCCGCCGGCGTGCTTAACTCTGCCCATGAAGGCTCCCGCCATCCTGCACGGGCGTAGTCCGGCGGCGGTTCGGATCGGCGCGATCACAGTCTTCGGGTTCGGCGCCGCGGCTGTCGTCGGCATCACCGCGGGATGGCAGTACGCCCCACCGACCGGGTGGATCGCGGCCGCGGTCGCCTATCTCTGGTGGACCTGGGCGCTGATCGGCCCGATGGATTCCGATTCGACGGCATCGCTTGCCCTGCAGGTAGATCCGACCCGGCCGCTGGCAGATTCGGTCATCATGCTGGCCAGCTTCGGCAGCCTGGCCGGGGTCGGCTACCTGCTCATCGCGACAAAGGTGCACGACGCCGTGGCCGGTGTCGTCGGAATCCTCAGCGTGATCGCTTCCTGGCTGGTGGTGCATACCGTCTTCACGCTGCGCTATGCCGCGCACTATTACACCGAGCCGGTCGGCGGTGTGGACTTCAACCAGGACGAACTGCCCAGCTTCGCTGACTTCGCCTACGTCGCCTTCACCATCGGCATGGCCTACGCGGTTTCCGACACCCGGTTGCAGAGCCGGGCGATCCGGATCACCGCTTTACGCCAGGCGCTGCTGTCCTATCTGCTGGGAGCGGTGATCCTGGCGATCACCGTCGGTTTGATCGGTGACCTGAGCAACATCAACGGTTGACCAGCGGGCACGGGCTCAGGGCCGCTAGCGAAGCGTCGACCAGTAATTCCAGAACCTGACCAGGATCAGCAGGAACGCCCCGGTGAACCACAGCGCCGCCAACGACCACCGCCAGTGGTAAAGCACACGCGCCGCCGCGCGTGCCGGACCGTCGCCCACAGGTCGCAGCGCAATCGAGGCGACCACCACCAAGAGCGAGATCGTCAGCACCCACACCACCATGCAGTACGGGCACAGCGCTTCGATCCGGTACAGGCTCTGGTAGATCAACCAATGCACGAACCCGGCGCCGAGCAGAGTGCCGGCGGCCAGCCCAAGCCAAAACCACCGGGGCAGAGCGACTTTGGCGACAGCGAGCACACCGGTCACGGTGATCACGGTGAACGCAGCGATACCGATCAGCGAATTCGGGAAGCCCAACACCGACGCCTGCGGGGTGGCCATCACCGAGCCGCACGACAGCACCGGACTGATGTTGCAGGACGGCGCGTACGACGAGTCGGCGAGCAGCCTGATTTTCTCCACTGTCAACGTCACCGACGCGACCAAGCCGACCACCCCGGCGATCAACACCCACCACGCGCTGAGCACCCGAACCGCAACACCCGCCCGGGGCGCCGCGACGTCAGCGGTCGGCTCGTTGGGTTGCGCGGAGACGGGCGAGGCGAGCGTCATGGCACGGGCGGCGCGGCGGCGGTGTCGAGACCCGGCACGTCACCGACGATCTGCTTGACCGCCGCGACCAGACCCTGCGGAGTGGTGGGGCGCCAATCTTTTCCGTTGATCCGAATCGTCGGAGTTCCGCGGATCTTCTGCGACGACGCCAGGCCGTCGACCAACGGCAGGTACTTGCCGCTGTTCACACACTCCGGCACCTTGCCGGCAGCGCCGGCCTCACGGGCCAACTCGATCAACCGCGGGTTGTCGGGAAACTTCGGGCCCTGCTCGTCGGGCTGGATGTCCTTGCTGTACAGCGCGCTGTGGAACCGCCGGAACGCATCCATCGACTCGTCGGCCACGCAGTAGGCCGCCGCAGCCGCCCGCGAGGAGTAGTCGTCGTTCTGCGCGCTGCTCAGAAATCCGAGCATGTAGTAGTCCGCGGCGACGGCACCGCTGTTGATCAGGTTCGACACCGTCGCGCCGAAGGTCCGCTCGAAGTTTCCGCAGGCCGGGCACAAGAAGTCCTCATAGAACGACACCACGGCCTTGGGGTCTTTGCTGCCTTCTTTGGTGACCAGTTTGCTCGAGGTGACCCGCACCGCGCGAGGTGCCGTGGAGGCCTTGCCGCCGTGCGTCATCACGATGTAGAGGACCAAGCCCACCGCGAACAGCACGACGATCGCGGTGAGCCCGATTTGGACCAGCAGGTTGCGCCTGCGGTCGGCGGCCTTCAAGTCGTAGCGCGCGGGGCGTTTCGGTTTATTGGCCACGGCTCGGCTGATCCTCTTCATGAAATTTCAGCTTCGTTCGCTGCTCAAGCGCCCAGAGTACCGGCGCAGGATTCCGGCGGGTTTCACACCCGGCTGAGGTGAGCGCGCAGCGCGGAGATGAGTTCAGTCGTCGCGACAGCGCTGCCACCGCCGAGCGGAAACAGGTTCGCGAAGCCGTGGGTCAGCGACCCCATCGTGCGGAAGTCGACGTCGGTTCCGGCAGCGCGCAGCGCCTCGGCGTACCGCTGCCCCTCGTCGCGCAACGGGTCGAAACCCGCCACCGTGATCAGCGCAGGCGGCAGTCCGGCGAGGTTTTCCGCCAGCAGCGGCGACACCCGCGGGTCGGTCCGATCCAACGCCGACCCGCCCAAGTAATTGACGTCGAACCAGTCCACGTCGTGTCTGGTGAGCAGGAACCCGTCGGCGAACAAAGTGAGGGATCTGGTGCGTGCGGTGAAGTCGATGCGCGGGTAGATGAGCCACTGCAGCACCGGCGTGGCTCCGCCCTCGGCGCGGACCAGCTGCGACACCACCGCCGCGAGGTTGCCGCCCGCGCTGTCACCGCCGACCGCGACCTTGCCGGGAATCGCGCCCAGTTCAGTGGCGTGCTCCTGGGCCCAGCGAAACGCTGCGTAGGCGTCGTCGAGCCCGGCCGGGGCCGGGTGCTCCGGCGCCAGACGGTAGTCGACCGCCAGGACATGAATACCGGCATCGCGGCAGGTCAGCCGGCAGAGCGCGTCGTGGGTGTCGAGGTCACCGAGCACAAACCCACCGCCGTGAAAGAACACCAATAGCGGCGCCGGCCCAGAGTCGGCCGGCCGGTAATGGCGTGCCGCGATACCGCCGGCCGGTCCCGGTATCGACACGTCGCTCACCCCGACATGAATCTGTGGGCCTTCGAGGGCTCGGCACTGCTCGCTCATCTGTCTGCGGGAACTGGCCACGTCGTCGTTGACGGCAAAGCCGTTGATCCCGATGGTGCGGTGGCCCGCCAGCATCAGTCGCAGGGTGGGATCCAGTGTGTTGCCGTCGATCGTGACTGAGCGCCCCCCGGCGAGCAGGCGCTTGGCACCGGTCGGCAGCCGGGGAATGACTTTGACGCCTAGAACAGCGGCTGTGCTCTGCAGCCGCGGCGACAGTCGGATCGGAGCTCGCACCACTCTAAGGTGTCGGTCAGGCGCGCCTGGCAGACTTCTCGTCATGGCTGCTCCCTTGATCCGATTGAACGACGGTCATTCGATTCCCGCGGTCGGGTTCGGCGTCTTCCAGATTTCCCCCGAGGACGCCGAACGTGCCGTCGGTGCCGCACTGCAGGCCGGCTACCGGCACATCGACACTGCGGCGGCCTACCGGAACGAGCGTGAGACCGGCCGAGCAGTGGCCGGTTCCGGCATACCGCGCGACCAACTGTACGTGGTCACCAAACTGTGGAATGCCGACCAGGGCTACGACAGCACCCTTAAGGCATTCGACGCCAGCATGAACAGGCTGGGCTTGAACTATCTCGACTTGTATCTGATCCATTGGCCGCTGCCGGACCGCGGGTTGTTCGTCGACACGTTCAAGGCGTTCGCGCACCTGCGTGATCAGGGCCTGATCCGGTCCATCGGGGTGAGCAACTTCGAGCCCGAACATCTCAGGGCGGTCATCGATGCCACCGGCATCGTGCCTGCGGTCAATCAGGTCGAGCTGCATCCGCAATTCCCACAGACCGAGTTGCGTAAGGCTCACGCGGAGCTGGGTGTCGCCACCGAGGCGTGGGGACCGCTGGGACAGGGCTCGCTGCTCGACAATCCCACCATCACCGCCGTCGCGGAAAAATGTAACCGGACACCCGCCCAGGTGTTGATCAGATGGCACCTGCAACTCGGTAATATCGTCATTCCCAAGTCAGTGAACCCGGAACGGATTGCGAGCAATTTCGACGTGTTCGATTTCGAACTCAACGCCGACGAAATGGCGTCGATTTCCTCGCTTGATGACGGAACCCGTCTTGGCCCTGATCCACGAACCTTCGATTTCACAGGCAGGTGAATGACGTTGACCGGCGAGTCGGGCGCTAACTCCGTCCCAGCCCTAGCGCTCAATGACGAGAACACTTTGCCGGTCCTCGGCCTCGGTGTAGCGGAATTGAACGATGACGAAACCGAACGCGCGGTGTCAGCTGCGCTCGAGGTGGGCATTCGGCTCATCGACACCGCTTCGGTGTACGGCAACGAAGCCGCCGTCGGGCGCGCGATCGCAGCATCGGGCATCCCGCGCGCCGAATTGTTCGTCACCACCAAGCTGGCCACCGCCGACCAAGGTTTTCAAGGCTCGCAGGAGGCGTGCGAGGCCAGCCTGGAGCGGCTCGGCCTGGATTACGTGGACCTCTACCTCATTCACTGGCCGGCGCCGCAGATCGGTAAGTATGTGGACTCGTTCGGCGGACTGATTCAAGTACGAGGTGAGGGTTTAGCCCGCTCCATCGGTGTGTCTAACTTCACCGAAGAACACCTGTCGACGGTCATCGACCTGAGCTTCGTCACGCCCGCGGTCAACCAGATCGAACTGCATCCGCTGCTCAACCAGGCCGAGCTACGCAAAGCCAACGCCGCACACAACGTCGTCACCCAGGCTTACAGCCCGTTGGCGGTCGGGCGGCTGCTGGACAACCCGACGGTCACGTCGATCGCCGGCGAGTACGGCAAGATGCCCGCACAGGTGCTGATCCGCTGGAACATTCAGCTCGGCAATTCGGTCATCTTCCGGTCCGGCGAGCCCGAGAGAATCGCGAGCAACTTCGACGTACTCGATTTCGAGCTCGCGGCCGAGCACATGGACGCGCTCAACGCGCTGCACGACGGGACCCGGGTGCGGGAAGACCCGCTGACCTACACCGGCGTTTAGCTTCCGGCGGCGATCCGCTTGGTCGGCGGCCCCGCTACGGCGCCGTCCAGGCGAGGGCCGTCATGCTCGTCAGCGAAGATCATCTCGGGAACGACCTCGACTGCCGGTGCCGCCGGTAGTTCGCCGGTGAGCCCCGCGACGATGCCCAGCGACGCAGCCGAACCGCGCACGCCGTCGGCATACCGGGAGACATGACTCAGCGCTTTGGAGAGATTGACCATATGCGTGTTGGCCACCCGCAGTCGCTCCATGAGTTGGCGGGCGTTGTGGTACACCAGCTTCGCGCTGCCCTTGGACTGTTCGATGCTTTCCAGCAGGTCGCCTGACAGCGAGGCCAAGCGAGCCGACCGGGCAAGGATCAAAAACCCGGTCGGCCCAACGAGATACACGTTGAGCCGACGCAGTTCACCGAAGAGGCGGGTATCGGCGTCAAGAGCAGCGATGGCGATCGCGTCCAGCGGAACGAACAGCACGGTGCCGCCGATTCCGTCGGCGCCGGACACGTAGTTCCTGGCGCTGAGCTCGACGGCATGTTCGCGCACCCGTCGGGCCAAAGCAGTCAATTGGCGCTGACGTTCCTCGCGGTCTCGCGTCTCAGCGGCTTTCCAATAGTTGTCGACCGCGCATTTCGCGTCGACCGGGACCGAACCGTTGTCCAGGGAAAGCACCAGATCAGGTCGCTTGCCCGACGGCAGCGTCGGCTGGATGTCGAAATGCACACCGTCCCTTAGCCCACAGGCCCGCGCTGCCTCGTAGAGCACCTCCTGGCCGAGTTCGCCGCGGTGCTGGATGGAAGCGAATGTTTCGCGGTAACGGCGCACGTCGCGCACGTCGTCCTCCCGAGCCGAAAGTTGCACGCGGATTGCCCGGGACTCGGTTCGGTGGTGCACAGTCAGCGCCGTCAGAACGATGACAGCGACGACAAGGACAACGATCAGCGCACTGCTCACGGAAAGTGTGTAGCACGCCGCACCGACAGAGTCGGTCAGCCGACACCCGGCCGGTTCAGCTTGTCGGGCAACCGGCCGCAGCGCGCTGCAACACCGGCACCGATGACCCATCCACCGGCAACTGATAGCCCCGCACGACGGCGATGAACTGCATCGCGTACTGGCAGTGAAAGGCGCTGTTGGGCGGCATCCACCGCGCGGGTTCGGAGTCGCCCTTGTCCTGGTTGGCCTGCCCGTCCACGGCCAACAGGTTGGCCGGATCGTTGGCGAAGCGCAGCCGCTGGGGTGCCGGCCAGTCGTATGCCCCCAAGTCCCAGGCCAGTGCCAGCGGCACGATGTGATCGATCTGCACCGATTCGCCGACCTTGGCGCCGCGCCGGAAGGCGATGGTGGTGCTGGTGTAAGGGTCGTGCAGTGTGCCGGTGGCCACCGCGTCCGGGCAGCGCTTGATCGCCACATAGGTTTTGTCGACGAGGTCGCGGTTCAGTATGTCGTCGCGGGTGTCGCAACCGTTGTGCCCGCCCGGCGCGTCGTTGTCGTCGCTCCACGCTTCGCCGAAGGCAGCGCGCCGGTAGTCATAACGATGAATCCGAGCCGGCAGCAAGGGGATTCCGGCGAGAACGTCGGTACCGGGCTGCACGGTCGGGACATCGCCACGGGCCTCGAACTCCCGTGACCGTTCACCCGCTGAGGAGCTCACCACCTGGTAGGCGACGATCACGGCCAGCGCGGCAGCCACCGCGAGCCACAACAAAATTTTGCGGTTAATTGCGCCGCTCCTCCTCATCGCTTCTCTTAAGCATCGTCGCCGGCTGGCTCATGGCGCCGCTCCTCCTCATCGCTTCTCTTAAGCATCGTCGCCGGCGCGGCTCACGACTTGTCCAGGTACTCCACGCGATCGGCACCGGTGAACGGCGCAGCCAGCAGCGCTAAACCTGGGTCTTCAGGATCTTCGTCGTAGGCGACCTCACAGAACTGCCGCGCCGCTTCGATGACGTGGCGGTGGTCGGCCAGTGACAGCAGTTGCAAGGTGATGGCCCGGCCGGACTGATTGCGGCCCAGCACATCCCCTTCGCGGCGCTCTTTCAGATCCAGATCGGCCAATTTGAAACCGTCCAGCGTGCCTGCGACAGCTTTCAGTCGTCGACCTGCCCCGGAGTCCGGCGACACCCAACTGGCCAGCAGACACACACTGACATGCACACCGCGACCGATGCGCCCCCGCAGTTGGTGCAGCTGGCTGATGCCGAACCGGTCGGCGTCCATCACCAGCATCACCGTCGCGTTCGGGACGTCGACCCCGACCTCGATGACGGTCGTGCATACCAGCACCTGGATCTCGCCGTTCCGAAACGCCGCCATCACCGCGTCCTTCTGCTCGGCGGCCAGCCGCCCGTGCATGAGACCCAGACGCAGACCTGCCAGCTCCTGGCTGCTCAGCCTGGCGTAGAGCTCTTCGGCGGTGGCCGAGGGCCTTGCGTTTTCCTCGGTTCGTTCGTTCTTCTTGTCGTCCTCGGAGTCGTCGATGCGGGGCGCCACCACGTAGGCCTGGCGTCCCTCCGACACCTCTTCGACGATGCGCCGCCAGGCGCGGTCCAGCCAGGCCGGCTGATGTTTAACGAAGATCGCGGTGGTGCTGATCGGCTGTCGGCCGCGTGGAAGTTCGCGCAGCGTCGACGTTTCCAGGTCGCCGTACACCGTGAGCGCGACAGTACGGGGAATCGGTGTCGCCGTCATCACCAGCAGATGAGGGGTGACACCGCCAGGAGCTTTGGCGCGCAACTGATCTCGCTGCTCGACGCCGAACCGGTGTTGCTCGTCGACCACTACCATGCCCAGCTTGCGGAACTGAACGGTGTCGTGCAACAGCGCATGGGTTCCCACGATTATGCCGACCTGGCCGTCGGCGATCTCGGCACGGACCTGTTTCTTCTGCGCTGCCGACATCGATCCGGTCAGCAGGGCCACCCGGGTGGAATAATCCAAGCCACCGAACTGCCCACCCAACGCCAGCGGACCCAGAACTGATCTGATCGACCGGAGATGTTGTCCAGCAAGAACTTCAGTCGGCGCCAGCAGGGCACACTGGTAGCCGGCGTCGACCAGTTGCAGCATCGCCAGCACAGCGACGATGGTTTTGCCCGAACCTACTTCGCCCTGCAACAGCCGGTTCATCGGCCGGGTGCCAGCCAGTTCGGCGGAGAACACCTCGAGCACATCTCGCTGACCGGCGGTCAGCTCGAAGGGTAATGCACGCAGTAAGTCTCGCACCAACCCGTCATCGCGCCGCGGCGCCGCCGGTCCGGACTGCGAGAGTTCGCCGTGACGGCGACGCACCAGCGCCCACTGCAAGCCGACGGCTTCGTCGAAGGTGAGCCGCTCGCGGGCACGACTTCGTTCGGTTGGGCTTTCGGCGAGATGAACGTCGCGCAGCGCCTGATCCTCGGAGATCAACCCGTGCTGGTCGACGACGCTCTGCGGCAACGGATCCGACACTGGGTCCAGCACCTCGATAACCTGGCGCACGCACGCGAAAATGTCCCAGCTCTGCAGCTTGCTGCTGGCCGGGTAGATCGGATAGAAGCGTCGTTCGAACGCGTCGACCAAGACCTCCCCGCTGACAGCCTGCGAGGCGTCGGCGATGCTGCGCAGAGAATTGCTGCCGCGATTCTTGCCGTCGGGCGAGTCGAGAATCAGAAACGCCGGATGCGTCAATTGCATGGCGCCGCGGAAGAATCCGACCTCCCCCGACAGCATCACCTTGGTGCCTTCGGTCAGCCCTTTCTTGATGAAACGTGGGTTGAAGAAGGTGGCGGTGATCTGGCCGCGGCCGGACCCGACGGTCACGATCAGAATCTTGTCTTTGGGGCGTTTCTTGATCGGTCGTTCGACCACTCGGGTGATGGTGTCGACGACGGTGATGTGCTCACCTTCTTGGGGCCGTTCGTCGGCTGCGTTCCGCACTGCGGCGCCCTCGGCGTAGCTGCGCGGGTAGTGCCGCAGCAGATCGTCGACCGTCTGGATGCCGAACACCTCGTCGAGCGATTCGGCGGCTTTCGCACCGATGAGGTAATCGAGCCGGTCGCCGAGCGCCGCCACCGCTACTCGACCCCAATCAGCAGCGCGTCGCCGCGATGTTCGGTGTGGTACGTGACCAGTTCGGTGCCCGGATGCTGATCGTGCACATGGCGTTGTAGGACAGCTTCGACGGGCGTATCGATTCCGGCTGCCTGCACGCCGACCAGCACCGTCACCAACTCCCCACCGGCGGCTAGCAACAAGTCGACCAGCCCGATCGCGGCGGAAGCGACATCCGGCGCAACGATGACCACCTCGTCACCGGCGATGCCCAGCCCGTCACCGGCCTGACAAGGCCCGGCGAAGGTCAGTGCCTGCTCGGTTGCGATTCGCACCGAGCCGTGTCGGGCGGCACCTGCGGCCCGGGCCATCGCGTAGCCGTCGTCGACGGCTTGCCGATCCGGATCGTGCACCGCCAGTGCGGCCAGCCCTTGCACCATCGACCCAGTCGGCAGCGGCACCACGTCGATGCCCCACCCGTTGGCGGCGGTGCAGCCCGCCACCAGCTCTTCGACCGCTACGTAGCCGTTGGGCAACACCATCACCTGCGCGGCACCGGTGTCCACCACCGCGCGCAGCAGGTGCTGCGCGGTGACTGCCGTGGTGGGGTTGTCGGTTTCCGGATCCGGCCGCAGCACCGAGGCGCCTTCACCGGTGAACAGTGCTGCGGCACCGTCGCCGTCGACGACGGCCAGCACGGCGCGCTCCCGGGTCCAGCTGCCCGGCGGTAGACCGGTGGTGCCGCCGGTGAGCGCAGAGATCTGTATGCGCCGCGGATTGCCGAACTGCAGACCCGCCTCCACCGCGGCGCCGGCGTCATCGGTGTGCACGTGCACCGAGAAGCCGCCGACTGAACCGGTGGCTTGCGGAGAGCGAGCCGCGATCGCCACGGACTCACCGAGTTGCCCCAGCCGGTCCCGCAGCGCGTCGGCGCACGCGACGTCACACCCATCGAGCAGGTACATCACCTCGAACTGTGGTCCGGGGTGCCGCAGCGCGGTGTCGGCCGGCAGCTGACGCGGCGCCGGCTCGTAGACGGTGCGCGCCGGCGCGTGCCCGCTGAGGGTGGAGCGCAGCGCGTCGAGCAGAACCAGCAGGCCGCGGCCTCCGGCGTCCACCACGCCGGCGTCGGCAAGCACGTCGAGCTGCTCAGGCGTCTTCTCCAGCGCGATGACCGCAGCGTCGGCGCATGCAGTGACCGCTGCAACCAGCCCCTCGCCGTCGGCGGCGCACCGCTCGACGGCACCGGCGGCGGCCTGCAGTACCGAGACGATCGTCCCCTCGACCTCCTGGCCGCCCATCGAGGACACCACCAGTTCGGCGCCGTGCCGCAACCCGGCGCCCAGCAACGCCGCGTCGACTTCGCGCAGGTCGCCTCCACCGTCGGCCGCAGCCTGGGCGGTGACGTCGGCGATACCCCGCAGAATCTGCGACAGGATCACCCCGGAGTTGCCGCGGGCGCCGTTGAGGGCACCCGCCGCCAGCGCGGCGGCGACTCGGGCGACGTCACCGCCTGCTTCAGAGTTCGCCTCGGCCAGCGCCGATCGCATGGTGAACAGCATGTTGGTGCCGGTGTCGGAATCGGCGACCGGGAAGACGTTGAGGCGGTTGATCTCGTCGAGATGGGCGATCAGGTCGCTGACCGCGGTGTGCGCCCACTCGCGCAGCGCACGCGCGTCCAACAGGCGGTTTGGCCCACCCGCTTCCCCGCCTGCCTGGAAGCCCACTCGCTCTACACCTCCCGCTGCCGCCTCCGGTGGCGCCAGCCTATCCAGTGCCGACGACAACGCCACTGACTCGGCCGACCGAGGCTGTGCACGAGCGACTCGGCGCGATGACTCAGCTCGTTCGTTCAGAACGACACTTTTGGCACTCGGCGCCGGCGGCGGCTATTCTGACCAGGTTGTCTGGTCACCCGTGACGCAGTCGGCGTCCGGCCCGAGAGCCCGGTGACCCAGTATGAGATTCGAGGAGCAAGTCATGGCTGCCGTATGCGACCTTTGCGGGAAGAGCCCCGGCTTCGGCAAGTCGGTGTCGCATTCGCACCGCCGGACCAGTCGTCGCTGGAATCCGAACATTCAGACGGTGCACGCGGTGACGCGGCCCGGCGGAAACAAGCAGCGGCTCAACGTGTGCGCGTCCTGCATCAAAGCCGGCCGGATCAGTCGCGGCTAGCGCTCCCACTTCAGGGCAGCCGCCAGTCGATCGGGTCGGCATCCAACTCTTTCAGTAGCTGATTGGCGCGGCTGAACGGTCGCGAGCCGAAGAACCCCCGCGACGCCGACAACGGTGAGGGATGCGGAGACTCGATCGCCACGCAATCGCCACCGGCCAGCAGCGGTTTTAAAGTGGACGCATCTCTGCCCCACAGGATCGCGACGAGCGGTTGGCCGCGGTTCACCAGCGCCCGGATGGCGCATTCGGTGACGGCCTCCCAACCCTTGCCGCGATGTGACGCCGCTTTTCCGGGCTGCACCGTCAACACCCTGTTCAGCAACAAGACGCCGCGCTGAGCCCACGGCGTCAAGTCACCGCAGGACGGCGCCGGGTGGCCGAGGTCGCGAGCGTACTCGGCGAAGATGTTTTCCAGGCTGCGCGGCAACGGGCGCACATCGGGCGCCACCGAGAAGCTGAGTCCGACCGCGTGCCCGGGCGTGGGATAGGGGTCCTGCCCGACGATCAGGACGCGCACCCGGTCGAACGGGAAGGTGAACGCGCGCAACACGTTGGATCCGGCGGGAAGGTAGCGGCGCCCGGCGGCGATCTCGTCGCGCAAGAATCGGCCGAGCGCACCGACCTGGGGCTCCACTGGCTTGAGCGCTTGCGCCCAACCGTCCTCGACCAACTCGTGTAACGGGCGCGCGCTCATAGCGGATCTAACATAGCGGCGATCGGGAGCGCGGCTAGAAGCCGGGCGATGCGGGTCGCGCCATCCGGAAGCGGCGGGTCGCCGCCATCGGTTGTGCGGACAGTCAGTCGAAAGACTGCCAGCCGGCGTAACCGCGCCACTGGCGGCCGTCGACCAGTACTCGCGCCGGCCCGTCACGGACTTCCCCGATGATCCGCCACCCCGGTGGTACCGGTCCGGGGAACACCGCGACCAGCGCGTGGTCTTCTCCGCCGCCCAACACCCAGGACCAGGGGTCGACGCCCAGCGCTTCGGCGGCGGCGGCCAGTGGCGGCAGTTCCGCCGCCAGCGCGTCGGTGGACAGATCGAGGGTCACCGCGGACGCTTCGGCGACGTGCCGCAGATCGGCGACGAGGCCGTCGGATACGTCGATCATCGCGATCGCCCCGGCGTCGGCGGCGGCCCGGCCCTGTCCGTACGGCGGCTGCGGAACCCGGTGGCGCAGCCGTAGCTCGTCGAATCCACCGATGCCGCTGCTGCACAGGGCAAAGCCGGCCGACGAGTGACCAAGTCGGCCGGCGACGGCGATCCGCGCGCCGCCCCGCGCACCGGACCGCAGCACTGCCGTGCGACCGGCCAAGTCACCCAGCACGGTCACCGACACCGCCCACTGCGGGCAGCTGACGAGATCACCACCGACAATGCCGGCGCCGATCCTTCCGGCTTCCTCCCACATGCCGTCAGCCAGCGCGCGGACCTGGTCGGCCGGCGTATCGGTGGGAGCGCCCAACGCCACCACGAACGCCGTCGCTCGCCCGCCCATCGCCTCGATGTCGGCGGCGTTCTGGGCGATCGCCTTGCGGCCGACCTGCTGGGGCGTCGACCAGTCCAAGCGGAAGTGCCGGCCCTGCACCAGCATGTCGGTCGAGACGAGGACACGGCCGTCACCGGCGATCACCACAGCAGCGTCGTCGCCAGGTCCCAGCGCCGTCGTGCCCGGCTGGCGGCGGTCGGTCACCAGCCGGTCGATCAGCGCGAACTCCCCCAACTGACCCAGCGTGGGCTCGCCGCTGCTCATATCGCCACCTTCTGTCTGTCGAGTCCGGCGAGAACCGATGCGGCCTGCGGTAGATTCGGTTCGCCGATTTCGCAGCGGACACGTGGAAGTGTAAGTGCCGCCCGGCGACGATTGCGGGCCGTGCGGCGGGCAGAGGAGGAGCCGGGCAATCGAGCCGGACGCCATGGACCGCCAGCCCGACGGCGACCCGATGGCCGACCCCGATGGGCCACCGCGCGCGGTGATCATCGCCGCATTGGTGATCGCGGTCGGCGCGATCGGTGTCGTCTTGGCGATCGCCGCAACCCGTCACGCTCCCCCACAACCGGTTGCCATTCCCGCTGTCCCGGCGCCGCAAGCTCAAGGCGCGCCGTGTCGGGCGCTGTTGCAGGCGCTGCCTCGGGACCTCGGTGACTATCGGCGGGTCCCGGCCGCCCAACCGTCCCCGGCGGGTGCTGCGGCCTGGCGGGCCACATCTGACGGCGAGCCGGTAGTGCTGCGGTGCGGGCTCGACCGTCCCGCCGGTTTTGTTGTGGGCGCCCCGGTCCAAGTCGTCGATCGGGTGCAGTGGTTCCAAGAGACCGGTCCCGGTTCTGGCAGCGACGCTGATCGCAGTACCTGGTACGCCGTCGACCGGCCGGTGTACGTAGCACTGACGCTGCCGCCCGGTTCAGGCGCGACACCCATCCAGCAACTTTCCGAGCTGATCGACCACACCATGCCCGTCGTGCCGATCAGCCCTGCGCCGGTTGGCTGACAGGAGGATCAGCGCAGGCCGACGCCCCGCACCAGCGCGGTCTCGACCATCGTCGTCAGCAGGGTGGAATAGTCCACACCGCTGGCCGCCCACATCCGCGGATACATCGAGATCTTGGTAAACCCCGGCATGGTGTTGATCTCGTTGATCAGCGGTCCATCCTCGGTAAGGAAGAAATCCACCCGGGCCAGACCCTGACCGTCGATCGCTCGAAACGCCGCGATCGCCAGCGCCCGCACCGCGTCGCTGACCTCGTCGTCGACCTTCGCGGGCACGTCGAGTTCGGCGGCGTCCTCCAAGTATTTGGCCGCAAAGTCGTAGAACGGGTCCTCGCGACCCCGCACCCCGACCACCCGGATCTCGCCGAGCGCGCTGGCCCGCACCGTGCCGTCGGGAAATTCGAGCACGCCGCACTCCAGTTCCCGGCCCACCACAGCCGCTTCGACGATCACCTTCGGGTCGTGGCGGCGGGCTTCGGCGACGGCGGCGGGCAACTGTTCCCAGGTGGTCACCCGGCTGACACCAATCGAGGAGCCGCCGCGGGCGGGTTTGACGAACACCGGCAGCCCCAGTCGTTCCTGCTGCTGCGGCGTCAACGTTCGCTGAGCCGGTCGCAGCACCGCGTGATCGCCGACTGGGAGGCCTTCGGCGGCCAGCAGCTTTTTGGTGAACTCTTTGTCCATGCCGGCCGAGCTGGCCAGTACCCCGGCACCGACGTAGGGCACACCGGCGAGTTCGAGCAGCCCCTGTATGGTGCCGTCCTCGCCGTAGGGACCGTGCAGCACGGGAAACACGACGTCGACGAGAGCGAGCACCCCACCGGCGCCCTGACCTGCGCTGGCGTCCTGCGACAGCAACTGGCCGCGCTGCCGCGGGTCTTGCGCCAGCGTCAGCGCCGTGCCCGACGTGTCGTGGACGGCCGGCAGCTTCCCGTCGGTGATCGCCAGGGTCTCCGGGCGACCGTCGGTGAGCACCCATGAGCCTTCGGAGGTGATGCCGATGGGGATGACCTGGAAGCGTTGCGGGTCTAGGTTGCGCAAAATACTGCCCGCCGAGACGCAGGAGATGGCGTGTTCGTTGCTGCGACCGCCGTACACCACGGCGACCCGAATGCGGTCGCCGGAACCAGGCGTCCCTCGGGCGTTCACAACCTAGAGAGGCTACCGGGTCTGACGTCACAAGCCCGGTGGAGCCAAGCCCGGTTTACCGCTGTAGGTGGAATCGGCGTCGGGCTACACGGTCGCGTCACTCAGGCTTGGTGCTGCGTCCCAGCAACAGCGCCACCGCCTGGTCGACGGAAAGCCCTTTGTGGCAGACGCGGTGCACGGCGTCGGTGAGCGGCATCTCGACGTCGTAACTGGAGGCCAGCGCAAGCACCGACTCGCAGGACGTCACTCCTTCCACGACGTGGCCGTCCCGCGCCTGCAACGCCGATTGCAGCGTCTCGCCCCTGCCCAGCGCTTCACCGAACGACCGGTTGCGCGATCGTGGCGAATTGCAGGTGGCCACGAGATCTCCGACTCCCGCCAAGCCGGCCAAAGTCGCACCCTTGGCGCCCAACGCAATGCCCAGCCGCATGATTTCGGCGAGTCCGCGGGTGATGATGGCCGCCGCAGTGTTCTCACCGAGGCCCACTCCGGCGGCCATCCCGGACGCCAATGCGATGACGTTCTTGCACGCGCCGCCGATCTCGGTGCCGATCACGTCGGCGTTGGTGTACGGCCGGAAGTATCCGCTGTTCAAGGCACGCTGTAAGGCAACGGCCCGGCCGGAGTCGCTGCACGCGACGACGGTGGCGGCGGGCTGCCCCATGGCTATCTCGCTGGCCAGGTTCGGCCCCGACACGACCGCGACCTGCGCGGAGTCGACACCGGTCACTGAGCTGATGACTTGGCTCATCCGCATCAGGGTGTTCAGCTCGATGCCCTTGGCCAGGCTCACCAGAGTCGCGTTACGAGCCAAAAATCCGGTCCACTGCTCGAGGCTGGCCCGCAACGTCTGCGCCGGGACGCCGAGCAGCACGGTCGTTGCCCCGCTCAGCGCTTCGGCCGCATCGGCGGTGGCGTAAATGCCCGCCGGCAACTGCACGTTGGGTAAATAGTCGACATTTGTTCGACTGGCGTTGATTTCGGCGGCCAACTCAGGCCGTCGCGCCCACATGACCACGTTTCCGCCGGCGTCGGCAAGCACCTTGGCCAGCGCGGTACCCCAAGCGCCGGCGCCCATCACCGCTGTCCCACCCGTCATCTGTGCCACCTCCTCAACTCAGGCACCGCTACGGCGCTTGCGCGCGCTAACTTTAGCCCCGCCACGGGCCGGCAGCGCCCAGGCAGGGGCGATCGCGAGCGCGGCTGCAAGCCGGGCGAAGCGGGTCGCCGCCATCGAGTCGAGGGCGATCGCGAGCGCGGCTGCAAGCCGGGCGAAGCGGGTCGCCGCCATCAAGTCGAGGGCGCTGGCAGGATGTCCGGCATGAGCGGCGAGCGGGCCGGCGGTTTGGGTGATGTCGGCGTCATCGTGGCCGTCAAGCGCCTGGCCGCCGCCAAGACCCGGCTGGCACCGGTCTTTTCGCCGGCTACCCGTATGCAGATTGTGCTCGCCATGCTGCTCGACACGCTGACCGCAGCTGCGGAAGCCGAGTGGGTGCACTCGATCACCGTCGTCACACCCGACGACGTCGCCGCTGCCGCGGCGCTGCAGTTGGGCGCCGACGTCCTGCCCGACCCCACCCCACCGGGCCACCCTGACCCGTTGAACAACGCGATCGCGGCTGCCGAGCGCGTCGTTACCGGCGAAGTGGCGAATATTGTTGCGTTGCAAGGTGACCTGCCGGCTCTGCGGTCTCAGGAGTTGAGCGAGGCGGTTTCGGCTGCGCGCGCTCAGCAGCGAAGCTTTGTGGCCGACCGGCTGGGCACCGGCACTGCCGCGCTGTTCGCTTTCGGCGTGGCGCTCGAACCGCAGTTCGGCTCCGATTCGGCCGCGCGCCACCGTAATTCCGGTGGTGTCGAGCTGACCGGCGAATGGCCGGGCCTGCGATGCGATATTGACACACCTGCCGATCTTGCAATCGCTCGCCGCTTGGGAGTGGGTGCGGCGACCCGCGAAGTCCTCGAACGGCAATCTCGACAGGGCGGTAGCCGCGTCGGCGGAAGATAGGCCATGATCGGACTGTGACCGAAACCAAAGCGACCGAAACCAAAGCGACCGAAACCGAAGCTTTTGATGACACCAACGTCCAGGTGGATGAGAACGGGTGGCGCACGGGTGACGCTGCTCCGGCCGCGCCGCCTGCTGCGACCGCTGCACCCGCGACGATCGACGACGAACTTCCGGAGCATCGCTACCTGAACCGGGAATTGAGTTGGTTGGACTTCAACGCGCGTGTGCTCGCGTTGGCCGCCGACCCGTCGCTGCCGCTGCTGGAGCGGGCCAAGTTTCTGGCGATCTTCGCTTCTAACCTCGATGAGTTCTACATGGTCCGGGTGGCCGGCCTGAAACGTCGCGACGAGATGGGGCTGTCCGTCCGCTCCGCGGACGGGCTGACACCGCGTGAACAACTACGTCACATCGGCGAACAGACACAGCAGATTGCCAGCCGGCACGCACACGTGTTTCTCGACATGGTGCGACCGGCGCTGGCCGAAGAAGGCATCCACGTTGTGACTTGGGCGGACCTGGACGAGGCGGAATGTGAGCAGCTGTCGGTGTACTTCCACGAGCAGGTGTTTCCGGTTCTGACACCCCTGGCCGTTGATCCCGCCCACCCGTTTCCGTTCGTCAGCGGGCTGAGCCTGAACCTTGCGGTCACGGTCAAGCGACCGGAAGACGGCGGTCAACACTTCGCCCGAGTCAAGGTGCCCGACAATGTCGATCGGTTCGTCGAGCTCGATGCTCGGGAGGGCGCAGACGGTTCGGGGGGCCGACCCGACGTGCGGTTCCTGCCGATGGAGGAGCTGATCGCTGCCTTCCTACCGGTGCTGTTTCCGGGGTTGGAGATTGTCGAGCATCATGCATTCCGGATCACCCGCAATGCGGACTTCGAAGTCGAAGAGGATCGCGACGAAGATCTTCTGCAGGCGCTGGAAAGAGAATTGGCGCGGCGCAGGTTCGGATCGCCGGTCCGGCTCGAGGTCGCCGACGACATGACGGAGAACATGCTGCAGCTGCTGTTGCGGGAACTCGACGTGAATCCGGGCGACGTCATCGAGGTGCCCGGGTTGCTGGATTTGTCGTCGCTGTGGCAGATCTACGACCTGGACCTTCCCGACCTCAAGGACCCGCCCTTCGTGCCGGCTACTCCGCCGGCCTTCGCCGAACGGGAAACGCCGAAGAGTATTTTCGCGACCCTGCGTGAAGGCGACGTGCTGGTGCATCACCCCTACGATTCGTTCTCCACCAGCGTGCAGCGATTCATCGAACAGGCGGCGGCCGATCCAAATGTGCTGGCCATCAAGCAGACGCTGTACCGCACTTCGGGAGATTCGCCCATCGTGCGAGCGCTGATCGGCGCAGCCGAAGCCGGAAAGCAAGTGGTGGCATTGGTCGAGATCAAGGCGCGCTTCGACGAGCAGGTGAACATCCGCTGGGCACGAGAGTTGGAACAAGCAGGCGTACATGTGGCCTACGGCCTCGTCGGCTTGAAGACGCACTGCAAAACTTGCCTGGTGGTACGCCGGGAAGGTTCGACGATTCGGCGCTACTGCCATGTAGGGACCGGCAATTACAACAGCAAGACGGCGCGACTGTACGAAGACATCGGGCTGCTGACAGCGGACCCCGATATTGGGGCCGATCTCACCGACCTGTTCAACTCGCTCACCGGCTATTCGCGCAAGCTGTCCTACCGCAATTTGTTAGTCGCTCCGCACGGGATTCGCGCGGGCATCATCGAGCGAGTGCAGCGCGAGGTTGCCGCACACCGGGACAGCGGAAACGGGCGCATCCGAATGAAGATGAATGCTCTGGTCGACGAGCAGGTCATCGATGCGCTCTACCACGCTTCTCGAGCCGGGGTTCGGGTCGAAGTCGTGGTGCGCGGCATCTGCGCGCTGCGCCCGGGCACCGAAGGCTTCTCCGAAAACATTCTGGTGCGCTCGATTTTGGGCCGTTTCCTGGAGCATTCGCGAATAATCCACTTCAGCGCCACCGACGAATTCTGGATCGGCAGTGCCGACATGATGCACCGAAACCTCGACCGGCGGGTGGAGGTGCTGGCTCAGGTGAAGGACCCGCGGTTGACTGCGCAACTCGGTGACGTGTTCGAGTCCGCGCTGGATCCGGCCACGCGTTGCTGGGAACTCAGTTCGGACGGGCAGTGGACCGCCTTCCCGCAGGACGGCGAGACAGTACGCGACCACCAGGTGTCGCTCATGGAACGGCACCGTAGCCTTTAACAGCGCCTGACACGGCCGCGCATCGTGTTGACCGTCCGTCCCCGTCCCCGCGGGGCCCGAATGACCTGCAGGAGATGTGGTGCCGCCGAAAGCCTCGTCGTCTGGCCGTGGCTCAGCTGGCCGGACGGTTTACGCCGCCGGTGCGGTGGTCTGGCAGCCCGGACCGGACAGCACGGTCGAGATAGCGGTAGTTCACCGGCCGCGTTACGACGACTGGTCGCTGCCCAAGGGCAAACTGGATCGGGGAGAAACCGAGCCGCTGACCGCGGTGCGGGAGGTTCTCGAAGAGACCGGTTTTCGGGTGCACCTTGGCAGCCGAATCACCGCAGTGAGCTATCCGATCGATCAGGGCACCAAGAAGGTCCGGTACTGGGCCGCCCGCAGCATCGGCGGCGAATTCGTGCCCAACAGTGAAGTCGACGAGCTCATCTGGCTGCCGGTTTCGGAGGCTCTGAAGAAGGTGAACTACACCCAAGATCGAAAAGTTCTGCGTCGGTTCGCCAAATGCCCGGCGGACACCCAGACGGTGCTGGTGGTCCGGCACGCCACCGCGGGCAGTAAGTCACGGTTCTCCGGCGACGACACCAAGCGGCCGCTGGACAAGAAGGGCCGCGCGCAGGCGGAGGCACTGGTCGGGCAACTGCTGGCCTTCGGTGCCACCGATGTTTACGCCGCCGACCGGGTGCGGTGTCACCAGACGGTGGAGCCGCTGGCTCAAGAGCTGGGAGTCGACATCCGCGACGAGCCTGCGTTGAGCGAGGAGGCGTACGCGAAGAACCCCAAACGCGCCCGGCGCAGGGTTCTCGAGATCGCCGCGGAGAACGGCACACCGGCGATCTGCACGCAGGGCAAGGTGATTCCGGACCTCATCGAGTGGTGGTGTGATCGCGACGGGGTGCGCCCGGACAAGTCTCGCAATCGCAAGGGCAGCACCTGGGTGCTCTCACTGTCTGCAGGAAAACTGGTCGCAGCCGATCACATCGGCAGCGCACTCGCCGCCAACGCCGTGCGATAACGGCCAAGGCCCTCCGGTTGATCAGCCACCGGAGGGCACTCGAGACCTCCCGACGCGACTACTTGCGGCCGCGACGTGCGGTGGCCTTCTTGGCCGGAGCCTTGCTGGCCGTCTTCTTGGCTGCGGTCTTCTTGGCCGGAGCCTTGGTAGCTGCCTTGCGCGCCGGAGCCTTTGAGGTGGTGGTCTTCTTGGCGGCGGATGTCGTCTTGGCCGTTGACTTCGTCGCCGTCGTCTTGCTGGCCGGCGTCCGCTTGGTCGTCGACTTTGCGGCTTTGGTGGCCGGCGACTTCTTGGCGGTCGACTTCTTGGCCGGTGCCTTGGTGGCGGTCTTCTTCGCCGTCGACTTGGTCGCCTTGGCCGGCGCCTTCTTCGCCGTTGTCTTCTTCGCGCCGCTTGCCACCGCGCCACGCTTCACCGCGGGCCCCTCGGACGGGAGACGCTGGGCGCCAGAGACAACCGCTTTGAATTGCGCACCCGGACGGAACGCCGGGACGGACGTCGGCTTCACTTTCACCGTCTCGCCGGTGCGAGGATTGCGGGCCACGCGAGCCGCGCGACGCCGCTGCTCGAAAACACCGAACCCGGTGATGGTGACGCTGTCACCCTTGTGCACGGCACGGACAATGGTGTCGACGACATTCTCGACGGCCAGTGTGGCCTGCCGACGGTCCGAGCCCAATTTCGCTGTGAGTACCTCGATGAGCTCTGCTTTGTTCATGCAAACCCTCCGAAACCAGTGGCCCTCGTTGGACCGACTAGTGGACACGGTAAACCCTCACCCGGTTGATTTCCAAGAGCCACGCGCAATTTCAAGTGCTTCTAGCTAACTTTTTAGGAATCCGATTGCCGCCCTTGAACGGTGGTTGAGTCTCGAAATCGACTCAGGACGAACCGGCGAGTCAAGCGGAATTCGGGCCGTCAGCCGGTGGGCACCGTTAGCGGTTTCCAGTTTGGCCGGGCCTTCTCGAAGGACTTGATCTCGTCGAGTTTCCGCAGCGTAAGGGCTATATCGTCGAGTCCTTCGAGCAGCCGCCAGGCGGTGTAATCGTCAATCTTGAACGGCACCACCACCGTTCCTGCGGAGATAATCCGATCTTGAAGATTGGCAGTGATTTCCATCCCCGGACTCTGCTCGATGAGCTTCCAGAGCAGTTCAACATCATCTTGAGCGATTTCGGCCGCCAACAGCCCCGCCTTGCCCGCATTGCCGCGGAAAATGTCGCCGAATCGCGACGAGACAACCACCCGAAATCCGTAGTCCATCAGTGCCCACACCGCATGCTCGCGGGACGATCCGGTGCCGAAATCGGGTCCGGCGACCAGTATCGAACCCCTGTCGAATGGACGGAGATTGAGCACGAACGATGGGTCGGTGCGCCAGGCCGCGAACAATCCGTCCTCGAAACCCGTTCGGGTAACCCGCTTCAGATAGACCGCGGGGATAATCTGGTCGGTGTCGACGTTGGACCGCCGCAGCGGCACGCCGATTCCGGTGTGGGTGCGAAAGGCTTCCATCGTGTTCTCCTCGATCGTCAGTTCAAGTCGGCCGGAGCGGCCAGCTTGCCGCGCACGGCGGTAGCGGCGGCAACCGAAGGCGAAACCAGGTGTGTGCGACCGCCCTTGCCTTGCCGGCCTTCGAAGTTGCGGTTCGACGTCGCCGCGCACCGCTCCCCCGGCGCGAGCTGATCCGGGTTCATTCCAAGGCACATCGAGCACCCGGCCTGACGCCACTCGGCACCCGCGGCGGTGAAGATCTCGCCGAGGCCTTCTGCTTCGGCTTGAGCACGTACCCGCATGGAGCCGGGAACCACGAGCATCCGAACGCCCGGCGCCACCTGGCGGCCCCGCAGGATGTCGGCCACCGCACGCAGGTCCTCGATGCGCCCGTTGGTGCAGGATCCGACGAAGACGGCCTGCACCGCGATATCGCGCATCGGCGTTCCCGGTTGAAGGTCCATGTAAGCCAACGCCTTCTCGGCGGCCAGACGTGCGGCGTCATCGGTCATGAGCTCCGGGTCCGGCACGGCGGCCGCCAGCGCCACACCCTGTCCGGGATTGGTTCCCCAGGTGACGAACGGGCTTAACGACGCAGCATCGAGGTACACCTCGGTGTCGAATTCCGCACCCGGATCGGTGCCCAACTGCTCCCAATAGCCGAGGGCGACATCCCAGGCCGTCCCGGTGGGCGCATGCGGTCGGCCGGCCAGAAACTCGTAGGTGGTGCGGTCCGGGGCCACCATCCCGGCACGCGCACCGGCTTCGATGCTCATATTGCAAACCGTCATCCGGCCTTCCATCGACAGCGATTCAATGGCGCTGCCGCGATATTCAATGACGTAACCCTGACCGCCGCCCGTCCCGATCTTCGCGATCAACGCCAGAATGATGTCTTTGGCGGTGACGCCGACAGGCAGTTCTCCGTCGACATTGACCGCCATCGTCTTGAACGGCCGCAGGGACAACGTCTGGGTGGCCAGCACATGCTCGACCTCCGACGTTCCGATGCCCATCGCCAGAGCGCCGAACGCACCGTGAGTAGAGGTGTGACTGTCACCGCAGACGACCGTCATACCCGGCTGGGTGAGGCCCAACTGCGGGCCGACGACGTGCACGATGCCCTGGTCGATATCGCCCATCGGATAGAGCCGGATACCGAACTCGGCACAGTTGCGGCGCAACGTCTCCACCTGAGTGCGTGACACCGGGTCGGCGATCGGCTTGTCGATGTCGGTCGTCGGCACATTGTGATCTTCAGTGGCCAGGGTCAGATCGGGTCGTCGGACCGGCCGGCCGGCCAGCCGGAGGCCGTCGAATGCCTGCGGGCTGGTGACCTCGTGCACCAAGTGGAGGTCGATGTAGATGAGATCCGGATCGCTGCCGCCGCCGGAGACCACGACGTGGTCGTCCCAAACCTTCTCCGCCAAGGTGCGCGGCCTTGTTGTTACACCAGCATCGGGTGACATGTTCCTTCTCGATTCCGATCGTGCGCGCTCCGCTTGATCTCACTATGCGAGACGCTAATATCTCTATGTGAGACAGGATAGCGGAATTGGCGTACTGGACAAAGTCGTGGTGTTGCTGCACGCGATCGCGGAATCACCGTGCGCTTTGGCCGAACTGAGCGACCGCACCGGCTTGCCGAGAGCGACGGCGCACCGCTTGGCGAGCGGGCTGGAAGTTCATCGGTTGTTGACCCGCGACGGCGAGGGCCGCTGGCGGCTCGGGCCGGCGGTCAGCGAACTGGCCGCCCATGTCGACGATCCGCTGCTGGCGGCCAGTGCGGTGGTGCTGCCGCGGCTGCGTGAAGTCACCGGCGAAAGTGTGCAGCTCTACCGCTCCGAGGGCACCTCGCGAGTCTGCGTCGCAGCGGTGGAACCGCCTGCCGGCCTTCGTGATACCGTCCCGATCGGCGCGAAGTTGCCGATGACGGCCGGGTCCGGCGCCAAGGTGCTGCTCGCCTACAGCGATTTCGCTGTCCAGCAGGCGGTGTTGCCTAACGCGGAATTCAGCGATCGCACGTTGGCCGATGTGCGCCGGCGCGGTTGGGCGCAGAGCGTGGCCGAGCGGGAGCCCGGCGTCGCGAGTGTTTCAGCGCCGGTGCGCGACTCCCGCGGAACGGTGGTGGCAGCCATATCGGTGTCCGGTCCGATCGATCGGATGGGTCGCCGTCCCGGCACGCGTTGGGCCGCCGATCTGCTGGCCGCCGCGGACGAACTCACTCGTTTGATCTAGCCGCGAAGCGCACGCCTCGACCTGACACACTGACCCGATGGGAACCAATCAGCGCGCGCAGATCGTCATGTCCGACTCTGAGATCGCCGAGTTCGTCGCCAATAACCGAACCGGCACATTGGCCACGGTCGGGCCCGACGGGCAACCGCACCTGACCGCGATGTGGTACGGCGTGGTCGATGGCGAGATCTGGTTGGAGACCAAAGCGAAGTCGCAGAAAGCCGTCAACCTCCGGCGGGACCCGCGGGTGAGTTTCCTGCTCGAGGACGGCAAGACCTACGACACGCTGCGCGGCGTGTCCTTCGAAGGTGTGGCCGAGATCGTCGACGATCCGGATGCCATCTTCCGGGTCGGGGTCAGCGTTTGGGAACGCTACACCGGGCCCTACAGCGACGATGTGAAGCCGTTCGTCGACCAGATGATGAACAAGCGGATCGCAGTGCGCATCGTCAGCCGCCGCACCCGGTCATGGGACCACAGCAAGCTGGGATTGCCGCACATGCCGGTCGGCGGCTCTACTGCTGCGGCCGCCGGACGTTAGCGCCCGGGGTCGATTCGAAAGTAGCCCCGATGGGATTCGAACCCACGCTACCGCCGTGAGAGGGCGGCGTCCTAGGCCGCTAGACGACGGGGCCAGAACCGATCCGAGCTGTCAGCATAGCCGACAGCGGCATGCCCGCCTAATTGCTTTGCGATGAGCCGGATTTGACAGCCGGATCCAGCGCTGGGGTACCAGGACTCGAACCTAGAATGGCTGAACCAGAATCAGCTGTGTTGCCAATTACACCATACCCCATTGGCCCGCTGAAACGGCTGGTCAGAGGGCTTCTGTGAACCTCGTCGAGGTCACGCCGCCGCAGCTGCCGGCCGCCGAAGGGCCGACGAGCAGATTACCAAAGATCTGACCCGCGATCCCGCGCGGCTAGGTCTGCATAGATCGGTCGTGGGCTGCGCGCAGACGGTCCAGGCTGCGCTCGCGACCGAGTAATTCCAACGATTCGAACAGCGGCGGGCTGATCAGTGTGCCGGTGGCGGCTACCCGGACCGGGCCGAACGCCTTACGTGGCTTCAGGCCGAGCCCGTCAATAAGTGCTGTTTTGAGCGCGTCCTCGATACTGGCCGCGGTCCAGCCGGCAAGACCGTCCAGCGCGGACACTGCGGCCTCGAGCACCGGTACGGCCGGGGACCCCAGCTCTTTCGCCGCGGCCTTCGGGTCAATTGCGTACTCCTCGTCGTTGAGGAATTTCAGTAGATGCCAGGCGTCGCTCAGGACGACTATGCGGGTCTGCACCAGGTGCGCGGCGACGGCGAAGTCGGCGGCGGCCAACCCGGTGCGGTGACCATGAACCCGGAAATACTCGTCCAATCGGCGCGCGAAGTCGTGCGCGGTCAGAAGTCGGATATGTTCGGCGTTGAGCGCGTCGGCCTTCTTCTGGTCGAATCGTGCCGGGTTGGAGTTGACGTCCGCCACGTCGAAGGCAGTCACCATCTCCGCGAGGCTGAATAGGTCCCGGTCCTCGGCGATCGACCAGCCGAGCAATGCAAGGTAATTGAGCAAACCCTCGGGAATGAAGCCCCGGTCGCGGTGAGCGAACAGGTTGGACTGCGGATCGCGCTTAGACAATTTCTTGGTGCCTTCACCCAAAACTGTTGGCAGGTGGGCGAACTCAGGGACGCGCTCAGCCACCCCGATGCGGATCAGGGCCCGGTACAACGCGATTTGACGAGGTGTCGAGGGCAGCAGATCCTCCCCGCGCAGTACATGGGTGATGCGCATCAACGCGTCGTCCACGGGGTTCACCAAGGTGTACAACGGGTCTCCGCTGGCGCGGGTCAGCGCGAAGTCCGGCACCGTCCCCGCCGCGAAAGTAGTCGGTCCGCGAACCAGGTCGTGCCAACTGAGATCTTCGTCGGGCATCCGCAGGCGCACCACCGGCTTGCGGCCCTTGGTCCGATACGCCGAACGCTGCTCGTCGGTCATGTCGCGGTCGAAGTTGTCGTAACCGAGTTTGGGATTGCGACCGGCGGCGAGGTGGCGGGCCTCAACTTCTTCCGGTGTCGAGAACGCTTCGTAGGCTTCACCGGCGGCCAACAGGGCCGCTACCACGTCGCGATGGATGTGCTGGCGTTGCGATTGCCGGTAGGGTTCGTAGGGTCCGCCGACCTCGGGACCCTCATCCCAATCCAGCCCGAGCCATCGCAGCGCGTCGAGCAGCGCCAGGTAACTTTCCTCGGTGTCGCGCTGCGGATCGGTGTCCTCGACCCGGAAGACGAAGGTGCCGCCGGTGTGTCGGGCGTAAGCCCAGTTGAACAGCGCTGTCCGGATGAGCCCGACGTGGGGCACTCCGGTGGGCGACGGGCAGAACCGTACCCGTACGCCGGCCGCTGCCGTCACGAGTTTCCTTTGCGGATCACCGGATTCGTCAACGTGCCGATGCCCTCGATGGCGATGCTGACGGTGTCGCCGTCCTCGATGGGACCGACACCTTCCGGTGTCCCGGTCAGGATGAGATCGCCGGGCAACAACGTCATCACCGCCGAGATCCACTCGACGATGGCTGCGACGTCGTGAATCATCAGTGACGTGCGACTGTGCTGTTTGACCTGGCCGTTGACTTCAGTGCGCAATTCCAAGTCCGCGGGGTCGACGTCGGTGGCGATCCAAGGTCCGACCGGGCAAAACGTGTCATGGCCCTTTGCGCGGGTCCACTGCCCGTCGGCCTGTTGCTGATCGCGGGCTGACACATCATTGCTGATCGTGTAGCCCAGAATGCTGTCCGCGACGCGGGCGGCGGGCACGTCTCGGCACGGGCGACTGATCACCACGGCCAGTTCGCCTTCGAAATGCACCGGTGATGCGTTCGCCGGCAGCCGGATCGGCACGTTCGGCCCGATGATTGCGGTATTGGGCTTGATGAAGATCACCGGATCGGCGGGCGGGGCGCCGCCCATCTCGGCCACGTGGGCCGCGTAGTTCTTCCCAATGCAAATGATTTTGCTGGCAAGCATCGGAGACAGCATCCGCACGTCGGCCAGCGGCCAGGACCGCCCGGTGAAGGTCGGGGTGCCGAAGGGGTGTTCTGCTATTTCATGCGCCGTCAGTCCGTCAGGATCCTCCCCCACCCCTTCGATGCTGACGAAGGCGACCCCGTCCGGGCTGGCGATTCTCCCAAGGCGCATTCGTGACAGCCTAGCCCGCAGACGATGCGCGGCGAACGGCGCGCGGAGGAGGTGGGCAATCGGGCACCGCCCGCAGACGATGCGCGCCGAACGGCGCGTTGCCCACCCCCGACCAAACAACTCCCGTCACAAAAGTCCCAGCTCACTGGGACATGGATGGTGTCCACCTTCGAGCGACAACTGGCGGAGTCGCTCGAAGGCGGGCACAACCACACCCTCTCAGGCGAGGTACTGCTGAGACGGATTTGGCGAGAGCAACGTCAGCCAGTGCGGCATCATCACCGCGAAGTCACCACAGTGCAGCTAAACGTGAGTTTGCTGATCATGTCATAGCAAATTCATATGACAGCATGGATTCGTGGCCAGAGAGTCGCTTAGCGCGCCAGCACGCTGGCTTATGGTGGCGCTCTCGCTGGGCGTGACGGCAAGTGCCTTCGTATTTATCAACGGTGTCGCCTTCTTGATTCCCGCTTTGGAAGCCGAGCGGGGAACCCCGCTGGCCGAAGCGGGACTGTTGTCGTCCATGCCGAGTTGGGGCATGGTCACCACGCTGTTCGTGTGGGGCTATCTGCTGGACCACTTCGGTGAACGCATCGTGCTCACCGCGGGCTCGGCGTTGACGGCGGCCGCCGCCTATGCCGCGGCGTCGATGCATTCGCTGCTGGCGATCTCAGTCTTCTTGTTCCTCGGCGGCATGGCTGCGGCCAGTTGCAACTCCGCCGGTGGGCGGCTGGTGTCCGGCTGGTTTCCGCCGCACCAGCGCGGGCTGGCCATGGGCATCCGCCAGACCGCACAGCCGGTAGGCATCGCGCTGGGCGCCGTGATCATTCCGGAACTCGCCGAACACAGCGCGGCGGCGGGCTTGATGTTCCCAGCGCTGGCCTGCACGGTGTCGGCGGTAGCAGCCGCTATCGGGGTTATCAACCCGCCGCGCAAGACGCCGGAAACGGCCAGCGCCGAGGAGCTGAGCAACCCCTATCGGCGCACCAGCGTGCTACGGCGGATCCACGCGGCCTCGGCGCTGCTGATGATGCCGCAGGCCATCACGGTGACGTTCATGCTGGTCTGGCTGATCAACAACCATGGCTGGGAGATCGAGTCCGCCGGTGCCCTGGTCACCGTGTCGCAGCTGCTCGGCGCCGTGGGTCGCGTCGTCGCGGGTCGCTGGTCAGACCGCGTCGGTTCCAGACTGCGCCCCGTACGCGCCGTTGCCGTCGCCGGCGGGCTGACGTTGCTGGCGCTGGCTTTCACCGACCACTTGGGCTGGGCGATCGCCGTCGAGCTGATGATCATCGCCTCGGTCATCGCCGCGCTCGACAACGGGCTGGAGTCGGTGGCGATCACCGAATACGCCGGGCCGTTCTGGAGCGGGCGGGCCTTGGGCGCACAGAACACCTTTCAGCGACTAGCGGCGGCTGCGGGGCCGCCGCTGTTCGGCGCTGTGATCGCTGCCACCGGGTACCCGGTGGCGTTCGCGTTGTGCGGTCTCTTCCCGCTGGCGGCAGCACCTCTGGTGCCGGCCAGCGTGGTGCCGCCCGGACTGGAGCTCAGAGCCCGCCGGCAATCCGTTCGCCGGCTTCGCCGGTGGAGAGCTGTTCGTTCCCTCGATTGGCCAGAAATTCCGCTACAGCCCGATCAACGCGCGCGGCGGCGGCGTCTTCGCCGACGTGAGAAAGCAGCAACGCCACGGACATGATCGCGGCGGTCGGATCGGCGATGCCCTGTCCGGCGATATCCGGCGCGCTGCCGTGTACCGGCTCGAACATCGACGGGTTGGTCCGGGTGGCGTCGATGTTGCCGCTGGCGGCCAGACCGATACCGCCGCAAATTGCGGCGGCCAGGTCGGTGATGATGTCACCGAACAAATTGTCAGTGACAATGACGTCGAAGCGCCCGGGGTCGGTGACGAGATGGATCGTCGCGGCGTCAACATGTTGATAGGCGATCTCGACCTCGGGATATTGTTCGGCAATCTCCTGCACGGTTCGCCACCACAGCGCTCCGGCAAAGGTGAGCACGTTGGTCTTGTGCACCAGAGTGAGGTGATTGCGGCGTTGCCGGGCCCGCCCGAACGCGTCGTGCACCACTCGTCGCACTCCGAAGGCGGTGTTGACACTGACCTCGGTGGCCACTTCGTGGGCTGTGCCGACTCGGATAGCTCCCCCGTTGCCGGTGTAGGGGCCTTCGGTTCCTTCCCGCACCACGACGAAGTCGATGTGCGGATTAGCGGAAAGCGGGCCGACCACCCCGGGGTACAACCGGGCCGGTCGCAGGTTGACGTGATGGTCGAGTTCGAAGCGCAGCCGCAGCAGCAGCCCACGTTCCAGGATCCCGCTGGGAACCGAGGGATCACCGATCGCGCCAAGGAGGATCGCGTCGTGTGCCCGCAATTCGTCGACGACCGTGTCTGGCAGCACTTCGCCGGTCGCATGGTAACGCCGCGCGCCCAGGTCGTAATCGGTCTTCTCCACGCCGGGCAGCACCGCGTCGAGCACCCGCACGGCTTCGCGCACCACCTCGGGACCTATTCCGTCGCCGCCGATGACCGCCAACCTGAGGGTCACGACAGGTCAACCACTTCCAGCTTGTTCGCGTTGACGGCGCTGCTGATTTCGGCGCGCACATCGGCAGGCACGTCCCGGTCGAGTCGCAGCAGGATCGTGGCGGCCGGTCCTTCGGCGTCCTCGGACAGCTGCGCGGCCTGGATGTTCACCCCGGCCGTACCGAGCAGCGTACCGATCTTGCCGAGCGCACCGGGCTGGTCGGTGTAGTTGATGACGAGATTCGTGCCCTGCGCGCGCAGATCGAAATTGCGGCCGTTGATCTGCACGATCTTCTCCACCTGCCGGGGTCCGGACAGCGCACCGGCGACGTTGACCGACGACCCATCGGCGGCGACCGCCCGCACGTCCACGACGCTGCGGTGGTTGGGGCTTTCCGACGCGGTGCTGATCTCGGCGGCGACGCCGCGTTCCTCGGCGATCGCCGGGGCGTTGACGAAAGTCACCTGGTCTTCGATGACCGCGGAGAACAATCCGCGCAGGGCCGAAAGCCGCAGAACCTCAACGTCTTCCGCAGCCAGCTCACCGCGCACCTGCACCGACAGCGACACCGGCAACCGGTCGGACAAGGCGCCGGCCAGCAGGCCGAGTTTGCGCACCAGGTCCAGCCACGGCGCGACCTCTTCGCTGACCGTTCCGCCGGCGACGTTGACTGCGTCGGGTACGAACTCGCCGGCCAGCGCGAGTTTCACGCTCTTGGCCACGTCGGTGCCCGCACGGTCTTGGGCTTCGGCTGTGGATGCACCCAAGTGTGGTGTGACCACTACCTGGGGCAGGTCGAACAGCGGACTGTCCGTGCAGGGTTCGCTGGCGAACACGTCGATACCGGCGGCCCGCACCTGACCGTCGTGCACGGCCTCGGCCAGCGCCGCCTCGTCCACCAAGCCGCCGCGCGCGGCGTTGACGATGATGACACCCGGCTTGGTCTTGGCCAGCGCGTCTTTGTCGATGAGACCGGCCGTCTCAGGCGTCTTGGGCAGGTGTACCGAGATGAAGTCGGCGCGGCCGAGCAATTCCTCGAGGGACAGCAACTCGATGCCGAGTTGGGCGGCACGCGCGTGCGACACGTAGGGGTCATAAGCCACGATATGGGCGCTGAAAGCGGCCAGGCGCTGGGCCACTAGTTGCCCGATGCGGCCCAGCCCGACAATCCCAACCGTCTTGTCGAAGATCTCCGTGCCGGAAAACTTCGACCGCTTCCAGGTGTGGGCCCGCAGCGATGCGTCGGCCTCGTTGATCTGACGAGCTGCCGCCAACAGCAACGCCACAGCGTGCTCGGCGGCACTGTGGATGTTGGATGTCGGCGCGTTGACGACGAGTACGCCACGCTCGGTGGCGGCGTCGACGTCGACGTTGTCCAGCCCGACACCGGCGCGGGCGACGATCTTCAGCTTGGGCGCCGCGGCCAGCACCTCGGCGTCGACGGTGGTCGCCGACCGGACCAGCAGCGCATCGGCGTCGGGTACCGCCGCGAGCAGTTTGTCCCGGTCGGGTCCGTCAACCCAGCGGACTTCGACCTGGTCGCCCAGGGCGTCAACAGTTGATTCGGCGAGTTTGTCGGCGATGAGAACAACAGGCAGGCTCACCCGGCCAGACTAAGCGGCGATCGCAAGCGCGGCGCAGCCGGGCGTAGCGGGTCGCCGCCGTCAGCCCAGCGGCGATCGCAAGCGCGGCGCAGCCGGGCGTAGCGGGTCGCCGCCGTCAGCCCAGCGGCGATCGCAAGCGCGGCGCAGCCGGGCGTAGCGGGTCGCCGCCGTCAGCCCAGCGGCGATCGCAAGCGCGGCGCAGCCGGGCGTAGCGGGTCGCCGCACGCGAGCCAGCCGCTAGGCCGTTTCGGTGATCGGACGGTCGACCCAGCTCATCAGGCCACGCAGCTTCTTACCGGTGACCTCGATCGGGTGTTCGGCGTTCTCTTTGCGCAGCTGCTCGAGCTGCTTGTTGCCGCCTTCGACGTTGGCAACCAGCTTCGCGGTGAAGCTGCCGTCTTGGATGTCGCGCAGGATGGCCCGCATCCGCTCCTTGGTGTCGGCGTCGATGACACGCGGTCCGGACAGGTACCCACCGAATTCGGCGGTGTCGGACACCGAGTAGTTCATCCGGGCAATGCCACCCTCGTACATCAGGTCGACGATCAGCTTCAGCTCGTGCAGAACCTCGAAGTAGGCCATCTCCGGCGGGTAGCCCGCCTCGACCATCACGTCGAACCCGACCTTCACCAATTCCTCCGTGCCACCGCACAACACGGCCTGCTCACCGAACAGATCCGTCTCCGTCTCGTCTTTGAAGGTGGTTTTGATGACACCGGCCCGGGTGCCACCGATAGCTTTGGCGTAGGACAGCGCCAGCGCCTCGCCGTTGCCGGTCGGGTCCTGGTCGACGGCGATCAGCGCCGGCACGCCCTTGCCGTCGACGAACTGCCGGCGCACGAGGTGGCCGGGCCCCTTCGGGGCCACCATCGCGACCGTGACATCGGCGGGCGGCTTGATCAGGCCGAAGTGGATGTTGAGCCCGTGACCGAAGAACAACGCGTCGCCGTCCTGCAGGTTCGGCTCGATTTCGTTTTTGAAGATGTCCGCCTGCGCAGTGTCGGGTGCCAGCAGCATGATCACGTCCGCCCACTTGGCCACCTCGGCCGGTGTGTCCACGTCGAGCCCCTGCTCGGTGACCTTGTCCCTGGATTTCGAGCCTTCTTTCAGGCCGACCCGCACTTGCACACCCGAATCCCGCAAGCTCAGCGAGTGCGCGTGCCCCTGGCTGCCGTAACCGATCACGCCGACTTTGCGCCCCTGGATGATCGACAGATCTGCGTCGTCGTCGTAGAAAAGCTCTAATTGCTCTGGCGCCACGTCAGTCTCCTTCTTGATGATGCTCGGCTCGATTTCTCATTTAGCGGCGCTGCCCATGCCGCGCGGACCGCGCGACAGCGACACCACGCCGGATTGCACTATCTCGCGGACCCCGAACGGCTCCAGCACCCGCAGCAGCGCCTCGATCTTCGCCGGCGTCCCGGTGGCCTCGATGGTGAGCGAGTCCGGAGAGACGTCGATGACGTTGGCGCGGAACAGGTTCACCGCCTCGATGACCTGACTGCGGGTGCCGGCGTCGGCGCGTACTTTGATCAACGCCAATTCCCGGGCTACCGAGTTCTCCTCGTCCTGCTCGACGATCTTGATGACGTTGATTAGTTTGTTGAGCTGTTTGGTGATCTGCTCCAGTGGCGTCTCCTCGGCGGACACCACGATCGTCATGCGCGACATGTTCTTCTGCTCGGTGGCACCCACAGCCAGCGACTCGATGTTGAATCCACGCCGGGAGAACAGCGCTGCCACTCGGGCAAGCACACCCGGCTTGTCCTCGACGAGAACCGAAAATGTGTGCGTCGGCGATGTGGTCGTGCTCATCACGCGTGGCCTTCGCTCTCGTCGTCGAACAGGGGCCGAATGCCCTTCGCGGCCTGGATCTCGTCGTTGCTCGTCCCCGCAGCGACCATCGGCCACACCTGTGCATCGGCTCCGACAATGAAGTCGATTACGACTGGGCGGTCGTTGACAGCGCGCGCCTGATTGATGACGTCAACGACGTCTTCTTCGCGCTCACAACGCAATCCGACGCAGCCTAATGCCTCGGCCAACTTGACGAAGTCAGGGATGCGACGCGAATGGGTGGCGAGGTCGGTCTGCGAGTATCGCTCTTCGTAGAACAACGTCTGCCATTGGCGCACCATGCCCAGATTGCCGTTGTTGATCAGCGCGACCTTGATCGGAGCTCCTTCGATCGCGCAGGTGGCCAGCTCCTGGTTGGTCATCTGGAAGCAGCCGTCGCCGTCGATGGCCCACACCTCAGCCTCGGGGCGGCCCATCTTCGCGCCCATGGCCGCCGGCACCGCGTATCCCATGGTGCCCAAACCGCCGGAATTGAGCCAGGTGCGCGGCTTTTCGTAGCCGATGAACTGTGCTGCCCACATCTGGTGCTGACCGACCCCGGCGACGTACACGGCGTCGGGACCGGCGATGGCGCCCAGCGTGGCGATCACGTATTCCGGGCTCAGGCTGCCGTCACTCTGCGGGCCGTAGCTCAGCGGGTAGGTGGACTGGACACCGTTGAGGTAGTCCCACCATTCCGCGATCTTGTCCTGTCCGACGCTGCCGGGTGCCGCATCGTGGTGCAAGGCAGCGATCAGTTCGGTGATCACGGCTTTGACGTCACCGACGATCGGCACGTCAGCGTGGCGGTTCTTGCCGATCTCGGCGGGGTCGATGTCGGCGTGGATGACTTTGGCCTCGGGGGCGAACGATTCGAGTTTCCCGGTGACCCGGTCATCGAACCGGGTGCCGAGCGCGATCAGCAGGTCACTGCGCTGCAGCGCCGCGACCGCCGCAACGGTTCCGTGCATGCCCGGCATGCCCAGGTTCTGCGGGTGGCTGTCCGGGAAGGCCCCGCGGGCCATCAAAGTGGTGACCACCGGAATGCCGGTCAACTCGGCCAGTTCGAGGAGCTGCTCGGACGCGTCGCCGCGTATTACTCCCCCGCCGACATAGAGCACCGGCTTGCGTGCGCCGGCGATCAGCTTGGCTGCTTCGCGGACCTGGCGATTGTGCGGCTTGGTGTTCGGCTTGTATCCGGGCAGATCGATCCGCGGCGGCCAACTGAACGAGCACTGGCCCTGCAGCACGTCTTTGGGGATATCAACGAGAACAGCCCCAGGACGTCCACTCGCCGCAATGTGGAAGGCCTCGGCGAGCACCTGCGGTATCTCGTCGCCGCTGCGGACCAGGAAATTGTGTTTGGTGATCGGCATGGTGATGCCGGAGATGTCGGCCTCCTGGAAGGCGTCGGTGCCGATCAGCGAGCGCCCGACCTGCCCCGTGATCGCGACGACCGGGATCGAGTCCATCTGCGCGTCGGCCAGTGGCGTCACCAGGTTGGTGGCGCCGGGCCCGGAGGTGGCCATGCAGACCCCGACCTTGCCGGTGGCGTGCGCGTAGCCGCTGGCGGCGTGACCGGCACCCTGCTCGTGGCGGACGAGTACGTGGCGCAGCTGCTGGGAATCGAAGAGCGGGTCGTAGACGGGCAACACAGCGCCGCCCGGGATCCCGAAAATCACCTCGACGTCGAGCTCCTCCAACGACCGGATCACCGACTGCGCGCCGGTGAGTTGCTCTGGCGCAACGACTTTGCGCTGCGAGCCGGGCGACCGCTGCGACTCTGCGGCCACCGCCCGGGCGGCCTTGACCGACGGCGCGCCGTTGGCCTGCTGCGGCCCGTCCGGTGCCGCCGACGGTTGTCGAGTAGTGGGTGCGCTCACTATGTCCTCTTCGTCCTCTTGCGTTTTCGAATCCGCTATCTGCTGTGCTGTGATCGTGAAGTGCCGGTGACGGGCAACAAAAAACCCCCGTCAGCTCAGCTGCTGCACGAGGGTTGCGCGTTGGTGGCTGGACCGCCTCAAATGCTGAGGGCCTGCTCCGGCTGGTCAGACACCAACGCGCCGACCAAGTACTACAAGCATTTTACGGGTTTCCACAGCATTTGACGCTAGCCTCCGCACTGGTCAGCAGTCAAATCGTCTCGGGGAGGGCTGCGCCGGGAAAGCCGTCGCCGGGCGGGTGAAAGGATGCCTGGATGACAACCGGGTCATCGGAGCAGACCCCGGCGCCTCCGCCGGTCGTGTTGAAGATCTCACCAATCGCGCATTTGGCGGTTGGGTTCTTCACTCTTGGGCTGCTGGTACCGGTGCTCACCTGGCCGCCGACCGCACCGCTGCTGGCGCTGCCACTGCTGTTGTCAGCGTTGATCGTTCGGTTGCGCACCATCGCTGATGACCGCGGCGTGACGGTCCGCACGTTGTTGGGCAGCCGGACGCTGCGCTGGGAGGACCTCGACGGGCTGCGATTCAGCAGAGGTTCCTGGGCGCGCGCACACCTGGCCGACGGCGGAGAGCTTCGGTTGCCGGCCGTGACGTTCGCGACACTGCCGCTGCTGACCGAGGTCAGTGCAGGCCGGGTGCCCAATCCCTACCGGTGAGCAGGTGAGTTCATTCGCGGTGACCCGCTGCACTCGGCAAAGCCGAGTTTGCGGTCGCCGCTACGCCACCGGATTGGCACCGTTGAGCAGCACCCACACCGCGACGCCGCCGGCGATACCCATCAACAGAGCCGCGATCGATCCGATGAACGGCCGACGCGCCCAGCCACGACCGGCGTCGAAGCCGTATCGGCCGGGACCAACCAGGATGACGGCGACGGTGGCCACGATCAGGGTGAGTTCGTATTCGTGGCCATTGGGCAGAAAGAACGGGAACGACCGCGAGTTCTGACCGGCCATCCCGGCGATCAGGCCGTTGATCAGGTAGGCCAGTGCACCGGCGGCGGCCAGCGGCGTGAACAGTCCGAGCACCAGCAGCACACCGGCCCCTATCTCGCCGCCTGCCGCGCAGTAGGTCAGGATGTCGGCGTGCTGGTAGCCGATATCCGACAGCGAGTTCCGGAGTCCGGTCAGTCCCTCGCCGCCCCACCAACCGAATAGCTTTTGCAGCCCGTGCGCGACCAGCACCACACCCAGGCCGACCCGCAGCAACAGCAGGCCGAGGTCTTGAGTACCCCGACGACCGTCGACCCGCGCCCGGTCGTGCTCGAAATCTGAGTCGATATCGGCCGATCCGAAAGCAGCGCCGTGGTGGTCGGCGGCCGGCTGCGAATAGGGCAACGGATCGTGGGCGTTTGCCGAGCCGTATCCGGAATTGGCCGGCGACGCGGTGTCCGCCCGGGCGCTGTAATAGGGAATGGTGGTCGTCTCGTAATCGCCTGCGTAATTGGCTGACGGCACGTCGTCTTCCGGGTCGACCAGGCTTGCCCCGGCCGGGCGTACCGTGGTTGGCGCCGAGGACTCGTCCTGTCGCCGCCACTGAGCGTCATGAGTATGACTGGTCACGCGTGTCAGGGTAAGGGCATTTGCTGCGGAATCGGGGATTTGAGCGGCGCTTTTGCAGACTATTCCACGAGTCGCGCCTGATCCGTGACCCGAGGCGGGACCCGGCGGCCATACCGTGGGCCACCCGTCGTCGGCAACCGGGTGGGAATATCCGTAATCTTGCGGTCATGCTGTTGCGGTGGCGGGTTCGGCTCGGGCTGGCTGCCCTGTGCGCGCTGCTGTTGGTGGCCACCGGCTGCGCGCGGTTCGACGACAACCAGTCGCAGCCGTTCACCACCCAGCCGGAACGTCAGCCGGCGCAGACGTCCAAACCGCCACCACCGCCGCCGCTGCCGTCGAATCCGTTCCCGAAGGAGTGCCCCGCTCCCGGCGTGATGCAAGGCTGTCTGGAAAGCACCAGTGGGCTGATCATGGGCCCGGACAGCAAGTCGGCGCTGGTGGCCGAGCGCATCACCGGCGCCGTCAAAGAGGTGTCGGTCAACGCCGAGCCGAAGGTCAAGACGATCATCCCGGTCGATCCCTCCGGCGACGGCGGACTGATGGATATCGTGCTGTCGCCGACCTACTCGCAGGACCGGCTGATGTACGCCTACATCAGCACGCCCGCCGACAACCGGGTGATCCGCATCGCCGACGGCGACATTCCCAAAGACATCCTGACCGGCATTCCTAAGGGCGCCGCCGGCAACACCGGCGCGTTGATCTTCACCAGCCCGACCACTCTGGAAGTGCTCACCGGCGACGCGGGCAACCCGGCTCTGGCAGCCGACCCGGCGTCGTTGGCGGGCAAGGTGCTGCGCATCGAACAGCCGACCACTATCAACCAGGCACCGCAGACGACCGCGCTGTCCGGGCTCGGCGCCGGCGGCGGGATGTGCATCGACCCGGTCGACGGCTCGCTCTACATCACCGACCGCGCGGCCGACACGGATCGGCTGCAGCGCATCACCAAAGACTCGAAGGTGTCCACGGTGTGGAGCTGGCCCAACCGCCCGGGCGTGGCGGGCTGCGCGGCGTTGGACGGCACCGTGCTGGTGAACCTCATCAACACCAAACAGACGGTGGCGGTGCGCTTGGCGCCGGCGACCGGGGCCGTCACCGGTGACCCCGACGTGGTGCGTCAAGACACCCATGCTCACGCGTGGGCGCTGCGCATGTCGCTGGACGGCAACGTGTGGGGTGCAACGGTCAACAAAACGGCCGGCGACGCCGAGAAGCTCGACGACGTCGTGTTCCCGCTGTTCCCGCAGGGTGGCGGTTTCCCGCGCAACAACGACGACAAGACCTGACGCGAAATCTCGCGACTGACGACGGAGACGGCGTGGTGTCGACGGTGACTCAGCTGCACGCCGCGAGGACCAGTTCACGCACCCGCGCGGCGTCGGCCTGACCCTTGGTCGCCTTCATCACCGCTCCTACGATTGCGCCTGCCGCCTGCACCTTGCCGCCGCGAATCTTCTGCGCCACATCGGGATTGGCGGCCAGGGCTTCGTCGACGGCGGCCTGGATCAGTGAATCGTCGCGGACCACGGCCAAGCCGCGTGCGTTCATCACCTGCTCGGGTTCGCCCTCTCCAGCCAGCACGCCCTCAAACACTTGGCGCGCCAGCTTGTTCGACAACTTGCCCTCGTCGACGAGTGCCGCCACCGCGGCGACCTGTGCGGGCGTGATGGCCAGCTCGTCGAGGCTGACGCCGGCTTCCTTCGCCTTCTCCGTCAAGAAGTTGCCCCACCAGGCGCGTGCTGCCTCGCTCGAGGCACCCTGCGCCACGGTGGCCGTGACCAACTCCACCGCACCGGCATTGACCAGGTCGCGCATCACCTCGTCGGAGACGCCCCACTCCTGTTGAGTTCGCTTGCGCTGCAACCACGGCAACTCGGGGATGCTCTGGCGCAGCCGCTCGACAAGCTCGATACTGGGCGCGACCGGCTCCAGGTCGGGCTCGGGGAAGTAGCGGTAATCCTCGGCGGTTTCCTTGGTGCGGCCCGGACTGGTGTATCCGGCCTCGTGAAAGTGACGAGTTTCCTGCGTGATCCGGCCGCCGGACGACAGCACAGCGCCCTGACGTTGCATCTCATAGGACACCGCGACTTCGACACTCTTCAGCGAGTTGACGTTCTTGGTCTCGGTGCGGGTGCCGAACACCGTCGCACCGGTCGGCTTCAGCGACACGTTGGCATCGCAACGCATCGAACCCTGGTCCATCCGGACGTCGGAAACGCCCAACTGCCGCAACAACTCTCGCAGGGCGGTCACGTACGCTCGCGCGATCTGCGGTGCGCGGGGTCCGGTTCCCACGATCGGCTTGGTGACGATCTCGATCAGTGGCACGCCGGACCTGTTGTAGTCGATCAGCGACGTTGTCGCACCATGGATACGGCCCGTCTCGCTGCCCAGGTGGGTGAGCTTGCCGGTGTCCTCCTCCATGTGGGCCCGTTCGATCTCCACCCGCCAGCTGCCGCCGTCCTCCAGCGGCACGTCCAGGTAGCCGTTGACGGCGATCGGCTCGTCGTACTGCGAAATCTGGTAATTCTTCGGCATGTCCGGGTAGAAGTAGTTCTTCCGGGCGAACCGGCACCACGGCACGATATGGCAGTTCAATGCGAGCCCGATCCGGATCGCGGACTCTACTGCTGCTTCGTTGAGCACCGGCAGTGAACCGGGCAGACCGAGGCACACCGGGCAGACCTGGGTGTTGGGTTCAGCGCCGAATGCCGTGGGGCAGCCGCAGAACATCTTGGTGACCGTCGAGAGCTCGACGTGCACCTCGAGACCCAGCACCGGGTCGTAGCGGGCGACCACCTCGTCGTAATCGAGCAGCTGGGCCTCCGACGCCCTGGCGGCAACTGTCATGAAGCCGATCCTAGTGGCCGGGAAACCAGCGTCGCTGACGCGGAGGTCAACCGAAGAAGGCCGCCGCGTCGTCGTATCTGCTCTGCGGCACCAGCTTGAGCTGGCGCACCGCCTCGGCGAGCGGCACCCGGCCGATGTCCTGGCCACGCAGGGCCACCATCATGCCGTACTCCCCGGTGTGTGCCGCATCGGCGGCGTTGACCCCGAACCGGGTGGCCAGTACCCGGTCGTAGGCCGTTGGCGTACCGCCGCGCTGCACATGCCCCAGCACAGTCACGCGGACGTCCTTGTTGATGCGTTTTTCCACTTCAGCGGCCAGTTGCGCAGCCACACCGGTGAACCGCTCATGACCGAACTCGTCGATTCCGCCCTCGGCGAGTTTCATGGACCCCGCCGCAGGTTTGGCACCTTCGGCGACCACGCAGATGAAGTGCGAGTCGCCGCGCTGAAAACGTCGCTTGACTGACCGGCACACCTCTTCGATGTCGAAGGGCTGCTCGGGAATCAGCGTCATGTGTGCGCCGGAGGCCAACCCCGCATTCAGGGCGATCCAGCCGGCGTGCCGGCCCATCACTTCGACCAGCATGACCCGTTGGTGCGATTCAGCTGTGCTGTGCAACCGGTCGATGGCATCGGTGGCGACCGTCAATGCCGTGTCGTGTCCGAAAGTGACATCCGTGCAGTCAATGTCGTTGTCAATCGTCTTGGGCACACCGACGACCGGGACGTTCTCTTCGGAGAGCCAGTGCGCAGCGGTCAAAGTGCCCTCACCGCCGATCGGGATCAGCACGTCGATGCCGTTGTCGTCCAGGGTCTGCATGATCTGATCCAGGCCGGCCCGCAGTTTGTCGGGATGGACGCGGGCGGTGCCCAGCATGGTCCCGCCTTTGGCGAGCAGCCGGTCGTTGCGATCGTCGTTGTGCAGCTGGACGCGGCGGTTCTCCAGCAGCCCGCGCCATCCGTCCTGGAATCCGACCACCGACGAGCCGTACCGGGAGCCACAGGTGCGCACGACCGCTCGAATGACCGCGTTGAGCCCCGGACAGTCGCCACCGCCGGTGAGAACTCCGATGCGCATACCCTCATCTTGCCCCTTGCAGAGCCTGGCGGCAGCGGATCACGTCCGGCGACGATGCGGGCGGGAACGGCCCGAGGAGGAGCCGGACAAGCCAACCCCCGTCGGCGGCTCCGCCGGGGAGGAGCCGGGTCAGACCGCCGACGGCAACGGTCCGCGAGCGGCTTCGTAGGCGGCGCCCACGCGGTAGATGCGGTCGTCGGCGAGGGCGGGGGCCATGATCTGCAACCCAACCGGCAGGTTGTCGTCCGGCGACAACCCGGACGGCACCGACATGCCGCAATGCCCGGCCAAATTGAGCGGCAGCGTGCACAAATCGAACAGATACATCGCCAGTGGATCGTCGACTTTCTCACCCAGCCGGAACGCAGTTGTCGGTGTGGCCGGCGACACCAGCACGTCGACGGACTGGTACGCCCGGTCGAGGTCGCGGGCGATCAGCGTGCGCACCTTCTGCGCCTGGTTGTAGTAAGCGTCGTAATAACCCGCCGACAACGCGTAGGTGCCGATCATGATGCGGCGCTTGACTTCTGGCCCGAAGCCGGCGGCGCGGGTCAGCGCCATCACCTCCTCGGCGCTGTGCGTGCCGTCATTGCCGACCCGCAGCCCGTACCGCATCGCATCGAAGCGGGCCAGGTTGCTGGACACCTCGGACGGCAAAATCAAGTAGTACGCGGCCAGTGCGTAATCGAAGTGTGGGCAGTCGACTTCGGACACTTCAGCGCCCAGCGTGGTCAGGCGCTCGACGGCGTCGTTGAACGACGCCAGCACTCCGGGCTGATAGCCCTCCCCCCGCAACTGTTGCACCACACCGATTCGCACGCCGCGCAGATCGCCGTCAGAGCCGACCTGTGCTGCACCAACCACATCAGGCACCGGAACATCGACCGACGTGGAGTCGCGGGGGTCATGTCCGGCGATCACCTGATGCAGCAGTGCGGTGTCCAAAACCGTTCGGGCACAGGGACCGCCCTGATCCAGCGAGGACGCGCAAGCCACCAGGCCGTAGCGCGACACCGTCCCGTAGGTGGGCTTGACCCCGACGGTGGCGGTCAATGCGGCCGGTTGGCGAATCGAACCACCAGTGTCGGTTCCGATCGCCAGCGGAGCCTGAAAAGCGGCCAGCGCCGCGGCGCTGCCGCCACCGGATCCGCCGGGCACCCGTTCCACATTCCAGGGGTTGCGGGTGGGGCCGTACGCGGAGTTCTCCGTCGAGGAGCCCATCGCGAACTCGTCCATATTGGTCTTGCCCAGAATCGGGATTCCCGCCGCGCGCAGCCGCGTCGTCAGGGTGGCGTCGTACGGCGAACGCCACCCTTCCAGGATTCTCGACCCGCACGTCGTGGGCATGTCCACGGTGGTGAATACGTCCTTCAGCGCCAGCGGTACCCCGGCCAGCGGCGAGGGCAGCGGTTGACCGGCGGCCAACGTGTCGTCGACGGCAGCTGCGGTCGCCAGCGCTTCCTCGGCGGCAACGTGCAGGAACGCGTGGTAGCGGGCGTCGGTCGTCGCGATCTGTTCCAGGCAGGCCTGGGTGGCCTCGGTGGCGGACAGCTCCTTGGCGGCGATCTTGGTTGCCAGGGTTGCCGCGTCCAGCCGGACGATCTCGGTCACTGGCTTTCCCCGAGAATCTGGGGGACCGCGAAGCGTCCGTCGACTGCTTCGGGTGCTTGGACCAGCGCTTCCTGCTGGGACAGGCAGGGGGTGGCTTCGTCCGGGCGGGTGACGTTGACGTCCTTGAGCGGGTTGTCGGTGGGTTCGACGCCGGTGACGTCGACGGCCTGGATGGCACTGACGTGGGTGAGAATGGCGTCAAGTTGCCCGGCGTAGCTGTCCAGTTCGGTGTCGGTCAACGCCAGCCGGGCCAGCCGCGCCAAGTGGGCCACCTCGTCGCGGGAGATCTGGGACACGAGGGACCAGCCTAACGAACCGCGAACGTGACACTGGCGTCACGTTCGTCGCCGACGGTGACACTGGCGTCACGTTCGTCCGAAGAGTTCGTCGGCCGACGCCGACATGCCGGGGGGACGCCGCTGTGCGACAGTGTTGCCCGTGGCCTCTTATCTGCTGCGCGTCCAGCTGGCGGACCGGCCGGGCAGCCTGGGCTCGCTGGCGGTGGCGCTCGGTTCGGTCGGGGCCGACATCTTGTCGCTGGACGTGGTGGAACGGGCATCTGGGTACGCCATCGACGACTTGGTGGTGGATCTGCCCCCGGGAGCGATGCCGGACAGCTTGATCACCGCGGCCGAGGCACTCAGTGGTGTGCGGGTGGACACTGTGCGGCCGCACACCGGTTTGCTGGAGGCGCATCGCGAGCTGGAACTCCTCGACCACGTCGCGGTGGCCGACCGGGGCGCCAAACTGCAGGTCCTCGCCGACCAGGCGCCTCGGGTGCTGAGGGTCGGCTGGTGCATCATCGTGCGCAGCGTCGCGGGCGGGATACACAGTGTCGTGGGTAGCCCCGGCGCACCGGAGACGAGGCTCGGCGCAACACCGTGGATGCCGCTGGCGAATGCGGCTGCGCTGGATGCGACTGATGACTGGGTGCCGCAGGTGTGGCGCGACCTGGACACCACGCTAGTGGCCGCCCCGCTGGGCGCACCGGATCTGGCAGTGATGTTGGGCCGGCCCGGCGGCCCGGAGTTCCGGCCGTCCGAGGTCGCCCGACTGGGCTATCTGGCCGGAATCGTGGCGACGCTGTTGCAGTGAACGGCGCTCCGGTCATGCCGGCACGTGGTCGACCAGGCCGTTGTAGATGGCCACAATCTTCTCTGTCTGATGAGATTGCCGGGCGACGTCGCAGTGCGCAGATACCAGCTCCCGCATCTCCCGCACCTTGGCGCGGTCCTCGACGAGGGCGCGAATAGCCGCAGCCAGCGCAGCCGGGGACGGGTCGGCGCTGAGCAGGCCGCCGCCTTCCGGCACGGTTTCGCTTAGGGCCGGGTCACAATAAATGGTCGGCAGTGACATGGCAGCCGCTTCTAACAACACCAGTCCCTCGGTGTCGAAACCGTAGGAGGTGAACAGCAGTGCGTCACTTGATCGCATGGCGATCAGGCATTCTTCGCGGTCGACCCTGCCATGCAGACGAATCCGCCGGGACAGCCCGGCATTCTCGATCCTTTTCCGAACGGCTGCCTGCAGGTGGCCGTCACCGTAAACGTCCAGGGTGCAGTAATCGACCTGAGCGATGGCGTCAACCGCGGCAAGAAGTCTCTTTTCCGATGACAGGCGCCCACACCAGATCAGCCGGAGCGGTTCACTCTCCGGCGAGCTGACGGCTTTGACTGCTCGAGCCCGATCGATGACGCCGTCGTCGACCCCGTTGGAGATGGCCGAGATCGGCCGGGAGACCCCGCGCCGGGCCAACAATTCTGCGAAATGTTGTGTCGGTGTGATCTCGTAGTCCACGGCCTGCGCATGGGCCACCATCAGACGCCACGCCAGGCGAGAAGCCAGGCCTTCTTTCACCGGAACCAAAGTGAATTCCCTGGAGATATGGCGCTTCTGCATCTCGCCGAACAGCAGCGCCAGCAGAAGTGGAGTGGCGGTGGCTTGCTCGAAATACACGTCGAATCGGGTGTGCTTGGTTTGTACGACCGGAATGCCATGCCGGCGGGCGGCGTCGACGCCGGCTATCGCTACCCCCAGGTCACCGTGCGTGTGCACGATGTCGATGCGCTCGCCGGCCAGAAATGCCTCGTCGATGACCGCCCGGTTGGCCTTGCCCGGCCACACGAAGATGAAGTCGTCATGCCGGCCCAATCTGCGCATGAGCGGAGCTATCAGCGGCACCGGCTTCAGCTCGACGACGCACGGGTCGGGATCGACCTTGCGGGGGAGCGGCGCGGTGAACACCGTCACCTTGTGCCCGCGCTGCTCGAGCGCGCGACGCTGGGTGGCCACCGACACCTGCGTCCCCCCGAGACTGTCGGGGTGCAGGTCTGTGAAAAGTGCGATGTGCATCAAGAATCCTTTGAACAGTTGTATCGGGTGGCAACGGCGATCGGCCATTCGTCCGCGACGTCCGACTCCCCCGGCCTGACTCCCCCCGCGCACGGCGGTCGAACGGTCGCCGCAGCAATCCTACTGAGGCCAGAGCCGGGGTTCCCCGCGACGCCGGGCTCCCCGGTCAGTCGACCGCGGCCGCCGGCCCGTTCGCCAGCAATTCTCGGAAGCCGTCCTCGTCGAGGATCGGCACCCCGAGTTCGACGGCCTTGTCGTATTTCGACCCCGGCGAATCGCCGGCGACCACGTAAGAAGTCTTCTTCGACACCGAGCCCGCGGCTTTGCCGCCGCGAGCCACGATGGCTTCCTTCGCGTCGTCGCGGGAGAACCCGGTCAGCGAACCGGTGACGACGATGGTCAGCCCCTCCAGCGTGCGTGGCACGCTCACGTCGCGCTCGTCGGCCAGCCGCATACCCGCCGCACGCCACTTGTCGACGATGGCTCGATGCCAGTCGACGGTGAACCACTCGGTGACCGCCGCGGCGATGGTGGGTCCGACCCCTTCGACCGCGGCCAGTTGCTCGGTCGATGCGGAGGTGATCGCGTCCAGGCTGCCGAATTCTGTTGCCAGCGCGCGGGCAGCGGTGGGCCCGACGTGACGGATCGACAACGCCACCAGCACCCGCCACAGCGGAGCCGCCTTGGCTTTGTCGAGGTTGCTCAGCAGACGCCTGCCGTTGGCCGACAGGTCGCCGGCCTTCGTTCGAAACAGCTCGGTGCGCAGCAGGTCGTCTTCGGTGAGGCTGAACAGGTCGCCCTCGTCGCTGATGACATCCGCTTTCAACAGGGCGATGCCCGCCTCGTAACCCAGCCCCTCGATGTCCAGGGCGCCGCGGCCGGCGACATGGAACACCCGCTCACGCAATTGCGCGGGGCAGGACCGGGCATTGGGGCAGCGGATGTCGGCGTCCCCCTCCTTGGCCGGTGCCAGCGGGGTGCCGCACTCAGGACACTCGGTGGGCATGACGAATGCACGTTCGGATCCGTCGCGCAGGTCGACGACGGGCCCGAGCACCTCGGGGATCACGTCGCCGGCTTTGCGGACGACTACCGTGTCGCCGATCAAAACCCCCTTGCGCCTGACCTCCGAGGCGTTGTGCAAGGTGGCCAGCCCCACGGTGGATCCGGCCACCTTCACCGGCGTCATGAAGGCGAATGGGGTGACCCGCCCGGTGCGTCCGACGTTGACCCGGATGTCGAGCAGTTGGGTCTGCACCTCTTGAGGAGGGTATTTGTAGGCGATCGCCCACCGAGGTGCGCGGGAGGTCGACCCCAGCCGCCGCTGCAGCGCCACATCGTCGATTTTCACGACCACACCGTCGATCTCATGGGCCACATCGTGGCGGTGTTCACCCCAGTACTGGATGCGCTCCAACGCCGCTGCCGCATCGGTCACCCGGGTGGTGTGTTCGGAAACCGGTAGTCCCCAAGCGGCCAGCGCCAGATAAGCGTCGTGCAAAGTCGGCGGCCGGAACCCCTCGATATGGCCCAGTCCGTGGCAGATCATCCGCAGTTTGCGGCGGGCGGTGACCGCTGGGTCCTTTTGACGCAGCGACCCGGCGGCGCTGTTGCGCGGATTGGCGAACGGTGTCTTACCGTCCTCGACCAATGCGGCGTTGAGCGCTTCGAAATCGGCCAGCCGGAAGAACACCTCGCCACGTACCTCGAGGACATCGGGCAGCGGGTAGCCGTCGGCGGGTGTCAGCCGTTCCGGAACGTCGGCGATAGTGCGCGCGTTCAGCGTCACGTCCTCGCCGGTACGGCCGTCGCCTCGGGTGGCCGCCCGGACCAGCCGACCGTCCCGGTACACCAAAGCCAGTGCGACACCGTCGATTTTGAGCTCACAAAGGAACGGCACCTGACTGCCGACCTCGGCGCGGATGCGGGCGGCCCAAGCGTCGAACTCCTCAGCGCTGAACACGTTGTCCAGCGAAAGCATCCGCTCCAGGTGGTCGGCCGAGGTGAAGTCGGTGGCGAAGCCGACACCGCCGACCAGCTGGGTCGGCGAGTCGGGTGTGCGCAGCTCTGGATGCTGGTCTTCGAGTTCCCCGAGCCGCCGCAACAGTTGGTCGAACTCCGCGTCGGAAATGATCGGCGCATCCCGCACGTAGTAGCGGAACTGGTGTTCGCGCACCTCTTCGGCCAGGTCACGCCACTGCCGCCGCACCTCCGGCTCGACCGGATCAGCATCGGGTGAACTCACCTTGGCAGGCTATCGGAGGCCGCCGACACGCCCCCAGACAAGCCGGTCACGACTAGCGCGGTCAGATGGCCTCGGCGTCTTCGGACAATGCCTCGGCCGCATCGCGGGCGAGTCCGATCGCGGTGCGTGCCCACTGCGGCGTCGCACCTGCCAGGCCGCAGGCCGGTGTGACACCGATGCGGTCTCGCAGCGCCGCGCGGGCGAAACCGATTCGGTCGGTCACCGAGACGGCTGCGGCCGCCATCTCTTCCACCGACGGACGCCGCCCCGGGTCAGTCGCCGCCACCACGCCCAGCATGACCGTGCGGCCGGACTCGACGAACTCGGCGATACCGTCGAGATCTACCGCCTGCAGCAGGCGCACGTCCACCGACACGGCGCTGATTGTGCTGTCCTGCAGTACTTTCCAAGGCGTCTCGGCAGCGCAGCTGTGCACCAGCACATCCGCGCCGACCGCCGCGACGCAGGTGTCGAGCAGTGTGGTGGCCAACGTCTCGTCAATCGCTTCGACCGGGCTCAACGTGGTCACCCCGGTCAGTCGGCCGGTCAGCGCGGTCGCCAGTAACGGCTCGTCGAATTGCACTGCGACCGGTGTGTCGAGCCGGCGGGCGACGGTCGCGCGGTGGGCGGCCACCCCTTCAGCCAGCGATGCACCGATGTCGCGGAGGGCGCCGGCGTCGGTGATCGCCCGGTGCCCGTTGCTCAGCTCCAATTCGGCGGCCAGCGTGACCGGGCCGGGGGCCTGCACCTTCACCGGACGATCCCTGCCGCCCAGACCGGCCTGTTCCCAGGCCTCCTCCAAGGCGTCGATGTCCTCGTCGAGCAGGCTGACCGATCTGCGGCTGACCGCGCCGGGCCGGGCCACGATGCGGTAGCCGCGCGGCACCGTGTCGATGGCCATGTCCACCAGCAGTGCGCCGGACCGCCCGATGATGTCGGCGCCCACTCCCCTGGCCGGCAACTCGACGATGTGGGTCAACGCGTCGCCCAGTTCGCCGACGACCACTTCGGCGGCTTGCCGCGGTGCGACGCCCGGCCATGATCCGATACCGCTGCCCGCCACGAAAACGCTCATCCAACAACCGTATTCGACCGGCCCTCACCCGCTCGGCCTGGGCCTTCGCTCATCGAGCGCTGGGCGGCCAGCGCCGCTAGACTCGAGCCGAGTAGGCATCCGCAGGGCGGGAATCTGGGCATGGCGCAGCGGGCACGAGCTACCCGACGGCTGGTGCTGTGTTGCGCCGCAATGCTCGTCGCGGGCTGCACCCGGATTGTCGACGGCGCCGCGGTGCCCGGATCCGGTGACTCACCGCGCACGGGCGTCAACGTCGACGAAGTGCTGCTTGATCAGCCCGGGATGCGAGCCATCACCGGCGCCGGCGAGGACCTGACCATCATCCCCTCGATGGACGGCACGAGCCCGGTGGACATCGACAGCCTCGCCGACGAGTTACCGCCACAGTGCCGGTTCGTCTTCGCCGAGACGGCGACGTTCGGGTCCGACATCGAGCAGTTTCACAAGATCACGTTCCAGGACCCGCCGAAAAGCGCGCTGATCTCCGAAGGCGCCGGCGGCTACCGCGATACCGGCACCGCTCAGCAGGCCTTCGATGCCTTGGTCGCCACTGTCGACGGCTGCGCGGCCAGTTCGAAGGGGTCGTTGCTGATTGGCGAGTGGGGCGCCGACGGCCAGGCGTTGCACACCCGTCCAGGCAATTGCGGCCGCGATTACCGGGTCAAGGCGACGGTGCTGCTGGAAGTCACCTTCTGCGGCTTCCCGGAGTCGGTATCCGACATCGTGTTGACCAACATGGCGGCCAAAGTGCCCGGCTGAACGCTCACCGCTCCGCGCGCGGAGCGGTCAGGCCGCCGCGGCGGCGATGGTCGCGCTGCCGATCACCTCGTCGCCGTCCGGGTCGGGTCGGTACAACGCCAATGTCTGGCCGCGCGCCACCCCGCGCAACGGGGCCCGCAATTGCACCTCGAGGAAGTCTCCGCGCAATTCCGTCACCGCCTCGACGGTTTCACCGTGTGCCCGAACCTGAACGACACATTCGAGGGGGCCGGTCGGCGATGTTCCGGAGGTGAACACCGGCGAACGCCCGATCAGCGTCCGCACATCGAGCGCCGCCGCGTCACCGACGTGCACGGTGCCGGTCTCCGCATCGATGGCAGTTACGTACCGCGGACGACCGTCCGGTCCCGGGCCGGCGATCCCCAGTCCTTTGCGCTGACCGATGGTGAATCCGTGCACTCCGTCGTGCTCGGCGAGCACGGTGCCTTGTGCGTCGACCACCGCACCGCGGCGTACGCCGATCCGCGCGCCCAGGAAAGCGCGGGTGTCGCCGGACGGGATAAAGCAGATGTCGTGGCTGTCGGGCTTTTCGGCGACCGCCAGGCCGCGACGGGCGGCCTCCGCGCGGATCTCCGGTTTCGGGGTGTCGCCGATCGGGAACGACGCGTGGCGCAGCTGATCAGCTGTCAGCACCGCCAGAACGTAGGACTGATCCTTATCGCGGTCGACGGCGCGGCGCAGCCGCCCGCTGCACAACCGGGCGTAGTGCCCGGTCACCACCGCGTCGAAGCCCAACGACAGGGCCCTGATCGACAGCGAAGAGAATTTGATCCGCTGATTGCACCGCACGCACGGGTTAGGTGTCTCACCGCGGGCGTAGGACGACACGAAGTCGTCGATCACGTCTTCGGCGAAACGCTCGGCGAAGTCCCACACGTAGAACGGGATGTTGAGTACGTCAGCGACCCGACGCGCATCACCGGCGTCTTCCTTCGAACAACAACCGCGCGACCCGGTGCGCAACGTCCCCGGCGCCGAGGACAGCGCCAGGTGCACGCCGACCACGTCGTGTCCGGCATCCACCATGCGCGCCGCGGCCACCGACGAGTCCACCCCGCCGCTCATAGCGGCGAGCACCCTCACGGCGAGGCCCCCGCCGCGGCCAGGCTCGCCTGCCGCGCGCGCGCCACCGCGGCCGGCAGCACCTGCAGCGCCGCGTCGACGTCGGTATCAACGCTGGTGTGCCCCAACGACAACCGCAACGATCCGCGAGCGCTCGCCGCGTCACTGCCCATCGCCATCAGCACGTGTGAGGGTTGCGCGACACCGGCGGTGCAGGCCGACCCGGTGGAACACTCGATGCCGTTGGCGTCCAGCAGCATCAACAACGCGTCTCCTTCACAGCCGGCGAAGGAGAAGTGGGCGTTGCCGGGTAGCCGTAGCGCGCCACCGGCACCGTTGAGGCGCGCGTCGGGAATCTCGCGCAGCACACCGGCGATCAGGCGGTCACGCAGCTGACGCAGCCGCGCGGCGTTGGCCTCCAGCCCGTCCACCGCGATCTGCGCCGCGGCAGCCATTCCCACCGCTCCAGCGACATACGGTGTGCCCGAACGGATGTCACGCTCCTGACCGCCGCCGTGGGAGAGCGGCACACAGCCGACGTCGCGGCGCAGCAGCAGCGCACCAACTCCGGGCGGACCGCCGAACTTGTGCGCGGCCACACTGATCGCAGACAGGCCGCTGGCGGCGAAGTCGACCGGCAACTGCCCCACCGCCTGTACCGCGTCGCTGTGCATCGGTACACCGAACTCAATTGCGACGGAGGCTAACTCGGCGATCGGCAGGATAGTGCCGACCTCGTTGTTGGCCCACATCACCGAGACCAGCGCGACATCGTCCTGGCCGTCGAGTGCGTCGCGCAACGCAGCCGGCGATACCGACGCGTCCGGGCCGGTGGGCAGCCAGGTGATCTCGGCGCCTTCATGCTCGGCGAGCCACACCACCGAGTCGAGCACTGCGTGGTGCTCCACCGCGGCCACCACGATGCGGCGGCGACGCGGCTGGGCGTCGCGGCGGGCCCAGAACATGCCTTTGACGGCGAGGTTGTCGCTTTCGGTGCCACCGGCGGTGAAGACGACCTCCGAGGGCCGTGCCCCGAGCTTGGCCGCGATCAGCTCGCGGGATTCCTCCATCCGGCGCCGCGCCGCGCGGCCCGTGGTGTGCAGCGACGAGGCGTTGCCGACGGTTGCCAGCGCAGCCGTCATCGCCTCAATGGCAGCAGGATGCATCGGGGTGGTGGCGGCGTGATCGAGGTAGACCATTACCGCTCAGGATACCGGCGCCCGTTCGGTGGCCCTCCGGGCCGCTCTAGGCCGACAGCGCCTGGCGTCACTGAGTTGCGGCACCGCGGCAGCGCGCCCCGCGGTCTGGCAGCGGCGGGCCAGCTCACGCCGGTTGCGACCGGACAGCTGCCGTCCGGGCGGACCGTCAGCCCTTGCGGGTCTTGACCGCCTCGGTCAGCTGCGGGGCCACCTTGAATAGGTCACCGACCACGCCGTAGTCGGCGATCTCGAAAATCGGCGCCTCTTCGTCTTTGTTGACCGCGATGATGGTCTTCGACGTCTGCATGCCGGCGCGGTGCTGAATCGCCCCGGAGATGCCCAGCGCGATGTAGAGCTGCGGCGAGACCGTCTTGCCCGTCTGGCCGACCTGGAACTGGCCCGGGTAGTAGCCGGAGTCCACCGCGGCGCGCGATGCGCCGACTGCTCCGCCGAGCGAGTCGGCCAGCTCCTCGACCACGCTGAACTTCTCGGCGCTGCCGACACCACGGCCACCGGACACCACGATCGTGGCCTCGGTCAGCTCCGGGCGGTCGCCTGCGACGGCGGGCTGGCGGTCGGTGATCCTGGTGGCGTTTTCGGCGGGCTCGGGCACCTCGACGGTGACCTGTTCACCGGCGCCGTCAGCGGGTTCGGCGTCGATCGCCCCGGCCCGCACGGTGATCACCGGGGTGTCGCCGTTGGCTTGCGCCTCGACGGTGAACGCGCCACCGAAGATGGAGTGCACGCCCTTGCCGCCCTCCTGCACGTCGACGACGTCGACCAGCAGCCCCGAACCGATTCGCGCCGCCAACCGGCCGGAAACCTCTTTACCGGTGGCGTTGGACGACAACAGGACCGCGGCCGGGCTGGCCGATTCGGACAGCGAAGCCAGCACGTCGACGAACGGCGTGACCAGGTAGTTGTCCACGACATCGGACTCGGCGACGTAGATCTTCTCGGCGCCGGCCGCCGTCAGGTTGTCGATCAGCGGCTCGGCGGTGCCGGGCGACCCGACGACGACGGCGGCCGGCTCGCCCAACTTGCGTGCGGCGGTGATTAATTCAGTGGTGACCTTCTTCAGCGCGCCGTCGGCGTGCTCGACCAGTACCAGTACTTCAGCCATGGTTTTATTCGCGTCTTTCCTCAATCGGGAGTGGATGTCAAAGAGTTCCGGGGTGCTGCAGTGGGCGTCAGATGAGTTTTTGGCCGACCAGGTACTCGGCAATCTTGGTGCCGCCGTCGCCTTCATCGGCGACCTTTTCACCGGCGGTCTTCGGCGGCTTCGGGGTGGCCGATACCACCGTCGAACCGGAGTTGGCCAGCCCCACCTCGTCGGCCTCAACACCGATGTCGGCGAGTGTGAGAGTGGTCACTTCCTTTTTCTTGGCGGCCATGATGCCTTTGAAGGACGGGAAGCGCGGTTCGTTGATCTTCTCGTTGACGCTGACAACGGCCGGCAGCGACGCCTCCAGGCTGTAAACGCCGTCGTCGGTCTCGCGCTCTCCGGAGATTTTGCCGCCTTCAACGGTCAGATTGCGCATGTGGGTGAGTTGCGGCAGGCCCAGGTACTCAGCGATGACCGCGGGTACGGCGCCGCCTGCGCCGTCGGTGGCCTCGTTACCGGCGATGACGAGCTCGGTTCCTTCGATGGTGCCCAGGGCGCGCGCCAGCGCCCAGCCGGTCTGCACCACGCAGGAGCCGTGCAGACCGTCGTCGAGCAGGTGAACCGCCTTGTCAGCGCCCATGGACAGGGCCTTGCGGATCGCCTCGGTGGCGCGCTGGGGGCCCGCGGTCAACAGGGTCACCGATCCCTCGGTGCCGTCGGTGGCTTCCTTCTCCCGAATCAGCAGCGCCTCTTCGACAGCGCGCTCGTTGATTTCGTCGAGTACCGCGTCCGCCGCCTCACGGTCCAGGGTGTAGTCACCGTCCGATAGCTTGCGCTCCGACCAGGTGTCGGGAACCTGCTTGATCAGAACCACGATGTTCGTCATGGGATTGGTTTATCCTCCTCAAAGGAGTCCTGCCGACGGTCGGCGGCAGGACTTTGGTACGACTTTGCGTCCGCATTCGCATGTTACTAGCCGGTAACTTAATGCGGTTCGCTCCTTCACCATAGCTGGTCGAATGGGGTGATTGCCGCCTGCTCCCTTAGGTTGTTGCCAGGCCCACACCGGCTGCGGATCGCGGCTGTCCGCCCTGCTTCGCGGTGACCAGTTCGCCCGCCCGCCGCTTCGGGATAGCCTGCTGTCCAATGACCGCTTTCCTGCCCGACAACCGTCCCGTCGACGACCCGCCCGGCGCCGATGCGGTGTTGATGCTGACCGGCGAGCGCACCGTGCCCGGCTTGGCGGTGGAGAACTACTGGTTCCGCCGCCACGAAGTCGTCTACCAGCGGTTGGCACAGCGCTGCGCGGGTCGCGACGTGCTCGAGGCCGGCTGCGGGGAGGGTTACGGCGCTGATTTGATCGCGCGGGTCGCACGTCGGGTGATCGCGGTGGACTACGACGCCGCCACGGTGGCTCACGTGCACGCACGCTATCCCTCGATCGAGGTCACGCACGCCAACTTGACCGAGCTGCCGCTGGCCGACGGCTCGGTCGATGCTGTCGTCAACTTTCAGGTCATCGAACACCTGTGGGACCAGCCCGGGTTCATCCGGGAATGCGCCCGCGTGCTGCGGCCGTCGGGACTGCTGATGGTGTCGACACCGAACCGCATCACCTTCTCCCCTGGTCGCGACACACCGATCAACCCCTTCCACACCCGCGAGCTGAACGCCGAGGAATTGATCGAACTGCTGATCGGCGGCGGCTTCACGATGGACAGGGTGTACGGAATTTTTCATGGGCCGCGGTTGCGGGACTTGGACGAGCGTCATGGCGGCTCGATTATCGAGGCCCAGATCGCCAGGGCGATCGCCGACGCGCCCTGGTCCGGCGAGCTGCTGACGGATGTGGCGTCGGTGACATCGGCCGACTTCGACGTGGTGGAGTCCGGCGACCCGCAAGACAGCCGCCGCATAGACGACAGCCTCGATCTGGTCGCGATCGCGGTGCGGCCGTGACGCGCATGACCACCTGTGCTGAGCGCGTCCCGGGTCTTTTCACCCTGGTCCTGCACACCCACCTGCCGTGGCTGGCCCATCACGGCCGCTGGCCGGTCGGCGAGGAGTGGCTCTACCAGTCCTGGTCGGCTGCCTACCTGCCGTTGCTGCGGGTGCTGCACACACTGGCCGGTGAGGAACGCCACGGGCTGATCACGCTCGGCATGACGCCGGTGGTGACGGCGCAACTCGACGACCCGTACTGCCTGGAAGGCATGTACCACTGGCTGGCCAACTGGCAACTACGTGCCGCGGAAGCCGCCAGCGCCAGGCCCGCGATCACCGCCGATTCATCTTCGGCGCGACCACCGGAAACGTTGCGCGCCTTCGGCATTCGAGAACACGCCGAGGCCGGTCAGGCGCTCGACGACTTCGCCACCCGGTGGCGACACGGTGCCAGCCCGCTGCTGCGCAGCTTGATCGACGCCGGCACGGTGGAACTGCTCGGCGGCCCGCTGGCCCACCCTTTCCAACCGCTGCTGACGCCACGGCTGCGCGAGTTCGCGCTGCGTGAAGGCCTGGCCGACGCGCACCACCGGCTGGCGCACACGCCGGCCGGCATCTGGGCGCCGGAGTGCGCCTACGCCCCGGGAATGGAACACGACTACGCCGCCGCCGGCGTTGGTCACTTCATGGTCGACGGACCGTCGCTGCACGGCGACACCGCGCTGGGCCGGCCGGTCGGTGACACCGACGTAGTGGCGTTCGGACGTGATCTGCAGGTCAGCTACCGGGTGTGGTCGCCGAAATCCGGCTACCCCGGACACGCCGCCTACCGCGACTTCCACACCTACGATCACCACACCGGTCTCAAGCCGGCCCGGGTCACCGGCCGTAACGTGCCTTCTGACGCCAAAGCGCCCTACGATCCAGAGCGCGCTGACCGGGCCGTCGACGCACATGTCGCCGACTTCGTCGACGTGGTGCGCCGCCGGTTGCTCGCCGAGTGCGAGCGGATCGGTCGGCCCGCGCACGTGGTGGCGGCGTTCGACACCGAGCTGTTCGGCCACTGGTGGTACGAGGGACCGGTATGGCTGCAGCGCGTGCTGCGCGCGCTGCCCGCCGCCGGTGTACAGGTGGGCACCCTCAGCGACGCGGTCGCGGGCGGGTTCGTCGGCTCGCCGGTCGAGATACCGCCCAGCTCCTGGGGTTCCGGCAAAGACTGGCAGGTGTGGTCCGGCGAGAAGGTGGCCGATCTGGTGCAGCTGAATACCGAGGTGGTGGACACCGCGCTGAACACGGTCGATAAGGCGCTGGCACAACCTGCGTCGTTGGACGGCCCCATCCCTCGCGACCGGATCGCCGACCAGATACTGCGGGAGACGCTGCTGACGGTATCCAGTGACTGGCCGTTCATGGTGAGCAAGGATTCCGCGACCGATTACGCCCGCTACCGTGCGCACCTGCACGCTCACGCCACTCGGGAGATCGCCGGGGCACTGGCGTCGGGTCGGCGGGACGCCGCGCAGCGGCTCGCCGAAGGCTGGAACCGGGCCGACGGGCTCTTCGGGGCGCTGGACGCGCGAAGACTGCCCCGATGAAAGGGAAGAAACCCCCGCTTCACCGCGAGCGTGCGTGTCGGTACACCGACGCGCCGCCACCCGCGACACTCTGCGCACGGTGGCCGGGCGCGGCGCGGCGAACACCGCTTCAGGAGACCCGCCCGTGAAAATACTCATGGTCTCCTGGGAGTACCCGCCGGTGGTGATCGGCGGGCTGGGCCGGCACGTTCATCACCTGTCGACCGCGCTGGCAGAGGCCGGTCACGAGGTCGTCGTGTTATCCCGCCGCCCGACCGGCACCGACCCGAGCACCCATCCGACTTCTGACAAGATCAGCGAAGGCGTGCGGGTGATCGCCGCGGCACACGATCCGCATGAGTTCACCTTCGGCCGCGACATGATGGCCTGGACGCTGGCTATGGGCCACGCCTTGACGCGCGCCGGGCTCTCGGTGAAGCAGTCCGTCGGACCTCGGGCCGGACGCGCCTGGCGTCCCGACGTGGTGCACGCCCATGACTGGCTGGTGGCGCACCCGGCCGTTGCATTGTCCGAATATCACGACGTGCCACTGGTTTCCACCATGCATGCCACCGAAGCGGGTCGGCATTCCGGCTGGGTGGTCGGGCCGATCAGCCGTCAGGTGCACGCGGTGGAGTCGTGGCTGGCGCGCGAATCGGACTCGCTGATCACTTGTTCGGCGTCGATGTGCGACGAGATCAGTGAGCTATTCGGGCCCGGTCTGGCTGAGATCACGGTGATCCGCAACGGTATTGACGCGGCCCGCTGGCCGTTCGCGCTGCGCAGACCCCGCAGCGGGCCGGCGAAACTGCTGTTCGTCGGCCGGCTGGAATACGAGAAAGGCGTCCACGACGTCATCGCGGCCCTGCCCCGGATCAGGCGCACCCATCCGGGGACCACGCTCACCATCGCCGGGGACGGCACCCAGCAGGACTGGCTCGTCGAACAGGCCCGTCAACATCGGGTGCGCAAAGCGACCAGGTTCGTCGGGCGGGTCGACCACCAGCAATTGCTGACCCTGCTGCACCGCGCCGACGCCGCCGTGTTTCCCAGCCATTACGAACCGTTCGGCCTGGTCGCTCTGGAAGCCGCCGCGGCCGGCACCCCACTGGTGACCTCGAACACCGGCGGGCTGGGTGAGGCGGTGATCGACGGGCAGACCGGAACGTCGTTTGCACCCCGCGACGTCGCCGGGTTGGCGACGGCGGTGCGCACGGTGCTCGACGATCCGGCCGCCGCCCAGCGGCGGGCCCGCGCCGCCCGGCAACGGTTGACCTCCGACTTCGACTGGCGCACCGTGGCCGAGCAGACCGCCCAGGTCTACCTGTCCGCCAAGCGCTCCGAGCGTCAGCCACAACCGCGGCTGCCCATCGAAGAGCACGCGTTGCCGGACCGCTAGCGGTCACCGTCGCCTGTACCGTCAGGGCGATGAGTCTGCAATACGCCACCGTGGTGGACGCGCCGCGCGACGAGGTGTTCGCCTGGCACTCCCGCCCGGGCGCCTTCACCCGGCTTTCGCCGCCATGGTCGCCGATGCGGCTGCTGAGCGAAGCCGACTCGCTGGCCGACGGCCAGGCCCGGCTGGCGCTTCCGGGCGGACTGCGCTGGGTCGCCGACCATCAGCCCGCCGCCTACGACCCGCCGCGGCGTTTCGTCGACCAGGTCGGCTCCGACGGGCCGGCGTCGCTGCCGGTCCGGCTCGCCGTCCGCTGGCGGCACACGCACGACTTCGAAGAGGTCTCCGACGAAGTGGGGGCCCACCGCACCCGGGTGATCGACCACGTCGACACCACGGTTCCGGCGGCCGCGCTGCGGCCGATGTTCATCTACCGGCACCAGCAGCTGGCCGACGACCTGGCCGCGCATCGCCGGGCCACCGAACGCCGCCTGTCCCCGCAGACGGTCGCCGTCACCGGATCCTCCGGACTGGTCGGTTCGGCGTTGACCGCCTTCCTCACCACCGGCGGGCACCGGGTCATCCGGTTGGTGCGCCACGCCACGACGAAACCCGACGAGCGGCAATGGAATGCGGACGAACCAGACCCGCAGCTGCTTGCCGGGGTCGATGCGGTGATCCACCTGGCCGGTGCCTCCATCGCCGGCCGGTTCAGCGCCGCACATCGGCGGGCGATTCGCGACAGCCGAATCACCCCGACCCGGCGACTGGCCGAGCTGATCGGGCGCAGCGACCACCGGCCGACGGTGCTGCTGTCCGCGTCGGCGATCGGGTTCTACGGCTATGACCGCAGCGACGAGCCGTTGACCGAGGACAGCGGTCGCGGCGACGGCTTTCTTGCCGACGTGGTCGCCGAATGGGAAGACGCGACCATCCCGGCCGAGCAGGCCGGCGTTCGGGTGGTGCGGGTGCGCACCGGCATCGTGCAGTCTCCCCGCGGCGGCACCCTTCGGCTGCTGCGCCCGTTGTTCCGCGCCGGACTCGGCGGCCGGGTCGGCGACGGCCGACAGTGGCTGTCGTGGATCGGCATCGACGATCTCGTCGACATCTATCACCGCGGGCTGTGGGACACCGCGCTGTCCGGACCGGTCAACGCCGTCGCCCCGCAACCGGCCCGCAACACCGACTACACCCGCACTCTGGCGCTCGTCCTGCACCGACCGGCGGTGCTGCCGGTGCCGCCGCTGGGACCGCGGATTCTGCTCGGCGAGCAGGGCGCCCGTGAACTGGCGTGCGCGAACCAGAACGTCGTGCCCGCCCGCCTGCAGCAAGCTGGTCACCGTTTCCGCCACCCCGACCTCGAAGCCGCGCTGCGCCACCTGCTCGGCCGCACGCGCATCTGATTGGTCTAAAGGCTTCGCCGCGCTCCGCGCACCGCTGCGACGGTCTCGGGGTCGGCGCCGAACTCGACGTTCGCGGCGTCGCGGCCCGCGACGAACAACAGCAGCTCCTGCGGCTCGCCGGTCACGGTGACCGTCTGGCCGTGGCCCACAGCGGCGATCTGTTCACCGGCGGGTGTTTGCAGCACCACTTTCGCCGGCACCTTGGCCAGCGTCAGCCGGCTCATCAAGCTCAGTGGCCGGCGAAGCGCCGTGGCGACCGAGTCATCGAGCGCCCGCGGTTGCCAGCCCTCGACCGCGCGGCGCACATCCTCGTGGTGGATGAACATCTCGCCGACGCTGGCCACCGCATCCAGCAGCTTGAACGGCGAGTACAGCGGCGGGCCGGCCGCCACCAGATCCACCAGCTCGTCCCAGCCCTTCGACCGCGTCAGCTGATCCTGCACCTTGGCGGTGTGTCCGGCCAGCGCCGGGATCAGGATCCCGGGCGTCGCGTCGAGACGTCGTTCCCGAACGACCAGGTGCGCGGCGAGATCGCGGGTGGTCCAGCCGCCGCAGAGAGTGGGTGCGTCCGGACCCACGGCACGAAACGTTTCGACGAGCGCGCGGCGCTCCTGTTGAGAAGCTGTCATGGGCTCACGATATGCTCCGAATCACCGAGGGGCCGCCTAAGAACAGCTATACAGAGCGACGTGGACAGTTCGCAGATTCGCTGGCCGGAACGATTTGATCCGCGGCGAGCACCGGTTTTCGTCAGTAACCAACTCACTGCCGCCGCGTCGGCGGAAAACGTCTGGAGCTGGCTGATCAACGCTCCGCTGTGGCCAAGCTACTACTCGAACTCCGCCGACGTCGTCCTCGACGGGGCAGCCGAACAGTTGAGCCAGGCCACCACATTCCGCTGGAAGACGTTCGGGGTGAAGCTGCGCACCCACGTCGCGGAGTTCGAGCCGGTGCAGCGCATCGCCTGGTTGGCCAAGGCGCGCGGCATCGAGGCCTACCACGCCTGGCTGCTCACGCCGACCCCGGACGGTGGCTGCCACATCCTGACTGAGGAGACGCAGTACGGGTGGTTGGCCCGTCTGGGCAAAGTTTTCCTGCCCCACCGTATGCACCGGCAGCACCAGCGCTGGCTGGAAGGACTGGCCGCAGTCGCGACGACGCCGCCGTCCCCCGGGGCGTGACCGCACCCACCGCCCTCCGGTTAGAGTTTAAAAAAGTTAACCTTTAAAGTAATGAACGGAGTTTGTGCTCGCGCCGTCGCGTTTGCCGGTGTTGTCAACGGGTATGACGGCAGACGTTGAGCCGTTCTGGCCGGCGGGCACCAGAGCTTGTGAGAGGGGTGTCGGTGCGCGAGTCACGGGCTTTGACGCGGGCACTGTCTTTGGTGCCGGTCGCACAACACGAAGCGCTGACCAGCGAGTCCTGGGCTGATCCGGAAAACTTCGACGCCTGGCGCTCCGACGTGCGCCGAGCCGTGCTGCGGCGGGTCGCGGAATTCGTCGCAGAGCGGTGCGCCACGGACTTGGCCGGGGCCGGCGTGGAGATTGCCGGCGACGTCTTGCTGAACTTCCTGTCCGGGGGGAAATGCCTACGTTCCACCTTCATGTATCTGGGTTGGCTGGGCGGCGCCCTGCCCAGCGACGCGGCCCTCAGCGCCGCAGCCAGCCTGGAGTTGCTGCACGCCTTCGCCTTGGTGCAAGACGACGTCATGGACGGATCAGCGTCTCGACGCGGGCGTCCAGCAGCCCACATTCAACTCGCGGGCTGGCACCGCGACCGGGGGCTGTCCGGCCCGGCCGCCAAGTTCGGCGAATCAGCGGCCATCCTGCTGGGAGACCTGTGCCTGATCTGGGCGGAGCAGATGCTGCGGGAAAGCGGCCTCGATCGCCGGGCGCTGCGCGACGCCTGGCCGCGGTATGACGCCATGCGCATCGAACTGGCGGTCGGCCAGTTCGCCGACCTGGCCGGCGATGTCCGAGACCTGCCTCCGCTGGAGGCGGTGCTGGACGTGGCCCGCCGTAAGTCCGGCAACTACACGGTGCGCCGGCCCCTGGAGATCGGTGCGGCGATGGCCGGCTGCGACGACCACACGCTGTCCCAGCTCGGCCGCTACGGCACCGCGGTCGGGGAAGCCTTCCAGTTGCGTGACGACGTGCTCGGTGTCTTCGGATCGACATCGACCACCGGCAAGCCCAGCGGTGGCGACTTGATCGAACGCAAGCCGACCAGCCTGATAATGGCCGCACAGCAGTTGGCCGATGCGCCGACGCGGGGTCAACTTGCGGAGCTGATGCACAGCGACGAACTCGACGACGACGCGGTGCAGCGCTGGCGGGCGCTCATCGCCGAGACCGGGGCTGTGGAGCGGATCGAGCAAATGATCACCGAACGCGTGGCGTCGGCCCGAAACGAGTTGAGCCACATGGTAATCGACGATTCAGTGCGGTCTGCGCTGATGAACATGGCCACGGTTTGCACGGAGCGCGCGCAATGACGCGGCTGATCGCGGTAACGTGCGCGCTGATGCGCACCGTTGCGGGAAACACAGATCACGTAGTGGTCGTCGGCGCGGGTCTGGCCGGCCTCGCGGCGGCGCTGCATCTGGCCGGGCGCGGCCGGCAGGTCACCGTTGTCGAACGCGAACCCTGGCCCGGCGGCCGCGCGGGCCGGGCCGACATCGACGGCTATCGGTTGGACACCGGCCCGACGGTCCTGACGATGCCCGACATCATCGACGACGTCTTCGCCGCGGTCGGTGAGACGCGGGCAGATCGCCTGACGCTGCTGCCGGTGGATCCGGCGTATCGGGCCAGCTTCGCCGACGGCAGCGCTTTGGACGTGCACGCAGACGCCGACCGGATGGCTACTTCGATCGAGCACTTCGCCGGACCGCGCGAGGCCGCAGGCTACCGGCGTTTGCGCGAGTGGCTGACCCGCTTGTACCGCACCGAGTTCGACGGTTTCATCGCGAAGAATTTCGACTCGCCGCTGTCGTTACTGACGCCGAACCTGGCGCGGCTGATGATGATCGGCGGCTTCCGCAAGTGGGACACCATGGTGCGGCGCTATATCGCCGACGAGCGGTTGCGCCGAGTGTTCACGTTCCAGTCGCTGTATGCCGGGGTGGCACCGCAGGACGCGCTGGCGGCTTACGCGGTGATCGCCTACATGGACACGATCTCCGGTGTCTACTTCCCCGCCGGAGGGATGCGGGCACTGCCCGACAGCCTGGCCGCCGCCGGCGTTGACGCCGGCGTCCAGTTTCACTACGGCGAAAAGGTCACCGAACTCGAGCGCACCGGTGACCGCATCGCCGCCGTCCACACCGGCGCAGGGCGGCGCATCGCCGCGGACGCAGTGGTACTGACGACCGAACTGCCGCAAACTTATTCGCTGCTGGGTCGGCGGCCCCGGCGCGCATTGGCGCTGCGGCCTTCGCCGTCGGCGGTCGTCGTGCATGTCGGTTGCCGCAGCGTCCCCGCCGGCACCGCACACCACACGATCTCCTTCGGCGCCTCGTGGGACCGGACGTTCACCGACATCATCCGCGACGGACAACTGATGCGTGACCCGTCGCTGCTGGTCACCAGACCGACAGCCGGCGACCCGGCGCTCGCCCCGGCCGGCCGCGACCTGCTGTTCGTGCTCGCACCGGCGCCGAACCTGCAACACAGCGACATCGACTGGTCCCGCACCGGCGACGCTTACGCCGAGCAGATCGTCGACACCGTCGCGGATCGTCTGCTGCCCGGATTGCGCAGTGGGGCCCAAATTTTGCAGGTCACCACGCCGCTCGACTGGGCCCGCCAGGACATGGCGTTCGGGACACCGTTCGCACTGGCGCACACCTTCGGCCAGACCGGACCGTTCCGGCCGGCCAACACCGTTCGTGGCGTGCGCAATGCGGTGCTGGCCGGGTCGTCGACAGTACCCGGAGTGGGCGTGCCCACCGCGTTGGTTTCCGGACGGCTGGCTGCCGACCGCATCACCGGCCCCGTTGCACGAGTTAGCCGGGCAGAAGCAACCTCTGAGACGAAAGTGCAGCTGCCGTGATCCGCACCGAACTGGACGCCGCCGGCATCGACGACCCGGTGCTGCGTGGCGCCTACCGACGATGCCGCGAGATCAACGCCCGCCACGGGCGGACGTTTTTTCTGGCCACCCGGTTACTGGCACCGGATCAACGCCCCGCCGTGCACGCGCTCTACGGGTTCGCGCGGCACGCCGACGACATTCTCGACGACTTGAACTCCGGACTGCCCATCGACGTTCGGGCCGAACGGTTACAGCAGTTGTCCGAGCGCTTCTTCACCGGCGGTGACAATCGCGACGACCCGGTGCTCGCGGCCGTCACCCACACCGCACGCCGCTACGGGATCCCCTCAGAACTGTTCGACGACTTCCTGTGCTCGATGCGGATGGACCTGACCATCACCGATTATCCGAACCGTGCCTCGCTCAACCGATACATCAAGGGCTCCGCCGAAGCCATTGGCTTGCAACTGCTTCCGGTCTTCGGGACAACCTGCTCCGCGGACGAGGCCGCGCCGTACGCGGCGGCGCTGGGCACCGCCTTCCAGCTCACCAACTTCCTGCGCGATGTCGACGAAGACCTGGTCCGCGGACGTGTATACCTGCCCGCCGACGAACTGGCCGGCCACGGCGTCGACCGGGAACTGCTGATGTGGTGTCACACCCATCGGTGCACCGACGCCCGGGTCCGTCGCGCGCTGGCCGAGCAGCACGACGTCACCCGGAGCGTCTACCGCTTCGCCGCGGCCGGGGTTCCGCTGCTGGCGCCCCGCGCCCGCCCGTGTGTGACAACGGCTTTGACGCTGTACTCGGAGATCCTGGACCGTATCGAAGCCAGTGACTTCGCGGTGTTCAGCCACCGCGCCAGCGTCGGGATGGTGCGACGTCTGCAGGTCGCCGGCGCCGGTCTGGTCCGCTCCTGGCGGGCCCGGTCCGGCGGCGCAGACGCACGCGGTGCCGCATGACCGACCGCTGGCAGTACCTGATCCTGCTCGCCGCATGCCTGGCGATCACCGTGCCGTTGGAGGTGTTCAAACCCGGCGTGTACCGCCGGCCACGACAGGTCGTCCGCGCCGTATTGCCGGTCGCGGCACTGTTTCTGGTTTGGGACGAGCTGGCGATCGCCGCGCAGGTGTGGACCTACAACCCCGCCTACATCGTCGGCCGCTACCTTCCGGTGCGGGTGCCGATCGAGGAGGTGCTGTTCTTCCTCGTCATCCCGGTCTGCGGACTGCTGACCTACAACGCGGTGAACGCCATCATCGACCGGGTCGACCGCCGATGACCGGGCTCGGCTACACCGTGCCGGCCGTACTGGCCGCGGTCACCGTCTGCAGTTTGGAGGTGGCGGTCCTGCGCACCGGTCTGTTCCGCCGGCGCGCCTACTGGTTGTCGATGCTGATCGTGTTCGGGTTCCAGAGCCTCGTCGACGGCTGGCTGACCAAACTGAGTGCGCCGGTGGTGATTTACAACAGTCGGCACATCACCGGCTTGCGGTTCCCGTTCGACATCCCGGTCGAAGACTTCCTGTTCGGCTTCGCCCTCGTCACCGCGGTACTGCTGGGATGGGAGCGCCAGCGTGAGCGTGGGTAACACCGGCCTGCCGCGCGGCGAGGTCCCGGCCGCTTTCGACGTCGGAGCCGCCGCATACGACCGTCTGGTCGGCGCCAACCCGGGCTATCACACACATTTGCGCCGCTCGGCGCGACGCATGCGAATCCCGGACCGCGGCAAGGGTTTGCGGTTGCTGGACGCCGGCTGCGGAACGGGCGCGTCGACGGCAGCGCTGCTCACCGTCGCGCCGGAAGCCGAGATCGTCGCCGTGGACGCGTCGCAGGGCATGCTGGACACCGCGTTGGCCAAGCCCTGGCCGTCGTCGGTGCATTTCGTGCACTCACCCATCGAGCAGCTCGCCGGCCACGGCGTCCAAGGCCCGTTCGACGCGATACTGGCCGCCTATCTGGTTCGCAACCTGGCCGACCCCGACGGTCAGTTGCAGACCTTCCGCACACTGCTGCGCCCGGGCGGCACGCTGGCGGTGCACGACTATTCGGTGCGGGATTCGCGGATGGCCACCGCGGTATGGCATGCGGTGTGCTGGGGCATCATCATTCCTTCCGGCTGGCGCGCCACGCGCGACACCACCCTCTACCGGCATCTGTGGCGCAGCGTGCTGTCCTTCGACGGCGCCGACCGGTTCCGCCGACGGCTGCGCGACGCCGGATACTCCGCGGTGCACAGCGAGACCATGCCGGGCTGGGAGCACAACATCGTGCACACCTTCGTCGGGACCGCGCCGCAATGACCGATCGACGCCATCAGCGGATCCCGGCGCCCGGCGGGCTGCCTACCGCGGACGCATTGCCGTCGCGGCCGCGCGCCGTCGTCGTCGGCGCCGGCATCGCGGGCCTGACCGCGGCGACCGGACTGGCCGAACGTGGCGTCCGCGTCGACGTCGTGGAACGCGAACCCTACCTGGGCGGCCGAGTGGGCGGCTGGACGGAGCGCGACGACGGCCCGGACGGCACCGACTGGGCGATGAACCGCGGTTTCCACGCATTCTTCCGCCAGTACTACAACCTGCGCGCGCTGCTGCGCCGCGTCGACCCACAGCTGTCCATGCTGACTCCCGTCGCCGATTACCCACTCATCGACGGTGCCGGCCGGCGCGACACCTTCCGCGGGCTGCCCCGCACACCGCCGTGGAACGCCCTGCTCTTCGCCTTGCGCAGCCCCACCTTCCGGTTGGGCGACCTGGCCCGCATCAACGCCCGCGCGGCCGCGCCGCTGGGCGCGGTGTCGGTGCCGCAGATCTACGACGACCTCGACCACACCGACGCCGAAACCTTCCTGAAGGCGATCAACTTCCCCGCTGCTGCACGGCATCTCGCCTTCGAGGTGTTTTCCCGCAGCTTCTTCGCCGACCCCACACAGCTTTCGGCCGCCGAGTTGGCCACCATGTTCCACATCTACTTCCTGGGTTCCAGCGAGGGCCTGATCTTCGATGTCCCGAACGCCAATTACGATGTCGCGCTGTGGAATCCGCTCAAGGACTACCTAGTTGAGCGCGGGGTGCGGTTCCGGTTGGGCACCGAAGTGGCGAGCATCGAAAAGACCAGGGCCGACACCGGTTCGGCGGCCACCTTCCGGGTGCACACTGCTTCCGGTGCGCACCTGGACGCCGATGCGGTGGTGGTGGCCACCGACATCGCCGGTCTGCAACATCTGGTGAACGCGTCGGATCGTCTCGGCGAGGAATCCTGGCGGACGAACATTCGGCGGCTGCGCACCGCCCCGGCGTTCGCCGTGCACCGACTGTGGTTGGACCGGCCGGTCGCCGCGCACCGGCCGGCATTTTTGGGCACGGCCGGACACGAGCCGCTCGACAACATCAGCGTCCTGGAGCGCTACGAGCGTCAAGCCGCTCAGTGGGCCCAACGCCATCGCGGCTCGGTCGTCGAATTGCATTCTTACGCATTGGAACAAGAGCTTCACGACGCCCCCACGGACGACGCCGTGGTAGGCCGGCTGCATGAGCTGTATCCAGAGACCAGGGAAGCTACGATAGTCCGCGAACGCGTGCTGTGCCGAAGTGACTGTCCGCTGTTCGCCCCCGGAACCTATGCTCAGCGACCGCACGTCAGCACCGCTGACCCCGGGTTGGTCCTGGCCGGCGACGGCGTCCGCGTCGACCTACCGGTTGCGCTCATGGAACGCGCGGCGACCAGCGGCTGGGCGGCCGCCAACCAATTATTGGCACAATGGGGGCTTGCGGGCCATCCGCTGAGCACCGTCGCCAACGAGGGCCGATCTCCGCTGCTGCGGTGGCTCGCCACCCGAGAAAGGCACCGCCGGCGATGAACCTCGACGACCGTATACGGCGGCGATGGCCGAAAGATTGGCCGCTGCAACTGCTTGCGTCGGCAAGCTGGGCCGGCCAGCGCCCGACTTATCGCGACGCGCAACCGGCGATCATCGATGCCGCGTTGCAGCGCTCCCAGCGCAGAGCCACCGGCAACTGGTACGTATTCGCCGACAGCCGTTCGGTGCGTGCCGGTCGCCCGTTCGGCGCACAGGTCGCCGGCATCGAGATCGTCGCGTGGCGCGACCACAGCAACGCATTGCGGGTAGGTCCGCGGAGTTGCCCTCACTTGGGCGCGGACCTCGCCACCGCGACTGTGCACTGCGGCGCCCTGATCTGCCGGTGGCACGGGTTGACTATCGACGGTGAATTCCAGGGCTTCGGCTGGAAGACGTTCCCCAGCCACGACGACGGGGTGCTGAGCTGGGTGCGGTTGGACGCCGCCGGCGGTGAACCGCCGCTGGATCAGCCGGTCTTCTCAGCCCGGCCGACCGGCGACACACTGGCCGCGGCGACCCGCCTGGAAGGTGTCTGCGAGCCGTCGGACATTATCGCCAACCGGCTTGACCCATGGCACGGCGCGTGGTTTCACCCCTATTCGTTCACCCGGCTGGAGGTTCTCACCACGCCGACCGAAGAAAGCGACCGCTTCCTGGTCGCGGTGACATTCCGCCTGGGCCGACTGGGAGTGCCCGTCGTCGCGGAATTCACCAGCCCGCACGCCCGCAGCATCGTCATGCGCATCGTCGACGGGGAAGGCACCGGATCTGTCGTCGAAACACACGCCACGCCACTGGGTCTCGGCCCCGACGGGCGTCCGCGCACCGCGGTGATTGAAGCCGTGGTCGCGCAATCGGACCGCGTGGGCTTCCAACGGGCGCTGGGCGCAGCGCCCCTCATCGCACCGCTGATGCGCTATGCGGCCGCCAAGTTATGGCGCGACGACTTGGCCTACGCCGAGCGGCGTTACCGGTTGCGCGCCGGCAGGCTCTAGTCACCTCGACATGAGAACGAGATATGCCCTGACCGTCGCCCTGACCGCCGGCGCACACTTCGGCTATCTGCTCTACCTGCCCAGCGGTGGATTCCTGGCGCTGCGCTGGCCGCGCAGCATCGCGCTGCACATACCCACTGTCGGCTGGGGTGTCTGCGTGGTGGCGTTCGGCTTACCGTGCCCGTTGACTCGGCTGGAGGAATGGGCCCGGGCCCGAGCCGGAATGAATCCTCTGCCGACGGCGGGGTTCACCGAGCGTTATGTCGCGGGTGTCTGCTACCCGGCGCACGCCACCCGCATCGCGCAGGCGCTGGCCTTCGCCGCTGCTGCTCTGTCCTGGATGATGCTGGCGGTCAAAACCCGTCAGTCGGCGTGGCGGCCGTCGCGGCTGCGGTCGTAAGCACGGGCCCGCAGACTCGCGAGCCAGCCCGGATACAACTGCACCCCGGGCGCGGTGTGCAGCACCGGGTCGAATGCCACGTCCCCGCCGTGCGGGGCAACGAGCAGCCCATGCAGCGTCAGGCGCGCCAATTCGTCGAAATGCGATGTGCCGCGGGCCTGATCGATAACGACCTCGATCGTGCCGTTTTGCAGCTGCGCGCGCACACTGTCCAATGACACTCCCGCGCCGGGGACTTCGGTGACCAACCGCGCCCGCAACCACCAATTGCCGCCTTGATAGCGCAACGGCATCAGACTGCTCAAGGTGTGACCCGCCCACGACGTCACCGGCCGCAAACCGACGGCCCGGCCCAGCACGCCCGAGCCGGCGGAAGCCAGCAGGATGTCCCATGCCGCACCGTCGTCGGCTTGCGGCGGGATCCGCAGAGCCAACCCGATGATGTCGGGCCAGGCACCCGGTATCCCGACGGCCTTGGACACTCGGGCGACGACGTCGCACGACGGTACCGGCAGGCCCGCCTCGGCGGGTGCAGTCCGCTCGATAGAACCTTCGATCAGTAGCCCGTCAGGATGGAAAACCCGGGCGTGCCGGATCGCAGCACCCCAGCGGAACGGGGTGGCGACTAGATCGGTAACACTCATCAACGGCGGGTTCCCGCTCCCTGCCGGGAGCAAACTGTGACCGGGGGTTGCCGACGTGCAACACAGCAAGAGAAAACGATCGGCCGCACCCGCTTAGCCGAGGCCCCGCGGGGAACACTGCTGCCATGACTGACGGCATCATGCTCACTGTCGACCGGCTCATCGCGGCGCCACCACAAGCGGCGTGGCGATTGTTGGTCGATTTGGACGCCTGGCCGCGGTGGGGCCCGCCGATCCGGCATGCCGAGCTGGACCCTTCCTATTCGGAACTCACCCTGCACGCCAAGGGCACCGTCTACACCGTGCTGCCGACCGGCGTGCCGTTCGTGGTCACCGAATTCGACCCCGGCCGGTTCTGGTCGTGGTCAGTGGCCGGTGTACCGGCGACCAGCCACCGGGTCGATCCAGTGAACGGCGGGGCACGCGTCACCATGGGCGTGCCCTGGTGGTCAGCGCCCTATTTGACAGTGTGCTCGATCGCGTTGCGGCGCATGGAAAAAATGCTAACCAGTTCGCAGTAGCTGTGCGGCGGTTCGGCGGCCGCTGACCAGCGCCCCTTGAATGGACGCCGTGTCACGGTGGTCGCCGCACAACCAGATTCCGGTCGGTGTGCGCACCGGTCGGCGCACACTCAACGGCGGCAGCTGCGCCGGCAGCGCGTTCTGAATCACGTGCCGTGTCACCAGCTCCCACCCTTCGCTGGTTACCCCGAGAATGCCGGCTGCGTGCCGGCGCGTCGCCGTCTCGGTCGGTGGCGTACCGTCGCGGCCGGCTAACGCTGACGCTGCGATCAGATGCCGGCCCGGTGGCGCATAGGTCGCTGCGACTGCACTGATCGCCGCGACGTTGAGCACCGGTCCCTGCGCAGGCGCCCGTCCGTCAATCCACAACATGGTCCCGTCATGCGGCGGTTCGTCGCTGGCCCACCAGTCGGTGACGACACTGTGCATCTGAGGTGGCGGTTGGTTCGTCAACGCCGCCGCTGCAACCGGATCGGCGGCGACCACCACATGTCGGGCGCGGACCGCCTGGTCACCGTCGCGCACCCGCCAGCCGGCTGCCTCGCGGTCGATATGACATGCTTTGCGCCGCAACCTGATTCGGCCAGTCAAGTCCGCGGCCAGCAGCAGTGGCAGGGCGTGCATGCCGGCTGCGGGCAGTGCCGGCACCCCGAGAGCGAAGGTGCGCGCCAGCAACAACGCGAACGCGTTGGAACTCGATCCGGTGTCGTCGAGCAGTACCCCGGCCAGAAAGCGATCGATCACCCTGCGTATCTCACCGCGCACTCCGGCCCGATCGAGTGCCTCGGCGAGGCTGGGATCAGCGTGGTGCAACGACTTGAGGGCCTTGGGCCGAAGCGCCGGCGCGGCCCAGCGCATAACGGCCAGCAAGTCGCGTGGTCCGACCGCTGGCTGCGCCAGCATCGGCACCAGCCGACCGGGGTGGCGGAGCGGATGAACGTACTGCGCGGTGCCGCTGTCGCGGCGCGCAATGACACCGGCGCCGAAAGTCCGCAAGTTTAGCGCTGAAACATCGACTGCTCGTTTCAGTTCGGGATAGGCCGGGTTGAGCACTTGAAAGCCCCGGTCGCAGTGGAAACCGTCGATGACGTCGGTGCGGATCCGGCCGCCGACCGTCTCACCGGCTTCCCACACGGTTACGTCGCGGCCGGCCGACGCCAGCACGGCAGCGCAGCGCAACCCGGCCAGCCCTGCGCCGATGACCAGAACTTCGGTCTCGTCCATGTCTGTCGACCTACGCCCTCCGAGCTCAATCACTGAATGCCGCGAAACCACCCAACCACGTTGCCGTGCGGTGCATCACGGCGGACGGTTGCCCAGCTGCTGTTGCTGTGCCACCACCTCGTCGAGATCTTTGAGCCGCTGCATTCCGGACAGCGCGCGCGTCATCCGCCGGTTGCCGGCCAGCCGTTCGGCGTTTCGGGCCAAGAAAGACCAGTAGCCGGCAGTGAACGGGCAACCGTCCTCGCCGACACGGCGATTCGGGCGGTATCGGCACCGCCCGCAGTAATCACTCATGCGGTCGATGTAGGCGCCGCCGGCGGCGTACGGCTTAGTCGCCATCAGTCCGCCGTCAGCGTGCTGCGACATGCCGATGACATTGCCGATCATCACCCAGTCGTAGCCGTCGACGAAGCTGCGGTGAAACCAGTCCGCGACAGCCAGTGGTTGCCAGCCACGTTGCAGTGCATAGTTAGACAGCACCATCAGCCGGGGTATGTGGTGCACCCAGCCGTGTTCGCGCACGTCTGCCAGCACGTCCTTGAGGCAACGTGCCGCTACGGCGTCGGCATCGAGTTCGTTGAACCAGCGCGGCAGCTGCGAGCGGGCCGCCAGCGCGTTGCGGCGGCGGTAACCCTCGCCGAAGTGCCAGTAGTTGTGCCAGATGTAGTCGCGCCAGCCGACGATCTGCCGGATGTAACCTTCGACACTGCCGAGCGGAGCTTGCCCTTGGAGGTACGCGTCTTGAGCCGCATATGCACAGTCCAAAGGGTGGAGCAGGCCGAGATTCATTGAAGCAGACAGCGCACTGTGCGCCATCCAGGGGTCTGCTGACAGCATCGCGTCCTGTTTGGGGCCGAAATGCGGCAGCCGATCGCGCAGGAACACCTGAAACGCTTCCTGGGCTTCAGCGGCGGTGACGGCGAACTCCCGTGGGCCGTCCCGTCCGACGAACGACGCCGTTCCGTCGCGTTCCCAGCGGTCGAGATCAGCCCGGACTTCTTCGTCAATCTCGTCCTCGTCCGGCCACCATGGTCGCGGAACTTCCATGAGCGCGGTGTTTTTCGGCGGCGGCTCGCGGTTGTCGGCGTCGAAATTCCACCGGTTGGCGACGGGTTGACTTCCCTCCATCAGCAGGTCGAAGCGACGCCGCGAATCTCGGTAGAAGTTCTCTAAGAGCAGGTTGCGCTGGTTACTTGCCCAGTGTTCGAACGTCGTGCGGTCGGTACAGAATCCGCGCTCCGGCAACACTTCTACGGTCGGCAATGAATGCACAAAGCGCTGCGCGGGCCAAGAGGTGGGCCCGCAGACACTGATCGGGTCACCGACCTGGTCGAGCGCCTCACGATAGGTGTCGGTCTGGAAAAACAGTGCTTGCTCACCGAGTTCGGCGGCGCGATGGCGCAGCGCGGAAAGAACCAAATGCGCTTTGCGCCGATGAAAGCGCCGCCGCTCGAACACGGCCCGGGATTCGATTAACAGTACGGGCTGGCCTGGATCGTCGAGGAAATGCGGCCCCAGCTGATCGGCGAAACACCAACGCCGGTCGACAGAAGTCATCGCGAATCTGCTTGTCAGACGTCGGAGTGCATCGTCTGGCCGGTGTCGCCTACTGCAGACAGGTTGCCCGGCGCGGGTTTGCCCAACTGTGCGGCGCCGTGCACGATGTCGCGGGCGATACCGCTGAAGACGGCGTACCTCAATGGCGCCGCGGCACGCCAGAATGATTCACCACTGAGGCCGTGCGGCTGAAACAGCACCCGTTCGCGGAGAACGGCACCTTGGTCGCTGTCGGCGTGCACCGATAGCTCCAGCCAGAGTCGGCCGGGCAGCCGAGTTTCCGCGCGTAACCGCAACAGGTGCGGCGGATCGATGCGCTCGACACACCACCCGTTCAGTGCCGCATCGGTCTGCAGCCGATGAGGTTGCCGTCTGCGGCGCCCCGTTTTGCCGGGCAGTTGGCCGGCCCACCCGCGCAGCGCCCACGCCAGCGACGACGCGGACCGGCTGCGGTCGGCGCCGATCGACTCGGTGACATTCGACTCGATTGCGCGCCAGAGCGTTTCGGGGTCGCAGTCGCTGCGGTGTTCACGCACGTCGTGATACAGCGAGCCACCCGACCACTCCGGATCGGTGGGCAGTGGGCGCGACGGTGCTGCCTCGTCCTCAGGTCGGGACCAGCGAGTGCGTAGCTCGTCCTCGCGGGCGCCGGCCAGCGCGAGCTCGACGGACTCCTCGTACCCAGTGAGCCCACCCTTGGGATCGGGGATGTACTCGGCGATGTCGTGTTCGGCGCAGACCACATCGTTTTCCAGGCTATTCATCAGCGACGCCGCCAATGCGAACGGAATCGGGGTGACCAAGTTGACCCAGTGCGACGACAACTTCGGGGTGAGCACCGGTACCGGAATAGCGATCCGGCGCGGCAGCGCCGCCACCGCCGCGTACTTCCGGCTCATCTCGGTGTAGCTGAACCTGTCCGGACCGCCGATGTCGAAGGGCCGGTTCACCTCCGGCGGCAGCTCGGCGGCGTGAACAAGGTAGTACAGCACGTCACGGACCGCGATCGGCTGCACCGTGGTGCGCAGCCAGCGTGGCGTGATCATCAACGGCAGTCGTTCCGTCAGGTAGCGCAGCATCTCGAAGCTCGCGGAGCCGGCTCCGATGATGACGGCCGCCCGGAGTTCGACTGTGGGGACGCCGGATTCCATCAGCAGCCGCCCCACCTCAGCACGCGACGCGAGGTGGTCGGACAGCTTCTGGTCCTTGGCGATGATTCCGCCCATGTAAACGATGCGAGACAGCTTTGCGTCGGTGGCAGCGCGTGCGACCGTTTTGGCGGCCCGGGCGTCGGTGTCGACGAAATCGGTCTTCAGCATCGAGTGCACGAGGTAGTAGAGAACCTCTTGACCGTCCAGCGCTGCGCGCACCTGGTCTGGATCGGTGACGTCGCCTTCGACCACTTCAACGTTGTCACGCCACGGCACGTCATCCAGTTTGGCCGGAGTACGGGCCATCACCCGAACGTCGTGGCCGGCTGAAAGCAGTTCGGGGACCAGGCGGGTACCGAGGTATCCGGTCGCACCCAAAACGACGCTGCGCATCGCCTCACTCCTCCGTCCCAGCTGAGGCAGCTATTTCACCAGGTTAATATTCCAGGTCTTGGTGTCAACCGGCGAGGAGTCGGCGACTGAGGCGTTGCTTCGCACGACCGCTCCCCTGAACGGTTGCTTACCCACACAGGGGGTAAACCATGTCCGTTGATGCGGGTCGTTTGGCGCGCGAGAAAGGAACGCGATGAGTGACAAAGACTTCAAAAAGGGCGACCAGGTGCAGTGGAAGAGTCACGGCCAGAACGTGAAGGGCACCGTCGAAGAGAAGATCACCACCGACAAGAAGGCTAGCGGGCGACAGGTCCGGGCGTCCAAGGACGACCCGCAGTACCGGGTGGAAAGTGACAAGACCGGCGCCGACGCAGTGCATAAGCCAGACGCTCTGCGGCCCAAGAAGAAGTAACGACAACACAGGACCCGGGAGAGCACCGATGCCTTCTGACGACGACAAGGACACTTGGGAAGAATTCCGCAATACCGTCAATATGACGGCCTCCGAACTTGAGAAGTGGCTCGACACCGATGAATCCAAAGAGGTCGGCCAGAAGTCCGGCGAAAAGGAATCCACCGGCCATGCCAGCGGACGCCACATCATCGCAATCTTGAAATCGAAGAAAAGTGACCTGACCGACGACGACTACGCGCACATGCGCAAGGTCGTCGGCTATGCGAAGCGGCACCTCAAGCAGCGTCCCTCCGGCGATGTGCGAGACACCAGATGGCGTTATTCGCTGATGAATTGGGGACACGACCCGGTCAAGAAGTGATGGGTCAGACGGTGCCGCGCCACCGGGCGCCTCGTGAAAGGGGATCAGGCGTCCGGTGGAGCGGGCTGCGCCTCGGGGTGTTGCTCATGCCACTCGTGTTTTAGGCCGCGGATCCGTCGGCGTTGAATGTAGAGCCAACTCGATGCAACGACCGCCGCGACAACTGCCACACCGATGCAGATCTCGGCGCCCTGATAACGCTGACTTGCCAAGGCGGCCAAAGCGAGGACAAAGGCGATAACGGCGAATGCGACGAAGACCAATCCTGGCATCGCCGCAGTGTTTTTCATGTTCTGACCGGCATGCGCACGCGTCGTGCGGTGATGATCGATCGGGTCTGCTGCATTATCACCCATGACTGATTTCTCCTGCTCGATAGAAAGCGGACCGCTGATAGGAGACGGCACCGGCTGCCCCGCCAATGCTTCGTGGCGTCTAGGCTTTGCCGTCTTCTGCTCCGGCGCTAACGCCCTCGGTCCAGCCGGCGCGGGTGACGCTCGAACGCCGTTGTTAATTCTCGAATGGCCTTCCGGCCGCTAAACTGTGCGAGCTCACCCATGCTCGGCCGATTACCCGGAACGAGGGCCTACCAACCGCTTCGGGGCGGTGGGCACCAGAACTTCAGAGTGATTTTGCTTTCATCACCAGTCGATGAGCATCCGTGCGCAGGGCCTTGCCGTCAGGGCTGCGGCGGCGCGCCGGGATCACCGTCGGGCGGAGGAGCGGGCGGCGGCGGCGCATTGCGGTTCACACCTGTACCGGGCCGGACGTGCCGGCCGTTGCATTTCCCCGAACGCTGGGTGCATCCGCAGTTGAGGCCGATGATGCAACCTCCACCGCCGGCCGGACGCACCGTGATGCCACCACCGGGAGCCTCCGGAAGTGGTTGGTGCGCCGGGGCGGGCGGCACGGTCACCACATGTGACGAAACGCTCACCGCAATAGACGTCATCTGGTTATCCCACGGCTTCATCTCACCGCTCAGGTAACCGAGCCCGAAGGCGATCACCGCTGTCCCTCCGCACACCGCGATCACCGCTGTGCGTTGCTTGGCCGTCACGATGTCAAACCTAGTAGGTTCATGTCCCCCTCTTGACGTCATCACTCATCTTGTCACACGCCAGGGGGGCTCTTGACCGAATCACTGTGCGTTGCTTGACTGATCAGTCGGCCAGCCCCCGCAACGAGCCGACGGATGCGGCCGTTTCGATCCGTCGGCTCCTCAGGCGGTGTCTCGCCGACCATTGCCGGCTGCGCTCTGAAGCGATCGCAGCTCCGGCAAAGTACCTGCGAACGAGGCACTTTCAACGCACTGGAGACACTGCCCGCAAGTCCGCGAGGGCGCAGCGTCGGCTCACCTGTCGATCGGAGCGGCGGCGATGCCGACGAAGAGCACCCGCCTGACGGCGGTTGCGCGCAGTGAGTTGTTACACCGTCTTAACCGTCGCGGCGGCCGTGGCGTTGCGGTGACCGTTGGTAGCTTCAATGCTCGAGTGATTACCCGAGCCGTTGGTGGATCCATTGCTCGAGCCGTTGGTGTCCTGATGCTCCTTGAGGGCGGTGAGGGCCCGCTGCTCACCGGAGTGCGCTGCGTGACGTAACGCGGCGTCTTCACCGGCCGGGTCGGCGCGCAGCAGGCTGCCGCGGCCGGGAGTACCCGCCGAACCGAGCTTGTTCATCCGCTTGGGCAGCGCGGTGCCTTGATAGGCCAGCGGTAGGGGGTGTCCCTGGTCATCGACAGGACCCAGCGGCTGGTGCAGTTCGACGTAGGCGCCGTGCGGCAGGCGTTTGATGATGCCGGTCTCGATGCCGTGTTCGAGTACCTCGCGGTCGCTGCGTTGCAGAGCGACGCACCAGCGATAGGTCACGAAGTAGATCAGCGGCGGCAAGACCACCATGCCGATCCGCCCAACCCAGGTGGTTGCGTTGAGCGAGACGTGAAATTTGTAGGCGATGATGTCGTTCATCGCACTGAAGGTCAGCACGATGTAAAGGGCAATGGCCATCGCGCCCACCGCCGTGCGCACCGGCACGTCACGCGGTCGCTGCAGCAGGTTGTGGTGCGCGTCGTCCTTGGCAAATCGCTTCTCCAGGAACGGATACATAGTCAGCAGTCCCAAGATCACGCCCATCAGCAGCGCAACCCACACCGACTGCGGGATGGTGTGATGACCGAAATAGATTTCCCACGGCGGGAAAATGCGGATCAAACCATCGGTCCACATCATGTAGAAGTCCGGCTGCGAGCCCGCCGAAACCTGTGACGGCTTGTACGGACCGAGATTCCATATCGGGTTGATCTGCAACAACCCGCCCATCAAGCCCAACACCGCCATGGTCAGCGCGAAGAACGCACCGGACTTGACGGCGAACACCGGCATCACCCGCACCCCAACCACATTGGTCTCGGTGCGTCCGGGTCCGGGGAACTGAGTGTGCTTCTGGAACCAGACCATCGCCAAGTGCAGTCCGATCAGGGCCAGGATGATGCCGGGGAACAACAGAATGTGGATGGCATAGAGCCGCGGCATCAACACCGTACCCGGAAAGTCACCACCGAACAGTGCCCAGTGCAGCCAAGTGCCGACCACTGGAATGCTCATTGTGATTCCCGACAGCGCCGCCCGAATACCAGTGCCGGAGAGTAGGTCATCGGGCAGCGAGTAACCGAAGAAGCCTTCGAACATCGCCAGGATCAACAGCAGCGACCCGATGACCCAGTTTGCTTCCCGCGGCCGGCGGAACGCTCCGGTGAAGAACACTCGCGCGAGATGCACCATGATCGACGCCGCGAAAAGCAACGCCGCCCAGTGATGCACCTGACGGACGAATAGGCCGCCGCGTATCTCAAAACTGATGTCCAATGTCGACGCGTACGCCTTCGACATCTCGACACCGCGCAACGGCTGGTAAACGCCGTGGTAAGTCACCTCTGTCATTGACGGGTCGAAAAACAGCGTCAGATACACGCCGGTGAGCAACAGCACGATGAAGCTGTACAACGCGACCTCACCCAGCAGAAACGACCAGTGCGTCGGAAACACTTTGTTCAATTGCCGGCGCACAGCCGCCGAGGGGTGATAGCGCGAGTCGATGTCATCGCCCTGGCGTGCCAGCACACGGCCGACATCCGCCTTCGGCGCACTCAGTTTCACGCTCACGCCCACTCTCCAAACTCCGGCTCGTTGAGGTCGGTGAGCCGGCGAGCTATTTCGATGACGGGTGTGTTGGTTTCTTGCGAGCGCCGTTTCAGCAGTTGGAACGCGGCTTCGGCGTCGATATGAAGCCGTTCCATCAACATGCCTTTGGCCTGGCCGATCGTGTCGCGCGAGCTCAGCCCTCTTCGGAATTGCTGATCACGGCTCAAGATGTTCCACGTCAGCGTGGTGTAAGCCGCGAACACCAAACCCAACTCCGCGGCTTGCTCACCGAATGAATTGGCTTGCTGGGAGTAGACGTTCAACGAGGCCGAACTGGGCCGGTGAGCAAACAGCGGATATGACATCACCGACCGAATCGGCGTGGCGGTGACCGCTTCGCTGGCGTACCGCGGCCAGCGGTCTTCGACTGTCAGATCGTCGACTCGAACCAGGTGCTGGCGTCGCGCCGCTGCCAGACAGGGCCCCTCGTTGTAGCTCCGTTGGATGTCATCGAGCAGCACCGGGTACCGGTCGGTTGCGGCGACGGTCTGGACGTCTCCCACCCTCTTGCTGACGGTGATGCCCGCGTGGGCAGCCCCGGGAAGAAGTTGAGCCACACTCAACGTCAGCTCGTCGAGCGTCGAACCCAGGTTGAAGTCGCTGCCGGCCTGACTCTCCAGGCTGCGCACCAGCTCGTTCATCCGGAGCAGAACCGAATCACCGGAGTCAAGCCCGGAACCAGGCGGTGCCGCAAAGCCCTTTTCCATCACGCGTCCCTTCTCGCGCCGATGTAAGCGGTCGCAGCCGCCCCGATCGACGGCAGCGGATGCTTCAACTCCGCCCCAGAGCTGAGGAACCCATAACTTCCAACTGTCACCTGCACAGCGAACAATTTAAGGAAGTTAATAATTAAGAATATAGGGCAAGAGTGGTGATTGCAACGTCCAGACCATGGGTGAGATCAGTCACTTGGGAACGCCGGCGTTTACTGGCGCTGTGGGCGCCGAGGTGATTAGTAGGGGCTACCACCCGAACGAGCCGGGTTCTCCCTTGAACGGTCCGGTGATCCAGCTGTTGACCCATCCGCCGTAGAAGCCGCCGGGCTGAGCCGCCACCTGTTCGCCGTTGACCGTGCAGCGGTCCACCTTCCCGGCCATCACGGCGATTGCACCGGCGATGTCGGCGAACCGCGGATTGGGCTGCCGGTAAGTCCAGGCTGCGGCGGGCGCCTGTCGGGTCGCAGTCACCAGGTCGTAATAGGAAGCCCGGCCTTTCCATTCACACCACGACGATCCGTCGGCGGGACGCAAGACGCCTTTGGTGAACGCCTCCCTGGGCAGGTAGTAGCTGGGCGGGTGACTGGTCTCCAGTACGCGCCAGGCGCGGGTCGTCGACGCGATGATCTCGCCGCCCAATTCGACGGTGATCGAACCGGCGAAGTGCTCCAGCAGCGGCGGACGAGGGTAGTCCCATACCGACTCCTGCCCGGGGCCGGGCAGTTCGGGCTTCGGCCACGGCGTCACGAGTTCGACCTGGCGGCGCGGATGCGAATGGGACCGCGCAGCGGCTTGTCCGGATCGCGCACCACACCGCCTTGCAAGATCTGGACGTCTCCGGCTCGGGCCAGCCCGATGGCGATGTTTCGGCTTGGCGACGTCAGTTCGCGCCAGTTGTCGCCGCCAACGGCCCGGGCGGCATCGGAGGGACAGATGGTGCTTGCCGGGGAGCGGTGCAGTGCCAGCGCCAGGATCGCCGCACCCAACCGCGAAGCCACCGGTCCGTCACCGAGCGCAGTCTGCGCCGCAGTCGCCGCCGGCCCGCTGTCAGCGGCCACCCGGATCAGTTCTGTGTGTAGTCGTGCTGACCCGGTTGGCATAGTGACAGGTTAGGCGGACGCTGATCTGCCCGGCGCACCGCAAACGGCGCGCTGACCCCGACTTCGTCAGGATGGACCGCCATGCCCGCACCCGACAACCATGGTCGGTACTTCCCGTACCGCTACGACGCTCGGCTGGCGCCACTGTGGGCTCCGTTCCGCGCGTGGCCGGGCAGGCAAGGCGTGACGTTGACGGACGACGGTCGTTTTATCGCCAGCTACGGGCCGTTCCAGGTCGACACGCCGATGTCGGCGGTGCGCGATGCGCATGTGACCGGCCCGTACCGCTGGTGGACGGCGGTCGGCCCCAGGTTGTCATTCGTCGATGACGGCCTCACTTTCGGAACCAACACGCATGCTGGTGCCTGCATCCACTTCGAGCCGCCCATTCACCGCGTCATAGGCTTTCGCGACCATTCGGCACTGACTGTCACAGTCGCCGACCCAGGTGGACTGATTGCCACGATAAAAACCCTGATCGAGCCGTGAGTTTGCCTTGAGTTCTTGATCGACGGGCGATCAGGCTTCCGCTGCAACGGATCGGCGGCCCAAGGTCGCCCATTGAATTCACTCCGCCGCCAGCTCTCCTGGCGCACGGGAAAGTACGCGTGCTTCGATCAGATCCGCTCCGTGTGCTACCCCTCCGGTCGCAGCGAAACCGGCGGCGACCCGGCGGGCACCCTCGACCATCGTCATCGCTTTGCGCACCGAGTCACGCAGCCGCAGCGCGGTTAACTTCCTGGCCGGCAGCCGGGTACCGCACCCAGCCACCTCCACGCGGCGCGCGACCTCGGCTTGATCGCGCGCGAACGGCACAACGCAGACCGGCACACCGCGATCGAGTGCCTTGACGGTGGTGCCCATGCCACCGTGGGTGACGGCGCAGCTGGCTCGTTCCAGCAGCACGTCGTGCGGGACGAATCGGCACACCGTGGCGTTGGGTGACCTGGGCAGGTCCGGCGGGATGCCCGCGGGAAAGGTCGCGACGACGTGAACCGGTTCGCCCGCCAGGGCCTGCAACGCCGTCGACCCCAGCACGGTGTCGGCCTGCTTGATCGATGAGGTATTCACCAGCACGATGGGCCGTTCGATCGCCTGCACCCATCTCGGCGCCGGCGTTGGCGTGGGCGCAAAAGTGCACGCACCGATCAAGTGCACGGTGTCACCCCAGCCGCGATGCGGATACTCGAACGGTTCCCCACCGACTGCCAACAGCAGCGGTGGGCGCCGCATCAGATCGTCGACGCTACTGATGGCGGGCACCCCGAGGTCGGCGCGAACAGCGTTCACCCGCGGCACTATCGGCCGATCGAACAGGTACCGCACGAACGGACGCACCGAGGCATCCCGGATCTCTCCGACGATGCCCGGCAGTGGCCGCAGACCCGGGCCGAAGGGCGGAACACCCCGGGCCCGCAAGTAGGGACTGAAGGGCGAGAACACCAACCACGGAATTTCGGCGGCCTCCGCAAAAGACATTGCGCCCCAACAGTTCGCGTCAACAATAAGCGCATCAGGCCGAACTTCGTCGACCGCGGCGCGAAGGTCATCAACCTCTAGCACCGCCCGCGTGCACAACACGTCGATAGATATCTTCAGCACTCCCAGCGCGCTGTTGGCCGTCCAGTCCCGCCCTGCGATCGCCTCGATGCGAGGGTCAACCGGCTCCGTGTGCAGCCCGGCGCGTTCCATCCGCGCGACCTCGGCGGCCATCGTGCGCAGGTGCACCTGGTGACCTCGGTCAGTCAACTCCTGCAGCAGCGCACCGAGCGGCAGCACATGCCCGAGCGCAGGCGAGCCGTAAGCCAGTATCACTGCCATGTCTCAAACACCCGCGGCTAACGGCAAGGCTCGACGCCGACGTCACGCAAGGCAGCCAAATTCGTTGCGCCACAACCATGTAGACAGATCCGAAGCTCTTCGATGAATCGCTGGAGCCAGGCTGCAGCGGCATCAGCGGATTCCATCGCCGGAGCCAGCAGCGGCCGCGCCACCGCAACGACGTCGGCGCCCAATGCGAGCGCCTTCGCGGCGTCCATGCCGGTGCGGATGCCGCCGGAAGCAACCAGCGGGATGGCCGGCAACACCGTACGGACCTCGACGATCGCCCGCGCGGTGGGGACACCCCAGTCGGCCAGATCCGGGTGCCGCAACTGCCCGTAACGAACGAATTGCTCGACCCGCGACCACGATGTCCCGCCGGCCCCCGCGACATCAATGGCGGCCACCGGCGGCTCACCCGACGGCTGAATCAGTTGCGCGACGGCGGCGGCGCCGATCCCATGCCCGACTTCCTTCAGCATCACCGGGTAGGGCAGTTCTTCAGCGACGTCTCGCAGCCGCTCGAACGATCCGGAGAAATCGGTGTCTCCGTTATGCTGAACTGCTTCCTGTAGCGGATTGGTGTGCACCGCCAACGCATCAGCACCGACCCGGTCGAGCGCTTTTGTGACGTCGGGGATGGCCGACTTCGTCAATTGCGCCAGCCCGATGTTGCCGAGCAACAACACATCTGGAGCCACATCCCGAACACTGAAACTGTCCGCGGCTCGCTCGCCGAGCGCGCTGTCCAGCATGATCCGCTGGGATCCGAGCATCATCCCGATGCCGAGCCGTTGCGCGGCAGCGGCCAGATTCCGGTTGATGGTGCCCGACATATCCGCACCGCCGGTCATCGCGCCGATCAGGACCGGAGCATCCAGGTGAGCTCCGAGAAACCGTGTGGTCAGATCGATGTGGGCGAGGCTGGTCTGGGTCAACGCGTTGTAGGGCAGCCAGAACCGCTCCAGCCCGGTCGTTACGCCGCAGTAGGACACCTCGTCCTCGAGACATACGTCGATGTGGCGGCGCTTGCGCGTCTCGATCTCCGGTTGTTCAGGCGTCATGCCGCATCGTTTCTGTCTCCTGCGCCGTGGTCACATCGCGGCAGGGCAGCCCAGCGCCGCAGCCGCTAGCTTTCCGCGCCTTTGAGTTCATCTTGGTAGCGCCGCATGGCAGTGATCAACGCGGTGAATACCCGGTGCCCGGCGGCCAAATCGTTGTCGCTCAGATCGGCCATCGCAGCCCTGGTGTGCTTGCCGAGCGGAACGAAGAAGGCGCGTGCGGTGTCGAATCCGGGTTCGGCATAGCGCAGCACCACCTTGCGGCGGTCGGCCGGATGCGTTTCCCGGCGCAGGTGGCCCGAATCGATCATCCGGTCCACCAGGTAGGTGATCGCCGCGCCGGAAAGACCCATCAGTTGGCGAAGATCACCGGAAGTAATGGGCTCCCCGGCCGTTTCGCCTACCATCACATGCAGCAAGGCCCGGAAGTCGGTAGAGCGCACATCGTGAGCTGCGGCAAAAATCCGACCGATCTGGTCGGACTCCGCGGACAGCACGCGCAGGTCAGCCGAGATTGCAGACTCCAGTGCGGCGCGGTCCGTTACGTGCTTATCAGTGGCCATGGCGATATAAGCATATCGGCAAAATGCCCGGTCATTCACTTGATTAATACTTAAAATACTGAAATAATCGATTGGTGGCTAGCCGCGGGGTATCGGTGGACAAGAAGACGCTTTCCGCGACGACGCTGGCGGTCGGCGCAACCGCCGCGGTGGGCACCGTCGCCAACCTCGGTCAGCAACCCACCTGGTATGCGCGCTTGCGTAAGCCGTCCTACGTACCACCCGACTGGGTGTTTCCGGTGGCCTGGACCTCCCTGTACACCGACATCGCAGCCACCTCGGCGGTCGCCGTCGACCGGTTGCGGGTCACCGGCCAGCATCGGGCACAGCGCCGGTACATCGGCGCGCTGAGCATCAATCTGGTACTGAACGCCGGTTGGAGTTGGCTGTTCTTCAAGTACCGCAAGCTCGGGTTGTCTGCTCTGGGAGCCGGCGTATTGGCGGTGAGCACGGCAGACCTGACCCGTCGGACCGCCGCCGCCGCGCCGCGCGCCGGGTCCGCGCTGCTCCCCTATCCGCTCTGGTGCGCGTTCGCGCTCCTGCTGTCCGTCCGCATCTGGCGGCTCAACAGATGACGGCTGTGCTGTGGTTCCGGCGGGACCTGCGGTTACGCGACCTGCCGGCGCTGCAGTCAGCTGTCGCCGACGGCCGGGATGTGCTGGCCTGCTTCGTTCTCGATCCGCGACTGGAAACGGCGAGACTGCGCCGTCTGCAATTCCTTTGCGATTCGCTGCGCCGACTGGCCGACGACCTGGACGGCCGGCTGCTGGTTGCACGTGGCAAGCCGGAAGAGCTCATTCCCCGGATCGCCGCGCAGGTCGAGGCGTCCGCGGTGCACGTGTCGGACGATTTCGCGCCGTTCGGCCGGCGCCGCGACGAGCAGGTGCGCGACGCCCTGGGTCAGGTGCCGCTGGTCGCGACGGGATCGCCGTATCTGGTGTCGCCCGGCCGGGTGATGAAGGACGACGGCACTCCTTACAAGGTGTTCACACCGTTCCTGCAGCGCTGGCGAAACACCGATTGGCGGGCGCCGGCCAAGACGGGCCCGGAATCGGCGCACTGGGTCGATCCGGCGAAGCTCAAGTCCAAGGGCGTCAAGCGTGTCGAGATCCCCGATCCCGGTGTCGAACTCGACCTGGACGCCGGCGAGGCGGCGGCGCTGCGGCTGTGGGCGGAGTTCGTCGAGCACGGCATCGACCGCTACGCCGAGGACCGCAACCGACCCGACCTACACGGCACCAGCCGGATGTCGGCTCACCTGAAGTTCGGCACTATTCATCCGCGAACCATGGTCGCCGACCTCAACTTGCGTCGGCAGGGGGCGCAGGCTTATTTACGGGAGTTGGCGTTCCGCGACTTCTACGCCGCGGTGCTACACCACTGGCCGCACAGCGTCTGGTGGAACTGGAATAAGGATTTCGACGCCATCGAAGTCGACACCAGCGCTGAAGCCGAACGTCGCTTCGAGGCCTGGAAGGCCGGCGAAACCGGATATCCGATTGTCGACGCCGGTATGCGCCAGCTGTCCGGCATCGGATACATGCACAACCGGGTACGGATGATCGTGGCGTCGTTCCTGGTCAAAGATCTGCATCTGCCGTGGCAGTGGGGCGCGCGCTGGTTTTTAGAACAGCTGGTGGACGGCGACATGGCCAACAACCAGCACGGCTGGCAGTGGTGCGCGGGTTCGGGCACCGACGCGGCGCCGTACTTCCGGGTGTTCAACCCGACGACGCAGGGCGAAAAATTCGACCCGTCCGGCGACTACATCCGCCGCTGGGTGCCTGAGCTCGCCGACGTGGCAGACGTGCATTCGCTGAAAGGCGAGCGACCGCCGAGATACCCGGCACCCATCGTCGATCACCGCGCCGAGCGGGCTGAAGCGCTGCGCCGTTACCAGCGCATCTGAGCTCAGTGAGCGGCTTTCTTGCGTTCGATGTCGGCCAAGGCGGCTGCGAGCTCGGCGCGCTGGGCCGCCGAAGTCTCCCAGGCCAGCTGACGGTTTTTGACCACCTTGGCCGGTGCACCCACCGCGATCGAGTAGTCCGGTATGTCGCCTTTGACTACAGCGTGCGATCCCAGCACACAACCTCGCCCGACCGTGGTGCCGCGCAGCACGGTGACCTTCGTTGCGATCCAGGTGTCTGGCCCGATCCGCACCGGACTCTTGACGATGCCCTGGTCCTTGATCGGCAAGGTGATGTCAGCCATCCGGTGGTCGAAGTCGCAGATGTAGCACCAGTCCGCCATCAGCACGGAATCACCGAACTCGATGTCCAGGTAGGTGTTGACGACGTTGTCGCGGCCCAGGACCACTTTGTCGCCGAACCGCAGTGAGCCCTCGTGGGCGCGGATGGTGTTCTTGTCGCCGATATGAACCCAGCGGCCGATCTCCAATTGGGCGAGCTCCGGGGTTGCATGGATCTCGACGTCCTTGCCCAGAAAAACCATGCCGCGAGTGATGATGTGCGGGTTGGCCAGTTTGAACTTCAGCAGCCGCCAGTAGCGGACGAGGTACCACGGGGTGTACGCCCGGTTGGCCAGCACCCACTTCAGCGATGCCAGGGTGAGGAACCGGGCCTGACGCGGGTCACGCAGCCTCGACCCGCGCCAGCGCCGGTGCAGCGGCGCGCCCCACATGCTCGTCATGGCCGGAAGCCTAGCCTGATGACGATGCGGGACGCGAAGCGTCCCGAGGAGGAGTCAGGCCATCAGATCCAGCCTGATGACGATGCGGGACGCGAAGCGTCCCGAGGAGGAATCAGGCCATCAGATCCAGCCTGATGACGATGCGGGACGCGAAGCGTCCCGAGGAGGAGTCAGGCCATCAGATCCAGCCTGATGACGATGCGGGACGCGACGTGCCTACAAGCCACCCTCACGTGGACTCGATAGCCTTACCACCGCGTCTCGAAGGCCCGCTGTCGTCCGCCGAGTGTGGGGGTTATGAACGGAAAAAGCGCAGTTTGTCGCAGGAAGCCGCACACTCGGCGCAAGGCGCGGGCCGCAGCGCTACGCCGTTCGATGTCGGCGCTTTCGGCGGCGGTCCTCACCGCCGCCCTCAGCGGCTGCGGTAACACCGACTCGTGGGTCACGATCGCCGCTGCGCAGGGCTGGCCCGCTCAATACGGCGATGCGGCCAACAGCAGCTACACCGCGACTGCCGGCGCGACGTCATTGAGCTTGCGGTGGACGCGCTCGGTCAAAGGCGACCTGGCCGCCGGGGGGGCGCTCAATTCCCGCGGTTGGCTGGCCCTCAACGCGCAGACGCCCGCGGGATGTTCGCTGATGGAGTGGGAGAACGACAACAACGGCCGGCAGCGCTGGTGCACCCGGCTTTATCAGGGCGGCGGCTTTTCCAGTCCACTGTTCGACGGCTTCGATAACGTCTACGTCGGACAGCCCGGAGCGATGCTGGCCTTTCCTCCCACCCAGTGGATCAAGTGGCGCCGGCCGGTGATCGGGATGCCGCTGACACCGCGAATCCTGGACAACGGACAACTGCTCGTGGTGACTCATTTGGGGCAGGTCTTGGTTTTCGACGCCAACCGCGGGACCGTGGTCGGCAGCCCGATGGACCTGGTCGATGCCGTGGACCCCACCGATTCGGCCCGCGGGTTGGCTGACTGCGTACCGGCGGGTCCGGCCTGCCCGATCGCTGCGGCTCCCGCCTTCTCCGCGGCGAGCAACCTGGTGGTGACCAGTTTGTGGGAGCCCGGCGCCCAAGCCGCGGTCCTGGTGGCATTGAAGTATCACCCCGGCCAGCACCCGTTGCTCACCCGGGAATGGACCAGCGGCGCGGTCAGCGCCGGAGTGCTGGCCAGCCCGGTACTGTCGGCCGACGGTGCGACGATTTACGTCAACGGTCGAGACAACCGGCTCTGGGCACTGCACGCCGCTGACGGCAAACCCAAGTGGTCGGTGGAGCTCAGGTTCCTGGCGCAGACGCCACCGGCGGTGCTGCCGTCCGGGGTGATCGTCTCCGGTGGCGGACCCGACACCAAGCTGGTGGCCGTCAAGGACGCCGGCGACCACGGGCAGCAGGCGTGGCGCCGCGATGACGTCAGCCCGTTGTCATCGTCGAGCCTGGCCGGCAGCCATACCGGCTACGCCGTCGTCGGTGGCGGACCGGGCCCCGGGTCGTCCGGGCTGTCGCTGCTGGTCTTCGACCCGGCAGACGGCCACACGATCAACGGCTACCCGCTGCCGGCGGCGTCGGGTTATCCGGTCGGGGTTTCGTTGGGAACCGATCACCGGGTGGTGGTCGCCACCAGCGTCGGTCAGGTGTATAGCTTTGCGCCCAAGTGACCGGCGGACTAGGGCTGCACTGTCAGTGGCGGCAGGACGCCGCGCGGCACCCGCGCCTGGCTGGTGCCGGCGGAGGACGGCAACAGCTCACCTGGTGCGAAGTAGAAGATCACGTCGTCGTCGGTGATCGCAAAGTTCTGATAGTGCGCGGGGTCGAGACCGCTACCGGGCGGAACAGCTGCGCTTGACCCGTTTTGACCCAGCTCACGCTGCACCACCGGGTAGATCGCGTCCAAGGGTTTGCTGCCCGGCACGAACAAGTTGTCGAAGGTAATGGGCTGGCCCTTGCCGAGGTCGTAGTTGAAGCCCTTGAAAGAACTGGACGGCCGGGGGCCGCCGAGGTCCTCGAACACCTTGAGCATCACGCTTTGCGTGCCGTGCGGCGGTTGCCCGGAGCGGAACTGCTCGGCGGTCACCTCGAGCTGGTAAGGCATGTCACGGGAGCCGGACGTCTGCGCGACGTTGATGAACCCATCACGGTTCTGCGACAAGAAATCGGTGAGCGCCTGCTCGTCGGCATAGTCGGTGGGATAGCTCACGTTGAGCAGGTAACCAGTTGCGGAAGTCGATATGTGACACATGCGACCGTCCGAGATCGTCCCGCCCAGATCGGCGCACGACGGCGGCGCCGCGCCGGCCGGTCCGGGTGAGCCTGCCACGAGGACCACGGCCAGCATTGCGGCAGCCGTCGGAGTACGCATCGTCGGAGTGTCCTCGCAAGACCACGAACGGGCGGGCGCCCGGGAGATAACTGCTCGCCAGCCTACCTGGGTGTGATCCGCAAGGACGACGATCCGGCCACGGCAGCTCAGAGCAACGACAGCAAGTCGGTCAGCCGGCCGGGAGCGGTGCCGCGCTCGCTGTCACCGCGACGGTCGGCAGACGAATGCGGTCGCGCCGGCGCCCAGCCGGGCGATCACCACCGTCAACGATTCGCGGCCCCCGAGCCGAAGCCGGCGCCGCAGGGCGTCGGGGTCAACGTCCGCACCGCGCACCAGGACTTCCAGCGAACCGCAGTCCTCCGCCGTCAGTGCCTGACGCAACCGGCGCTCGTTGAAGGGCAGCTGCTGAACGACCTCGAATCCGCGCACGCCTGGTGGCAGTTGGTCTCCGGACAAATAGGCGATATGCGGGTCCAATTGCCACAGCAGGTGTCGCGCAGCGTACTGGCGAACCAACCCGGCCCGGACTACCGCACCGTCGGGGTCGACGATCCACCGCCCGGCCGGCCGCACCGGGCAGTCGTCCGAGTCGGCATCGGTGATCTGTTCGTGACGGTCCAGGACGCTCGCTCGGCGACGCACTCCTGGCTCGGCGAGAGCCGCCGACCACAGGCACGCTTCCCGAACCGAGCCGCCGTACGACGTCAGCTCGATCTCACCGTCGAACCCCAGCCGGCTAAGTTGCTCAAAGTCGACTCCGGGCGCGCACTTGACGACGAGGCGGCGATCCCGATAGGTGTCCAGCAACTGGTCCAGAGCTGGCTGATAGTGGCGAGGATCAAAGCGGCGCCGCCCACCGCCGCGGCGCGCCGGATCGGCCAGCACCACCGCGTCGCGGGTGATCGGGCGCAACGCGTCGGCGCGGCACAAGTCGGCGGTGTCGCCGAGATTGTGCTGCGCCATCGCCAGCCGCACCGGATCGACGTCGCTGCCGACGACGCGGGCGGCGGTGCCGCGCAACGCGGCCAGTTCGGTGCCGATGGAGCAGGTGACATCGTGGATTACTGCACCGGTCAGCCGCCGCGCTCGGTGCAGCGCGACCGGCGCCGCGCTGGCCTGCTGCAGCGCCTCGTCGGTGAACAGCCAGTCACCAGTGCCGGGCAGTTCCGCGAGCTTCGCGAAGGACCGACGCCGCAATCGCGTGGTCTCCACGAGCACCGGCGCGCGGTCGGAAAATCGGGCCCTCGCCGCCGCGGTGTCCCCGATCCGGCTGGCTTCGGTGAAGGCGAATTCGCCGACGGCACGCAGGGCCGCGGCGCCGACGTGTGACCTCAGATAAGCGACGTCGTCGCGGCTGAAGGCGAATCCGGCGGTCAAGGCAGCTCACATAGCAATGCCGGCCACAGCAGGTGTCGAATCCAGTACGTCAGCAGACGTCACCGCGCGGGCATCCGCATTCAGGACGGCTTAACCCCGGTGACCATGACGTTGTAGAACCAGCCTTTGGGCACTACGTGACGCCACACATTGGCGTCCACCCAGCTCAGCGTCTTCCAACCGCCGAACGCGAACCGGGCCCAGCCCCAGCCGAGTTTGCCCGGCGGCACGGTCGATTCGAACGTTCGCACCGGCCAGCCCAGCATCGCCGCGGTGAACTCTTCGCTAGCCGTATGCACCCGCACGGCGCCGGCGTTGACGGCCATCCGCTCCAGATCTTGCGGCGCGAAAGTGTGCAGGTCGACCACCCATTCCAGGGCGGCTGCCCGGGAGTTCTCGTCGAGCTCTGCCTGCGGCAGGCGCCAGGAATCCAAGCCGGGCAGCTTCACGGCCCGGATGGTGGCGTTCCAGGTCACGTCCGCCAGCGCGCGGGCGTATTTGTTGCCGACCGTGGTCGGCTCACCGGCGAACACGAACCGGCCGCCCGGCCGCAGCACCCGGATCACCTCTCGCAGCGACAGCTCGACATCAGGAATGTGGTGCAGCACCGCGTGCCCGACCACCAGGTCGAACGTGTCGTCGTCATACGGGATGCCCTCGGCGTCGGCCACCCGGCCGTCGATGTCCAGGCCCAGCGACTGCCCGTTACGGGTGGCGACCTTGACCATCCCGGGTGAGAGATCGGTGACCGAACCGCGCCGCGCCACCCCGGACTGAATCAAATTGAGCAGGAAAAATCCTGTGCCGCAGCCCAGTTCGAGGGCCCGTTCGTAGGGGAGCCGGTGGATTTCGTCGTCCGGGACGATCGCGTCGAACCGGCCGCGGGCGTAGTCGATGCAGCGCTGGTCGTAGGAAATCGACCATTTGTCGTCGTACGACTCGGCCTCCCAGTCGTGATAGAGCACCTGGGCGAGCTTGCTGTCGAGCCGGGCGGCTTCCACTTGCTCCGCGGTGGCATGCGGCTGCGGTGCCGGAGTGGTACTGGTCATGGTGTGCCAGCCTATCGGCTGCGCCGGCAGTCGCCGGCCGGCCGGTTCAGAACGCGGCGAGGGCCAAGTTGGCCGCGGCGCCGGAAAGATCGGTGGTCAGCGCATTAGTGATGTCACCGATGACGGCGACGGGAAACTGCTCGGTCGCACTGAGGACTTGGCCAAGCCCCCCGTCGATCGCGCTGATGACGTTCGCGGGGTCGCCGTTCAGCAGTGCCTCGTAGATGTTGTATGTCGCGAATTGCGGGGCCTCGACCAGGTTGCGCGCGTCGACGAACAGCTCCGTCGGCAAGCCCGGGTCCTGCGGGACGGGTTGGCCGTCGAAGCTGACCAGCGTCCAGCCGTCCTGCGGATCGCCTGACACGACCACTTGGCCAGTGTTGGGAATGAGCTGGCCGGTGCTCAGCAATTCGGCGAGCGGAATGGCGAAGTCGGGGTTGTTGACGTTCATCAGCGTCCAAGTCGCCATGGCTCCTTCGCTGGAGAACGCCACATCGGTGGGGGTGTTCGCACCGGCCCCGGCGGTGTTCTCGTAGATCGCTTGGACGGCGTCGCTGAACCGCTCGTCGAAGGCGACTCCGTTGACGTCCGGAGAGCCGGGGATCGGCACGAATTCGGCTCCGAGTGTCCAGGCGATCGGGGCCAGCAGATACAGAACGCCCCCGAGACTGTCCACCGGCTGGCCTTCAAAGATGCCGGCGTCGATCTCGTCTAGCCCCGGCAGTTGCTGCACTGTGTTGGTAAGCGCCTCAGCGGTATCCAGCGCCCTGAGTTCATCCGAGGCATAGACGCCGGCGAACGGCGCTTCGTGCTGCAGGAGTTCGGCGACCGACGCGGCTTGCTGATACCCGGTGTCGGTGAGGCCAGTGCCGGGTGGCACGGTGTCGATCGTGCCGGCGGCGTTGGCCAGGGACTGCCCGTGGCGAACGAAGTCGATGATGATCGGCTCGTCGGCCCAGGCGGTTGCCGACATAAACACCAGCGGCACCGCCGCCAGCAGACCGGCGACGGCGTACCGAGCTCGCTTAGGAACAGGCATCACCACTCCCCCCGCAGGAGATGCATACGTTGGGCAACGCGTGGGTCAGCTTAAAACACACCGACGCTTGTTCGGGGGCTATTCATCGTCAGAGTCGGAGGGATGTTCAGCGCTGACAGCGAAGACTTCGACGTAGCGGTGATGTTCTGCGGCGGCTCGCTCAGCCGGTGTCTTCGCGTAGACGTCGTTGACACCGGCTTTTGCGGCGGCCAGCGCGTGCGCAGGGCCGCCGACGAAGCGAGTCGCCCAGGCCACCGCCGCCTCGTACACATGATCCGGGGCCACCATGTCGTCGACGACGCCGAGCGCCAGCGCCTCTTCGGCGTCGAAGAACCGTCCGCTGTACACCAGCTCCTTGGCGCGGCCGGCGCCCACCACTTGGGTCAGCCGGGCCAGCCCGGCACCATCCGGAATAAGTCCGGCCAGGATCTCGGTCGCCCCGAATTTCGCATTGTCACCGCTGACCCGCCAGTCGGCGGCCAGCGCCAGGCTCAGCCCTGCGCCCAGGACGTAACCGGTGATGGCGGCGACGGTTGGCTTCGGGATGGCTGCAACGGCCTCGCCGGCGGCCCGACGGACGTCGACCCAACTGCTCACTTCGTCGGCGCCCAGGCTGCGCAGCGCTGGCATGTCGTCACCGGCACAGAAAATTTCGTGACCACCGAACAGCACCACGGCGGCGATGTCGTCCCGCTCCCCGAGCCGGGTGGCCGCTGCGGCGACCTCACGGTAGACCTGGCGGGTCAGCGCGTTGGCGGGCGGGCGGGACAACACCATGGTGGCGACGCCGGGTCGTTGCACGTCGGTATGGATGCTGACGAATTCGCTCACATCCATCGCCGGCCGCGCGCCTGGTTGTAGCGCTCGGAGTCGAAGAACTCGAGCGTCAAGTTCCCACCCTTGACCGCCAGGTCCGGCTGCACGGGCACAATTGCGCGTTCGTCGGCCAGCACGTCGCCAACGGTTTGCCCGACCAGCGAATCCAGCTGCGTCCACGTCGGGGGCAACAGGAACGTCTGGCCGTCCGCGAAGTCGTCGATGGCGGCCTGCGGCGTCGTCCAGCCGGCACGATCCGATTCGGTGTTCTCCCCGTCAGCCCGCTGACCCTCCGGCAGCGCACCGACAAAGAAGTAGGTGTCGTAGCGGCGGGTGCGCTCGGCCTCCGGCGTCACCCAATTAGCCCACGGACGCAGCAGATCTGCCCGCAGCACCAAGTTCTCCCGACGCAGGAAATCGGCGAACGACAAGGTCCCGTTGGCCAGTGCGACGCGGGATTCGCGGTACACCGACGCGTCGCCGACGATGCCCTGCGGATCACCGGCGGGTCCGGCGAACAGCACCCCGGTCTCCTCGAAGGTTTCCCGCGCGGCGGCGCAGACCAGTGCCTCCGCCAAATCGGCCTGCACGCCGAAGCGCTGTGCCCACCACGCCGGCGCCGGACCCGTCCACGCGATATCGGCGTTACGGTCGCGATCGTCGACGCCGCCGCCCGGAAACACCATCACCCCGGCGGCGAACTGCATCGCCGAGTGTCGCCGCATCAAGAAGACCGCAATGCCCTCGGCGGTGTCCCGGACCAGCATCACCGTCGCCGCCGGCCGGGTGGGCAGCGGAACGAACGCCTCCTCGTCCGGCGGGCTCATCCGCGCCTGCGGTGGGCCGCGCGGGACCGTATCCGGCGGGCGAAGTAGCGTCCGTCGATAGCGTCCACCGCCATCGACTGCTTGAACGCCGCGGACAGATTCTCGGCGGTCAGCACGTCGGGCAGCAGGCCCGCGGCCACGATCTGACCATCGGACAGCAGCATGCAGTGGCTGAAACCGATCGGGATCTCCTCGACGTGGTGGGTGACCAGGACAGTGGCCGGCGCGTCGGGGTCGGCGGCCAAATCGGCCAGCAGCGCCACCAGTTCTTCCCGGCCGCCAAGGTCGAGACCGGCGGCGGGTTCGTCGAGCAGCAGCAGTTCCGGGTCAGTCATCAACGCGCGGGCGATCAGGACCCGCTTGCGTTCGCCCTCCGACAACGTCTCGTAGTTGCGGTCGGCCAGGTGCTCGGCGCCCAAGTTTTCCAGCATGTCGATTGCCTGGTGGTAGTCGACGTCGTCGTAGTTCTCCCGCCACCGACCCAGCACCGCATAACCGGCCGAGACGACGAGGTCGCGGACCACTTCGTTGCCCGGTATCCGCTGCGCCAACGCCGACGAGCTCAGCCCGACCCGGGCCCGCAGCTCGGCCATGTCGACCCGGCCCAGCCGCTCCCCGAGCACGTAGGCGATGCCCGACGAGGGATGCTCAGTCGCCGCTGCGATCCGCAGCAGCGAAGTTTTGCCCGCCCCGTTGGGCCCGAGGATCACCCAGCGTTCGTCCAGTTCGACCGCCCAGCTCAGCGGACCGACTAGGACACGGCCACCGCGGCGCAGCGAAACGTCGTGGAAGTCGATGAGCAGGTCGGGGTCGACTGCCTCGCTAGTTCGGTCGGTTCCAACCTTGGATTCTCTCGAATCCTCGGATCTCACCTCCGGCTTCCCGTCTCGGGCATCTGACCATCGTGCCGTACCGCGAGGCGGAAAAGGCTTCGGGGTCACCCGCTCAGTCGGGCGGAATCTCGACGCGGCGCAAGGTACCGTCGACGGCGTCGGCGGCCTCGATCTCGCCCCGGGTGATGCCGAGCACGAACAGCACGGTGTCTAGGTACGGATAGCTCAAAGATGCGTCAGCGATCTCGCGCAGCGCCGGCTTGGCGTTGAACGCCACACCCAGACCTGCCGTGGTCAGCATGTCGATGTCGTTGGCGCCGTCCCCTACCGCGACGGTTTGCTCCAGCGGAACTCCCGCTTTCTCGGCGAAGTCGCGCAGCGCCCGGGCTTTGCCGGCCCGGTCGATGATCGTGCCGACTAGCCGTCCGGTGAGTCTGCCGTCGAAGATCTCCAGCTCGTTGGCCGCCACGAAGTCCAGCATCAATTCGTCCGCGAGGGGTTGGACTACCTGACGGAAGCCACCGGAGACCACCCCGCAGTGATAGCCCAGCCGCCGCAGGGTGCGCAGTGTGGTCCGCGCGCCCGCGGTCAGCTCCAGCTCGTCGGCGACCTCTTCGAGCACCTCGGCGGGTAGGCCCGCCAAAGTTTGGACGCGCTGCTGTAGCGAGGCGGCGAAGTCGAGTTCGCCGCGCATCGCGGCCTCGGTGATCGCGGCGACCTCTTCCTGAGTTCCGGCGCGCGCGGCCAGCATCTCGATGACCTCACCCTGGATCAAGGTGGAGTCGACGTCGAAGACGATCAGTCGTTTGGCCCGCCGGGACAGGCTGTAATCCTCGACCGCCACGTCGACGCGCTGGTCTGCGGCCACCTGGGTCAACGCGGCCTGCAGCCCGCTCCCAACGCCCGGCGGCACCGAGACCCGCAGCTCCAGACCGGTCACCGGGTAGTCCGAGACACCGCGGATGACGTCGATGTTGACGCTCAGCGCCGCGACCTCGCGGGCTACCGCACCGAAGGCTTCGGCGGTGATCGGCCGGCCCAGCACCACGATGGTGTGCGTGGACGGTTCCCGGATGATCGGCACGTCGTCGCTGCGTTCGATCGTCACGTCCAGGCCCATCCCGTGGACGGCCGCCTCGAGCTCGTCGCGCAGCGCCTTGCCCTCATGCGCGTCCAGTCCTGCCGATACCAGCACACCCAGGGTCAGCCTGCCCCGAATCACAACCTGCTCGACGTTCAGCAATTCGACGTCGTGACCGGAGAGCACTTCGAACAGCGCGGAGGTCACACCTGGCTTGTCGACACCGGTGACGGTGACCAACACCGACACCTTGGGCGACTTACTCACTTAGGACTTCTGCCTCACTTAGAACCGCCGCGAGTCCGCGCATCAGCCGCGGTCGCGATCCGGCTCCGTCCGCGGGCCGAAGCCCTCGCCGGACTCGCCGGCGGTGGGATGCCGGCCGATGTGCGCTTCGGCGCGCAGCCGCTCGACCATGTGCGGATAGTGCAGCTCAAACGCCGGACGCTCCGAGCGGATGCGGGGCAGCTCGGTGAAGTTGTGCCGCGGCGGCGGGCAGCTGGTGGCCCACTCCAGCGAGTTGCCGTAGCCCCACGGGTCGTCGACGGTGACCGGCTCACCGTAGCGCCAGCTCTTGAAGACGTTCCATACGAACGGCAGCATCGACGCGCCGAGGATGAACGCCCCGACAGTGGAAAACGCGTGCATCCAGGTGAAGTTGTCGCTGGGCAGATAGTCGGCGTAGCGGCGGGGCATACCGGCGTCGCCCAGCCAGTGCTGGATGAGGAATGTCGCGTGGAACCCGATGAAGGTCAGCCAGAAGTGCAGCTTGCCCAGCCGCTCGTCGAGCAGCCGGCCGGTCATCTTGGGGAACCAGAAGTACACGCCGGCGTAGGTCGCGAACACGATGGTGCCGAACAGCACGTAGTGGAAGTGCGCGACCACGAAGTAGCTGTCGGTGACGTGGAAGTCCAGCGGCGGGCTGGCCAGCAGCACACCGGTCAGGCCGCCCAGCAGGAAGGTGAGCAGGAAGCCGATGGAGAACAGCATCGGCGTCTCGAACGTCAGCTGGCCCTTCCACATCGTGCCGATCCAGTTGAAGAACTTGATTCCGGTCGGCACCGCGATCAGATAGGTCATGAACGAGAAGAACGGAAGAAGTACCGCGCCCGTCGCGAACATGTGGTGCGCCCACACTGCGACCGACAGCGCCGCGATCGACAGTGTCGCGTAGACCAGCGTGGTGTAGCCGAAGATCGGTTTACGGGAGAACACCGGGAAGATCTCGGTGACGATGCCGAAGAACGGTAGCGCCACGATGTAAACCTCGGGATGGCCGAAGAACCAGAACAGATGCTGCCACAGCAGGACTCCCCCGTTGGCGGGGTCGTAGACGTGAGCGCCCAGGTGACGGTCGGCAGCCAACCCGAACAACGCCGCGGTCAGCAGCGGGAAGGCCAGCAGCACCAGAATGGACGTCACCAAGATGTTCCAGGTGAAGATCGGCATCCGGAACATCGTCATGCCCGGCGCGCGCATGCAGACCACCGTGGTGATCATGTTGACCGCACCCAGGATGGTGCCCAGACCGGCCACGGCGAGGCCCATGATCCATAGGTCGGCGCCCGGTCCCGGGGAGCGAATGGCGTCGGTTAGCGGGGTGTAAGCGGTCCAGCCGAAGTCCGCCGCCCCGCCCGGGGTGATGAAGCCCGCGGTTGCGATCAGGCCGCCGAACAAGAACAGCCAGAAGGAGAACGCGTTCAACCGCGGGAAAGCCACGTCGGGTGCACCGATCTGCAGCGGCATCACCAGGTTGGCGAACCCGAACACGATCGGTGTCGCATAAAACAGCAGCATGATCGTGCCGTGCATGGTGAACAGCTGGTTGTACTGCTCGTTCGACAGGAATTGCAGCCCGGGTGCGGCCAGTTCGGCCCGCATGAACAAGGCCATCAACCCGCCGATGAAGAAGAAAGCGAAGCAGGTGACGACGTACATGATGCCGATCAGCTTGTGATCGGTGGTCGTGACCAGCCGGTAGATCAGGTTGCCCTTGGGACCCAACCGCGCCGGGAATGGACGGCTGGCCTCCAGTGGGCGTAGCGGCGGCGCTTCGGCGGTCAAGGGGTCCTCCAAACATCCACTTTGGGCAAGGCAATCCCAGAGATCTTCAGACAAATCCTAGCCTTCGATCGCCGCGCTGTCGGCTCTGGTCCTACAGTTTGTCGTAATTGGTCGGTGTTACCGTCGCAGCGTGCTGTTCGGTGGCGACCCGCTGCGCCCGGCTGCACCGCGCTTGCGATCGCCACGGCTGTTCGGTGGCGACCCGCTGCGCCCGGCTGCGCCGCGCTTGCGTCCCGGCGTTGTGCTGGCGGCAGCCGCGGTTGCGGCAGCGTCGGTCGCGGTGTGCACCAGCTGTCGGCCCGCCCCGCCCGGCAGTCAACCGTCGACGGGTAAGTCGGTCATCACCAGCACGACCACCATCGCCGGGGCCGGTGTACTGGGCAACTCGCGGCGGCCCGACGAGTCGTGTGCGCCGCAGCCGGCGGCGCCGGACCCCGGCCCGCCGACGCGATCCGCGCCCAACGCCGAGGGTATCAACCCGCCGACGGAGGAGGTTCCCGCCGATCCGCAGCGCATCGTGGTGCTCTCCGGTGACCAACTCGACGCGTTGTGTGCGCTGGGACTGCAGTCCCGCATCGTCGACGCCGCACTGCCCGTCGGCGCCGAGAGCCAGCCGTCGTATCTGGGCACCGTCATCCATCAACTGCCTAACGTCGGGAGCCGCAACGCCCCCAACCTCCCGGCCATCGCGGCGGCGAAACCGGACCTGATTCTCGGCTCGGTGGCTGCCGGGGCTCAGTCACCGCAGTTGTACTCCGCGCTGGCCGCGATCGCCCCGACCGTATTCACCGGACCGCCCGGAACCGCTTGGGAAGACAACTTGCGCGGTGTGGGCGCCGCGACGGGGCGCGCCGCCGCCGCTGACGCGGTAGTCGACGACTTCAAAGCCCGGGCCGGGCAGACCGGTGCGGCGCAAGACGCGGCCCACTATCAGGCCTCGATCGTCCAATTGACCGACAAGACGGTGCGGGTTTACGGCGCCGACAACTTTCCGGCCAGCGTCCTTCGGGCCGTCGGCGCAGACCGGCCCGGCTCGCAGCGGTTCACCGACAAGCCGTTTGTGGAGTTCTCCGCCAGCGACGCTGACCTGACGGGCGCAGCGGATTTCTCGGCGGCTGAAGGCGACATCGTCTACGTGTCCTTCGCATCGCCGGCCGCCAAGGACCACGCGCCGGCTGTCCTGGACAGCAACGCCTGGCGGCGGCTTTCCGCCACCCGCGATAACCGGGTCTTCATCGTCAACAACGAGGTGTGGCAGACCGGGCAGGGCGTGATCGCCGCCCGCGGGATCCTGGACGACCTGCGCCTGATCAACGCGCCGATCAACTGAGATTGTCAGCTTTCACTTCGCCGCCGGCCGGTTCGGTGTGTCTGAGATTACGGTGCCCGAGACCGTTACCTTAACTAAGCTTTTCTATGAATCTGACGGGCTCGACAAGGGATTTTGATGACGACTGTTTCTGCCTACGCCGCTACTTCGCCGAGTGAGCCCCTGACGAAGATCACCATCGACCGCCGCACGCCCGGTCCGCACGACGTGGCGATCGAGATCAAGTTCGCCGGGATCTGCCACTCGGACATCCACACCGTGCGCGCCGAGTGGGGCACACCCACTTATCCCGTCGTTCCGGGACACGAAATTGCCGGCGTGGTGACCGCGGTCGGCTCAGAGGTCACCAAGCACCAGGTCGGCGACCGTGTCGGCGTGGGTTGTTTCGTGGACTCCTGTCGCGAGTGCAGCAGCTGCCTGGCCGGTCTGGAGCAGTACTGCAAGCGCGGTATGACGACGACGTACAACGCGGTCGGCCGGGACGGGCAGCCGACTTACGGCGGCTACAGCCAGGCGATCGTGGTTGACGAGAACTACGTGCTGCGCATTCCCGACTCGCTGCCGCTCGACGCCGCCGCGCCGTTGCTGTGCGCCGGCATCACCCTGTACTCACCGCTGCGGCACTGGCATGCCGGTCCGGGTAAGCGCATCGCGATCATCGGCCTGGGCGGGTTGGGACATATGGGTGTCAAGCTGGGCGCCGCGATGGGTGCCGATGTGACGGTGCTGTCCCAGTCGCTGAAGAAGATGGAGGACGGCCTGCGCTTGGGCGCCAACCACTATTACGCCACCTCGGACCGGGACACCTTCCGCAATCTGCGGGGCAGCTTCGAGCTGATTTTGAACACCGTGTCGGCGAACTTGAAGCTGGGCGACTACCTGAATCTGCTCGACGTCGATGGCACGCTGGTCGAACTCGGCATCCCCGAGCATCCGATGCCGGTGCCCGCGTTCCCCCTCGCGCTCATGCGCCGCAGCTTGTCCGGTTCGAACATCGGCGGCATCGCCGAAACCCAGGAGATGCTCGACTTCTGCGCCGAGCAGGGGGTGACACCCGAGATCGAGGTCATCGAGCCGGACTACGTCAACGAGGCCTACGAGCGGGTGTTGGTCAGCGACGTGCGGTACCGCTTCGTCATCGACACCTCAACTCTGTGAGAAAGCCTCCGAACCTGGCTGGGCGTTAGCTGCGGGTTTGTCGGCTTCCTCTTCAGGGGTGCCGGCGATGCCAGCGAGGGGCCAACCGGCGCCGGCCAGTCGGGCGGCGACTCGGGCGATGTTCTCCGGACCTGCGTCATAGTGCGTCATGTCGGAGATGAAGTCGGCGATCACGTCCCGGTTGACCTTGCCGTTCGACAGATCCTCCTCGTCGATGGCGTCGACGACTTCGGTAACCTGCTCTTCGGTCAACGGCGTGCTGCGCAACAGCGCCAGCAGCGCGAGACGATCCGGCCCGGGAACGCCCTCGGGGTAGCCGACCTGCAGCCACTTCACCACTGACTTGAAGAACGCGACCGTAGAAGATGGGGATATCGCCACTCCCACAGTTTCGCTTTTGGGCGACAACAGCGCCACTGACGCGGTGGGCGATTTGCACAATTCACGCCCCGTTCACGATAAGTCCCAGTCGCCGTTCTCGTCCTCATGTCGATGACGGGCTTGTCATCAGAGGCTGAGCCGCACACCAGGCGCCCTGCTACCGTCAGAAGGTCGATTGGGGATGTGAATGAATGTCGAGCCGGACTCCCGCGTACGCATCGTCTGCACAGGCAGTGACGCACTTGGTTTGCATGACGCCCGAACGATCGGAGTGGCCGCCTGGCACGGCGGCTCTTCCGATCGCATTACCATTCACACCCCTGCCGGGGGAACGCCAACAGAACTTGTCGGACACGGCGACGACGTCTCCGCATACGACCTTGAGTGCCCCGGATGTGCTGGCTCTGTTCGCCTCGACCTTGACGAGGCTTGGCGGGAGCGGATTGTCGCGGCAGCAAACGACGTCAACGCGCAGTTGAATGTCTCGGAGTATGTCAAGCCGGGCGGCGTGGTCGCCGAGGTGCTCGAGCAAGCCGAAGCTCAACGCGAGCAGTTGACGCAGCGGGAAGAGTTCGAACAGGGGCGAATTGGGGTTCTCGACGGCGTCAGCGAGGATGAGGCGGTGCAAGCGGTTCAACGCCAGATTTCCGACGCGGGCCTGGAGTCCACCGAAGGCGAAGCCCGTCGCATCGTGCGCGACGCGCGGGCCAGTGCGCCCGAGTAGTTCCAAGCGCGAACTAGAAGTCCCAGTCCTCGTCCTCGGTGACAACGGCTTTGCCGATCACGTACGACGATCCGGAGCCGGAGAAGAAGTCGTGGTTCTCGACAGCTCCCCGGTCAGGGGTTCGCCTCGCGTTTGAGCAGCGAAAAGACATCACGGTGGTTTACACCAGTTATCTGTAACTGTGGGCGAATTGTGGGCACGGCGTGGGCAACGTCCTACATCGCTCAAGGGCTGCGGTGCAAGATTCCGCCCAAAGAAAGTACGGGTTCTACACCTTTAGGGCGGCGGTGCGGTGGTCGGCGTCAACGATCTGCCAGGGGGCGTTACGCGCTATCGTGCTCGGTCAGCGATGCAGAGTCAGCACCACTCGACGCCTCCGTGGTTCGCCGGTAAACCACTGCGCGTGCGCCCCGTGCCGGCGCGGTCGCCCCACCGCGCCAGCGCCGTCGTTCGCCCGGCGCATCTGTTGGGGTGAATCGCAATTCGCGCAGCAGTGTGCGCAGGGTGATGTCCATTTCCATGTGGGCGAACCCCGCGCCGACACAACGGTTGACGCCCCCGCCGAACGGGATCCACGCGAAGGGCTTCGGGACGGCGCCGACGAATCGGTCCGGGTTGAACAACGCCGCGTCCGGGAAGCTCTCTTCTGAGTCATGGGCCAGCCGGATACTGATTATCAGGATGGTGCCCTCCGGAATGACCCAGTCCCCCAATCGGATTCGCGTCTTCGTGCGCCGCGTGGTGCCGTCGAGAACCGGCCGGGTGCGCTGCACTTCCCAGATCGTGGCCTGCCGCAATTCAGATCCGCCGGCGTCGACTTCCTCGGTCAGCCGCGACAGCAGCCGTGGATGACGACACAACCGCTCCACCGCCCAGGCCAGTGTTAGGCCGGTTGTCTCGTGACCGGCGATCACCAACGTCAGCAACTCGTCGGCGATGTGCCGATCCAGGATCGGCTCACCATTGTCATAGCGGGCCTGCACCAACAGTGCAAGCACGTCGCTCCGCTCTTTCAGCGCAGGATCTGCCCGTGCATCGGCGATAAGCGAGTCGACGACAGCGTCGAAACGGCGCCGGTACCGCAGATACCGCCCCCACGGACTCCACCGACCCAGGTCACGCCGCATCCTCGGCGGCACCACTACGACCAGGCTGACAATAGTGACCATGGACGGCAGCAGGTCGCGAAGCTCGTCCAGCGCGGGTCCCTCGGCGCCGAAAACGGCACGCAGGATTGCGCCGAGGGTGATCCTCTTCATCGAAGGCAGCGTTTTGAACTCGCGGCCCTCCGGCCAGGTCGCGATCTCGCGCATCACCTCCTCTTCGACGATGTGCTCGTAGCTTCGCACCCGCTTGCCGGCAAAGTGCGGGACCACCACCTTGCGGCGCGCGCGGAGTTCGTCGCCGGCGAGGCTGAACGTCGACCCCGGTCCCAATTGGTCGCGCAGGGAACCCGGCCCGGATGTGGGGCGTTCGATCAGATCGGTGCTCGTGGTGAACAGGTCCTTAACCAGGATTGGGTCACTGACCACCACCGCATGGCCGAGCACCGGCAAATTCACGCTGATGATCGCGCTGCCGTACCGTCGGCCCAGAGCGGCAAACATTCCATGTGCCGCAGCCAAGAACGCGACGCCGTGGACGGGCTTCAGTATCCGCGGACCCGGTGGTAACCGCACCGGCTCGGTTGTCGCCGTTGCCATGTCGTCCCTCCCGAGCAGGTACCTGTGGGCAATATTTCACGGCAGGCCGGTAGCCTTCGCCTGTCTTCCAATGGTTGTGCCGGGCGCCGTGGTGCCGTTGCCGCCAATTGTGACGCCAAACTTGTTTCGTTGTTGATGCGGGCAGCCCACTGTATGGATCTCGGCAATCGTGCTCATAGCTATACGACGTTGGGAACACCCTGGGAGTTCATCCGGGCGTCGTCATCCGGGTCAACGCTGTCGTCGACCGCCACGTTCGGCAGCCTACCGGGGGCCCGCTCATGCGCTAATCGGCCCACTGGCCCCCGGCGGTGACGGACTTGACGGCCGCCAGCTTCCCGCGCCGCTGCGCGCACTTCGATAACATTCCCAGAATCGCCACCAACTGCCGAGCCGCCGCCGGTTGAGACGACGTTGCTGTCGGGTTGTCCATAATCCGCGCCCGCGCGAGCTCCGCTGCGGCTAAACCCGGCCGATGCGAACCCAGTGCCTCAATCTCAGCCTGTATCCCAGCCTCGACGCCGCCGGCAACCACCTCGGGGGAGTTAGCTGGCGCAGTTGCCGTGTTAGCTAGATGTGTGAAGGCGTTTCCGCTGGCCAGGGCGTTGTGGGTAAAGCTGGTGACAAGTGACAGACCGGGGGTGCCACTACCGGCAATCAGACCAATTTCCCCGCGCTGACGACTCCGGAGCTGCTTCCGGTGATTCAGCCTCAGCGCGTTTGCACTGCTCACAGCGGTGGCGCGCTTGTAATCGGCCCTCGTTCCGTGGCAATCCGCGGTCATATTTGCTCACTTTGACGAATTGTTTGCTCGAAAACGGGGTGACATTGAAAACTCGTCTGCGAAAAACGAAAGGGGCCCTCGACTCCGAATAGCCGTGCCGCTTCCGAGATTGCTTAGCCCCCCTCGCATGTTTGCTAGAGTTTGCTGGCTCCGTCGCGATATTTGCTGGAGGCGGTGGCTACCTCACTGGACGCGGCTCGCACAAAATCGGTGTCAGTGCGTTCCGTTAGTTGACCCTGTGACCAGCATGATTAGAAGTCCCAGTCCTCGTCCTCGGTGACGACGGCTTTGCCGATCACATACGACGAGCCCGATCCGGAGAAGAAGTCGTGGTTTTCGTCGGCGTTCGGTGAGAGCGCCGACAGGATGGCCGGGTTGACGTCGGTTTCGTCGCGCGGGAACAACGCCTCATATCCCAGATTCATCAGTGCCTTGTTGGCGTTGTAGCGCAGAAACTTCTTGACGTCCTCGGTGAGCCCGACCTCGTCATAAAGGTCCTGGGTGTACTCCACCTCATTGTCGTAGAGCTCGAAAAGCAGCTCGTAGGTGTAGTCCTTGAGTTCGGCACGCTTGAGCTCGTCTTCGAGCGCCAGCCCGCGCTGGAATTTGTAACCGATGTAGTAGCCGTGCACGGCCTCGTCGCGGATGATCAGCCGGATCATGTCGGCGGTGTTGGTCAGCTTCGCTCGGCTCGACCAGTACATCGGCAGGTAGAACCCCGAGTAGAACAGGAAGCTTTCCAGCAGCGTGGAGGCCACCTTGCGCTTGAGCGGCTCGTCGCCGCGGTAGTACTCCATGACGATCTCGGCCTTGCGCTGCAGGTTCGGGTTCTCCTCTGACCAGCGGAAGGCATCGTCGATCTCCGCGGTGGAGCACAGCGTCGAGAAGATCGAGCTGTAGCTCTTGGCGTGCACCGATTCCATAAATGCGATGTTGGTGTAGACGGCTTGTTCGTGCGGTGTCAGCGCATCCGGGATCAGGCTGACCGCCCCGACGGTGCCCTGGATGGTGTCCAGCAGCGTCAGCCCGGTGAAAACCCGCATGGTCAGCTGCTTTTCGTGGGCGGTCAGCGTGCCCCAGGACGGAATGTCATTGGACACCGGCACCTTTTCCGGCAGCCAGAAGTTGCCGGTCAGCCGCTCCCAGACCTCGGCGTCCTTATCGTCTTGCAGCCGGTTCCAGTTGATCGCCGAAGCCCGGTCGATCAGCTTCACTCTTTCGGTCACCAGAACCCCACTTCGCCGTGTGAAAACCCCATGAATGCAAACCCTCGCGGAAAGCCGTGCAGCTCGTATCTGAACGCTACCCCTAGGGCCCGACAACCGCGGTCAACACAAGGTGTTGTGTTTCGTGTCGCCTGGCGCGGAACCCGACGCGGCTACGGCCCCCGCTGGCCGGCCGTCGGCTCGGTCGCGTGCAGGATCAGCCGGGCCGTGTCGTGCGGTTGGTCCCAGTGCGGAAAATGGCCGCAGTCGGTGAACCAGTGCAGCGTCGCATCCGGGAACAGCTGCACAGCGCGCTGCGCCTGGCTGGCCCCCGTCACCCGATCACGTCGCCCCCACCCGATCGTCACTCGGCCCTTGAGCGAACCGGCAGGGGCGCCTTGCTGTTTGGGGCCGTGAACCAGCGCGTGAAACGCCGCGTCGGTGCTCGGCGAGCGCGCGATGCTGCGCAGCTCGCGCAGCACCAGGTCGGCCGGCAAGCGCCACGGCTTGGCGGAGAACTGCAGCAGCAGCGCGGTCCGGCCGGCCCGGCTACGGCTGAGCGCCGGTAACAGCGGCTGGATACGGCGCACCAGCGCGATCGATGACCCGATCGTGGCGTGGAAGATCTTGACCTGCCTGTCGGTCCAGAAGCCGCCCGGATCGAGTGCAACGACCGAACCGGCGTGGCCGCGGCGGGCCAGCTCCAGCGCCATCCGCGCACCCATCGAACTGCCGACGACGTCGACTGCGCCCAGGTTGTGCTCGGCGATGAAGCTTTCGACCGCGTCGGTGAGCGACGCGATGGTCACCTTGTCGCGCAAGGCCGGGGTGTCCCCGAACCCCGGCAGGTCGACCGCGATCAGTTCGCGCTGGGCGGCCAGCATCGGCACGACCGGACCCCAGGTTCGCCGGTTCGACCCCAACCCGTGAATCAGCAGCAGCGGCTTGCCCGAACCTTGTCGGTCGAATCTCATGTGCTGCTGGCGCGTGATTGGCTCAAACGTCGACTCAATGCGACGAAGTCGCCGCAGCGCTTTGCGCACCAACCAGCCGCTCGGCGCGGGGAGAACCGGTACCCACACCGAAGAAGTGGTATTCGGCCGGCCGCACCGAACGGGTGCCCAGCCAGTACTGCCAGGTGTAGCCGCCCCACAGCACCCTGTTGTTGCCGTGCTCGTCGAGGTACCAGCTGTTGCAACCGCCGGTGTTCCACACCGAACGAGAAAGCATTTGCTGAAGCTCTTCGTTGAACCGATCTTGCGCGCTGCGGGTAGGCGCCAGCGCTTGGGCGTCGAGCCGGTCACACGCTGAGATCGCTTCTGCCACATAGCGAATTTGCGACTCGATCATGAAGACCACCGAGTTGTGACCCAGCCCGGTGTTGGGCCCCAGCAAGAAGAACAGGTTGGGCACGTCGGCGAAAGTGATTCCGCGGTGCGCGCCGAGACCTTCGCGATTCCAGCGGTCGACGAGGTCCTCGCCGTGCAGTCCTTTGATCTGGACGTAGGTGTAGGAGTCGGTGACGTGGAAGCCGGTGGCGAACACGATCACGTCGGCGGCGCGCTCGGTGCCGTCAACGGTGCGGATTCCGTCACGGGTGATCCGCTCGATGCGGTCGGTGACCAATTCGGTCTTCGGGTCCGCCACCGCCCGGTAGTAGGTGGACGAATTCAATATCCGTTTGCAGCCGATGCGGTAGTGCGGCACGAGCTTGCGGCGCAGCTCGCGGTCCTTGACCGAACGCCGGATGTTCCATTGGACCAGTGCCTCAGCTACTTTGAGGAGGTTCGGGCGTTTCGTCATGGCAAAGGCGAGGGCTTCCTGAGCCCAGTAGATGCCGACGCGCAGCGCTGCGCGCAGACCGGGCACGTTGGTCAGCGCGGTGCGCAGAGCCTGCGGGGTTTCCTCGTTGGTTCGCGGCACCACCCACGCCGGAGTCCGTTGGTAGAGCTGCAATGCGGCGACCTTGCCGACGATCTCCGGCACGATCTGAATGGCGCTGGCGCCGGTTCCGATCACCGCAACCCGCTTGCCGGTCAGATCGACGCCGTGGTCCCACTCCGCGGAATGGAAAGCGGCGCCGCTGAATTCGTCACGCCCTTCGATGTTGGGCGTGGACGGAATGTGCAGCGCACCGGCGCCGGAGATCAGAAATTGAGCCACGTATTCACGGCCGTCCGTGGTGAACACGTGCCAGCGGTACTCGTCGTCGTCCCAGTGCGCACGCTCGACAAGCGAACCGAACACGACGTAGCGGCGCAGCCCGTATTTGTCGGTCACACCTTTGAGGTAATCCCAGATCTCGTCCTGGTAGGAGAACAGGTGCTTCCAGTCTGGCTTGGGCTCGAATGAGAACGAGTACAAATGCGACGGTATGTCGCACGCGCACCCCGGATAGCTGTTGTCGCGCCAGGTGCCGCCGATGTCGTCGGCTTTCTCCAGGATGATGAAGTCGACACCCTGCTTCTGCAAAGCGATGGCCATTCCCAGGCCGGAGAACCCGGTGCCGATGATCAGGGCCCGGGTGTGCACCGGCGGTGCCTGCGACGCGGGTTGATGCGTCGACTGGGCAACAGTCATTGCGGATCGTCTTCCTGTCGAAGTGTCTCGCTCATCTTGCCGCGCGACTGCGTCGGTGCAAGTACCCGGTACCGGGGGTATCGGAGAGTGTCGTCGATCGCCGAGGTGATGTCAACGGCGTGGCTCAGCTGGCCGCGGGGTCTCGGGGTGCAGCGGCATGAATGGGTAGCTCGGGGTCCATCTTGATACCGAGCACCTCGGCGGTGCCGTTGATGACGCCCATCATGATCGTCGTCAAGTGGGCGACGAACTCGTCGCGCGGCATCCGCCGCGGGCTGTCGGGTTCCGGCCCCAGCCACCAGTCGGTGGTCGACTGGGCGGAGCCGAAAGCGGCGAACGCAGCGAGTTCGATTGCGGCGCGGTCCAGATGAGCTTCCCGCAGTTCGTTGTCGAACATCGCGGCCATCGTCAAGGTGATCTCGCGGCCCTCGTTGAGGGTGCGAATCGTGGCCTCCGACTGCTCGGGGAAGCGCCCTTGGATGAAGAACCGCACGACGTTCGGATGCTGGTCGACGAGCTTCACGTACTCCTCGACGCTTCGGCCGATCACCTCACGCGCTGAGTCGGTCTCGAAGTTGATCGACGGGAAGATCGCCGCCCACAGCATGTCGCGGAGTCGTTCTCCGATCGCCTGGAACAAATCGGACTTGTCGGCGAAGTGGCGGTAGATCTTGGGCTTGGCGGTGCCGGCCTCCTCGGCGATCTCGCGCACGCTGACGTCCGGGCCTTGCCGGTCGATGGCACGGAAGGCCGCCTCGACGATTTCGCCCCGAACCTTTTTGCGGTGCTCGCGCCAGCGTTCGCTGCGTGCGTCGACCTTCACCCCGGCGTCAGCGCCGGGTCTGGGTAAGGCGATTCTGCGCACGCCATGCACTTTACCGCTGTCCGGCCACTGACCTGCGCAGACCGAGCCGGCAACCGCCAACTGCGCGATTTCCGGAACCACCGAAGCGGTTCCGGGATCGCTACAGCATGCAGGAGACGCAGCCTTCGACTTCGGTCCCCTCCAACGCCATCTGGCGCAGCCGGATGTAATACAGCGTCTTGATGCCCTTGCGCCAGGCGTAGATCTGCGCCTTGTTGACATCGCGAGTGGTCGCGGTGTCTTTGAAGAACAGCGTGAGTGAGAGCCCTTGATCCACGTGCTGAGTCGCGGCTGCGTAGGTGTCGATGATCTTCTCGTAGCCGATTTCGTAGGCATCCTGGTAGTACTCCAGGTTGTCGTTGGTCATGTAGGGCGCCGGGTAGTAGACCCGCCCAATTTTGCCTTCCTTGCGGATCTCGATTCGCGACACGATTGGGTGAATCGACGACGTCGAGTGGTTGATGTAGGAGATCGACCCGGTGGGCGGCACCGCCTGCAGGTTCTGGTTGTAGATGCCGTGCGCCTGCACCGACTCCTTCAACCGCCGCCAGTCGTCCTGTCCGGGGATCCGGATGCCGGCTTTGGAGAATAGTTGCCGAACAGTTTCCGTCTTGGGCTCCCACACCTGATCGGTGTATTTGTCGAAGAACTCCCCGGACGCGTACTTGGACCGCTCGAAGCCCTTGAAGTGCCTGCCCCGTTCGATGGCAATGCGGTTCGACGCCCGCAGTGCGTGGTAAAGCACGGTGTAGAAGTAGATGTTGGTGAAGTCGATGCCTTCTTCGGAACCGTACAGGACACGTTCGCGGGCAAGGTAGCCGTGCAGATTCATCTGGCCGAGGCCAATCGCGTGAGAATCGTTGTTGCCCTGCTCGATTGACGGCACCGACCAGATGTGGGTTTGGTCCGAGACCGCGGTGAGCGCACGGATGGCCACCTCGATGCTCTGCGCGAAATCCGGGGAGTCCATCGTCTTGGCGATGTTCAGCGACCCCAGATTGCACGAGATGTCTTTGCCCACCTTCGCGTAGCTCAGGTCCTCGTTGAACAGCGACGGTGTGGACACCTGCAAGATCTCCGAGCATAGGTTCGAGTGCGTGATCTTGCCCTCGACCGGGTTGGCGCGGTTAACGGTGTCCTCGAACATAATGTACGGGTAACCCGACTCGAACTGCAGCTCCGCCAGCGTCTGGAAGAATTCGCGGGCCTTGATCTTGGTCTTGTGGATGCGGGCGTCGTCGACCATCTCGTAGTACTTCTCGGTGACCGAGATGTCAGCGAAAGGCAGGCCGTACACCCGTTCGACGTCATAGGGCGAGAACAGGTACATGTCGTCGTTGCGCTTGGCCAGTTCGAAGGTGATGTCGGGAATCACCACGCCCAGCGACAGCGTCTTGATGCGGATCTTCTCGTCGGCGTTCTCCCGCTTGGTGTCCAGGAAGCGGCAGATGTCGGGGTGGTGGGCCTGCAAGTACACCGCTCCCGCCCCCTGGCGTGCGCCCAGTTGGTTGGCGTAGGAGAACGAATCCTCGAGCAGCTTCATGATCGGGATGACGCCGGACGACTGGTTCTCGATGTTCTTGATCGGTGCGCCGTGTTCCCGAATGTTGCTGAGCAGCAACGCAACTCCTCCGCCGCGCTTGGACAGCTGCAACGCCGAGTTGATCGATCGGCCGATCGACTCCATGCAATCTTCGATTCTCAAAAGGAAACAGCTCACCGGCTCACCGCGCTGCTTCTTGCCGGAGTTGAGAAACGTCGGGGTCGCCGGCTGGAACCGGCCGTCGATGATCTCGTCGACGAGTTTCTCGGCCAGCGCGGTGTCACCGGCCGCCAAGGTGAGGGCCACCATGCACACCCGGTCCTCGAAGCGCTCCAGATACCGCTTGCCGTCGAACGTTTTCAGGGTGTAGGAGGTGTAGTACTTGAACGCCCCGAGGAAGGTCGGGAAGCGGAACTTCTTCGCGTACGCCTGGTCGAGCAGCGTTTTGACGAAGTTGCGCGAGTACTGGTCGAGCACCTCACGCTCGTAATAGTTTTCGCGGATGAGGTAGTCGAGCTTTTCGTCCTGGTTGTGGAAGAAGACGGTGTTCTGGTTGACGTGCTGCAGGAAGTACTGGTGGGCGGCTTCCCGGTCCTTATCGAACTGGATCCTGCCGTCGGCGTCGTACAGATTCAGCATCGCATTGAGCGCGTGGTAGTCCGTCTCTCCCGGAAGGGTGCCGTGCCCGGCGACCGTTACAGGCTCTGCAGTTGTGACGCTTGGTGGCACGTCTCGTCCTTCCAGAAGTCAGCCAGACCCATCCGGACGGCGTGCACGTCGTCCGAGGTGCCCATTAGTTCGAAGCGGTAGAGGTAGGGAACACCGCACTTGCGGGAGACGACGTTGCCTGCGTAGGCGAATTCGGCCCCGAAATTGTTGTTGCCGGCGGCGATCACACCGCGCAGCAGCGCTCGATTGTGTTCGTTATTCAGGAAAGCGATCACCTGTTTGGGAACGTAGCCCCCGTGATTGACGTCGGGAGTGGCTCGCCCCCCGCCGTAGGTCGGCAGCACCAGGACGTAGGGCTCGTCGACCTCGATGCGGCCGTGCAGGGGTATGCGCGTGGCCGAAACACCCAGCTTCTGGACGAAACGGTGGGTGTTCTCCGACACGCTGGAGAAATACACCAGCTTGCCCACCGGAGTTTCCCAGGCCATTAGCCCTCCTCTGCTACGCAGTGAGTGCGGTGCCGGCGAGCGCCTTGATGCGATCCGGCCGGAAACCCGACCAGTGCTCGTTTCCGGCTACCACGATCGGGGCCTGCAGATAGCCCAACGCCATGACGTAGTCGCGCGCCTCGGAGTCAAGACTGATGTCCACCGTTTCGTAGGTGATGCCCTGCTTGTCCAGCGCTTTGTAGGTGGCGTTGCACTGCACACAGGCGGGCTTGGTGTACACGGTGATGGTCATCGGTGGCACGACTCCTCTGGGCAAAGTGGGGCTCAAAGTTCTGAACACGGGGACGGACTGGCAACTACTGAGGTACTGCTGTTCGGCGGACCGTCGACCCCCGGAATTCCCGTCTTTGGAGTCGCATCACCCGGCACCGTGGTGCCGGGTGATGCGACCCGGCGGACCAGGCGAACCTGGGTCTGTCGGTGTCCAAAACACTACACCTAGTGGGGGACATTGCGAAGAGATACCAGATGTTCTGAACAACATTCATGAAATTCGCTGGTCGTAAGCCTGCGCCGAGCGTGTCGTCCGGCGTGTCGCAGCTCACACTGCGGGGCGGTGGCGTCATAGGATCAGGTCTACCAGCCGGCACCGACAACAAGCCGTCCAGCAAAGGCCTCGAGCGTAGCCGAGTCGCCGCTTTCTTCGTCGACCAGAGACCGTCAGTTGACTTCGGCGGCCAGCTTCCCCAACACATCCCGCATGTTGTCGACCAGTTCGGCGTGCTCCCGCGGGTGCCGGCCGTTCAGTGATTTGAAGGGCACCGACAGTTTGACCGCCTCGACGACTCGGGCGCCGGCGATACCGAACGACTTGCGGGTTTCGTCGTGCGCCCACACGCCGCCGTATTGTCCCAGGGATCCGCCGATGACCACCAGCGGCTTGCCCTTGAACGCGCCGTTGCCGAACGGCCGCGACAGCCAATCGATCGCGTTCTTGAGCACACCGGGAATGCTGCCGTTGTACTCCGGTGTGACCACCAGCGCGGCGTCGGCGCCGGCCGCCGCGGTGCGCAGTGCGGCCACCGCAGCAGGAGTCTCGATGTCGGCGCCCACGGCGGGGTCGATGTCTTCGTTGTAAAACGGCAACTCCCCCAACCCGTCGAAGACTGTGACGCTGACATCCTCCGGTGCGGCGCCGACCGCCACTTCGGCCAACTGCCGGTTGATTGACGCGGCACGCAAGCTGCCCACCAGCACCAGAACCTTGACCTGCGTCATCTCCTGCTTCCCTTCGCTGCCGATCCCCATCCTTGCACGGTCAAAACGGACCATAGTCCGGATTATTCCCACCGCGCTAAAGTGCAGTGGTGAGCATTGCCGACCGCCTCGGTGAGCTGTCGGTTTCGGCTCCTTCGGAGCGGAACGACGCGGCGCGCAACCGTGCGCTGCTGCTCGACGCGGCGCGCCGCCTGATCGCCGAGCGGGGCGCTGACGCCGTCACGATGGACGAAGTTGCCGCCGCCGCGGGCGTGGGGAAAGGAACGGTGTTTCGCCGGTTCGGCAACCGGGCCGGCCTGATGATGGTGCTGCTCGATGAAGACGAACGCGCCAACCAACAGGCTTTCCTTTTCGGACCGCCACCGCTGGGCCCGGACGCGCCGCCGCTGGACCGCCTGCTCGCCTTCGGCCGCGAACGGTTGCGTTTCGTGCAGACGCACCGCGTGCTGCTCTCGGAAGCCAACCGCGACCCTCACACCCGCTACAACGCGCCGGCCATGGTGATCCGCACCCATATCCGCACGCTGCTGGCCGCGGCCGAGACGACGGGCGACCTCGACGCCCAGACCGACGCGCTGCTCGGGTTGCTCGACGCCGACTACGTCGACCACCAGCTGCGCGACCGCGGCCGCGCCCTGCAGTCGTTGAGCGATGGGTGGGACAGTGTGGCGCGCAAGCTGTGCGGGCGGTAATAGAAGCGGTGGCCTGCTGGATTCTGCATGTCGACCTCGACCAGTTCCTGGCGTCGGTCGAGCTGCGCCGCCGCCCTGAGCTGGCTGGGCTGCCGGTCATCGTCGGCGGCAACGGTGACCCGACCGAATCCCGCAAGGTAGTCACCTGCGCGTCGTATCAAGCCCGCGAGTTCGGTGTGCGGGCGGGCATGCCGCTGCGCGCTGCGGCCCGCCGCTGCCCCGGTGCAACCTTCTTGCCGTCCGATCCGGCGGCCTACGACGCAGCCTCCGGTGAGGTGATGGCCCTGCTGCGCGACCTGGGACACCCGGTGGAGGTGTGGGGCTGGGATGAGGCCTATGTCGCAGTGGCCGACGGTCAGGAGCCCGTCGCGGTGGCCGAGCAGATCCGCGCGGTCATCGCCTCGGAGACCGGCCTTTCGTGTTCCGTCGGGATCAGCGACAACAAGCAGCGCGCCAAGGTGGCCACCGGGTTCGCCAAGCCGGCCGGCGTCTTCGCCCTCACCGACGCCAACTGGATGACCGTGATGGGCGACCGCCCTGTCGACGAGCTGTGGGGGGTCGGTCCCAAGACGGCGAAGAAGCTGGCCGGACTGGGCGTGACCACCGTTCGGCAATTGGCGCACACCGACGCCGAGCTGCTCACCTCGAGCTTCGGCCCGCGGACCGGGCTGTGGCTGCTGCTGCTCGCCAAGGGTGGCGGCGACACGTCGGTGAGCGCCGAGCCGTGGGCGGCGCGCTCGAGAAGTCACGTCGTCACGTTCCCGCAGGACCTGACTGACCGCGACGAGATGGCGGCAGCCGTCGTCGCCCTGGCGCAGCGGACCCTCAGCGACGTCGTCGCTGAGGGACGGATCGTCACCAGGGTGGCCGTCACCGTCCGTACCGCAACCTTTTTCACTCGTACCAAGATCCGCAAGCTGGCCGAGCCGACGACCGATCCCGATCCGATCGTCACCGCCGCCGTGCGCATCCTCGACTTGTTCGACCTGGCCAGGCCGATCCGGCTGCTGGGCGTGCGGCTCGAACTCGAGCCCGTCGAATCCGTAGACCCGGCGCAACAGCCCCGACCAGCTCAGCGCGACGGCGCAGCGGGCCGCAGCGCCCGGTAGAAAACCCGGTTGGTCTGGCGCATGGCCACGCTGTAAGGCCACCACGCCAGGCGCTTGAACGCGTACAACGCCCGGATATCGGCTGAGGTGTAGATGAGGAACCGGTTCTTCGCGACACCGGCCAGTATTTTCTCCGCGGCCCGCTCCGGTGTCACGGCGTGGCCGGTGAAGCGAGCCACCCAGCGGCGCACCCTGGGGTCCTCCCGGTCGACCCCGGCGATCTCAACGGTGTTGACCAGCGGGGTATTCACCGCGCCGGGCACCACCACCGACACCCCGATGCGGTGCCGCGCCAAGTCGAAGCGCAGCACTTCGGACAGACCGCGCAGACCGAACTTGCTGGCGCTGTAAGCGGCGTGCCAGGGCAACGCGACCAGTCCGGCCGCTGACGATACGTTGACCAGATGCCCGCCCCGGCCGGCCGCCACCATCGCCGGTAAAAACGACTCGATCACGTGGATCGGACCCATCAGGTTGGTCGCGACCATCTTGTTCCACTGCTCGTGCGAGAGCCGGTCGACAGTTCCCCAGGCCGACACTCCGGCGATGTTCATCACCACGTCCATGCTCGGGTGGCGGGCGTGGATGTCTTCGGCGAAGGCGGCCACCGCGTCGTAATCGGCGACATCGAGCACCCGGTGTTCGGCCACCGTTGCGCCCAGCGCGCGCGCGTCGGCCACCGTCACCGCCAAAGCGTCGGCGTTGCGGTCTGTCAGGTAAAGCTGCGCACCCTGAGTGGCGAGTCGCAGCGCAGTGGCGCGACCGATGCCGCTGGCCGCTCCGGTGAGAAAGGCCCGCTTGCCCGCGAACGTCGTCTTCGCCATGGCGGTGACGATACCGGCGACCCGCTAGCGGGAACCGCCCCACAAGGCGTTGAGCCACAACTGCTCCAGCACCCGCACTCCGCGCTGCACGTCGCCGTCGGAGCCCAAAAAGGCGGTGTCGCCGGAAAGCATCAGCGAAGTGGTCGCCGCCAGCGTGCGCACCAGCGCCGGAACGTCGTCGCTGATCGGGTGCGCGGTGCCGGCCTTGATCTCGTCCTCGACGATACCGATCACCTGCTCGATCACCGTGTCAACCTGCTGGTCGAGCAGCTCGCGAATCTTGGCGTCGGTGTAGCGGGCGACGTTGCACGCCGACATCACCGGATCGTTGTGCGCGTATACCGCCGCGGCGCTGCCCACCATTCGTTTGGCGAAAGCCGCCGGCGACTCGTCGGGGGCCCTCGGTGCGAAGTACTGGGTCAGCTCTTCCAGCTCGTGTGAAGCCTCGGCGAGAATCTGGGCCAGCGCCGCGTATTTGGAGTCGAAGTAGAAGTAGAAGCCGGACCGGGCGACGCCGGCCCGATCGCTGATCGTGCTGACCGACAATTCCGCGAACGGCGTTTCCTCCAGCAGTTCACGCACGGCTTGCAGGATCGCCTGCCGCTGCCGGTCGCCTCGCCGCGTGGGTAGCGACGCGGGACCCCGATCGGCACTGCGGCCGGCGCTGACCGAGGGCTCGGACTGGGTGCTCACGGTCCGACCTTGTACCACGCTGCGGCAGAAAGGCAACTTGACAGCCGTCAAGTGGGATCGAAAGATGTTGACAGTGACGGCCGCCACAGTGGCGGACTGACGTAAGGGACTTCTATGGCCACCATCAGCACCCCGAATTATCTGCTCGACCAGGCCCGCCGTCGATTCACCCCGTCGTTCAACAACTTCCCGGGTATGGGCGCCGTCGAACGCAAGCTGCTGCGCACCGACTTCTCAGAGCACACCCTCGCGGAGCCGCCGCCCGGCACTGGGCTCAAGCCGGTCGTCGGCGACCGAGGCCTGCCGGTTGTCGGTCACCTGATCGAGATGCTGCGCGGTGGACCCGACTATCTGATGTACCTGTATGAGAAGAGGGGTCCGGTGGTGTTCGGGGATTCGCCGGTGCTGCCCGGTGTCGCGGCGCTGGGGCCCGACGCCGCGCAGGTCATCTACTCCAACCGCAATAAGGATTACTCGCAGCAGGGTTGGGTGCCGGTGATTGGGCCGTTCTTCCATCGCGGCCTGATGTTGCTGGACTTCGAGGAGCACATGTTCCACCGGCGGATCATGCAGGAGGCGTTCGTTCGCTCCCGGCTGGTCGGATACGTCGAGCAGATGGACCAGGTCGTTTCGCAGGTAATCGCCAACGACTGGGTGGCGAATGACGCCCGGTTCCTGCTGTATCCGGCGATGAAGGAGCTGACGCTCGACATCGCCTCGATGGTGTTCATGGGCCACGAACCGGGCACCGACCGCGAGTTGGTGACCAAGGTGAACAACGCGTTCACTATCACGGTCCGGGCCGGCAATGCGATCATCCGCACCAGCGTGCCGCCGCTCAAGTGGTGGCGCGGCCTGAAGGCACGACACCTGCTGGAGAATTACTTCGCCGAGCGCGTCGCTGAGCGGCGCGGCAAGGCCGGCAACGACCTGCTGACGGTGTTGTGCCACACCGAGGACGAGGACGGCAACAAGTTCTCCGACTCCGACATCGTCAACCACATGATTTTCCTGATGATGGCGGCACACGACACGTCCACCACGACCACCACAGCGATGGTTTACAACCTGGCCCGCCACCCCGAGTGGCAGGAACGCTGCCGTGACGAGTCCGACCGCCTCGGCGATGGCCCGTTGGACATCGAATCGCTGGAGAAGCTGGAGTCGCTTGACCTGGTGATGAACGAGTCCATCCGGATCGTCACCCCGGTGCAGTGGGCGATGCGCCAGACCGTGCGGGACACCGATCTGCTGGGGTATTTCATCCCGAAGGGCACGAACGTCGTCGCCTATCCGGGCATGAATCATCGGTTACCCGAACTGTGGACCGATCCCCTCAAATTCGACCCGGACCGGTTCACCGAGCCGCGTAACGAGCACAAGAGGCACCGTTATGCGTTCACGCCGTTCGGCGGCGGCGCGCACAAGTGCATCGGGATGGCGTTCGGCCAGTTGGAGATCAAGACGATCATGCACCGATTGCTGCGCCGATACCGGTTCGAGCTTCCGCGGCCCGGCTACGAAGCGAAGTGGGATTACCAGAGCATTCCGGCACCGAAGGACGGCATGCCGATCCTGCTGCGCCCGCTCTAGGGGCGCTTGCGCGGAACACTCAGGCGGCCGACAGCAGCAGGTTGGCGCAGGCAATGACCGCCCGCAGCGCCGACTCGGCCGGGTCAGCTGACCAGCCCATCCCCCAGGCGTCGCGCCGGCCGTCGCTGCCGCGGATGAAGGTCGCGGTGTCGTGACTGTCCGGGCCGGTCGGCATCTGATGAAAGCGCAGCATCTCCAGCGGCACCCCGAGCTCGTAGAGCATTGCGGTCAGCGCGGCGACCGGACCGGTCGCGCTGGCAGTCGCGGTTTCGATGCGATCGCCGTAACCGAGGGTCGCCCGGAAGTTGCGCGGCTGCGGTCCCAGCCGGGTAGCGGGCCGCTCAGGGTCGAGGCACTCCCAGTGGCCCAGCCGCAGCGGCCCGCCGCTGGGTGCGTATGTCGTGATGAACGTGCTCCATGACATGATTTCGGCGTCCTCCCGGAGACCGCTCGGCAGCGGGACGCCACCAAAGCGTGCCGATAGGGGTTCGGGTGGGGCGGGCGCAGCCTTTGCGCTCAACTGGATTGTCATGCAGGTCGTCATCTCTGGTCTTTGAGGGAGCGACCGACAGGTAGTAGCTTCCGACCCACAGCGGGGGGTCGGTCTGAGATCAGACCCCGCTGCGGGTGCTGGCTACTACTGCGAGATGACGCACGAACGCGAGGCTAGCCGCTGATCGGGCTACGGTGCAAGCCCACCCGTAGGTTGGCGCCGCGTTATTTGATCAGCGGGTCACGCGGCATGCCGAGGATCCGCTCGGCGATCTGGTTACGGGTCACCTCCGAGGTGCCGCCGGCGATTGCCATGCCACGCGCACCCATCACCATCCGGCCGACCAGTGCGCCGGGGCCGTCGGCCAGCGCGACGTCCGGCCCGAGCAGTGCCGCCCAGATCGCCGCGCCCTCGCCCATGTGCTCGGCAAGTTTGAGCTTGGTGATGTTGCCCTCCGGACCGGGACCGACTCCCTCGACGCTCCGGGCGGCGCGGCGCAGATTGAGCAGGCGAAGCGCCTGTTCGTCGGCCAGGAAGTTGCCGACGCGTATCTCGGCCGCGGCCAAGCGGTTCGCGTCCTGTTCGACCAACCGCACGAGATGGTCGGCGACACCCTGGTAGTAGGACCCGCCACCGCCGATGCTGACCCGCTCGTTCCCCAAGGTGGCACGGGCAACGGTCCAGCCGGCGTTCGGCTCACCGACGACGTCTTCGTCGGGCACGAAGACGTCGTTGAAGAACACCTCGTTGAAGTCCGAACCACCGGTGATCTGCCGCAACGGCCGCACCTCGACCCCGGGTGCCTTCATGTCGATGATCACCGCGGTGATGCCGGCGTGTTTAGGTGCGTCGGGGTCGGTGCGCACGGTCGCCAACCCGCGCCGGCAGTAGTGTGCACCGCTGGTCCATACCTTCTGCCCGTTGATCTTCCAGCCGCCGTCGACCCGGGTGGCTCGCGTCTTGACCGCTGCCGCATCTGATCCGGCGTCGGGTTCAGAGAAGAGCTGGCACCAGATTTCGTCGCGGCGCAGCGCCGGCTGCACGAATCGCTCGATCTGCCAGTCGGTTCCGTGCTGTATCAGGGTGAGAATGACCCACCCGGTGATCGAATAGTCCGGCCGCTTGATTCCGGCGGCACGAAATTCCTCTTCGATGACCAGCTGCTCGACTGCGCCGGCGGCAAGCCCCCACGGCTTGGGCCAATGCGGCATGACGTAACCGGTCTCGATCAGCTTGTCGAGTTGGGCCGCGCTGTCCAGCGCCGCGATGTCCTGCGCGTGCCGGCGGATCCGGGTCCGCATTTCTTCGGCTTCGGCCGGCAGGTCGAGGCTGCTGGCCCGGACCGTTCCTGCCGCGGTGTAGGTGTACACGTCTTGCGCCGGCTGGTCACCACCGAACAGCGCGCGCACGGTGAGGGCGCGCCGCAAATGCAGGTGCGCGTCGTGTTCCCAGGTGAACGCGATGCCGCCGTGCACCTGGATGTTGAGCTCGGCGTTGCGCGCGTAGGCGGGAAACGCCAGGGCGGCCGCGACCGCGGCGATGAGACGGAACTGCTGCTCGTCCTCGCCGGACGCACGCGCGGCGTCCCACACCGCGGCGATCGCCGACTCCGCGCTCACCAGCATGTTGGCGCAGTGGTGCTTGACTGCCTGGAAAGTCGCGATGGTGCGGCCGAACTGCTGGCGCACCTTGGCATAGCTGACGGCGGAGTCGACGCAATCCGCTGCTCCCCCAACGGCTTCGGCGGCCAGCAATGTTCGGGCCCGCGCCAGGGCCGACCCCCGGGCACCCTCGAGTATGTCGTCGGCGCTGATGCTGACCTGGTCGAGGCGGACGCGGCCGGACCGCCGGGCTGGATCGAGGTTTTCCGGCACTTCCACCGATACGCCGGCTCGGTCGCGGTTCAGTACCAAGACGTCGTCGCCCGCGGCGATCAGCAACAGCTCGGCGAGCCCGGCGCCCAGGATAATTCCGGCATCACCGTCGGCCAATCTCTCGGAGTCGCCATTCACTTGGATCCGGCTATTCAGGCCCACACCGGCGGTCGTCGAGCCGTCGACTAGGCCGGGCAACAGCCGTTCCTTCTGTGCGGCCGTGCCCGCGTCGGCGATCACCGCCGAGGTGATCACCGTCGGCACGAACGACCCCGGCGCCACAGCACGGCCGAGTTCGTCGATGACCACCACCAGTTCAGGTAGCCCGAAGCCGGATCCGCCGTACTCCTCATCGATGTGCAGGCCAAGCCAGCCGAGTTCGACGATGCCAGGCCAGAACGTTGGCCGGGATTCCTCGGCGGCGTCCAGCAGCGATCGCGTCGCCCAGCGCGCTTTCTGCGCGATGAGGAACCCCCGTGCCACCTCGGCGAGTTCGCGATGGTCGTCGGTCAGTGCGATGCCCATACAGGGGCCCTCCTCGTCGTGGGCCGCGGTGGCGGTTAACCGAGCGTACTCACTCCTTAGCACCGCGAAACAGAAGTGCGGGCTGCAAAGTCCGGTGACTTCACTACCATGGGTTCTATCTGGCGGCGTTTACTTGGGCGCGAAGCGTTGTCCGGCGTCCAGTCGCAGGCATTGGCCGTTGAGCATCGGGTTGTCGACGATGGCCGCCACCAACTTGGCGTATTCCTCTGGCCGGCCCAACCGCCGGGGGAAAGCCGCGTCCTTGGTCAGGGCGGTAGCGAATTCGTCGGGAATGCCTTTGGTCAGGCCGGTGGCGAACAAGCTCGGCGCGATCGCGAGTACCCGGATCCCGATCGACCCGAGATCACGGGCCATCGTCAGCGACATCCCGGCGACGCCGGCCTTCGCGGCGGTGTAGGCGACCTGGCCGATCTGTCCCTCGAACGCCGCGATCGATGCGGTGTTGATGATGACGCCGCGCTCGTCATCCTCGGGATCGTTGCGGCTCATGTGACTTGCCGCCAACCGGCTGATATTGAAGGTCGCCACCAGGTTGAGATCCACCACGGAGCGGAACGACTCCAAATCGTGCGGCCCGGACTTCGACAGCGTCCGCTTGGCGATGCCTCCGCCGGCCGTCGTAACGATCACGTGTAAGCCGCCAAGGCCGTCGACCGCGGTCTGCAACGTCTCTTCGGTGCCGGCGAAGTCGGTGACGTCGACGGGGTAGAAGGTGCCGGCCCCACCATTCAGGCCGGCGGCGACCTCCTTGCCGTCAGAACCCTCGCGGTCGAGGACCGCAACGCTCGCGCCGCGCTCGGCGAGCAGCTCTGCGGTGGCGCGGCCCATGCCGGAGGCTCCGCCGATGACGACCACTTTCTTGCCGTTGATCTCCATGCAAACCTCCTTGTTCGGCTGGCCCGACTTTCCTCGTCGCACCCCGCGCTCGGCATCGTCGTCGGGCGGTGCCGGGCGTCTGCAGCGTGTTTCTCCTGCACGCTATCGCGGCTGCTCGCGGCTATGTCAGTCAGGCATGCCAAGCTGAATCGTGTTGCTCATCGAGGTTGCCGCCACCTCCCGCCGAGTTGGTGACACCGCGGCGCGCCGCACCAAAGTAGCCAGTCTGGCTGAGTTGCTGACCCGCGCCAGCCCGAATGCGAGGCTGATCGAGATCATCGTCTCGTGGCTGTCCGGTGACTTGCCGCAGCGCCAGATCGGCGTCGGCTGGGCCGCGTTGCGATCATTGCCGCCGGCTGCGACACAACCGTCGCTGACGGTCGTGGCGGTGGACGCCATGTTGTCCGAGATCGGCGCGATAGTCGGCAAGGGTTCGCAGGCGCGCCGAACCGAACGTGTCGCCACGCTGTTCAGCGCCGCCACCGAAATCGAGCAGACGTTTCTGCGGCGCCTGCTCAGCGGTGAGTTGCGCCAGGGTGCGCTGACGGGCGTGATGGCCGACGCCGTCGCCGCCGCCACCGGGATCACGCCGGCCGCGGTACGCCGGGCGGCGATGCTCGGCGGCGATCTTCCGGCGGTGGCCGCGGCTGGTCTGGCCGGCGGCGTGGTGGCGCTGGAGGCGTTCACCCTGCAGGTGGGCCGGCCGGTCGGGCCGATGCTCGCGCAGACCGCGACCAGCGTGGCCGACGCCCTGGAGAAGCTCGGCGGCACAGCCATCTTCGAAGCGAAGCTGGACGGCGTCCGGGTGCAGATTCACCGGGCCGGCAATGAGGTGACGGTTTACACCCGAAGCCTTGACGACGTCACCGCTCGGCTGCCCGAAGTGGTTGAGGCGACGCGCGCGCTACCCGCTGACGAGCTGATTGCCGACGGCGAGGTGCTTGCCCTGACACCGGTCAACCGACCGCAGCCCTTTCAGGTCACCGCGTCGCGGTTCGGGCGGTCGGTCGACATCGCCGCGGCCCGCACGGCCCAGCCCCTGTCGGTGTTCTTCTTCGACATGTTGCGCTGCGACGGCGTGGACCTGCTCGACGCGCCGACCAGCGAACGGATCGCCGAACTCGACCGACGAGTGCCGGCGTGGCACCGGGTGGATCGCCTGATCACCGCGGATCCGGCCGCTGCCGCTGGCTTCCTCGAGACGACGCTGGCGGCCGGCCACGAAGGAGTGATGGCCAAGTCCCCGGCCGCGCCTTACGAAGCGGGCCGTCGTGGCGCCGGCTGGCTGAAGATCAAACCGGTGCACACCCTCGACCTGGTAGTGCTCGCCGCGGAATGGGGATCGGGGCGCCGTCGGGGCAAGTTGTCCAACATTCACCTCGGCGCGCGTGACCCGGCCGGCGGTGGCTTTGTGATGCTCGGCAAGACCTTCAAAGGCATGACCGATGCGACGCTGGACTGGCAAACCAAGCGGTTCCTGGACCTTGCCCTCGACCAGGCCGGCGGTCCTGTGGTGCGGGTGCGGCCGGAGCAGGTGGTCGAAATCGCCTTTGACGGCGTCCAACGGTCGACGCGCTACCCCGGTGGCCTGGCCCTGCGATTCGCCCGGGTGGTGCGCTACCGCGATGACAAGCCGCCGGCCGAAGCGGACACGATCGATACCGTGCGGGCGTTCTTCCCGCCGTAGAAGCGACGGCGTTGTGAATCCGGTCGTCTCGCGAACCGCGCTCACCCGGCGTTTAATTGACTGTTACCTGTGGTTATCTTGTGCTGACCACGTTCAGCGTTACCCGACCACGGTTTCTGCGATCTCGACACACAGGCGTTCTGGCATGTTCAGCGTCGACTCGCGGTACCCAGCCCCTCAGGTTTAGGCAGCATTTTCCCGGATCAGGAGTCTGCTCTGGTGTCACTGACGACAGATCGAACCGTCGACGTCGACCGGGATCCCATTGACGGACCGGTACCGGCTCGGCGGGAGCGTCGACTCACCTGGGTGCGCCGCGCCGCGATCCTGGTGTGGGCGGTCGTGGTGAGTTATCGCACCTGCACCGGCGGACTGGCGTTCAACCGCGAGCTGTTGCTGCTCTATATCGCAACCGGCCTGATCGCCGCCAGCATCGGGCGGGGCCGCAAGACGGTGCTGGTCGTTCGCGACTGGCTGCCCTTCGCACTCGTCCTGCTGCTGTACGACTTGAGCCGGCATGCGGCCACCCTGGTCGGCAGACCCACCCTCTGGCAGACACAGCCACAGGTAGAGCGCTGGCTGTTTTTCGGGACGATCCCCACGGTGTGGTTGCAGGAGCGCATCAAGTCGCCGCAGCCGCCCTGGTGGGAGGTGATCATCAGCACCGTCTACATGTCGTTTTTCATCGTGCCGTATGTGATCGCCGGCTTGCTGTGGCTACGCAACCGGGACGACTGGAAAGCGTTCGCCCGGCGCTTTATCGCCCTGTCGTTCTCTGCGTTGATCGTCTACATCGTGCTCCCGGCTGCGCCGCCATGGGCCGCAGCCCGCTGCACTGCCGCGGACGTCGCCGCCGGCCCGTCCGGCCCGCCATGCATGTTCCGCAACTTCGCAGGCGCCCCGGACGGCGGCCTGCTCGGCGCCATGCACATGACCCAGCCCGGCGCCGACAGGTTCATCGAGCGCATCTCGACGCGCGGTTGGGGCACCCTGCATCTGCAGTCGGCGGGCGTCCTGATCGACTCCGGGCAGGCCAGTGTCAATCTGGTCGCGGCCATCCCGTCGCTGCACGCCGCGCTGTCGGTGATGGTCGCGGCGTTCCTCTGGCGTCGCATCCACCGCCGGTGGCGTCCGCTGCTGGTGGCGTACGTCCTGACAATGGCGTTCGCTTTGGTGTATTCGGCAGAGCATTACGTCATCGACATCCTGCTGGGCTGGGTGTTTGCCGTGATTGTGCTGCTGGCCATCGGGCGGTTGGAGCGGCGTCGCAACCGGCGCCAACACTCAAGAGTGATCTGCGAACCAGCGGGCGGTGGCGGCGGCCTGGCCGTAGCAGGCCCGATAGACGTTGTCGGCGACATAGCCGATGTGCAGAGTGACGACGACACTGCTCAGCCACCGCAGCGGATCACCGTCGGGCAGCGCGGCCATCCGGCGTAAGCGCGCCGCCTCGATTAAAGCGTGCTCGTCGACGACAGGTCCCCGAGAGGTGTCGACTGATAATGCCGTCGGCTTGGTCAGCCGCAGCTGTGCAGGGCCGACCAGTCGGCCAGGCGCGGCGCGACATCCCAAAAGCCATCGCGGATCGCGACGTTCCTTGCCGCCTCAGGTCAACGAGAAGAAGCCTTCGGCGTCCATCCCAACCGGGGTGTCCGTTCCCACCGCGGCCAGAGCGTGCGCTTTGAAGACGTTGGCCGCCACGCTGGGCTGGTGCCCGACCGGGGTGATGTCGCACTGCAACTCAGGACAGTGCCCGCCCCACAACAAGATGTCGATTGTCGGCGCGTTGCACGCCGCAACGAGATTCCGGCGCACAGCCTCGCTGCCCGCCACCACATCGGTGGCCACCGCCAGTGCGCGCGGGCGCCCCGCTTCGCCGCGGGAAGCTAGCGCCGCCGACAAGTTCTCGGCTTTGGCACCCAGAATTCTGATCGGCCGATCATCCACCTCCCCGTCCACCATCACCGTGACGTCCCATCCGGCCATCGCGCGGTCGTAGATCAGTCCGCCGGCTGAAGCGACCGCTTCGGCGACGCTCGGGGCGACGACATGGAGGCGATAGCGATCGAGTTCCTCGCTCGGCGGGTCAAGCGGTGCGGTTCGGGACTGAGCCGGGCTGGCTGCACTCAGAGGAGTAGGGGAAGCGGCCACGAGTTGTCCGTTCGGCTGACGTAGACGATTTGCAAGTACTGCAAACACAGTTGACACTACATACATAGAGTAAATTGCCCGACGATTTCGGAAAACCCCCGGAATTCGCCAAACCTCCCCGAAAGCCACCTGCGATGGACCGCTCCGCCGCCGCCCTGCAGAAGCGACGCAAGCCCGATCCGCTGACGCGTCGACATGAATTGTGCGACGCGGCCATTCAACTGCTGGCCGATCACGGCGCCAAGGGCCTGAGCCACTTGAAGGTTGACCGCCGGGCCGGCGTTCCGGACGGCACCACCTCGTTCTACTTCCGCACACGCTCTGCGCTGCTGCGCGCCGTGGCCGAACGGGTCGCCGAACTCGACCTGGCCCGCCTGCAGTCGGCGGCAGACGATACCGATACTGGGCCGGAACCATCGGCCTCCGTCCTGTCGAAACTGGTGATCGCTTCAGCCGAAGAACCGCAGTTGACCCAAACCAAGGCTCGTTACGAACTGACGATGGAGGCCACCCGCGACCCGGCCGTGGCCGCCACCCTGCAGCGGGGCATCGACGCGTTCAACAAGCTCCACCACGACATTCTGGTGCAACTGCTGCCGCACGGTGCCGAAATGGAACCTGGCGTCGTCGACGACGTGAGCAACGTGACGCTGACGTTCATCAACGGCCTTTTGCTGCGCTTCACCCACGGTGACCGGATCATCGACACTCCCGAACAGCTCGACGCGGTTCTGTCCGCGATGGTGGCGGGCATCCTGCGACACGCACCGAAGGAACGTCTTACCCGCAACGGCGCACCCCGCCGAGCGTCGCGCCGGCGCAAACCAGCGCGCGCCGAATGACCATGTGTGCTCTTGTCAGCGCGCCCCCGATGTGGTTCTCTACGGCAATAGAGTGAACGCTTTCCCGTCGCCTGTTTCGACCGGCCGGTCGGAGCAAACTTCTATTAAGCGGAAGGTACAAACCGCCCGAGCCGAGGCCGACGTTGACACACTGGCGACGAGGCAATCGGCATCTCCGGCGTTCGCCAGACGTGGTCGTGACAGGAGGATTTCGTGACGGTCAGCACCAGCAGCGATGTCTACTACGACCCGTACGACGTCGGCCTCAACGTCGATCCGTACCCGATGTTCCGCCGCCTCCGCGAAGAAACGCCGTTGTACTACAACGTCGAGCACGACTTTTATGCGCTGAGCCGATTCGCCGACGTCAACCAGGGCCTGGTGGACCATGAGACCTTCAGTTCGGCACGCGGGGTGATCACCGAGTTGATCAAGGCCAACCTGCAAATCCCCCCGGGCATGCTGATCTTTGAGGACCCGCCGATTCACGACGTGCACCGCAAGTTGCTGGCCCGCATGTTCACTCCTCGCATGATTCATGCGCTCGAGCCGAAGATCCGCGAATTCTGTGCGGCGGCAATGGATCCACTGGTGGGAACGGGACGCTTCGATTTCGTTCTGGATCTGGGCGTGCAGATGCCGATGAAGGTCATCAGCATGCTGCTCGGCATTCCCGAAGACGATCAGGAGTTCATCCGCGACCACGGCAACGCGCAGTTGCGCACCGAAGCGGGCAAACCGATGAAAGCCGCCGAGCACGGATTGGCGACCGGTGAGATCTTCGCCGCCTACATCGACTGGCGAGCCGAGCATCCATCCGATGACATCATGACCGATTTGCTCAACGTCGAATTCGTGGACGAGACCGGCACTTTGCGGCGTTTGACGCGCGCTGAACTGTTGGTGTACCTCAACGTGGTGGCCGGCGCAGGCAACGAGACCACGACACGGCTGATCGGCTGGGCCGGAAAAGTTCTGGCAGATCATCCCGACCAACGGCGTCAGCTGGTGGAAGAGCCGGCGCTGATCTCGCAGGCTGTCGAGGAACTGCTCCGCTACGAGCCGCCCGCACCGCACACGGCGCGTTATGTCACCCGCGACGTCACGTTCCACGGCCGCACCGTGCCGGAGGGCAGCGTGATGATGATGCTTATCGGTGCAGCCTGCCGTGATCACCGCCAATTCGGCACCGACGCCGATGAATTCGACATCCACCGGCAGGCGCGCCAACACCTCGCGTTCAGCGTCGGCACGCACTTCTGCCTGGGCTCGGCCCTCGCCCGCCTGGAAGGCCGGATAGCCATAGAAGAGATACTCAAACGCTTCCCGGAATGGGAGGTCGATCTTGTGAACGCTCACCTGAGCCCGACATCGACCGTACGGGGCTGGGAGTCGATGCCCGCTTGGGTCCCCACGAATGACTAAAACACCGATAGAGGACGACGATGCCTGAATTTGATTATGAGCAGATGAAGAAGGACGCCGAGCCGTTCATCAAGTTCGAGAAGGACGCGAAGAACCGGATCGCCTACATCACCTTCGACCGACCGGATGCGCAGAATTCCGCCACCCTCGGCATGCGGCAGAACTACGCGGACCTGATCCACAAGTGCAACGTCGACGACGACGTCAAAGTGGTGGTGATCCGCGGCGAGGGAGAAGATTTCGGCAGCGGCGGTGACCTGCCTGAACAGCGCGGCATGCTGGAAAAGCCGGGAATGCCATTGCACCACGAGCTGGCGATCAACGACGACGACGTCAAGTACCCGCCCGGTGGCTCCTACCGCTACCTGTCCACCGTCACCGACTTCTACGCCAAGGCGCGGGCGGGCTGCCGGCCACTGCAGGAGTTGCGCAAGATCAGCATCATCGAGGCCAAGGGATACTGTTACGGCTGGCACTTCTATCAGGCCGGTGACGCTGATCTGGTGGTCTCGTCCGACGACGCCCTGTTTGGTCATCCGGCGTTCCGCTACGTCGGCTGGGGTCCCCGGCTGTGGTGGTGGGCAGAGACCATGGGCCTACGCAAATTCTCCGAGATGTTGTTCACCGGGCGGCCTTTCACCGCGCAGGAGATGTACGAGTGCGGCTTCCTGAACAGCGTGGTGCCGCGCGAGAACCTCGAAGAAGAGACCCTGAAGTACGCGACGGCATGCTCACGTTCCCGGCCCACTGACACCGTCGCCGTGCAAAAGACGTTCCTCGAGTTATACAAACAGCACAAGGGCGAGTACTTCGGCAGCCTGTTGACGGGGATGGTGGAAGGAATGCTGCCGTTGATCCAGAACGACCAGGACAACGACGTGGACCTCACCGAGGGCACCTTCAAGAAGGGTCTGAACAACGTCGTCAAGGACAACGATCTGAACTTCCCGCCGGAGTGGCGGCTCAGCCGCTCGGGACGCCAGAAGCCGTGACCGTTTGACGAACCCATGTCGGCACTGACAGGCATCACAATCGTCGAGCTGGCCGAATCGGTTGCCGGCGAGTACTGCGGCAAACTGCTGGCCGACTTCGGCGCAGAGGTGATCAAAATCGAGCGCCCCCCGGCTGGCAGTCCCACCCGGGGTATGGCGCCGATCATCGGCGAGCGCGACGGTGCGGACGCACGCGAAAGAAGCGGCCTTTTCGCTTATTTGAACACGAACAAGCGCTCCGTCCTGCTCGACGCCAACGACACGTCGGGGAACGCCGGTCTGCACAAAATCATCGCCGGCGCCGACGCGGTGATCGACGATCACACCTCAGCCTGGGCCCAGACCGCCGGCTTGTCGGCAGCGGACGTCCAGCATCGCCACTGCGATGTGGTGTTCTGCTCGATCACCCCGTACGGGCAGGGTGTGACGCCAGAATTCGAAAACTTGAAGAGCTGCAACGTTTTTCACAGCAGTGGATGGGGTTACCACACCCCCAGCCACGCGGACCCCGCCAAACCACCGCTCAACGGGCCAGGCCGGTTCCTGGCGGACTACGAAGCCGGCCTCGACGCAGCGCTGTGCATCGCGTCGGCATTGTTCCGGCGGTTGCACACCGGCCGGGGCGAGCATGTCGACGTGTCCCAGCAGGCGGTGCTGGTGTCGCGGGCCGACTGCATCCTGGGCCGCTACATCACCGGCGAGCTCACGCCTCGTAACGACCGCGACGACTTCGACCAGCAGGGCCCCGCGTCGTTTTTTGCCTGTGCGGACGGTTTCGTCTATCTCTACATCACCAATCGCAGCCATTGGACCGGCGTCAAGAAGCTGATGGGCCAGCCGAAGTCGCTCGATGCCTTCGACGACGATTGGCTGGAATTTTCTGTGACCGAAGAGAAAGTAGCGACATTTCACCGCGAATTCGCCGCGTGGGTCAACGCTCGATGCAAAGAGGCCGTCACCGAGGAGGCCCAGCGGTTCGGCGTGCCGCTGGTCCCGGTCAACGAGGCGGATGACCTCCACGATTCGCCGCAGTACCGGCACCGAGGCTTTTTCCGCGACGTCACCCATCCGGTGCTGGGCACCGCGCCGTATCCCACTGTGCCCTACCTGCTAAGTGCCTCACCCGCCGAAATCGTCCGGCCTGCGCCCCGCCTCGGGGAGCACACCGCGGAGGTGCTCGCCGGCCCGACGCTCCGTGTCACCGGCCCTCAGTGCCTGCGCGCCAATACAAGCCGCCGCTGCGGGCTCGTGGCGGCCCGCTGCAAGGAGTGCGGGTCGTCGAGCTCACCAAGGTCTGGGCCGGTCCGTATGCCGGGAAGCTGCTGGCGTTTCTCGGCGCCGAGGTGATCAAGGTGGAGACCTCGGCTAACCCCGAAGAGATGCGCGCCTACGCCGGGACGGACATCAACCACGCGCCGTATTTCTTGAGCATCAATCCCGAGATCCTCAGCGTGGACCTGGATCTCAAGTCACCACGCGGTCTGGGGCAGTTGCGCGAACTGATCGCCCATAGCGATATCGTCGTCAACAACCTGCGACCCGAGGCGATGGAGCGGTTGGGGCTGAGCTATCAGCAGCTTCGCGACATCAAGCCGGACATCGTGTCGGTGTCCATCAAGATGTGGGGCAACGACGGTCCACTGGGCTACCAAACCGGCTACGCGCCTTGCTTTTCGGCGTTGGCTGGGCTGGCCGCCCTGGTCGGTTACCCCGGCGGCCCGCCGCTGGGCGCCAGCATGCGCTACGGCGACTCAACGGTTGGCGCGGCAGCCGCTTACTCCGCCGTCGTAGCGCTGCTGCACCGGGAATCGAGCGGCGAAGGCCAGTTCGTCGACGTGTCAGCCGTAGAAACCTTGTCGTCCATGATCGGCGATTGTTTGCTCGAACAGTCCCTCACCGGACGGCGGCTGGAACCCGACGGCAACCGCCACCCGGATATGTCCCCGCACAATTGCTATCCGTGCAGCGACGGGAACTGGATCAGCATTGCCGTCGCCGAGGACGAAGAATGGCAGCGACTCTGCGACACGCTGGGAGATCCGACGCTGGCCGGCGACGCACGCTACGCCACCCTTGCCGGGCGGCATGAACACGCCGACGCGCTGGACGCCGACCTCAGCCGCCTGACTTGCGGCCACGACGCCGACCAACTGGCGCAACAGTTGCGATCCGCCGGTGTGTCGGCGACCAGAAGCGCGAGATCAGTGGACGTGATGGGTGACGAAATACTCTGGGAGCGCGGCTTTTACTGCTTTGTCAGCGATCACCGCGAGGGACAACGGCCGATTCTCGGTCCGGCGTGGCGGATGTCGGAGGCGTCGGCGCGGATCGAGCAGGGCGCTCCCGACCTCGGCGAACACAACGACTACGTCCTGCATGGCATCCTGGGTGCCGGCTCGTCGTCAAGCGCGCTTGAAGGCTTGGTGATAGAGGAGTCATGACAGGAACGCTCGCCGGCACCGTGGCGTTGGTGACGGGCGCCAGCAGCGGTATCGGCGCCGCGACGGCACACGCACTCGCTGCCGAGGGTGCCGCAGTCGCCCTGCTCGCACGGCGCGCGGATCGGCTGCACGCCTTGAAGATCGAGATTGAATCCTCGGGCGGATCAGCATTTCTGGTTCCTGCCGACGTCACCGATGCCCACCAGGTGGCGCAGGCGGTCGACGGTGCCGTCAACGAGTTCGGCCGGCTCGACATCGTGGTGAACAACGCCGGCCTGATCCGAATGGGCTATGCCGCCGAGGCCCGCCTGACGGACTGGGACGATCTGGTCGCTGTCAATGTGCTCGGTGTCCTATACGTCACCCGCGCTGTGCTGCCCCATCTCATCGAGGCGGCCGCCAGCGCGGCACGAGGCGTCGCTGATCTGGTCACGATCAGTTCCACCGCCGGTTGGGTCGCCCGGCCGGGCACTGCGGTCTACTCGTTGACGAAATTCGGTGTCAACGCTTTCAGTGAGGGCGTCCGCCAAGAGGTGATCGACAAGAGGGTGCGCGTCGGTGTGGTGGGGCCGGGCACCGTTGACACCGAGATCAGCAGCCACTTGCCGACGGAATCCCGCGAGGCGTTCGACCGTCAGACCGCGGACATCACCAAGATGCAACCGGAAGACATCGCCGACGCGGTGCTGTACATGGTGACCCGCAACCGCCGAGTGGCGATCAACCACATGCTGGTGCGCGCGGCCGAACAGACCTGGTGACGCGAGCCCAGATGCCGCCGCCGTACTCAGAGGCCGACTGGGCCTGTGGAGCACTCGGTGACGGCAGCGCGGTCACCGAGGTAACGCAATCGACAACATGAGCTTCATGATCAATGACGCTCTCGCACTCGGCACATTCGATGGCGCCAACGTCGAGATGCGCGACGAAGCAAGGCCGGAGAACTTTTTCCTATTCGGCCTCACCGAATCCGAGGTCGAGGCGGTCACGGCGAAAGGTTACCGGCCCGGCGGACTATATCGACGGGTTAGTGCGCCGCCTTGGGCGGCGCCGGTTCCATCGTGGTCAGTTCGGACAGGCCACTGATGGCAAACACCCGGATCAGGCGCGTGTCGGCGATCACGTGAATCCGCTCAGCATGGATGAACAGGGCGTTGATGGCCGCGCTGTCCAGGTAGTCGACCGCGCTGAGGTCGAGGGTCAACGTCTCGCCGCGCTCGGCGGACTGGGCGGTGGCCGCGGCGAGGGCTTCGGTGAAAATCTCGATGTTGCTCAGGTCGATCTCCCCCGCCGCCGTGAGTATCAGTTCGCCATTGTGGCCGGGGGCGGTGTCCACAGTGAGCGGTGTCGGCATCAGGCGATCCTCATGGATAGGTGGACAGTCGTTCCGGCCGGGTCGAGATCGATGGCCACGTCGTGCATGAGCGCTTGCATGAGAGTGATCCCCCGGCCTCGCCGTGAGTCGGTGGACGGTTGGGGGGGCCTCCATGAGCCGGTGTCGGTGATGGTCACTTGGAGCTGGTCGACCAGTGCGGTAGCGCACAGGCTGACAATTCCATCCGGACTGTGACGATGACCGTGCTCGATGGCGTTGGCAACGGCTTCTCCGGCGGCGATCAGGACGTCATAAGCCTGATCCGAACTGACGCGAGATCGAGTCAGCCAGCTGCGCAGGGCAGCGCGGACGCGATCGAGTTGGTTGACGTGTGCGGGGAACTCCATCTCCAGCGGCGCGGGATGGCGGTAGAGCAGAAGAACGACATCGTCCTGATAGCCGCCGCTGGGCGCGAGACGGGACATGATCTGATTCGCCAGATCATCGAGTGCGCAGTCACGGCCGTCCTCGATAAGGGCGGAGACGCGAGCGATGCCGTCGTCCAGTGAGCTGCGCCGGCGCTCGACGAGGCCATCGGTGTAGAGCAGCAGCGTCGCTCGCGCCGGCATTGACACGCGGGCCTCGGGGCGGGGCCGGTCGGGCCGCAGTCCCAGCGGAATGGTGTGCCCCTCTTCCAGTTTGTGACTCGTGCCGTCGGGGTGAACCAGAATGGGCGGCAAATGCCCAGCACTGGAATAGACCAATTCGCCGGTGGCGGGATTCAGCACCGCACACACCGCGGTGGTGCATTCCGCGCCGGGCAGCCGTGCAGCGAAGCGGTCCAGCCCCGCCAGAGCGGACCGGGGGTTGGGGTTGTCGAGCAACAGTGCTCGACAAGCGCTGCGCAGCTGTCCCATCACGGTGGCCGCCGCCAGCCCGTGGCCGACACAGTCGCCGACGACCAAAGCGATGCGCCCGTCCTCCAGGTCGACGACGTCATACCAGTCTCCACCGACTTGGAGCGGCCGGCTGGCCGCCTGGTAGCGCACCGCGAATCCGCGCGGCAGCTGAGCGGGACCCAGGATGGCGTGCTGCAGGGCCAGCGCAGTCTCGCGTTGCTGATCGACCTGGTGCACCCGATGCAGTCCTTGGCCCAGGCGGCCGGCCAACACGGTCAGTAGGGTCTGGTCCTCGAGCGTGAACGGCCGTTGTTCGGCCAGGTCCAGCCAGACGACGAGCACACCCTCCGGATGCTGCAAAGCGATGCCCGCGGTTCCCGGCTTGGTGATGCAAGGGGTAAGTAAGTCGCCGGCGCGCAACGAGCTGAGCAGCTGTCGGGTGTCCGACGGGAGGTCGTCCCAACGCGCCGGCTCGCCCACAGACACCAGCTCCGGGGCGTTGAGTGTCTTCTCCGTGGCGACGTTGTGAGCGGGGAAGGTGACGGCCAGCACACGACGGGCCCGCCAGAGCCTGCGCAGTTCCTCAGCTGCGGTTTGCACGGCCTCATCGACAGTGTCGGCTTGCGCGAGTTGCTGGTTGAGCGCGTGTTCGCGGCCAGCCGTTAACGCCAGCGCGATGGCAGCATGCCGGGCGAAGTCGCTGACTAGCTGCAGGTAATCGTTGCCGAACGGCGGTTGCTGCGGGTTGCGCGCGACCGCGATAACGCCGAGCACCGCGTCGTCCGCAATCAGCGGTATGACGATCGCCGAGCGTTCCCCGACATCGGTAAACCCCTCGATCGGGTACTGGAAGGAGTCGGTGATCAGCGGTATCCCGCGACGTGCGACACCACCGGTGGTAGAGCCGGCCATGGGAACCTGTCGGCCGATAACTTCCGAGGCATACCGGCCGGCCGTAGCCGCCACGACCAAGGTGTCGACTTCGTCGGCGGGCAGATCAGGTTCGCTCGGAACCAGCAGAATGGCCTGTTCGGCGCCGGCCAAGTCGAGCGCCCGGTTGACGATCAGCTGCAACGGCCCGGTCTGCGGGTCGCCGGACAGCAGTGCGGTGGTGATCTCGCGGCTGGCCTTGGTCCACTTCGCGGATTCGCGTTCACGCTCGAACATCCGAGCGTTGTCGATGGCGACCGCTGCCGCCGATGCCAGCGCTCGCACGGCGCCCTCTTGGGAAGTGGAGAACACCCGCCCGGGCCGGTCGTCGGCGAGGTAGAGATGGCCGAAATCCGCACCCCGGACCGTAATCGGTGTCCCGAGCAGTGTTCGGATCTCCGGGGCGAGGGCGTGAAGCCCGGCAGCCTTCGGATCAGCGCTCACATCCTCGACGCGAAGGCCCTCACCCACCGGCACTTCACCGAGCAGTCGCGCGGTGTCTTCATTGATACCCGCGTGGATGAAAGAAACCGGGTTCCCTTCAGGTCCCCGGATACCCAGCGCTCCATAGCGCGCGCCGGTTAGCTGTACGGCCGCGTCGACGATGCGATGCAGCGTCACGTCCAGGTCGAGGTTCGAGCCGATCTCCACGATGACCTCAACCAGCTGTTCTAGCTGGTCGCGAGCCGCCCGCAGCTCGTCAAGCTCCTCACGCATTACATTTCACCGGTCGGCTCCGCCCTGCGGGTTGCCCCGGTTGGTGCACATCTTCCTCAACCTTATCTCTCCGACTCGGGTGACCTCTGCGGTCAGGTGGCCGTGGCGAAGCCACGCGAAAGTGGGTCGTGAGCAGGGGCGGAGGTTTCGGCCGCTGCGTCGAACGTTTCGACTTGCCTGCGCCACGATACTTGTTCCTCGGTGGTCCTGCCGAGACGCTGCCGAGCTTCGACGCGTTCTGGACAACCGCTTAGGGCTTGTAATCGGTCTGATCACGGTGAGTTGTGCGCAGTGCACAGGCCTAGGTGCTCCGCGGCACTTCTCGCGCCGCACTTCACTCTTCTGACCGTCGGCGACGACGGTGGTATTGATCGCGTAGCGCGATGGTATCAAGAAGGCGACTTCTGGCCATGGAAATGACTTTGCGCCCCAGCGATCACTAGAGCGGGAGCACCACTGCCAGCGACGCCGGGAGCCACTCCAGGCCGTCACCGATGGGTCATCCGCCAGAGCGGCACTGATCGCCCTCTGCCGCTGCCGTACTCGCTCAATCGAGACGGGTAGCGGCCACAGCCCAGACCGGCAGGTGCACTCGATGGTTTTCCAGCAGTGGATCAAGGATGCGGATCTGCTCTTGCACCGGCCTCATCCGCTCCGCCATTTCAGGGTTGGCGCTGACTTGGGACATCAAGGCGAACGTCTCGGGGCTGAAGTGGGCTTGGTAAGCGGTCGGACCCAAGTAATCCAGTCGCCACCCACCCGCCGGTAGCACCCGCTCGAAATTCTCCTTCGGCAGCCCGTCCCACTGCAGCCCGTTGACGTTGTGGCGACCGAACTCGAACATAAATAGGCGAGCATTGGGTTTGGTCGCTCGGTGTAATGCCTGCATGTATCGCGTCTGCGTCTCTTCGTCGTCTTGAAAGACGTGGTAAAACGCGCTGTCGACGACGGTGTCGAAACGGTTCTCTAAGCCGTCGAGCTTCGTCGCGTCGGCTACCTGAAAGTTCACCTGCACCCCGGCCCGCTCGGCGTTGCGCTTGGCGCGCTCGATCGCTGCAGGCGAAGCGTCGATTCCCGTGGCTGAGTAGCCTTTTGACGCGTAATAGATTGCATGGTGCCCCGGGCCGGTTCCCGGGTCGAGCACCTCGCCACGGACCGCTCCGTAGGCCACCAATTGCTGCACCATCGGCTGCGGACCACCGATATCCCACGGTGTTAACACCGGCAAGCCGTCCGCCGACTGGTCGTTGCGATACAACTGATCGAAATCCGGTACTGCAGGTTCGTTAGCCATACTTAGTACCGTACGCTGCGCCTTGGCCGTATTGCCCTTTCCGCTGCCAGCTCCACTTTGCCGGTCTTGAGCGCATGGAGAATGTCCCGGTATGCGGCGTGAAGTGGGCGCTGCGCCGTGATCGCGCCGCCGAGAGGTATCGCGGCCTGTAGCCAGAGCTCGGGCGGTGATGTGACACTGTAGGCGCGTAAGTGACCTCCTCACCCCTTTACGAGGATGCCAACGACGAAATCGCCGTCGGTGCATGCTCTATCACCACACAGTCGATAATGGAATCATGCTGACCAGCGTCCGTGCATCAGGGCTGCGATTCAGCTCATTTGAACTCGGGAGGACTTGATGCATCGCTCGCCGGCCGAGCGCATGGTCGACGCTGCACGGGCATGGCTCACTGAGCTCACTGACGATCAACGCCTTGAGGCACAGTCGCCGTGGCCTTCCGATGAAGAACGCCACCGGTGGTACTACACCCCCACCGATCATGGGGGGTTGGCACTGGCACAGATGAGGCCCGCCCAGCAAAGCCGCGCAATGCAGCTCGTCGCGGCCGGACTCTCCAAACCCGGCTATGTCACCGCGACAACGATCATGGGGCTGGAGAACGTCCTTGACCAAGTCGAGGGCTGGCGAACGGACTGGGGCCGCGAACGTGGACGCGATCCACAGATGTACTGGCTCAAGGTGTTTGGCGAACCCGACCTGCAGGGTCCGTGGTCGTGGCGTTTCGGCGGCCACCACATTTCCGTGCAGCATTCGGTCGTGCGCGGTGCGGTGGTCTCCAGCTCGCCGAGCTTCCTGGGCGCGGACCCGGCGGCGTCCCCGCTGCTCGGCGGACACCTGCTCCGACCCTTGGGGGCGGCTGAGGATCTTGCGCGCGAATTGGTCCGGTCACTCGATGAGGGACAGGCAGCAGAGGCGATGATCAGCTCGGTCGCCCCGGTGGACATCGTGGGCGGTAACCGCGCGCGACTAAGCGATGGTGATGTGATGATGCCGCTTCCCGACGTATGGCGCGGGAGGTTCTCCGAGCCACGGCTGCGCGACCGGGTACACGCCATGCAGGAGACGGCGGAGGCGAAGGCCGGGCTGCAGCCGAAACATCACCACGCATTGAGTCTTACCGCGGCACCGAAAGGCATTGCCGCAGCGGCCATGACGCAGAGTCAGCGTGAGCTGCTTGAAGCGGTTCTCGACGTCTTCATCGGCAGGATCCCAGAAGAGCTTGCCGAACAGGAGGCCGAAAAGTTCCGGGGTGACAAACTCGCTGCCGTGCACTTCGCGTGGGCCGGCGGTACAGAGCGCGGCCAACCGCACTACTACCGGCTACAGGGACCACGACTACTTGCCGAGTACGACAACACTCAGCGGGACGTCAACCATATCCACACTGTCTGGCGAGACCCCACAGCGGATTTCGGTGACGACGTTCTCGCCCGCCACCACGCGGAGTTCCATTCGCGACCTCGGCTCGTTTAGAGGGCAAGCTACGGCGCGATCGCCAACCGGCAGCCGGGGAAGCCAGAGCGCTGACCGCGATCGCAAAGTAATGGCACCGGCAGGCATTAATTGCCCGTGTTGCACCTGCGCGGAGCCAAACTCCTAGCACTTCCAGCATTCGGGAGGCGGCGTGTTGAGCCAGATTCTGTACGGTCAGGCCGGCGGGCCGGGCGAACACTTCGGCCAGTGAAACGGGCACAGAACCCGGACTGAACTCGGCCAGCGAGGCTACATCGTTTACAGCAGTCACGTTGTTAACATCGCGCGATGCAGGACTCGCCGAGGACTCTTAGCCTTCGGCGATCACGTCCGGTTTCCCGGCGTGACGCACTGCGCTACGCCGCCGTTGCATCGGCCCTGGCCGGGCTGGGGGCGGCGTCGGCAGGTGCGAACGCGCCCACGGCGGCGGCCGCCGCTCCAAAATTGATCGACTTCGCCGCGCGCCAGATACCAGCTGACCAAATCCGGGCTGCCGGCTATTCCGGGGTGGTCAACTACGTCTCGCTGTCGCGTCCCGGCTCGTCCTTCGGCGCCAAGCCGATCACCCGACCCTATGCCGAGTCACTGAAGGCTGCCGGGCTGGTGATCGTCAGCAACTACCAATACGGCAAGCCGGGCGGGACGGCACCGTCGGACTTCACGCGCGGGTTCGCCGGCGGCGTCGCCGACGCTCGCACCGCTTGGCAGCTGCATACCGCGGCAGGTGGGGGCCAGAGCGCACCGATCTTCTTCACCATCGACGAGGACGTCAGCCGCGACACCTGGAACACGGTCGCGCTGCAGTGGTTTCGCGGAATCAACTCGGTGCTCGGAGTGCAGCGCACCGGCATCTACGGGGGTATTGATACGTGCCAGTGGGCCGCTGCCGACGGCGTTATCGGGAATTCGCGCACCCCCGGCCATCGGTGGGCCTGGCAGACCCGGGCCTGGTCTGGCGATCGGATCGACCCCGCCGCAGTTCTCTACCAGCGTGTGGTGAGCACCGCGTCGAATCCAGGCCCGTTGGTCGGCGGGCTGGAAGTCGACGTCAACGATGTCCTGGCCCAGGATTGCGGCCAGTGGAACCTACATCCCTAAAGTCAGCAAACCAGGCCCGGTTGGAACGGTCGTCAATGACTATTACCGCAGTTCGAAGGGTGGAGCTAAGGGGACTCGAACCCCTGACCCCCACACTGCCAGTGTGGTGCGCTACCAGCTGCGCCATAGCCCCGTTGAGGTGTGCCCATCGAAGCTACACCACCGACATTGAGCGTTCAAAGTCGCTGATCAGCCGTCATCCGACCACTTTGTCCACGATCTGCTGCGCCGCTTGTTGAACTTCGGCGAGGTGCTCGGGTCCGCGGAACGATTCCGCGTAAATCTTATAGACATCTTCGGTGCCCGACGGCCGCGCGGCGAACCAGGCGTCGGCCGTCGTCACCTTCAGTCCGCCCAGCGGTGCGCCATTGCCGGGTGCGTGCGTGAGCTTGGCGGTGATCGGCTCCCCCGCCAGCTCCGTGGCGGTCACCTGCTCGGCGGACAGCTTGGCCAGCATGGCCTTCTGCGCGCGGTCGGCGGGCGCATCAATCCGCGCATACACCGGCGCACCGTATCGGTCGGCCAACTGCGCGTAGCGCTGCGATGGCGTCACGCCGGTGACGGCCAGGATCTCCGACGCCAGCAACGCCAGGATGATGCCGTCTTTGTCGGTGGTCCACACCGATCCGTCGCGGCGCAGGAACGACGCGCCCGCCGACTCTTCGCCACCGAATCCGATGGTGCCGCCGGTCAGCGGGTCGACGAACCACTTGAACCCGACCGGCACCTCTAGAAGCTTGCGGTCGAGGCCGGCGACCACCCGGTCGATGATTGCGGAGCTGACCGCGGTCTTGCCGACTGCGACGCTGGTCGGCCAGGACGGCCGGTGCGTGTAGAGGTAGTCGATGGCCACGGCCAGGTAGTGGTTCGGGTTGAGGAGTCCGGCGTCGGGAGTGACGATGCCGTGCCGGTCAGAATCCGCGTCGTTGCCGGTAGCGATCTGGTAGCGCTCCCGGTTAGCGATCAGGGCGGCCATCGCATTCGGCGAGCTGCAGTCCATCCGGATCTTGCCATCGGTGTCCAGCGTCATGAAGCGCCAAGTCGCATCCACCAGCGGATTGACGACGGTCAGGTCCAGGCCGTGCCGTTCGGCGATCACCGCCCAATAGTCGACGCTGGCACCGCCGAGCGGGTCGGCGCCGATCCGCACCCCAGCGTCGCGGATAGCGTCGATGTCCACCACATTCGGCAGGTCGTCGACGTAGGCGTGCAGGTAGTCGTGGCGTTGTGCGGTCTGCAAGGCGCGGGCCAACGGAACCCGCCGCACCGCCGACAGCCCGTTCCGCAGAATCACGTTGGCCCGGTTGGCGATCGCGTTGGTGGCGTCGCTGTCGGCAGGGCCGCCGTGCGGCGGGTTGTACTTGAAACCCCCGTCGGACGGCGGATTGTGCGACGGGGTGACGACGATTCCGTCGGCGAGGCCGTCGGTGCGGCCGCGGTTGTAGTTGAGAATTGCGTGGCTGATCGCCGGGGTGGGCGTGTAGCGGTCGGCGGCATCGATGACCACCTCCACACCGTTGGCGCCGAGCACTTCTAACGCCGACGCCCAGGCTGGCTCCGAGAGTCCGTGTGTGTCGCGGCCGATGAACAGCGGGCCGGTGATACCCAGACGGGCGCGGTATTCCACGATGGCCTGAGTGATCGCCAGAATGTGGGTCTCGTTGAACGCGCCGTCGAGTGCCGAGCCGCGATGCCCCGAGGTGCCGAACACGACCTGCTGAGCAACGTTCTCGGGGTCCGGCTCGACGGTGTAGTAGCTGGTCAACAGGTGCGGCAGGTCGACGAGATCCGCCGGCTGAGCGGGCTGACCGGCACGCGGATTGGCCACCATGACGCCAATTCTGCCCCGAGGCGAACGGCAGCGCGCCGACGCAGGCAACGAACGATCCACGCGGGCGCGAAACCCGCACTACCGATAGTTGGCCACCGTCTTTGTGGGCGGGGCGCTGCAACGGAAAAGCCCCGCAGCGCAGAAATAAGCGCTGAACGGGGCCTTCCGAGATCAACCGCTAGGCGTGCGGCGTTTGGCCGCGGGTAATAGTTCCGGGTCCTGCTCCCGGTCCTGCCGCCGCCTTACGTCCTCGCAGTCCGGCGAGCCCACCCAGGCCGAGCAAGCCGAGCAGTCCCCACAGTCCGGTCTTGTCGGTCTTCTGGTTCTGATCATTGTCTGGCTGCGCCACCACCGTCGTCGTTGTGGACGATGGAACGGTCGAGCTCTCGACCGCGGCGTTGGCGATTCCGGTACCGCCGAATAACAGTGCGCCAGTGGACAAGGCGGCAGCAATGGTCTTACGCATGACATTCCTCCGAATGACTTAATTGCGGGGTGCCGGAAGTTTGATCGGACCGATGGGCTCTGGTCCTCCGGCTATGAACCGACGCAAGGGACTACAACCCCGAACGCCGAGCGGCCTGAGGTACCCGCTCGCACCAGTTCGCAAACATCTGCGCGTCTTTCGTCGGAGGCTCACCGAAGGCGTTTAGCGTCGCCGCTTCGCCGGGTACCTGCCGGTATCGGGGCGCAACCCATGCCTCAGAATCAGCCCCCTCACACCGGAGGTTTCCATGCCGGAGATGCTTGTCCAGACGCCGGACGAAGTAATCGCGTTCCTGAAGGCCCAGCACGACCTCATCGAGGAAATGTTCGACGAGGTGCTGTTGGCCTCAGACCCCAAGGCGCGTGAACAGCCGTTCCTGGAGCTGCGCCAACTGCTCGCCGTACACGAGACGGCGGAGGAGATGATCGTGCACCCGCGGGTGCGGCGGGAGGTTGACGGTGGCGACGCGATCGTCGACGCCCGACTGGAAGAAGAGCACGCTTCCAAGGAGCAGTTGTCGAAACTTGAGGGAATCGACGTCACCACAAACGAATTCATCGACGAGTTCACCAAGCTGCGCGACGCGGTGTTGCAGCATGCCGAGCAGGAGGAGACCGAGGAGTTCCCCGAACTGCAGCAGCAGCTTGACGATGACGACCTCAAGCGGCTGGCCGTCGCAGTGCGGGCGGCTGAGGCCATTGCGCCTACCCGTCCACACCCGGGCGTGGAGTCGGCGAAGCTGAATTTCGCTGTGGGACCGTTCGCGTCGATGCTCGACCGCGCCCGCGACGCGATCAAACAAGCGCTTAGCTGAGCACCTCGATACCAGGGAGTACAGATGGCCAGCACCGAACCGACCCCGGCAGCAGACGACGAGGCCACTGAGACGGCTGCCGAGCAAAGCAAGGACGACAGCATCGTGTCGCCGCCGTCCTATCCGGCGTACTCAACTCCGCCGCCGGAGGGCCTGCACACAGCCGAGGACGGTTGAGGAATCTCCGTACTGTGGACGGGGTGAGTGTCGCCCCGCAAACCACCTCGAAGACCGTCCCGGCCCTGCAGGATCATTTCGCCCGTGAGCTGCCTGAGCTGGCTGTTCGCTGGCAGGCTGAGCCGCTGGCTGACGCGAAACTGCTTGTCCTGAACGATAAGTTGGCTGAGCGACTCGACCTCGACGCGCATTGGCTGCGCACTCCGGATGGGCTGCGCTTTTTGGCGGGCAACCTGATTCCGCATGGCGCCAACCCGGTGGCCCAAGCCTACGCAGGACATCAGTTCGGCGGTTACGTGCCGCGATTGGGCGACGGCCGTGCGTTGCTTCTCGGCGAGATCGTCGACGCCGAAGGCGGGCTGCGCGACATTCACCTCAAGGGCTCCGGCGCCACACCGTTCGCGCGCGGGGGTGACGGCTTGGCCGCGGTCGGACCGATGCTGCGCGAGTACATCATCAGCGAGGCGATGCACGCCCTGCGAGTGCCCACGACCCGATCCTTGGCCGTCATCAGTACCGGACGACCAGTGCAGCGCGAAACGCTGCTGCCCGGCGCGGTGCTCACCCGGGTGGCCAGCAGTCACCTGCGGGTCGGCAGCTTCCAGTTCGCCGCGCAGGACGTTGACCTGTTGCGCCGCTTGGCCGACTTCGCCATTCTCCGCCACCATCCGGGCGCGGCGGAGGCCGACCGTCCGTACCTGGCGCTATTCGAAGCGGTGCTAGCGGCTCAGGCGTCGCTGATCGCGCAGTGGATGTTGATCGGATTCGTGCACGGGGTGATGAACACCGACAACATGACCATCTCCGGCGAGACCATCGACTACGGACCGTGCGCCTTCATGGAGGTGTACCACCCGGAAACGGTGTTCAGCTCGATCGACTTCTGGGGACGTTACGCCTACGGGAACCAGCCGGCGATTGGCGGGTGGAACCTCATCCGCTTCGCTGAGGCGTTGCTGCCGCTGTTCTCCGACAACACCGAAGAGGCCGTCGCCCTCGCTCAAGGGACTTTCGAACAGTTCCGCCCTCGGTATGAGCAAGCCTGGTCGTCAGGTATGCGCAACAAGCTCGGCTTGTCGCGCCACGCCGATGCGGAGACCGTCACGGCGTTGATCGATGACCTGCTAATACTGTTGCAGGAGAACCACATTGACTACACTTCGTTCTTCCGCCACCTCGGTCAGGCAGCTCGCGGCGACTCGGAACCCGCGCGCGGGCTGTTCATCGACCTTGCCGGGTTCGACGGCTGGCTGTCGCGCTGGCAGGCCTTGAGGCCGGACGCCGACGAGATGGACCGGGCGAACCCGATCTACATCCCTCGCAATCATCTGGTCGAGGAGACGCTCACCGCGGCCACGGCGGGTGATGTCGCTCCGCTCCAACAGCTGCTGCGCGTCCTAGCCGCTCCGTACGACGAACGGCCGGGTCTAGAGCGTTACGCCGCGCCTGCGCCGGAGGATTTCGGCGCCTACCGGACCTTCTGTGGCACCTGAATCCATCTGCACCGGTGAGGAAAAGGTTCTCACCGGCAAGCAAGGCAGCCTCCAAGCGGTGCCGTGATCGTGGCGGGTTTGCGCGCAGTCATCGGCTAGATCGGCCTATCGCCGTCGGGCCGCCGGCCGCTGACGGGAAGGTCGACGATGCGGCGCATGTAATGAAGCACATGTTCGCGCAACTCGTCGTCGTCGATGTCGCGCACGAGCGGATGCGTTATTGCGGTGCTGATCATGCCGGCCAGGATCGCCGCCTCAACGCGCGTAGCCGGATTGGTGTCGTCGCCGAAAAGCGCACGGTACAACCGCTCCATAAAACGTTCGAACGGTTCGTGGTCAGCGAGCAGTCGCACGATGACCGGATCGAAATGCAGTGTGGCCGCTGCCCATCGGCGTTCGATCGCCAAGTCGATGACTCGGTTCAAGAGTGCCTCGCGTACCCCATGACGGAACTCCTCGGCTTCCGCGGCGTCCAGCGCCTCTTCGAGTCGCCCGAGTTCGCGTTCGGTGAGGGCGATAACGATCTCTTCCTTGGTCTTGTACTGGTAATAGACCGCCGCCTTCGTGACACCGACCGCATCGGCGATCATTTGCAGCGAGGTGCCACTGACACCACTTCTGGCGATCAGATCAAGGGCTGCGTCGAGGATACGGGTTTGCGCGGGACTCCGTCGGATCGAAGCGAAGCCCTGACTGCCCGTCGCCGGTACTGACACCACGCATCGAGAGTAAGCCGATTGTCCTATTGACCGGCCCTACCGCGATGGTTACCCTCGCCAATTAGCCGATCGGCTAGAAGGCACGCGGAGGTGGATGGCGATGCGGCAGCTCGTTGAGACACCACGCGAGCCGACCCAGTCCGGTGTAAGGACTGAATTGGTCATCTTGTGGATGACGCCGGTGATCGGGGCGGTGCTGCTCTTGGGTTTCCTGGCGTTCCCGGGCTTCTTCCCGCCGACGTCGCCGCGGCTGACCGCCGAGCAAGTTGCAGCGTTCTACGGACACAACACGACGATGCTGCGATTCAGCATGATCGTCTTCAACCTCTTCGGCATCTCACTGGTCCCGTTCTTCTCGCTCGTCGTCGTGCAGATGAAGAGGATGTCGACGCCGACGCAGATCCTGGCCTACGGCTACCTCAACGCCGTGATCAGCGGCGCAGCGTTGTTCGCCCTCGCCGATTTGTTCTGGCTGATCGCCGCGTTCCGGCCGGACCGCAATCCGGAGCTGACAATGCTGCTCAACGATCTGGCGTGGATCACGTTCATTGCCCCGGTCGGTTTTCTTGTTGTGCAATGCGTGTGCCTGGCCGCGGCTATCTATCTCGACGCTCACCCGCGACCGGTGTTCCCTCGCTGGGTCGCACCGTTCAACATCGCGACAGCACTGGCGATTGCGCCGTCCGCGTTGGCCGCCACCGTCACCTCGGGACCGTTCGCCTGGAACGGCGTCGTATCGTTTTACCTCCGCATCGGCGCTGTCACCGCGTACGTGGTGGTGATGTTCGTCGTCGTGCGCACCGCAGTTATCCGGCAGGCAGCAGAAGAACACGACGAAGCCGGGCAGCCGTGAGCGACACCCTGTCGACTTCCACCCGGGAAACCAGCCCAGCTCGCGGTCAAGACGAGTACCGGGCGAAGACCAAAACCGACCTGTGGCTCTGCTGGTACATCATCCCAATCTTCTTCACGCTGTTCGGAATCATGTTCGTCCCGCTCGGCCGGGTGATGCCGCCGCCGCGGCCCGATGTGTCGATCGCGCAGAAAGCTGCGTTCATCAGTGCCCACGCGCTGACCATCCAGATCGGCTTCGGGATGTTGATGGTCGTGATCGGCTTCTCCGCGATCGCCGTGAACGCCAATGTCGGCTATCAGATGAAGAGGATGACGGTCAGTCCGGCGTTCGCCTATGCCTATATGGGCGCGATGGCTGTCGGCACGTTGCCCGGCTGCCTCTTCGCAGCGTTCTGCTTCCTGACGGCGGCGCTGCGGCCCGGGCGCAACCCGGAGATCGTCGCGCTGTTGTACGACACGGCGTTGCTGTCGTTCGTCGGATCGCTGGGCTGCTTTTCGGCGGCGTACCTCGCCTTCGCGGTCGCGATCCTGATGGACAAGAACGGGATTTTTCCCAACTGGCTTGCCTACGTGACGATTTGGCAGATCGTGACCGAGATTCTGGCAGCGCCGGTATTCGTTTTCAAATCCGGACCGCTGGCGTGGAACGGATCGATCAGCTTCTGGATGGGCACCGCGATCTTCGCGTTCTGGCAGCTTTGCGTCATCGTGATGGTGCGCAAAGCCATCGTGCGCCAGCCCGTCGGCGAGCCGATCCGAGATTGAGGCGCCTGTGACTGCCGTTGATGACGCTGCCCGAACCGACAGGGCCGTCGGCCGTCGTGGCGACCTGCATCTGCCCGGGGATGCCGGCATCTGGTTCTTCGTGCTCGGCGACCTGATCATCTTCGGTGGCTATTTCATCATCTACATGATCTATCGCAGTCAGAACCGAGCGCTGTTCCTGGAATCCGAGCAGCACTTGAGTAAGAACGTCGGCGTGCTGAACACGTTGCTGCTGATTGCCAGCTCATGGTTCGTCGCCCTCGGCGTTCAACGGGTTCGCGACGGGGCACATCGGCGGGCGGTGCGATTGACGGTGTGCGGCGCGATCTGCGGCCTGCTGTTCATCGCGGTCAAGGCCTACGAGTGGTTCTCCGAACTGAGCCGGGGTTATACCTTCCCGCACAACAACTTCTTCATGTTCTATTACACCCTCACCGGCATCCATCTTGGACACGTCGCGTTAGGGCTGCTCATCCTCGGCATTGTCATCCGCGACTTGCGCAACCCCGCAGGCCGACGCATCTCCATGGCCGAGATCGGCGCAACCTATTGGCATATGGTCGATCTACTGTGGGTCGTCATCTTCGCGCTGCTCTATGTCATGAGGTGACTCGATGACCAATCTTGTTGTCAATATTCAGAAAAACGCCACCACACGACTTACGTTGGTATGGACCGTGTTGTCCGTGATCACCGTGGTGTCATGGTCGTTCGCTCCAGCACACGGCGGAACGACCGCGCCCAGTGTGCCGATCACGGTCGCGGTGCTCGCAATGGCGCTTGTCAAAGCGCGGTTGATCATTCAGTACTTCATGGAGGTGCGCACCGCGCCGCGTTGGCTCAAGGCCTTCACTGACGTCTGGCTGGTCGTGCTGTGGGCCGCGATCCTCGGGATCTACCTGTACTGAGCGTCAGGACTCCGAATCGAGTGCCGCGCCGAGCAGCGCCAGATGGCTAAGTCCTTGCGGCAGATTGCCCAGAAACGCTTTGTCATCGGGGTCGATCATCTCGGAGAGCACACCGACATCATTGGTCAGCTTCACCAGCTCCGCCATCAGCGCTCGGGCTTCGGCATCCCGGCCCACGTGGTGCAGTGCGGACACCGGCACCTCGCCGTCCACGCCTTTCCACTCGGCGCACCAGTTCTGTCCACGGCAGCCGCCCACTGTGCCCTAGGTTCAGCGCGTCGATGACCCGCACGCAGCCCGAGTCGGTTCTGAACGTCGTTTCCAGCACGTTGGTCTCGGGCAAGTATCGCCGCTGGGTCGAAAACGGAATGGAGGGCGCTAATTCGAGCCGACCACCGTTTGACGAGTCCACCACCGCCGCGAACACCGGTATGAAATCAAATTTGGGTACCGGGAACCAGTCGATGGCACCGTCACCGGCTACCAGGGCGATGGTACGTCCGTCCCCGATCGGCGCGTAACTGCGTAACGCCGCGAATCCTTCACTCCGACAGGCGGATTGGGTTGGCGTTGATGTCGTCGGGTCGAGCTCCGGGGCCGGCACGCCATCACGTTCCCGCGATTCACAGCGAATAAACTCCGCGCGGCCTGCATGACTCACCCGCCAACGGGTAGTCGGAACGCATGGCGAAAATTGGCTACTTCCTGTCTTGTGAGCAGTACTCCCCTGCGGAGCTCATCGACCAGGCTAAGCGCGCGGAAGCCGCCGGCTTCGAGGCGCTGTGGATCTCGGATCACTTTCACCCCTGGAACGACGAGCAGGGCCAAAGCCCGTTCGTGTGGGGAATCATCGGCGCCCTGTCACAGGTCACCACACTTCCGGTCACGACCGCGGTGACCTGCCCGACGATCCGAATCCATCCGGCGATCATCGCCCAAGCTGCTGCGACGGCGGCCGTGCAACTGGAAGGGCGTTTCGTGCTGGGTGTGGGCAGCGGCGAGGCCCTCAACGAACACATCCTGGGTGACCCCTGGCCCTCGGTCGGTGTCCGGCAGCAGATGCTCGAAGAGGCAGTCGACGTCATTCGGCTGCTGCACAAGGGCAACGAGATCAGCCACCATGGCGAGTTCTACGAGGTACAAGAAGCTCGCATCTACACACTTCCCGACAAGCCGGTGCCGATCTACGTGTCCGGCTTCGGGCCGCAAGGTGCGGAATTAGCCGGACGGATTGGCGACGGGTTCTGCATCGTGACGCCGGAAGCGGACTTGGTCAAAGCGTTTCGCGAAGCGGGCGGCGGCGACAAGCCGGTGCAGGCCGGCACCAAAGTCAGCTGGGACCGCGACGCGGACAACGCCCTGAAAGCGGCGCACCGGCTCTGGCCGAATGACGCACTGCCTGGCCAGTCGGCCCAAATACTGCCGCGACCGAAGGATTTCGAAGCGGTGAGTTCCTTGGTGACCCCGGACCTCGTCGCCGAGGCGGTGGCCTCCGGACCAGACCCCGACACTCATGCCAGCAAGATCCGCAAGTACCTCGACGCGGGTGTCGATGAGGTGTACGTGCAGCAGGTTGGGCCCGACATCGAAGGATTCTTCTCGACCTACGAACGCGACGTGCTTCCGCAGCTACGTCAGTAACTTCGATCCGGCCAATTCGCCGAATTCGTCATGCATTTCGGCTAGCCGGGCGCTGAGTCACCGCTTCATGCGCCGGGCTAGGTGTCGCACTTTCGAGTGCGGGGGCCGCGGAAAGTGCTCAGCGCGCTAATTGTCTGTGACGAGTGTCGTGTTCGGTGCGTAGTCAAACACTGTTTGGTCGGTCGCGGTGTTGATGTAGATCGGACCTTGCAGGAAGGGTTCGGCACCGGTGTCGAAGTCGCCGCTGGAGACAACCGTCGGAGATTCCGACGCATTGGTGATGGTGTACTCGTAGAGCAAGTCTTGTGAACCGGGCTCGCCGTACACCTGAATCGTTGTTCCAACCGGCAGAGTGCTGTCTGACGCCAGGCTGGTAGGCAGTGCGGATTCCGGGATTGATCCATACACCCCACCGGAATCGAAGTCCGTCGGAACTTCCACCGGTGTCTGGCCGTCGACTGATACGTACACGTCGTTCACAATCGGCGCGCCCGTGAGCGTAGACACGGCGGTATCCGGATTGGTGCTGGAGAAAATGACATCGGGGCCGGATTGGCGGTTGTTTCGTTGATCAACACGCCGCCGCTTTCGCCGGCCGGCAGGGAGTCAGTGATGATGCCCGGACCGGGGCCGGCCGAGTCCGGCCCGATGCCGAGGATCCCGTCACCCGAGCCGCCGAGGAATTGAGTGAAGTTTTCTGGGAATTCGAACAGGGCGACGTCGACAGGGCCCGTGGCGGTTGTTCCGTCGATGTCGACCGGCATATTGAACGTCAAATAAAAGTAGTCCAGACCGCCGCTGTAAGAACCAAAGCCGAAGTTGGTGGGCAAGCTCAACGTCTGAAAGCCGATGTCTTGTATCGGGATGACCAGACCGTTGGACCCGGTATCCACCAGCACGGGCGTCGCCGCCCCGCCGTTCACTGCAACATCAACAATCGGCTCAGTGCCTTGTTGGACTGTGATCGGGGCGGTTGCGGCGGCCGCACCGACGTCATTCGATAGCAGGGGCATCGCAAGACTGTTGAGGTCAAGCGCGTTCGAGATGCTGCCCAAACCAAGTGTCGAGTCCAACGTGCTCAGCAGACCCGGGTCGAGCGTGCTTACGGCCGAGCCGATAGCGTCGATCACAGGCTGAATGATCAGGTCCTCGAGGTCGGCGTGCGCCTGCGGCGCGGCGGCTGAGCTCATCCCCAGGGCCCATAAAGCGCCGGCAGCAGAACCGGCGATGACCATGCCGCCGCCGTAGCGCCGGGCGCGCGTGCCGCGCGAACGACGGTTGTCCCCCACATCACATGACCGGCGTGGCATCAATAACCTCCCCATGAAGCGCAAGCATCGACGAACCCCGAAGTTCTCAGTGAACCTTAAGCTACCTGATCGATTTTCGCCGCAGCTGTGACCTGGGTCACGTTCAGACGGTCAGAAGCCCGTCGCAATGCGAGAGGACGCTGAAGTCGACTAGGGAAAGCTCTGCCGGCGGCACCGGCCTACGATCGACTGTCAGGACGGTGGACGGCGGAATAACGATGGCTAGCGTTGCCGCCGGTCAGCCTCTGCAGATGCCGATTAGCGACTTAGCCGTTGAGAACCTCCGTGCCGTCGAAAACGGAAGTGAAGTAAGCCGTCGTCGTCAAGGTAGAGATCGAGGCCATCATTTGGTCGGCTGGCCGAGGTTTATGGCCGTGAGTTCCAGTATTCGGGTCCTTTCATCTCAAGTATGCCGGCGTGCGCGACGGGAAAGTACTTCTCGATGCGACGACGCACTGATTCAAGGAACTGAGCACTCGTCGGGAATTCGACCGGTGCTTTATCTTTCATAATCTCTTCGAGCGGCACGCCTTGTCGAATGGCGAACCGAGGAAGGTATTGCCACTTGCCGGACCGGTCGTAGAGACCGAATACGTTTTGTGCATCCAGTGGGGCAATCATGCAATTGATTTCGCCGCCGCGCACAGAGTCGTAAACCTGAATCTTACAGTCCTCAGAACGGAAAAACACGACGGAACCTCTACGTCCGCCTTCGTCTACGCTATCGGACTCCTCCAGATGAAATCCGAGCTCGATCAACAGAGGCTCAACGATAAGCCGAACTTCTGCCAGGAAATCGTTTGTCACTTATGGCCACCCGTAACACGAACCCACGAGTTCCCTAATTGCTGGTAACCGTATGCCTCAGCGTTGCTTTTCAAGAACGCGATCTCCTTGGCGGAAAAAGAATCCGGCCTGAGCGCTAAGACTTCTTCAACGCTATTGAGGCCTGGTGGCAAAGTGTACTCGATGCGGGACACGCCGTTCTCCATCTGGCCACGAAGAAACTGTTCGTTCACTTGCCACGCGAGACCGTTAGCTTCCGGCTTGCTCAACCCGCTGACGATCGCGTCCCAGATCGGATCGCCGGTGTCGAAGTAAATTCCACCCTCGCCTCGAGATTCGCCGATGTAGCCGCCCTCCTGGCCGTCGAACTTGCCGAGGACCACTCGGTCGGGGTTGTCACCGATGTAGTGGGTCGACATGTCAGCGAGTTGCCGACCGAGGTCTGCGGTGGGTCCCCCATGGCCGAACGCATGATTGAGATCCATTGCCGCCTGCTCTGCCCACGGGTTATAGGTGGGTAGGTGATCGAAGCCGAGCGGTGCGTGTGGAGAAACCGCAGGCCCGGTCTCGAGTACGCCGGGGCCGATGTCGCCAAGTCCGGCTTCAACGGCGGCTCCCTCCCCACCGAAGAGCAACCCGGGCAATGCGAAAGCGGCGTCGGCGGTTTTGCCGCCCAAAAAGTAGGCTGCACTGGGTGATTCGTACGCGTTCTGGATTTCGCCGACGAACGCGCCGGCCGGGTTTGTGGCCGTCTCGACGGTGCCCTGGAGCAACTGCTCCCACGACTCGAGCACGCCGGGAGCTCCGGGCCCTCCTTGCCCGAGAAGGTTCTCGATTCCTTGTTCGGTGGCGCGCCAGCGATCACCGAATCCTTCACCGAACCCCGGTGCGGGCGGTGGCTGCGGTTCCGGCGGAACATAGTTGGGCATACCGTTGTCGATCCACTGCTGGGTGCGACCCACAACCTCGTTCAGGCGGGTATCGATCTGATCCGGCGGCACACCGTCGCGGATCATGGTTTGGCGCGCCATCGCCTTGAAGCTATCGACGTCGGCAGGGTTGAGTCGAGGCGGAGGTGCGCCGAGAGCAACGGGTTGATGAAGCCGGCTCAGCAGCTCTGCGAGGCCGCCAGGTGGCGGTTGTTGCTCGCCAGGCCCAGGAGTTTGAGCCCTGCCGGTTAACAGATCCTGCAGTGAAGGTGGCTCGCCCCCGAAGCCTGCGGGAACTGGCGGCCCGAGAACCGGGGCGCTGCTTGGCGCGGCGCCCCGGGGAGCCGGCGGGCCATTCGGCGAAGCTCCAACCGGTCCAGCACCCGCCGGGCCACCTGGCAACAGCATGTCTTGCCACGTCCGTGGCTTGCCTCCGGGCGCGCTACTCGCCGGACCTTGCGTCGAAGGGGCACCACCGGGCAGTTGCCCGCCGGCACTCGGCTGGGTTTCGCCGACCGCGGAGCGGATGGCAGTCGCAAGCTCATGGTCGGCGCTATGGGCATGCACTTTGCACGCATTGAGCTGCTCCTGCAACATCTGCTGTTCTGCCACGAATCCGATGGGATCGCGCCCAATCGCTGAATCACCGACGTCGATCCGCCAGTCCGGCGTAACGGTCCAACCGTTCGCGTCGGCGGCTCGTTCGATGTCGTCGAGCTCTGCTTTGCAGGCGCGAATATCAGCGTCGGCTTGCGATACGCCCGCGGCTACCCGTTTGGACTCCTGACCGTCTGCCTCGATGTCGCGGCGAGCCTTGCCCAGATCGACCCGGAAGGCATCCCCAGCTTCACCTTGCCACTGGCTAAGAAGATCGTGGACTTCGCCAAGGTCATCGCCCAGCCGCTGCAAGCTGTCCGCCCGGCTGTTGGCTGTCTGAAACACCGAGTGTATGGCGCCGACATCCCAGCGCTTGACGTCAGAAGGAGTCAGCGACGCCAATCGCCACCCCTAACCGCTCACGGATCCCAGAACTTGCGCTGACCCGTCCTCGTTCGTGAGATAGCTGACCACGGCGTCAGCAACGTGCGATCCCAACCCACCGACCCGCGACTTGTGATGGCTGTGCATGGTCTCCCACCGAGCCGCCAGCTCACCCAACACCGAGTGCGAGGATCCGATCCAACCCGGCGCGGCGTTGGCCAGCCCATCCTCAAAGCTGATGAAGTCCGAAGCGGCTTCACCGACCGCGTGGAACATGTTGTTGCTGCCGTGGTGAAGCGCGATGGGGTCGACGTTTAATTCACTGACCACAAAACCCTCCTCAGCGACGCTGCGCGGCGATCGTAACCCGTTCACCGGACCCGCGCCCTTCACCTTGTTGGCGGCCGAATGCGTCGGCGTGAAAGTTTGCTGGCTTCCGTTATTGCGCTGGCTCAGCGACGCATGATGCCGTCATCAAAAAGGTGAGGCCATGCCGTCGGAGCCTGTTCTAAGGTCGAATGATTGATCTCGTCGGGCTTCAACGACCCCAGCATGGAGGACAGGTGCAGTCGGATCGCTTGTATCAGGCAGGCTTCTTCGCTCTTGTCCAGACGCTCCTGACTGCAACCATGATTGTCATCAGTTGGCGAGGCGCCAGCGGCCGGTTGAAGCGCAATCAAACCGTCGGAATCCGAACCCCCTCGACCATGCGCAGCGATCAAGCTTGGGTGGCAGGCCACCGCGCCGCACTGCGCTTGACACCGCTTCATCTGCTGCAACTCGTCGTCGCCCTGACGCTGCTGACGGTTGCCTTGCTGCGCGCACACACACGCACCGGGGTCGTCCTTGCCGGAGTCGTCGGCACGCTGCTGTTTCTGCTCGTCGCCTTCTTCACCGCATTCGTCGCCGGCAGAGCCGCGACGGCCGCGGACCACCGCCCCGACGACGAACCGCGACAACCGCCGAAGATTGAACGTGGCAGGGTGATTCGCCTCTACGCGGTCGCCAACGGACTGCTACTCGTCGGCACTTGTGTCGCTCTGTGGTTACTGGCCTGGCAAGCAGATAGCAATCGTGTTCCTCCCAATAGGACTGTTGGATTTCGAGACGACCAGACCTTGGCCTCGGAGCACGGATGGTATGCCGCACAGCGGGTCGGGTTCCATATCAGCGCCCTGGCCGCAACAGCGATCACCGTCGTCGTGTTCGCAGTGGTTGCGGTGGTGTTCGTTCGCCGCTTGCACCCGGCGTGGGTGCTGATCATGCCCATCATCGGCGAACTCGCTATCGGCGTATCCCTGGTCTTTGCAGGGCATTTCGCAGACAAGGCCGCAATCTCAACCACGTCGACCGCTGTGTCATCAACGCAAAGGTAGGTTGCGCCAACGGTTGTAGCCCGGAAGGCATAGTTACGCGTCTGCAGCGCGATGATCTCCGCTGGTTTGGCTGCCCTGTCGGCTGGCCAACTCGAATTCTGAGGCATCGCTGGCTTCGTCACTCACCCCAGCCACACCAGGTGACCTGACGCGCGCCGCCGCGAACCAGGTCAGCAACAGAAGTGCTGCGAGCGGGTATAGGGCGCCGAGCAGATGCTCGAAGGGGTTCCACAGCCGCTCTCGGTCATTGTCATTAGGCAGGAAGTGCCAGGGCGGCGTTAACGCGACCAAGGCCACAGCACACCCGGCAACCAAATTGCGGATCCCGCCGATGGCCGACCAGCGAACCAGGAAATACACCAGCGTCGCCGACAGCCACACCCAGTGATGGCCCCAGGACACCGGCGAGCAGAGCAGACCGGTGAACGCGGCACACAGCATGGCCGCCACCGTGTCTCCGGAACGCCAGCTGACCTGAATCGCGACGGTCGCGAGCGCCAAGATCAGCACTGTCGCAACTCCCCACACCGCGGAATGCAGGGAGTCCAAGGCAGGGATGCGCGCTATGACGCCCTGTAACGACTGGTTCGAGGCATACGTCAGTCTGCCGAATTTCCGAGGGTTGACGAGCATCCTCGTTACGAATCGGGTGGTGTCCGAGGGGCAGACGAGCCAGCTCAGTGCCATTGCCGACGCGGCGGTCGCGAAGGACATGGCGAGCGCTCGCCACTGACGGGTTACCAGGAAATAACCGACGAACACGGCGGGCGTCAGCTTAATCGCTATTGTCAGGCCGACCAGCAGACCACGGGGCCACCGCACGCGGGGCACCAGTATGTCGAGCGCGGCCGCGGCGGCCAGTATCAGGTTTACCTGGCCGAACTCGAAGGTGGACTGAACCGGCACGCTGAGCACGAAGACAACAGCCGCGACAACCACGACGGCTGCGGTCTTGATCGACATCGGCGTGGTCAGCGAACGCCAACTGCGCAGCCGACCCCACTCGTTCAGCGTCGCAACAACAATTACTCCGAAGAAAGTGATGCAGGCGGCGGCGTTGAGAAGCACCATCAGCACTTTCGCCAGGCCTGCAGGCACGATGGCCATCGGGACGAATAGCAGGGCCGAGAAGGGTGGGTAGATGAATGCCAAGCCGAACGGCGAGTGGTTGACCGCACCGAAGTCGTGCGCATACAGCGAGTTGCCCGCGAGGATCGCGTGGCCGGCAGCGCGATACACCAGCAAGTCTTCGAAACCGAGATCATCGCCGTGGATACCGAGCAATCGGATGAGGAAGAACGACCCAAATACCACGGTCGTCGCCGCTAGCGTCGCCAAGGTGATCCAGCGAGCCGAGCGGGCGTCCGCTGGGCTTCGCCGGCTCACTTGATGCCGACGAAGCGAAGCCATGGGGCGAGGTTACCGACAGACGCACCGGAACTTGGAGAAAGAGTCGGACATGAAGCCTGAGGAGCTCGATGTAGTTGAGCTGTTGAGGCCCTTGCCGGAACACGGTCTGCCTGCCGGATCACGAGGAACCATCGTCATGAATCACAAGCAATTCTCGCGTAAGGATGGTGTTGACGGCATCAACATTGGCCGGTGGTCAGCGGCCGCGAAACCGAAGCTCCCGCTTCTCCACGAACGCCTGCGCCGCCTCCCTGTGGTCTTCTGTCAGACCCGTATGGATGTGGTGTGTGACCTCGAGGTCCATGCATTCCTCGAGGTTGCCGTGGACCGCCCGGTTGAGGTTTTCTTTCATATAGCGGAAGGCAACTGACGGACCCTCGGCCAACTTCCGAGCCCGGTCCATCACCTCTTTTTCGAGCTCGCCGGCCGGGAAGGCGGCGTTGACTATACCCAGCTTCTCGGCCTGATCGGCCGTGAGCCGCTCTGAGAAGTAGTACAGCTCCTTGGCCTTCGCCGGGCCGACCAGTCTGGTCAAGAACCAGGTTCCGCCGTAGTCGCCGGCGAAGGCGACCCGAGCGAAGGCAGTGGTGAGAATGGCGATGTCGGCCGCGTACCTGAGATCGCAGGCCAAGGCGAGCGCCAGGCCGGCGCCGGCCGCCGGGCCGGGAATTTGCGCGATGGTCGGTTTCGGCATTCGCCACAGCTTCCCGCTGGTCGCCTGCTGGTTCAGCCGCTGCCGGTGGACCGCCACGTCGACCGGCACCGAGGGCCCGGCTGAAGATCCCCGGTCGGCCATGGCCTTCACGTCGCCCCCGGCTGAAAAGGCATCACCCGCTCCAGTCAGCACCACGCACCCAACCTCATCGCTGAATTCGACGTGGGCTAAGACGCGTCCCAACGCCCCGACCATGTCGCTCGAGAAGGCGTTGCGCCTAGACGGCCGATTCATAGTAATCACAGCTACGCCATCGGCCACCTCCGCCAACAGATCTTCGGTGCCGGTGTCGAGGGCCGTCATGGCGCACGCACTTCGAAACGCACTCCGCCGATCTCGGCGACCAGCCCGTCGCGGTTCGGCAGACCCGGCAAGCCGGGTGTCAACCAGAGTTCGGTAATGCCTTCGGCCCGGTCGTCGACCGCCGAGACGAACCTCAAGGATTGGCCGGCCGCGTCCAGGCGGACCAGGGCTGCCCCACCGTCCACCTCGACGTCGAGACCAAGAACCCGGGCCCATCGCTGGGCCGCCACGGCCGCTTCTTTAACCTCGACCGTTATGCCGGCGATGCCGCCCGACGGGTGATCGGGCGCTGTTCCGGTCCATGCCGGTCCTGCCCATCGCCACGAGTTGGTCGGCGACGCCCAGTCGAGGGACACGATCGCCCCCGGAATGTCTTTGGGGTGCAAGTGGGTGCCAGCGATGTCGTCGAGGTCGACCTTCCACATCACGCGCACACCTAGATCGGTCACCCGCCGTCGGGCCTCTTCCAGAGAAGGCATCTGAAAGATGGCCATGTAGCCGCTGTCGGATCCGCGGCGGGCGAGATAGCGCCCGGCGGTGGTATCGGGTTGCGCGGGAGAAACCACCTCCACGAATGTGTCGCCCACCGCAAATACCGCGTTGATCAGCCCGAACTCTCCGACCCCCGGATCATGGAACGGATCCGCCCACCCAAACGTCTTCTGGAGAGCGGTCGCAATCTTTTCGCAGTCGTGAGCGACCAGCGCCACTTGGCGTAGACGAGGACCGGGCAATGGGTCTGGCATAAGCACCCCCATGGCAACGACCTACGACCACCGTACCTTGGCTTAAACGGAGCGTGCCGTAACTCTTGCCAGCGCCGGCCAACTGCCGTCCCGAACGGTGAAACACGACGGTGAGGCAGACGACGCCATCGGGTTCTCGACATCGACGACTGCTGCACCGTCATCGACGACGGCACGGTCAGAGTCTGTCGTGCGAACCCACCCGAATGCACCGGCGTCGCCGATGTAGCCCAACGGCCAGAACGGCTAGTGCCCGCGGAATTCGTCCATGGAGTTGTACACGCCGACGCGCCGAAGGTATGCGTCGCGCCACCGGACAGGCAGCACAGCGGAGAACACCTTGTTCATCTTCGACGTCCACGGTATGACCACGAACGGCTTCCCCTTCAGCATCGCCGTCCACGCCTTCTCGACAACGTCCCCCTGTTCGAGCATCGGGGTGAAAAGGATGCCCTTAGCGCCGTCGAACATGCCGGTGTTGATGTAGGTCGGGCACACGGTGGTGACCTTGACCTGCTGATGTCCGGCTTGTTCAAGCTCCAGCCGCACGGAGTCGGAAAAGCCGATCACCGCCCACTTGGAGGCGGCGTACGCGGCCATCCGGGGGATGGCGTTCAGCCCGGCTGAGGATGCGATGTTGACGAGGCGACACTGCGTGCCGGACTCGATCATCGCCGGCAGGAACTCCCGGGCCACCAGCATGGGGCCGATGGAATTGACTTCCATGGTGAGCATGAAGTCGCGCGGCTCGTTCTCCCAGAAGTAGCCGTTGCCGCGCACGATGCCGGCGTTGTTGAAAACGACATGAATCGTGCCGACGCTGGCGCGGATCTGCTCGGCGGCCTCGGCCACCCGGGGCTGCGAGGTGACGTCGACGGTTTCGTAATGGATCGTGAGCCCGGCCGCTTCCAACTCCGCGGCGGTCTCCTTCAGCGCCGCCTCGTTGGCGTCCCAAAGGACGACCGCGGCTGCCCCTTCCTTAACGGCCCGGCTGGCGAACAGCTTGCCCAGCCCCATGGCGGCCCCGGTGATTAAGACGTTGAGCCCGCTGACAGACTGCATAACAGCGCTCCTCGAGGCGTATTCGGTGAACCGACGGTGCCTTCCGTTCTATCGCAACAGCTGCGGCGTAACCACGACGAGGTTCACCCAGCCCACACATCCTCGACGTAGTGGTCCGATTCGATCAAGCCGTTCAGCCAGTCGCGGGCCCGACGGTCGTCAGCGCCCGTCCGTGCCCGATAAATGTCGAGGAAGGACCCGCGCACCGCCGGCGCCATCCGTGCGCCATCACCGCACACGTAGACGTGGGTGTCCTTAGCCGGGTCGCTCAGCAGGTTCCAGACCTCGTCAGCGTCGGCAGCGATCCGGTCCTGCACGTAGTGGACCCCGTCCTGCGGCGCGCGGGAGAAGGCCGGGTGCATCTGCACGATACCGATGGCTTCGGCCTGCTCGAACCGGTCTCGGAAGATGTAATCGACCTCCGGGTCACGCACCCCGAAGAAGCACAGCGCAGGCCGCACCGGCGCTCCGGCGCGTTGTGCGGCGAGTCGGTCACCGAGGAAACCGAGGAACGGTGCGACGCCGGTACCGGCGCTGACCAGGATCACATTCTTGGCCGGATCGGCACCGGCCCGGAACGCCTGGCGAGCCGGGTCCACTCGCGCCCGGATCACTTGTCCGGGGTGAACCGTCGCGAGGTAGTTGGACGCGACACCTTTGAACAGGCCGTGACCCGAACGAGCCGGCGCATCAAGCACACTGACGACGAGTCCTACCGTGCGTGGTGAAAGCATTGACGATGATGCGATCGAATAGTGTCTCGGCACCATGGGGTCGAGTAGTTCGAGGAGTTCGGCACCGGTGAGAACGCACGCCGGGTATTCGTCGAGACACTCCAGCACGCTGAGCGGACAGCCGTCTGGGGTCTCGGCCAGTTCGTTAAGCCGCTGACGCTCCGAAGGATTGCTGTTGGCCGCCGCAAGACTGCGTAATTGACTGCTAGTCACCGGTTTCCGCAACTCGACGAAGTGCGTGAGCAATTCTCGTGCGCTGACCTCTCGGTCCAGCGCGATGAGCCGTCGAGAGCTGCGCCGAGGATTGATCGCTAGCCTCAGTCCGGCATCGATGCCGAGTTGGGCCAGAACCGTGTCGACTACCTCGGGTGGGTTGTCGGCCATCACCGTGAGGTGGTCGCCCGTTTGGTAGTCGATGCCGTCCGGAAGATCTACCCGCACATTAGTTTTGGCTTGACCCAGCCCGGAGCTGACCAGTTGGGTGTTCTCGACGATGGTCATCGGGATCACCGACGACCGCGCGTCCATCGCCGCTGTCACCGGCCCGACGATCTGGCGCAACTCGTAAAGGGGTTCGGTCGCATCCGTGAGCGGCGCGGCGTCGGGGTCTCCGAAGCGTTCGGCCAACGATGACCATAGCGCAGCTGCGAACTCCTCGATCGTGCCGACCATATCGCCCGAGGTGTCGGCCGCTGCCCGCGGGACCAATCGGTTGGCTTCCAGCTCGCCGAGGCGCTCGTCAATGCGCTGCGGGACCACCTGGTAGGTGTCCGCCCAGTTATGGTCACCCACACCGAGAACCGCGACGTTAGGAGTCGGATCCAGCGTGGTATTCGCGTCAAGCAGCCAAGTGACGAAGGCGCGCGCGTCGTCGGTCGGCTGTCCGTTGTAAGAGGACGCGATGATCACGATGGCCTCGGCTCCGGGGAAACCGCCCGCAGCGTCGTCGAGGGGCGCCACCGTCGCCGTGCAGCCCAGCGCCGCGGCGTCGTCGGCGAATTGGCGGGCCAGCGCACGGCAGGTGCCAAGGTTAGAGCCGTGAAAGATGGCCAGCCTGGTGCCGACCGTGATCGCCGTTGGATGCTGCGCTGCGTTCTGCGCGGCGGTGCCCTCAATGCCAGATGTGTCGGTCTGGCGGTCCTGCGGAGTGCGCCGGAGGACATCGAGCCGGAATCCGACGGGTCGACGACTGGTTGGGGCCTCCCATTGCGGCACATAGTGATAGGCGTCGATGAGGCGATAGCGATGTACCAGCCGGGCCAGTGCCATGGCCGCCTCGTGCAGCGCGAACTGCCGCCCGATGCATGATCGTGCGCCGGTTCCGAAGGGTTTGAACAGCGCGGCGGGCCGGGCCGCCGAGCGTTCGGGAGCGAAGCGGCTGGGGTCGAAGAGTTCGACGTTGTCGCCCCACCCCGGCTGGCGGTGCAACGCGCCGGTGAGTACCGTGACCGCCTCGCCGCGCTTGATCGGATACTTGCCGCCGATCACGGTGTCTTCCAACGCCATTCGATCGAAATGCAGCACTGGTGGGGACAATCTCAAGGTTTCCTCGATGACCTGCCGCAGATATGTCAGCTTGCCCATGTCGTCGTACGCGGGCAGGTAGTCGTCCTCGGCTCCGAATACGGTGTCCACCTCGGCCTGCACTTGATGCAGCACCGCCGGGTCGCTGACGATGTTGTACAGCGCGTTGGGCATCAACTCCGACGTGGTGAGTTGACCAGCGATCAGGAAGGTCATGATCTGGTTGCGGATGTTCTCCGTTTCCAGCACAGGTTTGCCGTCCGAATCCTGTTGCAGCATCAAAGCCAACAGGTCCTCGAACTTGCGGTCACTGGATCGATGCTCGGCTATCAGCCCGTCGATGAACGTGTGCAAAGTGGCCAATTCGTCGTTGAAGGCGAGCGTCGGCGCTCCAGAGCCTAACTCCCCGATAGCCGTTGTGAAGCTCTGCGGGATCCGAGCCAGGCCAGGACTCTCGAAAGAGTCGAAGCGCGAACCGAATCCGGCGAGCGCGACGGTGTCCATCGCCAGCTTCTGCAAGTCGGTCGACACATCCACCGGTCCGACTCCGGCACTGGCGTCCCATCGGTCGATGAGTTTGCAGTTGATGTCGAGCATCGCATAGTGATAAGCGCGCAAGCCCGCGTAACTGAACCCCGGTAAAAGTACATCGTGAGCTTGCTGCCAGTTCGGTTCGCCGTGATAAGCCGTAAACAGGCCGTCACCGGCCAACGGCCTGACTCGGGCGAGGGTTGCCGTGAGGTTCTTGGCGAAGCGGCTTTCGTCACAAAGCTCGGTAACGAGCTCCATCGAGCACGCGTATAGCTTCCTCAAGCCGCCGTTGAAATCGGCGTAGAACAGCGGACCGTGCAATTCGCCGAGTAGGTCCACGGCCAACGCGCGGGGGCGGCCGACCAATTCATCCGGGCCGGGCAGGGGTCCTTCGGCCGATGGGACGCCGTGAAGATCCGGCGGCGGCGACGTATAAAACTCGCTCACCTCGACAGCATAGGTTTCGGCACCAAGGCTTCGTCTGCGATCCGCGGATGCCATCCGCGGCGCGAACAACCACGTGCCAGGAATGCTGAGATGCGTGGGTGGACAATTTCGGAGCCGGTGAGCATGGGCGTTGCTTCTGTTTCCGCGCGTTAGTGTGCTTCTATCGGCCTCTGCGAACTGGCCGATAGAAGAGTTGAGCAATTAATGACAACAGCAGAAGCATCGGCGCGCGAATCGCGGGTCGGCCACTACTACCAGATGGACGGCACCTATCTGATCGGCCGCGAGAAGTTACGCGAGTACGCCCGCGCGGTGCAGGACTATCACCCCGCGCATTGGGACGTCGCCGCCTCCGCTGAGCTGCTCTCG